>NZ_CP081943.1:5397084-6746355 GCF_020423045.1 Pseudomonas sp. MM213
TTCGGCACCGATGAACAGCACGTTCAACTGACGCTGGCGGCGTATTTCCTCGGATTGTCCATCGGTCAGCTGATGTACGGCCCGGTGGCGGATCGTTTTGGTCGGCGCATTCCGTTGCTGACGGGTGTCGGTCTGTTCACCGTCGCGTCCCTGGCGTGCGCCTATGCGCCGAACCTGGAATGGCTGCTCGGTGCGCGGTTCGTCCAGGCGCTGGGCGGTTGTGCGGGGATGGTGATTTCAAGGGCGATCGTCAGTGACAAATGCGATGCGGTGGGCTCGGCGAAAGTCTTTTCACAACTGATGCTGGTCATGGGCCTGGCACCGATTCTCGCGCCGATGCTTGGCGGGTTGCTGGTCAACACCACGGGCTGGCAGTCGATCTTCCTGGTGCTGACCGGTTTCAGTGCATTGGCCGGGCTGGCCGTGGCGCTCGGCTTGCCGGAAAGCATGCCGGCGAATATGCCACGTCAGCCCTTGTCGGGAGCGCTACGTCAGTACGGTCGGCTGTTGTCGGACCCGGTGTACCTCGGTCACGCCCTGACCGGTGGCATCGCCATCGCCGGGATGTTTGCCTACATCGCCGGTTCGCCGTTCGTCTTTATCAAACTCTACGGCGTACCGGCCGAGCACTTCGGCTGGTTGTTCGGCACCAATGCGGCGGGGTTCATTCTGGTGGCACAGGTCAACGCGCGGTTGCTGGCCAAGCGTGGCCCGGCGTTCCTGCTGGCGCGCACCGTATGGATCTACCTCGCGGCGGGCCTGACGCTGCTCGCGGTCAGTTCGCTGCACACCGAGCAATTGTGGCCGCTGCTGATTCCGCTGTTTATCTGCATCGCCAGCCTCGGTTGCATCCTGCCCAACGCCTCGGCTTGCGCCATGAACGGGCAGGGCGCGCGCGCCGGCAGTGCGTCGGCAATGCTCGGTTGCCTGCAATTCAGCGTCGCCGCCGGAGCCGCGTCGCTCGTGGGTATTTTGTACGACGGCAGCGCCATGCCGATGGCCATGGTCATCAGCCTGTGCGGAGTTCTGGTGGTGAGCATAGCGATGCTCACCCGGCGTCTGCAAAATGCCCGGGCATTGGTGAAAGCCCAGGTGTGAGGAAGGTCTCAGCCGGCAGCGCGTTGCTGCTGGACGGGAATCTGATGAGGGGCGTGCAATCGTGCTTCGAGGGTTCGGGTGAACTCGCGCGCTTCGGCTTCGCTACGGAACGTCACCGCGTGTTGGTCCAGGCGGACCTGCCACTGGGATTTTGCCAATTCTTTTATCAGGATCTTCATTGCTGACCTCCTCGGTTAAAAGATTGCATCGCAGAGGACACGATTGTAGACCCGAATACGACCACAATGATGACAGCGGTCAACCTTCGGACTGACGGTGTCGTCCATTCGGACGACACTTGTATCAATCTGTTTCAGAAGCCTTCGAGGACAATCTTGCCCTTGGATTTGCCGCTCTCCAGCAGCTCATGCGCACGTCGCAAATTCGCCGCGTTGATCGTTCCGAAGTGCTCGCCCACCGTGGTTTTCAACGTCCCGGCATCGATCAGCGCTGCCACGCGGTTGAGCAGTTTGTGTTGCTCGATCATGTCCGCGGTTTCGAACAGCGAGCGGGTGTACATGAACTCCCAATGCAGCGACAGGCTCTTGCGCTTGAGCTTGGTCACGTCCAGCGCCTTCGGGTCATCGATCAGCGCCAGTTTGCCCTGCGGCGCCAACGCCTCGACCAATTGATCCAGATGCTGATCGGTCTGGGTCAGGCTGGCGACGTGGGTCACCGAGTTTACGCCTGCACGTTTGAGCTCTTCGCTCAGCGGTTGGCTGTGATCGATCACCAGATCGGCGCCCAGCTCACGCACCCAACTTTGGGTTTGCGCACGGGACGCGGTGCCGATGACCTTCAGCCCGGTGAGCTGGCTGGCCAGTTGCGTAAGGATTGAACCGACACCGCCGGCCGCACCGACGATCAGCAAACTCTGGCCTTCATCGGTGTTGCCTTCGCGCACTTGCAGGCGTTCGAACAACAACTCCCACGCGGTGATCGCGGTCAACGGCAGCGCGGCGGCTTCGGCGAAACCGAGGGTTTTCGGCATGTGGCCGACGATCCGCTCGTCCACCACGTGCAGCTCGCTATTCCCGCCGGCGCGGGCGATGGAGCCAGCGTAGAACACCTTGTCGCCGGCCTTGAACAACGTCACTTCACTGCCGACCGACTTGACCACACCGGCCACGTCCCAGCCCAGCACTTTGGCCGCGCCACCTTCAGGCTGCACGTTCTGGCGGACTTTGGTGTCCACCGGGTTGACCGAGATGGCTTTGACTTCCACCAACAGGTCGCGCGGGCCGGCAACCGGCGCTGGCAGTTCGATGTCTTGCAGGGAGTTGGCGTCGCTGATCGGCAACGAGGCGTAGTAGGCAATGGCTTTCATGAGGGGCTCCGCAAAAGTATTTAAGAGAATCAGGCCACGACGCGCAGGCGTTTGAGATCGAAGTGCTCGATCAGGTCGCCGGCCGTGGCACGAAAATGCTGGATGTGTGCACTGGCGTCATGGGCTTGCAGCGCTTCGTCGCTGCTCCACTGCTCGATCATGTAGAAGGCCTGCGGATTGGCCAGGTCCTGATGCAGGTCGTATTGACTGCAACCGGCTTCGGCACGGGTCGGTTCCAGCAGTGCACGCAGGTGCTGTTCGAGTGCGTCTTGCTGACCGGCTTTGGCGATCAGGGTGGCGATGGCGGTAAACGGCTGGGACATGTTCGACTCCGATAACGGGGTGATTTCGATGGGGCAGATGATTGGCTATTTCTCTGCAAGATAAAACCCGCTAAAAGAGCAGTCTCTTTCAATATTTTTTTGATAATCGAGGCTGGAAATGTTGCGTTTCGATGACTTGCAGTTGTTTGTCCGGGCGGCGGACCTGGGCAGTCTGTCGGCGGCGGCGCGAGGGATGGACATGTCGGCGGCGGTGGCCAGTGCGGCGTTGAAGCGCATCGAACAGCAACTCGGTGCGCGGTTGCTCGCCCGCTCCACCCGCAGCCTGCGCCTGACCGCCGAGGGCGAGGGGTTTCTCGAATACGCCCGGGCGGCCCTGAGCAACCTCGATGAGGGTCGCCGCTTGCTGGCCAGCGGTCAGGACCAGGTCAGCGGAGTGTTGCAGCTGTCGGCACCGTCGGATTTCGGTCGCAACCTGTTGCTGCCGTGGCTGGACGAGTTCCAGCGCGAGCATCCGAAGCTCACGGTGCGCCTGCTGCTGGGCGACCGCATCGCCGACCTGTTCCGCCAGCCGGTGGACATCGCTCTGCGCTACGGCGAGCCGGAAGACTCAAGCCTGGTGGCGCTGCCCATCGCACCGAACAACCGCCGCGTGCTGTGTGCCGCGCCGAGCTATCTGGCCCGACACGGCGAGCCGCGGCAACTGGAGCAACTGGCGCAGCACAATTGCCTGCTGTTCATGCTTGGCAGCCGGGTTCACGATCACTGGAGTTTTCACGATGGCAAACGCGAAGTCAGCCTGACCGTCAGCGGTGACCGTTTCAGTGATGATGCCGATGTGGTGCGCCTGTGGGCCGTGGCGGGCGCCGGGATCGCCTACAAATCCTGGCTGGATGTTGCCGCCGATGTGTTGGCCGGTCGCTTGAAAGTGCTGATGCCGGAGCTGATCTGTGAGCGCGCACCGCTGAATTTGCTGTGCGCCCATCGCGCACAATTGAGTAAGCCGGTGAACCTTTTGCGGGAAATGCTCGCCAGCCGATGCGCCGGTTTAAGTAGTCAATTTCCGGTATTGGCGGTCACCGATCATTAGTCGCAGGTAAAAAGCGAAATTTCACTCAGGAACTATCACCACCAAGGGTTTTCAGAGGGCAGGAACCGACGGTTAACACGCATATACTAGCGCTCGCCTCAGGTACGCACGGTCGATCTCGCCTTGGCGAGTCCGCGTTCGAGTCGGCCAGGCCCGCAGTCGATCGACGAGCCTTTGCAAAACCCTCAAGGCAATGGCTTGTGTGAGTGGGTGGCTTTGCCCGGGTTGTCGCGGTTTCCGCGTCTTGGCCGACGACACATTACTGGTCAAGATGTCTCTGAGCAGTAGACGAAACGATTCAACAGGGAGTGAATACATGGAACATGCACCTTGCATCAGCCAGATCGCCACGTTGCTGGCTGACCCAAAGCGCAGCGCAATGATGTGGGCCTTGATGGACGGCTCTGCGCGACAAACCGAAGAGTTGGCCTTGCTGGCCGGCCTGTCACCGTCTTCGGCCAGTGCACACCTGGGGCGTTTGTCCGCCGGAGGTCTGTTGAAAGTCGAAACCCGTGGCCGCAAGCGGTTTTTCCGCCTGGCCGCGCCCGAAGTCGGCGCTGCGATAGAAGCACTGGCCAGTGCGACGATTGCCAGTACGCCCCGGGGCATGCCGGACGTTTTCAAACGCGCCGCACCTCTCTCCAAACCTCAGGCGGCACCTTCGTCGCTGTTGCGCGCACGACTCTGCGACGATCATTTGGGGGGCACTTTGGCCGCCGATCTTTACCAGCGTTTGCTGGATACGGGCTGGATCGAACAGTTCGAGCAGCGGGTGTCGATCACCCACAAGGGCGCCACGCAATTGGCCAAGCGCGGTGTGTACGTCCAGGCGCTGGCGCACAGCACCCGTCGAGCCGCTTGCGCTTGCCCCGACTGGAGCGAAAGACGTCCGCACATGGGCGGTTCACTCGGCGCGGCGTTGCTGCAATTGTTCATGCAGTCCGGCTGGCTGAGTTTGCCGAACGATTCGCGAGCCTTGCACGTCACCGCGACGGGGCAGCGTGAAATCCATCGCTTCGCCAAGGAAACCGAGCTGGAAATGGCGTTGTAGTCGACGAAACGTGGACCCTGTAGGAGCTGGCTTGCCAGCGATGAGGCCTTCACATTCAACATCAATGCTGAATGTGAGTCCGTCATCGCTGGCAAGCCAGCTCCTACAGGGTTTTTCGGTGTGGCTTAGGGTTTGACCAACCGCGCATCCAGGCTGTTTTGCGCCAGGCGTTTGGCCTGATCCTGGGTCATGCCCAGATCGGTGTACAGCGCATGGAAGTTCTCGGTCACATACCCGCCGAAGTACGCCGGGTCGTCCGAATTCACCGTGACTTTCACGCCGCGCTCAAGCATGTCGAGAATGTTGTGCTGGGACATGTGATCGAACACGCAGAGCTTGGTGTTCGACAACGGACACACGGTCAACGGGATCTGCTCGTCGATGATCCGCTGCATCAGGCGCTCGTCTTCGATGGCGCGCACGCCATGGTCGATGCGCTGGATTTTCAACAGGTCGAGGGCTTCCCAGATGTACTCGGGCGGGCCTTCTTCACCGGCGTGGGCGACGGTCAGGAAGCCTTCGTGGCGGGCGCGATCAAACACGCGCTGGAACTTGCTCGGCGGGTGACCCATTTCCGAACTGTCCAGGCCGACGGCCACAAACGCATCGCGGAACGGCAGCGCCTGATCGAGGGTTTTCTGCGCTTGTTCTTCGCTCAAGTGACGCAGGAAGCTCAGGATCAAACCGCTGGTGATGCCCAGTTGCTGCTCGCCATCCTTCAGTGCGGCGGCGATGCCGTTGAGCACCACTTCGAACGGGATGCCACGGTCGGTGTGGGTCTGCGGGTCGAAGAACGGTTCGGTGTGAATCACGTTCTGCGCCTTGCAACGCAACAGGTACGCCCAGGTCAGGTCGTAGAAATCCTGCGAAGTGCGCAGCACGTCGGCGCCCTGGTAATACAGGTCGAGAAACTCTTGCAGGTTGTTGAAGGCGTACGCCTTGCGCAGGGTTTCGACATCGCTCCACGGCAGGGCGATCTTGTTGCGTTCGGCCAGGGCGAACAGCAACTCGGGCTCCAGCGAACCCTCCAGGTGCAAGTGCAGTTCTGCCTTGGGCAGGGCGTTCAGCCAATCGTACATTGTAGAAATCTCATCAGGTGCAATGCCGGCATTCTACAGGTGCTGACTGCAACAATTGGTAAAACCTGACCAAGAGGTTCATTACCCCGCCTCTTGCTCTCGCCGATAAGCATAGGTGTCGGCGAAGCGTGAGAGCAGGAATTCGGCGCAGGTGGTGGCCGGGTATTTCGCCGGGTGAAGGGCATCCTGACAACCGGGCAGGCATTCAATGCGCGTGTCGGGGTGCGGCTCGGCGAAGAACGGCATCGAGTAACGGTCCACACCCAGCGGGCTGATCACCCGGTGCGGCGTCGACAGATAACGGTCGTTGCTCCAGCGCGCCATCATGTCGCCGAGGTTGACCACGAAAGTGCCTTCGATGGGCGGCGCGTCGATCCAGTCGCCTTGCACGTTACGCACTTGCAGGCCACCGGCCGCGTCCTGATACAGCAGGGTGATGCAGCCGTAATCGGTGTGGGCGCCGGCGCCTTGCTGATCTGCGGAGCTGGCGGTGTGGCGCGGCGGGTAGTGGATCATCCGCAGCACGCTGACCGGTTCATGGAAGCGCGTGTCAAAGAAGTCGCGGTCGATGTTCAGCGCCATCGTCATCGCGCGCAACAGGGTTTGAGCCAGCGCCTGCATGTCGACGTAGTGTTGCTCCATCAGCGCTTCCCAACCGGGCATCGAGGGATGACGGTTGGGGCCGCGCAGCGGTTTTTCTGCCAGCACTTGCGGGTGATCGGCCGGCAGGTGCAGGCCCATGTCGAAGGTTTCTTTCAGGTCACTGGGCTTGCTCGGGTCGAGCTGTTCGGTGGCGATGGCGCCATAGCCGCGATGGTGTCGGGTCTGGGTGATGTCGATGCTGAGCTTTTCGGCGGCGGGCAGGGCGAAGAAGCGTCGGGCGTGATCAAGCACGGCGTCGATGCGTGCGGCACTGATCGGGTGACCCTTGATGTAGAAAAAGCCCCACTCGCGGCAGGCGCGGTCGATGCGTGTGGCGACGGATTGCCAGGCGGTCTGGTCATCGCTGTAGAGCGGGGCGATGTCGATGATGGGGAGGCTGTTCATACTGCGTTCCTGAGATGGAATGAGCTTTTGTAGGAGCTGGCTTGCCAGCGATGGCGGCGTCCTGTTCAACATTGATGTTGAATTTTATGGCCTCATCGCCGGCAAGCCGGCTCCTACAGGGGGGGGGGCGGGCTTGAGGGTTACTTCGGTATCTCGACCTTCATGCCTTCAACGTAGTAATTCATCGAGGCCAGTTCCGCGTTGCTCGCCGTCGCGCCCGCCGCAATTTTCTCCACGCCCGCCTGATCCTTGATCGGCCCGGTAAACGGATGCAACGCACCGCTCTTGATGTCCGCGATGATCTGTTCGGCCTCGGCTTTCACCGGCGCCGGCACCAGGTCGCTGATCGGCAGTTCAACCGTGCCTTCCTTCAAACCGCCCCAGTAATCCTGCGACTTCCACACATGGTCGATCACGCTTTGGGTCGCCTGAATGTAGTGCGGAGCCCAGTCGTTGACGATCGAGGTCAACACCGCTTTCGGCCCGAAGTGCGCCATGTCCGAAGCGTAGCCCACGGCATACACCCCGCGACGCTCGGCGGCCTGGATCGGCGCCGGGCTGTCGGTGTGCTGGAACACCACATCCACGCCTTGATCGATCAACGCGTTGGCGGCGTCGGCTTCCTTGCCCGGGTCGAACCAGGAATTGACCCACACCACTTTGATCTCGGTACCGGGGTTGTATTTGTTCAGGGCCAGTTGAATGGCGTTGATGTCGCGGATCACTTCCGGAATCGGGAACGAGGCGACGTAGCCGATCTTTTTGGTCTTGGTCATTTTCGCCGCGAGGAAGCCGCCGACGTAGCGACCTTCATAGGTGCGCGCCAGGTAGGTGCCGAGGTTCTTGTCCTGCTTGTAGCCGGTGGCGTGTTCGAAGGTCACCTTGGGAAACTGTTTCGCGACTTTCAGGGTCGGGTTCATGTAGCCGAAGGAGGTGGTGAAGATCAGGTCGTAGTTGTCCTTGGCCATGTTGCGGATCACCCGCTCGGCGTCGGCGCCTTCGGCGACGTTTTCCACGTACTGGGTGGTGATCTGCGAGCCGAATTTTTCGGCCAGCGCCTTGCGTCCCTGTTCATGCTGATACGTCCAGCCATGATCACCGATCGGGCCGATGTAGACGAAGCCGACTTTCAGCGGGTCAGCGGCGCTGACGGTCAGGCTGGCGCTCAGACCGAGGGTTGCAGCGACGGCGCACAGCAGCTTCTTCAACGGACGTTTATGCATGAATTCCCACTCCATTTTGTTTTGAGGTTGGAGGGGGTAATGCAAATTACTGACCAACAGGACAACAAATATCCGAAGCCGTGCGATGGCCTTCGCGGGCGAGCCTCGCTCCTACAGGTCGGCGTTGCTTTTGTAGGAGCGAGGCTTGCCCGCGAAGAGGCCCACAAGGCCAATAAAGTGCATGGCCATGCAAGGTTGCCATCCACTGGTGCGCTAAGACGTCCGATCAGACGCCAGCGATCAACTGCCGGGCCGCCTGGCTGTGATCGGCGATCAAGCCTTTGAGATCCAGCCCCTCAACCTGCCCGTCGATCACTCGCCACTTGCCTCCCACCATCACCCGGTCCGCCCGATCAGCCCCACACAACAGCAATGCCGAAACCGGGTCATGGCTACCGGAAAACCGCAGCTCATCCAGCTTGAACAACGCCAGGTCCGCCTGCTTGCCCACCGCCAGTTCACCGATATCGGTGCGCCCGAGCAAACTCGCCGAACCCTTGGTCGCCCACCCCAATACCAATTCCGGCGTGATCTTCTCGGCGCCATAACGCAGCCGCTGGATGTACAGCGCCTGACGGGTTTCGAGCATCATGTTCGACGCATCGTTGGACGCCGAGCCATCCACGCCGAGGCCCAGCAACGCGCCGGCGGCGGTCAGCTCCAGCGTCGGGCAGATGCCGGACGCGAGGCGCATGTTCGAGCTCGGGCAATGGCAAATGCCAGTGCCGGCCGCGCCGAGGCGGGCGATTTCATCCGGGTTGAAGTGGATGCCATGCGCCAGCCACGTGCGCGGGCCGAGCCAGCCGACGCTGTCCAGATAATCCACGGTGCGCAGGCCGAAGCGTTGCAGGCAGAAGTCTTCTTCGTCGAGGGTTTCCGCCAGGTGCGTGTGCAGGCGCACGTCGAGTTTGTTTGCCAGTTCGGCGCTGGCAGACATGATCTCCGGTGTCACCGAAAACGGTGAGCACGGCGCCAGGGCGATCTGGATTTGCGCGCCATCACCACGCTCGTGGTACTCGGCGATCAGGCGCTGACTGTCGTCGAGGATCACTTCGCCTTCCTGCACGGTCTGCTGCGGCGGCAGGCCGCCGTCCTTCTCGCCCAGACTCATGGAACCGCGCGTCAGCATGGCGCGCATGCCAAGGTCGCGGACGCTTTCGACTTGCACGTCTATGGCGTTTTCCAGGCCTTTCGGGAACAGGTAATGGTGATCGGCTGCGGTGGT
The DNA here is from genome assembly GCF_020423045.1 of Pseudomonas sp. MM213. NCBI lineage: Bacteria > Pseudomonadati > Pseudomonadota > Gammaproteobacteria > Pseudomonadales > Pseudomonadaceae > Pseudomonas > Pseudomonas sp. MM213. The sequence continues at coordinate 5,406,506 of NZ_CP081943.1, forward strand.
GCAGCCGGACAGCAGCAACTCGGCCAGCGCGACTTTCGTGGCAAGGGCGAGTTTTTCAGGGGTGAGGCGTGCCCAGACCGGGTACAGGGTTTTCAGCCAAGGGAACAACGGTTGATTGACCACCGGCGCCCAGGCGCGGGTCAGGGTTTGATAGAAGTGGTGATGGGTGTTGATCAGCCCCGGCAGGATCACATGCTCGCGAGCATCGAATACTTGTCCACAGGGGGCGGACGGTTGCTGGCCGGCGGCGAGCACTTCGACGATCAAGCCGTCTTGCACAACCAGGCCGCCACGGGCATCGAGGCCATTGGCAGTGAAGATCGCGAGGGGATTTTTTAACCAGGTACGGGTCGCAGGCATGTTGGCCGGCTCCTCTGAAAGTTGGGTTCAGGTTAGCCAGCTCAGTGATTACCCTGTCTGCTGATCCAGGGTCGCCGCGAGGACGAGGTGCGCAGTGTCAAACAAAACCCAGTTGCAGGCAAGTCCGGCCGGACGACTGAACCTCGTGTGGAACGCGTACCTGTGGGAGCGAGCCTGCTCGCGATGGTGGGTCAGCTGCATCGGCGTCGACTGACACTCCATCGCGAGCAGGCTCGCTCCCACAGTGGATTGACGGCGTTTACCAGGGAATGTTTTCACCCCTGTAGTTCACGAAGTGGTGCCCGCCCTTGCCGGTGTAAGCATTCACCTGATCCACCAACCCACGCACACTGGTTTCCACGTCGATGTCAGCGCCTTCACCGCCCATGTCGGTTTTCACCCAGCCCGGATGCAGCGACAGCACCGTCAGTTTCTGATCGCCCAATTGCGTCACAAAGCTGTTGGTCATCGAGTTCAATGCCGCCTTGCTCGCCTTGTACAACGCCAGTTCCGGCGCGTCCGGCATGGTCACGCTGCCGAGCACCGAACTCATGAACGCCAGCACGCCGCTGTCCGGGCGAATCTGCCCGACAAAACGTTGTGCCAGGTTGATCGGCGCCACCGCATTGGTGAAGAACAACTGACCGACTTCAGCCAGCGTCGCACCGCCCGGCGTCTGCACGTCAGGGCCTTTTACGCCGGCATTCACGAACAACAGATCAAACACTTCACCCTTGAGCTGCTGACTCAGGGCGATGACGGCCTGCTGATCATCCATGTCGAGTTTTTCGATCCGCACCTTGCCCAGCGCCTGCAAGGCGTCGGCGTTCTGCGGGTTGCGCACGGTGGCGGTGACTTGCCAGCCGTCGGCCAGCAGGGTTTTCACCAGACCGAGGCCCAGGCCCCGGGAGGCGCCGATGATGAGTGCGGTTTTTGCCTTGGACATGAGTGGCTTCCTTGATGAATGAGGATCACGGATTTAATGGACAACGTTGCCCGAGCCGTTGTTGCAGCTCGTTGCGCAACGCGCCGAGTTCGTCCATTCGGGTTTCGATCAGTTTGAGTTTGTCTTGCAGCAATTGCGTGACGGCGCTGTCCGGATCGGGCGACCGCCACAACGCGGCGACGCTGTTGCCGATCTCGCCGAGGGTAAAGCCCAGCCGTTGAGCGGTCTTGATGTAGAGCACCAGTTGCACCATGTCATCCGGATATTCGCGATAACCGTTGGCGCTACGTTGCGCCGCGATCAATCCGCGCTGCTCGTAGAAGCGCAGCGTGTCGCGGCTGACGGCGCTGGCTTGGGCTAATTCACCGATGCGCATGTTGATGTCTCGAGAGGGCTTGACCCTGGAGCATACTCCAGGCTTTAGGCTTGTTGCTCCCTGAATTTATGGAGCAGTGCCGATGTGGACTTCAACGCAATATCGCCGCGTGGTGCGGGGCAGCGCCTGGTATGACTTGATCGTGACGGCGGCGTTCGTCACGCCGTGGAGTTTTACTGCGTTGCATGGGTTGTTGGCGGGTTTGAGTCAGGCTTTGAATTTGCCCGGCGAACTGCCGGCGTTCGAGCCGATGCACATGTTGATGGCGAACCTGTTGGGCTCGATCGTGTGCGTGTGGTCGGTGCTGCGGATTCGTGATCCGCAGCAGGTTTATGGCCGGTATGACGCCGTTGGCAGATTCCTGTTCTCCACTTGGCAGCTCTATGCCTTGCTCCATGGCGCCAGTTCGCTGTTGGTGATTTTTCTGGTTTTTGAATTGGCGTGGGGCGTGGCTCAGGTGTTGCCAGTGCGGACGCCTTCGCGGGCAAGCCACGCTCCTACAGGATTTGCATAACACCCGTAGGAGCGAGGCTTGCCCGCGAAGGGGCCGGAGCAGACAACCCCTAATGCCCACCCTGCCAAGGCTGCCCCAACGACACCGGCGCATACAACCGTGTGCGCACGGCATCCCGCGACAGCAGCACCAACACCACAATTGTCGCGACATACGGCAGCATCGCCAGCAGACTCGATGGAATCGCCAGCCCCAACCCCTGCGCCACCAGGTGCAGGATGCTGGCGAGCCCGAACAGATACGCCCCCAGCAGCAATCGCCACACCCGCCAACTGGCAAACACCACCAGCGCCAGGGCAATCCAGCCGCGACCGGCGCTCATGTTCTCCGCCCACATCGGCGTGTAGGCCAGCGACAGATACGCCCCGGCCAACCCCGCCATCGCGCCGCCGAACAGCACCGCCAGCGTCCGTACGCCCAACACCGGCAAGCCCATCGCACTGGCCGCATCCGGGTTTTCGCCGACGGCCTGAATGATCAGCCCGACACGACTTTTCACAATCACCCACGCCACCAGCGCAAACAACGCGAACGACAGATACACCAGCAGATCCTGTGCAAACAGCATCCGCCCGATCAGCGGGATTTCGCTGAGTAAAGGGATCGCCACCGGCTCAAAACCCGCCAGCGGTTTACCGACCCACGCCGCACCGACAAAGGTCGACAGGCCCACACCAAAGATCGTCAGCGCCAACCCGGTGGCCACCTGATTGGCGTTGAACACCAGCGCCACCAACGCAAACAGCGACGACAGCAACATTCCGGCGAGCATCGCCAGCAACACGCCAAGCCACAGGTTGCCGCTGTTCAGCGCGACGATAAAACCGATCACCGCGCCAAACAGCATCATGCCTTCCTGGCCGAGGTTGAGGACGCCGCTTTTCTCACAAATCAACTCACCCAGCGCCACCAACAGCAACGGCGTGCCGCAGCGCACCATGGCGTAGAAAATATTGCTCAACAGATCGATATCCATCACAGCGCTCCTGCTTGTACGACGGTGGCTGATGCGCGACGCGTCCAGCGCAAATGCAAACGCGGTCGGTAGAGAATCAGCACGTCACTGGCCAGCAGGAAAAACAGCATCATGCCCTGGAACAATTGCGTGATCGCTTGCGGCAGATTCATGCTCATCTGCGCGTTCTCGCCACCGATGTACAGCAATGCCATCAACAGGCTGGAAAACAGAATGCCGACCGGATTGAGCCGCCCGAGAAATGCCACGGTGATCGCGGCGTAGCCATAGCCGGGCGAGACTTGCGGCACCAACTGACCAATCGGCCCGGTGACTTCACACACGCCGGCCAGCCCTGCCAATCCGCCGCTGACCAACAGCGCCAGCCAGATCAGCCGTTTCTCGCGAAACCCGACAAAACCCGCCGCACGCTTGTCCAGCCCGAGCACTTTGATCTGGAACCCGACAAAGCTTTTCTGCAACAACACCCACACCGCCACCAACGCGAGCAGGGCAAAATAAACGCCGGCATGCACTCGACCGTCCTCCATCAACAACGGCAAACGGCTGGCATCGCCAAACATCGCCGACTCCGGAAAGTTGAACCCGGCCGGATCCTTCAGTGGCCCGTGTACGCAGAACAACAACAGGTTCAGGGCGATGTAATTGAGCATGATGCTGGTGAGGATTTCGTTGGCATTGAAGCGCGTGCGCAGCCACGCCGTCAGCCCGGCCCACGCCGCGCCGGCCAGCGTGCCGACGAGCAGGATCATCACCAATGCCCAGCGACTTTGCAGACCGATAATGTTCACCGCCAACGCACTGCCGGCCAGCGCGCCGAGCAGCAACTGGCCTTCGGCGCCAATGTTCCAGATCCGTGCCTGATACGCCACGGCCAGACCCAAGGCGCAGAGCAGAATCGGCAGCGCCTTGACCAACAATTCGGAGACGCCATACAAGTCGCTGACCGGGGCGATCAGCAAGGTGTGCAAGGTCAGCAACGGGTCATGGCCCAACGCGATAAACAGCAGCGAGCCGCAGGCCAATGTCAGGGCCGCCGCCAATAACGGCGAGCACCACAGCATCAGGCGCGATTGCTGGCCACGGGGTTCGAGGGAAAGCAGCATGTGAAACTCCGTTAAACCGTTGCGGGCGCAAGTGAGTGAGGGGCGTCGAACTGGCCGGCCATCCAGCCGCCGACGTCGATCAGGCGGGTGTCGACGGTCGCCCTGAGCGGCGACAAGCGTCCGCTGCACAAGGCGCCGAGGCGGTCGCTGATCTGGAACAGTTCATCGAGGTCTTCGGAGATCACCAGGATCGCTGCGCCGGCATCGCGCAAGGCGATCAGCGCGCGGTGAATGGTTGCGGCGGCGCCGACGTCCACGCCCCAGGTCGGGTGCGCGGCCACCAGCAGTTTCGGTTGCTGAAGAATCTCCCGGCCGAGGATGAATTTCTGCAAGTTGCCACCGGACAGACTGCGTGCCGGCGTTTGCGCATCGGGTGTCTTGACGCCGAAGCGGCGGATGATTTCTTCGGCCAGTGCTTTGACCTTGGTCCGCCGAACCAGCCCGTTGCGCACCAGGCCTTGTTGAAAGGCGCTGAGCAGGGCGTTGTCGGCCAGGCTCAATTCCGGCACCGCACCGTGCCCCAACCGTTCGGCAGGGACGAAGGCCAAGCCGAGTTTTCGGCGGGCATCCGGCGGCAAATGAGCCACCGCTTGCCCGCCAAAACGCAGGGTTGCACCGTCATTGCGGTGCAGGCGTTGTTCGCCACTGAGCAGCGCCAGCAGCTCATCCTGGCCATTGCCTGCCACTCCGGCGATGCCGACGATTTCGCCACGGCGTACGTGCAGGTCGATGTCCTGCAGCGAGCAGCCAAACGGATCGGGGTTGTGCCACGACAATGCGCTCACGTTCAAAAATGCCTCACCGCCCACGACCTTCGGGTAATCGGTGATCAGATCGGCCGCTTCCCCGACCATCAACTTCGCCAGTTGCTGATCCGAGCACTGCGCCGGCACGCAATGCCCGGCCACGCGACCGCCGCGCAGCACCGTGGCGCTGTGGCACAACGCGCGCACTTCACCGAGCTTGTGGCTGATAAACAGGATGCTGCAGCCCTCGGCCGCGAGTCGGCGCAGGGTGACGAACAATTCGTCGGCCTCTTGCGGGGTCAGCACCGAGGTCGGTTCATCGAGAATCAGCAGACGGATGTCCTGCATCAGGCACCGAATGATTTCCACCCGCTGCCGTTCGCCAATCGACAGGCTGTGGACCAGTCGCTCCGGTTCCAATGCCATGCCGTAGCGCCGGGACACTTCGCGAATTTTGGGCTCAAGTTGTTTTGGTGTACCGGCCGCCGCGCCCATCGCCAGTGCAATGTTCTGCGCAACGCTGAGGGTTTCGAACAACGAGAAGTGCTGGAACACCATGCCGATTCCCAAACCGCGAGCCTGAGCCGGGTTGCGCATGGTCACGCGCTGGCCTTGCCAGATCACCTCGCCAGAATCAGCGTGGGTGACGCCGTAGATAATCTTCATCAACGTACTTTTGCCCGCGCCGTTTTCGCCGAGCAGCGCATGGATTTCGCCGGGCGCAATACTCAGGTCGATGGCATCGTTGGCCAGGCAACCCGGGTAGCGTTTGCTGATTCTGCGCAGTTGCAGGCGAGGCGTTTGGTCGGGGATCGGCACGGGGTTGGGCATGACAGGCTCGGGTCGATGGAGTTGTGCCTGTGGATAAAGCAATTTCCTGGCCATTGAGTCAGGAAAATTGAAAATGCTTGCCGGCCAAGGCATCGGGGGCGCCGCTTCGCCACATTTCGATCCCGACGCAGCACCACATAAGGGCGAAGCAGTAGATCAGGCTCCGGTTTTGCGCAGGCCGATTTGGTCAAAAAACGAGCAACCCTTTGCAAGCCATGCCGGATATGGGGTCGCGCCAGCCATGAACGGGTTATCCACAGATTGCTCCACAGTATTTGTGCGCAAGCGCAAAGCTCGGGCATAAGCACTGAGCGGCTTTCTTCTAAAGGCGATAAACCACGCTAACTGATTGTTTTTACGTGGATTTAGTCTTTTTGAAGGCGTATTGAACAAAAAGTGAGCAATGCCCGCAAAGCCGCATGACAGAAGGGTTACAGCGGTATGTGCTCAGGTTATCCACAGCCGGGTGCACAGTAGATGTGGGCAAATACACGGGATCGATGGAAGGGCGTTGAGCGTTGTTGGTGCGCTCAGCGCTGCAACAGAATGCGCCCGCGACTCAAATCGGCCAGTTGCGTTTGCAGGGGGTCGATCTGCGCTTCGCCCATCGCCAATTTCAGCTCCACACCGTTGGCCGTGAACGTTTCCTCCACGACCAGCCCGCCAAGTTCTGCCACCCGCAGTTTCACCAGCGTCAGTTCGCCAAACCCGCAGGCGCAACTCAGCGGTACGCGGCTGATCAGCTCAACTTTCGGTGCCGCTTGCAGGCACTTGTTCGCGCCGCCGCCATACGCTCGGGCGAGGCCGCCGGTGCCGAGTTGAATGCCGCCATACCAGCGGATCACCAGCACCGCGACCTGGTCGCAATCCTGTGCATCGATGGCCGCCAGAATCGGACGCCCGGCGGTGCCGCCAGGCTCTCCGTCATCGGTGCTGCGGTATTGGGCGCCGAGTTTCCACGCCCAGCAATTGTGCGTGGCGTTCAGATCGCTGTGTTGCTCGATGAACGCCTGGGCTTCAGCAGGGCTGCTGATCGGTGCGGCGAAGGTGATGAAGCGGCTTTTGCGAATCTCTTCGCGGTATTCGCAAAAGTCGCTGAGGGTAAAAGGCATAAGAGTCTTAAATGGCTGGAGTCAGGCCGCAGCCTTTGAGAATGATGCGGATCAGGTTGTCGCCGGCGTCTTCCATGTCTTGCTTGGTCAGCTTGGTGCGGCCGCTGACCCGGCAAATCTGCGTGGCAAAGTCGGCGTAATGCTGGGTGCTGCCCCACAACAGAAAGATCAGGTTGACCGGGTCGACCTGGTCCATTTTGCCAGCGTCGATCCACGCTTGAAACACCGCCGCCCGGCCCTGGAACCAGGCGCGGTAATCCTGGTTGAAATATTCGGTCAGGCACTCACCGCCGCTGATCACTTCCATGGCGAAGACTCGCGAGGCTTGCGGCTGGCGGCGGGAGAATTCCATCTTGGCGCGAATGTACCGCGTCAGCGCTTCGGCCGGATCATCCTCGGCGGTGAGGGTGTTGAAAGTGCTGTCCCACAACTGCAGGATGTTGCTCAACACCGCCACGTACAACCCCAGCTTATTGGTGAAGTAGTAATGCAGGTTCGCCTTGGGCAACCCGGCATTCAGGGCGATGGTGTTCATGCTCGTGCCTTTGAACCCGTGACGGGCGAACTCGTCTTCGGCGGCTTTGATGATGGTCTCTTCGTTCTTCTGACGAATGCGGCTGGCAGGTTTGCCGCCGTGAGCGGGGACTTCAAAGGTCATAGGCACTTCCGAACAGGTGGGTGGGTGCAACCAATGCGTTGATAGCGCAACCACAGGCTCCAGACAAGTCCCGACACGATAAAACCTGACCACCACAAACCCCTGTAGGAGCGAAGCTTGCTCGCGAAGGCGTCTTAACATTCAACATTGATGTTGATTGAGCCGACGCCTTCGTCGGAGCGCCGCCCGGACCAAGCTTCGCTCCTACAGGTTTCCACCTTATTCAGCGTGTTGCGGCCAGGCTTTCCAAAAAGCTTTCCAGCACCAAATGCGGGCGACGTCCCTTGCGTGTCACCGATGCAAGGCTCAAGTCATAAAACCGTGCTGTCGGTTTCAGCGCACGCAAGCGCCCTTGTTGCACCCAGAGGCTGGCGTAGTGGTCCGGCAGGTAACCGATGTAGCGCCCGGTGAGAATCAGAAACGCCATGCCTTCGCGGTCTGACGCACTGGCGGTGCAATTGAGTGCCTGGTAATGCGCCTGAATCTCGGCCGGCAAGCGGAAGGTCGGGGCGATGGCGTCCTGACTGTTGAGGCGCTCATCGTCCAGTTGTTTGTCGTCGACATAAAACAACGGATGACCAACCGCGCAATACAGCAGCGAACGTTCACTGTAGAGCGGCTGATATTCCAGCCCCGACAGGGCGCTTGCCTGCGGCACCACGCCGACATGCAAGCGGCCGTCGAGCACGCCTTGCTCGACTTCATTGGGCGCGATCATGCGGATCTGAATCTGCACGTCCGGCCCGCGCTCCTTCAATTGCGCCAACGCATGAGTGATACGCATGTGGGGCAGGGTGACCAGGTTGTCGGTCAGGCCGATGGTCAATTCGCCGCGCAGGTGTTGGTGCAGACCGTTGACCTCGGTGCGGAAACTTTCCAGCGCACTCAATAGCTGCAATGCCGATTGATACACCTCGCGGCCTTCTTCGGTCAGGGAAAACCCGGCGCGGCCTCGTTGGCACAGGCGCAGGCCGAGGCGCTGTTCCAGGTCGCTCATCTGCTGGCTGATCGCCGAGCGGCCGATCCCGAGCACCGACTCCGCCGCCGAGAAACCACCGCATTCCACCACGCTGCGAAAAATCCGCAGCAAGCGGATATCAAAGTCGCTGACTTGTGCCAGCGGATCGGGGCGTCGAGTGCTCATAGTTTAGCCCTGGCCTGACTGAACGTTAGAAAAGTTGGATTTCACCGACTTTATCCCCGTGGCAATTTAGCTGCAAGAACGCTTTTCATCTCCACGCCGCTTATTGCCTTGCGAGGTTTTGCCCATGAACTTGCCTGAAAACGCCCCGAACTCCCTGGCCAGCCAGCTCAAGCTCGATGCTCACTGGATGCCCTACACCGCCAACCGAAATTTCCAGCGCGATCCGCGACTGATCGTGGCGGCTGAAGGCAGTTGGCTGACGGACGACAAGGGTCGCAAGGTCTACGATTCGCTGTCCGGTCTGTGGACCTGCGGCGCCGGGCACACCCGCAAGGAAATCCAGGAAGCGGTTGCCAAGCAACTGGGCACGCTCGATTACTCGCCGGGCTTCCAGTACGGTCATCCGCTGTCGTTCCAACTGGCGGAGAAAATCACCGACCTGACGCCGGGCAATCTGAATCACGTGTTCTTCACCGACTCGGGTTCCGAGTGCGCTGACACTGCGGTGAAGATGGTCCGCGCTTACTGGCGTCTGAAAGGCCAGGCGACCAAAACCAAAATGATCGGCCGCGCCCGTGGTTACCATGGTGTGAACATCGCCGGCACCAGCCTCGGCGGCGTCAACGGCAACCGCAAAATCTTCGGGCAGGCGATGATGGACGTCGATCACCTGCCGCACACCTTGCTGGCGAGCAATGCTTACTCGCGCGGCATGCCAAAAGAGGGCGGTATCGCTCTGGCCGATGAGTTGCTCAAACTGATCGAGCTGCATGACGCTTCGAACATCGCCGCTGTATTCGTCGAGCCAATGGCTGGTTCCGCTGGCGTGCTGGTTCCGCCTGAGGGCTACCTCAAGCGTCTGCGCGAGATCTGCGATCAGCACAACATCCTGCTGGTGTTCGACGAAGTGATCACCGGCTTCGGCCGTACCGGTTCGATGTTCGGCGCTGACAGCTTCGGCGTGACCCCGGACCTGATGTGCATAGCCAAGCAAGTCACCAACGGTGCGATCCCGATGGGCGCAGTGATTGCCAGCTCCGAGATCTACCAGACCTTCATGAACCAGGCGACGCCTGAGTACGCGGTGGAATTCCCGCACGGTTACACCTATTCCGCGCACCCGGTGGCTTGCGCCGCTGGTCTTGCCGCACTCGACCTGCTGCAGAAGGAAAACCTGGTGCAGAGCGTGGCCGACGTTGCACCGCATTTCGAAAATGCACTGCACGGCCTTAAGGGCTCGAAAAACATCATCGACATTCGTAACTACGGCCTGGCCGGTGCTATCCAGATCGCGCCGCGTGACGGCGATGCCATCGTGCGTCCGTTCGAAGCGGGCATGGCGCTGTGGAAAGCCGGGTTCTACGTGCGCTTCGGCGGCGACACCCTGCAGTTCGGCCCAACCTTCAACAGCAAGCCGCAAGACCTTGATCGTCTGTTCGACGCGGTCGGCGAAGTGCTGAACAAAATCGACTGATTTCCCCTTCTATATAGAGGCGCCCGTTGACGGGCGCCTGTGGACAACTTTTCTGGAGCCCCGCATGAGCCTTATCCCGCATTTGATCAACGGCGAACTGGTGACCGAAGACGGTCGCACGGCCGACGTGTTCAACCCGTCTACTGGCCAGGCGATTCACAAACTGCCATTGGCCAGCCGCGAAACCATCCAGAAAGCCATCGACTCAGCCAAGGCTGCGTTCCCGGCCTGGCGCAATACTCCGCCGGCCAAACGTGCGCAGGTAATGTTTCGCTTCAAGCAACTGCTGGAACAGAACGAAGCACGTATCGCCCAACTGATCAGCGAAGAACATGGCAAGACGCTGGAAGATGCTGCCGGTGAATTGAAGCGCGGTATCGAGAACGTCGAGTTCGCTTGCGCGGCACCGGAAATCCTCAAGGGCGAGTACAGCCGTAACGTCGGCCCGAACATTGATGCCTGGTCGGACTTCCAGCCGTTGGGCGTGGTCGCCGGTATTACTCCGTTCAACTTCCCGGCGATGGTGCCGCTGTGGATGTACCCGCTGGCGATCGTCTGCGGCAACTGCTTCATCCTCAAACCTTCCGAGCGTGATCCGAGCTCGACGCTGTTGATCGCTCAGTTGTTGCTCGAAGCCGGTCTGCCGAAAGGCGTGTTGAGCGTGGTGCATGGTGACAAGGCTGCAGTGGACGCGCTGATCGAAGCGCCGGAAGTCAAAGCATTGAGTTTCGTTGGCTCGACGCCGATTGCCGAATACATCTATGCCGAAGGCACCAAGCGCGGTAAACGCGTTCAGGCACTGGGCGGCGCGAAGAACCACGCGGTGCTGATGCCGGATGCAGATCTGGATAACGCCGTCAGCGCTCTGATGGGGGCGGCGTACGGTTCCTGCGGCGAGCGTTGCATGGCGATTTCGGTAGCCGTGTGCGTTGGCGACCAGGTGGCCGATGCGTTGGTGGCCAAGCTGACTCCGCAGATCAAGGCATTGAAGATTGGCGCAGGTACCACTTGTGGTCTGGACATGGGGCCGTTGGTTACCGGTCAGGCTCGTGACAAAGTCAGTGGCTATGTAGAAGACGGCGTTGCCTCCGGTGCAACCCTGGTCGTGGATGGTCGTGGTCTGAGCGTCGCCGGTCATGAAGAAGGTTTCTTCCTGGGCGGTTGCTTGTTCGATAACGTCACGCCAGAGATGCGTATCTATAAAGAAGAGATCTTTGGGCCAGTGCTGTGCGTCGTCCGGGTGAACAGCCTGGAAGAGGCGATGCAACTGATCAACGATCACGAGTATGGCAACGGCACCTGCATCTTTACCCGTGATGGGGAAGCGGCGCGGTTGTTCTGCGATGAGATCGAAGTCGGCATGGTTGGCGTCAACGTGCCGTTGCCGGTGCCGGTGGCTTATCACAGCTTTGGCGGCTGGAAGCGTTCGCTGTTCGGCGATCTGCATGCGTATGGCCCGGATGGCGTGCGCTTCTACACCCGTCGCAAGGCCATTACTCAGCGTTGGCCACAGCGTGCGAGCCATGAAGCATCGCAATTCGCATTCCCTAGCTTGTAAGTAGAAGGGAAGAAGGCCGAGCCCCTTGGGGCTCGGCCTTCGTGTTTTCGGGCTTTTTTGACCCGTATGACAGAAATGTGAAAATAGGTGTTGACGGCAGATTCTAGAAGTCTATAATTCGCCCCACTTCCGGCGCAGTCGAAACGGAAAACTCCTTGGTAAGCAACGAGTTACGCAGTTTTCGACAGCGAGTTGCTTCAGGTCATCGAAGCCCAGAAGGAGTTGAGAGAGCGGTGTTGTTTGGCTCTTTTGACGGTTCGATCTTCTCGGTCGAAAGCGGAGAAAAAGAGGTGTTGACAGCAGCGAGTAACGCTGTAGAATTCGCCTCCCGCTAACGAGAGATCGGAGGCGCAAGTGGTTGAAGTTGCAAAGGAAACTTTGAAAACTTCTGAAAATAACCGCTTGACAGATACAGAGGACGCTGTAGAATGCGCGCCTCGGTTGAGACGAAAGATCTTAACCAACCGCTCTTTAACAACTGAATCAAGCAATTCGTGTGGGTGCTTGTGGAGTCAGACTGATAGTCAACAAGATTATCAGCATCACAAGTTACTCCGCGAGAAATCAAAGATGTAACCAACGATTGCTGAGCCAAGTTTAGGGTTTCTTAAAAACCCAAAGATGTTTGAACTGAAGAGTTTGATCATGGCTCAGATTGAACGCTGGCGGCAGGCCTAACACATGCAAGTCGAGCGGTAGAGAGAAGCTTGCTTCTCTTGAGAGCGGCGGACGGGTGAGTAATGCCTAGGAATCTGCCTGGTAGTGGGGGATAACGCTCGGAAACGGACGCTAATACCGCATACGTCCTACGGGAGAAAGCAGGGGACCTTCGGGCCTTGCGCTATCAGATGAGCCTAGGTCGGATTAGCTAGTTGGTGAGGTAATGGCTCACCAAGGCGACGATCCGTAACTGGTCTGAGAGGATGATCAGTCACACTGGAACTGAGACACGGTCCAGACTCCTACGGGAGGCAGCAGTGGGGAATATTGGACAATGGGCGAAAGCCTGATCCAGCCATGCCGCGTGTGTGAAGAAGGTCTTCGGATTGTAAAGCACTTTAAGTTGGGAGGAAGGGCATTAACCTAATACGTTGGTGTCTTGACGTTACCGACAGAATAAGCACCGGCTAACTCTGTGCCAGCAGCCGCGGTAATACAGAGGGTGCAAGCGTTAATCGGAATTACTGGGCGTAAAGCGCGCGTAGGTGGTTTGTTAAGTTGGATGTGAAATCCCCGGGCTCAACCTGGGAACTGCATTCAAAACTGACAAGCTAGAGTATGGTAGAGGGTGGTGGAATTTCCTGTGTAGCGGTGAAATGCGTAGATATAGGAAGGAACACCAGTGGCGAAGGCGACCACCTGGACTGATACTGACACTGAGGTGCGAAAGCGTGGGGAGCAAACAGGATTAGATACCCTGGTAGTCCACGCCGTAAACGATGTCAACTAGCCGTTGGGAGCCTTGAGCTCTTAGTGGCGCAGCTAACGCATTAAGTTGACCGCCTGGGGAGTACGGCCGCAAGGTTAAAACTCAAATGAATTGACGGGGGCCCGCACAAGCGGTGGAGCATGTGGTTTAATTCGAAGCAACGCGAAGAACCTTACCAGGCCTTGACATCCAATGAACTTTCCAGAGATGGATTGGTGCCTTCGGGAACATTGAGACAGGTGCTGCATGGCTGTCGTCAGCTCGTGTCGTGAGATGTTGGGTTAAGTCCCGTAACGAGCGCAACCCTTGTCCTTAGTTACCAGCACGTAATGGTGGGCACTCTAAGGAGACTGCCGGTGACAAACCGGAGGAAGGTGGGGATGACGTCAAGTCATCATGGCCCTTACGGCCTGGGCTACACACGTGCTACAATGGTCGGTACAGAGGGTTGCCAAGCCGCGAGGTGGAGCTAATCCCATAAAACCGATCGTAGTCCGGATCGCAGTCTGCAACTCGACTGCGTGAAGTCGGAATCGCTAGTAATCGCGAATCAGAATGTCGCGGTGAATACGTTCCCGGGCCTTGTACACACCGCCCGTCACACCATGGGAGTGGGTTGCACCAGAAGTAGCTAGTCTAACCTTCGGGAGGACGGTTACCACGGTGTGATTCATGACTGGGGTGAAGTCGTAACAAGGTAGCCGTAGGGGAACCTGCGGCTGGATCACCTCCTTAATCGACGACATCAGCTGCTCCATAAGTTCCCACACGAATTGCTTGATTCATTGAAGAAGACGATAAGAAGCAGCCCGAAATTGGGTCTGTAGCTCAGTTGGTTAGAGCGCACCCCTGATAAGGGTGAGGTCGGCAGTTCGAATCTGCCCAGACCCACCAATTTTTGTGTGGGATCCTGTAGCAATACGGGGCCATAGCTCAGCTGGGAGAGCGCCTGCCTTGCACGCAGGAGGTCAACGGTTCGATCCCGTTTGGCTCCACCACTACTGCTTCTGATTGTATAAAGCTTAGAAATGAGCATTCCATCGTGATGGTGGTGAATGTTGATTTCTAGTCTTTGGCTAGATCGTTCTTTAAAAATTTGGGTATGTGATAGAAAGATAGACTGGATAGCACTTTCACTGGTGTTTATTCAGGCTAAGGTAAAATTTGTGAGTTTAATCGCGAATTTTCGGCGAATGTCGTCTTCACAGTATAACCAGATTGCTTGGGGTTATATGGTCAAGTGAAGAAGCGCATACGGTGGATGCCTTGGCAGTCAGAGGCGATGAAAGACGTGGTAGCCTGCGAAAAGCTTCGGGGAGTCGGCAAACAGACTTTGATCCGGAGATGTCTGAATGGGGGAACCCACCTAACATAAGTTAGGTATCTTAAGCTGAATACATAGGCTTAAGAAGCGAACCAGGGGAACTGAAACATCTAAGTACCCTGAGGAAAAGAAATCAACCGAGATTCCCTTAGTAGTGGCGAGCGAACGGGGACTAGCCCTTAAGTGGCTTTGAGATTAGCGGAACGCTCTGGAAAGTGCGGCCATAGTGGGTGATAGCCCTGTACGCGAAAATCTCTTAGTCATGAAATCGAGTAGGACGGAGCACGAGAAACTTTGTCTGAATATGGGGGGACCATCCTCCAAGGCTAAATACTACTGACTGACCGATAGTGAACTAGTACCGTGAGGGAAAGGCGAAAAGAACCCCGGAGAGGGGAGTGAAATAGATCCTGAAACCGTATGCGTACAAGCAGTGGGAGCCCACTTTGTTGGGTGACTGCGTACCTTTTGTATAATGGGTCAGCGACTTATTTTCAGTGGCGAGCTTAACCGAATAGGGGAGGCGTAGCGAAAGCGAGTCTTAATAGGGCGTCTAGTCGCTGGGAATAGACCCGAAACCGGGCGATCTATCCATGGGCAGGTTGAAGGTTGGGTAACACTAACTGGAGGACCGAACCGACTACCGTTGAAAAGTTAGCGGATGACCTGTGGATCGGAGTGAAAGGCTAATCAAGCTCGGAGATAGCTGGTTCTCCTCGAAAGCTATTTAGGTAGCGCCTCATGTATCACTGTAGGGGGTAGAGCACTGTTTCGGCTAGGGGGTCATCCCGACTTACCAAACCGATGCAAACTCCGAATACCTACAAGTGCCGAGCATGGGAGACACACGGCGGGTGCTAACGTCCGTCGTGAAAAGGGAAACAACCCAGACCGTCAGCTAAGGTCCCAAAGTTATGGTTAAGTGGGAAACGATGTGGGAAGGCTTAGACAGCTAGGAGGTTGGCTTAGAAGCAGCCACCCTTTAAAGAAAGCGTAATAGCTCACTAGTCGAGTCGGCCTGCGCGGAAGATGTAACGGGGCTCAAACCATACACCGAAGCTACGGGTATCATCTTCGGATGATGCGGTAGAGGAGCGTTCTGTAAGCCTGTGAAGGTGAGTTGAGAAGCTTGCTGGAGGTATCAGAAGTGCGAATGCTGACATGAGTAACGACAATGGGTGTGAAAAACACCCACGCCGAAAGACCAAGGTTTCCTGCGCAACGTTAATCGACGCAGGGTTAGTCGGTCCCTAAGGCGAGGCTGAAAAGCGTAGTCGATGGAAAACAGGTTAATATTCCTGTACTTCTGGTTATTGCGATGGAGGGACGGAGAAGGCTAGGCCAGCTTGGCGTTGGTTGTCCAAGTTTAAGGTGGTAGGCTGGAATCTTAGGTAAATCCGGGATTCTAAGGCCGAGAGCTGATGACGAGTGTTCTTTTAGAACACGAAGTGGTTGATGCCATGCTTCCAAGAAAAGCTTCTAAGCTTCAGGTAACCAGGAACCGTACCCCAAACCGACACAGGTGGTTGGGTAGAGAATACCAAGGCGCTTGAGAGAACTCGGGTGAAGGAACTAGGCAAAATGGCACCGTAACTTCGGGAGAAGGTGCGCCGGTGAGGGTGAAGGACTTGCTCCGTAAGCTCATGCCGGTCGAAGATACCAGGCCGCTGCGACTGTTTATTAAAAACACAGCACTCTGCAAACACGAAAGTGGACGTATAGGGTGTGACGCCTGCCCGGTGCCGGAAGGTTAATTGATGGGGTTAGCTAACGCGAAGCTCTTGATCGAAGCCCCGGTAAACGGCGGCCGTAACTATAACGGTCCTAAGGTAGCGAAATTCCTTGTCGGGTAAGTTCCGACCTGCACGAATGGCGTAACGATGGCGGCGCTGTCTCCACCCGAGACTCAGTGAAATTGAAATCGCTGTGAAGATGCAGTGTATCCGCGGCTAGACGGAAAGACCCCGTGAACCTTTACTATAGCTTTGCACTGGACTTTGAATTTGCTTGTGTAGGATAGGTGGGAGGCTTTGAAGCGTGGACGCCAGTTCGCGTGGAGCCATCCTTGAAATACCACCCTGGCAACTTTGAGGTTCTAACTCAGGTCCGTTATCCGGATCGAGGACAGTGTATGGTGGGTAGTTTGACTGGGGCGGTCTCCTCCTAAAGAGTAACGGAGGAGTACGAAGGTGCGCTCAGACCGGTCGGAAATCGGTCGTAGAGTATAAAGGCAAAAGCGCGCTTGACTGCGAGACAGACACGTCGAGCAGGTACGAAAGTAGGTCTTAGTGATCCGGTGGTTCTGTATGGAAGGGCCATCGCTCAACGGATAAAAGGTACTCCGGGGATAACAGGCTGATACCGCCCAAGAGTTCATATCGACGGCGGTGTTTGGCACCTCGATGTCGGCTCATCACATCCTGGGGCTGAAGCCGGTCCCAAGGGTATGGCTGTTCGCCATTTAAAGTGGTACGCGAGCTGGGTTTAGAACGTCGTGAGACAGTTCGGTCCCTATCTGCCGTGGACGTTTGAGATTTGAGAGGGGCTGCTCCTAGTACGAGAGGACCGGAGTGGACGAACCTCTGGTGTTCCGGTTGTCACGCCAGTGGCATTGCCGGGTAGCTATGTTCGGAATAGATAACCGCTGAAAGCATCTAAGCGGGAAACTAGCCTCAAGATGAGATCTCACTGGGACCTTGAGTCCCCTGAAGGGCCGTCGAAGACTACGACGTTGATAGGTTGGGTGTGTAAGCGCTGTGAGGCGTTGAGCTAACCAATACTAATTGCCCGTGAGGCTTGACCATATAACACCCAAGCAATTTGACTACTCGAAAGAGCATCAGATTGCGGTGTGTGAAGACGCAATGAACCGAAAGTTCGAGAAACAAACACACAAACTATCGCATACCCAATTCGCTGGAACGTCGTAAGACGCGTCAGCTCAAGAATTTCTTGACGACCATAGAGCATTGGAACCACCTGATCCCATCCCGAACTCAGCAGTGAAACGATGCATCGCCGATGGTAGTGTGGGGTTTCCCCATGTGAGAGTAGGTCATCGTCAAGATTAAATTCCGAAACCCCAATTGCGAAAGCAGTTGGGGTTTTGTTTTGCCCGCAGGAAAGTTCGTACAGCATTACCGGACAGCTCCCGGCTGTCACAGTCTCCCGACAATGCTAAGGTTCGGCCCTAGCTTTTGTATTTTTCCAAGGAAGCCTTTATGCCGGACGCGACGTCCCTCAGTGCTGGTTTTATGGTGGTTCACGGTAACCGCCTGGACGAGCTGCGCAGCCTGGTGGTCAGCTGGATGCGGCGATACCCGCTGGCTCCCTTGGAAAATGAAATCGCTCTGGTGCAGAGCAACGGCATCGCCCAGTGGCTAAAGCTGGCACTGGCAGAAGACCCGGAAGAGGATGATATGGGCGGCTGCGGAATCGCAGCAGCCATCGATGTGCAGTTGCCAGGCAGCTTCATGTGGCAGCTCTATCGCATGGTGCTTGGTCGAGATGAAATTCCCGCCAAGTCTTTGCTCGATAAGGCCCCGCTGACCTGGCGACTCATGCGGCTGCTTCCGCAGTTGATAGGTCAGCCCCACTTCGAACCTCTGCAACGCTTTCTGACCAATGACACCGATCTGCGCAAACGCTATCAACTGGCTGAGCGGCTGGCAGACCTGTTCGACCAATATCAGGTGTACCGAGCCGACTGGCTTGAAGACTGGGCTGAAGGTCGTCATCAATTACGCAACGGTCGGGGTGAAGCGAAACCCCTGACCCCGGCCAACTGCTGGCAGGCGGAATTGTGGCGTGCGTTGTTGCTGGATGTGGGGGAGCAAGGCATGGCGCAAAGTCGTGCTGGCGTCCATCAACGATTTATCGAGCGCATTAACAACCTCGATGTCGCCCCCGACGGATTACCATCCCGAGTGATCGTTTTCGGGATTTCTTCGCTTCCCGCTCAGGCTCTGGAAGCACTCGCCGGTCTGGCTCGTTTCAGCCAGGTTCTGCTTTGTGTGCACAACCCATGTCGTCACCATTGGGCGGACATCGTCGCCGATAAAGACCTGTTACGGCATCAATACAAACGTCAGGCTCGTAAGAGTGGCATGCCGGTCGTGCTGGATTCCCAAACCCTGCATCAGCATGCACATCCGCTGTTGGCAGCGTGGGGTAAACAAGGGCGGGACTACATTAATCTGCTCGACAGCTACGACGATCCCAACAGCTATCGCTCGGCGTTTCGTGATGGGCGCATTGATCTGTTCAGTGACAGCCAGCCACAGAACCTGCTGAACCAGCTGCAGGACGACATCCTCGAATTGCGCCCTCTGAATGAAACGCGCGAACGCTGGCCGGCAGTCGATACAGACGCGGATCAATCGATCCGTTTTCACATTGCCCACAGTGCTCAGCGCGAAGTGGAGATACTCCACGATCAGTTGCTCGCACGCTTCAGTGCTGATCCTGAGTTAAGACCGCGCGACATTATCGTGATGGTTCCGGACATCGACAGTTATGCACCGCATATTCGTGCCGTGTTCGGCCAGCTTGAACGCCATGACCCACGCTTCATTCCCTTCACGCTCGCAGATCAAGGCCAGCGCGGTCGTGACCCGTTGCTGATTGCTGTCGAACACCTGCTCAAACTGCCCGACAGTCGCTTCCCCGTCAGTGAGATCCTTGATCTGCTGGACGTTCCAGCGTTGCGCGCTCGCTTCGGTGTAGAGGAACGTGACCTGCCGACCCTGCATCGCTGGATCGAAGGCGCGGGCATCCGCTGGGGCATGAGCGCCGAGCAACGAGCGGGGCTTGGATTGCCGCAGGAACTGGAGCAAAACAGTTGGCGATTCGGCTTGCGGCGGATGTTGCTTGGGTATGCAGTCGGCAGCGCCGGTGCCTGCCAAGGTATCGAGCCCTACGATGAGATTGGTGGTCTGGACGCCGCGCTCATAGGTCCATTAGTGGCGCTCCTGGATGCGCTTGAAATTGCTCACCAGGAACTCACCCGACCTGCGCCGCCCCTGCAATGGGGGATGCGCCTGCAAGCGTTGGTGCAGTTGTTTTTCCAGGCCAGTAATGAGCACGACGACTACTTGCTTGCCCAGCTCGAAGAGTTGCGTGAAACCTGGCTTGAGACCTGTGAGTCTGTCGGTCTGCATGACGAGTTGCCGTTGACCGTAGTTCGTGAAGCCTGGCTCGCCGGTCTCGATCAGGGGCGCTTGTCCCAGCGTTTTCTCGCCGGTGCAGTTAACTTCTGCACCCTGATGCCCATGCGCGCGATCCCGTTCAAGCTGGTCTGCCTGCTCGGGATGAATGATGGCGATTATCCGCGTGCGCAACCGCCACTGGACTTCGACCTGATGGGCAGCGATTACCGTCCGGGTGATCGCTCCCGGCGCGAAGATGACCGCTATCTGTTGTTGGAAGCGCTATTGTCAGCGCGTAACCAGCTCTACATCAGTTGGGTTGGCCGCAGCATTCGCGATAACAGCGAGCGCCCGGCTTCTGTGCTGATTGGCCAACTGCGCGACCATCTGGCCAGCGGATGGCGACTGCAAAATGCCGATGAAGACTTGCTTGAGGCAATGACTCAGGAGCACCCGTTACAGCCGTTCAGTGCCCGCTATTTCCACGAAGGCGATGACTTGTTCAGCTACGCCAGCGAATGGCAGGTGCTTCATCATGCTGTTGAGTCGGCAACCGATAACGGCATCCTCGCCCCCTATGTTCAGGAAGAACCGCTAAGCCTCGGCCAACTGCAGGACTTTTTGCGCAACCCGGTGCGTCACTTCTTCAGTCAGCGGCTGAAGGTGTTCTTTGAAGCGGCTGAAGTGCCGCTTGCCGATGAGGAGCCATTTGTCCTCGACGCGCTGCAACGCTACAGCCTCAGCGACAGTTTGCTCGACGCCGCGCTGGAGCATCTGGATCAATCCGATCAGGCTTTGGAGGCGCAGGCCAAACGTCTGCAAAACAGTGGTCTGCTGCCCATGGCCGGCTTTGGCGAATGCCTGCAACGGGAATTGATCGAGCCATTGCCGGATCTGCTGCAGCGTTATCAACAGCTTTTGGCCCTATGGCCGACACCGCTCACCAGCGCTTTACCTGTGAGTCTTGAGCTGCAAGGGCTGCGCCTCGAAGGTTGGCTCAGCGGTCTGCATCAGCGAGCCGACGGTGGTTTGCTGTCGGTCACCACGATTCCCAACAGCATCGGCTCGATCAAATCTCGCAAATGGCATCGTCTGACACGGTCATGGGTCAATCATCTGGTTGCCAGCGCCAGTGGAATGGCCATGACCACTGCGCTGGTGGCCAGTGACGACAGCCTGCTGCTCGGTCCGATGGAGAAGGATGTTGCATTCCGGACCTTGAGCGACCTGCTGATGGCCTGGCAAGCAGGCATGCGCCAACCTCTACCCATCGCAGTAAAAACCGCGTTTGCTTGGCTAACCCAGACTGATCCTGCCAAGGCTGATGCCGCTGCTCGCAAGGCCTATGAAGGCGACGGCCTGACCACTGACGGCGAGCGCCGCGAAAGTCCCGCGCTCGCCCGGCAGTTTGCTGACTATGACGCACTGATTGCCGACGAGACCTTCGCCGATTGGTGCAACGCCTTGTACAAACCGATGCTGGAAGCCCCTTGGCGCTCACTGACCAACGAGGAGCCGCGCTCATGACCAGCCAGACACCGTTGGCCCTGGCGTTCCCGCTGCGCGGCAGTCAACTGATCGAGGCCAGTGCAGGGACCGGCAAGACCTTCACTATTTCCGCGTTGTACCTGCGTCTGGTCTTGGGCCACGGCGGGGAATCGAGCGGATTTGGACGTGAATTGTTACCGCCGCAAATCCTCGTTGTGACGTTCACCGACGCCGCGACCAAAGAGCTGCGCGAACGTATTCGAACGCGTCTTGCCGAAGCGGCACGTTTTTTCCGCGATGAAACACCGGCGCCGGATGCCCTGATTGCAGAGCTGCGTGAACAGTACCTTCCCGAGCAGTGGCCCGGATGCGCAAACCGTCTGGACATCGCTGCTCAGTGGATGGACGAAGCGGCTGTCTCGACCATCCACAGTTGGTGTCAGCGCATGTTGCGCGAGCACGCGTTCGACAGTGGCAGCCTGTTTACCCAGACCCTGGAAACCGATCACAGTGATTTGCTCGGCGAGGTTCTGCGCGATTACTGGCGATTGTTTTGTTACCCGATGCAAGGCGATGCGCTGAATTGGGTGCGCGGTAATTGGGGCGGGCCCGCAGCCCTGTTGCCGCGAGTTCGTGGTTTGTTCGCCAGTGAGCGCCACAGCGCTGAAGGCAAAGAGCCTGTCGAGCTGATCACTGAGTGTCTGCAAGAGCGACGAGCCGCATTGCTCGAACTCAAAATGCCTTGGCGTCAATGGGCGGACGAGTTGCTTGCCATCTGTCATGAGGGCGTCGCGAGTAAAAGCGTCGACGGTCGGAAGATGCAGGCACGCTATTTCGAACCCTGGTTCGAAAAGATAAAAGCCTGGGCCGAAGATGAATTGCTTGAGCAGTTGGATATTGGCACCGGCTTCACTCGCCTGACGCCTGATGGCATGGCTGAGGCGTGGAAAAAAGGCGAAGTGCCCAATCACCCGGGACTGGACGCAATGCCTGGCCTCAAGGCCAGTCTCGACAGTTTGCCGACCCCCGATGCGGCAGTCCTGCAACATGCCGCCCAGTGGGTAGGCGCGCGGTTCGAGGAAGAAAAACGTCGCCGCGCGGAAATGGGTTTCGATGACATGCTGTTGCGCCTCGATGCCGCGTTGCAAGCCGAGGGTGGCGAGCGTTTGGCAACCCTGATCCGTGAGCAATTTCCGGTAGCGTTGATCGACGAATTCCAGGATACCGACCCGGTTCAGTACCAGATCTTCGAAAGCATCTATCGCATCGAGGACAACAATCCTGAATGCGGCCTGTTCCTGATCGGCGACCCGAAGCAGGCGATCTATGCCTTCCGTGGCGCCGACATCTATACCTACCTGCGTGCCCGCCAGGCCACCACTGGCCGGTTGCATACCCTGGGCACCAACTTCCGTTCCAGCCATGGCATGGTCGATGCGGTGAACCATGTGTTCGAGCGCGCCGAGTCGCGGGAAGCGGGGCGGGGCGCATTTCTGTTCCGTGAAAAAAATGGCGAAAATCCGGTGCCGTTCCTGCCGGTCGACTCCCAGGGCCGCAAAGAAGTTTTGCAGGTTAAGGGTCAGGTTGTACCCGCTCTGAACATCTGGCATCTGCCCGCCGAACAACCATTGTCCGGCGCCGTTTACCGACAGCAATTAGCCGCTGCTTGCGCCAGCGAAATCACCGCTTTGCTCAATGGCGGGCAACAAGGCCAGGCGGGTTTCATTCAGGACGGCAAGGACTTCAAAGGTTTGCTGCCAGCGGATATTGCGATCCTGGTACGTGACGGCAAAGAGGCCCAGGCCGTGCGCGCCGAACTCACGGCCCGGGGCGTGCGCAGCGTGTATCTGTCGGACAAGGACTCGGTGTTCGCCGCACAGGAAGCTCATGACCTGCTGACCTGGCTCAAGGCCTGCGCCGAGCCGGATGTCGAGCGTCCGCTGCGAGCGGCGTTGGCCTGTATCACGCTCAATCTGTCGCTGGCTGAGCTGGAACGCTTGAATCAGGACGAGTTGGCGTGGGAAGCGCGGGTCATGCAGTTCCGCGGTTATCGCGAACTCTGGCGCAAACAGGGTGTGCTGCCGATGCTGCGTCGCTTGCTGCATGACTTCCAGCTACCTCAGGCACTGATTGCGCGAAGCGACGGCGAGCGTGTGCTGACCAACCTGTTGCACTTGTCCGAACTGCTGCAACAGGCGGCCGCCGAACTCGATGGCGAGCAAGCATTGATCCGGCATTTATCCGAACACCTGGCGTTGTCCGGCCAGGCTGGCGAAGAGCAGATACTGCGTCTGGAGAGCGACGAGCAACTGGTCAAGGTCGTGACGATTCACAAGTCCAAGGGGCTTGAGTATCCGTTGGTGTTCCTGCCGTTCGTATGTTCGGCGAAGCCGGTCGACGGCAGCCGCTTGCCGCTGCATTACCACGACGAGACCGGCAAGGCCCAGGTGACGTTGAAGCCGACACCCGAGTTGATCGCGCTGGCCGATCATGAGCGCCTGGCCGAGGATCTGCGCTTGTTGTATGTGGCCTTGACCCGTGCACAACATGCCTGTTGGCTCGGTGTTACGGACCTCAAGCGCGGCAATAACAACAGTTCGGTGCTGCACCTTTCTGCACTGGGTTATTTGCTGGGCGGTGGTGCGCCATTGACCGAATCGGCGGGTTTGACGCGTTGGCTTGAAGACTTGCAGCAGGACTGTCCGGCGCTGAACTACAGTGAAATGCCTGAAGAAACCGCCGAGCATTACCATCCGCCGCAAAACGATGCGACGTTGCTTGCCCCGCTGATACCCAAACGCAAGGCCAGCGAAAACTGGTGGATTGCCTCCTACAGCGCCCTGCGCATTGGCGACAGCCTGAGCGTGGGCAGTGACGAAGCACCGGAAAACCCGCAAGCGCAAAAGCTGTTTGACGACGAGCGCCTTGACCCGGAAGCGCCGCGAGAAGTGGTCGCTGGCGGTGCCGATATCCATCGCTTCCCTCGGGGGCCGAATCCCGGCACCTTTCTCCATGGTTTGCTTGAATGGGCCGGTAACGAAGGTTTTACCGCCACACCGCAAGCCGTGGAAGATGCCATTGCCCGTCGCTGCAACCGTCGAGGCTGGGAAGGCTGGATCACCACGCTGAGCGATTGGCTACAGCACCTGCTCAAGTCCCCGCTGCACATCGGTGCCGGACAGGCGCCAGTGATATTCGAGCAATTGACCCAGTACCGCGTCGAGATGGAATTCTGGTTCGCCAGCCATAAAGTCGATGTGCTCAAACTCGACGAACTGGTCCGCCAATACACCCACAACGGCGTTGCCCGTGTTGCAGCCGAACCGGTGTTGCTCAATGGCATGTTCAAAGGTTTCATCGATCTGACGTTCGAGCATGATGGTCGCTATTACGTCGCCGATTACAAATCCAACTGGCTGGGCGTCGATGACATGGCCTATACCGAGCAAGCCATGGAGCAGTCGATTCTGGACAATCGCTACGACCTGCAATACGTGCTGTACCTGTTGGCCCTGCACCGCCAACTCAAGGCGCGGCTTGCCGATTACGATTACGACCGGCACGTCGGTGGGGCGCTGTATCTGTTCCTGCGTGGCACCCGCGCATCCAGTCAGGGCGTGTATTTCGCCCGTCCGCCAAGAGAACTGATCGAGCGTCTTGACCGGCTGTTCCAGGGCAAGCCAGAACCCAAGGCCGAACCCGCCTGGGAACAGGGAGTACTGCTATGAGTCGCACCTTCGCCGATTTGCTGCCGACGCCATTGGCAGCGGAAAGTCTGGCGAGTCTGGCACCGTTGAGTCGTGCCGATGACTTGTTGCTGCTGCTCACCCGTTGGGTCGAACGGGGTTGGTTGCGAGCGCTGGACAAGGCCTTCGTTGCGTTCTTGCACGAACTCGCTCCCGACGATGACCCTCTGGTGCTGCTGGCTGCGGCATTGACCAGTCACCAATTGGGCCACGGCCATGTCTGCCTGGACCTTTTCGAGACCCTGAAAGAGCCGGACTTCGCGTTGTCATTGCCGCCGGAAGGCGATCTGCAAAGTGGCGCGATGCTGCTGCCATCACAATTGCTCGAGGCGCTGGACGGCGCCCATTGGTGCAAGGTACTGGCCGCCAGCAATCTGGTCGCATTGGCAGCAGACAGGCGTGAAACGGCTCAACAAAGGCCGTTGGTACTGTCGGGAAAACGCCTTTACCTGCGCCGCTATTGGGCTTACGAGCGGCGTATCGATGACGCCCTGCGTGTGCGTCTGGCCGAACACGAAACCACACCGAGTGATCTGCCCCAACGTCTTGTCGGTTTGTTCGGCCAGGCCAAGCCTGGCGAGCTGATCGACTGGCAGAAACTCGCGTGTGCCTTGGCGACCCGCAGTGCCTTCAGTATCGTCACCGGCGGCCCGGGGACGGGCAAGACCACCACGGTCGTGCGCTTGCTGGCATTGCTTCAGGCGCCGGCGGTGGAGGCTGGCAAACCCTTGCGCATCCGTCTCGCCGCCCCCACCGGGAAAGCTGCGGCACGGTTGACGGAGTCCATCAGCCAACAAGTCCGCACGCTGGAAGTCGCTGAAGCCGTGCGAGATAAAATTCCGTCAGACGTGACCACCGTGCACCGTCTGCTCGGCAGTCGGCCCGGTACGCGACATTTCCGGCACCACGCCGGTAACCGTTTGCCGCTGGATGTGCTGGTGGTGGATGAAGCCTCAATGATCGACCTGGAGATGATGGCCAATCTTCTCGACGCGATGCCGGCCCATGCCCGACTGATTCTGCTGGGTGACAAGGACCAACTGGCCTCGGTGGAGGCCGGCGCTGTGTTGGGTGATCTGTGCCGCGACGCCGAGGCCGGTTGGTATAGCCCGCAGACGCGTCAGTGGCTGGAAACGGTCAGTGGTGAAAACCTCGCAGCCAGTGGTTTGCAAGAAGACACTCAGGGGACTCATCCACTGGCCCAGCAAGTGGTAATGCTGCGTCACTCGCGCCGGTTCGGCGAGGGAAGCGGCATTGGTCAACTGGCACGCTGGGTCAACCGGCAACAACCCGAAGAGGCTCGGCAGCTGCTGGCGACTGGAAGCCACGGCGATGTATTTTCCCTGCCCCTCAAGGGTGAACAGGGCCGGGAGCTGGAACGCTTGTTGCTCGAAGGTCATGGTAAGGGGCCGCAAGGCTACCGGCATTACCTCAGCCTGCTGCGCCACCTGCGGCCACCGCCCGACAGCTCGCTTGAGGATTCACGCTGGACCGATTGGGCACGCCAGGTGCTGCAAGCCTTCGACGCCTTCCAGTTGTTGTGTGCCGTTCGCAAAGGGCCGTGGGGTGTGGAAGGTTTGAATCAGCGCGTGACCGATGCGTTGCTCAAGGCCCGATTGATCGACAGCAATCAGCAGTGGTACGAAGGCCGGCCGGTG
The DNA here is from genome assembly GCF_020423045.1 of Pseudomonas sp. MM213. Taxonomy (NCBI): domain Bacteria; kingdom Pseudomonadati; phylum Pseudomonadota; class Gammaproteobacteria; order Pseudomonadales; family Pseudomonadaceae; genus Pseudomonas; species Pseudomonas sp. MM213. The sequence continues at coordinate 5,433,099 of NZ_CP081943.1, forward strand.
CTGATGACCCGTAACGACTATGGCTTGGGTTTGATGAACGGCGACATCGGCATTGCCCTCAAGCTGCCAGAGCGCGATGGCCCCGAGGCGGGTCGTCAGGTATTGCGCGTGGCCTTCCCGCGCAATGATGGCCAGGGGGGCGTGCGTTTTGTCCTGCCGAGTCGGCTCAATGATGTCGAAACCGTGTACGCCATGACCGTGCACAAATCCCAGGGCTCCGAGTTTGCCCATACGGCGCTGATTTTGCCGGACGCCCTGAACCCGGTTCTGACCAAGGAGCTGATCTATACCGGCATTACCCGGGCCAAGGACTGGTTCACATTGATCGAGCCACGTGCCGGAGTGTTTGAAGAGGCCGTGCGACGCAAGGTCAAGCGGTTGAGCGGGTTGATGCTGGAGTTGGAAGAGGCAGTCGAGCCGAGGCAATAAATGGCGGCGGCACCGGACGCCGGAAACTGTCCGAAGTGCCGTCGTACGTGGCCTCGCTGGTGTTTCAGCGCTGTGCTATCGTTGCGGCACCCTCCCGTTACGATCGAAGAGAATCCCTGCATGAAGGTGGCTGTCTGGATGACAGAGTGCGTTGCTGGCTGCAAGCAGGCCGTACTTGCAGGCTTTCTCTGTTTGCTGAGCGGCTTCGTTTTCGCTCAAGCGCAAACACCACCAGGCATGGCCGACCAGCGCGCCAAATCGGTCACGCAGGTTGTACTTGGGATACTCAGCTATGCCCGCTGGCCAGTTGAGCCCGCACAACTTCGTTTGTGCATCGTCGGCCCTACCGAATACACCGACGACCTGGTCAAGGGCACCACCCAGGCCACCGGCCGACCCGTTACCGTGCGCCGCCTGCTGGCCGACAACCCATCCATTGTCAGTGAGTGCGACGCGGTGTACATCGGCAAACTGACCAGCGAAGAGCGCAGCCGGTTGTTCGCTTCGCTGAGCGGGCATCCGGTGTTGAGCATCAGCGAAAGCGACGATCAATGTACCGTCGGCAGTCTGTTCTGTTTGCGTGTCGGCGATGAACAAGTGTCCTTTGAGGTCAACCTCGATTCCGTCGCCCGCAGCGGCGTGCGAATTCACCCAAGTGTGCTGCAACTGTCCCGCCGTAAACCGGCGGCGCCATGAGTCTATTCAAGCCGGGCAGACGTCCGACCTTGCGTTCGGTCATTGGCCGCGGTCATTTGATCGTCGCGCTGGTCGGCGTGGCCATGGCCAGCATCTCGCTGACGCTGCTCGGCGTCCTGGCGTTGCGGGTCTATGCCGACCACAACCTGCACCTGATCGCACGATCCATCAACTACACCGTGGAAGCTGCCGTGGTGTTCAACGACAAAGCCGCCGCCACTGAAGCGCTGGCGCTGATCGCCTCCACCGAAGAAGTGGCGGATGCCCAAGTGCTGGACTTGCAAGGCAAGTTGTTGGCGCGTTGGCAGCGGCCGGAAACCGGATTGTTCTCTGATCTCGAAATGCAGATGGCCAAAGCCTTTCTGGAAGAGCCCATCAGCATGCCGATCATCCATCAAGGTCAGGAAATCGGCAGCACTCTGCTGATCGGCCACGGCGGCAGCCTGATGCGCTTCTTGCTCAGCGGTCTGGTGGGCATCGTTCTGTGCACCGCCGCCAGTGCCTGGGTAGCGCTTTATCTGGCTCGCCGACAACTGCGCGGGATCACAGGGCCGCTGCGCAGTCTGGCGTTCGTGGCGCACGCCGCGCGCAGCGAACGTGCCTTCGACCAGCGTGTACCGCCTGCCGACATCGCCGAACTCGATAACCTGGGCAATGACTTCAATGCCCTGCTCGATGAACTCGAATCCTGGCAAACCCACCTGCAAAGCGAGAATGAAACCCTCGCCCACCAGGCCAGTCATGACAGCCTCACCGGGTTGCCGAACCGGGCGTTTTTCGAAGGCCGATTGATTCGTGCACTGCGCAACGCCAACAAGCTCAACGAGCGGGTAGCGGTGCTGTTTCTCGACAGTGACCGGTTCAAGGAAATCAACGACACCTTCGGTCACGCCGCTGGCGATGCAGTGTTGGTCGCAGTCGCCAATCGGGTTCGCGCGCAACTGCGCGAAGAGGATCTGGTGGCGCGTCTTGGGGGGGACGAGTTTGCTGTCCTGCTGACACCGCTGCACAAGACCGAAGACGCCGAGCGGATCGCCGATAAAATCATTGCCAGCATGGAAGTGCCGATCCCGTTGCCGGGTCATACTCAGGTTTTGACTTCTCTGAGCATCGGCATTGCCGTGTACCCGGATCATGGTGCTACACCGGGTGCTCTGCTCAATGCTGCCGATGCGGCCATGTACCAGACCAAACGCTTTTCCAGAGGTGCGCAGCACACGTCAGGGTCGGAGCACCCTGTCGCCGATGTTCAAACCAGGAGCTAATGTCCGTGTTCTCATTCAATCTGCGATTTCTTGCGATCCCCTTGTTCATGGTTTTGCTGGCACTGACCGGTTGCCAGACGGCACCACAAAAAGGTTTGAGTCCGGCACAGGTTGCAGTGCTGCAACAGCAAGGTTTCGAGTTGACCGACGAGGGCTGGGCGTTTGGCTTGTCCGGCAAAGTGTTGTTTGGCAGTGATGTCGAAAGCTTGAATCCGCAGAGCACCGAGATCGTCGAGCGCATTGGCAAGGCGTTGCTGGGTGTCGGGATCGATCGGGTGCGGGTTGATGGTCACACCGATGCGTCGGGCAAAGAGACCTACAACGAACAGCTGTCCCTGCGCCGCTCGAACAGCGTCGGCAAGGTTCTGATCGCGGTTGGCATGAAAGAGCAGAATATCCAGCTAAGGGGCTTTGGCAGCAGTGAACCGGTAGCCTCCAACGACAACGCGGCCGGTCGAACCGAAAACCGTCGGGTGTCGATTGTGGTGAGCGCCGATTGATCGGCTGCCTCCCTTTTTAACTATTTTTTTTGGGGGGAATTCATACCCCCGTAGATGAACGGAACACGACGACTGCCACATGGAAAAAATAATAAATTACTGCCGCAACCACTTCTGGAAAAAATGGCTTCGCCAGCATAAATGCAAGATCGCTGGCGGGGTGTCATCGCTTAACGCCAAAACCACGTTGCTGGTGGAAGAGAATGTTTCGCTCGGTCATGTGGTTGTCGGCACCAAACGGTTGAGCATTGGTGCCCACACTTACATTCGAAGTGGTTGCGTGCTGTCCGCGGTGTCATCGATAGGACGGTTTTGTTCGATTGGAAATGACTGCTACATCGGGCAAGACAAAAATACCCACCCGTCCGATTGGGTCAGTTCGCACCCCTTCCAATTTACCCGTACAAAACTGTCCTTCGAACCAGAGATCGTTGATGTAACGATCGGCGACGACGTCTGGATCGGACATGGCGCCATGATCATGGAAGGTGTCACGGTGGGCACGGGTGCCATCATCGCCACCCGCGCACTGGTTGCCCACGATGTGCCGCCCTATGCAGTAGTCGCCGGGATTCCGGCGAAGGTCATCAAGTATCGGCACCCGCCAGAGGTTGTGGCGCAGTTGCTTGAGAGCAAATGGTGGGAATGTAGTGTCGATTTTCTTCTGAGCTTGCGTTTGGACGATCCCCGTACTTCCCTGCCAATGATTATCGAGTCACACAAGGCCAACCGGGTTGTTTACAAGCGGCTGGAAGTCACCCGCAAGGGCTGCCAATTGGCTAGCCCACTTTGAACATCTGCTCAGCCGCTCAGTCCGTAAACCGTAGCTCCCGCGTTTCGCCCAGTAATAACGGGCGGTTTAGCTCGGTCACTTCGCGGATGTAATCCCACAACAGGGTAATCCGCTTGAGCTTGCGCAGGTCCTCGCGGCAGTACATCCAGAACTGCCGGGTGATGTTGATTTCCTCCGGCAACACCGGCAGCAACCGCGGATCCTGAGCCGCGAGGAAGCACGGCAGGATCGCCAGCGAACGCCCTTGCTGCGCTGCCACGAACTGCGCAATCACGCTGGTGCTGCGCAAGTTGGCGCTGGCGCCGGGCAGCACGTTCGCCAGGTACAGCAGCTCCGAACTGAAGGCCAGGTCGTCGACATAACTGATAAATGAATGCTTGCCCAAGTCCGCCGGGCGCCGGATCGGTGGGTGTTTGTCCAGATAGTCCTGGGTCGCGTACAGCTGCAACCGGTAGTCGCAGAGTTTGCAGCAGACGTACGGGCCATGCTCCGGACGTTCCAGGGCGATGACGATGTCCGCTTCGCGTTTGGACAGGCTGATGAAGTGCGGCAGCGGCAGGATGTCCACCGAGATCGCCGGGTAGGCGTCGACGAAATGGCTCAGTTGCGGGGTGATGAAAAAGCTGCCGAAACCTTCGGTGCAACCCATCCGCACATGACCGGACAGCGCCACGCCGGAACCGGAAACCTGTTCGCACGCCATGTGCAGCGTGCTCTCGATCGACTCGGCGTAACCCAGTAAACGCTGACCCTCAGCGGTCAGGACAAAACCGCTGGTCCGGGACTTCTCGAACAACAATGTACCCAATGCCGCTTCCAGCGAGCTGATACGCCGCGACACCGTGGTGTAGTCCACCGCCAGGCGCTTGGCCGCGGTGCTGGCCTTGCGGGTGCGGGCCACTTCGAGGAAAAACTTGAGGTCATCCCAGTTCAGCGAACCTAAAGACGTGATGTTTTTTTGCATGATGGACCGGCTTTTATGTGCGTTCTTATTAGAAGTTTGCACATCTATACTCCAAAAACAGTCCGACAACCAATTCGCGACACACGCCTCATCTCAAGGCGACTTATCCGCCTTGGCTCCCTGCATAACAACAAGTCCAGGAGACCAGCATGAACGCATCGCTCACGCCCAACGAAACCACTGTCCAGAACGTCAAACTGTTGATCGACGGCGAGTGGGTCGAGTCCCAGACCACTGAGTGGCACGACATCGTCAACCCGGCGACTCAGCAAGTACTGGCCAAGGTTCCGTTTGCCACCGCCTCGGAAGTCGACGCCGCGATCAGCGCCGCCCATCGCGCCTTCCAGACCTGGAAGCTGACGCCGATCGGCGCCCGCATGCGCATCATGCTCAAGCTCCAGGCGTTGATTCGCGAACACTCCAAGCGTATCGCCGTGGTGCTCAGCAACGAGCAGGGCAAGACCATTGCCGACGCTGAAGGCGATATTTTCCGAGGCCTGGAAGTCGTCGAACACGCGTGCTCCATCGGCAGCCTGCAAATGGGCGAGTTCGCCGAGAACGTCGCGGGCGGCGTCGATACCTACACCCTGCGCCAGCCAATCGGCGTCTGCGCCGGCATCACCCCGTTCAACTTCCCTGCGATGATTCCGCTGTGGATGTTCCCGATGGCCATCGCCTGCGGCAACACCTTCGTGCTCAAACCGTCCGAACAGGACCCGATGTCGACCATGCTGCTGGTGGAACTGGCCATCGAGGCGGGCGTTCCGGCGGGCGTGCTTAACGTGGTTCATGGCGGCAAGGACGTGGTGGACGCGCTCTGCACCCACAAAGACATCAAGGCGGTTTCCTTCGTCGGTTCGACTGCCGTCGGTACTCACGTTTATGACTTGGCCGGTAAGCACGGCAAGCGCGTGCAATCGATGATGGGCGCGAAAAACCACGCCGTGGTGCTGCCGGATGCCAACCGCGAACAAGCGCTGAATGCGCTGGTCGGTGCCGGTTTCGGTGCGGCCGGTCAACGCTGCATGGCAACGTCGGTGGTGGTGTTGGTCGGCGCGGCCAAGCAATGGCTGCCGGATCTGAAAGCGCTGGCGCAGAAACTCAAGGTCAACGCTGGCAGCGAGCCGGGCACGGACGTTGGTCCGGTGATCTCCAAGCGTGCCAAAGCGCGGATTCTGGATCTGATCGAAAGCGGCATCAAGGAAGGCGCCAAGCTTGAGCTGGATGGTCGTGACATCACGGTTCCCGGCTACGAGAAGGGCAACTTTGTCGGTCCGACCCTGTTCTCTGGCGTGACCCCCGAGATGCAGATCTACACCCAGGAAATCTTCGGCCCCGTGCTGGTGGTGCTGGAAGTGAATACGCTCGACGAGGCCATCGCCCTGGTCAACGCCAACCCGTTCGGCAACGGCACGGGCCTGTTCACCCAAAGCGGTGCGGCGGCGCGCAAATTCCAGAACGAAATCGACGTGGGTCAGGTCGGCATCAACATTCCGATTCCGGTGCCGGTCCCGTTCTTCAGCTTCACCGGTTCGCGCGGTTCCAAGCTCGGCGACCTCGGCCCGTATGGCAAGCAAGTGGTGCAGTTCTACACTCAGACCAAGACCGTCACCAGTCGCTGGTTCGATGACGACAGCGTCAACGACGGTGTGAACACCACCATCAACTTGCGTTAAGGAGCCGGACATGAAAATCGCTTTTATCGGTCTCGGCAACATGGGCGCGCCGATGGCGCGCAACCTGATCAAGGCTGGCCACGCGCTGCGACTGGTTGATTTGAACAAAACCATTCTGGCCGAACTGGAGCAACTGGGCGGCAGCATCAGCGCGACGGCTCGTGAAGCGGCTCAAGGCGCAGAACTGGTGATCACCATGCTGCCCGCCGCTGTGCATGTGCGCAGCGTGTGGCTGGGTGAAGACGGCGTGCTGGCGGGGATCGCCAAAGGCGTACCAGCCGTGGATTGCAGCACCATCGATCCGCAAACGGCGCGAGATGTAGCGGCGGCCGCGGCCAAGCAAGGCGTGGCCATGGCCGATGCGCCGGTGTCGGGTGGCACTGGTGGTGCAGCGGCCGGGACCCTGACCTTCATGGTCGGCGCCACGCCTGAACTGTTCGCCACCCTGCAACCGGTGCTGGCGCAGATGGGTCGCAACATCGTCCATTGCGGCGAGGTCGGCACCGGGCAAATCGCCAAAATCTGCAACAACCTGCTGTTGGCGATCTCCATGGTTGGTGTCAGCGAAGCCATGGCGCTGGGTGATGCACTGGGGATCGACACTGGCGTGCTGGCCGGGATCATCAACAGTTCCACGGGACGTTGCTGGAGTTCGGAGATGTACAACCCGTGGCCGGGCATCGTCGAAACGGCACCTGCGTCGCGAGGTTATACCGGTGGTTTTGGTGCCGAGCTGATGCTCAAGGATCTGGGACTTGCCACGGAAGCGGCACGTCAGGCGCACCAACCGGTGGTGCTTGGCGCGGTGGCCCAGCAGTTGTATCAGGCGATGAGCCAGCGTGGGGAAGGGGGTAAAGACTTCTCGGCGATCATCAACAGCTATCGCAAACCGCAATAACGACCTGCTTCAACCTGTGGGAGCAAGCCGGCTCCTACAGGTGTGTGCGCATCGACATTTACCGGGAAATCACGTCGGGTGATCTCCCGGTTTTTTTGCATCAGGCAAACACGAAATACTTGCGCACGGTTTCAACCACTTCCCACGTGCCTTTCATCCCCGGCTCGATGACGAAAATATCACCGGCACGCAGATGAATCGGCTCCTTTCCTTCCGGGGTGATGATGCAGTAACCCTCGCGGAAATCGCAGTATTCCCACTTCACGTATTCCACATACCACTTGCCCGGCGTGCAGATCCAGGTGCCCATGATCTTGCTGCCGTCTTCGCTGGTGTAGGCGTTGAGGTTGACGGTGTGCGGATCGCCTTCGAGTTTTTCCCATTTGCAGGCGTCGAGCACTGGCAGCGGGTGGGTGTCGCGAAGAACGGTAATCGGTGCGGACATGATGACTCCGAGCGTGATGGAGAACTGAAGTCGCACCCTATCGGGCTTGGTGTGGCGTCAGTTGTCTGTGCTCGACATCGAGGTATCCAGAAACGCTGGATTCACTGCGCTCGCCATAAAAAACGCTCCGGCATTCATCGAATGCCGGGGCGTTTTTTTTACGCGATTACTGAGTCACTGACAGCTTTCGGTGCCTGGCCATGCGCAACCGATAGCAACCGTAGATGAGCAACACCCACACCGGCATGGCGTACACCGAGGCGCGCACCGGCGGGATCATCCAGATAACGCAGATGATCACGGCCATGAACGCCAGGCACAGGTAGTTGGTGTACGGCGACCAGAACGCCTTGAAGCCTGGCACGATGCCGCGCTGGACCATGGCCTTGCGGAACTTCAAATGCGTGAGGCTGATCAGCGCCCAGTTGATCATCAAGGACGCGACCACCAGGGCAAACAACAACTCAAGCGCTTCGTGCGGCGCGACGTAGTTGACCAGCACCGCGAGCATCGTGATCAACGCCGAAACGCCCAGTGCCAGCAAGGGCACGCCTTGCTTGTTCAACTTCATCAGCACTTTGGGCGCGTCGCCTTGTTCAGCCAGGCCGTAGAGCATGCGGCTGTTGCAGTACACGCCGCTGTTGTAGACAGAGAGGGCGGCGGTGAGCACCACGAAGTTGAGGATCTGCGCGGCGGTGTCGCTGCCGATCAGGGCGAAAATCTGCACGAACGGACTGCCGCTGTAGGCATCGCCCGAGGCGCCCAGTGTCTGCAGCAGTTGGTCCCACGGGTAAAGCGACAGCAACACGGTGAGTGCGCCGACGTAGAAGATCAGCACCCGATAAACCACCTGGTTGATGGCCTTGGGAATGACCTTGCGCGGTTCGCTGGCTTCAGCGGCGGTGATGCCGACCAGTTCCAGGCCGCCGAAGGAGAACATGATGAACGCCATCGCCATCAGCAAACCGTTGGTGCCATTGGGGAAGAAACCGCCGTGGCTCCACAGGTTGCTCACCGATGCTTGCGGGCCGCCGGTGCCGCTGAACAGCATGTAGCAGCCCAGGAGGATCATGCCGATGATGGCCACGACCTTGATGATCGCGAACCAGAACTCCATCTCGCCGAACACTTTGACGTTCAGCGTATTGATCAGGTTGACCAGCACAAAGAACACCGCCGCGCTGACCCAGGTCGGCACCTCCGGCCACCAGAACTGCACGTACTTGCCGACGGCTGTCAGCTCGGCCATGCCCACCAGCACATACAGGACCCAGTAGTTCCAGCCGGACAGGAAACCGGCAAAGCCGCCCCAGTAGTTGTGCGCGAAGTGGCTGAACGAGCCGGCCACGGGTTCCTCGACAATCATTTCGCCCAGTTGGCGCATGATCAGGAACGCGATGAAACCGGCAATCGCATAGCCGAGGATCATCGACGGTCCGGCGGACTTGAGCACTCCGGCGGAGCCCAGGAACAGCCCCGTACCAATGGCGCCGCCCAATGCGATCAGTTGAATGTGCCGATTTTTCAACCCCCGCTTGAGCGTTGCCTGTTGCAAGATTTCATCCGCCATCTGGTTCCCTTTTGGTTGTTGTGGCCAGGCTTGATTTGAAAGGGCAGATATTACTCTTCGCAGCCTTCGTCATACAGGTGCCTGTTGGGCCAAACACTGGTTTTCAAAGGCTCCCGGCCCGGTTTGCAGCGCACAACGCGTCGAGCAGGGCTCTGGCGTAACCGGGCAGGCCAGCAAACGAGGGGGCGCACAGCAGCAGTTTGCGCTGCGCCCAGGCTTCCTGCAGGGCAACGTGCTTGAACGGTTGATCGACGGCCCGGCGCTCGATCGCCGCCAGCGGCACAATCGCCAGCCCGGCGCCGCGAGCGACCATGCGAATCACCCCGTCGAAGCCTTCCGCACGGATGCGGATTTGCATGCGCATGCCCGCGTGCAGCGCCTGTTCTTCGAGGTACACCGCCAGTGCGCTGTTGGCGCTCAGGCCGACGTAATCGTGATGCAGCGTCTCGCTAAAGCTCGGTGTTGCGCCGTCAGCCAATGGATGTCCGAGTGGCATGATCAGCACCAGCGGATCGTCGCGAAAGGGCTGGGTTTCGAGGGCGTGGGTGTCGACGGCGTCGGAGACGATGCCAAGGTCCGCCGCACCCTGATGCAATGCATGGACGATGCGCAGGCTCGGCAATTCCTGCAGATCAATGTCGAGGTTGGGATGGCGGCAGAGGAAGTCCGCCAGCACTTCCGGCAGGTACTCGGTGATTGCCGTGGTGTTGCATAACAAACGCACCTGACCTTTGACGCCTTTGGCGTATTCGGCCAGGTCCTGCTGCATGCGGTCGGCGTGTTGCAGTAGTAGTCGGGCGTGTTGCGCGAGGGCTTTTCCGGCGGACGTGGGGGTGACGCCGCGACGACCGCGTTCCAGAAAGTCGATGCCGAGCGAAGCCTCCATCGCACGGATTCGCGCGCTTGCCGCCGCCAGGGATAAATGGCTGCGCGCGGCGCCGGCGGTGATGTTGCCGGTGTCGAGGATGTTCAGGTAGAGGCGCAGGTCGGTGAGGTCGAAGTGCATGGGTACAGCCTCGGGAAGTGTGTTGACTGGGCAGCCGCCTTCGCGGGCAAGCCTCGCTCCTACACGATTTGCGCAACCCCTGTAGGAGCGAGGCTTGCCCGCGAAGGCGTCAGCAGCAACAACGAAATCGTCAGCCTCTATCAAAACAAGAGGCACCCTCAGTATATGGCGAATTTTCACACGGCCAATCCAGGCGCAGGATCAGCCCATGAATACACTCGCCACGTTCTACCAAAACCTTGGTCTGGTCCTTTCTCTGCTGGTCATCGCCACCTTCCTCCTGGCCGGCATGATCAAAGGCGTGATCGGCCTCGGCCTGCCAACCATCGCCATGGGGCTGCTCGGTCTGGCTATGGCGCCGTCGCAGGCTGCCGCGCTGCTGATCATTCCGGCGACCCTGACTAACGTCTGGCAACTGGCATTCGGCGGGCATTTGCACGGGCTGGTCAGGCGGCTGTGGCCGATGCTGCTGGCAATCTTCATCGGCACCGGTGCCGGGACGGTCTGGATTGGCATGGCGGGTGGTCATTGGGTGGTGCGGGGGTTGGGCGCGGCATTGCTGCTCTATGCGTTGAGCGGTTTGTTCCTGCCGACTTTGCGCGTCAGCCGTCAGACCGAGCGCTGGCTCGGTCCACTGTGCGGCGTGCTGACCGGCGTCATCACTTCCGCCACCGGCGTCTTCGTGATTCCGGCGGTGCCGTATCTGCAAGCACTGGGTTTGAACAAGGATGAGCTGGTGCAGGCGCTGGGCCTGTCGTTCACCGTATCGACCCTCGCCCTCGCTGCCGGCCTGTTGTGGCGCGGGGCGCTGGGCGGTGGCGAATTGAGCGCGTCATTGCTGGCGCTGATCCCGGCGGTGCTCGGCATGTTGCTCGGGCAATGGCTGCGCCAGCGGATCAGCGCCGTGCTGTTCAAACGCGTGTTCTTCATCGGCCTCGGTGTGCTCGGCGGCCACTTGCTGATCAGCGGGTAGCGGACGACGGGCTGAGCATCTCGATGGCACGGATATCGAAATCCTGTTCCAGGAATTCGTCGCGCTGTTCGAGGAACTGCTTCATGTGCGGCAGGTTCGAGTGCACGTCGAGGTGCGCCTGGGATTGCCAGATCTCGAAGAAGATAAACAGCGTCGGGTCCTGTTTGTCGCGCAGCATGTGGTACTCGATGCAGCCCGGCTCGGCACGACTCGCTTCCACATAACCGCGGAAGAACGCTTCGAAGGCGTCGGATTTTTCCGGGCGGGTTTTGGCGTGCAGGATGAAGCCTTGTATTTCACTCATCAGGAGTCTCCTCAAAGTCAGAATCGGCGCCATTTTATGGCAACAATCGCCCGTTGATTCGTGCGTATAGGTCAAATGAATTTTGCGAATTCAGGACTTATTCCGCGCGAGGCCGATGGCTAACCTGCCGCCATCCACTTTCTGACCCTTCCGAGATTCCTCATGAAAAAAGTACTGTTGCTCAATGGCGGCAAAAAGTTTGCGCACTCTGATGGCCGCTACAACACCACCCTGCATGAAGCCGCGTTGAGCGTGCTGGATCGCGGCGGCGTTGACATGAAAACCACCTTCATCGACGAGGGCTATGACGTCGCTGAAGAAGTTGCCAAATTCCTCTGGGCCGACGTGATCATTTATCAAATGCCGGGCTGGTGGATGGGCGCGCCGTGGACGGTGAAAAAGTACATCGACGAAGTCTTCACCGAAGGCTACGGCAGCCTCTACGCCAGTGACGGCCGCACCCGTTCCGATGCTTCGCAAAAGTACGGCAGCGGTGGTTTGGTGCAGGGCAAGCAATACATGTTGTCGCTGACCTGGAACGCGCCGCAGCAAGCCTTCGACGACCCGACCGACTTCTTCGAAGGCAAGGGCGTGGACGCGGTGTACTTCCCGTTCCACAAGGCCAACGAATTCCTCGGCATGACCGGTTTGCCGACATTCCTGGCGGTTGATGTGATGAAACGCCCGAACATCGAAGGTGATGTGGCGCGCTATGAGCAGCACCTGACCAAGGTGTTCGGCCTGAAAGCATAAGGTTCGGCTACTATCGTCATCTGGAATCCGAACCTGTAGGAGCCGGCTTGCTGCGGGCGGCGTTCCGACGATGGCGCCCTCAAGATCGCTATCGCCAGCAAGCCGGCTCCTACAAAAAGCGATCGGCGCTGAATTCTCGATAAGGAACACAGGTGAAAGCCAGATCCGATGAGTTGCAGATTTTCGTCTGCGTGATTGAGTGCGGATCTATTTCCGCTGCGGCCGAACAGGTCGGGCAGACGCCTTCGGCGGTCAGCCGCACGCTGTCGCGGCTGGAGGCCAAGCTCGATACCACGCTGATCAACCGCACCACGCGGCGCATGGACCTGACGGAGGAGGGCAAGTATTTCTTCGAGCACGCCAAACTGATTCTCGATCAGATGGAGGAGCTTGAAGAACGCCTCAGCTCACGTCAGCAAACCCCGTCCGGGCGTCTGCGGATCAACGCCGCCTCGCCGTTCATGCTGCACGCCATCGTGCCGTACATCGACGAGTTCCGCCGGCTCTACCCGGACATCCAGCTCGAACTCAACAGCAACGACCTGATCATCGACCTGCTCGAACAAAGCACCGACATTGCCATCCGCATCGGCACGCTGGCCGACTCGACCCTGCACGCCCGCTCGTTGGGTTGCAGCCCGCTGCACATCGTCGCCAGCCCGGCTTACCTTGAGCAACACGGCACACCGTTGGTGGTCGAGGACCTGAGCGGGCACGCGCTGTTGGGCTTCACTCACAATGAAGGCCTCAACCAATGGCCGCTCCGTTATGTGCATGGCGATCGCTGGCCGATTCAGGCGTCGATCAGCGCGTCCAGCGGCGAGACGATCAGGCACCTGGCGCTGGAAGGTCAGGGCATTGCCAGCCTGTCGCATTTCATGACCATCGAAGACATCCGAGCCGGGCGCCTGAAAGTGCTGCTGGCGGATTTCAATAGCGGTTATCGCCAGCCGATCAACGCGGTGTATTACCGCAACTCGCAACTGGCCCTGCGGATTCAGTGCTTCCTGGACTTTATCCAGGGCAAATTGGCGGTGTACGCGAATGCGGATTTTGAAGGTTGATTCATGATTCCTGCGCAAGAGTGAATTGGGTCAACGGGGATTTTTCAGTCGTGATGACTGCTTGATACTCGTTGCATCACTTATTCACGCAGGGAGTTTCTCCATGAACGTATTCGTTACCGGCGCTGCAGGTTTCATCGGCGGCTCCATCGCTACGGGCCTGGTTCGCGCTGGCCACAAGGTCACCGGCCTGGTGCGCAGCAGCGAACAAGCCAATGAACTGAGCGCGTTGGGGATCACTGCGGTGATCGGCACTCTTGACGACAGCGCACTATTGGCCGAACAGGCCCGCGCTGCCGACGCGGTGATCAATGCCGCCAGCAGCGACCATCGCGGCGCGGTGGAAGCCTTGGTCAATGCCTTGCGCGGTTCCAACAAGGTGTTCCTGCACACCAGCGGTTCGAGCATCGTCGGCGATGCGTCGGGCGGTCAGTTCGGCGACGCCATTTATTATGAAGACACGCTGCCGGAGCCTACTGTCGACAAGGCGGCCCGCGTGGCCATCGACAACCTGATCCTCGACGCAGCGAACGACGGGGTGAACTCGGCGGTCATCTGTAACACGTTGATCTACGGCCACAGCCTGGGCGTCAATCGCGACAGCGTGCAGTTGCCGCGCCTGCTGAAACAGGCACGCAAAAGTGGCGTGGTTCGGCATGTCGGCAACGGCCGGAACATCTGGTCCAACGTGCACATCGAAGACGTGGTGTCCCTGTACTTGCTGGCGCTGACCAAAAACGTACCGGGCACGTTTTACTTCGTTGAAAGCGGTGAAGCGTCGTTCGTCGACATGACCACGGCGATTGCCCAGGCGTTGAATCTCGCTGAGCCGCAAGACTGGCCGCTGAAAGAGGCCGAAGCCGAGTGGGGTTATGAAATGGCCAACTACGGTTTGGGTTCCAACAGCCGGGTGCGCGGCAAGCATGCGCGGGAGTTGCTGGGTTGGGTGCCTAAGCGGACTTCGGTGGTTGAGTGGATTCTTAACGAGATGGTGTGAGTTCGCTTTAGACCGCGTCATCGTTCTTCGCGGGCAAGCCTCGCTCCTACAAGGGTTGTGTCGTTCACAAAATGGGTGAGCGACATAACCCCTGTAGGAGCGAGGCTTGCCCGCGAAGGCGTCTTCAGCACCACCACAACTGGCCGGGCCGCCCTCAATTCCGTACCATCCGCCCCCTCTTCCCCAGTTGTGTCCAGTCCTCCCCATGAAAGCAAACCGTCTGCGCGCCGATGTCCTGGCCGGGCTCACCACCTCTTTCGCCTTGTTGCCAGAATGCATCGCCTTCGCGCTGGTGGCTCACCTCAACCCGCTGATGGGCCTGTACGGCGCGTTCATCATTTGCACCCTGACCGCGCTGTTCGGTGGTCGGCCGGGCATGGTGTCGGGCGCGGCCGGTTCGATGGCCGTGGTGATCGTCGCGCTGGTGGTGCAGCACGGTGTGCAGTACTTGCTCGCGACGGTGTTGCTGGGCGGGTTGATCATGCTGGCGTTCGGGTTGCTGAAGCTCGGCAAACTGGTGCGGATGGTGCCGCATCCGGTGATGCTCGGCTTCGTCAACGGCCTGGCGATCATCATCGCGCTGGCGCAACTGGAACACTTCAAGAGTGGTGACAACTGGCTCAGCGGCTCACCGCTTTATGTGATGAGCGGATTGGTGGCGCTGACGATGGCGATCGTCTATCTGCTGCCGCGACTGACCCGTGCCGTGCCGCCCGCGCTGGTGGCGATTCTGGGCGTCGGGTTGGCGGTGTATCTGCTCGGTTTGCCGACTCGCACCCTGGGCGACATGGCGCACATCGCCGGTGGCTTGCCGACGCTGGCCTTGCCAGACATTCCATGGACGCTGGACACCCTGCGCATCATCGCCCCCTACGCGATATTGATGGCGCTGGTCGGCCTGCTGGAAACCCTGCTGACCCTGAACCTCACCGACGAAATCACCGAGAGCCGTGGCTTCCCGGATCGTGAGTGTGTGGCGCTGGGCGCGGCCAACATGGTCTCCGGTGTGTTTGGCGGCATGGGCGGCTGCGCGATGATCGGCCAGACCGTGATCAACCTCAGCTCCGGTGGCCGAGGTCGGCTTTCCGGTGTGGTGGCCGGCGTGCTGATTCTGCTGTTCATTTTGTTCTTGTCGCCGCTGATCGAGCGAATTCCGCTGGCCGCATTGGTCGGGGTAATGTTCGTGGTGTCGCAACAGACGTTTGCCTGGGCTTCGCTGCGGGTGGTCAACAAGGTGCCGCTGAACGACGTGCTGGTGATCGTCGCCGTAACGGTCATCACGGTGTTCACCGACCTGGCCACCGCCGTGCTTTGCGGGATCATCATTGCAGCGCTCAACTTTGCCTGGCAGCAGGCCCGCGAGCTGTATGCCGACAGTCACCTCGAAACCGACGGCAGCAAGCTTTACCTGCTGCATGGCACGCTGTTTTTTGCCTCGACTACACCGTTTCTCAACCAGTTCGATCCTGCCAATGACCCGTCCGTGGTGACGATTGATTGTCGTCACCTGAGCTTCGTCGACTACTCGGCCATCGCGGCGCTGAAGACCCTGCGCGAACGTTACGCCAAGGCGGGCAAGCATCTGCGGGTGTTGCACCTGTCCGAACGCTGCAAGAAGTTGCTCAAGCGTGCCCGGGTCAGTCACGACTGATCTATCAATCCTCCGGGCTGCGGCCATTCCCTGTAGGAGCGAGCCTGCTCGCGAAAAACGTTCGGACAACGCGTTCATTCAGGCAGCGCGCGTTATCGTTGACGTCCATCGCGAGCAGGCTCGCTCCTACAGGGTTGGAGATGAAAATCAGCCTGCCTGATTTTCATTTTTCGCGACACCGCATACCTCTGCGCGACAACCCTTACCCTTGTACGAAAATTACTTTCACCTCGTTTGAGTTTCACGCTTCGAAATGTTTTAAGAGTTTCACAAAACTTTCGACGTGACCCTTTCGAGGAGTACCGCATGACCCTGTCCTTCGGCTATTGGCTGCTGGTGTATGCCGCCATCGCCATCATCGCGCTGATCGTTCTGATCGCCCGTTACCGGCTTAATCCCTTCATCGTCATCACCCTGGTCTCCATCGGCCTGGCGCTGCTGGCCGGCATGCCGCCGTCCGGCGTGGTCGGCGCCTACGAGGCCGGTGTCGGCAAGACCCTGGGGCACATCGCGCTGGTGGTGGCGCTGGGCACAATGCTCGGCAAGATGATGGCCGAGTCTGGCGGTGCCGAGCAGGTGGCGCGCACCTTGATCGACCGTTTCGGTGAGAAGAACGCGCATTGGGCCATGGTCTGCATCGCCTTCCTGGTCGGGCTGCCGTTGTTCTTCGAAGTCGGTTTTGTGTTGCTGGTGCCGATTGCGTTTACCGTGGCGCGCCGCGTGGGTGTATCGATCCTGATGGTCGGTTTGCCGATGGTCGCCGGGCTGTCGGTGGTGCATGCGCTGGTGCCGCCGCACCCGGCGGCGATGCTGGCGGTGCAGGTGTATCAGGCGTCGGTGGGGCAGACGTTGATGTATGCGATTCTGATCGGCATTCCGACGGCGATCATTGCCGGCCCGCTGTACGCCAAGTTCATCGTGCCGCGCATTCAACTGCCGGCGGAAAACCCGCTGGAACGGCAGTTCCTCGAGCGTGAACCGCGCGACAGCCTGCCGGGTTTCGGCATCACCATGGCGACCATCCTGTTGCCGGTGCTGTTGATGCTGATCGGCGGCTGGGCCAACCTGATTTCCACACCGGGCAGCGGCTTCAACCAGTTTTTGCTGTTCATCGGCAACTCGGTGATCGCGCTGCTGTTGGCGACCCTGCTGAGCTTCTGGACCCTCGGCCTCGCCCAGGGCTTCAACCGCGAATCGATCCTCAAATTCACCAACGAATGCCTGGCACCGACCGCCAGCATCACCTTGCTGGTCGGCGCGGGCGGCGGCTTGAACCGGATTCTGGTGGACGCCGGGGTCACCGACCAGATCGTCAGCCTGGCCCACGAATTTCACCTGTCGCCGCTGCTGATGGGCTGGCTGTTCGCCGCGCTGATGCGCATCGCCACCGGCTCCGCCACCGTGGCCATGACCACCGCTTCCGGCATTGTCGCGCCGGTGGCCATCGGTCTGGGTTATCCGCATCCGGAGTTGCTGGTGCTGGCGACCGGCGCCGGGTCGGTGATCTTTTCCCACGTCAACGACGGCGGCTTCTGGTTGATCAAGGAATACTTCAACATGAGCGTTACCCAGACGTTCAAGACCTGGACCGTGCTGGAGACCATTATTTCGCTGGTCGCCTTTGCGTTGACCGTGGGTCTTTCTTACCTGATTTAACCGGAGCCGCCTGCCATGGACATCCTCTACCAGATCCGCGCCCGTCAGGATTCCTTCAGCGCTGGCGAAGGACGCATCGCGCGGCTGATGCTCGACGACGTAGGATTTGCCTCTGCTGCCAGCCTCGACGAGCTGGCGCTGAGAGCGGAAGTCAGCACCGCCACGCTGTCGCGTTTCGCCCGCACGGTGGGTTGCCGCGACTTGCGCGACCTGCGCCTGCAACTGGCACAGGCCAGCGGCGTCGGCAGCCGTTTTCTCGACCCGGCGGGCACGCCCGATCAATCGGCGTTCTATGGGCAGATTGTGGGCGATATCGAGTCGACGTTGCGTCAGCACCTGTCGGCGTTCGACGAGTCGCGCTTCGCCGACGCGGTGAAACTGTTGGGCAAGGCGCGGATGATTCATGCCTTCGGCATGGGCGGTTGCTCGACCTTGTGCAGCGATGAACTGCAAGTGCGGCTGGTGCGCTTCGGCTACCCGATTTCGGTGTGCCACGACCCGGTGATGATGCGGGTCACCGCCGCCAGCCTCAGTGCCGAGCACGTGGTCATCGTCTGCTCGCTGACCGGCATCACCCCCGAGTTGCTCGAAACGGTGGAAGTGGCCCGCAACTACGGCGCAAGGATTCTGGCCATCACACGCAGCGACTCGCCGTTGGCGCAACTGGCCGACATCGTGCTGCCACTGCAAAGTGCGGAAACCTCGTTCATCTACAAACCCACGGCGGCGCGCTACGGCATGCTGCTGGCCATCGACGTGCTCGCTACCGAGCTGGCGCTGGCCAATCCTGAAGACAATCAAGAACGTCTGCGGCGGATCAAACTCGCCCTCGACGATTACCGCGGCGGCGACGATCACTTGCCGCTGGGAGACTGACATGATGTACGACACGCTGATTCGCAACGCCCTGATCATCGATGGCAGCAACGCCCCCGGTTACCCCGCCGACGTGGCGATTCTGCACGGCCGCATCGAGCGCATCGGCGACCTGCACGACGCCACCGCCAGCGAAGAAATCGACGCCGCTGGCCGAGTGCTGGCGCCGGGTTTTATCGACGTGCACACCCATGACGACACAGTGGTGATCCGCCAGCCGCAAATGCTGCCCAAGCTCAGCCAGGGCGTGACCACGGTGATCGTCGGCAACTGCGGGATCAGCGCTTCGCCGGTGAGTTTGAAGGGCGATCCGCCAGACCCGATGAACCTGCTCGGCACCTCGGCGGCCTTTGTTTACCCAACGTTCCGCGACTATCGCGCGGCGGTCGAAGCGGCGAACACCACGTTGAACGTCGCCGCTCTGGTCGGCCACACCGCATTGCGCAGCAATCACCTTGATGACCTGTTTCGCACGGCCACGCCGGATGAAATCAGCGCGATGCGTGAGCAACTGCGCGAAAGTCTTGAAGCCGGCGCGTTGGGTCTGTCCACTGGTCTGGCGTACGCCAGCGCGTTCTCGGCGTCCACCGATGAAGTGATGCAACTGACCGAAGAACTGACCGCGTTCGGCGCGGTGTACACCACCCATTTGCGCAGCGAATTCGAGCCCGTGCTGGAGGCCATGGACGAGGCGTTCCGGATCGGCCGTCATGCGCAATCACCGGTGATCATTTCCCACCTCAAATGTGCCGGCGCCGGTAACTGGGGGCGGAGTCCGCAACTGTTGGCCTCACTTGAAGAGGCCGCGAAAACCCACCCGGTGGGCTGCGATTGTTATCCCTACGCGGCGAGTTCTTCGACCCTGGACCTCAAGCAAGTGACCGACGCTCATCGCATCACCATCACCTGGTCCACGCCGCACCCGGAACTCGGTGGCCGCGACCTGATGGATATCGCCGCCGAGTGGAACGTTCCGCTGCTGGAAGCCGCTCGCCGGCTGCAACCGGCTGGCGCGGTGTACTACGGAATGGACGAGTCGGATGTACGAAGCATCCTCGCGCATCCGCTGTCGATGGTCGGTTCCGACGGCTTGCCGGAAGACCCATTCCCGCATCCACGTTTGTGGGGCGCTTTCCCACGCGTCCTCGGACATTTCAGTCGCGATGTCGGGCTGTTTCCGCTGCACACCGCGGTATACAAAATGACCGGGTTGTCCGCGTCGCGATTCGGCTTGAAGGAGCGCGGCGAAATCCGTGAAGGGCATTGGGCGGACCTGGTGCTGTTCGATCCTGCAACCATTCGCGATGTCGCCGACTTCAACGATCCGCAGCGGGCGGCAGAAGGCATCGACGGGGTGTGGGTCAACGGTGTGTTGAGTTACAGCGAAGGGCAGGCGAACGGGAAACGGGAAGGGCGGTTCCTGGCGCGGGAAGGCGATTTGCGTGACGGTTTTCAGAGCCTCCACAAACCCCTGTAGGAGCCAGGCTTGCCGGCGAAAGCGATCAGCCAGTCGACAAATCTTTTGAACTGCTTCACGTGGTGGCACATTGCAATTAAAGAAAGCCATCGCCAAGCCGAAGCGCTGACACTAGCCCGGCTACACTCTGGGCCTTACCAGTCTGGGAGCAACTTGATGAGCTTCGGCAAAACCACCCCGATCCTGCGGATTTTCGACGAAAACAAAGCCGTGGAGTTCTACGTCGACTTCCTCGGTTTCAAGATCGACTGGCAGCACCGTTTCGAGCCGAATTTCCCGCTGTACCTGCAAGTCTCCCGGGGCGAATGCGTGTTGCACCTGTCGGAACATCACGGCGACAGCACACCGGGCTCGGCGCTGCGCATCGAGACCGATGAGCTGGAGGCGTTTCAGCAGCAATTGCTGGCCAAGGACTACACGTTTTCGCACCCACAGATCCAGGCCATGCCGTGGGGTAGCCAGGACATGACCATCAGCGATCCGTTCGGGAATCGGTTGGTGTTTACCAATGCGATTAGTGTGTAAGCCGGCAGGAAAAAATACGCCTCGTGATAGTGTCGTCCGTTCAATTTCGACGAGCACAGGAGGCGCTTATGGCCAGCATTACCATTGGCAATCTTGATTCGCAGCTCTACGAGCAATTGCGAATCGCGGCAGAGAGTAATTGCCGTTCAGTTGAAGAGGAGGCTCTCTTCATCTTGAGGAAAGCGCTCGACTGCGGTTTGGGGACTCGAATCAATAATCGATTCAGAGAGAGTGGCGGTATCGAATTAAATCTACCCCTTCGTTAAGGCGGTGAAGGCGAGGCTAAGGGCTGACCCCAGGTATCCGTTGTCTCTTCGATTGCATTCGCGGGCAAGCCTCGCTCCTACAGGGTTGATGTTGTTCAGATGATTTTCCGAACGACATCAACCCTGTAGGAGCGAGGCTTGCCCGCGAATGGGCCTTTGCTTCACCGCAAAGTGAACGTCAAACCCTGAAGTGACTCACCATCATCTGCAACTGATTCCCCAACCGCGCCAGTTCAACACTGGATTTAGCGGTTTCGTCGCTGGCAGCGGCGGTCTGTTCGGACACGTCGCGTACGTTGATGATGCTGCGGCTGATCTCTTCGGCCACGGCGCTTTGCTGTTCGGCGGCGGCAGCGATCTGCTGGTTCATCGACTGGATGTTGGACACCGTGCGGGTGATGTTTTCCAGTGATACACCGGCCTTGCGGGTCAGGGCGACGCTGCTGTCGGTGAGGGCGCGGCTGTTGTTCATCACGGCGGACACTTGTTGCGTGCCGTTCTGCAAACCGGCCACCAGGCCTTCGATTTCCTCGGTGGATTTCTGCGTGCGCTGGGCCAGGCCACGCACTTCGTCGGCCACCACGGCAAAACCGCGACCGGCTTCACCGGCACGTGCCGCTTCAATGGCAGCGTTGAGCGCCAGCAAGTTGGTCTGTTCGGCCACGGCCTTGATCACGTCCATGACGCTGCCGATCTTGTCGCTTTCGTGTTGCAGCACGCTCATGGCTTCGGTGGAACGCACCACTTCGCTGGCCAGGCGCTCGATCTGGGCGATGGCTTCGTTGACCACTTTGTCGCCTTCGCGGGCTTCGCCGTCGGCGGCGGCCGCAGCTTGTGAAGCTTCTTCGGCATTGCGCGCGACTTCCTGCACGGTGGCGGTCATCTCGTGCATGGCGGTGGCCACCTGATCGGTCTCGATCTTCTGGCTGTTAACGCCGGCGCTGGTCTGCCCGGTCACGGCGGACAACTCTTCGGCGGCGCTGGCGATCTGGGTGACGCCGTCGCGGATACCGCTGATCAGGTCACGCAGGGTCACGCCCATGCGCGCGATGCCTTGTTGCAATACGCCGAGTTCATCGCGGCGGGTCACTTTGACGTCCTGGGACAGGTCGCCGCCGGCGATGCGCTCGACCACTGCCAGCGTGTCGCGCAGCGGGCGGGTGATCTGGCGGGTGATGATGACGGCGGCAATGATCCCGACCAGCAACGCCAGCAAGGTGCTGATCAGTTGCAGGGTGCGGGCTTGTGCGCTTTCGGCGTCACGACGGTCGAGCTGGATCTGATACAGCTGCTCACTCAGGGTCACGATGGCGGCGCCCTGATCGGTCATTTCCTTGCGCGCCTGCACAGCATCGTTGCTCGCGGCTTTATAAGCCTGCAAAGCGCTGCGGTAATTGCTCAATGCCGTTTCCAGCTGACGCAACTCGTCCAGCATCGTGTCGGCGAATTGCACATTGAGTTGTTTCAGGCTGGCGATGGCCGCATCCAGTTGGCCGACGGCTTTCTGCTCGGTCTCGGCGTTGGTGGTCGCGGTGTAGCCGCGTACTTCGTAGCGGGCCAGCATGAACGCTTCCTTGGCGGCGGTGATGGCCTGGAATTGTTCGAAGCGCTGATCGCTCAACGGCATTTGTTGTACGCGGGTACTGATGGCGTTGATCAGCGAATTCGCGTTTTCCGCGTTGGCGCCCATGGCGTCGCGCGCGCTGTTGCCGGAACGGTAGGCGCTGCGCATTTTGTTCAGGGACGTTTTGTACGCGTCAATTTGCGTACCTTGCTCTTTGAGCAGCTTGAGGTTTTCCGGGCTCTTGAACTTCACCAGCAGCGCTTGCTGCTGAGCGGCAAACGCATCCAGGGTGGTCTGGACGTTCTGCGCGGTGGTTTCATCGCCGTTGGTCAGCATGTATTGCAAGCGAACCACACGCAGTTTGGTCAGGCCGGCATTGAGCTGGGTGATGTCGCTCATCCAGTTGCTGCGGTCAATCAGACTGCCCAGGCTCGTCCAGCCGGTCAGGGCGAGGACGCAGGTCAGTGCCAGGACCAGGCCAAACCCCAGGCCCAGTTTCATGTTCACGCTGATGTTGCCGAACCAGCTATTCATCAAATTCCTCCAGGAACGTTGCGCTTTTGGTCGTCGGTTGGCTGGAAGATTGTTGTTTTTGGTAGCCAAGGGTGTGTAGCAGGTCTGTATCGGCAGCAATCGCGAGAGCTGAAAGGATTTTGTCAGACGGTTCTGTAACAAAAGTTTTTGCAGGGGGCTTAAGCTTTTTTTCACATGGGTTTCACCGACTGCCGACGCGAGCCTCTCTACCCTCGCAGCATCGAATGTAAGTGATGCATGCCGGTGAGGCGGCCTGATGTGGAATTGAGACTGAGTCTGTTCGGGGTCAAACGCTCGATTGATCTGAGCCGTTTTACCCGCTATCGAAACACCGCAGTGGTACTCGCCTCGGCGCTGTTGGTGATCCCGTTGACCGTCTGGCTGTTGCGGCCTGCCGCCGTTCCGGACCTGGCCCATGGCAATGTCTCGGGCGCCCGGGCGTTGTTATCCGGTTGGGCCAAGGGCGACATGATTGTGCTGGTGCGCCATGTCGAGCGCTGCGATCACTCGACGGCCGCGTGTCTGACGGGCAATGACGGCATCACGGATCGTTCGCGCAGCGTCGCCGTGAGTGTCGGTGCGCAATTCGAAAGGCTCGGCCTGGGCGAGGCTGACGTTTACAACAGCCCGATGATGCGGACCGCACAGACGGCCTCCTACATGTTCAACAAGGTGAGTACCCATGAGGAGTGGTTGATCAATTGCAAGGGCACTATGTTACGTGACGCGCTGGCGCATAAAGTGCCAGGGCGTAATCTGATTCTGGTGACCCACAGTGAATGCATGGCGCAGATCGAAAAAGGCCTCAAGCTGCCGACGGCCACTCTTGGCTATGGCGCCTCTTTGTTTATCTCCGCCGAATCGCTACAGGCGCCGCGAATGCTTGGTTATATCGAAGCTTCCGACTGGCGCTCGGTGACCAGCCAATGAGTAATCCCATGCGTTTTTACTACTTCAACTTCGGTATTCCACTGGCCTGCGCAGCCGTCGTTTTTCTGACGTTCGACATGACCAAAATCGACATCGCGTTCAGTAATCTTTTTTTGATCCGCTGACCCAGACCTTCCCGCTCGACCAGGTTCACTTCTTTGAAAAGCTCACCCATAAATGGGCGCGCATCATTCCGAACTGGACTGCTGAAATTGCCTTGATCGGCGCGATGCTGTCGTTTGTCTGGCCGCTGATCAACCCGCAAAAACGTCCGCGTCTTGGCCGATTCCTGGAGCGGAGCAAAGCCGCTCCGGTGCTGAAGTTTGCCTATGACCATCGTCGGGATTTTCTGTTTGTGGTGTTCGCGTTTGCCATTTGCACCGGGGTGATCCATTTCCTCAAGGCGCACACCAGCGTGTATTGCCCAATTGAAACGACGCTATATGGCGGGAAAATTGCCCACATGGAGTGGTACGAAAACTTCCAACTGTTCAGGGAAGCCGGTGAGGGGCGCTGCTGGCCGGGCGGGCATGCGTCCGGCGGGTTCACCATGCTGGCGCTGTACTTCGTCGCGCGCCGCTACCGCTGGCGCTATTCGAAAGCGCTGATGTACGGCTCGCTGCTGCTCGGTTTCGTCTACGGCACGACGCGGGTCCTGCAAGGCTGGCACTACATGTCCCACACATTCTGGGCCGGGATCTTCGTGTGGCTGGCGTGTTTGCTGACGGCGTTGGCGTTTTATGGGCGAGCGCGGCTGGATGTGCCGGTGGATCAGATGACATCACTGTCGGCTGGCCGTCCGTCATCGCGAGCAGGCTCGCTCCCGCAAGGGAACGCGGTCCAGTGTGGGAGCGAGCCTGCTCGCGATTAACGATGACGCGGTATGCCTGCCTACTCCTGCGGATCAACGTTATCCAGTGCCTGGTTCACTGCCAGCTCCGCCAGCATGATGATCTGCGCAATGGCCAGCGCGGTGTTGCGCTGTGAACCGTCGAGGTAGGTGGCTAAATCGCTGGTCATGACGCTGGCGGATGCCAATGACTCGCAGGCATGGGCGAGGAGGTTTTCAGTGCCGATGTCGGGGAGAATCGTGAAAAAGGGGCTGGGGCGGTATGGGGGGGTAGTTGGGGGATCGGGGATTAATTTGTCCATACAAATTTTCCTTTTGCGTTGGAGCCGCCGCTTGCCGTTTCTCACGCGGCTAAGAGGTGGCAGCTATGTGCGGGGTGAGAAAACCGGTTATGGACACCCGGGCCAGACCAAAGTCTGCCCGCACACAGCCGCCATAACGCATTTGCGGACAGCGGATAAGCTGGCGCGATTATGCGGTTACAGGCTCTGTATGACCATAAGTTGCCAGGTTCTCACACCCGATCACTGAGTTTTCAGTGACAAGCAAAGACTAAAGAGCCCGCTTCCGAGCAACAACCTTAAAAATCTGTGGGCGTTTTCTTCGTTTTTGGTAGGAGATGTCCTGCAATGACGACGACATTTTTATCGACAGTGAAGCCGCCATCGCGAGCAGGCTCGCTCCTACAGGAGACTGCGGTCGTACGCGTAATCCGTGAGCAAAGTCATCAAGCGGATGGCGTACGGCTACCGGGACAGCGAATTCTTTTTCATGAAGACCAAGAGCGTCTTTCCCGGTAATCCGTGAAGAACCAAAAAAAAGCCCGCGGGAGGGCGGGCAAACCGTAGTTTCTTGAATGAGCGAGCGCAATGTACCGGTTGCCGGGGCGCGATGGGGTGAAGAAAAATTCATCTGCGCCGCGGCTAAGTCGGGGCTTACGGCAAATGATCGGCCGCAAAGTCCGCCTCCGACCGTGCCCGCAAACGCCCCTTGCGACAGGCTTGCTGGAAGCGTTCGAAGTCGCGGTCATTCTGTTCGGTATAGGTTTTCGCATACTTGAACAGCGCATCGGCCAGCGCATCGCTTTTGCCGATATAACCGCTGATCTGCGCGGCATGCCCGGAGGATTTGGCATGTGCACGGGCGAGGGCGCGGCCGCAGATTCGGCCGTAGGCGGCAAAGGCTTCGGCGTCGAAGGTTTCCAGTTCGGCGGAGATTTTCATGTCGCGCAACTGGCGCACGTAAAAATGGCGACCGTTGGGGCCGGTGGTCCAGCCGAGGAACAGATCACTGGCGGACTGCATCAGCCGTTGGCCATCGACCACGCGCTGACCGTTGTGCCGCACGCGAGACTTGGCCTTCACGTAGTCGGCGAGCACCGATCGCCGTGCTTCCTTGAATTGCAGGAACAACGGGAACTCTTGCTCGTCAGTCAGCAGCGCCACCAGGCAGCGCGTGCCGACACTGCCGACACCGACCACTTTGAACGCCAGGTCCTGAACATTGAAGCGCGACAACAGCCCGCGCCGGTCGGCTTGCAGGGTCATCCGATATTCATTCATGAACGTCTCGTAGAGCGGTCGCCAGTCCGCGAGCCGCAGCCAGTCATCGTCGGCATCCAGCAGCGTGGTGTTTTTGTGCAGATGGAAAATTTCCGGCAGGTCATCGCGAATGATCAGACGGCCTGCGGCGTCACGTTCACTGATTTTCGGCAACAATTCGGCATGGGTACGACGTTCGGCTTTGGCGATGGCGCGCTCCACGTGCTCCAGCGTGGCTTTACTCGCCTGTTGCCGCAGATCGTCATAACTGATGGACTCGTACCAAGTCTCCAACGCGCTTTGCTCCGCGCATTCGAGCATCGTTTGCTGATACGCGGCGACCACTTCGCGGCAGACGTTTTCTTCCACGGTTTCGCCATGGCGCAGGTCACGGGCGGCCACCATGAAACTCGCCACCAGACGTTTGACATCCCACTCCCAGGGGCCGGGATGGGCCTCATCGAAGTCATTGACGCTGAACAGCAGGTTGCGTTCCGGCGTGGCGAAACCGCCGAAGTTCATCAAGTGACTGTCACCGCAGATCGTCGACACCAGACCCATGTTCGCCGTGCCGGCCAGGTCGTGAGCCTGCAACAGCGCGTTGCCGCGATAAAAGGTGAACGGCGACACCAGCATGCGGCCGTAGCGCAACTCGACCAGAGAATTGACCCGTCCCTCGCTGGAGCGCTTGATCAGTGGCAGCGGGTCACGACTGGTTTTTCCGGTGGCCGCTTGATCACTGCGAGGGCAGTTTTTTCGAGCGTCCTTGCCTTGCTTCAAGCGGTCTTTGAGGGTCATGGGGGCTCGGTAGATAAGAGTGATGAAAGGTCAGGTTTTGGTATCCGAACGATTTGTCTTGGATGGGATGAGTGTAGAGAAAAATGCTCAAAGCACTGCTTCAAGTTGGTTGATGTCATTTTGATGTTGAAGTGGGCAGTAATGGCCCCTAAAGTGATTGTTCTTATGTTCAAGAGAAGGAACTCCCGCGTGAAGATTATCCAGTGCTCTTTGATCTTGGGTGCCGTGTTCGTGTTGAACGGCTGTGTGGTGCAAAGCACCTATAGCAAGACCATCGCCGTTACCAAGGACGCCGACGGTCGGGTGATTCAAACCGTTGAAAGCGAGACAGTGGTTCAGCCAGCCTCGGGTTACCCACTGCGACTGGAAAAAATCAAAGGTGTTCAACCTTGATGGTTCGTTGAAAAAACATCTCTTGGAAATTGATCGCCGGATAAAAAATCCAGGCAACAAAAAAGCCGTGAAGCTTCGATTTCTCGACGCTTCACGGCTTTTTTCAGTCTGCGCAGCAAGAACCTCTACGAGCCAGACTACTTGGCCTTCGCGCTCTTGATGTCGCTGATGATTTGCTGCGCAATCGCCTGGACCTGTTTTTTGGTCATGGCCGACATCACGCCTTCCCATGCCGACGATGACGTGTCGTAGGTTCGGGTGCCGATCAGGCTCCCCGATTTCAAGTCAGAAAAATCGGCGCTGGAATTGACCCAGGCGTTGCCCACCATAATGCCAGCGGCAACACGTGCCCCCGGCGTCAGGTAGCGGAAGTTGCTCACGTTGATGGTGATGCCGACGCCGTCCTTGGTGCCCGAACTCAACGTCTGAACCTCTGTAAGGCTGTAGCCGGCACGGGCGGCTTCTGCTTGCAGGGCCTCATTCCAGTCTCGCTGCAAAAGGGGCCAGTCTTCATTCTGCTGGACCTTGCTGTTCCCTTTGAAATTGACCACCAGGTTTTGCTTCGCCGACTCCTGAATCGCCAGTGTTTCACCACCGCCACTTTTTACCGACGCAGCACAACCGCTCAGAAGTGACACGGCCAGGAAGCATGAAAGGGAGAGCAAATACTTTGGGTTTTTCATTGAATGTCCATATCGGGAACGATTGGGTTGGCGCTAAACAGTGAGTGATAGCGATATGATGGCAGTTGGCGCAATCCTGAGGCGAAGCCACTGATTTCGTCAAGCGGCGCGGTAGCTATCAATGAACCGACGTCAATCGTTCAGGCACAAAAAAGGCACTTGCGATAATCGCCAAGTGCCTTTTTTGTTTAGCTTGTTTGGTGGGCCGGGGTAATCTGAACAGGCTTTCTATCTACTTGAAATAAATAGTAAATTCTGGTTATAAAATTTTATTGGAATACTGTTTGGAATACCGATGTGGGTCATTCCGCTCTAATAGCCACGCCTGCCAGCCTCGACAACTGCTCTCGATAGGAGCGCTTTCTAGATCGGCGCCAGATATTTAAGTGCGTCCGGAGCGTGTGAGCTTGAAATACACCTCTTCATTGTCCAATAGCAGTTGCTTGTGGATGGTTTCGGACTCCGCCGCCAGCTCCTCACCCTCCAACCCCTTCAAGCAAGCAATCTTGTCGCTCAGCTCTTTTAGGGCTGTATTAAGCCTCGCTTGAATGCTCACTGCCGCTTTCTTGGCCTGGCGCTCACTCTCTGCCATTTGTTTGATGTGCTGCTCAGTTTTGTCTTTCAGCTTCCTCATCTCCTTGAGATGTAAAAGCTCGCGGCTATGGGCGCCAGTAATCAGTTCTTCTAGCGTGACTGAAATGCTACATCCAGCTTTTTTTGCTAGACGGTTGAGTTGAGCCTTTATCTCATTCTGGATCGGAATGTTGTACGCCCGTTTATTCCTGTTTCGCTCCCTGAATCTCTTTTGTGTAGCTGCATTCAGCATCCTTCGAACGACCTCTCTGCCCTCCGGTTGTTCAAGGAGATAGGTAATGCAGATGATCAAGTCATCGCGGTGACCCCTTCTCTCACAGAGCAACATGTTTCTCGCTCTCAAATATTCGTCAGCCCAAAGGAGGTGTTCTGGGGGGAGTCGAGAAAGCCATGTCAGAGCTGAATCCAAAATCAAGTCCTCTACGGTTGATTACGTAATATTACGCCGTAATACAAGTCCTTCAAAGCGTATTCATTTCTGCGATATATTAAGCGTCACGCCAATCTCGAGAACATAAATGTCACCTCATCACCTCCTTTTGCTATCTGAGCTGAGTGGCATCAGCGCTGCCTCAAAGCTTTTTTTCGTGAAGCTCCTGCAGCGTTTTTCGGAGAAAACGTCCTTTTGCTTTGGGGTGAAATTGTTTGCGTCTGAGCTGGCTGTTACTGATCGCGTCGTAACAAATGCTTTGAAGGATCTGACTGCTTGTGATTATTTGATTCGCACTGTCAGCATCAAGGGTCCTGGCAGACCTACTCCGACTTATCGTTTTGGGGGGGCGTACGAGGACGCACTCAAGACAGCCATAAGGGACGAGCAGTTGGTACAGGGGGCGTTAGTGGATCGTGTGCTGAAATCCCGCCATAGCGAGAAAGTGGAGGGGTTGAGTACCGCCAATCGGTTGTTGCTCGCTGTTTTGTTAGGGTACTCAGATCGAGTTGGCTCTGTGACTGACTTAGACAGGGGCAAGCTGTGCCGGCTAACCGGGCTGACTCCATCAAGTCTTCAGCGGCAGCTTAAAAAGCTTCATACCTTGAAAAGTATCCGTGCAATCGCTCCGGGCGTAATGGCATCGGATCTATTTGGACCAATATCAAGCTCAATTTTTCTGAACCTGCAGAACCCGACCCGCTGCTTAGTCGGAGAGAGCGCAAATTTTTTCATTTACACACCCATAAGAGATTCGACTCTGTACGTGACTGGTTTCATTACAAAGTCTCTTGCTTACAGGATGTTGGAGATTGGGGACAAACACAGTCGAGGGGTGCTAAAGAAGACATATGAACGAACCTGGTCAGATGCCCAAGGCTTGCTTCCGGATCTTGCGCGGCTTGAAAAAATGTCAGAGCTACTTAAGGAAAAGCGCGTTAGCAGGCAACAGCTGTCGGTGATTTTGCAGGCGCGTTTAGAAGAATACGCGTCATTTCTTCTTTCTCATCACTGGACTGATTTGGCGTGTGAGACCTATACCGCCGACGCGATACTAGTCGATAGAATCAAGCGTCACCTCAAGGGCGAGAGTGATGAAACCAGCGCCATAAAAGCTGGGCGCATAGGTGTCAGGCAGACCTCTGCTGACTTGGCTTTGCTTCTGCACGACACATCTGTTCTGTTGGCGTGCTGGGTCCAGCGGATGATGAACTGGGTGGTTGGAACACCCTATGAACTTATGAGGCACGTGATTTTGCCAAGCTCGAATAATGTGGGCTGGCTTCTCAAATTCGTCATTGTTTCTTACAGCGATAGCCCGGACACAGCGCTCGGATGCTACGTGCTTAGTGATACACGCGAACAGAAACAGATCATTTGTAAGTACAAAGATGAGGCTGCTGCCATCTGAGCTTCGGCGATTTTTCTGTTCGCGATCCCAGGAGCTTGGCAGCGTGGCGGCCACGATTTCATCCACATCAGCGGAAATAAATACTCAGCCCCTTGATCCTCTGAACGAATGCGAGGAGCCAGTTCATGAGGATAATTCGCCTGAAAGAAGTCATGAAAATGACGGGCCTGGGTCGGTCCACTGTGTACAAGTACATTGCCGAAAGCACATTTCCGAAACCCATACCGCTGGGCGACAGGTGTGTGGGTTGGTTGGAAAGTGAGGTGCTTGGCTGGATCGTCAGCAAGGTTGAGGAGCGGGATTTGCTGGTAGGCGTTTAGCAGAGTGCCATTTCGACAGCCGTGCTGGGTGCTCGCTTCGGTGGTTGGATGCAGTGATGGCTGGGCAGCTTTCACTCGCATATTTCTTTTCCGGAACAGTTTTGAGCGAGAGTGCGCGCTCTAGCCCTTGCGTGGCGTCGCTTGAGCCTTCAATAGTTCTTCTGTGTGGGTAGTATGCTTTAGATAGTTATTATCTATTTGATAGATAGATCGCCAAGCATTGGCTGACGCAGCAGGCCTAGGGGCATTAACCCCTAGGCAGAGAGTGAACAAGCACCCAATCGCATAGGTTAAGAAAATACTCAGCGTGTTGTTGATATGTAAATCAACAACAGAGTACTAACCATGCAGCGTCATCCTTCCAACAGAAACCTGAGTATCCATTACGGTGAGACCTTCGAGGGTCTCCCAATCATGGCCAGTAAAGGACCCTTCATCTACGAGCATCTGGCAAAGCTTAAATTGACCATAGAGCGTGCTCTTGCTCAGTACCCACGTGTATTCGCATTTCGGTGTGATCTTCGATTTCCTACTCACGTTCAGGTGAGTGATCAGGCCTGCTCGAATGCTGCGATTGGCGCCTTTATGGAGTCGTTCAAGGCCCAGATTGAAAGTAACCGTAATGCTGCAGCACAACTGAACCCATACGCACATACCAGCGAGGTGCGCTACGTATGGGCGAGAGAGCAGGGGCAGGGCAGTCGAGTGCATCATTACCACCTGCTCATCCTGCTGAATCAGGATGCGTTCTATACAGTCGGAAGGCTTGGCTCTGCAAACTCCAACATGTTTCACCGACTGGAAGAGGCTTGGGCCAATGCGCTGAGGTTGTCGGTGGCTGAAGTGCAGGGTCTGGTCGAAGTGCCTGACAATGCTACGTACCGCATACAGCGTAATGACCCCGTTGGGCAGGCGGCGTTATTCGAGAGGGCAAGCTATCTCTGCAAAGCGGCAACCAAGCCATTTGGTAATGGCTATCACGTGTTTGACAGTAGCCGTAACTGAAAAAACAAACCCCAAACAGACTACAGCCGAACCCATGATCATAGGGTTCGGCTGTAGTCGACTGGCGTTAGGTTTACTGTTGGCGACAGGCCTTTGCAGCAGCCATCACGTCATGCAACACGCTTTCAGGTGTACTTCATTGTTCAGCCGCCAGCGCCTGGCTTTGCTACTGCGTTTTGCGCTCGTCTAGCCGCTCGGACTTCACTGACTGCTCGGATGCAAACAGATCCGGCGCGTACTCATCTCGTCAACAAAGATCTAGGAGTAACACTTGGGCTTTGGCGTAGCTGAAGCCCTTCTGATACTCCTGCTTCGGGCCAGTTTGTACAACGCGGATGATCACGCGAGGGGAGTTCAAAGAGTATGCCGTTGGCGCTCTTGGCCTCGTCGGGGCTGAAAATCCCCTGCGAAGGCTCACGCGAACCTGCTGGTCAGAAGGTGTCTTGCTGCGGCTGGGCCAGTTTCTATGCGGCTCGGTCGCGTAGGCCGTGATTGCATCCCAGATGGGAGCAAGTCCTCGTACTGATCTCCCAGGCAGTCTAAGGCTTGTAGTGCTGACAGCTACGAAGAGATACATCGCTGCTACAGTTGGATGTGCCTAGGAGAATATATGCACGTTCTGATCAGGGAGCAGGAACATTCGAGTTGGCCTTGCTAAATGCGGAATATGCACAGGAACGTTTGTGTGAAGTTCTGGTACCGGTTCATCGAATAGTGACGGGAGCCTGATATGCCATGGAGTCCAGGACAACTCGTCCGCCACATAGACGACCCGGCGAAAACCGGCACGGTCACCGATCAGACCCGGTTGCGCGCCTCCGGCTCCCAGTGCCGGGTAAACTGGAGTGGCCGCCTGGACTGGCATTATGAGGAGGAGCTCGTCGCGGCTGAGTCGGGTGACAACGACGTCTACGAGCTGATCCAGGAAGGGCGCTACGGGCGAGTGGACGACCTGCGAAGGCTGCTCACGCATGTCCACCTCGCGGGACGGCTGGCGAACGTCGTCTACGCCATGGGGTTAACCCAGACTGACTTCTATCCGCACCAGTACAAGCCGCTGCTGACCCTGCTGGATTCACCGGTAAA
Organism: Pseudomonas sp. MM213; assembly: GCF_020423045.1. NCBI lineage: Bacteria > Pseudomonadati > Pseudomonadota > Gammaproteobacteria > Pseudomonadales > Pseudomonadaceae > Pseudomonas > Pseudomonas sp. MM213. Next base: position 5,466,022 of record NZ_CP081943.1, read on the forward strand.
CGGCCTGTTGATTGCGGACGAGGTGGGCCTGGGCAAGACGATCGAAGCCGGCTTGATCTGGACCGAGTTTCGTGCCCGTTACGACATGCGCCGGTTGCTCGTGGTTTGTCCCGCGATGCTGAGGGAGAAGTGGCGGCTTGAGCTGTCGTCGCGGTTCGGTCTCGAAGCGCGCGTCGTCGACGCGGCCGAGCTCCTGCAGGAGCTCGAGTCCAGCGAGCGCCGAGAACGAGCATGGATCATTAGCTACCAGGGCATCCGTGTTCCTGGAGGTTGGGATCCCGCCGAGAGCGACGCGTCCCGGCGATCAGTCCGGGCCAGGCTCGCCGATCTTCTCTATCGCCATGCCGACCGGGAGCCCCTGCTTGATATGGTGACCTTCGACGAGGCGCACTACATGCGCAACGAAGGGACAGGTGCGTGGCGAACCGGTAGTCTGCTGCGCGACGTCAGCACGCATCAGGTGATGCTGTCGGCGACGCCGATCAACCTCGGCTCGGACGACCTGTTCAACGTGCTGCGTTTACTCGACCCAGACCACTTCGAATTCCCGGACGATTTCAGGAACGTCGTCTCGGCCAACAGGCCGGTAATCGCGGCCAGCGACATCGTGCGCAACCCATCGAGCGACGCTCTGGACATCGTGGAGGCGATTCACAAGATCAAGTCGTCGCGTTACTTCGAGAGATCCGAGCGCGTCGACCGCCTGATCGAAGAGGCCGAGGCGGTCGACGAATGGACGAACGAAAGACGTGTCGAATTCGCGGCCAAGATTGAGCGGCTCAACCTGATCGCACACATCGTCACCCGAACGCGAAAGCGTGAGGTGGATATGAAGAGGGTCTTGCGCGACGTCACCGTGTTCGAGGCGGAGATGTCGCCCATTGAAGCCGAGCTTTATCAGGCGATCACGGAAGGTACGCGGGAATACGCGCTGATAAACGGCATCGAACACGGTTTCCTCCTCAGTACGCCCCAGCGGATGGTCGCCTCCAGCCCTGCCGCACTGCTACGCACTTGGCGCGAGGATATGGTGGACGCGGACGCAATGGCCGTCGCGTCGGACGAGGCGGACGAGGACGAAGACTCGGTACGGGACGCGTCGTCGGGGCTCAAGCGGTATCTGGCCGGTCGAGTACTCCGCGAGTTCGATGCGGGCGAACTCACTCGGCAGGATTCGAAATTCGCGGAGTTGAAGGATGCTTTGAGAAGGTTCCTGGCCGAGGATCGTGAGGACAAGGCGATTGTGTTCACGACCTTCCGGGGCACGGCCCGCTATCTCGTCAATCGACTTTCCGCCGAGAACGTCGAGGCAGGTTTGCTGATGGGGGGAGAGGAGTTCGACAAGGAGGCCGTGGTCAACGCGTTCCGGGAACATCGCACCTGCCGTGTGCTCGTCTGCACCGACGTGGCGGCAGAGGGTGTCGATCTGCAGTTCTGCAGGCTCGTGGTCAACTACGACCTGCCGTGGAACCCGATGCGCATCGAGCAGCGTATCGGCCGTATCGACCGTATCGGGCAACAGTCGAACCGTATCCTAGTCTGGAACTTCGTACACAAGGAGACCATCGACGCCCTGATCCTCACCCGTTTGGCCAAACGAATCGGGGTCTTTGAGAGCGCGCTAGGTGAAACGGAAGAGATCCTTGGCAAGGTCCGACGTCTCGAGGATGTGCTGCTGTCCAAGCACCTGACGACCGATGAAGAAACGCGCCTGATTGAGGAAGTGGCACTCGCGATTGAGAACTCCAAACGCAAACAAGAGGAGCTGGAGCGTGAGGCGATCCAACTGGTCGCCCACGGCCAGCAGTTGCTGGCACAGATTGAGGCAGCGCGTGGTGAGGGAAAAACAGTCACCCGGCATGACTTGATTCGATACGTGGACGGTTACCTCAGGACTGTTCCTGGCTGCCGGGTCGTTGCTGCACGTGGCGAGCCAGACACCTTTGACATAGGTCTGAGCCCGAGTTTGGCGGCGGAGTTGGATGAGTTCGTCAGAAAGGAGAATCTGGTCGGAAAGACCGGGCTGGGCTCGGGGCAGACAAGGCGTTGCCGCTTTACCGACAGAATCACCGAGAAGCCGAAACCCGGTGAAGAGATCGTCCATCGCTTCCATCCGATCGTCCGTTTCCTGTCACACAAGGCCGAAAACTGCGAGGTTCGCTTTCCGCTCTATGCGTCCAGAGTCACCGCCAATGGCCTCACGGCGGGCCGGTACGCCGTGATGACCCGATTTGCAAGTTTTTCGGGCGTGAAGGAGGAAGAACATCTCCTCGTCGCCGCCATACCGCTAGATCGGGACACCCCCTTGGATGTTCGTGTAGCGGAAGCTCTACTCGATACGGTCAGGAAATCGGGCGTCGACTGGCCGACGGTTGCGCTTGATGTCTCTTCGGAGTCCGGGGTGGCCACCGTAGAGCGATGCGAGGAAATTCTCAGAGATCGCTACAGGGCACTCAATGGCGAGAAGCGGCGCGAAAACAGTGATCGTGCCGACGTGCTATCGCAGCTATTGGAGGACCACGTCCGCAAGAAGCGTGACGGATTCGAGAAGCGCATCGCGGGTCACGAGACATTCGCTTCGCTGTATGGGAACAGTCCGGATGGCAAGCGACGCAAAGGTCTGGCGAACGCAGAGCGCAAGAAAATGGAGGATTTCCTGGCGAGGATGGAGACGCGCCGGGCAACGCTGATCAGGAAGAGCCAGACCTTTTCGGCGGAAACGCGCGAGATCTGCGTCTTACTCGTGGACGTAGTGCGGGAGGGGGAAAGGCCATGAAGAGTTGGAAGGAACAACTACGGGACGTGAAACGAACCTTGCAGGGGGAGCACTCGAACGAGACGCTGGAAGAAAAGCCGACGATAGTCGACTTCATTCCCCCTGCTTCTTGGTTAGAAGCCTCCGACAAAAGCGGGGACGACACTCTACATTCTGGCTCCAAATCATCGGTTACCCATGGGCATCGAGATTCCTGCAAGCCGAGTCGGCCCACTGCCGCAGGGACAGCTTCCGCTCCCGCCGGTTCGTGTTCCAAGGGAGGAGGCGGTGCGAATAACCAAAAGGAAGATGCAGCGAAGAATTTGCCGGGTAATTCCCAGATATCAGATGACGCGCGATCAAGCACGCAGAACCATACGGCGCCGACGCCAGTCTTTCGGCCACATATCGATGGGGGACGCTCTTTGGCCATGCCCGGCTGGGCTGACGCCAGTAGCTCGTTGCAGCATCCCGAGCACCAGGGTGGGAGAACAGCGCCCATGGTGGTCAGAATCGGGGTGGATTTCGGAACCGCCTTCACGAAAGTAGCGATTCGGGCGGGCGTCGACCTGGTCCCAGTCGACTGGTCCGCGGTCACCGGTGACGAGTCGACAACCGGGCGATATGTGATACCCGGCTTCGTCCACCGTGCACCGGATGGCGAGTACTTCTGGCGGCGACTCGCGGAGACCGATATCCAGGGCAACCTCAAACTTCCGCTCATCGAGATGGCAGGTTCCGATGAGTGCCCGATGTCCGCCCTGGCTTATCTCGCATTGGTCATTCGCTACGCCAGGGCGTTTCTTTATCAGCACCCCGAGGTCGGGCGGAAACTGGCGGCCCGTTCGCTTCGTTGGGAGTTGAACGTCGGATGCCCCACCGAGCCACACGAGCGACCGGAGGTCGTGGACCTTTTCCGGCGCATAGCTCGGACCGCTTGGCAACTGGCGGGAGTAAGCCATCTTCAGGAGTCTAACATCACTGCCGCGTGGAAGAGAGGCGAAGCGGACGTCGGCCTCGAGACGGAGCCGGGCGTCGTGCCGGAGTTCGTGGCGCAGATCGCTGGTTACCTCGGTTCGCCCCAGGTGAGCGAAGGATTGCACGTGCTGATCGATATTGGTGCGGCTACTCTCGATGTGGCGACGTTTAACGTCGTTTTGCCAAATGATCTCGACTCCTCGCCGCGAATTCCAATCTTCTTCTCCGCCGTCCGTCCACTCGGAACCCACTACCTGTACCACAACCGTCATTCCAGGCTCGACCTTGATTTTGCATGGGACGATGCGGCGCCTGTCGAGCCTGCCGATGGCTTCGCGAAACGACACGGCAAGCGTCGGGATGATGTCGATACTGTCGACTCGGAGTTCGTGAACCGAGTCGCGAGATGCATCGCCGGGGTGACCGATGGCACCCGTACCAACTCACGGGGAGATCCGCGAAGCTCTGCCTGGAGTGAAGGGCTGCCGATATTCGTCACCGGCGGCGGATCCAGTTGTGAACTCTATCGCCGGGCAATCGAAACCGGAGAGCTCAATCTGAAACGAAGGATGTACTTACCGAGCAGCTTCCGGTTCATCGAACTGGATCCACTCGGCGCGAAGTTCCCGCACTTCGGTATCGAAATCGGAGGCCGGCTCAGCGTCGCGATCGGTTTGACGGAGGATGCGGAAAGCATCGCCCGTGTCGTTCCACATCGCGATATCGGGCCGATTATGCGGTCTGTGACGGAGCGTATCGACCATACGGAGCTCTATGACGACTGATGAATCGGTGTGAAGCCTTTTTGAATCGCCGAGCTCTAGCAGGGCATGCGCATCAGCCTGATCTGCAAAGGGCACGGCGATGTAGCCAAAACGCCGATGTCCGACAAGTGCGCGCCCGCAACTGACCATGCTGGCAAAAAGCATTGAGTATGGCTTTACCCATGTTCAGGCAGTGGATAAGGTGACGGACATCGCATCATGGCAGGCCGTGGTACCTCAGGGTTGGCCAATCTACAGCGTTATCTGCGAGCACGAACGCTGCCGTTTCAGCCCTCGAACTCCACATCTGTACCCAAGTGAATTAGTGCTTTGCGCCCATAAAACGCGCCGGGCATAGGCTTTTGCTCATCCGTATCCATCAGTTAGATGATTACGGTGCTAAGGAGTTAAGAATGACCGCAATGGCGGAAGACAGCAGCTACCGTGATATCCCGGAACCGGGTCAGCTCGTCGAAGTTAGGCGCCGGCAGTGGGTGGTGGCCGAAGTGGATGCTTCCAAACTGGGCAGCGTTCAGCAGCATGCCATCACGCTGGCTTCGATCGATGAAGATGCCTTGGGCGAAGAGCTCCAGGTGATCTGGGAGATTGAGCCGGGGGCGCACGTCATTGAGAGGGCAGGTTTGCCGGCTATCACCGGGCAGGACGACTCCGACACGCTTGAGGCCTTTCTCGATGCCGTGCGCTGGGGAGCAGCTACTAATGCCGATCGCGGTTTTCTCCAAGCACCGTTTCGCAGCGGAGTGAGCCTTCAGGACTTCCAGTTGGACCCGCTGGTGCGCGCGATCGACATGGCTCGCGTCAACTTGCTGATTGCCGATGACGTAGGTCTAGGCAAGACGATCGAAGCAGGTTTGGTCATCCAAGAAATGCTGTTGCGCCATCGTATCCGCACTGTGTTGATCGTTTGTCCCGCGTCACTGCAAGAGAAGTGGCGTGTGGAGATGATGGAAAAATTCGGCTTAGAATTCCGCATCGTCGACGGTACTTACATTAAGGAGATGCGACGCGAGCGAGGAATTCATGCCAATCCATGGACCTCGTTCCCGCGCCTGATCACGTCAATGGATTGGGCCAAAACTGGGGATGGTCTGCGTGCCTTCCGCGATATCTTGCCGGCACATGTCAGCTATCCACGCAAGTTCGACATGCTGGTCGTCGACGAGGCGCACAACGTCGCGCCGGCAGCGAGTGCGCAATACGCCATCGAGAGTCAGCGCACCCGTTTAATCCGCACCATTGCCCCGCATTTTCAGCACCACCTGTTCCTGACTGCTACGCCGCACAACGGCTACACCGAGTCCTTCACTTCGTTGCTGGAACTGCTGGATGACCAGCGCTTTGCACGTAACATCATGCCGGAAGAGAAACAGCTGTCCCAGGTGATGATTCGCCGCCTCAAGAGTGAAATTACCGACAAGGATGGGCAGCTGATTTACGCCCAGCGCAAGCTGGAAGCATTGTCTGTCAACTACACCACCAGAGAAAGAGAGATCCATCGCAAGCTGCAAGAGTTCTGTGCCAGCAGGGAAACTGCGGATGACGAATTGGGCGGCGTGACAGGAGCGTCCTTCGTCAATCAGCTGCTGCGCAAGCGCTTGTTCTCATCGCCGGCTGCCTTCGCGTCGACCCTTGAAAAACATGTCGCGACTTTGGAGAACGGCGGAAACGGTAAGGCACGGACGGATTTGTCCGAGCGCATCTTGCTCAAGGCCATTCAGCGTGCGGAAGAGGATTACGCCAACGACGCGGATGTCGAGGTTGCGCAGCAAGAGGCCGTCGAGGAAGCCACGCGCCACTCGCGCCCCTTGAACGCAGAAGAGCGCTTCCTGCTCGACGAACTCAGGCATTGGGCTCAGCAGGCGATGAATCAGATCGACTCCAAGGCCAAAGCTCTGCTCGTCTGGATCGATCGGCATCTGAAGACCGATGGAGTCTGGAACGGCAAGCGTGTGATTCTCTTCACCGAGTACCGCACCACGCTCGATTGGTTGCACCAGATTCTGGCAACTCATGATTTGGGTGGGGATCGCCTGATGATCCTTCACGGCGGCATGGATCACGACGATCGAGAACAAGTGAAGGCGGCATTCCAGGCCGCTCCAGACGTTTCTCCTGTGCGCATCTTGCTGGCCACCGATGCCGCTTCCGAAGGTATTGACCTGCAGAACCACTGCAACTACCTCATTCATCTGGAGATCCCGTACAACCCCAACGTCATGGAGCAACGTAATGGTCGTATCGACCGTCACGGCCAGCGCGAAAAAGAGGTGATGATCTGGCACCCGGTCGATGCTCGTGAGGACGAGGGGGCTGTCGGCGGCCACAAGGAAGACATCCTGCGTGCGCTGCGCAAGCTTGACTCCATGCGCGCCGACATGGGCAGTGTGAACCCAGTGATCGCACCGCAGATGTCCGGGCTTATCGAGGGATCTCTGCGCGATCTGGATACCCGCCTGGCGGACGCGAAGATCGCCCAGGCTCGTCGCTTCGTCCGTACCGAAAAAGACCTTACCAATCGGGTGGCCAAGTTGCATGAGCGCCTGGTCGAGACGCGGGAGGACTTTCATCTGTCCCCCGAGCACATCCTGAAAGCAGTCGAGACTGGCTTGGCGCTGGCCGAGAAGCCAGCTCTCAAGCCATTGATTATGGAAGGTGCCGCGCCGGGGAGCATCTTCGAACTGCCACCGTTGGGAGGTGCTTGGGAGCGTTGCCGCGAAGGGCTGGAACATCCCTTTACTGGTAGGACCCGCCCGGTGACTTTCGATCATGAAGTCGCCAAGGGACGAGATGATCTGGTGCTCATCCATCTCAACCATCGCTTGGTACAGATGTGCTTACGTTTGCTGCGCGCCGAGGTCTGGGCTCAGGAGGACAACAAGCGGTTGCACCGGGTGACGGTGCGAGTGTTGCCTGACGATCGTCTCGAGGCCCCGGCTGTCGTGGTCGTGTCACGCTTGGTGATCACTGGGGGTAACCATCATCGCCTGCATGAAGAGCTAACTGTGTCTGGCGGCTATCTGCGCGAACAAGGCTTCAAGCGCGAGGATGGCGTCACTCGTGTGCAATCCTGGCTGGACGAAGCGGAGCCGTGTCTGCTTGACGCCTCAGCGTTCGACAAACTGCACTATCGCTTCGCCGCTGCAGAAGAGGCCATCCAGCAAACACTCACGACACGATCGCGTAACCGCCTCGAGTTTTTGGGCAACACCTTGGGGACCCGCAAGAAGAAAGAAACGGAAGACATTCTTGCTGTGCTCGAAGAATTGGATAGCGCCATTCGCAAAGAGCTGGGCAAGGACGAGCTGCCTGAGCAGTTTTCTTTGTTCAGTGAAGATGAGCGCACCCAAGTCCGCCGTGATAACTCGGCATTGCAGGCACGTCTTGCGCGCATTCCAGCCGAGCGGGAGCAGGAAACTAGCGCCATCGAAACACGCTACGCAGAACCACAGGATCGCACCTTCCCGGTAGCCGTCATTTTCATCGTACCCGCATCGTTAGCCCTTGGAGGCCGCCCATGAAACCCCTCGATATCCATGATGAATGGTTGTCGCTGATCGAGGTCTCCGGTCCTTTTCTCGCCACGCCCGTACTGAAGCGCGTCTTCTCCACCGGTCTGCCGGCAGTCGTGCCGCGTATTCGCCAATATCTGCGTCAGGCCTATGACGAATGGTGCGAGGCTCGTGACAACGACGATCCTAGGTTCGCCGAATTGCACCGAGCCTGGATTCATGAGGTGCTCGCCCGCGGCTTGGAATACGATGAGTCCGATAGCGGTGAACTTCTCCTGCGTGGTGAACGCATGCCTGCGGAACTACGCGTAACTCTGCCTGAGCATGGTGTCACTTTGGTGCCTGACTATGCGCTGGTCTCGGGTGGAAAAGGTCAGCTGCTCGTCCAAATCTATCCAGCAGGAATGGATCTTCAGGCTGCCCTGAAAATCGATGGCTGGATCGCCAGCCCAGCCGAGCGCGTGGAGCGGCTCTGCCGCGCCAGCGGCTGCCGCCTCGGGCTGGTCACAGATGGAGAGCGCTGGATGCTGGTCGATGCTCCTGTCGGCGCAGTATCGACCTTCGCCAGTTGGTATGCGCGCCTCTGGGGGCAGGAGCGGCTAACGCTGCAGGCCTTCCTTACCTTGCTGGGTATCAGGCGCTTCTTCGGTCCGTACGATGAAACCTTGCCCTCAATGCTGGACGAGTCCCTCCAGCACCAGGAAGAAGTTACCGATGCCTTAGGCGAGCAGGTCCGCCGCGCGGTCGAGGTACTGATCCAGGCGCTGGACAAGGAAGACCGCGAACGCTCTCGGACATTGCTGCAAGGTGTCGAACCGGTCGAGCTCTACGAAGCGGGCCTGACCATCATGATGCGTCTGGTGTTCCTATTGTCGGCCGAGGAGCGTGGGCTCTTGCTGATGGGGGAAGAGGTTTACGAGAGCAACTACGCCGTTTCCACTCTGCGTATGCAACTGCGCCAGGAAACCGAGGAAGTGCTGGAGCGGCGCAACGATGCATGGTCCCGGTTGCTGGCTACCTTCCGCGCGGTGTATGGCGGTATAGAGCATGAAACGCTGCGCCTCCCCGCCTTGGGCGGTTCGCTATTCGATCCTGACCGTTTTCCCTTCCTCGAAGGCCGTGCCAAGGGCTCCGACTGGAGGGTCGATGCTGCCCGCCCTCTACCGATCGATAACCGTACAGTGTTGCTCCTGCTGGAGGCTATCCAGCAATACGAAGGCCGTACCCTGTCCTACCGTGCATTGGATGTGGAGCAGATCGGCTACGTCTACGAGGGTCTGCTAGAGCGCACAGTCGCTCGAACCGAGCTGGTTACGGTGGAGCTGACCGGTGGCAAGGGCGCGAAGAAGACCCTCTATGGTCTGGAGGAGCTCGAAGCTCTGCACTTGCGGAGTGACGCTGCATTAGTTGATGCGCTTTCTGGTGCCGATGCGATCAAGCGTGGCGCAGGAGCTATCCGTAAGGATCTCGAGCGTTCGGTTGATGCCGCTCAGGCCAACCGCCTGCTCACAGCCTGCGCTGGCGATGATGAGCTGCGTAATCGTGCTCTGCCGTTCCTTCAGTTGCTGCGAACCGACCCTTGGGGTTATCCGCTTATCTATCCCAAAAGTGCCTTCATCGTTACAACGGGCAGCGATCGTCGCGAGACGGGTACGCACTACACGCCGAAGTCCCTTACCGAACAGGTCGTCGAGAGCACCCTGGAACCCGTAGTTTACATCGGTCCAGCTGAAGGGCTTCCGCGAGAGCAATGGCGTCTGAGGTCAGCGGGCGAGCTATTGGACTTGAAGATCTGCGATCCGGCCATGGGGTCGGGTGCTTTCCTAGTGCAGGTCTGCCGCTGGCTCGCCGAACGCATTGTCCAAGCTTGGGCTGCGGAAGAGACCGCCAATCGGTACATAACCAGCGAAGGAGAAACTGTCGAGAATCTTGCGGGGCAGGAGGTTCTTCCGGCCAATCCCGAGGATCGTCTGGTGATCGCACGGCGTCTGGTCGCAGAGCGTTGTCTCTATGGAGTAGATCTGAATCCGCTAGCGGTAGAGCTTGCCAAACTATCCATCTGGCTGGTGACCCTTGCCAAGGGTAGACCGTTTGGCTTCCTTGATCACAACCTCAAGTGTGGCGATAGTCTGCTGGGCATTCATCGGCTCGACCAGCTGACTGAGCTGAGCATGACGCCTGGCGGGAGGGGGCAGCAGCGACTCTTCGGCAAGAGCATCGAAAAGGCGGTACGCGATGCTATTGAGTTGCGTAAGCGCCTGCGCGAGACGCCGATTCGTGACATTCATGATGTTGAGGCTATGGTGCGCCTGGATGCAGATGCGCGTCACTGTCTCGAGGTGCCTGAACGAATAGCTGATGCGTTCATCGGAGAGGTGTTCGCTGCGAGCGGCAGGGGCGGGGACTTGGCAACAGAGCTCTCAGCTCTTGTCATCCAAGCAGGGCAGGCTGCCGATGGCGATAAGAACTCGCTCTTAGACATCATCAATCGGACAAAATCTATGCTCTCGGTTGATTTGCCCGCTGGGAAGTCAGGTCGCAAACCCTTCCACTGGCCACTGGAATTTCCGGAAGTTTTTGAAAGTGATAACGGAGGGTTTGATGCAATTCTAGGTAATCCTCCATTTTTAGGGGGGCGGAGAATTCGCTCAGCACTTGGACTCACATTTCTAGATTGGTTGACCAGAGCGCTTTTCAAAGGTTCCAGTGGTAATGCAGATCTTTGTGCGTTTTTTTATCTACGTAGCAACGCACTGGTTCGAAAAGATGGTGTTTTTGGACTTCTTGCTACAAATACTATCAGTCAAGGTGACACGAAAGCCTCTGGCTTAGATGTGATCTGTAAGGCGGCGACAATAATTTCAGCAGTAACGAGCTTTGAATGGCCGGGTAAAGCCAATTTAACGGCTGTGATTTTGGTTATTTACAGCGGAGCATGGTTTGGACGCAAGTCACTCAATAACTGCGAAGTTGACTCCATAGATTCGTCTCTTGGGGCTGGTTTTGATTTCGAGGGTGATCCGTTTTTCTTGAGTGAAAACAAGAGTAAGTCTTTTCAAGGCTCAATTGTCTTGGGGAAGGGTTTTGTTATACCGAAAAAAGTTGCAGAGGCGTTAATTAGCAAAGATCCGAAGAACAAAGATGTTTTATTTCCATACTTGCGGGGCGAGGATTTTACGTCTAGTCCAAATCAACTCCCGTCGCTCTGGGTAATAAATTTCTTTGACTGGCCGTTGGATAGAGACTCGGGGGTTGAAGGATACAGTGGTCCGGTTGCAAGTGACTATCCAGACGCTCTGGAAATTATCAGAACAACGGTTAAGCCTGAAAGGACCAGAGTAGATGAGAATGGCGAGTATGTTCTCAGGAAGCCGCTTCCACAAAAATGGTGGATATATGCAGATAAAAGGCCTGGGCTCTACTCAAGAATAAAAGAATTTCGTCGAGTGTTGTTTCATTCGTTCACGGGTAAGTATGTTTCATTTGACTTTGTGCCAACCGGCTACGTATATGCTGGACCACACAATGTATTTGCTCTTGAGCAGTTTTCTGAGTTTGCTGTCCTTCAGTCATCGATTCATCAGGTATGGGCATGGCGGGTTGGGTCCACAATGCGAAATGATCTCCGTTACTCGAATAAGCAAGTTTTCGAAACGTTCGCATGGCCAAGTTCTTTTTCTGAACTTGAGTGTGTAGGGGGGAGTTTTCATCAGAAGCGCCATCAGTTAATGAGCTCTAAAAAAATTGGGTTGACTGGTTTGCTTAATCAGTTTCATGATGGTTTGGATGATTCAATTGAAATGCAAGAGTTGAGAAAACTCTTTGCTGGCATGGACTTGGCTGTTCTTGCTTCATATGGCTGGAGCGACATTGATCTTCAGCATGATTTTCATGAGGTGGGCTACCTTCCAGAGCAAGATTGCATTCGATTCACTATCTCGGAATCTGCGCGAGTTGAGATCCTTCGGCGGCTTTCAAGTTTAAATCGACAGCGCTACGAAGTAGAAAATGCCCAAGGGTTTAATGTAGGGGTAGCCACGAAGCAACTTCCGCGTGCTAGTCGAGACCAAGGTGAGCCAACACCTCAACAGGGCCTAGATTTCGGTGATCCGATCGTTACGGTTGCTAGTAAGTCGGGAGATGGGAGTTTAGCGAGCGTAATTCTCGAGTGCTTGCGTGGACGTTCGATTTGGCTTGCCAAGAGCGAAATACTCGCAGCTACCAACCTCCTCGATGGGCAATGGAATACTGCGATCAATGACTTAATAGTTCGTGGTCTAGTCGAGCGACAAGGGGAGCGGCGCGGTGCGAGGTACCGTGCTACTACCTCTGTGCTGGAAAACTGACTGTCGTTACGTCGTGGGATGGTGGCCAGCTCTGCCTTTCGAGCTGCTTATGAGCTGTGTTGAAATCGGCTGAGGAATGCTCATTCACAATGTGTAATTCTCGTCCTCAGCCGATGTTACTTAGCTTTAAATGACCTCTGCCCAGAGGTCGTACTCGTCGGCATCAATGACACGTACACGCACCTTGTCGCCAGGTTTAAGCGGCTTCTTGCTGTCTACATAGACGTTGCCGTCGATCTCGGGGGCGTCAGCAGCAGAGCGGCCGATTGCGCCTTCCTCATTGGCTTCATCGATTAGTACGTCGATTTCCTTGCCGATTTTCAGCTGCAGGCGCGCGGCGCTGATCGCTTGTTGGTGAGCCATGAAGCGGTCCCAGCGGTCCTGTTTGACGTCGTCTGGCACGATTTCGGCGTCTAAGTCATTGGCCGGTGCGCCTTCTACTGGGGAGTACTGGAAGCAGCCCACGCGGTCGAGCTGGGCTTCGGTCAGCCAGTCGAGCAGATACTGGAAGTCTTCTTCAGTTTCACCGGGGAAACCGACGATGAATGTGGAGCGGATGGTCAGCTCGGGGCAGATTTCGCGCCATTGCTTGATGCGCGCCAGGGTCTTGTCTTCGAAGGCCGGGCGTTTCATGGCCTTAAGCACTTTCGGACTGGCGTGCTGGAAGGGGATATCCAGGTAGGGCAGCAGTTTGCCCTGAGCCATCAGCGGGATAACGTGGTCGACATTGGGGTATGGGTAGACGTAATGCAGGCGCACCCAAACACCCATTGATGACAGCGCTTCACAGAGTTCTAGCATGCGGGTCTTCACCGGCTGACCGTTCCAGAAGTCCATCTTGTATTTGAGGTCAACGCCGTAGGCGCTGGTGTCCTGGGAAATCACCAGCAGCTCTTTGACGCCGGATTTGACCAGGCGCTGGGCTTCGTCGAGCACATCACCGACCGGGCGGCTGACCAGTTTGCCGCGCATCGAGGGGATGATGCAGAAGCTGCAGCTGTGGTTGCAGCCTTCGGAAATCTTCAGGTAGGCGTAGTGGCGCGGGGTCAGCTTGATGCCTTGCGGTGGCACCAGGTCGATCAGCGGGTTGTGATCCTGACGCGGCGGCACAACGTCGTGGACGGCGTTGACCACTTGTTCGTATTGCTGCGGGCCGGTCACCGAGAGCACGCTCGGGTGAATCTTGCGGATATTGCCTTCTTCGACACCCATACAGCCGGTGACGATGACCTTGCCATTTTCCTTGATGGCTTCACCAATCACTTCCAGGGACTCGGCCTTGGCGCTGTCGATAAAACCGCAGGTGTTGACCACCACGACGTCGGCGTCCTGATAGGTGGACACGACTTCGTAACCTTCCATACGCAGTTGCGTCAGGATGCGCTCGGAGTCGACGGTCGCTTTCGGGCAGCCAAGCGATACGAATCCGACTTTCGGAGTGGCGGTGGACATGGGGCTAACCTCGGTGGGCGCTCTGGTGGCGCTACTGATCAAAAAATGCGCAATTTTAGCGGTGCGGTCGGCACTTGACTAGTACCCCTCTGAATCGAGTCTTACAGTGCAGGGATCTACCATGCCCTAAGAATGGGGCGCTATGGCGCTGATTCAGGTTGCGGAGTGGGAAGCTGCTATCCGGGTTACCATCCAGGCCGAACTGTCTCCAGGGTAGGGGGGGATTTGGCAAGTGAGCCTAGTGGCTCTGGTTCCAGAGAGCCCTGTAGCCAGGAGGGCTGGGGGTATGGCGTGCGTGGCACGATGCGCCAATGGTGGAGCAAGAACGTGTCCTGAGCCGGTGTTAAAGTACCGAGAATCTCGTCAAAATGGAAAATATTGTGAATGAGGGCCGAAGAGTGAGCATGGAAGAGCGCAAAGGCGAGAGGAGCCTGGAGGCATGGGTTATCGTTGATCAAGGCTTGGAGCGTGATGCTCGCCTGGCCGACAAAGGGGTTCGCCTGAGGGGGCGGCACCCAGCCTTGCACGAAGGTGCCTGGGTTCTAGTTCTGAACCCAGCTGGTAGCATCGTTCGCATTGGCCATGTGCTGTGTGTACGTGTTGATACGGACTGCACTTCCTTGTATTTCGACAAGGCCAAGACGATAGAACCTGCAGTGGGGATCGGTAGCACCGCTTTGCTACCTCCGACCACTGGTTGCGTCGTGCGAGCTCCATGGACCGAGTTCGCTGAGGCTATTCCGCGTGCCCTCGGCATCACCCTTGCCGAGATTCCTCTGATCGAGAACGAGGCTTACGTTCGCGAGCTACTGCAGTGTGCCATCATGGACGATCTTTTGGGGCCTGCCGGTGGACCGGAAGAGCTCATCGTCGATATGAGCGTCCGCGATCGTTACCTCGTCGGCAAGCTTGCGCCGATGGAAAACACCGAACGCGGTGAGGATGTGGCTCCCCCGGAAAAGAATGAGGAGGACGAGCCTGCGGATCTGGAGCCGAAGTCCCAGTCGAACAAAGTCGACTCTCCTCAGAAAACTGGCGGCGGGGATTCCGAAGCCGAAGAGGAAGTGGATACGGCCTCGAACCAATCTCTCGCACCGTCGAGTATGGGCTTCACTTTTTGCGTCGATGGCGATGCGGAAAGTCTTGAGGTGGTGGTGAGTTGGGGGCGCTATGAGCGCTTCGACTCCGATGACCCTGCCCATGCCAAGGTGGTCAAGAAGGCGGTACGTGACGCCGAGGGCCGAGTGATCAAGACCACTGAGCAAGTTCTCAAGGCCAAAGTCTGGCGGCGCAAGCCTTCTGGGGGAACTTTTCAGTTGGCGCTGAAGGATGGAGTGATTTCTCCGGTCATCCCAGATTCGGCCTGCCCAGAAGTGCTCATCCAGGGGACGGTGCGTTCACCGAACGAGAAGGGTGAGCGATTGGTGACGCTATTTCTGGTGAACGGCCAAACGGAACCGGATGAAAATCGTGATACCGCCTGGGTGTTCCAGCCGGAAATCCTCGTGCGGGCCAATGACGAAAGTTCGGTGAAAGATGTATTCCGTCGCCGTCCTGCTTTGGAGGCGGATGCTGGCGCTGCGGATGATGACGATTTACGCGAGCGCTTGGCGCTGGAGATGATCTATCGCGATCGGGTCGAGTTCGCCGTGGGCCATGGCGTCGCAGTGCATGCGGTAGTTGGCCCGGATGTGGCCAAGGCGGTAGAGCTGCGCACGGCGGTGATGCCGCACTACGAAGTGCCGGTCACCGAAACGCCGGGCTTGGATCCGCAGGATCGGCCAGCGATGCGCAGATTGGTCGATGAAGGTCTGCTGGATATGAAGCGACTGGCAGAACTGGAGAGAGGCCAACTCGTCGCTGCACTCGGGATACTGACCGAGGACTATGCAGCATGGATCGAAGATCAGCGCGCACGCATCGAGAGCGATGCGGCCGGCTATGCGCAGCGGGCCGATGAGGCGCTGAGCCACTGTGAGTCGATCCTTATTCGTCTGCGCGAGGGCGTGGGGCTGCTGGCGACGGATGACAAGGCCCTGGCGGCCTTCCGTTTCGCTAACCGAGCGATGGCGATCCAGCGGGTGCATAGCGCGTGCGCTTTGCAGCGTCGTCGCGGGCGTGCTGTCGAGCTGGCGGAGTTCGATGTACCGAAGAACCGCTCCTGGCGTCCTTTTCAGTTGGCTTTCCTGCTGCTGTCCGTTCCTGGGCTGACCGATCCGAAGCATACAGATCGCACTCAGCCTCTGCAGGCCCATGCGGATCTGCTCTGGTTCCCAACGGGCGGTGGCAAGACCGAGGCCTACCTGGGCGTGGCTGCATTCACCATGGCGATTCGCCGCCTACAAGGAAACTTGGGGGGCTACGATTCGTCTCGCGGGCTGGCAGTGATCATGCGTTACACCCTGCGTTTGCTGACTTTGCAGCAGTTCCAGCGAGCTACCGCGTTGATCTGCGCGATGGAGCATATTCGTCGGGAAGCTCTGGCCACGGGCGACAAGTCCCTTGGCGAGAGCGCATTCACCATCGGCCTTTGGGTCGGTAACAAGGTGACGCCAGGTACTACGGAGGATAGCCACAAGTTCATTGAGGCCGTTCGCACCCCGGGAAGAAACCCTACCGGAATGGCTTCGCCGGCACAGCTGACAGGCTGCCCTTGGTGCGGAACCGAGATAGATCCGTGCAGAGACATTGAGGTCGACAAGATAGCTGGGCGTACGACGATCTACTGTGGCGACAAGCTTAGCGCTTGCGACTTCTCGCGCGGCCGTTCGAGCAAGCAGGCACACCCTGGTTTGCCGGTGATGGTCGTGGATGAGGAAATGTATCACCGCCCACCATCGATGATGATTGCCACGGTGGACAAGTTCGCCATGATGGCGTGGCGTGGTTCGATAAGGAACCTGTTCGGTCGGGTATCGAAGGAGTGTTCCCGGCATGGATTGCTCTGGCCTGGCTCGGATTGCAATACCGGCCACAGGGCTGTCGCGGGTAGGGCGGTTGCGACGGTCAAGACTATCTCTCCGGTGCGGCCTCCGGATCTGATCATCCAGGACGAGTTCCACCTGATCAGCGGTCCCTTGGGAACCATGGTGGGTCTCTACGAGAGTACGGTCGATGAGCTGTGCACGTGGCAGTTGGATGGTGAAGCGATCCGGCCGAAGGTGATCGCCTCCACTGCTACCGTGCGCAAGGCGCAGCAGCAGGTCAACAACGTATTCATGCGCCAGGTCTCGGTGTTCCCGCCCCATGGCTTGGACGTCGAGGACAACTTCTTCTCAGTGCAGCGGCCCATCGGGCAGAAACCAGGGCGGCGTTATCTTGGTATCTGCTCTCCGGGCAGCTCACGGCCGGCGATGTTGATCCGTGTCTACACGGCAGCGCTGACCGCGGCTCAAGCGCTGTTCGATCGATTCGGCAAAGCCGCCGACCCTTACATGACCATGGTGGGCTACTTCAACTCGTTGCGAGAGCTGGGTGGCATGAAGCGTCTGGCCGAGGACGACGTGCAGACTCGTGCGTACCGTGTGCAAATGAGCATGGTGCAGCGGCCCGGTCTGGCACAGCGCAGCGTCATGAATATCCGCGAACTGACTTCTCGGGTTTCGAGCCAGGACATCCCCAAGTATCTCGATCAGCTCGAAGTGATGTTCAAGTCCGAATGGGATCCCGAGAAAGGTAGGTACGTGACCAAGTGGGAGGAGGGCGATGCGCGTGCGATCGACATCGTGTTGGCGACCAACATGCTGTCGGTCGGTGTCGACGTCAACCGCCTGGGCATCATGGCGGTCAACGGTCAGCCGAAAGGGACGGCGGAATACATCCAAGCGACCAGCCGTGTGGGGCGTCAATTTCCCGGTCTGGTCTGTACCGTCCTGACGTGGGCTCGTCCACGCGATCTATCCCATTACGAGACCTTCGAGCATTACCACGCGACCTTCTACAAGCACGTCGAGGCGCAGTCGGTCACACCGTTCTCGCCGCGCGCGATGGATCGTGGTCTGACCGGCGCGATGCTGTCACTGATCCGTGCCAAGAGCGATGATTTCGCGCCGAACGACGGAGCGCAGAGCCTTAAACAGCCGAATCAGGCGGAAATGCTGGATGCCATGAAGGTGCTCGAAGCGCGCGCCGACAACATTGCGGAAGCACCTGCGAAGAAGCTCGCGGGCGACATGCTTAAGCAGCGTGCGGATCAGTGGGTGAACGAGGTAATGCAGGGGAACCGCATTTTGGCATATGAGAAGCGGGGGCCAGACAAGGACAGAACTGTTGCCTTGATCAAGGCACCAGGGGCGCAGACTTGGGATAACTGGACGGTACCAATGTCGATGCGTGAGGTCGAGCCTGGAGTTCGTTTGGTCATGAACTCGGCAAAAATCAAAGACGATATTCAATGGAAGCCTCGCCCTGCGGCGGCCGATAAGGACGAATGAGTATGGCAAACGAAAAGACCCCTGTTGGCTCGGTACGGCCGAGTCAGCTGCTGTGGACCTATGGCCCAGGTGCCCTGATCGATTTGCCTAACGTGTCGGTCATAACCTCTGGAATCGACGTTTGGGACAAGGACCGCTGTCAGCCGTTGATCGAAAATCGTCTGCTCGCAGCTGTGCAGAAGGTGCTTGGCCCTCAGGTCGAATCGCTACGTATGCCGCCCTTCACTAAGGGCGATTCAGTCGAGCCTTTTTCTGCAGAAGCCAATGTTGGTGTGCCGGTTCGTCCTTTCCCCCGCTGGCTGCGTTGTGTGAAGTGTGGGCTGCTGTCTCCCTATGACAGTGGTCTGTTCGAGCTCAAGGAAAGTCGGTACCGCCCAGAGGCGACACGTTTCGTTCACCAGGGTTGTCGAGGATCTAAGGGGGATCAACCTGCGAAGGATGCCGATGCCGTTCCGGCACGTTTCCTTTTGGCTTGCAAGAATGGGCACCTGGATGACTTCCCTTGGCAGTGGTTCGTCCACAGTGGCCCCAGCGATTGCATAGGGACATTGCGCTTCTACGAAAGCGGCGCGTCTCTTCAGACCGAGAATCTTTGGGTGAAATGCGATACCTGCGGTGCCGCGCGTAACATGGCCCAAGCGTTCGGGCGGATCGGTAAGGAGAATTTGCCAGGTTGCCGGGGGCGACATCCTCATCTTGATCAGTTCGAACTGGATTGCGATGCGGAACCTCGAGCTGTGCTGTTGGGGGCTACCAACAGCTGGTTTCCGATTTCCTTGTCTGCGCTGGCGATACCTCAGGCGAAGGATGGGCTGGCGCAGTTGGTAGAAGATGGTTGGAGTTTCTTCGGCGACCTGGATGAGCCGGAAGAGGTGCCCCTGACCATCAAGCTGTTGAAGAAGACTGGTTCGTTGCCCGGAATCGATCAGTATTCCGCAGAGGCAATCTGGGCTGCCATTGAGGCGTACCGGTCCGGTGACGACGAAGGCGTCACCGAGGCTGATATCAAAGGGCCTGAATGGCGAGTGCTGATTGATAATTCACCGGTGAATGATTATCCGCACTTCATGTCCGAAGCGGTAGGCGTTCCCAATGGTTTCCAAGGCAAGATCTCCAGGGTGTTGCTGCTGAAGCGCCTGCGCGAGGTCAACGCTTTGCTCGGCTTTACGCGAGTCGAGGCACCTGGCGACTCTGGCGGTAGCGGATCTGGACCGATCCAGGCACCGCTGTCACGCATGAAACCCGATTGGGTGCCCGCGAATCAGGTACACGGTGAAGGTATCTTCATTCAGTTCGATGAGCAGTCGATAGCCGAGTGGGAGCAGGGTGCCGAGGTTCAGGCTGCTGATGTGAGTCTGCGAGGCGGACATAAAGGTTGGCGGAACTCCCGACACCTACGTCCGCCAGAAGACGGTTACCCAGGTGCCCGCTACGTGATGCTGCATACCTTGGCGCATCTGCTGATCCGAGAGCTGGCGTTGGAGTGCGGATACAACGCAGCCAGCATTAGAGAGCGGATCTATGCTGAAGTGAGTGAAGAGGGTAATCAGTGCGGTTTCATCATCTACACGGCAGCCGCGGACTCCGATGGGACTTTGGGCGGCTTGGTCGAGCTGGGTAAGCCAGAAAACCTGGAGCGTCTACTAATCCAAGCTTTGCGGCGTGCGCGCATTTGCTCCTCCGATCCGCTGTGTGCTGAGCATGATCCGCAGAAAGACCGGAGTCTGCATGCAGCAGCTTGCCATGCATGTTCCTTCGTCGCGGAAACCTCGTGCGAGCGTGGCAACCGTTATCTGGACCGGGCGATGGTCGTACCTACTTTCGAGAATGCCACAGCGGCATTCTTTGAGGGTGCTTGAGGTGCGCGATCTACTTATCGCGATATCCGAGTTGGTTTCCATCGTCTCCTTTGACCGTATCGCCGCTTTGGCGACCAAGGTCAGGGGAATTGACGCAGCCAAAGCTGGGGATCTTGGAGCTGGAGTGTTGTCTGCAAAGGCGAGCAATGCGCTCAAGGTGATGATTAGTGCTTGGAAGGAGTCACCCTCCAGTGGAGAGACCCTGGCTGCAATGCTTTTGGCCGCTGCTCATGCATTTCGCCATGCGGAGAATCGGCAGAGGATTGAGCTCGTATGGACTGGTCCGACCACAGGGCTCGTTCCTGCTCGGCGAACCGAGCAGGCATTGATCCAGGTGATTGATGCTGCTCAGCAACGATTGTTTGTCACGAGTTATGTTGCTTACGACATTGAGTCGATCGCCAAGGCTCTGAAATCAGCGGCAGAGCGAGGTGTAAAGATCGAGTTCTTGATGGAGCTCTCGAGTGCGCAAGGTGGCAAGGTTAGCATCGACCCTATCGGTAATCTGCAGAAGATAGTTCCGGATGCACTGTTCTATGTCTGGAAAGACAAAGGTGCAGCGTTCGTTAATGGCAGTGTGCATGCGAAAGTCGCAGTGGCAGATGGGGCATATTGCTTCATCACCAGTGCTAATTTGACCGGATACGCAATGGATCAGAACATGGAGGCTGGGGTCTTGGTTTCTGGCGATCTATTGCCTGAGCAGCTCCATCGACATTTGGAAGCCTTGGCGATAACAGGGGTGATTGTTCCTATTGGTGGGTGATGGACTTATTCAACTTGCGAAGTTACATCTAGTCGATAAGAGGCGGGGTACACGTGAGTTCAGGTACGTCGCGAAGCGACATCATGCGGGCCGTCAAGCGGGCCCACACAAGACCGGAGGTTGTCGTTCGCCAAGCACTACATGCTTTAGGGCTCAGGTTTCGTCTGCATCGCCGAGATCTCCCCGGTTCGCCGGACATAGTCCTGCCGAAATTCCGGACGGTGGTCTTCGTGCATGGGTGTTTCTGGCACCGACATCCTGACTGCCGCTACGCGACTACCCCTAAGAGTAGACAGGAGTATTGGCTACCCAAGTTCGAAGCGAATGTAGAGCGTGATGCGCGGAAGGAAGCTCAGTTGCGAGAACTGGGCTGGCGTGTACTGGTGATGTGGGAGTGTGAAACTAAGAGCCTTGAGGCGCTGGAGGCCCGCCTCAGGCTTGAATTCGATCTTCCGCTTGGCGAACCGCTTCATAGGCCCTGATGTGTTGCATCAGGCTTTCTCCAATCACTTCTCCCAATCGCACCGGAACTGCGTTGCCGATCATGCGGCCAACGGCTTTGAAGGTGATCCGCTCTGGCTCCATGAACACGTAGTTTCTAGGAAAGGACTGTAGGATCGCTGCTTCACGCAGTGATAGAGCGCGGGCCTGATCAGGGTGACCGAAACGTCCGTTCCCGAAACCGTAGCAGAGGGTGGTCATCGTCGGGCTGGGGCAATCTGCGCGCATACGCCCGTATACGCTCGGATATGTTTTGCCGCTCGCTTTGCGATGGCATTCGGCGACTAGCTCCGGCGGCCAATCTTTCCAGGTTCCGCCCGGCCTGGAGTGAATGATGCGTCGCATGTTGATCGGGGTGAGTGTTGCTGCCCGGTGAAGTGGATCGTTCGGGTCACATTCTCCGGCCGCTAGGCGAGGCAGTGCGCCGATGGCGTCCTCGACATTGACTGGGGCGTCCAGATGCGTGGGAGGGATGATGCTTATGGGTATTCCCAGTTTGGAGGCGAGCAGAACATGGCGACGTCGCTGCTGTGGCAAACCGTATTCGACGCAAGCCACTCGCCCGTCCCAGATCTCGTAACCTTGGTCCCTTAGGCTTTGTACGAAGTCGTGGTAGACCTCGTGCTTGGTGACGTCAGGAACGTTTTCCATGGTTACCAGGTGAGGCTCAGTTTCTTCGATGAGGCGGCTGAAGTGATAGAGCAGCGGCCACTTACGATCGTTGCGGGTGTCTTTGCCTTGGTTGTAGGTCGAGAACGGTTGGCAAGGCGCACAACCGGCAAGTAGCCTGTATCGGTCAGGACGATACCAGGCCAGCAACTCTTCGGCTGTCACTTCCTGTACGTCTTTTTTGACAAAAGCAGCCTGGTTGTTCTCCTGGTAGGCGTATGCACATTGGCCTTCGATGTCGTACCCGGCATGCACTGTAATGCCGGTGTTGCGCATGCCAGCGGTGAGGCCACCAGCGCCACAGAAAAGGTCAACAGCATCAATCATTGGGATAGGTCCTCTTAGCAGGAGGTATTCTAGCTGGAACCTTTGTAAAGATCGAGCACGATATTTGGCACCGCTATCATATCGTGAGCTGTGTTTCGTGGACTTATGCCTTTGCTCTGATCGCCCGAACCTGTTCCATGCTCAGAAATTTGGTAAGTGGAGGGTGTCGGGCTGAACATCCCGAATCCGACCACTGCTAAATGGTGGCGGCAAAAATCCGGTCCGTTCAACCTATGGTGTCCCGGCTCATGCCAATAGTCTAGGTACGCTCGCTGGACAAGCTTTAGCTGAGATACAGGCACTTCAAGCATCTGCTGCTTGCTCACCGTATCCGAGGCAAAATCTGAAGCTGTCAGAACTTGCTTCCATGAACTGTAATCCAGCAGATTGATCGCTCGCTGAACGAGCACAAGTGATTTTATTGGATTCACCTGATCAAACTCCTCGTGCTCAGTGAAACCTTTTCGGTTGAGGTATATAAATCTCGCCGCCGATGCCAGCGACTCAGACTCTCCCAAATACAATCCGCATTGAAATGCCTCAGTTTGAAAGGGACAGTCGTGGTCAACTGACCGACCGAAAGCGCTGTTACCTACGCGGCCTTTCTTCGCGACCTGTTGTGATGATTTGGTAAATTCTTACTTGCATAAGTCACAAAAAAAGATTGAAGAGCCAACCCTGTAAATGGGCTGGTTCTTCAGTCTTTTTTTGTAGGTGATGGATCTTCTGGGTGCATGTGGGGGAGTGACGGACTCACCGTTGTTTGGCGCTGCTTGAAATGCGGGTGTCTGCTTTTCTCAGGAGGCAAGCGAAAAGACCGCATCCCAGCACGACGGCAATCAACAGAGGCGGAAAGCGCAGCATCAAGCAGATAGCCAGCACGAAGGCACTGCTGCCGGCGAGTACGCAAATGAAAATGAACAAAGTGAGAAAAAATCGAGGCACTGTCATGGACGTCTTTCCTGTAATGGGATGCTTAAAGTGCGAGTGATGGTGTGTCTTGCTGGATTGGATACTTATAGATAGCCGCGTTCGGCCAATGACACGCAGCCTTCCGAGCCGACAACGATATGGTCCAGTGTCTGGGTGCCTACCAGGTTGAGTGCATCTTTCAGCGCATACGTCAGCTTGCGGTCTGCCTGGCTGGGTTCCGGGTCGCCAGAAGGATGGTTATGCACCAGGATTACCGCCGCCGCGTTGTGCGCGAGTACCAGCTTCACCACCTCCCGTGGATGGACGCTGGCTTCTTCCAGAGTGCCGCGAAACAACTGATGAAAGCCGAGCACGCGGTGTTTGCTATCGAGTAGCAGCACTGCAAAAACTTCGTGCTCATAGTTTTGCAGTAGCATTTGCAGGTGGCTGAATACCTGATCGGGAGAGGTCAGCAACCGACCTTTGGCGAGACGCTGACGGGCCAACTGATGCGCCATGCGCAGAATGTCGATTTCGGTGACGGGGGAATCGATGAGGTAGTGGCCGGCGGTATCGCTGGCTTTGAGCTTGTGCAGTTTCATGAGTGGTTGTCCTTTGGCTTACGCCACGAGTTGCAGGGCTGCATCCAGCGCTTTCTGTTTGATCACTGCACCTTGGCCAAACCAGGCGGAATCCATTCGGTACTCCGAGCTTCTGGCACGTCGTTCGTGATCTACGTACTCCGTCATAGCGTTCAGCAAACCCCAGGCTGTGCCGCGAGCGGAGGCCAGATCAGCGCCTCGGCCTTTTCCTTCGTACAGGCTTTGTACCTTCTCCATCGCCCGCTTGTTGGGCACCACCTCGGGAATAGGGGCATGGGCGTTGGTGTCGCACAGCACGTTCATAAAAAAGCCAAGGGCCTCTTTCGACTGAACCTTGCGTTCGGCGAGGGTGCGCATCCGGTACATGAATTCGTCCCATTGCGAGACGGCAATGCCCAGTTGTTTCTTGACAGTTTGCGGATCAAAACGCGTGCGGTGTGCCACCTTGATGGCGTGAGTGGCGCCATTCAGAGAAATGCTGAGGGTATTGTTGCAGACCACGCGAACGGTGGTGGGCGTCGCGGTGGTGGCCAATGTCCCGTCGCAGGACGTGGCCAGCAGCAAGTAGCCGTTGACCTGGTCATTACCCTTGAGCGCTGCGCCCTGACCAGTACGCGCCAGCGCCCAGAACTTGCGACCGCCCTTGAGCACGCCGGCAGTTTCCAGCTCATAGCCGGAGACCTCGGTGAGATCCCGGTAGAACTCCAGCACCTCGCGGGGCTGCACGGTGTGGTACCGCTGGGAAACCACCGACAGCGGAGCCTTGGTATCCGAACGGAAGAGCACCTTCTGTTCCGGGAAGGAATGGATAGCGCCTAGGTGGCCGACGGCATCCGACTTGAAGTGCACGAGGCTTTCTTGAATCTGCCAGTCCATGCCGGCTTCGCGTTGCCAGACTTCGATGGGTTGTTTCTGTGTGAGCTGATTGCCCAGGCCATGCCACGGAGTAGCGCCAGCGTAGGCCATTGTTTCGACGAGATGAGCCATGGTTGAGATTCCTTGGGGTGCATGCCGGCATAAGCGCTGTGCGAGGCGCAGCACTAACCGGACGATTGAAATGAAGGGGAGTGGTGCCGGAATCAGGCCGGCAGGTTGAAGCGGTGACCGCAGAGCAGGCAGAGGTTGTGGGCCAGGACGTGACGGTCGAGCGACTCACCGAGCTGAGCGCCGAGCGCGCAGCCGCCCACTCCACCGGCCAGGCCGCCGAGGATGGCGCCCGACACGGATCCAAGGGTGATGCCGACAGGCCCGGCGAATGCGCCAATCAGCGCCCCAGCCTGGCCGCCAGCCAGCGCAGCGCTGACGCCGCGCGCAGTACCGCACACAGTGCCGATGGCCGCGCCGATCTTCATGGCGTGATGGAAAGAAGCGACTTTGGAGGAGTGACAGCGAGGGCATTGCAATGACATGGGGCGAACCTCCTTGGTGGTGATGTCATTGCTGTTATGTAGGGCTGAGATTTTTTCGAATCGAATCAACCCAATGTCGGGCGAGTGATTCAGTTTCTACGGCAGAAAGCGACCCGAAACAGCCTCTCGCTCTGGCCGTACCCCTGACGGAGTAGCTTCGTGCTGCTCGCGTTGATGCCTGCCATTCATTACAGTGGAGGGCTTGTAGACTGACTTTCGCTTTCGGTCGCGACGCCCGTACAAGCGTAAAGACGAGAACCGCATGAGAGAGGGAATTACATGCGCCTAGCAAATTTGAGCATTCGCAACTTCCGCAACTTTGCGACGATCGATATTCCGCTTGCCGGCAACGTGGTGCTGCTTGGCGAGAACCGCGTTGGCAAGAGCAATCTGCTTTTCGCCATTCGGTTAGTGTTCGATCCGACTCTTCCTGATTCATTACGGCAGTTGAAGCTTTCAGATTTCTGGGATGGCTGCGACATGACGGCGAACCCGCAGATTGAAGTGCATCTCGATTTTGCCGATTTCGATGGCGACGATGCACTGATTGCTTTGCTAACCGACTTTCGCACCGCCTGCGATCCCAAAGTCGCGCGACTGAGCTATGTCTTTCGTAAGAAGTCCGAGGTCAGCGGTGCGCCGCAGTCGGGCGAGGATTGCGAGTTCATCGTCTATGGAGGGGGTGATGAATCTCGCGCCATACCAAGTCGGGTACGCCGCAGGATCGCTCTCGACATGCTCGATGCCTTGCGCGATGCCGAAGGACAGCTCGCGTCATGGCGCTATTCTCCACTTCGGCCGTTGCTTGAAGATGCGGTTGCTTCAGTCAGCCGAGCCGACTTGGAAGGCGTCGCCGCTGATCTGGAAGCGGCAACCAAGAAGATGGAAAACTTCTCGTCAGTGAAAGAACTCGAAGACTCGCTGCGCTCGGGTATTCTCAATCTGGCCGGCAGTGCGCATGACATCGGTGCACGGTTACGCTTCGCTCCGACCGATCCGCTGCGACTTTTTCGCTCGATAGCGATGTTCATAGACGAAGGAAAGCGCGGTATCGCCGAAGCTAGCCTGGGCTCCGCGAACGTCGCGCTGATCGCATTAAAGCTAGCCGAGTTTGCTTGGCGGCGCGCGAAGAACGAGCGTAACTATTCACTGCTTTGCATTGAGGAGCCAGAGGCTCATCTTCATCCCCAGCTCCAACGAGCCGTCTTCGACAAGCTCTTTCAAGATGCCGACCCAGCTCAAGCACTGATCGTCACCAGTCATTCCCCGACTCTTGCTGCGGTTGCACCGCTGCGATCAATCGTAACCTTACGGTCAGTAGGAGGCACGTCCAGCGCTTATTCGCTTGCCACGCTGCCAGTTACACCCGATGAACTTGACGATATCGAACGATATCTGACCGCTACGCGATCTGAGTTGCTTTTCGCACGAGGTGTCATCTTTGTCGAGGGCGACGCTGAGGAAGCGCTGCTCCCTGGGTTCGCAGATGCACTGGGCAATAACCTGGACCGACTCGGCATCACCATCTGCAATGTTGCTGGCACCAATTTCACACCATATGTGAAACTCGCTGCCGGCCTCGGTCTGCCGTTTGCGGTCGTTACCGATTGGGACCCGCTCGACGGCACCAAACCGCCGCTCGGCAAGGCGCGGACGCTGGGGATATATGATGCCTGGAGCGAGGTTACTGGAGCGCCTCCGTTGTCCCCCGCGGACCGCCCATATTGGGAAGCGGCAGATTTCGCAACCTTCAGTGAGGGTTGGGAGCCGCAAGGCATCTTCCTGAATGACCAAACCTTCGAGGTAGCTGTAGCGAACACGCCCAATCTACTTGGGGCGCTGCTCGACATACTCGTCGAGCAAGGATTTGGTTCCATACGCACGGCGCGAATCGCCGCTTGGCGCTCAGGCACGGAAGTCAACCCCGACCAGTTACTTGCCATGGTTTCCGACATCGGAAAAGGCCGCATGAGCGGAAAGCTCGCGAAGAAGCTGCCCGGGCTAACACCGCCTGCCTATATCGCTTCCGCCATCCAGTTCGTGGCATCCCGTGTCTAATCGTCTCGCGCTCACACGAGCGCTTGCGGAGCTCGAACGCAACCCGGAGCAATACGATGCAGCACACGAGCGCAGGCACTGCATCGTCCTGGCTGGTCCCGGCAGCGGTAAAACCAAGACTTTGACCACCGCCATGGCGCGCACGCTAATGGAGGACGTGGTCGATCCGCGCGGGGTCGCCTGCATCACCTATAACAACGAGTGCGCGATCGAACTTGAAACGCGTCTCGCGAAGTTCGGCATCATGACCAGCGATCGCAGTTTCATTGGTACCGTCCACAGTTTTGCGCTCACTCAAGTCATTGCGCCTTATGCACGCTGCATTGCGGGGCTTCTCCCTAACGACTTTCGCGTGGCTACACGGAGTGAGATCAGCGCCGCGGTCGAGGCAGCCTATGAGGCAGTGTTCGGCGATGCAGGCAACCCACAAGACCGCTGGCGCTTCGCCGAGGAAAAACGCCGCTGCGATGTCGATCGCAGCCTGCCCTCCTGGAGAGGGCAAAACTACGAACTTGCCGATTTCATTGAGGCCTATGAGGCCGAGTTACGACGCAATGGCTTGATCGACTTCGACGACATGCCGCTTATCGCTTTTCGCATGATCAAGGATCATCACTGGATCCGTGGCGCACTACGAGCTCGCTTCCCAGTCCTGTTCGTTGACGAATATCAGGATCTGGGCCACGCGCTCCACGAGTTGGTGTTGCTGCTCTGCTTCGAAAGCGGCATTCGTCTGTTCGCGGTAGGGGATGCCGATCAGTCCATTTACGGTTTCACGGGTGCCAACCCAGAACTGCTTCAAAGCCTAACCGAACGGGGTGATGTCAGTACGATCCGTCTGCGCTTCAACTATCGCTCGGGTGCGAAGATCATCCGCGCCTCCTTGGGTGCGCTCGGCGAAGAGCGCGATTATCGCGGTGTTGAAGGCGCTCCCGATGGCGAACTGACCTTCTGGCCTGTAAACGGAGACCACAATCTACAGGCGCAACATATCGCCGAGACCATCCTGCCAACGCTGCTCGGCCGCGGCTTTCAATCCGAACAGATTGCCATCCTCTATCGCGCCGCATGGCTCGGCGACAAAGTCGCCGAAACACTCGAACGCTCTAATACAGCCTTTATACGCACCGACAGTAATGCGCTGGTTAAGCGCAGCTCCCGCCTTGCTCGCTTCATCGAAGCCTGTGCCGGCTGGGTAACGGGCGGATGGCGTGTAGCAGAACCACCCTATGACCGATTGCTCGGCCAAGCTCTTGCTCTCGTCTATGGCGGGCGGGCGAGCGAGATCGAGGAACAGGCGCTTTCACGCCAATTGATAGCGTTCCTGCGCAGCTGTATTGATGCGGGTGAGACTACACACGCTTGGTTGCGCCGCTTTTACCAAGAGCTGATCGCACCATGGCAGGCCATAACACGAAACGCCCATCAGGAATGGGAGGTTTGCTCGGAAATGATGGAGCGGACCAATCCGGAGCAGGGCCGTGACATGCCGCTCATTGCTTTCTCTGGCCGGATTGAAGGCTCCGGTCGCATCACCTTGAGTACGTTACACAGCGCCAAGGGGCGCGAATTTGATGCCGTCATTCTATTCGGCATCAACAATGGCGATTTCCCCAGCAAGCGTGACAAGCAGAGTGACCGGGCGCTTCGTGAGGCGCGCCGGCTGTTCTATGTTGGTGTGACACGCCCTCGAAAAGAACTGGTGCTTGTCTATCAGAAGAATTTTCACTCGCCCTGGGTCGCTGAACTCTATCAGCGCAGTCAGCAGGGGTGAGATCTGCTTGGTTCGTTGCGTTACTGCTGACGCCATTATCGTCTCTGAATCGCTTTTGAGTTTCTGTACTTTACGGATGGAACTCCCTCTCGTATCTACGAACTCTCAGCGTATTGAGACGACTTTTCTGTTCTGATTTTCCTTGATAGCTGACATTGAGAGGTTGCCGGTCGCTGCTTCCTGGATGTGTTCGCTCCACCAGGACATCATCGGTCGTCTGCGTTCGATGTAGTCCGCCCGGTTATAAGCACTGCGAACCTCATCCTTGTCCACGTGGGCAAGCGCCACCTCGATCAGTTCAGGATCCCAACCGTGCTCGTTGAGGATGGTACTAGCCATTGAACGCATGCCATGGCTTACCAGACGACCTTCGAAGCCCATGCGCTTTAGCGCCATATTGGCTGTCTGGCTGTTGCAGTGGGTGCGAGGATTACGGTCTGCAGGGAACACGTACTCTCGGTGCCCACTGTAGGGCTTGATTGCTTCCAAGAGTGCCATGGCTTGCTCCGTGAGGGGGATAATGTGCGTCCGGCGTTTCTTCATGCGTTCTGCTGGAATCGTCCAGATCCGCTTGTCGAAGTCGATATCTGCCCAGCGGGTGGTTGCTGCCTCGGCAGGGCGGGTCATGGTGTGGAGCTGCCATTCGATCAGGCAGCGTGTCGTCCTTTTTATGCTGGCGTTGGCGATTGCTACCATGAGCTCATTCAGCTCATCGGGAGGGAGTGCCGCCATATTCTTCTTTTTCGGTTTCTTGAAGACTGAGCGGATCCCGCTAAGAGGGTTCGCGTGAATTAGTCCCGAATTGACCCCGTAGGTCATGATCTCGTTGAGTCGCTGTGTCAGGCGTTTAACGGTTTCGAGGCTGCCCTTGGTTTCAAGGGGTCTGAGCAAATTAATGACCTTAGGGGCACTGATGTCTGAGATCGGTGTGGTGCCCAGGTCCGGGAAGATGTGCAGCGTGAGAGAGCGCCAAATGTCTTCGGCATAGGCTGGGGTGACTGAGTCCTTTTTGAGTTCAAACCACGCTGTCGTCACGTTTTCGAAAGTGTGTTCTGTGGCCGCTTTTTTCGCTTGTCGATCCGCGTCGCGCCTCTCTTTCGGGTCCAGCCCCTGAGCAACGAGCTCCCTGGCCTCCACGGTTCGCTTGCGTGCTTGAGCCAGGCTCACCTCGGGGAAGGTGCCTAGTCCCATGTTGATCCGTTTTTTAGTTACGGGATGGATATAGTTGAAATTCCACAGCCTTGAGCCATTGATTCTCACTCGCATTTGAAGGCCGTTGCCATCAGTCAGCGTGTAGTCCTTTTCCTTAGGTTTGGCGGCTTTGACTTTGAGGTCTGAAAGGCGCGTGGCTTGGGCACCCATGGTGTACTCCAGTGCTGTTTGTGTATTCCAAAAATTACCAGCTGAGAGCTTGGAATACCACTTGGAATACACAGTCCCATAGACGTTCGTGGACGCTCAGGGATCTTGTTAGCGCTGCAGTCCCCGTATTTACTGGGTTTCAGGCACAAAAAAAGACGTCCGTGGACGTCTTTAGATGTGTATTTGGTGGAGCCGGGGGGATTTGAACCCCCGTCCGCCAGTACTCCGCTGTCGGTACTACATGCGTAGCCGTGTCTATTAAGTTAACCCTCAGCGACCCGACGGGCAGGGTGCTTTGGGCGAGTTGTGTAAGTTTTAGCCGCTTCGTCCACAACGTACTGCACGGCGATTCTGTTCTATATGACAATCACTTTGGGTTTACAGACATCCCCTGATGATTGCTGGACCCGAAGGTACCAGAAGGGAAGGGCTAAGGCTGCTTACGCAGCGAGAGCGTATTCCCCGTAGGTTTCGTCATTGGCAACTATAAGAAGTTGCAACAGTGGATTTACGAGTTCTGTTACCAACTCGGCATGCACCTAAAGTTTCGCGACCGGCGTCGAATCCTAAACGGCCCCGTGCCTGTTGCTCTGTGAATCAAAGTGAGCAGCAAGCCTGCGCAGTGTACGCCAACGTGGCTCAGAAGGCCACCCGATGCTTGGCGCGAGTGATCATGGGGTGGGATCTTTGCTCAGTTTGCCAGCGACAATCCCTGGGTGGCCTCGGTGACGCATTTTTTGTCGTCCCCGGCAGCTTTTGAAGCTTCGGCACTGGCCAGCAGTCTTTTGATCTCCATTGTGGTGTTGTCGGCGCTCGCCGGCAGTGCATTCACTTTGGCTTTGAGCTGTTGCAGCTTGCTCGTACACAGGTCGTTGTCCGCTGCAAATACGGGAGAAGCCAACAGTGCAGCAGACATGAGCAAACCAGCGATCGCGGTACGTTTCATGGGTATTTCCTTGTACGGGTAGTCTCGGTGCTGCCATAGGGGCGGGGGCTCGGCCGAGGTCGAAAAACAAGCCACGATTGATCGGCCCTAACTAAAAGACTACGACGCTGCGCAAGAATTCGCTTTTCACCTGAAGGCTATGGAAAAAAGGTCCATGCAGGACCAAACCCCAGAAGCAACAAAACCCGCAGTTGGCGGGTTTTGGTTTGTTTCGCATTGGGTGGAGCCATCCTGAGCGCTCCCTGGCCTGTTGCTCTGTGAATCTTGATGAGCAACAAGCCTGCGAGTTGAACGCCAGGAAAGCCCAACCGAAGGTTGGCATTGTGCCGGGTTACTTCCCGCCTTTGTTCGCGTCCTTGATTTGCTTGATCGTTTGTTCTGTCTCGGCGATGCAATCGTCAGTCCCTTCCTTGGTGCCTTTTGCCTGATCGGCTTTGGCTTGCTTGACGCTGTCCATTACCTGATCAGACATTTCTGGAGGCGTCTGTGCCCTGGCATTTTCGATGGTTTTAATGTTGACCGCACAGAGGTCTTCAGCGGCAAACGAGGGGGACGCCATCAGCGAGACAGTAACGAACAGACCTAACAGTACAGAACGTTTCATGAGTATCTCCTTGAACTGAGGGCTCAGGTGTTTACCGGCCATCAGAACGGGCTGCCGAGGTTGGGTAAGGCCCGGCAATGTCCGGGCTTAACCAGTGGACTACGACGATTTGTCAGGGTTCTATTTTTCTTCAGATGCCCCTCGGCTGTGTGACCCGATCCACCAGATAGACCAGCCCGTGGTAGTCGATTCCGCCATGTTGCGTCAGACCGATCTCACAGGTGCGGCTGGTCGAAATCCCCTCGCTGCACTGTTGCACCGCGTCCTTGAGCGTACGCAGCGAATGGGCATTCAGCTCCGGCGTGGTGAAGCCCTTGTCACCGGCAAATCCACAGCAGTGAATGCCTTCGGGGATGACCACGTTTTTGCTGCACTTGCGCGCCAGATCAATCAGCGCCTGGCTTTCCCCGAGGTGCTGAGTGCTGCACGTGACATGCACGGCGATGGGCGCTTCCTGCGGTGTGAAGTCGAGTCGATCCATCAAATGCGTACGGATGAAACGCACTGGGTCGTACAGGTCCAGTCGAACATCTCCCAGGTCCTGAACCAGTCGCAAGGTGCAGGGGCTGGTGTCGCAGTAGATCGGATCGAGCCCGCCACGGCTGGCGTGCAGTAGTGCGCCAATCAGTTCCTGGCGCTTGTGTTCGGCCTGTTCGGCGTAGCCCTTGGAGGCAAACGGCTGGCCGCAGCAGAGACTGTCCTGATTGTCCGGAAAGACTACCTGGTATCCGGCTTTTTCCAGCAGGCCACGGGTTTTGTCGTACAGCGACATTTGCTCTTTATCACCGGCCGCCGGGCCCATGACCCGCGAGACGCAAGCCGCCAGGTACACCACGCGAGGGCGCTCGTCCGACACGATCGGGCTGAAGCGAATGGCTTTTTCTGGCTGCGGCATGGCGTTGGTCCATTGTGGGACCTGGCCTTTGGACAACTTCGTCAGCGTTGCCGAAAGCTTCGCCAGACGTGGCGCCCCCAGCAGCATCCGCGCGCCATTGGCCACATGCAGGGTGAAACGGGCGCCTTGCAGCGCGGTGGCGAAATTGCCTTCCAGCCAATTGGCAGTTTTCGTATGCGTCGCCTTACGGCCGCGAAGCTTTTTCACCAGCTCGCCAGTGTTGATTCCTACAGGGCAACGCTGTGCGCACAACCCGGTGGCGGCGCAGGTGTCGATGCCTTGGTATTCGTAAGCGGCTTCGAGTTCCGTGGTGTCCACACCGGCACGTTTTTTTGCCTGAATGTCTCGCCAGATCACGATGCGCTGGCGCGGGCTCAGGGTCAGGCCTTTCGACGGGCAGACCGGCTCACAAAAACCGCACTCGATGCACTTATCCACAATCTCGTCGGCGGCCGGCAACGGCTTCAGATGTTTGAGGTGGATCTGCGGATCGTCACTGAGGACCACGTCCGGGTTGAGAATGCCGTTAGGGTCGAGCAGGCGTTTGAGCTGCCACATCAACTGGTAGGCATCGCTGCCCCATTCCAGCTCCACGAACGGCGCCATGTTGCGACCGGTGCCGTGCTCGGCTTTCAGCGAGCCGCCGAATTCCACCGCGACCAACTGCGCCACGTCGTCCATGAACGCCTGATAGCGTGCGACTTCTTCCGGGTTGTTGAAGCCTTGGGTGAAGACGAAGTGCAGATTACCTTCCAGCGCGTGTCCGAAAAGGATCGCTTCGTCGTAGTGATGCTTGTCGAACAACTCGATCAGACGATTCACGCCGATGGCCAGTTGTTCTACCGGGAAGGTCACGTCTTCGATGATCACCGTGGTGCCGGTTTTGCGCACCGCGCCAACGGCGGGGAAGGTGTCCTTGCGAATGGCCCAGAGGCGGGCGTTCTCGATTGGGTCTTCGGTGAAGTCGACCTGTTTTTCCACGGGGAACGAAGTCAGCGACGCCATGATTTGCGCCAATTGCTCGTGCAGCAAAGTCGACGACGCCGCGCGGGATTCGATCAGCAGTGCGCAGGCATTGTTCGACAGATGCTGTACGAAATCCGGCATGCCGGGTTTGTTCTGTACTGAACGCAGACTGCGACGGTCGAGCAGTTCCACGGCCGACACCGGTTGGCTTTTCAGTACAGTGACGGCGTTGCAGCAGGTCTCCACATCCGGGAACACGATCAGTGCCGACGCCTTGTTCGGGTGGTCGATCACCGTGTCGTAGGTCACGGCACTGATGAACCCCAGCGTGCCTTCGGAACCCACCAGCAAGTGGCTCAAGATATCCACAGGCTCGTCGTAATCCACCAGGGCGTTGAGTGACAGGCCAGTGGTATTTTTCAGACGGTATTTGTGGCGGATTTTTGCAGCCAATTCGGAATTGGCGCGGGTCTCGCGGCCCAGTGTCGCTAAACGTTCAAGCAACGCTGCGTGGCTCTCACGAAACGCCGCGACGCTCGCCGCATCTTCGGTGTCGAGACGGCTGCCGTCGGCGAGCACCAGGCGAATACCGGCCAGTGTGTGATAGGTATTTTGCGCCGTGCCGCAGCACATGCCGCTGGCGTTATTGGCGACGATACCGCCGATTTTGCAGGCGTTGATCGAGGCTGGGTCGGGACCGATCTTGCGTCCGAACGGCGCCAGCCACGCGTTGGCCTGTGCGCCGATGACGCCCGGCTGCAGACGGATTTGCGTGCCTTGTCCGCGGATCTCGCGCCCGTTCCAGTTATCCCCAAGCACGATCAGCACCGAATCGCTGATGGCCTGGCCGGACAGGCTGGTGCCGGCGGCGCGGAAGGTCACCGGAACCTGATCCCGTTGCGCCAGTTTCAGTAGCGCCACCACTTCATCTTCAGACTCGACGCGGATCACCAGTTGCGGAATCAACCGGTAGAAACTGGCATCGGTGCCGAACGCCAATGTCGACAAGGGGTCGTCGAACCGTCGTTCTTGAGGTATCAGTTGCTGCGCATCTCGCAGGAAAGTCGCCGGTAGAGTCATTGGTCCTCCAGGATCAAAACCACCAGGTCTTTCGGGCCGTGGGCACCGTAAGCCAGGACTTGTTCGATGTCGGCCGTTTTCGACGGGCCGGACACTAACAGCGCGTTGGTCGGCATGCCGTGAGCCCAGTTGAACTCCTGCTGCACCTGATAGAAGTTGTCACGGATTTCACTGGCCTTGAGCAGGGCGAAATGTACGGGTGGCACCAGGCTCATCAAGCGTGGTTCTTCCCGCGTCGGCCAGAGAATCAGACTACCTGTGGCGGCGATTGCGCCGAGGGTGGTGGTGAGGCTGGCCGGTGTGTCGTTGAACAGCTCGGCTTTCCATTCTTCCACCGGACGGTCGTAGGCCTGCAGCGTCGGCAAGCCGGGATTTTTCGCCCAGTGCTGAGTGACACGTTGACCGTGCGACGTCGTCGGCGCAATCAACAGGCTCGGCAGCTGACGATCCTGCAGCAACTGAGCAAGCAACGAAGGCCAGGCTTCGCCGGACGTCAGATGGATTTCTGTGTGCACCGCTTCCATCAGTTTGCGCAGCTGCGGAATGCGTTGTTCGGGGGCGTAGGTGTACGGCGCTGTCACCAGTTCGACGTCGAACTCGTCAGGCACGGGCGTGGTGCCGGTCAGACTTTTCCGTAACTTGGCGAGGATGTTTTGCTTGGCGCTCATCAGCGGTCTCCCTGTTTGGCCAGATGCTCGCGGGCCATGTCGTGCAGTGAGCGGGCAGCCGGTTTCGGGGCGCTGTGGTTTTGCGTCCATGGGCCGACGTTGCTCGGTGCGAGGGCACGCAGGCGCGTGGCGACAAAGCCGAACAGTCGATACAGCATCGGCGAGCTGTTGAGTTTCGCCCAGGCATTCCAGATAAAACGCTCCTTGCGCGAATACTTGCTGCCCTGGCCGCGCATCACTTGATGCGGGCTGTCCGGGGCTTTGACGTTCTCTTCCCGCAGGCGACGCAGTAGGGAAGGGATAGGGATTTTTACCGGACAGACTTCGCCGCAAGCACCACACAGCGAGGAGGCACTCGGATGATCCGGGACATTCGCCAGGCCGACCATGTGCGGCGTGATGATTTTTCCGATAGGCCCAGGGTAAACCTCCCCATAGGCGTGGCCGCCGATTCGAGTGTAGACCGGGCAATGATTCATACAGGCGCCGCAGCGAATGCAGTTCAGGGTCTGGCGCAATTCACTGTCGGCAAAGGCCTGGCTGCGACCGTTGTCCAGCAGCACAAGGTGCACTTCCTGCGGGCCATCGAGTTCATCGGCCTTGCGTGGGCCGGAGATCATATTGACGTAGGTGGTGATCGGCTGGCCGAGGGCCGAGCGGGTCAGCAGTGACACCAGCGGCACCACGTCACGCAGGTTTTCCACGACTTTTTCGATGCCGGTAACGGCGATGTGTACCGGCGGCACCGTGGTGGTCATGCGCCCGTTGCCTTCGTTTTCCACCAGCAGCAAGGTGCCGGTTTCGGCCACGGCGAAGTTGACGCCGGAGACGCCGATGTCCGCTTCGAAGAATTTCTGCCGCAAGACTTTGCGACCGATCTGAATGAGTTGGTCAACGTCCTTGGTGTATTCCACGCCAAGTTTGTCATGGAACAAGGACGCGACCTGACCGGCATTCTTGTGGATCGCCGGCATAATAATGTGTGAAGGCTTCTCGTGGTCGAGCTGGACGATGTACTCGCCCATGTCCGATTCCAGGCATTCAATGCCCCGTTCAGCGAGGAAATGGTTCATCTCCATTTCTTCGCTGACCATCGATTTGCCCTTGATCACTTGCCGCCCCTCGTGAGCGCGGATGATCGAGAGGACGATGCCATTGGCTTCGTCCACCGTTTCCGCCCAGTGCACTGTCACACCGTTGCGGGTCAGGTTCTGTTCAAGTTGCTCGAGCAGGTCGGGCAACTTCGATAACGCACGGGCGCGGACAGCGTTGCCCAGCGCTCGCAAATGTTCTCTTTCATGGGCATCGCTGAAGGACGCTGCCCGTTTTGTCATCAGAGAATCCATCGCAGTGCGAAAGTTGTTTCGCAGTTGCTTGTCACCCAACGCCTTGTGCGCGCGGGTGCGGAAATCTTCTTCTACGGCAACCGTAGGAATAATCGCGGAAGCGTTCATTGAACACCTCCGGTGCGCTGCCAAAGGAAACTGGCCAGGTGTTGGCCGCGCAATGCTTCCTTCTGTTTCTCCAGCGAGCCGTTTATGTTCATCAGGCAACCGCAGTCGGCACTGAGTACCTTGTGCGCACCGGATTCCTTCAACGCCCGGGTCTTGTCAGCCACCATCGCGCCGGAAATGTCTGGCATACGGACGCTGAAAGTCCCACCGAAGCCACAGCATTCACTTTCATGGCTGTGCTCGACTCGCTCCACATTCCCCAACTGCGCCAACAACTCGCGGCCGTGCAAGTGGGTGTTCATCTCACGACGTGCCGAACACGATGTGTGCAACGCCACTTTGACCGGTTCGCCGCTGTCCTTGAGCTGCACCTTGCAGACAAACAACAGAAACTCGGCCAGCTCATATGTCCGGGCCGCCAGGGCCTGAACCTGTTTCAACGTTTGCGGCTCGTCCTTGAACAAGTCGGCATAGTGCTCGCGCAGCATGCCGGCGCACGATCCCGACGGCACCACCACCGGATAATCTCCAGCGAACAGCGCCAGTTGCGCGCGTGCCACGGTCCGGGCCTGGTCGGTGTAACCGGAGGTGTAGGCCGGTTGCCCGCAGCAGCTTTGCCCTTGCGGGTACTCGACACGAATGCCTTCGCGTTCCAGCAGGTGAATCGCATCCATCCCGGCTTCCGGGTAGAACAGATCAACCACGCAGGTCCCGAACAGGTAGACCCGTGCCGGTTTTTCGCTGGGATATTGCCGAGGCTCGGGCAGTGGCGGGGCGACGCGGGTCGCGTTCGGCACGGCGTTGTAAAAAAGCTCGCTCATCAGGCGTGTCTCCGGGTGGTCCCGGTTATCCGTCCGCTGAGGCTGCTGAATATAGAGAGAGATTCTTTCAGCAGCCTTACAGACCGGGTTGTGAATAGCTGACGCCGGAGTCGTGGTCCGGCGTCGGTTTTTGCGTTTTTTCGTGTAGTACTTAGTGCACCAGCATGCCGGTGAACCAGTAGGCCTGAGCCAAGGTGATCAGGCCGACGATGGTTGCGAAGAACAGGCTGTGCTTGAGGGTGAAACGGAACAGGTCCGATTCCTTGCCGACCAGACCGGTCGCGGCGCAGGCCACGGCGATCGATTGTGGCGAGATCATCTTGCCGGTCACGCCGCCGCTGGTGTTTGCCGCCACCAACAAGGTGTCGTTGACGCCGATCTGGTGCGCGGTGGTGGCTTGCAACGAGCTGAACAGCGCGTTGGACGAGGTGTCGGAACCGGTCAGGAACACACCCAGCCAGCCGAGGAACGGCGAGAAGAACGGGAACGCCGCGCCGGTGCCTGCCAATACCAGCGCCATGGTCGACGACATGCCCGAGTAGTTGGTGACAAAGGCGAACGCCAGCACCATGCCGATGGACAGGATCGGCCAACGCAGCTCGTAGAATGTCTCTCTAAAAGTGGTCAGACCAGTTTTAATGTTGATCTTCAACACCAGCATCGAGATCAGTGCGGAGAAGAAAATCGCCGTACCGGTCGCGGAGATCGGATCGAGTTTGAACACGGCCGGGATGGCGGTCGGAGCGGTCACGATGGGTGCGACCTTGATCACCATTTGGTCCAGGTGCGGAATGGCGAAGTTGAACACCCAGCCGTACATCGAGCCGCCAGCGGCGAACATCGCCTTGAACGGCTTCAGGGTCCAGATGGTGACCAGCACGGTGAGGATGAGGAACGGCGACCAGGCTTTGAAAATTTCACCGAGGCTGTAAGGCGAGGCCACGGTTGTGCGCGGCTGACCGAAGCCGCCGGCGCTGGCGGTCACAACGGAGGCCGAAACGGCACCGACGATGTGTTGGCCTGCGGCGCGTTTCGGCTGCCAGACTTTCAGGAACAGCGTCAGGGAAATCAGGCTGGCCAGGGCCGAGGTGATGTCCGGCAGTTCCGGGCCGATGAAGTTCGACGTGAAGTATTGGGTGATGGCGAAGCTCAAACCGGCCACCAGTGCTGCTGGCCAGGTTTCCCGCACGCCGCGCAGGCCGTCCATCATGAACACCAGCCAGAACGGCACGAACAGCGACAGCAGCGGCAGTTGGCGGCCGGTCATGGCGCCGATCTTGAACGCGTCGATACCGGTCACTTGCCCGGCCACGATGATCGGGATCCCCAAGGCGCCGAAGGCCACTGGCGCGGTGTTGGCGATCAGGCACAGGCCTGCGGCGTACAGCGGGTTGAAGCCAAGTCCAACAAGGAGGGCGGCGGTAATCGCTACCGGTGCGCCGAAACCGGCTGCACCTTCAAGGAATGCACCGAAGCAGAAGCCGATCAGCAGCACCTGCAAACGCTGGTCGTCGGTGATCGACAGGACGGAGCTGCGAATCACTTCGAACTGACCACTCTTGACCGTCAGTTTGTAGAGGAACACGGCGGCGACGATGATCCACGCAATCGGCCACAGGCCGTAGGCGAAGCCATACCCGGCGGCGGCGAATGCCATATCGACCGGCATCTGGAACGCGAAGATGGCCACCGCAATGGACAAGGCCAGCGTGATGCTGCCGGCCACGTGCCCTTTGAGTCGGAACACGGCCAACGCCAGAAAGAAAAACACGATGGGGATAACGGCTGCGAGCGCGGAAAAGCCGAGGCTGCCGAGCGGGGTATAGAGCTGTTGCCAGGTTTGCATATGGGGTGGCCCCTAATTGTTGTTGGTCAGGCACTGATCAGCGTTCTTGGATAATTGGTAATACCAATTTACAATCGCTGTTCGCTAGGGTAAAAGCCTTGTAGGCGGCGTGTCAATTTGCCGCCCTAAAACTTTTGTCGAACACGTGCTGTGGCGTCTGCTTGATCCGCTCGTACAAATGCCGTCTGGTAGGTGCTGGCAAAGCGCCGATAGGCCAGAATAGAGAGCCCGGCGAGCCGTCGGGATCGTGGAGAATTGAGTTATGGGGTTTGATCAAATTCGTCAGCGCCGTTTGTCTGACGATATTGTCGAGCAGCTCGAGGGGATGATCCTCGAGGGCACGCTGAAGGCAGGTGAGCGTTTGCCGGCCGAGCGCGCATTGGCCGAGCAGTTCGGCGTGTCACGCCCTTCGTTGCGCGAAGCGATTCAGAAGCTGGCGGCCAAGGGCTTGCTGGTCAGCCGCCAGGGTGGCGGCAACTATGTGGTGGAGTCACTGGGCACGACCTTCAGTGATCCGCTGCTTCATCTGCTTGAAAGCAACCCCGAGGCCCAGCGCGATCTGCTGGAGTTTCGCCATACCCTGGAAGCGTCCTGCGCCTATTACGCAGCGATGCGGGCGACAGATGTCGATCGCGAGCGGCTGACCGCGGCCTTCAATGAATTGCAGGACTGCTACACCCGTCACGATGAAGTGAGTCGGGCGGAAGAGGGGGCGGCGGACGCGAAGTTTCACCTGGCAATCGCCGAAGCCAGTCACAACGCGGTGTTGCTGCACACCATTCGCGGGCTGTTCGATCTGCTCAAGCGCAACGTGGTGACCAACATTGGCGGCATGTACAAACAGCGCACGGAAACCCGCGACATGCTGATCACGCAGCATCGGGAGTTGTACATGGCGATTATTGAGGGAAGGGCGGAGCAGGCGCGGGAAGTTTCCAGTCGACACATTCTGTATGTACAGGAAGTGCTGGAAGAGGTGCGTCAGGAAGTGCAGCGCATGGCCCGGGCGGAACGGCGCAAGGGGATGTAGTCAGTTGGTTTTGTATCGTTCGTGCGATTGCATTCGCGGGCAAGCCTCGCTCCTACAGATCACGCGATCCTGTAGGAGCGAGGCTTGCCCGCGAAGAGGGCCTCAGGCGAAAACTACTCTTCCTTGCCCTTGTTGCGCACCGCTCGCTGCAGCTCGCGACCGGCGTCGCGTTCGCGTTCGGTATCACGCTTGTCGTATTCCTTCTTGCCCTTGCCCAGAGCGATCTCGCACTTGACCATGTGCTTGCTCCAGTACCAGGACAGGCACACGCAGGCGTAACCCTTTTGCTGCACGGCGGCGGCCAGCTTTTCCAGCTCGCGGCGGTTGAGCAGCAATTTGCGGGTGCGCGTCGGATCGGCGATGACGTGCGTGCTGGCGGTCGTCAGGGGCGTAATGTGGCTGCCGAGCAGCCATGCTTCGCCATCCTTGAGCAGCACGTAACTGTCGACCAGTTGCAGCTTGCTTGCCCGCAGACTTTTTACTTCCCAGCCGGCCAGGACCAGACCAGCCTCGAACCGATGTTCGATGAAGTAATCGTGTCGCGCCTTTTTATTCTGCGCGATGGTCCCTGTTGGGTGTTTCTTCTGTTTAGCCATAGGGGCGGCATTATAGGGAGTTGCACGCGAGTCGGCTACGGTGATGCTGCGTGCTTGAGCAGGTTGATTGAATCCCGGACAATGCGCCCTCTTTTTTCAATGCTTGGACGTGGTAACGATGTCGACAGACAAGGTTTCTGTCCACGGCAGTTGGGCTAGCCGCTGGGTCTTCATACTCGCCGCGACCGGTTCGGCCGTGGGCCTGGGTAGCATCTGGAAGTTCCCGTACATGGTCGGGGTCTACGGCGGCGGTGCCTTTGTATTGATGTTCCTGGCCTGTATCGCACTGATCGGCGTACCGGTCATGCTGGCTGAAACCCTGATCGGCCGGCGCGCCCGGCAAAGTCCGGCCAATGCCTTGAAGGTGCTGGCGCTGGAGGCCGGGCATTCGGGCAAGTGGTCTTGGGGCGCATTCGCCGGGATGATCACGGCGTTGCTGATCCTGTCTTTCTATAGTGTCGTCGGCGGTTGGTCGCTGGATTACATCATCGACATGGGGCGCGGCGACTTTCAGGGGGTAACGCCGGATCAGGTCGGTGCGTACTTTGGCAACGTGATCGCCGATCCATGGCGTCTGACACTTTGGCATACGATTTTTATGCTGTTGTCCGCCGTCGTCATCGCCAGGGGCGTAGTTGCCGGCCTTGAGCGCAGCCTGCGCATCATGATGCCGTTGCTCTTTGTGATGGTTCTGGTGCTGCTGGGTTACAGCATGACCACCGGCCATTTCATGGAGGGCGTGCATTTCATGTTCGACTTCCACCCGGAAAAAGTCCTCGACGGCTTGTTGCCGGCCATGGGGCACGCGTTCTTTTCCCTAAGCGTCGGCGTTGGTTCGATCATGATCTATGGCGCCTATATGCCGAAACACTCGTCGATCTCCGGCACCGTGGTTGGTGTCGCGCTGCTCGATACCTTTGTTTCGCTGGTCGCGGGCCTGGCATTGTTTCCGATTGTGTTCGCCGCCGGCCTGAACCCGAGCGAGGGCCCTGGCCTGATGTTCGTCAGCCTGCCATTTGCCTTTGGCAACGTAGCGTTTGGTCAGTTGATGGGGGTAGTGTTCTTCGTCCTGGTCGCGATTGCAGCCTGGAGTTCGGCGATTTCACTGCTTGAACCGATGGTGGCTTACCTGGTTGAACGCACTAAAGTCAGTCGCGCGTGGGTGACTTTCTGGCTGGCGTTCACCTGCTGGTTCGTCGGTCTGGGCACGGTGTTTTCCTTCAATATCTGGAAGGAAGCCAAGTTTTTCGTGAGCGAAGGCGGGATGTTCCACCTCTATCAATGGGGGGCGGCCGGCGGTCTGGATTTCTTTGGCGTGATCGATTTCTTTACCTCGCGGATCATGTTGCCACTCGGTGGTTTGTGTTTCGTGGTGTTTGCAGGATGGGTGATGGGGCGTGAAGCGGTGCGCGACGAGTTGTCGATCCGCAACCCCATGCTGTTCAATCTGTCCCTGTTTTTGATGCGCTATGTGGCGCCCATCGGCATTCTTGTAGTGTTTGCCGCCCAGCTGTGGAAGTGACGCTGACATGACGACACACATTCAACGTTCGGCTCTGCTGCCGTACCCGGCACAAGCGCTGTATGACCTGGTCAATGACGTGGCACGTTACCCGGAGTTTTTGCCGTGGTGCTCGTCGGCCGAAGTCCTGGAAAACTCTCCCGAGTACATGCGCGCGAGCGTTGGCGTGGCCAAGGGTGGCCTCAGTCAGCATTTCGTGACGCGTAACACTCTGGTCCCCGGGCAATCGATCGAGATGAATCTCGAGGAAGGCCCATTCACCCAGTTGCATGGCATTTGGGTGTTCAAGGCGTTGACCGACAAGGCCTGCAAGATCAGCCTGGACCTGTCGTTCGATTACGCCGGGCCGATTGTTCGCGCGACCCTGGGGCCATTGTTCAATCAGGCAGCCAATACGCTGGTCGATGCGTTCTGCCAGCGCGCCAAACAGATACATGGTTAAGCCCGTGATCGAAATCGAGGTGGTGTATGCCGCCGTTGATCGTCAGGTGCTTCGCTGTGTGGCGGTGCCCG
This sequence comes from Pseudomonas sp. MM213, assembly GCF_020423045.1. Lineage (NCBI taxonomy): Bacteria > Pseudomonadati > Pseudomonadota > Gammaproteobacteria > Pseudomonadales > Pseudomonadaceae > Pseudomonas > Pseudomonas sp. MM213. Next base: position 5,509,460 of record NZ_CP081943.1, read on the forward strand.
CAGGCACAACAGTGCGCGCAGCGCTGCTTGATTCGGGAATAGGCGAAGCGTTTCCAGAGCTCGATCTGGGCGAATGCCCTGTCGGGATTTTTGGCAAGGTGATCGCCGATCCGGACACACACCAGGTTCGGGCAGGGGATCGTATTGAGATCTATCGGCCTTTGCTGGCCGATCCGAAAGAGGTTCGCCGGTTGCGCGCGGCCAAGGCTGCCGAGGCCAAAGCCCGAAATCAGTGACCTGATTAAATGCCAGACAATAAAAAACCCGGACATTCCGGGTTTTTTATTGCGTCGCAAATTATTGCGGCGAGGTTTCCAGCGGTTCTGGCGTCGGGACTGGAACGGTTTCTACGCCGTCCACGTCCTTCTGGATCTGATCCAGCAACGAACCTGGCTTGACCGGTTTTTCCGGTTTCGGCTTCTCGGCGTTTTCAACAGGTGCGGTCACATTAGTGCCACTGTCCTTGCCGAGAATGGCTTCGTCCCGGCTCACGCCTGGCATGAAATCACCAGAGAGGCTGACAAGTTGGTCATTTGGGTTGAAGATAACGCTAATGCGTTCCTGTTGGCGTTCACCGCCACCGGGTTGCAGGCTGTACAGATAATCCCAGCGATCGGCATGGAACGTGTCGGTCAACAGAGGGTTGCCCATGATAAACCGTACTTGCTTACGGGTCATTCCCGGGCGTAACTGGTTTATCATGTCCTGCGTGACGACATTGCCCTGCTGGATGTCGATTTTGTAAACCCCGGGGAATGAACAACCGGCGAGTGCGAGCAGTCCCACAAAGGTGAAACTGGTTAGCAAGAGCTTGGTGTTTTGCATCGGTGGGCGACTTCCACTATCTTGGCTGGGACAACGTAAACGCCGATCATACCCGCATTAAGAGAAGCTGCGAAGCAGCATCGCGAGAAAGCTGACCATGGTTGAAAATAGCGAACTACGCAAAGCCGGTCTCAAAGTGACCCTTCCACGGGTCAAAATTCTGCAAATGCTCGATTCCGCCGCGCAACGCCACATGAGTGCCGAGGATGTTTACAAGGCGCTGATGGAGGCTGGTGAGGACGTCGGTCTGGCCACGGTTTACCGTGTACTGACTCAGTTCGAGGCAGCTGGCCTTGTGGTGCGGCACAACTTCGACGGAGGCCATGCGGTCTTCGAGCTGGATGACGGCAAGCATCACGACCATATGGTCAACGTCGAAACCAGCGAAGTGATCGAATTCTTCGACGAAGAAATCGAGCGCCTGCAGAAAGCCATCGTCGACAAGTACGGTTTCGAGATGGTCGATCACAATCTGGTGCTGTACGTGCGCAAGAAAAAGTAAGCATGTCGCGCGAATTTCACATTCGCGAAACGAACGAAGGCGACCCCAGGGTCGCCTTCGTGCTGTCTGCCGTTCTTAAATCTTTGCGGTAACGACCATTTTTTTCGCGTGTGCCAGGGATTCCTTGGTGAGGTCGATGCCGCCCAGCATCCGCGCGACTTCTTCAACGCGATCATTCTTGCTCAGCTTGGAGACGGCTGTGTGGGTCGCCTCTTCGCCACGCACCTTGTGCACAAATAGATGCTGATGCCCTTGCGCCGCCACTTGCGGCAAGTGAGTCACTGTCAGCACCTGTCCGCGCTCACCGAGGCGACGCAGTAGCTGGCCGACAATCTCGGCCGTCGGGCCGCCGATGCCTACGTCCACTTCGTCGAATACCAGGGTGGGTACGCGTGAAGTCTGTGCGGTAATCACCTGAATCGCCAGGCTGATCCGCGACAGCTCACCCCCCGAGGCTACTTTGGCCAAAGCTTTCAAGGGCTGGCCGGGGTTGGCGCTGACCAGCAGTTCTACCTGTTCGAGCCCGTTAGGCAGCAGCTCATCGCTGCTGTTGGGGCGCAACTCGATGGTGAAGCGGCCGCCGGGCATGCCCAGTCGCTGGATTTCCTGCTCCACGGCGCTGGCCAGGCTGCTGGAGGCCTGGTGGCGCAGATCGCTCAGTTCGCGAGCCTTCTCCTGATAGTGGCGGGCATAAGAAGCCAGTTCATCGCCCAGGCGCTCGATGGATTCATCATTGGCATTGAGGGTTTCAATTTCATCCAGCAAGCGCTGCTGCATCTCGGCGACCTCGGTCGGCTGGATGCGGTGCTTGCGCGCCATGGTGTAGATCGCATCGAGGCGTTCTTCCAGGTACTGCAGGCGCGCCGGGTCGGCATCGAAGTTATCGAGGAAGCGATTCAGTTCGCCGACGGCCTCTTCAACCTGGATCTGTGCACTGGTCAGCAAACTGCTGGCTTCACCCAGTGCGCCGATCGAGTTGTTCACGCTCGACAGGCGGTTGAGGCTGGCGGTCAAGGCGTTCAGGACATTGCCGGAATCACTTTCGCTGCATTGTTCGACCACTTGCCGGCAGATGCCCAGCAGGGTTTCGGCGTTGGTCAGGTTCTTGTGTTCCTGCTCCAACTGCTCCAGCTCGTTGTCACCGAGGCCGAGGTTTTCCAGTTCTTCGAGTTGATAGCTGAGCAGTTGATGGCGGGCGCGTTGTTCATCGCCGGAGTTGGAGAGACGCTCCAGCTCCTGGCGAGTCTGGCGCCAGCGTTGGGCGGCCAATTGCACCTGGCGGGCAAGGTCGGTGGCGCCGGCGTATTCGTCGAGCAGGCGGCGGTGGGTGTCGGTCTTGAGCAGGGATTGGTGCTCGTGCTGGCTGTGGATATCAATCAGCAGCTCGCCCAGGGCCTTGAGATCACCAAGCGGGCAGGGCGTGCCATTGATATAGCCGCGGGAGCGCCCTTCGGCGGTGATCACCCGGCGCAAGATGCACGGGCCGTCGCTTTCAAGGTCGCGCTCGGCCAGCCAGGCACTGGCTTCGGGAATATCGACCAGGTCGAAGGTGGCCAGGATGTCGGCCTTGTCGGCGCCCGGGCGGACCACGCCACTGTCAGCGCGATCGCCCAGGGTCAGGCCGAGGGCGTCGAGCATGATCGACTTGCCGGCGCCGGTTTCCCCTGTGATCACACTCATCCCGCGATCGAGTTCGAGATCGAGATGTTCAACGATGGCGTAATTGTGTACGGACAGGTGCACCAGCATAAAGGCCGCTCCCAGGCTTTAGGTCTGGTTATTTATACAGTGTTTTATTTGCGGCTGACAATGCCCTCGCTTAGCTCGATTTGATTGATCCGACGAAATCGTTAGCGCATCGGGAAATGACAATGCAGCTGTTTTTTGTAGGGTTAATCACAACAAACCCCTTGAAGCTGATTTTTGCGGCCCCATATAGCTGGGCAGAAGCGCGAGTTGAGCTCGCGGACGATATTGAAAGGAGAAATCTATGGCTGACGAACAGACAGTGGATACGCAAAATCAAGAAGCCAACCAGGGCTCCGCGGCTTCGGGTGAAGACCTCGCGGCTCGTGTACAAGTGCTCGAAGAGCAACTGGCAGGCGCGCAGGATCAGGCTTTGCGTGTTGCCGCCGATCTGCAGAACGTCCGCCGTCGCGCCGAGCAGGATGTTGAAAAGGCTCACAAATTCGCTCTGGAAAAATTTGCCGGTGATCTGCTGCCGATCATCGACAGCCTTGAGCGTGGTCTGGAGTTGTCCAACCCGGACGATGAAAGCATCCGCCCAATGCGCGAAGGCATCGAGCTGACCCTGAAAATGTTCCAGGACACCCTGAAGCGTTATCAGCTGGAAGCGATCGATCCGCATGGCGAACCGTTCAACGCCGTTCTTCATCAGGCAATGGCCATGCAGGAAAGCGCTGACGTCGAGCCGAACAGCGTGCTCAAGGTGTTCCAGAAGGGCTATCAGCTCAATGGTCGTCTGCTGCGCCCGGCCATGGTCGTGGTCAGCAAGGCACCGGCACCGGTTTCGCCTTCGATTGACGAGCAGGCTTGAAATTAGCCGCAAGGCCCCCATTTAGAAGTCAAGCGTTTAAGTGCTACCGCAGTTAGCCACCACTGCTGCGGCAACCAAATCCAAAGTTTCGGGAGAGTGAACATGGGCAAAATTATCGGTATCGACCTGGGGACTACCAACTCCTGCGTCTCCGTGCTTGAAAACGGCGTAGCCAAAGTTATTGAAAACGCTGAAGGTGCGCGTACCACGCCGTCGATCATCGCTTACGCCAACGACGGCGAAATCCTCGTTGGCCAGTCGGCCAAGCGTCAGGCTGTGACCAATCCGCACAACACCCTGTATGCGGTGAAGCGTCTGATCGGTCGTAAGTTCGACGAAGAAGTCGTACAGAAAGACATCAAGATGGTCCCTTACAAAATCGCCAAGGCTGACAACGGCGACGCTTGGGTTGAAGTGAACGGCCAGAAAATGTCGCCGCCACAGATCTCGGCTGAAATTCTGAAGAAAATGAAGAAGACCGCCGAAGACTACCTCGGCGAGCCAGTGACCGAAGCGGTGATCACCGTTCCGGCCTACTTCAACGACAGCCAGCGCCAGGCGACCAAAGACGCCGGCCGCATCGCGGGCCTGGACGTTAAACGTATCATCAACGAACCAACCGCAGCCGCTCTGGCTTACGGTATGGACAAGGCGAAAGGCGATCACACCGTGATCGTTTACGATCTGGGCGGCGGTACTTTCGACGTTTCCGTGATCGAAATCGCTGAAGTCGATGGCGAGCACCAGTTCGAAGTATTGGCCACCAACGGTGACACGTTCCTGGGCGGTGAAGACTTTGACATTCGTCTGATCGACTACCTCGTCGACGAATTCAAGAAAGAAAGCGGCATGAACCTCAAAGGTGACCCGCTGGCCATGCAGCGCCTGAAAGAAGCCGCTGAAAAAGCCAAGATCGAACTGTCTTCGAGCATGTCGACCGACGTGAACCTGCCGTACATCACTGCAGACGCCACCGGTCCTAAGCACTTGAACGTGAAAATTTCCCGCGCCAAGCTGGAAGCGCTGGTTGAAGACCTGGTTCAACGCACCATCGAACCTTGCCGCATCGCTCTGAAAGACTCCGGCATCGAAGTTGGCTCGATCAACGACGTGATCCTGGTAGGCGGTCAGACCCGTATGCCACTGGTTCAGAAACTGGTGACCGAGTTCTTCGGTAAAGAAGCACGTAAAGACGTGAACCCGGACGAAGCCGTTGCCATGGGTGCTGCTATCCAGGGCGCCGTATTGGCCGGTGACGTGAAAGACGTTCTGCTGCTGGACGTCAGCCCGCTGACCCTGGGTATCGAAACCATGGGTGGCGTGATGACCGCGCTGATCGAGAAAAACACCACGATTCCTACCAAGAAATCGCAAGTGTTCTCGACTGCCGACGACAACCAGGGCGCCGTGACCATCCACGTGCTGCAAGGCGAGCGTAAGCAAGCCGCCCAGAACAAATCCCTGGGCAAGTTCGACCTGGCCGAGATTCCACCAGCACCACGTGGCGTGCCACAAATCGAAGTGACCTTCGACATCGACGCCAACGGCATTCTGCACGTAGGCGCCAAAGACAAGGCCACCGGCAAGGCTCAATCGATCGTGATCAAGGCGAACTCCGGTTTGTCCGATGAAGAGATCGAGAAAATGATTCGCGATGCTGAAGCGAACTCTGAGGAAGACCGCAAGTTCGAAGAGCTGGCCACTGCCCGCAACCAGGGCGATGCACTGGTTCACTCGACTCGCAAAATGGTCACTGAGGCAGGCGATAAAGTGACTGCTGAAGAGAAGACTGCAATCGAAGCTGCTGTTGTTGCTCTGGAAGCCGCTGTTAAAGGCGACGACAAAGCTGCAATCGAAGCCAAGGTTGAAGAGCTGTCGAAAGTCTCCGCTCCAGTGGCGCAGAAGATGTACGCCGAACAGGCTCAGCCTGCTGAAGGCGCAGCACCGCACGACGAAAAAGCTGAAAAAGCCGACGACGTTGTCGATGCCGAGTTCGAAGAAGTCAAAGACCACAAGTAAGTTGTTGGTCGCCCGGTTGACTGCCTTTAGGCGGTGACTGGTAGGATGTCGCCGCGCGGGAGCCTGCTCCCGCGTTGGCGTGTCTGGAGTACACGAATTTTTACAGCATGCGACAAGTTCGTGTGCTGGTGGTATGGCCGGGAATGCTCCTGCTTTTCGAGCCGAAAGTACCGCAGTGAATCAAAGACCAGGATCGTTGAATTGACGTGAGTTGGGTCCGGGCCTGTATTGGGGCTCAACGAGTTCGGCAGGGCTCAGGAGAGGTTTGCCGAACGTCCTTAAGAGTGCAAAGACTTATGGCAAAGCGTGACTATTACGAAGTATTGGGTGTTGAGCGTGGCACAAGCGAAGCGGACCTGAAAAAGGCCTACCGTCGCCTGGCGATGAAGCACCACCCGGACCGTAATCCCGATGACAAAGCGTCGGAAGAGATGTTCAAGGAGGCCAACGAGGCCTACGAAGTGCTGTCCGATTCCAGCAAGCGCGCGGCGTACGACCAATACGGTCATGCCGGTGTCGACCCAAGCATGGGCGGCGGCGGTGCCGGGTTTGGCGGTCAGAACTTCTCCGACATCTTTGGCGATGTCTTCAGTGACTTCTTCGGTGGCGGTCGCGGCGGTGCTCGTGGCGGCGCTCAGCGCGGCAGCGACCTGCGTTACACCCTGGAACTGAATCTGGAAGAAGCGGTACGCGGTACCACCGTGAATATCCGCGTTCCGACACTGGTCAACTGCAAGCCGTGCGATGGCTCGGGTGCCAAGAAAGGCTCTTCGCCAGTCACTTGCCCGACGTGCGGCGGTATCGGTCAGGTCCGCATGCAGCAAGGTTTCTTCTCGGTGCAGCAGACCTGCCCGCGTTGCCATGGCCAGGGCAAGATCATTTCCGACCCGTGCAACTCCTGCAACGGCGACGGTCGCGTTGAAGAGTACAAAACCCTTTCCGTGAAAGTGCCGGCCGGTGTCGATACCGGTGACCGCATTCGTCTGTCCGGCGAAGGCGAGGCGGGCGCTCAGGGTGGTCCGACGGGCGATCTGTATGTGGTGATCAACGTGCGCGAGCACGCGATCTTCCAGCGTGACGGCAAGCACTTGTTCTGCGAAGTGCCGATCAGTTTCGTCGATGCGGCGCTGGGTGGCGAGCTGGAGATTCCGACCCTTGATGGTCGGGTCAAACTGAAAATCCCTGAGGGGACTCAGACCGGCAAGCAGTTCCGTGTTCGCGGCAAAGGCGTTGCGCCTGTGCGTGGCGGCGGTGCCGGTGACTTGATGTGCCGTGTTGCGGTGGAAACCCCAGTCAATCTGGGTCGTCGTCAGCGCGAATTGCTGGAAGAGTTCCGTAGCTCCCTGGCGGACGACAATAGCCATTCGCCGAAAACCACCGGTTGGTTCGAAGGCGTGAAGCGCTTCTTCGGCGATCTGTAAGGAGTGAGCATGCGACGTATAGCTGTGATGGGCGCCGCTGGCCGCATGGGCAAGATCCTGGTTGAAGCGGTGCAGCAACGTGCACCGCTGACCGGTCTGACAGCCGCCATCGTGCGCCCCGGCAGCACGCTGATTGGCGTGGATGCTGGCGAGCTGGCTTCGCTGGGGCGTATCGGTGTGCCGTTGTCCGGTAATCTGGATGCGGTCGCGGATGAATTCGATGTGTTGATCGATTTCACGCTGCCGGAAGTCATGCTGAAAAACCTGGCGTTCTGCCGCAAGGCGGGCAAAGCCATGGTTATCGGTACGACCGGGCTGGATGCTGCGCAAAAGCAGTTGCTGGTCGAGGCGGGCAAGGACATTCCAATCGTGTTCGCGGCGAATTTCAGTGTCGGTGTGAACCTGTCGCTGAAGCTGCTCGACATGGCTGCCCGCGTGCTGGGCGATGACGCCGATATCGAGATCATCGAGGCGCATCATCGGCACAAGATCGATGCGCCTTCCGGCACCGCCCTGCGTATGGGGGAGGTGATTGCCAGTGCGCTGGATCGTGACCTGCAGAAGGTCGCGGTCTATGGGCGTGAAGGCCACACCGGTGTGCGCGAGCGTGAAACGATCGGTTTTGCCACTGTGCGCGGCGGTGATGTGGTCGGTGATCACACCGTGCTGTTCGCCTGTGAGGGCGAGCGCCTGGAAATCACGCATAAGGCGTCCAGTCGCATGACCTTCGCCAAAGGCGCTGTGCGTGCGGCGTTGTGGCTGGACAGTCGTGAGCCTGGCCTCTACGACATGCAAGACGTGCTCGACCTGCGTTAAGATGCAGCCGAAACCGGGTTCCAGCATTGCGTTTGGGCCCGGTTTTATTACGCCAAGCGACGTCCTGTCGCATTCTCCGGCCTTTAGGGCTCATTGGCGGTAGACCAAAAAAGCCTTTTTCTGTAAGCTACAGCTTTAGTGTGTCCACTAAAAGCGCGCAGAATAATTCAGTGAAGAAGCGGGGTGACGTGTCCATACGTCACTCCGCTTTTTTACAACCTGCGATCGCCCTTTCAGGCTTTATTTACGGGAGGTCTTCTTGACTAAGCCAGCCATACTCGCCCTTGCTGATGGCAGCATTTTTCGCGGCGAAGCCATTGGAGCCGACGGTCAAACCGTTGGTGAGGTGGTGTTTAACACCGCAATGACCGGCTATCAGGAAATCCTTACCGATCCTTCCTACGCCCAACAGATCGTTACCCTGACTTACCCGCACATCGGCAACACCGGCACCACGCCGGAAGACGCCGAGTCCGATCGCGTCTGGTCCGCTGGCCTGGTCATCCGTGACCTGCCGCTGGTTGCGAGCAACTGGCGTAACACGATGTCCCTGTCCGACTACCTGAAAGCCAACAACGTTGTGGCAATCGCCGGTATCGACACCCGCCGCCTGACGCGCATCCTGCGTGAGAAAGGCGCGCAGAACGGCTGCATCATGGCTGGTGACAACATTTCCGAAGAAGCGGCCATCGCCGCGGCTCAAGGCTTCCCTGGCCTCAAAGGCATGGACCTGGCGAAAGTCGTCAGCACCAAGGAAACCTACGAGTGGCGCTCGACTGTCTGGGAGTTGAAAACCGACAGCCACGCGACCATCGACGCTTCCGAGCTGCCGTACCACGTGGTTGCCTACGACTACGGCGTCAAGCTCAACATCCTGCGCATGCTGGTCGAGCGCGGTTGCCGTGTGACCGTGGTGCCGGCGCAAACGCCTGCTGCTGACGTGCTGGCGATGAAGCCGGACGGCGTGTTTCTGTCCAACGGCCCTGGCGACCCGGAGCCTTGCGACTACGCGATCCAGGCGATCAAGGACGTGCTGGAAACCGAGATTCCGGTATTCGGCATCTGCCTCGGTCACCAACTGCTGGCCCTGGCCTCCGGCGCCAAGACCCTGAAAATGGGCCACGGCCACCACGGTGCCAACCACCCGGTCCAGGATCTGGACAGCGGCGTGGTGATGATCACCAGCCAGAACCACGGTTTTGCCGTAGACGAAGCGACCCTGCCAGCCAACGTTCGTGCGATTCACAAATCGCTGTTCGACGGCACTCTGCAAGGCATCGAGCGTACCGACAAGAGCGCCTTCAGCTTCCAGGGTCACCCGGAAGCCAGCCCTGGCCCGAACGACGTAGCGCCATTGTTCGATCGCTTCATCAACGAAATGGCCAAGCGACGCTGATCGCTCGCCTTGATGCAGCAAAGCTTGAGGGCGGTCCCGACATCGGCGGCCCCCTCAAGGCTTCAAAGATTGAACAAGACGGCTTGCCGACTGACCTGCGGATTTGAGTGACAAACCCATGCCAAAACGTACAGACATTAAAAGCATCCTGATTCTCGGCGCTGGCCCGATCGTTATCGGTCAGGCCTGCGAATTCGACTACTCCGGCGCCCAGGCCTGCAAAGCCCTGCGCGAAGAGGGTTACCGCGTCATCCTGGTGAACTCCAACCCAGCGACCATCATGACCGACCCGGACATGGCCGACGCCACCTACATCGAACCGATCAAATGGCAGACCGTTGCCAAAATCATCGAGAAAGAGCGTCCGGACGCGCTGCTGCCAACCATGGGCGGCCAGACCGCTCTGAACTGCGCACTGGACCTGGAGCGCGAAGGCGTTCTGGAGAAGTTCGGCGTAGAGATGATCGGCGCCAACGCTGACACCATCGACAAGGCTGAAGACCGTTCGCGCTTCGACAAGGCGATGAAATCCATCGGCCTGGACTGCCCGCGCTCGGGTATCGCCCACAGCATGGAAGAGGCCAACGCCGTTCTTGAACGCTTGGGCTTCCCGTGCATCATCCGTCCGTCCTTCACCATGGGCGGCACCGGCGGCGGTATCGCTTACAACCGTGAAGAGTTCGAAGAAATCTGCGCCCGTGGCCTGGACCTGTCGCCGACCAAAGAGCTGCTGATCGACGAATCCCTGATCGGCTGGAAAGAATACGAGATGGAGGTTGTCCGCGATAAGAAGGACAACTGCATCATCGTCTGCTCCATTGAAAACTTTGACCCGATGGGCGTGCACACCGGTGACTCGATCACTGTTGCGCCGGCACAGACCCTGACGGACAAGGAATACCAGATCATGCGTAACGCCTCCCTGGCGGTACTGCGCGAGATCGGCGTGGAAACCGGCGGCTCCAACGTTCAGTTCGGCATCTGCCCGGACACTGGCCGCATGGTCGTCATCGAGATGAACCCACGGGTATCCCGTTCCTCGGCCCTGGCCTCGAAAGCCACCGGTTTCCCGATTGCGCGTATCGCTGCCAAGTTGGCGATCGGCTATACCCTGGACGAGCTGCAGAACGAAATCACCGGGGGCGCTACTCCGGCGTCGTTCGAGCCGTCGATCGACTACGTCGTCACCAAGCTGCCGCGTTTCGCCTTCGAGAAATTCCCGAAAGCCGACGCACGCCTGACCACTCAAATGAAGTCGGTCGGTGAAGTCATGGCCATCGGTCGGACCTTCCAGGAATCCCTGCAGAAAGCCCTGCGCGGCCTGGAAGTGGGCGTTTGCGGCCTGGACGAGAAGCTCGACCTGGGCAACCCGGAAAGCATGAGCATCCTCAAGCGCGAACTGACCGTGCCGGGCGCCGAGCGCATCTGGTACGTGGCTGACGCCTTCCGCGCCGGCCTGTCGGTCGAAGACATTTTCGGTATGAACATGATCGACCCGTGGTTCCTGGTACAGATCGAAGATCTGATCAAGGAAGAAGAGAAGGTCAAGACCCTGGGTCTGGCCAGCATCGACCGCGACCTGATGTTCAAGCTCAAGCGCAAAGGCTTCTCGGACATGCGTCTGGCCAAGCTGCTGGGTGTGACCGAAAAAGCTTTGCGTCGCCACCGTCACAAGCTGGAGATCTTCCCGGTCTACAAGCGCGTTGACACCTGCGCTGCCGAGTTCGCCACCGACACCGCCTACATGTACTCGACTTACGAGGAAGAGTGCGAAGCCGCGCCGTCGGGCCGCGACAAGATCATGATCCTCGGCGGCGGTCCAAACCGTATCGGCCAGGGCATCGAGTTCGACTACTGCTGCGTACACGCGGCACTGGCCCTGCGCGAAGACGGTTACGAGACCATCATGGTCAACTGCAACCCGGAAACCGTTTCCACCGACTACGACACCTCCGATCGCCTGTACTTCGAACCAGTAACCCTGGAAGACGTGCTGGAAATCTGCCGGGTCGAGAAGCCGAAAGGCGTGATCGTCCAGTACGGCGGCCAGACTCCACTGAAACTGGCTCGCGCCCTGGAAGAAGCCGGCGTGCCGATCATCGGTACCAGCCCTGACGCCATCGACCGTGCCGAAGACCGTGAGCGCTTCCAGCAAATGGTTGAGCGTCTGAACCTGCGTCAGCCGCCAAACGCCACCGTGCGCAGCGAAGACGAAGCGATTCGTGCCGCGGCCAAGATCGGTTACCCGCTGGTGGTGCGTCCGTCCTACGTACTGGGCGGCCGTGCGATGGAAATCGTCTACGAAGAAGAAGAACTCAAGCGCTACCTGCGTGACGCAGTGAAAGTGTCCAACGACAGCCCGGTGCTGCTTGACCACTTCCTCAACTGCGCCATCGAGATGGACGTGGATGCGGTCTGCGACGGCACCGACGTGGTGATCGGCGCGATCATGCAGCACATCGAGCAGGCTGGTGTTCACTCCGGTGACTCCGCATGCTCCCTGCCGCCGTACTCGCTGCCTGCGCACATCCAGGACGAGATGCGCGAACAGGTCAAGAAAATGGCCCTGGAGCTGGGCGTTGTCGGTCTGATGAACGTGCAGTTGGCGCTGCAAGGCGAAGACATCTACGTCATCGAAGTCAACCCGCGCGCTTCCCGTACCGTACCGTTCGTGTCGAAGTGCATCGGTGTTTCCCTGGCAATGATCGCGGCACGCGTCATGGCCGGTAAAACCCTGAAAGAAATCGGCTTCACCAAAGAAATCATCCCGAACTTCTACAGTGTGAAAGAGGCGGTCTTCCCGTTCGCCAAATTCCCTGGCGTGGACCCGATCCTGGGCCCAGAGATGAAGTCCACCGGTGAAGTGATGGGCGTGGGCGATACCTTCGGCGAAGCGTTCGCCAAGGCTCAGATGGGCGCCAGCGAAGTGCTGCCGACCGGCGGTACCGCGTTCATCAGCGTGCGTGACGACGACAAGCCACTGGTTGCAGGCGTGGCCCGTGATCTGATCAACTTGGGCTTCGAAGTGGTTGCCACTGCCGGTACTGCCAAGCTGATCGAAGCCGCAGGCCTGAAAGTGCGCCGTGTGAACAAGGTGACTGAAGGTCGTCCGCACGTGGTCGACATGATCAAGAATGACGAAGTCACCCTGATCATCAACACCACCGAAGGTCGCCAGTCGATTGCTGACTCGTACTCCATTCGTCGTAATGCCTTGCAGCACAAAATCTACTGCACCACCACCATTGCTGCTGGCGAAGCCATCTGCGAAGCGCTGAAGTTCGGTCCCGAGAAGACCGTACGCCGCTTGCAGGATCTACACGCAGGATTGAAGGCATGATCAAGTACCCAATGACCGTCCAGGGCGCGAAAGCCCTGGAAGAAGAACACGCTCACCTGACCAAGGTCGTCCGTCCGAAGCTCAGCCAGGACATCGGTACGGCCCGGGAATTGGGTGACTTGAAGGAAAACGCCGAATACCACGCTGCTCGCGAGCAGCAAGGTATGGTCGAGGCGCGGATTCGTGACATCGAAGGCCGGATTCAGAATCAGGTCATCATCGACGTCACGAGCATTCCTCACACCGGTAAAGTGATTTTCGGCACCACCGTTGAAATCGCCAGCGTCGAGACTGATGAGCGCGTCACTTACCACATCGTGGGTGAGGACGAGGCTGACTTCAAACTCGGCAAGATTTCGGTAGGTTCGCCATTGGCCCGTGCCTTGATTGCCAAGGAAGAGGGTGATGTGGTTGCTGTGAAAACGCCGGGTGGCGTTATCGAGTACGAGATTGTCGAAGTCCGCCACATCTGAAAGAAGGCGCCCGCTGCGTGCGGGCGCCATGCTTTGGCAGCTGACTCAGATGTTGTGGGTCGGCGGCTTGTGGCTGTTACACATCGGTCTGCTGCCGGTGCTGGGCCAAATTGGCCTGGCGCCGCTGCTGATCGAAGAAATTGCAGGCATGCTGAATGCGCTGATGGTGGGTTTCGCCTCGGCGTGTGTAATTTTTCAGGCTTTGGTGCTGGTTCAGGCCGAGGGCCTTGCCAGTCTATGGCGCGATGTTCGCGGGCAACTGCTGATGATGGCGCTGTATGCATGCGCGATGTTTTTCGCGGTGCGTGTCGGCTGGCCGGATGCAGTGCGTTGGCAAGTGTTCAGCTATCTTGTTCTGGGCTTTTCCGGGCTGGTGCTGGTCTTGCAGCCGGTACCGGGATGGAGCGGCAGGGTGCGCGAAGCACACCCTTGACCCTTGCCATCACTTGAAGCGATGGACGTTCGACAGCTGCTTGTTGACGCTGAAGTTCTTGCGGTAAATCAGTGCCATCTTGCCGATGACTTGAACCAGATCCGCTTTGCCGACCTTGCAGAGTTCTGCAATGGACGCCAGGCGCGATTCGCGATCGAGGATGTTGAGCTTGATTTTGATCAGCTCGTGATCCGCCAAAGCGCGTTCAAGTTCGGCTAACACACCTTCAGTCAGACCGTTGTCAGCCACAATCAAAACTGGTTTCAGATGGTGGCCAATGGATTTGTACTGTTTCTTCTGCTCTTGAGTGAGCGGCATAATCTGACCCTTTCGTCTGGATTCTGTAAAATGGCGGCCATTTTACCCGAGGGTTCGTGGATCCGCCCAACTAATCACGACCCTTATCATCGAGGTGCCCAATGGCGCGTTCCAAGACAAGCCTTGGTTGGCTGAAAAGACATGTCAATGATCCCTATGTGAAGCAGGCGCAGAAGGATGGTTACCGCTCGCGTGCGAGTTACAAGCTTCTGGAGGTCCAGGAGAAATACAAGCTGATCCGTCCGGGTATGAGCGTTGTCGACCTGGGGGCGGCGCCCGGCGGCTGGTCGCAGGTCACCAGTCGGCTGATCGGTGGTCAGGGGCGCCTGATCGCCTCGGACATCCTGGAAATGGACGGCATTCCGGACGTGACTTTCATCCAGGGTGACTTCACCGAGGACAAAGTGCTCGCTCAGATCCTTGAAGCCGTCGGTAATTCGCAGGTGGACCTTGTGATTTCCGATATGGCCCCCAATATGAGTGGTACGCCTGAAGTGGACATGCCAAAAGCCATGTTTCTATGTGAGCTGGCTCTTGATCTGGCTGCCCGGATACTCAAGCCGGGTGGTAATTTCGTGATCAAGGTGTTTCAGGGTGAAGGGTTTGATGCTTACGTGAAGGACGCTCGTCAGAAATTCGACAAGGTCCAGATGATCAAGCCGGACTCTTCCCGTGGCAGTTCCCGCGAGCAATACATGCTGGCTTGGGGTTACCGTGGCCGTAGTGAGTAAATCGAGGTTTTTTTGCGGGGCGATAGGTTTTTCGTATTTCGCCTTGTGGGAATTAGCGAATATTGTGTAGGAAGTGTTTCACAAAGGGTTACAGACGGCGCCTGCCAGTGTTGTAGGTAATGTAGTAAGTTAGGCCGGTGAATATCATGCGAAGCGCGCGCCATTAGCGGCGCTTGCTTCAGAGGGTAGTTAATTGAACGATATGGCAAAGAATCTGATCCTGTGGTTGATCATCGCGGCTGTCCTGGTGACAGTGATGAACAACTTCTCCAGCCCTAACGAGCCGCAGACCCTCAACTATTCCGACTTCATCCAGCAGGTCAAGGATGGCAAGGTCGAGCGCGTAGCCGTTGATGGCTATGTGATTACCGGTAAGCGCAACGATGGCGACAGCTTCAAGACCATTCGTCCTGCAATCCAGGATAACGGTCTGATCGGCGATCTCGTGGACAACCACGTGGTAGTCGAAGGCAAGCAGCCTGAGCAGCAAAGCATCTGGACTCAACTGCTGGTCGCGAGCTTCCCGATCCTGGTGATCATCGCCGTGTTCATGTTCTTCATGCGGCAGATGCAGGGCGGTGCCGGAGGCAAGGGCGGGCCGATGAGCTTCGGCAAGAGCAAGGCGCGCCTGCTCTCCGAAGACCAGGTGAAAACTACCCTGGCTGACGTTGCCGGTTGCGACGAAGCCAAGGAAGAAGTCGGCGAGCTGGTCGAATTCCTCCGCGATCCGGGCAAGTTCCAGCGTCTGGGCGGCCGCATTCCTCGCGGCGTGCTGATGGTCGGTCCTCCGGGTACTGGTAAAACCTTGCTGGCCAAGGCAATTGCCGGTGAAGCCAAGGTGCCGTTCTTCACCATTTCCGGTTCCGACTTTGTCGAAATGTTCGTCGGTGTCGGTGCCAGCCGTGTTCGCGACATGTTCGAGCAAGCCAAAAAACACGCGCCATGCATCATCTTCATCGATGAAATCGACGCCGTCGGTCGCCACCGTGGTGCCGGCATGGGCGGTGGTCACGATGAGCGTGAGCAGACTCTCAACCAGTTGCTGGTAGAGATGGACGGCTTCGAAATGAATGACGGCATCATCGTCATCGCCGCAACCAACCGTCCGGACGTCTTGGACCCTGCGTTGCTGCGTCCGGGCCGTTTCGACCGTCAGGTTGTGGTCGGGCTGCCGGATATCCGCGGTCGCGAGCAAATTCTCAAGGTCCACATGCGCAAAGTGCCAATGGGTGACGACGTCGCTCCGGCCGTGATCGCTCGTGGTACGCCTGGTTTCTCCGGTGCCGACCTTGCCAACCTGGTGAACGAGGCGTCGCTGTTCGCTGCCCGCACCGGCAAGCGCATCGTCGAGATGAAAGAATTCGAGCTGGCGAAAGACAAGATCATGATGGGCGCCGAGCGCAAATCCATGGTCATGTCCGAGAAAGAGAAGCAGAACACCGCTTATCACGAAGCAGGTCATGCCATTGTTGGTCGCGTCGTGCCTGAGCATGACCCGGTCTACAAAGTGTCGATCATCCCGCGCGGTCGTGCGCTGGGTGTGACCATGTTCCTGCCGGAAGAAGATCGCTACAGCCTGTCCAAGCGTGCGTTGATCAGCCAGATCTGCTCGCTGTACGGCGGCCGTATCGCTGAAGAGATGACTTTGGGCTTTGACGGTGTCACTACCGGTGCATCCAACGACATCATGCGTGCCAGTCAGATTGCACGGAACATGGTGACCAAGTGGGGACTGTCGGAGAAACTCGGTCCGTTGATGTATGCCGAAGAAGAGGGCGAAGTGTTCCTCGGTCGCGGCGGCGGTGGTCAGAGTGCAAGCTTCTCTGGTGAGACGGCCAAGCTGATCGACTCCGAAGTGCGCAGCATCATTGACCAGTGCTATGGCACGGCCAAACAGATCCTCACGGATAACCGTGACAAGCTCGACGCCATGGCTGATGCCCTGATGAAGTACGAAACGATCGATGCTGATCAGATCGACGACATCATGGCGGGTCGTACGCCTCGCGAACCTCGCGACTGGTCGGGCGGCACCGGTACCTCCGGAACGCCTCCGGTGGTACAGGATGAGCGTCCGGAAACACCGATCGGCGGTCCGGCTGCTGACGTTTAAGGTTTGAAATGACTTCTGTTCAGTCCTCGACCCGGTTGCCTTGCGGCAACCGGGTTCTTGATTTGGCCCAGACGCATGTCATGGGCATTCTCAATGTCACCCCTGATTCCTTTTCCGATGGCGGCCAATACAGCCAGCTCGATGCGGCCTTGCGCCACGCCGAAGCCATGGTGCTGGCCGGCGCGACGCTGATTGATGTCGGTGGTGAGTCGACCCGGCCTGGTGCCAGGGCGGTTTCGCCGCTCGAAGAGCTGGAGCGCGTAGCGCCGATCGTCGAGCGCATCAATCGCGAGCTGGATGTGATTATCTCGGTCGATACCTCCACGCCAGCGGTCATGCGTGAAGCGGCGCGGCTGGGTGCGGGTTTGATCAATGACGTCCGCTCGTTGCGTCGAGAGGGTGCTCTGGATGCGGCGGCCGCCACTGGTCTGCCGGTCTGTCTGATGCATATGCTCGGTGAGCCGGGCGACATGCAGGACAATCCGCATTATCAGGATGTCACCCGAGAGGTTGGCGAGTTTCTTGTCGAGCGCATGGCGCAGTGTGCGTCAGTCGGAATTCCGGCTGAGCGGATCATCCTGGATCCGGGTTTCGGCTTCGCCAAAACCTTGCAGCACAACCTGAGCTTGTTCAAACATATGGAAGTCCTGCATGCCTTGGGGCGGCCCCTGTTGGTCGGGGTTTCGCGAAAGAGCATGATAGGTCAGGCCTTGAATCGCCCGGTCGGTGAACGACTGCATGGCGGTTTGGCACTCGCGGCGCTGGCTTCATTCAAGGGGGCGCGTATATTGCGCGTCCATGATGTGGCCGAAACCGTCGATGTGGTGCGGATGATCGCCGCAGTGGAATCAGCCGAATAAGAATGATGGAGCACTTATGACTAAGAAATATTTTGGCACCGACGGTATTCGTGGTCGGGTCGGCGTGTACCCGATTACCCCTGAATTCATGCTCAAGCTCGGCTGGGCTGCGGGCATGGCGTTCCGCAAAATGGGCGCCTGCAAAGTGTTGGTAGGCAAGGACACCCGGATCTCCGGATACATGTTCGAATCGGCGCTCGAGGCCGGGCTGACTTCGGCGGGTGCCGACGTGATGCTCCTGGGCCCGATGCCGACGCCGGCCATCGCCTACCTGACGCGTACGTTTCATGCCGAAGCAGGCATCGTGATCAGTGCCTCGCACAATCCTCACGATGACAACGGCATCAAGTTTTTCTCCGGCAAGGGCACCAAGCTGCCGGATGAAGTCGAGCATATGATCGAAGAGTTGCTCGACACCCCGATGACTGTGGTTGAGTCGAGCAAGATCGGCAAAGTGTCGCGAATCAACGATGCTTCGGGCCGTTATATCGAATTCTGCAAGAGCAGCGTACCGACCGGCACCAGCTTTACAGGCCTGAAGATCGTGATCGATTGCGCTCACGGTGCGACCTACAAAGTGGCGCCGAGTGTGTTCCGTGAGTTGGGCGCCGAGGTTGTTGTGCTTTCAGCGCAGCCAAACGGCCTGAACATCAATGACAACTGCGGTTCGACCCATATGGGTCAGTTGCAGGCTGCCGTTCTTGCCGAACATGCTGATCTCGGTATTGCGTTCGATGGTGATGGCGACCGGGTCCTGATGGTCGATCACACGGGGGCTGTTGTTGATGGTGACGAGTTGCTGTTCATCATCGCCCGCGACTTGCATGAGCGTGATCTGCTGAAAGGCGGTGTGGTTGGAACATTGATGAGTAACCTGGGGCTGGAGCTGGCCCTGGCAGATCTGTCGATTCCGTTTGTGCGTGCCAACGTCGGCGACCGTTATGTGATCGCGGATCTGCTGGAGCGCAACTGGCTGGTCGGTGGTGAGAACTCGGGTCATATCGTCTGCTTCAATCACACCACCACCGGTGATGCGATCATTGCAGCGTTGCAGGTGTTGATGGCATTGCAGACTCGCTCCGAAGGGCTGGCTCAAGCCCGTCAGTCGCTGCGCAAGTGTCCTCAGGTGCTGATCAACGTGCGTTTCAGTGGCGGTGCGAGCCCGCTCGATCATCCGTCGGTCAAAGAGGCCAGTGAGCGCGTTACCAAGGCCATGGCCGGGCGTGGGCGCGTGCTGTTGCGCAAGTCCGGCACCGAGCCGTTGGTGCGTGTCATGGTCGAAGGCGAGGACGAAACACAGGTTCGCGGCTACGCCGAAGAGCTGGCAAAACTGGTTACTGAAGTTTCTGCCTGAATTCGGCTTGCCAGCCATGATTGTGTTGGGTAACATCTGCGCCCACTTTGACCGACGAGGTACAGCATGCGTCGCCCTATGGTAGCTGGTAACTGGAAGATGCACGGTACCCGCGCCAGCGTCGCTGAGCTGATCAACGGCCTGAGTCATTTGGCCTTGCCGAGCGGTGTTGATGTCGCGGTATTCCCGCCTTTCCTGCATATCAATCAAGTGATTGAAGGTTTGAAAGGCAAGTCGATTTCGGTCGGCGCGCAGAACTCTGCAGTGGAATCCATGCAAGGTGCTTTGACCGGCGAAGTTGCACCGAGTCAGTTGGTGGATGCAGGTTGTACCTTTGTACTTGTCGGGCATTCCGAGCGCCGCCAAATGGGCGAGCAGGACGGAATGCTGAT
The DNA here is from genome assembly GCF_020423045.1 of Pseudomonas sp. MM213. Taxonomy (NCBI): domain Bacteria; kingdom Pseudomonadati; phylum Pseudomonadota; class Gammaproteobacteria; order Pseudomonadales; family Pseudomonadaceae; genus Pseudomonas; species Pseudomonas sp. MM213. Next base: position 5,529,010 of record NZ_CP081943.1, read on the forward strand.
TCGCAAGTTCGCAGCGGCACAGGCATGTGGCTTGATTCCAGTGTTGTGTATAGGGGAGACCCTGGAGCAACGCGAAGCTGGAAAAACTCTTGAGGTTGTCGGGCGTCAGCTTGGCAGTATCATTGAGGAGCTGGGTGTTGGTGCTTTTGCAAATGCAGTCATTGCTTACGAGCCGGTCTGGGCCATTGGCACCGGGCTGACTGCTTCGCCGCAACAGGCGCAGGATGTGCACGCAGCCATTCGCGCTCAGTTGGCGGCAGAGAATTCTGAGGTCGCACAAGGTGTGCGGCTTCTATACGGCGGCAGCGTGAAGGCGGCCAATGCGGTCGAACTGTTCGGCATGCCGGATATCGATGGGGGGCTCATTGGTGGAGCTTCCCTGAATGCAGATGAGTTCGGTGCGATTATTCGCGCCGCGGGAAACTGAAAAAATGCTGGAAACAGTCGTAGTCGTTTTTCATCTGCTGGGTGCATTGGGCGTAGTTGCTCTGGTATTGCTGCAGCAGGGTAAGGGTGCGGATGCTGGCGCGTCTTTCGGAGCAGGTGCTTCAAATACTGTGTTCGGAAGCCAAGGTTCCTCTACCTTTCTTAGTAAGTTTACTGCTATACTTGCCGCCGGTTTCTTCATAACCAGCTTAGGGTTAGGTTACTTTGCTAAAGAGAAGGCTCACCAGCTGACTCAAGTAGGTTTGCCAAATCCAGCGGTGTTGGAAGTTCCAAAGCAACAACCGGCTTCTGATGATGTACCGGTGCTTCAAGAGCAAAAGTCGGCTACTCCAGCGACTGACGTACCTCCAGCTCAAGAGCAGAAGTAAGAAGGGTTTCAAACGTAGTATTGCCGAGGTGGTGGAATTGGTAGACACGCAACCTTGAGGTGGTTGTGCCCATAGGGTGTAGGGGTTCGAGTCCCCTTCTCGGTACCAATTATCAGGAGAGCCCGCTGTTGCGGGCTTTCTTGTAGGTGGAAGGTTACATTGACCCTGTCAGGGATCGGTCGTATACTTCCGCCCCAGCTTTGTCGCGGGGTGGAGCAGTCTGGTAGCTCGTCGGGCTCATAACCCGAAGGTCGTCGGTTCAAATCCGGCCCCCGCAACCAGTTTAAGGAGCCCCTTTTAAGGGGCTTTTTGTTAGCTGGACACTTTCTACGCCGCTGTTCGACGGCGTTTCAAGGATGGGCGTTTCGCCCATTTTTTTATTTTGCATAGCATGCACATACATGCACGAGGGGGTTCAGGTGTCGAGCAAGCTAGAAGAGTTGCAGGCCTTGTTGGCCCCGGTGGTCGTGGCCCTAGGCTATGAATGCTGGGGTATTGAGTTTTCGGCTCAAGGTCGCCACTCAATGTTGCGCGTTTATATTGATAAAGAAGGCGGCGTGCTGGTGGACGATTGCGCCATCGTCAGCCGTCAGATCAGCGGTGTCCTGGATGTTGAAGATCCAATCGCCGTTGAGTACACCCTTGAAGTTTCCTCGCCTGGCATGGAACGCCCGCTGTTCACTATTGAGCAGTTTGCAAAATTTGCCGGTGAACAAGTGAAGATCAGGCTGCGCTCGCCTTTTGAAGGGCGACGCAACTTTCAGGGCCTTCTGCGCGGTGTAGAAGAGCAGGATGTCGTGGTGCAGGTAGAAGACCATGAGTTCCTGTTGCCGATCGATATGATCGACAAGGCCAACATTATTCCCAGTTTTGACTGAGACGCGGATCCCGCGGATCCAATGGCTTGCGAAAGGCGAGGCGTACGATGAGCAAAGAAGTACTGCTGGTTGTTGAGTCGGTATCCAATGAAAAGGGCGTACCGGCAAACGTAATTTTTGAAGCGCTGGAGCTGGCTCTGGCCACTGCTACCAAAAAGCGTTTCGAGGACGAAGTCGATCTGCGTGTGGAAATCAATCGCCACACCGGTGCTTACGAGACCTTCCGTCGCTGGACGGTTGTCGAAGAAGCAGACCTGGACGATCCGGCCATCGAAACCTGGCCGAGCAAGGTTGCCGAAACGCATCCTGGTGCCCAGGTTGGTGATGTAGTCGAAGAAAAAATCGAATCCATCGAGTTCGGCCGCATTGCTGCACAGACTGCCAAGCAAGTCATCGTGCAGAAAGTTCGCGAAGCCGAGCGCGCTCAAGTCGTTGACGCCTATCGCGAGCGCCTGGGGGAAATCATCTCCGGCACCGTGAAGAAAGTGACCCGCGACAATGTGATCGTCGACCTGGGCAACAACGCTGAAGCGTTGCTGGCTCGTGAAGACATCATCTCTCGCGAAACCTTCCGGGTTGGCGTGCGTCTGCGTGCGCTGCTCAAGGAAATCCGCACCGAGAACCGCGGCCCGCAGCTGATCCTGTCGCGTACCGCGCCGGAAATGCTGATCGAGTTGTTCCGCATCGAAGTGCCGGAAATCGCTGAAGGCCTGATCGAAGTAATGGCTGCTTCCCGTGACCCGGGTTCGCGCGCCAAGATCGCGGTCCGCTCCAAGGACAAACGCATCGACCCGCAGGGCGCTTGCATCGGTATGCGCGGTTCGCGCGTCCAGGCAGTGTCGGGTGAGTTGGGCGGTGAGCGTGTTGATATCGTCCTGTGGGACGACAACCCGGCTCAGTTCGTAATCAACGCCATGTCCCCGGCTGAGGTTGCGGCAATTATCGTTGACGAAGATGCCCATGCAATGGACATCGCCGTTGGCGCAGACAATCTGGCTCAGGCCATCGGTCGCGGTGGTCAGAACGTGCGTCTGGCTAGCCAGTTGACTGGCTGGACCCTGAACGTGATGACCGAATCGGACATCCAGGCTAAGCAGCAAGCAGAAACCGGCGACATCCTGCGCAACTTCATCGACGAGCTGGAAGTCGACGAAGACCTGGCACAGGTGCTGGTAGATGAAGGCTTCACCAGCCTGGAAGAGATTGCCTACGTACCGTTGGAAGAAATGCTCAACATCGACGGCTTTGACGAAGAAACCGTCAACGAGCTTCGCGCTCGTGCCAAGGATCGTTTGTTGACCAAAGCCATCGCTACTGAGGAAAAGCTGGCAGACGCCCATCCGGCCGAAGACCTGCTCTCGCTTGAGGGTATGGACAAGGATTTGGCGATGGAACTGGCGGTGCGCGGCGTAATTACCCGCGAAGACCTGGCCGAGCAGTCTATTGACGACCTGCTCGACATCGACGGCATTGACGATGATCGTGCCGGCAAGTTGATCATGGCCGCCCGAGCCCACTGGTTCGAGTAATTAGGCGCGGCCTGAGGAGAGAAGTGCATGACGCAAGTCACGGTGAAACAACTGGCCGATGAGGTCAAAACACCGGTAGAGCGCCTGTTGCAGCAGATGCGTGAGGCAGGTCTGCCGCACACCGCCGCCGAAGAACATGTGACTGACAGTGAGAAGCAATCTTTGCTGACTCACTTGAAAAGCAGCCACAAGGCGAAAGTGGAAGAACCACGCAAGATCACACTGCAGCGTAAAACCACCAGCACCCTGCGTGTTGCTGGCAGCAAAAGCATCAGTGTTGAAGTCCGTAAAAAGAAAGTTTTCGTACAGCGCAGCCCGGAAGAAATCGAAGCCGAGCGCAAACGCGAACTGGATGAACGTCGCGCAGTAGAAAATGCTGCTCGTCAGAAGGCTGAAGAAGCCAAGCGTCGCGCCGAAGAAGAAGCGCGTCGCCAGCCTGCTGCTGCGCAAACCGCTACCAACGACGCTGTTGCAGCGCCGGTTGCCGTTGCCGAGCCAGTGCGTGAAAGCGCTCCGGTGGTTGCAGCTGCTCCAGCTCCGTCTGCTGATGTTCGCAACAAGCAGAACGAACAGCGCCGTCCGGACAAACCACGTGCCGACGATAACAATCGTCGTGGCAGTGGCGATGGCGAGCGCAAAAACGCTCCGCATCGTGCTTCGGTTAAAGAGAAAGCGCCTGCTCCACGTGTTGCGCCACGTACTACCGACGAAGAAAGCGATGGCTTCCGTCGTGGTGGTCGCGGCAAGGCCAAGCTGAAGAAACGCAACGCTCACGGTTTCCAGAGCCCAACCGGCCCTGTAGTGCGCGAAGTGAAGATCGGCGAGACCATCACTGTTGGCGATCTCGCCCAGCAGATGTCGGTCAAGGCTGCTGAAATCATCAAGTTCATGTTCAAACTGGGTACTCCAGCGACCATCAACCAGGTACTGGATCAGGAAACTGCCCAACTGGTTGCCGAAGAGCTGGGCCACAAAGTGACCCTGGTCAGCGACACCGCCCTGGAAGATTCCCTGGCCGAGTCCCTGAAGTTTGAAGGTGAAGCGTTCTCCCGTGCTCCGGTCGTGACCGTAATGGGCCACGTTGACCACGGTAAGACCTCGCTGCTCGACTACATCCGTCGTGCCAAGGTTGCTGCTGGCGAAGCCGGCGGTATCACCCAGCACATCGGTGCGTACCACGTTGAAACCGAACGCGGCATGGTCACCTTCCTCGACACCCCTGGTCACGCCGCGTTTACCGCCATGCGTGCTCGTGGTGCCAAGGCGACCGACATCGTGATCCTGGTGGTTGCAGCGGACGACGGCGTGATGCCGCAGACCGTTGAAGCCGTTCAGCACGCCAAGGCTGCCGGTGTTCCGCTGGTTGTAGCTGTGAACAAAATCGACAAGCCGGGCGCCGATCTCGATCGCATCCGTAGCGAACTGTCGGTTCACGGCGTGACTTCGGAAGAGTGGGGCGGCGACACCCCGTTCGTATCGGTTTCGGCGAAAGTCGGTACTGGCGTTGACGAGTTGCTCGAAGCTGTTCTGCTGCAAGCTGAAGTTCTCGAACTGAAAGCAACTCCGTCGGCTCCGGGTCGTGGCGTTGTGGTTGAATCGCGTCTCGACAAAGGTCGTGGCCCGGTTGCAACCGTTCTGGTTCAAGACGGTACCCTGCGCCAAGGCGACATGGTCCTGGTCGGTTCGAACTATGGCCGTGTACGTGCCATGCTCGACGAGAACGGCAAGCCAATCAAAGAAGCCGGTCCTTCCATCCCTGTCGAGATCCTCGGCCTGGACGGTACGCCGGATGCTGGCGACGAGATGAGCGTGGTTGCCGACGAGAAGAAAGCCCGTGAAGTGGCTCTGTTCCGTCAAGGCAAGTTCCGCGAAGTCAAGCTGGCCCGTGCTCACGCCGGCAAGCTTGAAAACATCTTCGAGAACATGGGTCAGGAAGAGAAGAAGACGCTCAACATCGTCCTCAAATCCGACGTCCGTGGTTCGCTGGAAGCGTTGAACGGTGCCTTGAATGGCCTGGGTAACGACGAAGTGCAAGTGCGTGTTGTTGGTGGCGGTGTCGGTGGTATCACCGAGTCCGACGCCAACCTGGCACTGGCCTCCAACGCTGTACTGTTCGGCTTCAACGTGCGTGCCGATGCCGGCGCTCGCAAGATCGTCGAGCAGGAAGGTCTGGATATGCGTTACTACAACGTGATCTACGACATCATCGAAGACGTCAAGAAAGCCCTGACCGGCATGCTCGGCAGCGATGTTCGCGAGAACATCCTGGGTGTGGCCGAAGTGCGTGACGTGTTCCGTTCGCCGAAGTTTGGCGCGATCGCCGGTTGCATGGTTATCGAAGGTGTTGTTCACCGTAACCGTCCAATCCGTGTACTGCGTGAAGACATCGTTATCTTCGAAGGCGAGCTGGAATCCCTGCGCCGCTTCAAGGATGACGCTTCCGAAGTACGTGCCGGCATGGAATGCGGTATTGGCGTGAAGAGCTACAACGACGTCAAAGTCGGTGACAAGATCGAAGTCTTCGAGAAGGTTCAGGTTGCTCGCAGCCTCTAACTCGCGCACTTCAAGGGCCACGATGGGCCGCTGCATGCAAATGCGCGGCACAGCGTCAGGACTCTAAACGCAACGCCCGGTCTGGCTTTTGTCAGGCCGGGCGTTTGCCGCTTTCAGACCCCACGGGTTTCACCGTGAGGCAGTAACAGGTAACAAGACATGGCAAAAGAATATAGCCGTACCCAGCGTATCGGCGATCAGATGCAGCGTGAGCTGGCACAGCTGATCCGTCGTGAAGTCAAAGATCCGCGCGTAGGCCTGGTCACCATTACCGCTGTTGAAGTCAGTCGTGACGTCGGTCACGCCAAGATTTTCATCACCGTGATGGGCCAGGACAGCGCCGAAGATATCGCGCAAAGCATCAAGGTGCTCAACTCCGCCGCCGGTTTCCTGCGTATGCAGTTGGCCCGCGAAATGAAGTTGCGCAGCGTTCCGCAGTTGCACTTCCACTACGACGAAAGCGTCGTACGTGGTGCGCACCTGTCGGCCCTGATCGAGCGTGCGGTGGCTGAAGACAATCAGCACCCGGTTGCGGCAGAAGTCGAAGACACCAAGGAGTAATCGGTGGCTCAGGTCAAACGTATCCGTCGTAACGTCAGCGGCATTATTCTGCTCGACAAACCGCTGGGGTTCACTTCCAACGCGGCGTTGCAGAAGGTTCGCTGGTTGCTGAACGCCGAGAAGGCCGGGCACACCGGCAGTCTTGATCCGCTGGCCACCGGCGTGTTGCCGTTGTGCTTCGGTGAGGCGACCAAGTTCTCGCAATACCTGCTCGATTCCGACAAGGGTTATGAAACCCTGGCGCAGCTGGGCAAAACCACCACCACGGCGGATGCCGAAGGTGAAGTTTTGCAGGAGCGCCCGGTGACCGTTGGTCGATCCGATGTCGAAGCGGTGCTGCCGAAATTTCGTGGGCAAATCAGTCAGATACCGCCGATGTACTCAGCGCTCAAGCGTGATGGCCAGCCGCTGTACAAGCTGGCACGTGCAGGCGAAGTAGTGGAGCGCGAACCGCGTTCTGTTACTATTGCGCGCTTGGAATTGCTGGCCTTTGAAGGTGATACTGCGCGGCTTGCGGTGGATTGCAGCAAAGGCACCTATATCCGCACCCTGGTGGAGGATATCGGTGAGCAACTCGGTTGTGGCGCTTACGTTGCTGAATTGCGACGTACCCAGGCCGGGCCTTTCACGCTGGCGCAGACTGTCACGCTTGAAGAGCTGGAAGCGGTACATGCCGAAGGCGGCAACGAAGCGGTCGACCGCTTCCTGATGCCATCGGACAGCGGCCTGCTGGATTGGCCACTGCTGCAGTTCTCGGAAGCGAGCGCGTTCTACTGGCTCAACGGCCAGCCGGTTCGCGCCCCGGATGCTCCGAAGTTCGGCATGGTACGGGTACAGGATCACAGTGGTCGCTTCATCGGTATCGGTGAAGTGAGCGAAGACGGGCGCATCGCGCCGCGTCGACTGATTCGGTCAGAATGACCGGACGAGGGTGGCTGTTAACAGGCACGGTCACTACTCATTTTTAGATACAGGGATTTGTCCCTGGCCTGTTGAAACTGTTTCTTTGAAACAGTTTCCTGATAAAAGGATTGCCTCATGGCTCTCGACGTTCAAGAAAAAGCTCAAATCGTAGCTGACTACCAGCAAGCTGTTGGTGACACTGGTTCGCCAGAAGTGCAAGTTGCACTGCTGACCCACAACATCAACAAGCTGCAAGGTCACTTCAAGGCCAACGGTAAAGATCACCACTCCCGTCGTGGTCTGATCCGCATGGTAAACCAGCGTCGTAAGCTGCTGGACTACCTGAAAGGCAAGGATCTGGGTCGTTATCAGACTCTGATCGGTCGCCTGGGTCTGCGTCGCTAATAAGCGATTGCGCTAGAGGTTGGTTGTCTGCCGTGCATCAGCGGGTTTCCCGCTGGTGCATGGCAGGCTCCCAGCCTCAAGTTTTATCTGGATACACCGTTTTACCCTGGACAGGCGTTGGGCCGATTCCCGACATTGCCCAAGAATTTCGCAAGAAGACAAGTTCCCCAAGAGCCACAAAAGAAGGTAGGACACCGTGAACCCGGTAATCAAAAAATTCCAGTTCGGTCAGTCGACCGTTACCCTCGAGACTGGCCGTATCGCCCGTCAGGCCTCCGGCGCAGTATTGGTCACCGTTGACGACGACGTCAGCGTATTGGTGACCGTAGTCGGTGCCAAGCAAGCCGATCCAGGCAAGGGCTTCTTCCCTCTGTCCGTTCACTACCAGGAAAAGACTTACGCTGCCGGTAAGATCCCTGGCGGTTTCTTCAAGCGCGAAGGCCGTCCTTCCGAGAAAGAAACCCTGACTTCCCGACTGATCGACCGTCCGATCCGTCCGCTGTTCCCGGAAGGCTTCATGAACGAAGTGCAGGTAGTCTGCACCGTCGTTTCCACCAGCAAGAAGACCGATCCGGACATCGCTGCGATGATCGGTACCTCGGCTGCGCTGGCCATCTCCGGCATTCCTTTCGATGGCCCGATCGGCGCTGCCCGCGTTGCGTTCCACGAAAGCACCGGCTACCTGCTGAACCCGACTTACGAACAACTGAAAGCATCGAGCCTGGACATGGTCGTTGCCGGTACTTCGGAAGCCGTTCTGATGGTTGAATCGGAAGCCAAAGAGCTGACCGAAGACCAGATGCTGGGCGCGGTACTGTTTGCTCACGACGAGTTCCAGGTGGTGATCAACGCCGTCAAGGAACTGGCCGCCGAAGCTGCCAAGCCGACCTGGACCTGGGCTCCACAACCAGAAGCCACTGCTCTGCTGGGCGCTATCCGTGCCGAGTTCGGCGACGCGATCTCCCAGGCTTACACCATCACCATCAAGGCCGACCGTTACGCTCGCCTGGGTGAGCTGAAGGATCAGGTTGTTGCCAAGCTGTCCGGTGAAGAAGGCCAGCCTTCTTCCAGCGAAGTCAAAGCTGCTTTCGGCGAAATCGAATACCGCACCGTTCGCGAAAACATCGTTAACGGCAAGCCACGTATCGACGGTCGCGACACCAAGACCGTACGTCCTTTGAACATCGAAGTCGGTGTTCTGCCAAAGACCCACGGTTCGGCTCTGTTCACCCGTGGCGAAACCCAGGCTCTGGTCGTTGCAACACTGGGCACCGCCCGTGACGCACAACTGCTGGACACCCTGGAAGGCGAGAAAAAAGACCCGTTCATGCTGCACTACAACTTCCCTCCGTTCTCGGTAGGTGAGTGTGGTCGCATGGGTGGCGCTGGTCGTCGCGAAATCGGTCACGGCCGTCTGGCCCGCCGTTCGGTTCAGGCCATGCTGCCTGCTGCCGACGTGTTCCCGTACACCATCCGTGTTGTATCGGAAATCACCGAATCCAACGGTTCGAGCTCCATGGCTTCGGTCTGCGGCGCTTCCCTGGCCCTGATGGACGCCGGCGTTCCGATGAAGGCACCGGTTGCCGGTATCGCGATGGGTCTGGTTAAAGAAGGCGAGAAATTCGCTGTCCTGACCGACATCCTGGGTGACGAAGACCACCTCGGCGACATGGACTTCAAAGTAGCTGGTACCGCCAAAGGTGTTACCGCGCTGCAGATGGACATCAAGATCAAAGGCATCACCGAAGAAATCATGGAGATCGCTCTGGGCCAAGCCCTGGAAGCGCGCCTGAACATCCTCGGTCAGATGAACCAGATCATTGGCCAGTCGCGTACCGAGCTGTCGGAAAACGCTCCGACCATGATCGCGATGAAAATCGACACCGACAAAATCCGTGATGTCATCGGTAAAGGCGGCGCGACCATTCGTGCGATCTGTGAAGAGACCAAAGCTTCGATCGATATCGAAGACGACGGCTCGATCAAGATCTTCGGCGAAACCAAGGAAGCGGCTGAAGCAGCACGTCAGCGCGTTCTGGGCATCACCGCAGAAGCTGAAATCGGCAAGATCTACGTCGGTAAAGTTGAGCGCATCGTCGACTTCGGCGCATTCGTCAACATCCTGCCGGGCAAGGACGGTCTGGTTCACATCTCGATGCTGAGCGATGCTCGCGTTGAGAAAGTGACCGACATCCTGAAAGAAGGCCAGGAAGTGGAAGTGCTGGTACTGGACGTGGACAACCGCGGCCGTATCAAGCTCTCCATCAAAGACGTAGCAGCAGCCAAGGCTTCGGGCGTTTAATCACTCCCCACGCCTGACCGCTTCAACGTTATAAAAAATGCCCCGCAGTGAAAACTGCGGGGCATTTTTTTGTCTGCGAAAACTGGAAACGGTTTGTGGATTTGCCCGCTTCCAATCTCGATGCTAGGTTTAGCTCACCGCCCGTGTAGCTCAGCCGGTAGAGCAGCGCACTCGTAACGCGAAGGTCGCAGGTTCGATTCCTGTCTCGGGCACCATCCCCTGTTATTTCACCTTGCTTCTCAGATCATCCACGGCGCGTTTCAGCTGATCCAGTTGGCTGTCCTGATTGCTGACGTCCCGCTTGAGGCTGGACAGGTCGCTGGAACTCGCGCTGGAGCTCGACCCGGCGCTACGCTTCAAGTCTTCCACCTGACTGGCGAGTCTTTTCAAGTCGTTGTCCTGTGCGCTGACGGTGCGCTTGAGGTCGCTCACTTCGCTGGTGCTGGAGCTTGAACTGGAGTTCGAGCCGCTGCTGCGCTTGAGGTCGTCCATTTGGCTGGCGAGCTTTTTCAGGCCGTTGTCCTGTTCACTGACGGTGCGCTTGAGGTCGCTAACTTCGCTGGAACTGGCGCTTGAACCGGAATTCGAGCTGCTGCGCTTGAGATCGTCCACCGCTTTGGCGAGGTTTTTCAGGCCGTTGTCCTGTTCACTGACAGAACGCTTGAGGTCGCTCACTTCGCTGGCACTGGCGCTTGAACCGGAGTTCGAGCTGCTGTTGCGCTTGAGTTCGTCCACTGCTTTGGCGAGGTTTCTCAGGCCGGTTTCCTGTTCACTGAGCGTGCGCTTGAGGTTGGCCACTTCGCTGGAACTGGAGCTGGAACTCGAACCGCTGTTGCGTTTGAACTCCTCCAATTGCTTGGTGAATTCTTTCAGGTCCTTGTCCTGTTCGGTGGCAGTGCGTTTGAGGTTGGTTATCTCACTGGCACTCGAACTGGAGCTTGTTCCGTTGTTGCGCTTGAGTTCCTCGATGAGACGAGCCTGCGCTTCGAGGAGATTCTTGAGTTCCTTGATGTCATCCGTGTTGGTTTTAGTGGTGCGTTGCAGTGTTTCCATACCCTCGACACTGAGATTGCTCCTGACCATAACGTCTTTACCATACAGTCTGTGAAAGACGAGGAAGCTGTCGGTGGAGGAAGGGTTGTCTGAGGCGAACTCCAGACCGGCTTGGGCCGTATTGGCCATTGCCATGTTGCCAAGAAAAAGGGCGGCCATGCCGGTTGCCAACAGGGTAGACGGAAGCTTCTTGAAAATGCGCATCACCTGAGTTCCTTGTGAAGTGCCTAGATGGCACATCGCTATGACTTTGCTTTTTGAAGGTTGTTCCTGTGTGGCGAGGGAATATTTTCAGAAAAACCGCTCGGCATTTTTTTTGTAGATTTGATGTAAAAGTCCATATAAATCGTCTTCCAAACGTCCTATATTCGGACATTGCACGAGCATCACCCTGCAGTTTTCAAATGATCCACGAATGGTTCTGAAGGCCAGACAAACCGGGCTTCACACGGTTTTTTGCGTCAGAGAGATCCTTGATGATCCAGATCCATCTTCCATTCCCCCGATCAGCGAGAACGAAATGACCGTTAAAGAATTGACCCAGGAAGCCAGGCACGAAGAAGCGCTGAAGAAGTACGTGCTGGACGCGCCCCAACTGCTGGAAGAGATCAAGGACTTGTCCGCCGACGATCAGAAAGACCAGATTCAATGGGCGTTCGAGGATGAAGCAGAAGCCCAGGGCTTGCAGCCGTGGGAGCTGACGCTCAAGTACACCTCGAGCCCGGAAGAGTTTGAAGCGGCGCGACTGGTGCTGCACAAAGAGGCGGCCGAGGTATTGGGCGTCGAGTGGGAAGAGTACTGCGAGATGAATAATCTGGTGGTCTGACCCTTGTAGGAGCCGGCTTGCTGGCGATGGCGGCGTAACGGGTAAACCGCGTCGCCTGGATCGCCAGCAAGCCGGCTCCTACAGTTTCATGTCGTTCAGGAAATTTCAGAGGCTGAGTCGCATCGACAGATCGACAGCCTTCACGTCCTTGGTCATCGCACCAATCGAAATGTAATCCACCCCGGTTTCGGCGATCGGCAGCAGCGTGCTTTCGTTGATGCCGCCGCTGGCTTCCAGTTTTGCCTTGCCGCCATTCAGGCGCACGGCCTCGCGCATGTCATCCAGGCTCAACTCGTCGAGCATGATGATGTCGGCACCCGCCGCAAGCGCTTCCTTCAGCTCCGCCAGGCTTTCCACTTCGATCTCCACCGGTTTGCCCGGGGCGATCTTGTGCGCGGCGTTGATCGCTTCAGGTATGCCGCCGCTGGCAGCAATGTGGTTTTCCTTGATCAGGAAGGCGTCGTACAGGCCGATGCGGTGGTTGTGGCAGCCGCCGCAGGTCACGGCGTACTTTTGCGCCAGGCGCAGCCCCGGCAGGGTTTTGCGGGTGTCGAGCAGCTTCACCTGCGTCTCGGCGACGAAATCCGCCAGGTATTGCGCACGAGTGGCCACACCGGAAAGCAATTGCAGGAAGTTCAGCGCACTACGCTCGCCTGTGAGCAGGGAGCGGGCAGGGCCTTCGAGGTGGAACAGCACTTGATTGGGCTTCACCCGTTCGCCATCGGCCACCTGCCAATGCACGGCAACTCGTGGGTCCAGTTGCCGGAAAACCGCGTCAACCCAAGCGGTGCCGGCGATGACCGCGGCGTCGCGCGTGATGATGGTGGCTTTGGCCAGGCGTTCGGCCGGGATCAGCTGCGCGGTGATGTCGCCGCTGCCGATGTCTTCGCGCAACGCACGGCGTACGTTGGCTTCGATTTCGGCGGTCAGATCGGCGAGACGTAGATTCGGCATAACGGACTCCACAAACAAAGTGGCTCGATTATAGGGCCATGGCGCGGGGCAACCCAAGGCGCGCGAGACCTTCCAGTCGTTCTGAAACCTGCATTTGGTCGATTCTCTTGAGCCAGCGAGGTTCGGCAGCGGTCCTTTGCAGGCGTCTATTTCAAAGAGAAACACAGAGTCTGCTGGCATACGGGACATCTTTTGCAAGATAATGCGCCTTGCATTTGACGTCATGACTTTGACGTGTCTTTGGTTCGCCGATTATTGAATGACAGCGGGCGGGCATTGTCTTCTGTTGCGCGCGGCTGTGAGGCTGGCGCACTCGATCTTTCCAACCGAACCGAAGCATCACCGTTTCAGGAGGCCAGGATGCACAACGACGGGAATGTAGTGCCTTTGCACAAGGCAACTACCGATCAGGCGAGTCACTCGCCGCTCGCCCGCCTGCCTGTGATTCTGCTTCAGGTTCGCGACAAGGCTGCTCAACAGCTCCGGCATGCTCTGCAGGAGCTGTTCGATAACGCCGACGACACGCTGTTCGAAATGGCTGACCGGGCCCGCAATGACGTCGAGCAGAACATCTTTTTTGAAGCCATGCGCGATTTGCGCCTCAAGCGCAAAAATATCGAGCGGGCGTTTCTCGAACAGTTCTTCGAAGCGTTTGTCGGTCTCGCAGGCAGTATTCAGACGGCCTTGCCGCAGGCATTGACCCTCGATATTCAGGCGCAAGAGTCCGATGATGAGCTGGAACGTCGCGTGGCGGTGGAGGCCATGGTCAATAAAGTGCTGAACCGCGACGGTTTTGCGCTTGATCAATTGACCGCCCGGCTCAGCACGTTGCTGGGCAAGCAATTGGTGACTACGCGCAATCCCCTGGGCCCGGCGATGCTCTGTGAGTATTTCATGCAGGCCGGGCGCAACCTGGGGGTCGAGATCAAGGTCAAGTTGATCATCCTCAAGCTTTTCGAGCGTTATGTGCTCAGTGATGCCGATCAGCTCTACACCGAAGCCAATCAGATATTGATCGCCACCGGCATATTGCCCGACCTGAAGCCGGCCCCGAATCGTCGTGTCATTGATCGTGCGCAGGCCAGTGTTCGTGCCGAGCCCGACGAGGCTGGCAACCGTTGGGACAGCACGCCAATCGATGACAGCGTGCAGGAAGTGTTTGCGGCGTTGCAGGAATTGCTGCTCCACGTGCGTGGCAGTGTCGCGCCAACGCTGGAAACCAGTGCTCAGACGCAACCGATATCCACCCGCGACCTGCTGCGGCTGCTCTCGCACTTGCAGCAGTACGTGCCGGCTCCGGCGGTCCAGGACGAATTCGACCTGCGAAACCAGCTTGAGCAACTGCTGACCCGGGTCAGCGTCAAAAGTGGCAAGTCGCGTGTAGTCGGCGTTGCTGACGAAGATGTGATCAACCTGATCGCCATGCTCTTCGAATGCATCCTCGATGACCGCAATCTGCCGGATTCTCTCAAGGCGCTGATCGGGCGCTTGCAGATCCCGATGCTGAAAGTGGCGGTGATCGACAAGAGTTTCTTCAGCCGCAGCAGTCACCCGGCCCGTCGTCTGCTCAACGAAATCGCCGCCGCGGCCCTGGGCTGGGGCGAGTGCGATGACCACGAGCGCGACAGCCTGTACCTGCGCATCGAGCAAGTGGTGCAGCGTTTGTTGAACGACTTTGTCGACGATCCGGCGATCTTTTCCGAATTGCTGGCGGATTTTCTGGCGTTCACCAGCGACGAGCGTCGTCGCAGCGATTTGTTGGAGCAGCGTACCCGCGACGCCGAAGAGGGCCGCGCCAAAACCGAACTGGCCCGGCAACGCGTCGAGCTGGCGTTGAATCAGGCGTTGTTGGGCAAAGTGCTGCCGCAACGGGTGGTGGCGTTTGTTCAGGACGCCTGGAGCCAGGTGCTGCTGCTGACCTGCCTCAAGCACGGCGATCAGTCCGCCGAGTGGCATGCGGATGTGCAAACCATGGAGCAATTGATCTGGAGTGTGCAGCGCCATGAAGACGCTGACGCAAGCCTGCGCCTGTTGGCGCTGGTGCCGGGGTTGCTCAAGTCCTTGCGCGACGGGTTGAGCAGTTCGGCGTTCGATCCGTTCGCCACCGGAGAGTTTTTCAGCGAGCTGGAAGGCTTGCACGTTCAACTGTTCGAACGAGCGGACCAGGCACCGGCTGCCACCCGTCCTGCCGATGCGCCGCTGATGGTTGAAGTGCGCGAAGAAATCGTGCTGCTCACCGCCGACGAAGGGCCGGTGGAATCGGTCTCGGTGCGCTTGCCGGCGGATGATCCGGGCCTGCTTCAGGTCGATCAGTTGCACGCGGGCTGCTGGGTCGAATTTCAGGAAGATGAGGAAAACACCCTGCGCTGCAAGCTCGCCGCGATCATCGAAGCCACGGGCAAGTACATTTTCGTCAACCGCACCGGCATGAAAGTGCTGGAGCGCAGCCGTACCGGGCTGGCACTGGATTTTCGTCGTGGCGCGGTGCGCACCCTCGACGACACCTTGCTGTTCGATCGGGCCCTGGAGTCGGTGGTCGGCAACCTGCGGCGGCTCAATCGCGGCAAGTGATCGCGCGCCGAGGGTCTATCGCGGCATACTGGGCACCAACACAGTCGTCGTTGAAGGAACCTGTATGCAGTTGGACCCCGCGAGCGGTTGGTGTCAGGGCGTGAACGTTTGCCCTTCACCCAACTTCAATGCGCGCCCCACGGGCGAAATTTCCCTGCTGGTGATCCACAACATCAGTCTGCCGCCGGCGCAGTTTGCCACCGGCAAGGTGCAGGAATTTTTCCAGAACCGGCTGGATGTCACAGAGCATCCCTACTTTGAAGGGATCGCTGACCTACGGGTGTCTGCGCATTTTCTGATTGAGCGTGACGGCACCGTCACTCAGTTTGTCTCTTGTCTTGAACGCGCCTGGCATGCCGGTGTGTCGTGTTTCGACGGCCGGGAAACCTGTAACGATTTTTCCGTGGGCATCGAGCTTGAAGGCACGGATGATCTGCCGTTCACCGATGCTCAATATGACGCGTTGACGGCCCTGACCTTGCAACTGCAAAGCGCTTTTACGGGCATCACCGCGCAGCGCATCTGCGGGCATAGCGACATCGCGCCGGGGCGCAAGACGGATCCCGGACCTGCGTTCGACTGGGCGCGTTATCGCGCGGCCCTGGCTAAAGAGGAACCACAATGAGTTTTCTGGTGTTGCTGTTGGCGGTCTGGATCGAGAAGTTCTCTGCCCTGCGCCATCGGGTTCAACGTGATGGCGGTTGGGTGGCCGAGTTGCACAAGCTTGAAGCCAACCCGCGCCTGGTCAATCGCCCGTGGTTGATTTTGCTGATTCTGGTGCTGCTGCCGGTGGCATTGCTGGGGTTGCTGCTGGTGGTGCTGGAGCCGGTCGCTTACGGTCTGTTGGCGCTGCCGGTGCATTTGCTGGTGGTGATTTATAGCCTGGGGCGCGGTGATCTGCTGGCCGATCTCGGACCGTTTCGCGATGCCTGGCGCCGGGAAGACCTGCAAGCTGCCGCTCATGTGGCAAAACGTGACCTGGACATTTGTGCCGAAAACGGCGAGCAACTGCTGGAACGGGTTGAGGGGCATCTGCTCTGGGAGGCGTACCAGAGTTTTTTTGCGGTGATTTTCTGGTACTTCCTGCTGGGCCCGGTGGCGGCGCTGAGCTACCGACTGCTGGCCCTCGCCGAAGAACACGGGCAGAACCCGGCCGTCGTCGAGCGCGCCGCACAACTGCGTCACGCCTTCGATTGGATGCCGGTGCGTCTGCTGGCGGCGAGTTTTGCGCTGGTCGGCAACTTTGTCGCCGTCAGTCGGGTGATGCTGAGCGAACTGCTGAACTGGAACATCAGTGCCGCCCAACTGATCGAGAAGGTCGGGCTGGTGGCCGGTGAAATTCCTGCGCCGGTGGTCGGGCCCGATGGCATCAACAGCCTCGACCGGATCTGGGAGTTGCTGCTGCGTGCGGCAGTGCTCTGGTACGCCGGTTTCGCGCTGTGGACAGTCTTCCCCTAAACACAATCCTCTCTGTAGGAGCGAAGCTTGCTCGCGAAAGCGGTGTGTCATTCACATTGAATACGCCTGACCCACCGCTTTCGCGAGCAAGCTTCGCTCCTACAGGATCCGAGGTTGCCGTTAACCTTAAGTTACAAAACCTCCCGTCGATTTAAGCTATACAGAGATAGCACTCAATAGTGGCTATCTGCTGCTTGTCTGTGCCTGCCAATAAAAATAAGAAACCCAAGGGAGACTTCCAGTGAAGAGCTTGCTCTATCCCGCCGTCGCGCTAATGAATCGCCTGAGCTTCGGCATGAAGTTCAGCCTGATCAGCGTTCTGTTCCTGGTGCCCATGCTGGTGACCAACTTTTATCTGGTGCGTGATTCCTATCGCGAATTCCAGGGCACCCGGGTGGAACTGCAGAGCCTCGACCTGCTGGGCAGCAGCCTGTCGCTTCGACGCGACCTGGAAACCCTGAACAACCTGGTGCAGATCAACGTCATCCTTGGCCAGTCCGGCAAGGCCGGTAATCTCGAATCCCAGATCACATCCCTGGAGCAAAACGTTCTGGCCCGCCTGCAAGGGCTGACTGCGATGACCACCGATCCGGAACTGATCACCGTTTTCGATGGCAAACGCGACGAAATGATCACCGCGTTCAAGGCCCAGCAAACGGAAAACTCCCTGCAAAGCAAAAGTGCGCTGATCGGCAAGTTACTCGGCAATGCACAGATTTTCAGCCAGATCATCGCCAGCCAGGCGGGTTTGAGCCGTGACAATCAGAGCGACATGCGTCAGCTCACCGAACTCATCACCAACGTTACGCCGCCCGTCACCCAGACGTTGGGCGATGGCCGCGCCATGGGTTCTTACTCGCTGGGGCAAGGGTTTCTCAATTCGTCTTCGAGCACCCGCTTCGATGAATTGCTGGTGCAGATTGAAAAGCTGCAAGCCGAGTACGGTCTGAAGTTGCAGGATGCGCTGGGGTCGAGCAAGGCGGCACGTGAAACCCTGGCGGCGCAGGCCGAGAGCAGCAAGGCGTCGCTGAAAAAGGCCAGTGAACTGTTCGAAGAGCAGGTGGTGATGGCCGACACCCTCGATGCGCCGTGGCTGGCCTTCTACGATCAGGTCAGCGGCCTGATGGATCAGACTTACCAACTCAACGAAGCCACCCTGAAATTCCTCGACACCCAATTGCAACAACGACTGAGCCAGAACCGCACGCACATGGTCTTGCAGGCCGTGGCGCTGTCGGTGGTGTTTGTGCTGATTTTTTACCTCTATGGCGGTTTCTACGCCTCGACCCGCACCACCCTCAAGCGCCTTGGCGCGATGATGGACAAGGTCGCGGCCGGCGACATGACCGTGACTTTCAACGCCAACAGCCGTGATGAGCTGGGCGAGTTGGGCGAGGTGTTCAACGGCACGGTGAAGAAAATCCATGACTTGATCGAGCGTGTCGGTCAAACGGTCGGGGAAGTCGAGCGTCAGGCCGGTCAGGTCGAGAACGTGTCCGCCCAGAGCAACCAGGCTGTCGCGGGGCAACGCACGCAGATCGAGCAAGTCGCCACGGCGATGAACCAAATGTCGGCCACCTCACTGGAGGTGGCCCGCAGCGCCGCCGCGGCGGTCAGCAGCGCCCACAGTGTCAACGACGAAACCATCAGCGGTCGCGGGTTGGTGGAGTCTCAGCAGGGCAGCATCGCTGCGCTGGCCAGCGAGATCGATCAGTCGGTGCTGGTGATCAATCAACTGGCCAGCGACAGCCAGTCCATCAGCCGCGTGCTGGAAGTGATCAAAAGCATCGCCGAACAGACCAACCTGCTGGCGCTCAACGCCGCTATCGAAGCAGCGAGGGCAGGCGAGCAGGGGCGTGGTTTTGCGGTGGTGGCGGACGAGGTCCGGACCCTGGCCAAACGCACCCAGCAATCGACCGAAGAAATCGAACAGATGATCGCCAAACTGCACAGCGGTGTCGGCGCCGCGGTGAAGGCCATGGGCACCAGTCATCAAATGGCCAACGGCACGGTGGGGCAGTCGGAAAAGGTCCAGCAGGCGCTGGAAAACATCCTTGGCGCTGTCGGCATGATCGTCGATCAGAACCAGCAGATTGCCGCCGCCGTAGAGCAGCAGACCGCCGTGGCCCACGACATTGACCAGAACATCGTCGAGATCAACCGGGCTGGCGAACGTACCGCCGAAGGTGCGCACCAGACCGAGGACGCCAGCCGGGCGTTGTCGGCGCAGGTGGTGGAGCTCAAGCAGTTGATCAGCGCGTTCCGGGTCTGAAGAACCGCATAACCCCTGTAGGAGTGAGCCTGCTCGCGATGGCGTAGGTACATTCACCCTACAGGGTGTTTACCAGACCGCTATCGCGAGCAAGCTTGCTCCTACAATTTTGTGCGTTGTCTGTAGTACTTGTTTCTTCCACAAGTAGGCGGTATCCGATTTCCCTCCAGAGTCTGGTTTTTGGTCTTCAATGAGGGATGATCCACAACCCTGACCTACTCTGAGGAGGCTCGGTTATGTCCTTCGCTACAACTGGAATCCAGGGCCATTGTGCCCATTGCGGATGCACACTCCTGCTCGAACCCTGGCAACTCAACGCCATTGCCATCCATGAAGCCTTCGCCTGTTCCCACTGTCACAAAGCCTTGCAACTGAGCGACCCGAAACAGATCAGGCGCATCAAATCCCTCGACTCGCTTGCGATGCTACGGGCGAGTACGTTGGTGATGGTCTGCACCGCGTTGCTGGTGGCGTTGGTGATGGAATGGGTGGGGATGCTCAGCGTGGTCGAGCAGCTGAATTTTTCGTTGATCGCGATTCTGGTCTACTTCGCGGTTATCCGGTTCGCCCGTCACCGACAACACATGACGCTGATTCTGGAAGCGGCCAAGGCTCACGCCGACTGATTACCAGTTGAACAACTCACACGCATTGGCCGTGCTGACAGCCGCCAGCCGTTCAGGGCTGATCGCCATGATTGCGGCCAGCGCCGAGCAGATCGCCGGCAAATGCGCCGGGCTGTTGCGTTGACCGGGAAACATGGCGGGTGCCATGTCCGGTGAGTCGGTTTCCAGCACCACAGACTCCAACGGCAACTCGGCGAGCACCCGGTGCATGCGCAACGCCTGCGGCCAGGTCGCCGCGCCGCCCAGGCCCAGTTTGAAGCCGAGCCTGATGTATTCGCGGGCCTCTTCCTTGCTGCCGGCGAAGGCGTGAATGATCCCCGCGCGTTTCAGCTTGAAGCGCTTGAGCGTGGCAATCACCGCCGCATGGCTGCGTCGCACGTGAATCAGCGCCGGCAGATTAAAGTCCGCCGCCAGTTGCAGTTGCGCGTCGAACAACGTCTGCTGGCGTTCGCGGTCGAGGGTTTCGATGAAGTAATCCAGGCCAATCTCGCCCACCGCGCACAGCTGTCGGTGACCGGCCAGGCGGGTCAGCCACTCGGCGAGTTCGCGTAGGTCCTCAGGCCGATGCTCGTCCAGATACACCGGGTGCAAACCGAACGCCGCGTACAGATCGGGATCGCTTTGCACCAGATCCCAGACCCGCTGCCAATTGGCCTGATAAACCCCCAGCACCACCATCCGCCGCACGCCGAGGGCGCGGCTCTCGGCGAGCAGCGCCTGACGATCCTCGTCGAAGTCCGGAAAATCCAGATGAGTGTGGCTGTCGATCAGCTCCACGGTTCAGTCCTGGCGAATACGCTGCTTGAAGGTCCGCGCAATGGCTTGCACGCCGGGCTGGTAATCGGACTGCTCGATAGCAGCGAGGGCCAGCTCCAGCGCTTTGTCGGCGATCAACTGGTGTTGCTGGGCCATGGCGTTGACCGGCAGCGGCAGAAAGTCCAGCAACTGCGTGTCGCCGAATGTGCCGAGGCGCAGCGGACGGTTTTTCAACGGGAAGTCGTGCAAGGCGTCGAACACACCCTGGAGCAGCACGTAGGAAGTGGTCACCAGCGCGTCCGGCAAATGCCCCAGGCGCTGAAGCATTTCTTCCATCAGTTGCTTGCCGTACTCACGACTGAACGATTCGCCGTGTTCGATGAGGATCTCGCCTTTGAACCCGGCCAGCGCTTCCTTGAAACCGGCGGCCCGTTCCTGACTGATGCTCAGTTCGGGGCGCGCGCCGATCAGGGCGATCTGCTTGGGCAACGGATCGAGCAGGCTGCGCGTCAGTTGCAGGCTGGCTTCACGATCATCACTGATCACCGAGCAGAAATGCTCGGGCTCCATGACCCGGTCGATGGCGATGATTGGGATGCCTTTGGCTTGCAACTGGCGGTAACTGTCGTCGCCGGACGGCAGGCAACTGGCGACGATCAACGCGTCGCAGCGCCGGGCGCGGAACAATTGCAGCAGTTGCCGTTCGCTGTCCGGCGCATCGTCGGAACTGGCGATCAGCAACTGATAACCGCGGGCCCGGGCACCTTGCTCCAGCAGCTTGGCGATACGTGCGTAACTGGGGTTTTCCAGGTCCGGCAGAATGAAACCCAGCGTGCGGGTGTGCCGACTGCGCAGCCCGGCCGCTTGCGGATTGGGCGTAAAGCCATGTTCTTCAACAACCGCGCGCACGCGCTCGACGGTGGCACTGCTGATGCGTTGCTGTTCCGCCTTGCCGTTGATGACATAACTGGCGGTGGTCACGGACACACCGGCCAGTTGGGCGATATCACTGAGTTTCAACTCGGGATTTCCTTGTTTTTCGGCCGATACTTTCGCCAATCCTACCCGATTCAGGCAGGGGACTATTGTCGCAACATATCCGACAAGTTGGACTTCAAGGATGGGACATTATCGAGTAACGTGCCAATCATTCTAGATTAAACGTTTCAGCAAGCGTATTTTCTACGCATCAGGTGCATTTGGCCGGTTCTGCCGCGAAACCGCCAAAAGTGATGATTAAGCGCCTAAGCTGACTCATTCAAAACAATACCTGGCACCTCAAGGTGCCAAAAAGGAGAAAGCATGCTCGAGCTCACTCTAGAGCAGATTTCCATGGGCCAGTCGGCCGTGGACAAGTCCGCAGCACTGCATTTGTTGGCGCAGCATCTGGTCAACGACGGCCTGGTCGCCGAAGGTTATCTCGCCGGTTTGCAGGCGCGCGAAGCCCAGGGCTCGACCTTTCTCGGTCAAGGTATTGCCATCCCCCACGGTACGCCGCAAACCCGCGACCAGGTGTTTTCCACTGGCGTGCGGCTGATGCAGTTTCCCGACGGTGTGGATTGGGGCGACGGTCAGATCGTCTACCTGGCGATCGGCATTGCGGCCAAATCCGATGAACATTTGCGCCTGTTGCAATTGCTGACCCGCGCCCTCGGCGAAACCGATCTGGGCCAGGCCCTGCGTCGCGCCAGTTCTGCCGAAGCGTTGCTGAAACTGCTGCAAGGCGCGCCGCAGGAACTGGCGCTGGATGCGCAGATGATCGGCCTCGGGGTATCGGCCGATGACTTCGAAGAACTGGTCTGGCGCGGTGCCCGTTTGCTGCGTCAGGCGGATTGTGTGAGCAATGGTTTTTCTGCGGTTTTGCAGCAAGTCGACGCGTTGCCGCTGGGCGACGGTTTGTGGTGGTTGCACAGCGAGCAAACGGTGAAGCGTCCGGGCCTGGCGTTTGTCACGCCGGACAAACCGATGCGCTACCTCGGCCAGCCGCTCAGCGGTCTGTTCTGTCTGGCCAGCTTGGGCGAGGCGCACCAGGCGTTGCTCGAACGCCTTTGTGCGTTGCTGATCGAAGGCCGTGGCCATGAACTGGGACGCGCCACCAGCAGCCGCAAAGTCCTCGAAGTGCTCGGCGGTGAACTGCCGGCGGACTGGCCGAGCGCACGCATTGCGCTGGCCAATGCCCACGGTTTGCATGCGCGCCCGGCGAAGATCCTCGCGCAACTGGCGAAGAGTTTTGAAGGCGAAATTCGTGTGCGCATCGTCGATGGTCAGGACAGCGCGGTGTCGGTGAAAAGCTTGAGCAAACTGCTCAGCCTCGGCGCCCGTCGCGGTCAGGTGCTGGAATTCATCGCCGAGCCGAGCATCGCCGCCGATGCCTTGCCTGCGTTGTTGGCGGCAATCGAAGAGGGGCTGGGGGAAGAAGTCGAGCCTTTGCCTGCCGTGAGCCAGCAGCGCGAAGTGATCACCGAGGTGGCCGAAGTGCTGCTCGCCCCGGCGTCCGGCAGCCTGGTTCAGGCTATCCCCGCCGCACCGGGCATCGCCATCGGCCCGGCGCATATTCAAGTGCTGCAAACCATCGAATACCCGCTGCGCGGTGAGTCCGCCGCCATTGAGCGCGAGCGTCTCAAACAAGCGCTGGCGCACGTGCGTCGCGACATCGAAGGCTTGATCGAGCGCAGCAAATCCAAAGCCATCCGCGAAATCTTCATCACCCATCAGGAAATGCTCGACGACCCGGAACTGACCGATGAAGTCGAGACTCGCCTCAAGCAGGGCGAAAGCGCCGAAGCGGCGTGGATGGCGGTGATCGAAGCGGCGGCGAAACAACAGGAATCGCTGCAGGACGCATTGCTTGCCGAGCGTGCGGCGGACTTGCGCGATATCGGCCGTCGCGTGTTGGCGCAACTGAGCGGCGTCGAAACCCCGAGCGAACCTGATCAACCGTACATTCTGGTGATGGACGAAGTCGGTCCTTCCGACGTCGCGCGTCTCGATCCGACCCGTGTCGCCGGCATTCTCACCGCCCGTGGCGGCGCCACCGCGCACAGCGCCATCGTCGCCCGTGCGCTGGGCATTCCGGCATTGGTCGGCGCAGGTGCGGCGGTGTTGCTGCTGGCGCCGGGCACGCCGTTGCTGCTCGATGGCCAGCGCGGTCGCCTGCACGTGGACGCCGACGCGGCGACCTTGCAGCGCGCCACCGAAGAGCGCGACACCCGCGAGCAACGCTTGAAAGCGGCGGCCGAACAACGTCATCAACCGGCGCTGACCACCGACGGCCATGCGGTCGAAGTGTTCGCCAACATCGGCGAAAGCGCGGGCGTCACCAGCGCAGTGGAGCAGGGCGCCGAAGGCATTGGCCTGCTGCGCACCGAACTGATTTTCATGGCCCACTCGCAGGCGCCGGACGAAGCGACTCAGGAAGTCGAATACCGGCGCGTGCTCGATGGCCTCGCCGGTCGGCCACTGGTGGTGCGCACCCTCGACGTTGGCGGCGACAAGCCGCTGCCGTATTGGCCGATTGCGAAAGAAGAAAACCCGTTCCTCGGCGTACGTGGCATTCGCCTGACCTTGCAGCGTCCGCACATCATGGAAGCGCAATTGCGCGCCTTGCTGCGGGCCGCTGACAACCGCCCGCTGCGCATCATGTTCCCGATGGTCGGCAGCGTTGACGAGTGGCGTCAGGCGCGGGACATGACCGAGCGCCTGCGCCTGGAAATCCCTGTGGCGGACCTGCAACTGGGGATCATGATCGAAGTGCCATCGGCCGCACTGTTGGCGCCGGTGTTGGCCAAAGAGGTCGATTTCTTCAGCGTCGGCACCAACGATCTCACGCAATACACCTTGGCCATCGACCGTGGTCATCCGACCTTGTCGGCCCAGGCTGACGGCTTGCACCCGGCGGTGCTGCAACTGATCGACATCACCGTGCGCGCGGCCCATGCCCATGGCAAATGGGTCGGTGTGTGCGGCGAACTGGCTGCCGATCCACTGGCGGTGCCGGTGCTGGTCGGCCTCGGTGTAGACGAGTTGAGCGTGTCGGGCCGCAGCATTGCCGAGGTCAAGGCGCGCATCCGCGAACTCAGCCTGACCCAGACTCAAACCCTTGCCCGACAGGCGCTGGCCGTGGGCAGCGCCAATGAAGTGCGCGCATTAGTGGAGGCCCTGTAATGGCCAAGATCCTGACCCTGACACTCAACCCGGCGCTGGACCTGACGGTGCAGTTGCCGCGCCTTGAGCCCGGCCAGGTCAATCGCAGCGACGAGATGCACACCCACGCCGCCGGTAAAGGCGTGAACGTGGCGCAGGTGCTGGCAGACCTCGGGCATTCGCTCACCGTCAGCGGTTTTCTTGGCGAGGACAACCTTCAGGCGTTCGAAACCCTGTTCGCCAAGCGCGGTTTTGTCGACGCGTTTATCCGCGTTCCCGGTGAGACCCGCAGCAACCTCAAACTGGCGGAAAGCGACGGGCGCATCACCGACATCAACGGTCCCGGACCCAAGGTCAGTGAAGCGGCGCAGCAGGCGTTGCTCGATCGACTGGATCAGATTGCCCCGGGGCATGACGCGGTGGTCGTGGCCGGCAGTCTGCCGCAAGGCGTCAGTCCTGAATGGTTGCAGGCGTTGGTACAGCGCTTGAAAAACCTCGGCTTGAACGTCGCGCTCGATACCAGTGGCGAAGCATTGCGGGCGGCGCTCAAGGCCGGTCCGTGGCTGATCAAACCGAACACCGAAGAGCTGGCCGAAGTGCTCGGCTGCGAGGTTGTTTCGGTTGCGGCTCAAGCCGAAGCAGCGAGCCGTTTGCATGCCCAAGGCATCGAGCACGTGGTGATTTCCCACGGCGCCGACGGTGTGAACTGGTTCAGTGTCGGTTCGGCGCTGCACGCCACGCCGCCCAAGGTCAGCGTCGCCAGCACCGTGGGCGCAGGGGATTCGTTGCTGGCCGGCATGCTTCACGGTTTGCTTAAGCCCGATACGCCGGAACAGACCCTGCGCACCGCCACGGCGATTGCGGCGATGGCGGTCACGCAGATCGGTTTCGGTATCGGCGATGCGGCGCAGTTGGCGCGGCTCGAACAGGGCGTGCGCGTGCGCCCCCTGACAGAACAATAAGAGGGTTTGTCATGAAGTTAGCCATCGTTACGGCTTGCCCCAACGGCATGGTCACCAGCGTGCTGTGCGCCCGATTGCTCGATGCCGCGGCGCAGCGTCAGGGCTGGAGCACCAGTGTCGAAGTGGTGGATGTGGCGCACCCGGAACGCCAGTTGTCGGCGGCCACGATCGAGGCCGCCGAGTGGGTGTTGCTGGTCACCAGCGCGCCGGTGGATATGTCGCGATTCGTCGGCAAGCGTGTGTTCCAAAGCACCCCGGCACACGCCCTGCAAGATGTCGAAGCAGTGCTGCGACGCGGTGCCGAAGAAGCTGAAGTTTACGCCGCAGCCGAAACCATCGTCGAACCTACAGCCGTTACCAAAAGCGCCCCGCGCCTGGTCGCGATCACCGCGTGCCCGACCGGCGTTGCTCATACTTTCATGGCCGCTGAAGCCTTGCAGCAGGCGGCCAAGCGATTGGGCTATGACCTGCAAATCGAAACCCAGGGCTCGGTCGGTGCGCGCAATCCGTTGAGCGCGGCAGCGATTGCCGACGCGGACGTGGTGCTGCTGGCCTGCGATATCGAAGTCGCGACCGAGCGTTTTGCCGGCAAGAAAATCTACCGTTGCGGCACGGGCATCGCCTTGAAGCAAGCCGAAGCGACGCTGAACAAAGCGCTGGCCGAAGGCAAGCAGGAAAGTGCCGCGACCGGTGCCAAAGGCCCGGCCAAACAAGAGAAGACCGGCATCTACAAACACCTGTTGACCGGCGTGTCGTTCATGCTGCCGATGGTGGTGGCGGGCGGCCTGATGATTGCCTTGTCGTTCGTCTTCGGCATCACCGCGTTCAAGGAAGAAGGCACACTCGCCGCCGCGCTGATGCAGATCGGCGGCGAGACCGCGTTCAAGCTGATGGTGCCGCTGCTGGCGGGCTACATCGCCTACTCGATTGCCGACCGTCCGGGCCTGGCGCCGGGGATGATTGGCGGCTTGCTGGCGAGCACGTTGGGTGCCGGTTTCATCGGCGGGATCATTGCCGGTTTCATCGCCGGTTACGCGGCGCAGGCGATCAACCGTTACGCGCGATTACCGCAAAGCCTTGAAGCGCTGAAACCGATCCTGATCATCCCGTTGCTGGCGAGTCTGTTCACCGGGTTGGTGATGATCTATGTAGTCGGCAAACCGGTGGCCGGGATGCTCACCGGGCTCACGCATTTCCTCGACAGCATGGGCACCACCAACGCGATTCTGCTCGGCGTGTTGTTGGGCGGGATGATGTGCGTCGACTTGGGCGGGCCGATCAACAAGGCAGCTTATGCCTTCTCTGTGGGGCTATTGGCGTCCCAGAGCTATGCGCCGATGGCCGCGACCATGGCGGCGGGAATGGTGCCGCCGATTGGCCTGGGCATTGCCACGTTCATTGCCCGGCGCAAGTTTGCCCAGACTGAACGCGAGGCGGGTAAAGCGGCGTTGGTGCTGGGGCTGTGTTTCATCTCCGAAGGCGCGATTCCGTTTGCCGCCAAGGACCCGCTGCGGGTGATTCCGGCAA
This sequence comes from Pseudomonas sp. MM213, assembly GCF_020423045.1. Taxonomy (NCBI): domain Bacteria; kingdom Pseudomonadati; phylum Pseudomonadota; class Gammaproteobacteria; order Pseudomonadales; family Pseudomonadaceae; genus Pseudomonas; species Pseudomonas sp. MM213. The sequence goes on from NZ_CP081943.1 coordinate 5,556,104, forward strand.
GCATTGCCGGTGGCGCGCTGACCGGTGCGCTGTCGATGTATTTCGGCTGCAAACTGATGGCGCCGCACGGTGGATTGTTCGTGTTGGCGATTCCGAATGCGATCAACCATGCGTTGTTGTATCTGCTGGCGATTGTCGCGGGGAGTTTGCTGACGGCGGTGGTTTATGCGGTGGTCAAGCGACCTGAGGTTGTCGAGTTGGCAATAGAACCCGTCAACGCATAATCCACCTTTGTAGGAGCCGGCTTGCTGGCGATGGCGGTGTAACAGTCACCGTTTTCGTTGAATGGTGCACCGCCATCGCGAGCAGGCTCGCTCCCACAGTGATCTCTGTCGTACACAAGATTTGTGTCCAGCGCCGTAACCTGTGGGAGCGAGCCTGCTCGCGATGGGGCCGGCGGCAACACCGCTAAATCGTGGTTTTGTACTCATTCTCCCGCTGCGATGCCCGCGCTTGAACCACATCCAGCACGGCACAGCCTTCACGCATCAGCAGATGCACGGCGCGGGTGACCCGTGTCAGGTCACAGTCGGAAATGTTTTTCAGATTCAGGCTGGTCAGCGTATCTGCCAAATCGCGAACCACGGTGAAGCGATGCATGGCGCAGGCGGTGAGTTCACTGAGTTCTTTGTGGGTGTTGACGAAGAGCACCGGTGTTTCGGCGTCGTAGGTATCGATGGGGAGGTAACGCGGCATGACTTGGAACATGATGTAACTCCTGTAATTGGAGCTACCACCATTCGCAGCCAAACGAAGAGGGTGGCAGCCATACGCGGGTTGGCCGACCGGGCACAGGAACCGGCACACCCGAAGGTGTCCCACGCACAGCTGCCATAAAACAACACCTCAGGCACAAAGTGCCTGAGGAGGTGTTGCTGCGCTGTAGCGTTCCTGCACCGACCGGCCAAGGTCGTTCGCGGTGTTCTCCGCGAGCCCGAACTATGGAGTCGATACCGAAACGCGGCAACAAGATACGTTGTAGGAAACGTCTTGAAAAGTTGTGTGCCCCACGGTGATCATTTCCACCTGTGTGGGAGAACGACGCAGATCCTGTAGGAGCAGAGCTTGCTCGCGAAGGCGGTGTAACGGTCAGCATCGTTGGTGAATGTTAAACCGCCTTCGCGAGCAAGCTCTGCTCCTACAGGGATTTGTGGTGTTGGTGGGTTTTGTGTCATGCCTGAGTCATGCGTGCGTGTTTTAGTTTTCCTTTTTCAGGGAGAACACCATGAGCGAATTCAACCTCGGTCGCCGTCGTGTCATGCAAGCAGTCGGCGCCGGGATTCTGCTTCCCGGTCTTGCGCCGGCGGTGATTGCCTCGGTCAAGGATCGGCCGCAACTCACCGATGGCGTGCAGTCCGGCGACGTACTGGGCGACCGGGCGATGGTCTGGAGCCGCAGCGATCGTGCGGCGCGGATGGTGGTGGAATGGGACACCCATAGCCTGTTCACCAACCCTCGGCGTTTTGTTTCGCCGCTGGCTGATGCCCGCAGCGATTTCACCGCGCGGGTCGAGCTCACCGGTCTGCCCGCCGACCAGGCGATTTTCTATCGCGTGCATTTCGAAGACGCCCAGAGCGGCGTCACCAGCGAACCCTGGTTTGGCCACCTGCGCAGCGTGCCGCAAACCCGGCGCGACATCCGTTTCGTCTGGAGCGGCGATACCGTTGGCCAGGGCTTCGGCATCAACCCGGACATCGGTGGCATGCGCATCTACGAAGCCATGCGTTTGCGCCTGCCGGACTTCTTTATCCACAGCGGCGACACCATCTACGCCGACGGCCCGGTGCCGGCACAACTTGTGACTGAAAGTGGTCGCGTGTGGCGCAACATCACCAGCGACGCCAAGAGCAAAGTCGCCGAAACCCTCGACGAGTATCGCGGCAATTACCGCTACAACCTGATGGACGAAAACGTCCGTCGCTTCAACGCCGAAGTGCCGCAGATCTGGCAGTGGGACGACCACGAAGTGGTTAACAACTGGTCACCGGGCAAGCAACTGGACGAGCGTTACCAGAGCAAGGATATCCACAGCCTGGTAGGCCGCGCACGTCAGGCGTGGCTGGAATATGCGCCTATGCGGTTGCAGAGCGCGGATAACGGCGGGCGGATCTATCGCAAGCTCGGTTATGGGCCGATGCTGGATGTGTTTGTGCTCGACATGCGCAGTTATCGCGAGGCCAATGATGACAACCTCGGTGCAGCCAAACCCTTTCTCGGGCGTGAGCAACTGGACTGGCTCAAGCGTGAATTGAAAGCCTCCAGCGCCCAGTGGAAAGTCATTGCCGCCGACATGCCGATCGGCCTCGGCGTACCCGACGGTGAAGTCAGCCCCGGCGTGGCGCGCTGGGAAGCGGTGGCCAACGGTGAACCGGGCGCGGCCCAGGGGCGTGAGCTGGAAATCGCCGAACTGCTTGGTTTTCTGCGGGCGCAACAGGTGCGCAATTTCGTGTTCCTGACGGCGGATGTGCATTACTGCGCGGCACATTACTACCATCCGGATCGTGCCGCGTTCCAGGATTTCGAACCGTTCTGGGAGTTTGTTGCCGGACCGTTGAACGCGGGGAGCTTCGGGCCTAATCCGCTGGATAAAACCTTCGGGCCTGAAGTGGTGTTCGAGAAAGCACCGTCGGCGCAGAACATGTCGCCGTTTGCCGGGTTTCAGTTTTTTGGCGAGGTGAATATTGAGGGGGCGACGGGGGAGATGAGTGTGGTGTTGCGGGATCTGGATGGGGTCAGTGTGTTTGAGCAGAAGTTGCAGCCGGTAGAAGGTTAACGGACGACACTTGGCCCCTGTGGGAGCGAGCCTGCTCGCGATTGCGGTGCAACATCCAACAGATCTGTTGAATGTAAAATCGACATCGCGAGCAGGCTCACTCCCACAGGGATTGTGGGAGGTCAGTAGACGTCGCGGCGGTAGCGGCCTTGCTCGATCAAGCGCTCGACTGCTTCAGCCCCGAGCACTTCGTTGAGCACTTGATCCACCCCCGAAGCCATCCCCTGCAAGCTGCCGCAGATGTAAATGACGGCACCGTCATCCAGCCATTGCTTGAGCAAACCGGCGGATTCACGCAGGCGATCCTGCACGTAGATTTTCTCGGCCTGATCCCGCGAAAACGCCAGGTCCAGACGCTCGATATCCCCTGAAATCAACCAGTCTTCAAGTTCGTCGCGGCACAGGTAGTCGTGCTCGCGATTTCGTTCGCCAAACAACAGCCAGTGACGTTGCTGCCCATCGGCGATCCGCGCCTTGAGCAAGCTGCGCAGCCCGGCCAGGCCGGTGCCGTTGCCCAGCAGGATCATCGGCAGCGGTTCGACCGGCAGATGGAAACCGCTGTTGCGGCGCACCCGCAGGCTGATGGTGCTGCCCACCGGGGCGTGTTCGGTCAGCCATCCGGAGCCGATACCCAGGCTGCCGTCGGGGTGCAGTTCCTGGCGTACGATCAGTTCCAGCACACCGTCGGCGGCAATCGAGGCGATGGAGTATTCGCGCATGGCCAGCGGCACCAAAGCATCCACCAGTGCTTGCGCGTGCAAGCCGACAAGGTGCGTGCGGTTCTCGGGCAATTGTCGAGTCGCAAGTGCTTGTTCCAGCGCTTGCGACAGGCCATCGAGTATCACCGAGGCGCGACCGTCGATCCCGAGGCCATCGAGGAAATGCTCGATTGACCATGGGCAGTTACGCGGCAACACTTCCACCAGGTCACCGGCCAGCCAACTGCTGGTGGTCGGTGCGCTGAGACCCAGCAGGTACACCGGCGAGCCGCTGCTGTCCGGGTTCATCACGTCGCGGCGGCTCAGCGTCCAGTTGTCGTAGCTCGGCGCTTGCCAGGTGTCCACGGGGGCTTGTCCGGTCAGCAGACCAAGTTGCTGCTGCCAGTGACGCAAGGCGTAAGGGTCGCCGCAGTCGACTTCCACCGGTGCGAACAAATGCTTGCCGCCGTGCTCGCCGAGCCAGGCATGCAAGCGTCGGGCGAAACCGCAGAAGTGTTGATACTGCCGGTCACCCAATCCAAGCACCGCATAATTCAGGCTCTCCAGGCTCAATGCCCGGCCCAGCACTTTGCGTTCGAAACCACGGGCGCTGTCCGGCGCTTCGCCGTCGCCGAAGGTGCTGACGACGAACAGCGCGTTGCCGGAGTTCCGCAGGTCTTGCTCGCTGACGCTGGCCAGTGGCTGAACCTTTACCGGCAGGCCTGCTGCCTGCAGTTGGCCGGCGGTCTGCCACGCCAGTTGTTCGGCGAACCCGCTTTGGCTGGCGAAGCCGATCAGCCACGCCGGCGCATCGCTGTCCGGTTGTTCGAGGCCTTTGCGGGCGTCCTTGATCTGCTTTTTCTTGCGTCGGCGATCGAGGTACAGCAACCAGCCCGTGACGAAAAACAGCGGCATGGTCAGCGCGCTGAGCGTCAGGACGATCCGCCCGACAATCCCGAAGTAACTGCCGACGTGCAGCGCGTAGATGCTCGTCAGCAGTTGCGCCTTGAAGCTTTTGTCGCTGTAGCGGTCGTGGCGTTTGACGACGCCGGTGGCCGGATCGAGGGAGATCTGGTTCAGCGCGCGGTCGTGGGGCGAGGTGGTCAACAGGTAGAACACCGTCGCGGGTTGCCCGGCCACGGGCGGCATACGAATGTTGTAGGCACTCAATGCCGGGCCGGCAGCGCTGTAAATGCTGCTCCACATCGATGCGTAATCGGCCGTCGGTGCCGGGCCTTCCGGTGCCGGGCCACGATTGCGAACACGTTCATTCTGCGGCGCATCGGACAGCAATCGGGTCAGGCCCTTGTTGTACCACTCATAGGACCAGGACAACCCGGTCAGCGCTGCCAACAGATAAAAAACCAGGCACCAGGTGCCGGCCACCGAGTGCAAATCCCAGTTGAAGCTGCGGCCTGTTTTCTTCCAGTCGAGGGTCAGCCAGGCGCGCCAGCTTTTCCATTGACGCGGCCAGCGCAGGTACAGACCGGACAGGCAGAAGAACAGCAGAATCAGCGTGCACGCGCCGGTGATCTGCCGACCGGTATCGCCCATGGCGAGGAAGCGGTGCAGTTTCAGCATCAGGTCGAAGAAACCCTGGCCGGTGGCGTCGCCCATGAACTCGGCGGTGTACGGGTCGAAGTAGCGCATCTCCCCGCGACGCTCACCCGGTGGCGGGGTGAAGTTCACCCGTGCGGCGTTACCGCTGTCGGTGTCGACCCAGAGCATCGCGACTTTCTTGCCCGATGCACCCTCGATTTTTTCCACCAGTTCAGCGGGCGGCAGCACACCGGCGACCTGTTTCTCGACCTGCAACACCGACGGGTTGAGTGCGCGCAGGATTTCATCCTCAAACGACACTATCGCCCCGGTGATGCCCATGAGGGCCAGGACCAGCCCGGCACTGATACCGAAAAACCAGTGCAACTGGAACAGGGTTTTCTTCAACACGTCACTCGCCTTGTTCGTTCGAAATTGTCATCACGGCGCGCATTATGCCGTGGGCTGTCGAGAAGCATTCTTTTTTACACACAAAAGCCCCGTTCAATTGCGTGAACGGGGCCTGTCCCTGATTCCAGTCTTCATCTGCACACCTGTAGGAGCACAGCTTGCTGGCGATGACGGTGTGTCAGGCAACATAAATGCTGTCTATGCCGACGTCTTCGCGAGCAAGCTTTGCTCCTATAGGGTTGTGGTGTGGTCAAAAGTGGAAGTTGGCGCTCAGCAGGGCGGTACGGCCGGCCGCTACGTGGGCGTAGTGGGTCTGCAGTATCTGGTCGAAGTAACGCTTGTCGGTCAGGTTCTGCACGTTGAGTTGCAGGTCGACGTTTTTGGTCAGGCGGTAGCTGGCCATCGCGTCGTAACGCCAGTAGGACGGGATCTCCACCGAGTTGGCGATGTTGCCGAACTGCGAGTCAACAAAAGTTGCACCGGCACCCACGGTAAGCTTGTCCGGCACCACGTCGTAAGTCGACCACAGGGTGAAGTTGTTCCGCGGGGTGCTCGGCATGTGATTGCCTTCATCGGCGGCGAGGGTGGTTTTGACCACTTCGCTTTCCATGTAGGTGTAGCCGCCGAAGACTCTCCAGTTGCGGGTCAGCTTACCGGTGTACGTCAGCTCGAGGCCGTTGACGGTTTGCTCGCCATCCAGCACTTGCGAGGTGGCACCATCCGGATCGTTCATACGTGCGTTGGTTTTCTCGGTGCGGAACAGTGCAGCGGTCAGCGACAGGTCGTCACCGAAGAAGTCCCACTTGGTGCCGATCTCGTAGTTGCGGTTCTTTTCCGGGTCCAGATCGGTGTTGTTCGCCGCCAGATCCAGGCCACCGTTGCCGCTGGTTTCACCGGACGGGTTGCTGGAGGTGGAGTAGGCCGCGTAGATGCTGCCGTTAGGCAACGGGTTGTAGACCACGCCGATCTGGTAGTTGAGCAGGTCGCTGGTGTTCTCGCGGGAGAAGTCGTTCGCCGGCGCTGTGCTGCTAGCGTTGGCGTGGCCGCTGGATTCGACCTGGTAGTTGTCATAACGCAGGCCCAGGTTCAGGGACCATTGATCGTTGAACTTCAGCGTGTCGAACACGTAGGCCGCAGCGGTTTTGGTGTCGGTGTCGGTGAACGCGGCGCTGTCGGTGATCTTGCCGTTCCAGGTATCCCCAGGCGTCGGGTTGTACAGGCTGGTGCAGTCGCCGGAGCGGAAGAGTGCAGTGTTGCACGTCGTGCCGCTGGCGGCCGAAGTCAGGATGTAAGGGCGGTTGTGGGTGTCTTGATAAGAGAACTCAATACCGGTGACCAGGCTGTGTGCGATGGTGCCAGTGTCGAACTTGGCGCTCAGGTCGGTCTGGTTGATCCAGCCGCTGGACGTCGAATTACGGCTCTTGGCGCCACGGTACACATTGCCCTTGGCGACGTTGCCCTTGCTGTCGTCCGGGTTGGTGACGATGTAGTCCAGCGTCGAACGGGACATGCGGAAGCTGTTGGACACGGTCAGGTCTTCATTCAGATCGTGTTCGATCTTGAAGGTGCCGCTGTCATTGGTGGTTTCGCGAAAGTCGCGGCTGGTGATGCCGTAGAAATTGTCGCGGTCGACATGCACCGGTTTGTCGACGTTGTACTTGCTGCGGGCCGGGTTCAGGGTCAGCGGAATGCCGTAGTCCGGCATGTCGTCGGTTTCAACGTGGTAGTAACCGAGGGTCATGCGGGTATCGGTGCCCAGGCCGAAGGCGAACGTCGGCGCGACACCCCAGCGGCTGACGTCCACGGTGTCACGGCCGGCGACATTGGCTTCGTGTTTCATCAGGTTCAGGCGGAAGGCCGAGGTGTCGGTCATCTGCTGGTTCAGGTCAAGTGTGGTGCGCTTGGTCTGATCCGAGCCCCAGGTGAAGCCGCCATTGTAGAAACTGCCCAGTTTGGCGGTCTTGCTCACCAGGTTCAGGCTGCCACCGGTGGAGCCGGCGCCGGTGTAGGCCGACCCCGGCCCTTTGCTGACTTCGATCGATTCAACGTTGAAGATTTCGCGGCTCTGGGACGCCGGGTCGCGCATGCCGTCGACGAACGTGTCGCTTTCAGCGCTGAAGCCACGAATGATCGGACGGTCGCCCGCCGGGTTACCGCCTTCGCCAGCACCGAAGGTGATGCCGGGTGTCGTACGCAAGGCGTCGACCAGGCTGGTAGCGCCTGTGTCGCGGATCACCTGCTGCGGAATCACGGTGACACTTTTCGGTGTTTCACGCAGCGGTGCGGTGTATTTCTTGTTGGCCGAGGTATCGGTCTTGTAGGAGGTATCGTCCTGTGTTTCGCCGGTGATGGCAGTGGCGTCCAGGGAAATCGCATTGTTCGGCGCTTTTTCGGTCTTTTCAGCCGCGAAAACCATATGCCCCGCAGAGCCGGCGGTGATTGCCACGCCAATCGCAGAAGCGAGCAAACGCGGTGAATTGACAGGTAATTGTGGTTGTTGGCGTGACATGTGAATTCCCCTCCCCAAGGATTTGAGGCCGCGGAATATAGGGTAGACGCGTCTATGTATCAATTGCGAAACGTTTCTATTCGCACTGAATTTACATTCTTTACAATTTACCCTTACGGTTTTTGCTGTTTCATTCGTCATGGGGGTTTTACAGCGTCAATAAGAATCAATACCATTGACGCCCCTTTGTCTTCAGGTGGTCCTCATGCTGCTGCACATTCCCGGCTTGTTCACTAAAGAAGAAGTGCAGCGCATCCGCGAGGCTCTGGAACAGGCAGATTGGGCCGACGGCAAGATCACCGCCGGCTACCAGTCGGCCAAGGCCAAACACAACCTGCAACTGCCGGAAGGTCATCCACTGGCCAAGGAAGTCGGCGCGGCGATGCTGGAACGGTTGTGGAAAAATCCGCAGTTCATGTCAGCGGCGTTACCGCACAAGGTCTTTCCTCCGTTGCTGAACTGTTACACAGCGGGCGGCAGTTTCGACTTTCATATCGACAACGCCGTGCGCCAGCCCAAAGGCAGCATCGAGCGTGTGCGCACGGATTTGTCGGCGACCCTGTTCTTCAGTGAGCCGGAGGACTACGACGGCGGCGAACTGGAAATCCAGGACACCTACGGCACCCAGCGCGTGAAGTTGCCGGCCGGCGACATGGTCTTGTACCCCGGCACCAGCCTGCACAAGGTCAATGCCGTCACCCGTGGTACACGGTTCGCCTCATTCTTCTGGACCCAAAGCCTGGTCCGCGAAGACAGCCAGCGCGCCTTGCTGTTCGAGATGGACGGTGCGATCCAGCAACTGACGCAGGACATGCCCGACCACCCTTCACTGATCCGCCTGACCGGCACGTATCACAACCTGTTGCGTCGCTGGGTCGAGGTATGAGTTTTCAACTGCGCCGCGAGGAAGTGCTCGACGGCGATCACCTCAAAGCCATGCTTGAGGAAAGTCCTGCGCGTGCTGCTCAGGCAATCCTGATCGCTGCCCGCGAAGGCGTGCTCGATGCGCAAGCCTTGCTCGGCCAGATTCTGCTGGACGGACAGGGCATCGCGCTGGATCAACCGCTGGCGCTGCGCTGGTTCGAGATAGCCGCTCAGCGCGGGCACCTGATGGCGCGCAACATGCTCGGTCGCTGTCACGAACATGGCTGGGGTTGTGCGGCAGATGCTTCAGTTGCAGCGCAGCATTATCGCATCGGCGCTGAAGCCGGACTGGATTGGGCGATGTACAACTACGCCAACCTGCTGGCGACCGGGCGCGGGGTGACCGAAGATCAGCCGCAAGCGCTGAGTTTTTATCGCCGCGCTGCGGAGCTGGGCCATGCGAAGTCGATGAACCTGCTTGGGCGTTACCTGGAGGAAGGACGGATTTGCCCCGCGGATCTGCAAGGCGCACGCGAGTGGTATCGACGTTCGGCCGATGCCGGGGATTTTCGTGGGCAGTTCAGTCATGGCGCGGTTTTGGTGGAGCAGGGCAGGCTTGACGAAGGAATGGCCTGGTTGCGCCAGGCGATGGTCAACGGCAATCAGCGGTTCCTGCGGGTCAGTGTCCAACGCTTGCGCGAAGCGTCCGACCCTGCGCTCAAGTGTTTGGCTGATGAGTATGCCCATCACGAACAAACACTGTTCGGTCGAACCTGAAAGACGCTTCATATAAACATGAAGTGGGTTGTTTTGCAGGTTTGTATTCTTTTCTTATATATGCTCCTCAGGGTTTCTTTGACAGCACTTTTATAAGTGGATTAGTCTTTTGCTCGGCGCAGTTAAATTGGATTTGACAGTGCGCTGTTACGATCTGCTTTAAATTATTTAAATATATTCATGCCTATAGTTAATGGAGTAGTTATGAGCAATGACACATTGTGGGAGAACTCTTTACGGGGGGCGAACTACGAGAAGATTACCGAGTTTGCAACCGAAGTTCCAAAGATCCTGTCCGATGCGTCCAACGCGGATGCGGACAATGTGACGCGTGAAGCCGGTTTGTTACTGACCAAAAAACAGATCATTGATCTGCGCAGGTACGAAGCTGCAGGCTTGGCCCTTCCTTATACATTGAAGGATGTCACCGACTATCTGCGCTTCGGTGCGGGCCAGGATGGCGGTGACGGACTCAGGGCCGCCGACTTCCTGAAGACGTTTGCCGAGACTCGTGATCACGCCAGGCGCTGGTCACCGCTGCGCGAACGCATCATGATCACCGGGACCGAACTGAAGCTGTTTGGCGCAAGCATGCAGCGCTACGGTGAAGACATGGAAGAGGTCTACCTCGATCTGAAGTCCGGTCCATTGCTTGAACAATATAATGTCAAAACAGTGGAGCAACTGAAAAAGTTGCAACTTGAGCTGGGCGATAAATTTCCCGGTATAGAACTTGATGCGGATACGATTCCGGACATGAAGTTTTACCTGGGTAAAATATTCGACAGAGTTGCATCCAATCTGGTGAGTGTCCGGGGTATAAAAACCGATCTGGACAAATTTGGTTATGACCTGCGTGAAAAAGTGCTTCCAGGTATCAAGTTGCGAGTGGCATTGATTCAAACCAATTCCTATCCAGCGGAAGTCAAGAAACTCGATGAAGTTATCGCCCGTCGTGCCGAAGAGATTCTGGAAAAGAATACCCAATACCAGGCGTTGGTCGACAAGGCGCTGGGCTCTGCAGCCGGGTTGAATCTTTTCGGCTTGGGTATGGCTATTTACTACGGTGTCGAAGCGGAGGCGGTACGAGCCGTACGCAAGGAGCTGAACGCGGCGCAGGACAAAGACATTGAAGTCCTGAGAAACATGAACCAGACCCTCGGTTCGTTGAAACGTGTCGAGCAGGATCTGCAAAACCTGACCGTCATCGCCATTGATGCTGATCTGGCCACGCAGAATCTCATACACGTCTGGAATGTGATGCATCGGTACGTCGATGAATCGTCGAACGCCATGTTGGGCATCACCGATGCGCTGAGTTTGAGGCGCTTCATGTCGTCATTCCGAGAGGTCGTCGGCCCTTGGGTGCAAATCCACAATGATGCGGACCTCTTGATCGAAGTGTTCAAGGAAGCGGATCGGGAATACAACCAGGACCAAGGAAGGGCGGTACCCAGAATGACAACTTTTTCCATCAAGCAGAACTACCCGGAGCCGAATCTTCAGGTTCTGAAGGACAGCCATCACGCGATGCGTGACGATGCTGTCGCGGCCGAAGCCCTTTTTATCCGGCTCAATTACTTGCCGGGAGTATTCGATCGCTTTCAAAGATTGCTCGGCGATGTCGGTGCCGCAGCCCGGGATCTGCGTGAATCGAGCCTCAACAGCAAGATGGACCTGGAGTCCAAGGTTCGTAAGTTAGTGGCGCTTGAAAAGGAATTGACCGGTGCCGTTGAGGGTTCCGAGGAGTTCGACGAGATTGAAGAGGATCTCATTGCGGCATTGAAAAAAATGCTCGCCATCACGCGCAGCGAGGCGAGCAAAGTGAGTATTCGCCTGGCCAACATCAGCGACGGGTATGACCGACGTACCACATTGGGTTACATCGCTGGCCTGGAAAAAGACCAACTCGATGCCAAAGAGTCCAAACAAGCGTTGAGCGAGACTCAGCTCAAGCTTCAACGTGAGCTCAAGGTTTTGTCCGAGGCAATCAGCGCAATCGAAAAAGCCGGTATCGAGAAAATTGGCAAAGACATTGCCTTGACCATCGACAAGCTCAAAGAGCTGGGCATGGCGCCGCCGCAAGCTCAGATCGTGATGTTTGCGATCGATGAACTGAAGAAAGCCATGGCCGATATCAACGCAGGCATCACCTTCATCAACATGATCCATGAAAGCAACAAGCTTCAGGACAAGGTCAATGAGCTTGGTCGAAAGATTGCGCTCAAAGACCGGGATATCGATCAGTCGGTGGGCAAGATCGAGTTTATCCACTTGATTCATGCGCTGGACGACCAACGCCAGCGTTATGTGGGCGAGTACAAGCTGGCTGTTGCTGCATTCAAGCAATTCCTGACGGTCATGGAGGGCGACACGGCGGGTGATGTCGCGACGCGCAGTGCCAGGGCCATTAAAGAAGCGAGCCAGTTCATTGGCTTCCTGACGCCAATTTCACGGCCGTAACGCCAGCATTCACTGATGGCAGGGGTGGCTTTCATCGAGCATGGCGACCCTTGCCTGATAGTGATCAGTGACAGCTCTCCACGCTGGCCTTCGTCAGTGTCATCAGGTTATTTGCCATGTATGAGTTTTTGCTTGCGAAGACGCATTTTGTTGCGTTGAAAAAATACTTCGATTTCCTCCGCGCACTTCCCGCCACGCTGGATCAACTGAAAAGCCATTCGGACAACTTGCAGCGTCAGGGACATGTGCCGACGACAGGACCTGACGCCGAGCGTCTTAAAGTGCTGGCTTCATTCAGTACCGGTTATCTGGAACGGCTTGAGGCTGATATTTCGGCGCTGGGTAAGGTGTGTGATGAGAACTTGCACTCCATCGAGGTGTTTACCGTGGAGTGCCAAATACTGGCCAAACTGTCGCACAAGCAAGGCCGCTCTTTCAGTATCAGCTCCGTGAACTACAAATTATTCAGCCTGTCCCGATCGCAGTGGTGGATCTGGTTTCCTCCCAGTGATGTCGACGGCCTGGCTTTCGAGCTTTCTCTGCGCCTGGGTCGTACCAAGTCTGCACTGTTGGACTTCAAGGCTGTGCCGCAGGAATTGCACAATGATATCCAGAACGTGTTCGAGCGGTTTTTCCGGTCGTTGACGTTGAAATCCTGTGAGTGCCACTCGCGCTATTCCCGACTTGAAGCCTGGTACGTGGATGGCGGATCAGGCCTGCCCGGGCTGAGTGGCGCTGCCAGTCCAGGCGATTCTGCACAGGCGCGTCAGGCGCGGGCGAACGAGCATCTGCGTGAACTGTTCGCGATCAAGACAGAGGCCTGCTCGGCGATTCACAATCTGAGCGACTTCCTCTATGCAATGCAGCACTTTCTGACGGTAGCTGAGCTTGAATTACGTAACGTCAGGCCGACTATTAAACTCTCGCAATTGAACTGCATTCTGGCGCAGGTCGAGCATGTGCTGGAAGAGGTCAAGTCGATGGCTGAACAAATGCGGTACTGGTCCCGGGCATAAAAAAAGGTCCATGACATGTCATGGACCTTCTGTTGTTACAGCAAGCGGTATTACACGTAGAACGACTTCAGCGGCGGGAAGCCATTGAACTCGACGGCGCTGTAGCTGGTAGTGTACGCACCGGTCGACAGCCAGTACAAACGATCACCGATCGCCAGGTTCAGCGGCAAACCGTACTTGTAGTTCTCGTACATGATGTCGGCGCTGTCGCAGGTCGGGCCGGCGATAACCACTTCTTCCACTTCACCTTTCTTTTCGGTCCAGATCGGGAACTTGATGGCTTCGTCCATGGTTTCGATCAGGCCGGAGAACTTGCCCACATCCGTGTACACCCAGCGCTCGACGGCGGTGCGGGATTTGCGTGCAACCAATACCACTTCACTGACCAGGATGCCGGCGTTGGCGATCAACGAACGGCCCGGTTCCAGGATGATTTCCGGCAGATCGTCGCCGAAGTCTTCCTTGAGGAAGCGGATGATTTCTTCAGCGTAGGTTTCCAGGCTGTTGGTGCGGGTAATGTAGTTGGCCGGGAAGCCGCCGCCCATGTTGATCAGCTTCAGGTGGATGCCGTCTTCTTCTTTCAGACGCTCGAAGATCACTTTGACCTTGGCGATCGCTGCGTCCCAGACGCTGATGTCGCGCTGTTGCGAACCGACGTGGAACGAGATGCCGTAAGGCACCAGGCCCAGGTCACGGGCAAGGATCAGCAGGTCCATGGCCATGTCGGTCTGGCAGCCGAATTTGCGCGACAAAGGCCAGTCTGCGGTGGTCGAGCCTTCGGTAAGGATGCGCACGTAGACTTTCGAACCCGGTGCAGCCTTGGCGATGTTGCGCAGGTCGGCTTCGGAGTCGGTGGCATACAGACGCACGCCCTTCTCGTAGAAGTAGCGGATGTCCTTGGATTTCTTGATGGTGTTGCCGTAGCTGATGCGATCCGGGCCGACGCCCTGGTTCATCACTTTATCGAGCTCGTAGATCGAGGCGATGTCGAAGTTCGAGCCTTTCTCTTTGAGCAGGTCGATGATTTCGACGGCCGGGTTGGCCTTGACGGCGTAGTAGACCTTGGCGAATTCGAAACCGGCGCGCAGGTCGTCATAGGCCTGGCTGATCATCGCGGTGTCGATAACCACGAACGGGGTTTCTTGTTTGTCGGCGAATGCCTTCATTTTCTGAAAGGTATCGCGCGCGAAATAGTCTTCGACGTTGATCGACATGCTGGGAACTCCTATTGGCAAACTGAAATTATCAATGGGTGCAAATGAACGTCCTCCGTATCCCCACTTTGGTTCGCCTACTTCCCAAGGCATGTCGCCGAAAGCAAAAAGGCCATGGGAAGCGGTGCTTTCCCTTGGCCTTGCTGTCTCGTCGTCAGTACTTGAGCCGGATGGATCGTTTCCAGCATGGACGTTCGGCGCGAACTTTAGGGCGTGAGGGGCTTGAGATCAACAAAAAATGTCGCGTTTTTGCACTTGTCTGACGCACGTTGCCGCCAGCTCTCCTTGTACTCGACACAGATGACAGGCCGATGTTCCCGAGGAAATCTGAAGTGTTAAAAATACCTGCACGTTCGACGCTTATGTCTGCCAACTCAAAGATAACTGCGATGGCGTCAACATCGGCGACGATAGCTGCGAAAAGGTCGGCTGAGCGATTTTTTGACTGTTTCGGCGGACCTTTTTGGAGGCCGCTTGCCGAGGCAGGTGTTGATATTTTTTTCCGGTCACAGGCTGTGCGTTTTTTGTGGGAGTGAGCCTGCTCGCGATGGCAATTTCAAATTCAACATCGTCGTTGGCTGACCATGCGCTATCGCGAGCAGGCTCGCTCCCACAGTTTTTGCATTTTTACCCAGCGATTCCGGCTGTCAGGCGACTGCCTCGGCCGGCGACACGATATTGGTTTTCATGCCCCGTGAGCGTCCTGAGCTCAGATAGGCCGCAATCGATTCCTGCGTCACCTCACCCAAAAACACCCGCTCCGCATCCATCACCGGCAACCACGAACGGTTGAACTCGTACATCCGCGACAGCAGGATGCGCAAATGCTCGTCGTACGCCGCCGTGGCATTGAACTCACGCAGGTACTGCGTGCAAGCCCCGGTCTGACGGTGCAGGTCGCGACGTCGTACATAACCGAGCGCCTTGTTCTCACCGTCCGTGACCACGACATAACGACGGTCATGTTCATCCATCAACTCCAGGGCTTCAGTCACCGGCGTCTCCGGGCTGACGGACGGTGCGTTGTCCGCCGCGTCTTCGGCCTTCACCAGCAGCAGACGCTTGAGCGTGCTGTCCTGGCCGACGAAGTTGCTGACAAAGTCGTCCGCCGGGTGCGCCAGCAGCGTGTCCGGGTGATCGATCTGCAACAGCTTGCCGGCGCGGAAGATTGCAATCTTGTCGCCGAGCTTGATCGCTTCGTCGATGTCGTGGCTGACCATGATCACGGTCTTGTTCAGCGCCCGTTGCATCTCGAAGAACTCGTTCTGGATCATCTCGCGGTTGATCGGGTCGACCGCGCCGAACGGTTCATCCATCAACAGCAACGGTGCATCCGCCGCCAGTGCGCGAATCACGCCGATCCGTTGCTGCTGACCACCGGACAACTCTCGCGGATAACGATTCAAATATTGCTTGGGTTCAAGCTTGATCATGCTCATCAACTCGCGGGCGCGGTCGTGGCACTTCTGTTTGTCCCAGCCCAGCAGGCGCGGAACGATGGTGATGTTTTCTTCGATGGTCATGTTCGGGAACAGGCCGATCTGCTGGATCACGTAACCGATGTTGCGACGCAGGGTCACTTCGTCGAGGTCGGTGGTGTCTTCGCCGTTGATCAGGATCTTGCCCGAGGTCGGCTTGATCAGGCGGTTGATCATCTTCAGCGTGGTGCTTTTGCCGCAGCCCGATGGCCCGAGGAACACACAGATTTCGCCTTCATTGACGGTCAGGCTGACCGAGTCCACGGCTTTCACATCTTTGCCGTTGCTTTGGAAAGTCTTGCTGAGGTTTTGAAGTTCGATCATTTGAGCAGTCCTTTTGGAGTCAGCGTGCGTTGCAGCCATTGCAGAAGCAGGTCGGCGAAGATGGCCAGCAGGCTGACCAGCACGGCGCCGACGATCAGCATCGACATGTCGCTGCGGCTGATGGAAGCGAGAATGAGGACACCGAGGCCACCGGCGCCGATGGTCGCGGCGATGGTCATGACACCGATGTTCATGACCACGGCGGTGCGCACGCCGGCGAGGATCACCGGCACGGCAATCGGCAGTTCGACCATGCGCAGGCGCTGGCCGAAGGTCATGCCGATGCCGCGTGCGGCTTCGCGAATGCCCGGTTCGACGCCAGTCAGGGCGAGGTAGGTGTTACGCATGATCGGCAGCAACGAGTACAGAAACACTGCCGTGATCGCAGGCATCGGGCCCAGGCCCTGGCCGAATTTGGAGTAGAACGGCAGCAGCAGGCCGAACAGTGCAATCGAGGGCACGGTCAGCAGCACCGTGGCGCTGGCTTGCAAGGGGCCGGCGAGCGTCGGGAAACGTGTCATCAGAATGCCCAGCGGCACGCCGACCAGAATCGCCAGGGTCACGGCGATGCCGACCAAGGTGATGTGTTGCCAGGTCAGGTGCAGCACCAGCGGCCAGTCGAGATGGGAAAAGGCGTTGAGAAATTCCATGACTTTTCCTCCTTAGTTGATGGGGTGCTGGCGCAGGAAATCGGCAGCAACGGATGAAGGGCTTTCGTGATCGACATCGACCCGCGCGTTGAGCTGGCGCATGGTTTCGTCATCGAACAGCTCGGCCAGCGGTTTGATCTCTTGCGCCAGTTGCGGGTGGGCATCGAGGTAAACCTGACGCACCACCGGCGCGGCGGTGTAGTCCGGGAAGTAGTGCTTGTCGTCTTCAAGCAGTTTCAACTTGAAGGCGTTCAAGCGACCGTCGGTGGTGTAGACCAGACCGGCAAACACCTGGCCATTGCGCAGGGCGGTGTAGACCAGGCCTGCATCCATCTGGCGAATGTTTTTACGCGTCAGGTTCATGCTGTAGAGGTCGACCATGCCGTCCAGACCGTCGGAGCGGTTGGCGAACTCGGTGTCCAGCGCGACCAGGTGATTAGTCTTCGCCTCAGCCTGCATCACCGTGTTCAGCTCGCTGATGGTGTTGATCTGCGGGTAGGCCTTCGCGGTTTTTTCCGGCAGGGCCAGGGCGTAGGTGTTGCTGAACTTCGACGGGGTCAGCCAGACGAGGCCTTTTTTCGCGTCGAGTTCTTTCACCTTGGCGTAGGACTGAGCGCTGTCGAGTTTTTCGGTGACGTGGTTGTAGGCCACCAGCGACACGCCGGTGTATTCCCACATCAGGTCCAGTTGGCCACTTTCGTGGGCGCTGCGAGCGAGGTTGCTGCCCAGACCGCCAGTCACCTGGGTGTCGTAACCCTTGGTGCGCAGGTACTGGGAGGTGATTTCCGCGAGCAGGGTTTGTTCGGTGAACACCCGGGCGCCGATGCGGATCACCGGTTTTTCAGCGGCTTGGGCAAATCCTGCGAGCAGCAGGACGCAGCCTAAGAATAAGCATGTTCTTTTCATGAGATTTCCTTTGCCGAGGCTTAAGACGGGCGCAGACCGCGTTCGAGCCAGAGGCGGCTGGCGAGTGTCACCAGGCCGTCGAGCAGCAAGGCCAGCAGGGCGGTGCAGGCCGCGCCGAGCAGCAGTTGCGGCTGATTGTTCAGGGCGATGCCGGGGAAAATCAGGCTGCCCAGACTATTGGCGCCAATCAGGAACGCCAGCGGTGCAGTACCGACGTTGATCGCCAGCGCCACACGCACGCCGCCGATGATGATCGGCACGGCGTTCGGCAGTTCGACCCGCCACAGCACTTGAGTCGGCGTCATGCCGATACCGACGGCCGCTTCCTTGAGGGAACCCTGAACATTTTTCAGGCCTTCATAGGTGTTGCGCACGATCGGCAACAGCGAGGCGAGGAACAGGGCGAAGATCGCGGGGCCGCTGCCGATGCCCAGAATCCCCAGGGCAATGGCCAGTACGGCGAGAGGCGGCACGGTGTTGCCGATGTTGAAGAGCTGCATGAAGCGTTCGGCGCGTCCCACCATGGTCGGACGGCTGAGGAAGATACCGGCGGGTATGCCCACAACAAGGGCGGCCAGCATGGAGGCGAGGACGAGAATCAGATGAGCTTGCAGGTAAAACAACAAATCGTCGCGGTACTGTTCGATCGTGTTGATGCCAATCCAGTGGACCAGCAGGGCCAGAAGGGCGACGACAACCGCACCTCCTGTCAGCCCTTTGCCATAGCGAATAGCCACAGGCGGACTCCTTTTTTCTTTGTCGGCGAACGCAGCTTCGTGTGGCAATGCCAGTCCTGGCTGCCGAAGTAAGCGTTCGCGAGAAGCAGCGCGTTCTATGCCCGCGAAGGGACATGAATCGAGCCATAAGCGCAGCCTCGTCAGGCTAACTTGCTGATTTTTCAGCCCCTGGGACGAGTGCCGTAACAGGGGAGTGGACGCCTCCACCTTTTAAAAGGTTCCATAATTAGCAGCAGATAGCCACCCTTGATGCCGACGGGTACCTGCCCGATGCCATAACACCCACCTGTAGGAGCCGGCTTGCTGGCGATGGAATCACCTCGGTGTATCTGACAGGCCGAGGTGCGGCCATCGCCAGCAAGCCGGCTCCTACAGGTTGCATTTTTGCTGCTCCTCACCGGGCGGGCGGTGGTCCGTGGCGGTCGGTTTGCGCTATACTCGCCGCCCTTTTTTGAATCACCGCCAGGCGATTTCCCATGACCAAACAGGCCGCCGAAGTCGCGAAACGCCGCACTTTCGCCATTATTTCCCACCCCGATGCCGGTAAAACCACCATCACCGAGAAGCTCTTGCTGATGGGCAAGGCGATTGCGGTTGCCGGCACGGTGAAGTCTCGCAAGTCCGACCGCCATGCCACCTCCGACTGGATGGAAATGGAAAAGCAGCGGGGTATCTCGATTACCACGTCGGTCATGCAGTTCCCGTATCGCGATCACATGATCAACCTGCTCGACACCCCGGGCCACGAAGACTTCTCCGAAGATACCTACCGCACCCTGACGGCAGTGGACTCGGCATTGATGGTCCTCGACGGCGGTAAGGGTGTAGAGCCACGGACCATCGCGCTGATGGACGTCTGCCGTCTGCGTGACACGCCGATCGTCAGCTTCATCAACAAACTCGACCGCGACATCCGCGACCCGATCGAACTGCTCGACGAAATCGAAGCGGTCCTGAAGATCAAGGCTGCGCCGATCACCTGGCCGATCGGTTGCTACCGCGATTTCAAAGGCGTTTATCACCTCGCCGACGACTACATCATCGTGTACACCGCCGGCCACGGCCACGAGCGCACCGATGTGAAAATCATCGAAAAGCTCGACTCCGATGAAGCCCGCGCGCACTTGGGCGACGAGTACGATCGCTTCGTTGATCAACTGGAACTGGTGCAGGGCGCCTGCCACGAATTCAACCAGCAGGAATTCCTCGACGGCCAACTGACCCCGGTGTTCTTCGGTACCGCACTGGGCAACTTCGGTGTCGATCACGTGCTCGACGCCGTGGTCAACTGGGCACCGAAACCGCTGGCCCGTGTCGCCAACGAGCGCACCGTGGAGCCGGTCGAAGAGAAGTTCAGCGGCTTCGTGTTCAAGATCCAGGCGAACATGGACCCGAAACACCGCGACCGTATCGCCTTCATGCGCATTTGCTCCGGCAAGTACGAAAAAGGCATGAAGATGCGCCACGTGCGCACCGGCAAGGACGTGCGGATCGGCGATGCCCTGACGTTCTTCTCCTCCGAGCGTGAGCAACTGGAAGAAGCGTTTGCCGGCGACATCATCGGCCTGCACAACCACGGCACCATCCAGATCGGCGACACCTTCACCGAAGGCGAAGTCCTGGGCTTCACCGGTATCCCGCACTTCGCCCCGGAACTGTTCCGTCGCGTGCGTCTGCGTGATCCGTTGAAATCCAAGCAACTGCGCCAAGGCTTGCAGCAATTGGCGGAAGAGGGCGCGACCCAGGTGTTCTTCCCCGAGCGCAGCAACGACATCATCCTCGGCGCCGTCGGTGTGCTGCAGTTCGACGTGGTCGCCAGCCGCTTGAAAGAGGAATACAAGGTTGAGTGCTCCTACGAGCCGATCACCGTGTACTCCGCGCGCTGGATCGATTGCGACGATAAGAAGAAGTTCGAGGAGTTCCGGGTCAAGGCCGTGGAAAACCTCGCGGTCGATGGCGGTGGTCACCTGACCTACCTGGCGCCGACCCGCGTCAACCTGGCGCTGATGGAAGAGCGCTGGCCGGACGTGAAATTCCGTGCGACGCGTGAGCACCACTAAGCGCTGAGCTGCAAAACCAAAAGCCCCGGTAGCGAAAGCACCGGGGTTTTTTAATGCCCGACACAAATCCCCCCTGTAGGAGCCAGCTTGCTGGCGATGGACCAGAGAACGCCGCGTTAATCCTGACAGCACGCGTTATCGTTAACGACCATCGCCAGCAAGCTGGCTCCTACAGAAAAGCATCGTGTTAGCGGGTTTGGTTATAGGCCATATTCACAACCAATCTCTAAAGCCATCGCATTCCGTCTCTTCGTTAGCGTCCTATCTGGAGAACCCGGCTGATCGGAACTAGATTTCAAAGAGCGCCAGACAGGTACAGATGTTTCACCTGCAAAAGGATGGAATCGACTATGAACAGGTTGCTACGCGTTGTGCTGCTGTTGAAGGTTTTGCTGATGCTGGCCCTCGGCAGTTCGGCGGTCTGGGCCGAGTGTGAGGATCACGAAAGCCAGGCGTCGAGTGGGCAGGTGACGCACACCGGCATGATGATCGCCAAGTCCGAATCAGAGCCCGGTGATCAGGGGCAGGGCGGCAGTGCGGACGATGATGATACGACCACCGACGAGCCGGACAGTGATGAGGAAGAAGGGGCCTGAGTAGCAGGCAAAATAAAACCCCTTCGACCCGATTGACGCGCAATCGAAGCAGAAGAGGTTTTTGAACAGAACACCTATCCCTTGTAGGAGCGAGCCTGCTCGCGATGGAGTATCAGTAACAGCCGTGTTGGCTGACACTCCATCGAGAGCAGGCTCGCTCCTACAGGTTTTTCAGCCCGCTGTTACGCCGCGCCGTCGAGGAATTGCTCGGCGTAGTGGCAAGCTACCTGCCGATTATCCAGAGGGCGCAGGGCTGGCTCTTCGGTTTTGCAACGGTCGGTCGCGTACGGGCAACGCTTGTGGAAAGCGCAGCCCGACGGCGGGTTCAACGGGTTGGGCAACTCGCCGACGATCTTGATCTTCGGCTTGTTCGGGTCCGGGTGAATGGTCGGTGTGGCCGACAGCAACGCCTGGGTGTACGGGTGCAGCGGACGCTCGTAGATGTCGTTCTTCGGGCCCATTTCCACCGGGCGACCGAGGTACATCACCATCACGTCATCGGCAACGTGTTGCACCACGGCCAGGTTGTGCGAGATGAACACGTAGGCGGTGTTGAACTCTTGCTGCAGGTCCATGAACAGGTTCAGCACCTGCGCCTGGATCGACACGTCCAGCGCCGAGGTCGGTTCGTCCGCGACCAGCACTTTAGGCTGCAGCATCATGGCGCGGGCGAGTGCGATCCGCTGGCGCTGACCGCCGGAGAACATGTGCGGATAGCGCTGGTAATGCTCAGGGCGCAAACCCACCTGCTTCATCATCGCCTGCACTTTCTCGCGACGCTCGGCTGCGCTGAGGCTGGTGTTGATCAGCAGCGGCTCGGCGAGTTGATCACCGACTTTCTGCCGAGGGTTCAACGAGGCGTACGGGCTCTGGAACACCATCTGCACGTCTTTGCGCAGTTGTTTGCGTTGAGCCTTGTCAGCCCCGGCGACTTCCTGCCCGGCGATTTTCAAGGAGCCGGAAGACGGCTCTTCGATCAGCGTCAGGGCGCGGGCCAGGGTGGATTTGCCGCAACCGGATTCGCCCACGACAGCGAGGGTCTTGCCGGCTTCCAGTTCGAACGACACACCATTCAGGGCGCGTACGGTCGCATGGCCCTTGAACAGGCCGCGGGACACTTCGTAGTGACGGGTGAGGTCGCGGGCGGTAAGTACGACGGCCATTACGCCACCTCCTGGTTCAGCGGGTAGAAGCAGCGGGCGAGGCTGTT
This sequence comes from Pseudomonas sp. MM213, assembly GCF_020423045.1. Classification (NCBI taxonomy): domain Bacteria; kingdom Pseudomonadati; phylum Pseudomonadota; class Gammaproteobacteria; order Pseudomonadales; family Pseudomonadaceae; genus Pseudomonas; species Pseudomonas sp. MM213. The sequence goes on from NZ_CP081943.1 coordinate 5,578,329, forward strand.
GCTTTTCGGGTCAAGGGTCGGACGCTGCGCACGGCAGCTGTCCTGGACATACGGGCAGCGCGGCGACAGCAGGCAACCTTGCGGACGGTCGTAACGACCGGGAACGATGCCCGGCAATGTCGACAGGCGTGAGGCGCCGAGGCTGTGTTCCGGAATCGCCTTGAGCAGCGCTTCGCTGTACGGGTGCGCCGGAATGTCGAACAGTTGTGGCACATGACCGACTTCTACGGCCTGGCCGGCGTACATCACGCACACACGCTGGGCGGTTTCGGCCACGACCGCGAGGTCGTGAGTGATCAGCACCAGGCCCATGTTCTGCTCTTTCTGCAACGCCAGCAGCAGGTCCATGATCTGCGCCTGAATCGTCACGTCCAAAGCGGTGGTCGGTTCGTCGGCGATCAGCAGTTTGGGCTCGCCGGCAATCGCCATGGCGATCGCAACACGCTGGCTCATACCGCCCGACAGTTGATGCGGGTAGGCGTCCATACGGCTGGCGGCGCCCGGGATTTCCACTTTTTCCAACAGTTCGATGGCGCGTTTGCGCGCTTGCTTGCCGGACATTTTCAGGTGCAGGCGCAGGACTTCTTCGATCTGGAAACCCACGGTGTAGCTCGGGTTCAGCGCGGTCATCGGGTCCTGGAAGACCATGGCCAGGTCTTTGCCGACGATTTGCCGACGCTGACGGTTGCTGAGCTTGAGCATGTTCTTGCCGTCGAAATTCAGGGCGTCGGCGGTGACGATCCCCGGATGCTCGATCAGGCCCATCAGCGCCATCATGGTCACGGATTTACCCGAACCCGACTCGCCAACGATGGCCAGCACTTCGCCTTTGTCCACGGAAATGTCGAGCCCGTCGACCACCGGAACGGCGTTCTTGTCGCCGAAGCGAACGTTGAGATTCTTGATTTCTAACAGTGACATTTGAATCTCCTCAGGCGGCGTTCTTGAGTTTCGGGTCCAGCGCATCGCGCAGGCCGTCGCCCATCAAGTTGATTGCCAGCACGCTGAGCAAAATGGTCAAACCAGGCAGGCTTACTACCCACCAGGCGCGTTCGATGTAGTCGCGAGCCGAAGCCAGCATGGTGCCCCACTCAGGGGTTGGCGGTTGTACGCCAAGGCCCAGGAAGCCAAGGGCTGCGGCATCGAGAATCGCCGAGGAGAAACTCAGAGTGGCCTGAACGATCAGCGGCGCCATGCAATTGGGCAGCACGGTGACGAACATCAGGCGTGGCAGACCGGCACCGGCCAGGCGCGCGGCGGTCACGTAGTCGCGGTTCAGCTCGCCCATCACCGCAGCGCGGGTCAGACGAACATAGGACGGCAACGAAACCACGGCGATGGCAATGATGGTGTTGATCAGGCCAGGGCCGAGGATGGCGACAATCGCCACGGCCAGCAGCAGCGAGGGCAGGGCCAGCATGATGTCCATCAGACGCATGATGGTCGGGCCCAGGATGCGCGGGAAGAAGCCGGCGAACAGACCGAGCAGGATGCCCGGGATCAGCGACATCACCACCGACGACAAACCGATCAGCAGGGACAGGCGCGAACCGTTGATCAGGCGCGACAGCAGGTCGCGGCCCAGTTCATCGGTGCCGAGCAGGAACTGGATTTGCCCGCCTTCCAGCCAGGACGGCGGGGTCAGCAGGAAGTCACGGTATTGCTCGCTTGGGTTATGTGGCGAGACCCACGGCGCGAAGATCGCGCAGAAGATCACCAGCAACATGAACATCAGGCCGGCGACGGCGCCTTTGTTCTTGGAGAACGCTTGCCAGAATTCTTTGTACGGGGACGGGTACAGCAGGCTTTGATCGACTGTTACCGCTTGATTTGTAGTTGAAGCTGGAGTGGTCATGGTCATGATCTCAGCGCTGGTGACGGATGCGTGGGTTGGCGAAGCCGTAGAGGATGTCCACGATGAAGTTCACCAGAATCACCAGGCAGGCGATTAACAGGATGCCGTTTTGCACCACGGGATAATCCCGTGCGCCAATGGCTTCGATCAGCCATTTGCCGATGCCGGGCCACGAGAAGATGGTTTCGGTCAGGACCGCACCGGCCAGCAATGTGCCGACTTGCAGGCCGACCACGGTCAGTACCGGAATCAGTGCGTTGCGCAGGCCGTGTACGAACACTACGCGCGACGGCGACAGGCCTTTGGCCTTGGCGGTCCGGATGTAGTCTTCGCGCAGCACTTCGAGCATCGAAGAACGGGTCATCCGCGCAATCACCGCCAGCGGGATGGTGCCGAGCACGATGGCCGGCAGGATCAGGTGATGCAGGGCATCGAGGAACGCACCGACGTCATCGGCCAGCAGCGTGTCGATGAGCATGAAGCCGGTGCGCGGCTCGATGTCATAGAGCAAGTCGATCCGCCCGGACACCGGGGTCCAGCCCAGGGACACCGAGAAGAACATGATCAGGATCAGGCCCCACCAGAAGATCGGCATCGAATATCCCGCCAGGGAGATGCCCATCACCCCATGGTCGAACAGGGATCCTCGCTTGAGTGCCGCGATCACCCCGGCCAGAAGGCCCAGGATGCCGGCGAACAACAGGGCGGCCATAGACAGTTCCAGGGTCGCGGGGAATAGAGAGCTGAACTCGCTCCACACGCTTTCACGGGTACGCAGGGATTCGCCGAGATCGCCGTGAGCCAGTTTGCCGATGTAATCCAGGTATTGGGCATACAGCGGTTTGTTCAGACCTAGGCGTTCCATTGCCTGAGCATGCATTTCGGGGTCGACTCGTCGTTCGCCCATCATTACTTCCACGGGGTCGCCTGGAATCATGCGAATCAACGCGAAAGTCAGCAAGGTGATGCCGAAGAACGTGGGGATCAATAACCCCAATCGGCGGGCAATAAAACTAAACATCTTCTGGTGTACCTCATCAGCCGGTTAGGCGTGCCTGGTGTCCCTGGAGTCAGGGACACCGGGAGTTTTCTTATCTACTTCACCTGGGTGGTGGCGAAGTTATTAGTGGTGAGGGGGCTAATGTGATAGCCCTCTACGTTGTTGCGCATAGCGGTGAACATTCTAGTGTGCGCCATGCTGATCCATGGCTGGTCCTGGTTAAAAATAACCTGGGCCTGTTCGTACAGCGCTGCCCGCTCGGCCGGATCGGTTTTTTCGCGAGCCTGGTCGATCAGCGCCTGGAACTTGTCATTGCACCAACGTGCGTAGTTTTCGCCGTTCTTCGCGGCTTCGCAACTGAGCATAGGCGTCAGGAAGTTATCCGGGTCGCCGTTATCACCCGCCCATCCGGCGGAAACCATGTCGTGCTCGCCGTTTTTCGCGCGTTTGAGCATTTCGCCCCATTCCATCACGCGGATGTCGATCTTGATCCCGACCTTGGCCAGGTCAGCCTGCATCATCTGCGCGCCAAGCATCGGGTTCGGGTTGGTCGGGCCGCCACCGTTGCGGGTGAACAGGGTGAAGGTGGTGCCTTCCGGTACGCCGGCTTCCTTGAGCAGGGCGCGGGCCCTGTCCAGATCGCGGGCCGGGTTTTTCAGGCTGTGGTTGTAGCCCAGCAGCGTGTCCGGGAACGGGTTGACCGCCACTGTCGCATTGCCTTTACCAAACAGCGCGTTGACATAAGCCTCTTTATCGAAGGCGATGTCGATGGCTTTGCGCACCCGCACGTCGCTCATGTACTTGTGCGTGGTGTTCATGGCGATGTACGAAACGGTCATCGCGTTCAGTTCATCGACGCTCAGTTTGGCGTCTTTCTTGATGCTCGGGATGTCATCCGGCTTCGGATACAGCGCGACCTGGCACTCGTTGGCCTTGAGCTTTTGCAGGCGCACGTTGTTGTCGGTGGCGATGGCCAGGATCAACGAGTCAGCCGGCGGCTTGCCACGGAAGTAGTCCGGGTTGGCCTTGAAGCGAACCTGAGCGTCCTTGGCGTAACGCTGGAAAACGAACGGACCGGTGCCGACCGGTTTGTTGTTGAGGTCGCCGGTCTTGTTCGTCTTGAGCAACTGGTCGGCGTACTCGGCAGGGTAAATCGAGGAGAACGCCATGGCGATGTCGGCCAGGAACGGCGCTTCGCGGCGGGTCAGGGTGAATTTGACCGTGTTGTCGTCAACTTTCTCGACGCTTTTCAGCAGTTCCTTGAAGCCCATGCTTTCAAAGTACGGGAAGCCCACGCTCGACAGTTTGTGCCACGGGTGATTCGGGTCCAGCTGCCGCTGGAAGCTCCAGACCACGTCGTCGGCGTTCATGTCGCGGGTCGGCTTGAAGTATTCGGTGGTGTGAAACTTGACGCCTTTGCGCAGGTGGAACGTGTAGGTCAGGCCGTCTTCGCTGATGTCCCAGGACTCGGCCAGTGCCGGAATCACTTCGGTGGTACCGGGCTTGAAGTCCGCCAGGCGGTTGAAGATGGTTTCGGCCACCGCATCGGCTGTGACTGCAGTCGTGTATTGAACCATGTCGAAGCCTTCCGGACTGGCTTCGGTGCAAACCACCAAGGGTTTGGCCGAGACGCCAACGGCAACACTCAGCAACGCGGCAGCGATGGCCGCACGTAGGGGAAGCATTTTCATCAAGAGCCCTCTGCAATCAGTTAAGGACAAAAGCCGAACGGTAGATTCGTCACTGAATCAGCCGTTCGGCGGGTGCATTACAGAACGTTGAACGGGATGGTGGTCACGAGACGGAACTCGTTGAGGCTGCCATCCGCCTGGTTTTCGCTGGCGCGGTGAGCGGTGTAGGTCGCGCGGATCGCGGTCGCCTTGAGCGGGCCACTCTGCACGGCGTACGAAGCACCGATGCCGTATTCGTAATGGTGCTCGCCGTCCATTCCTTTCACGTCGCCGTAGCCGGTGCTGTTGTAGTGAGTACCGTCGATGCCCCAGCCGCGCGCCTGGTAGATGTTGAACTTCAGGCCTGGAACGCCGTATTCAGCCATGTTCAGGCCGTAGGCGACCTGGAAGGATTTCTCGTTCGGGCCGTTGAAGTCCGACAACAGGGAGTTGGCCAGGTAGATGCCGTTGGTTTCGTGCAGGTAGTCGAAGTACTCGTTACCGTTCACTTCCTGGTACGAGAAGGTCAGGCTGTGAGCCTGGTGGGTCAGGCCGAACGACAGGGAGTAGGTGTCGTTGTCGATCTGGCCGAGCTTGGCTTTACCTTCGTCGACGGTTTTGTAGTAGTTCAGGCCGGTGGTCAGGCTCAGGATCGAGCTGTCGCCCAACACATGGCTGGCGCCGAAGTAGTACTGGTTCCACAAGTCTTCCGCCTGGGTGCCCCACAGGCTGGTGGTCAGGCTGGCGAACGGCTGGTAGGTGATACCGGCGGTGTTGACGTGATCCGCTTCGGCTGTGCCGTCGCCGTATTCGGAACGGAACTTGCGCTGGCTCTGTTCGGTACGCGGCGAGTTACGGTCGAAGGTGCCGAGGTCGAAGGAGAGGTTTTCCAGCTCTTCGCTGTGCAGGGTCACACCTTCGAAGCTCGAAGGCAGGGGACGGTTACCGATGACATCCACTTGCGGGCTGCTGAAATTCTGGCGACCAGCCGTCAGTGTGGTGTTGGAGACGCGTGCCTTGACGTTGGCCAGGCCCAGTTTGCTCCACTGATCAACAGCGTCACCGCCATTTTCAGTCAGCGTACGGTTGTTACCACGGCCGGAGCGACCTGGCTCAGGCGCACCGCCGTTGCCGGAGGCGAGGTCTTTACGGTCACGGTCCAGGGCAATGGCGTTGTAGGCGGCGATTTCGGTGCTGAAGCCTACAGTGCCTTCGGTGAAGCCCGAGTTGTACTTGATGATCGTGCCTTGCACCCAGTTGATGCGGCGGTCAGTCGTGTGAGTCTCACCATTTTTACGATAGTTGAGCGTCGCGCCCCGCTTGAACGACTCATTCGCATACCAGTTACGCGTGGAGCCGGTGACCGATTGCCCTTCGACAAAGCCGGTGGCTTCGCTTTGGGCGCTCTTTTCCTTGACGGTGACCGGTGTGAAAGCCTGGCTCTGGGACTCAGCGTAGGCCGTGGCGGTAACGCTGCTGATGGCCAGGGCCAATAACGCGGTGCTGCTCAGTTTCATGGGTGAAGCTCCTTTCTTTCTTTTTTTATACCGGTCTTTTTTTGTGATCCGGCTATTGGTTTTGGAACTCATACAAGGCTTCGCAAACGTTTGCTGTCGGCCTGATCGGCAAATAACGGCAATACGCTTGCGTGAGGGCGGAATCCGCCCCCAGCGTTTTTTGGCTAATCGGTTATTTGTCGATACTGACGCCCGAGAACACGTTGCGGCCGAAAGGACTCACCTTGAATCCTTCGACTTTGGCGCTTAACGGCTGGTTGACCGTCGAGTGAGCGACAGGTGTGATCGGCACTTGCTGCTTGAGCAACTGCTGAGCCTGTTTGTAAAGCACGGTGCGCTGGTCACGGTCGGTGACGACCTTGGCCTGCTTGATCAGCTTGTCGTAAGCCGGATCACACCATTGGGAGTAGTTGTTGCCGCCAATGGCGTCGCAGCTGTAAAGCGTGCCGAGCCAGTTGTCCGGGTCCCCATTGTCACCGGTCCAGCCAATCAGGCTGACGTCGTGCTCGCCATTCTTGGTGCGCTTGATGTACTCGCCCCATTCGTAGCTGACGATCTTCACTTTGAGACCGATCTTCGCCCAGTCAGCCTGGAGCATCTCGGCCATCAACTTGGCGTTGGGGTTGTAGGGACGCTGAACCGGCATCGCCCACAGGGTAATTTCGGTGCCTTCTTTCACGCCGGCAGCCTTGAGCAGTTCCTTGGCTTTTTCCGGGTTGTAGGCGGCGTCTTTAATGGTCTCGTCGTAGGACCATTGGGTCGGCGGCATGGCGTTTTGCGCCAGTTGACCGGCGCCTTGGTAAACGGCGTTGAGAATGCTTTGTTTGTTCACCGCCATGTCCAGCGCCTGGCGCACTTCGAGCTGGTCGAATGGCTTGTGGCGCACGTTGTAGGCGATGTAACCGAGGTTGAAGCCAGGCTTTTCGATGAGCTTGAGATTCGCGTCGTTCTTCAGCGCTTCGACATCGGCAGGACGAGGGTGCAGGGTGATCTGGCACTCGTTGGCCTTGAGTTTCTGCACCCGCACCGAGGCGTCGGTGTTGATGGCGAAAATCAGGTTGTCGAGCTTGACCCGGCTCGGGTCCCAGTACTGCTTGTTGCCGCTGTAACGGATGTTGGAGTCTTTCTGGTAGCTCTTGAACACGAACGGCCCGGTGCCGATCGGCTTCTGGTTGATGTCGCTCGGCTTGCCTTCGGCCAGCAGCTTGTCGGCGTATTCGGCGGACAGGATGGCAGCAAAGCTCATGGCGATGTTCTGGATGAACGCGGCGTCCACGCTGTTGAGCGTCATGACCACGGTCAGCGGCCCGGTCTTTTCGACCTTGGCGATGTTCTTGTTCAGGCTCATCCCGTTGAAATACGGGAACTCGGTTGGATAAGCCTTACGGAAAGGTTGCTGCGGATCGAGCATGCGATTAAACGTGAACAGCACGTCATCGGCGTTGAAATCACGGCTCGGCGTGAAGTACTTGGTCGTATGAAATTTCACCCCTTCGCGCAGGTGAAAGGTGTACTTGAGGCCGTCTTCGGAAATATCCCAGCTCTTTGCCAGGCCTGGTACGACGTTGGTGGCGCCTTTTTCGAATTCTGCCAATCGGTTGTACAACGGCTCGGCGGCGTCGTTATCGGTCGCGGTCGTGTACTGCGCGGTGTCGAAGCCAGCCGGGCTGCCTTCGGAGCAGAACACCAGGCTGTTGTTGGCGGCCTGGCTGATGGAAGTGGCGGCCAGCAGGCCGGTGCCCAGCAATGCGGATAAAACCAAGGTATGGCGCATGACGCTCCCTTTTCTCTTTCGCTAAGTGTTTTCAATGCGCCGCTGTCCCGTCCGGGGACGTGGAGGCGTCACTGATCTCAAGCCATGAGGTACAGCAAAAACCGAGAGCCCACGCGTGCACTGGTCAGAACCCGACGGTAAGAGCCGCGAGTCTGGCAGTAAATGCGTAGAGTCCTAAAGACTCGTAGGAAAGGGCAACGCGTCCGACGCCGCAGCTGTAATGCTCAGCGGAATAGGATGTAGGTTGTTTCCTGCTTTCTCGGTAGAAAAAGCAACGGCGACGTCAAAAACGTCGCCGTTGCCAAATCTTATTTGCTGACGCTAACGCCGTAGAAGGAGTTCAAGCCGAATGGGCTGATCTTGAAATCCTGCACTTCGTTGCGCATGGGTTGGAACACCGTCGAGTGAGCGATAGGTGTCATTGGAACAGCGTCTTTGAGGACGTGTTGCGCCTGCTTGTACAGTTCGGTGCGCTTGCCCTGGTCGGTCGTGCGCTTGGCTTCTTTGACGATGCCGTCGAACTTCTTGTCGCACCACTTGGAGAAGTTGTTGCCTTGCAGCGAGTCGCAGCCGAACAGCACGTTCAGCCAGTTGTCCGGGTCACCGTTGTCGCCGCTCCAGCCAATCAGCATCGCGCCGTTTTCGCCGCCTTTGGAGCGCTTGATGTACTCGCCCCATTCGTAGCTCTGGATTTTGGCCTTGATACCGATCTTCGCCCAGTCGGACTGCAGCATTTCTGCCATCAGCTTGGCGTTCGGGTTGTACGGACGCTGCACCGGCATTGCCCATAGAACGATTTCGGTGCCTTCCTTCACACCGGCTTCCTTGAGCAGCTCCTTGGCTTTCTCAGGGTTGTACGGAGCATCCACGATGGTGGTGTCGTAAGACCACTGGGTCGGCGGCATGGCGTTGACGGCCTTTTGACCTGCACCCTGGTAAACCGAGTCGATGATCTGTTGTTTGTTGACGGCCATGTCCAGTGCCTGACGCACTTTCAGTTGGGCCATCGGGTTCGGCTTGTCGTCACCCTTGATCTTGTCCATCACGTTGTAGGCGATGTAACCCAGGTTGAAACCAGCCTGGTCAGGCACCTTCAGGGTTTTGTCTTCTTTCAGCGCCTTCAGGTCGGCCGGACGCGGGAACAGAGTGATCTGGCACTCGTTCTTCTTCAGCTTCTGGATACGCACCGACGGGTCGGTGGTGATGGCGAAGATCAGGTTGTCGATCTTGACGTCGTCAGGCTTCCAGTAGTCCTTGTTCCCGGTGTAGCGGATGTTGGAGTCTTTCTGGTAGCTCTTGAACACGAACGGACCAGTGCCGACCGGCTTCTGGTTGATGTCGGCGGCTTTGCCTTCCTTGAGCAGCTGGGCTGCGTACTCGGCGGACTGCACCGAGGCGAAGCTCATGGCCATGTTCTGGATGAACGCGGCATCTACTTCTTTGAGGGTGAACTTGACGGTGTGGTCGTCGACTTTATCGATCTTGGTGATGTTGGTGTCCATCCCCATGTCGGTGAAGTACGGGAATTCGGTCGGGTACGCCTTACGGAACGGATCATCCTTGTTAATCATGCGATTAAAGGTGAACAGCACGTCGTCGGCGTTGAACTCGCGAGTCGGCTTGAAGTACGGGGTAGTGTGGAACTTGACGCCTTCACGCAGGTGGAAGGTGTAAGTCAGGCCATCATCGGAGATGTCCCACTTGGTCGCCAGACCAGGAATAACGGCGGTGCCGCCGCGCTCGAACTGAGTCAGACGGTTGAACATGGTTTCGGCAGAGGCGTCGAAGTCGGTTCCGGTGGTGTACTGACCAGGATCAAAACCGGCCGGGCTCCCTTCGGAGCAGAACACCAGGTTAGTCGCCGCTTGGGCGAAAGGTGCGGCAGCTAACAAGCTGGCGCCGACTAAAAACGGAATGACCGCGTATTTAAGCATGGTGGCCTCATGATTTGTTGTCATTTTTGAATTTGAGGACGACCTCGTGAGTCGTGCCTGCGGATACTTATGCAGGGGCCATACCCAATGCAAGATGTTGAATGGCCACAAGCCTTAAACAGTGGCACGAACGTACCTTAATGTCGCATATGTATAAATTGACGCGCATTTGACCGTTTGCGTGTATTTTTTTCGGTGCAAACCACGCACTGACGAAGGGCAACCGGGGCGCTGGGCGCACCCGGTTGGCGCGCGGTGTTACTTATTTATACCCACACCATAGAAGGGTGTGAGGCCGAACGGGCTGATCTTGAAGTCGGTGACTTCCTTGCGCAGCGGCTGGAACACCGTCGAGTTGGCGATCGGCGTGATAGGCACCTGTTGCTTAAGGATTTGTTGGGCCTGTTGATACAGTTTCACCCGCTGCTGTTTGTCCGTGGACACCTTGGCTTGCTGGACGAGTTTGTCGTAGGCCGGGTCGCACCACTTGGTGTAGTTGCTGCCCTTCACGGCCGCGCAGCTGTAGAGCACGCCGAGCCAGTTGTCGGGGTCGCCGTTGTCGCCGGTCCAGCCGTAGATCATCGCGTCGTGTTCGCCGTTCTTGGCGCGCTTGATGTACTCGCCCCATTCATAGCTGACGATGTTGGCCTTGATGCCGACCTTCTCCCAATCCTGCTGGATCATCTGTGCCGACATCCGCGCATTGGGGTTGGAGGCACGTTGCACGGTCATGGCCCACAAATTGATGGTGGTACCGGGTGCAACCCCTGCTTCTTTCAGTAGCGCCCGGGCTTTTGTCGGGTCGTGGGGGGCATCCTTGATGCTTGGGTCATACGACCATTGCGCCGGTGGCAAGGCGTTTTGCGCCAGTTGCCCGGCACTCTGGTAGACAGCCTTGATGATCGCCGGTTTGTCGATCGCCATGTCCAGGGCCTGACGCACCTTGAGCTGGTCCAGCGGCGGGTGTGTCACGTTGTAGGCCAGGAAACCGAGGTTGAACCCGGCCTGCTTGAGCACGCGCAGGTTCGGGTCTTTCTCCATCACCTCGATGTCGGCCGGGCGCGGGTAACCGCTGACTTGGCACTCGCCGGCCTTGAGTTTCTGCAAGCGCACGGCGGCGTCCGGGGTGATCGAGAACACCAGGTTGTCAATTTTCACATCCTCGGGTTTCCAGTACGCCTTGTTGGCGACGTAGCGGATCTGCGAGTCCTTTTGATAACGCTTGAACACGAACGGGCCGGTGCCGACGGGTTTCTGGTTGATGTCGGCGGCTTTGCCTTCTTTTAGCAGTTGCGCGCCGTACTCGGCGGATTGCACCGAAGCGAAACTCATCGCCAGGTTCTGGATGAAGGCGGCGTCGATGTTGTTCAGGCTGAAGCGCACGGTGTGTTCGTCGATTTTGTCGACGCTCTTGATCGTTTTGTTCAGGTCCATGTCGGTGAAGTACGGGGACTCGGCGGGATAGGCTTTGCGGAACGCATTCTCCGGGTCGAGCAGGCGCTGGAAGGTGAACAGCACGTCGTCGGCGTTGAAGTCGCGGGTCGGGGTGAAGTAGTCGGTGGTGTGGAGTTTCACGCCGTCGCGCAGGTGGAAGGTGTAGGTGAGGCCGTCTTTTGACACGTCCCAGTTTGTCGCCAGCCCGGGTTCGACTTCGGTGCCGCCGCGTTTGAATTGGGTGAGGCGGTTGAAGACGGTTTCGGCCGAGGCGTCGAAGTCGGTGCCGCTGGTGTATTGGCTGGGGTCGAAGCCGGCAGGGCTGGCTTCGGAGCAGTAGACCAGGGTGGTGGCGGCTTGTGCGAATGGGGCGGTTGTTGCGAGGGCTAGGGCGAGCAGGAGTGGTTTGACGGTGGTTCTTTCCATGGAGTCCCCGGGGGTTTGGGTCGCTGTGTTTTCCTCAGGGTAGCGTCGTAGACGGGGTGGGCGGAAATATCCGTTTGTGAGGGGGACCCCTCTATCTCGGTATATTCAGGCTGTTTTCCGGATCTGCACACATCGACATGTAGGAGCCGGCTTGCTGGCGATGGCGGCCTGGTAGCCGACCATTTTCTTCCAGGTGTACATATCCATTCCTGCGGTAACGGCCACTTACGGTTTCGCCCTTACGGCGAGTCCCTTTTGGCAAACGCCCCAAAAGGAACCAAAAGGTCTCGCCCCGGCGTCCGGCCCCTCGCTTAGGCTCGGCGTTCCCTCGCTCCGGTCCGGCTCCGTGGGCCCGCCGCCATCGGCCATCCATGGCCGGGGGCGGCTAGCCCGGCATCCATGCCGGGCTGCCCACTGTGCAGAACCTCCGCTCGGCCTCCCGAAGGGGCGGGCAGATCAAAATCAAAAGCTGCAGGCGAGCTAACGCTCGGCCTGATGAGTGGTGAGAAGCGGGTGGGCGTCGACCTGCTTTTGTAGGAGCCGGCTTGCCGGCGATGGCGGCTTGTCAGCCAACCCGATTTCGCGGATGTACCACGCCTTTGTAGGAGCCGGCTTGCTGGCGATGGCGGCCTGTCAGCCGACCTGATTTCGCGGATGTACCTGAACCTTTGTAGGAGCCGGCTTGCTGCGGGCGGCGTTCCGACGATGGCGTCCGAAACAGCGTCGCAAAATCCGGAATTTTTCGCCAGCAAGCCGGCTCCTACAGGATCGGGTGGCGTCGATTTTCCGGGGGCATAAAAAACGGCGATCACTTTGGTGATCGCCGTTTTTTGTAAGGGCTATCGAATCAAGGCATCAATACTTCAATCGACCCATCCGCCGTCATGCTGACCTGGCTGGTGCCGGCTTCAACTTCCGGCGTAACCGGCGCGGCATCCATGCTGGCCGCTTTCATCATCATCGGCCCACGCATGTACGGTTGTGGATAACCGTTGCTGTTCAGGTTCAGGTTGACGATTTTGTAACCCTTGCCGCCCAGCGCGTCGGTGGCCAGTTGTGCTCGGGCTTTGAAGGCGGTCACGGCGTCTTTGAGCAGGGCGTCTTCGCTGGCCTTGCGGGTTGGCGTGGCGATGGCGAAGTCCATGCCGCCCATTTTCAGGTCGGTGAGCAGTTCGCCGGTCAGTTTCGACAGGGCGGCGAAGTCGGAGCTTTCCAGGCGCAGTTCGGCGCGTTCGCGCCAGCCAGTGATTTTCTGGCCCTTGGTGTCGTAGATCGGGTAGCTGTTGCGGCTGCCCTGGCGCAGGGTGATGTCTTTGACTTGCTTGGCCTGGGCCAGCGCTTTGTTCATGGTGGTGCTGACGTCGGCCGCGAGTTTGGCCGGGTCGGTGTTTTGTTCTTCGGTGTAGAGGGTCACGATCATCAGGTCGCGGGCAACTTCCTGACTGACTTCGGCGCGCAGGGAAATCTGGTTGTAATGCAGCTCGTCGGCGGCCATGGCCGGGAGGCTGGCGACGGTGCCAACGCTGAGGGCGAGAAGGGCGGCGCTGCGGCGGAAAGTGTGCATGAAAACTCCTTGGACGATGCGCAGGGGTTAGGTCCGAGCCTGCGTGAAACCATCAGACTCTAGCTTTAATGATCCGGTTCGCACAGTTACAACTTCTATACAGATGGTTGACCGCGTCGCGGCCTTCGCGGGCAAGCCTCGCTCCTACGCCAGAATGCATTTTCCTGTAGGAGCGAGGCTTGCCCGCGAAGGCGGCCTTATAGACGCGGCTGACATTCCTGCCATGTGGCCGTTTGCCGCACTTTTGCCTGTCAGCCCCCGTGCTTGGTTATACTCCGTGCGATCTGCCTGGAGCGCTCATCAGGAGAGCTCATGCTCGCCCCCGTTCAAATCACTTCCGCAACTCGTCAGAATCTCTGGCGGCTGACGTTCATCCGCACATTGGTGTTGGCCGCTCAGGCCGGTTCCGTGGGCCTGGCCTACTGGCTCGACTTGCTGCCGCTGCCTTGGTTCCAACTGGCCGCGACCCTCGGTTGCTCTATGTTGCTGTGCGCGTTCACGGCGATTCGGCTGCGTACCTCCTGGCCGGTTACCGAGCTTGAATACGCCGTGCAACTGGCCTGCGACCTGTTTATCCACAGCGCCTTGCTGTATTTCTCCGGCGGCTCGACCAACCCCTTCGTCTCTTATTACCTGGTGCCGCTGACCATCGCCGCCGTGACGCTGCCATGGCGTTATTCGGTGATTCTGTCGGGCATCGCCCTGGCGATGTACACCTTGTTGCTGGCGGGTTTCTATCCGCTGCAAACTTTCCCGATTGCCCGGGAAAACCTGCAGGTCTACGGGATGTGGCTGAGCTTCGCCCTTGCCGCGGCGGTCATCACCTTCTTCGCCGCGCGCATGGCCGAAGAGCTGCGCCGGCAGGAGGAGCTACGGGCCATCCGTCGCGAAGAAGGCCTGCGTGATCAGCAATTGCTGGCCGTCGCGACCGAAGCCGCCGGTGCCGCCCATGAACTGGGCACGCCGCTGGCGACCATGAGCGTGCTGCTCAAGGAAATGCGCCGGGACCATCACGATCCGATGTTGCAGGACGACCTCAGCGTGCTGCAGGATCAGGTCAAACTCTGCAAAGAAACCTTGCAGCAACTGGTGCGCGCCGCCGAGGCCAATCGCCGCTTGGCGGTGGAGATGCAGGACGTCACCGATTGGCTCGACGAAGCGCTGAACCGCTGGCACTTGATGCGCCCGGAAGCCAGTTACCGCTTCCAGCGCCTGGGCCAAGGCACCGTGCCACGCATGGCGCCGCCGCCGGACCTGACCCAGGCGCTGCTGAATTTGTTGAACAACGCCGCTGACGCATGCCCCGAAGGGCTGCAAGTGACGCTGGACTGGAATGCCGAGAATTTGACCATCAGCATTCGCGACCACGGCGCCGGTGTGCCGCTGGCCATTGCCGAACAGATCGGCAAACCGTTTTTTACCACCAAGGGCAAAGGTTTCGGCCTGGGCCTGTTTTTGAGCAAGGCCAGCGTGACACGCGCCGGCGGCTCAGTGAAACTCTACAGTCATGAGGAAGGCGGTACGCTCACCGAGCTGCGCCTGCCCCGTGTCGCCCGAGGAGACGAACATGAGTGAAGAGATCCAAGTCGAAGGCGAAGAACTGCCGCATTTGCTGCTGGTAGATGACGACGCCACGTTCACCCGCGTGATGGCGCGCGCCATGGCTCGCCGTGGTTTTCGCGTCAGCACCGCCGGCTCCGCCGAAGAAGGCCTGACCATCGCCCAGGCCGATATCCCGGATTACGCCGCGCTGGACCTGAAAATGGACGGCGATTCCGGCCTGGTGTTGCTGCCAAAACTGCTCGAACTCGACCCGGAAATGCGCGTGGTGATCCTCACCGGTTACTCGAGCATTGCCACCGCTGTCGAAGCGATCAAGCGCGGTGCCTGCAACTACCTGTGCAAACCGGCGGATGCCGATGATGTCCTTGCTGCGCTGCTCTCCGAGCACGCCGACCTCGACTCCCTGGTGCCGGAAAACCCGATGTCAGTGGACCGTTTGCAGTGGGAACACATCCAGCGCGTGTTGACCGAACACGAAGGCAACATCTCCGCCACTGCCCGCGCCCTGGGCATGCACCGCCGTACGCTGCAGCGCAAACTGCAAAAGCGTCCCGTTCGTCGCTGAACCTGCGCTGAACAAATGCCGGCCGCGCCTCGCGACAAACCGAGCCGATCATCTATGATCGGTTCGTGCGTGTTCTTTTCTTTATCGAGCCTTTTCCATGAATCAGAACGCTGAATATTCCGCGGTCAACGATGCCGTGCGCGGGCAGTTTTTTCGCAAAGTCTGGGCGATGATCACGCCTTATTGGCAAAGCGAAGAGAAGGTCAAGGCCTGGACACTACTGATCGCGGTGATCGCGTTGTCGTTGATCAGCGTGGGGCTCTCGGTGTGGTTCAACACCTGGTACAAGGACTTCTACAACGCTCTGCAGAAGAAGGACGAAGCCGCGTTCTGGCAGCTGATTCTGTATTTCTGCGGGATTGCGGCGGTGGCGATCATCGGTGCCGTTTACCGGCTCTATCTGACGCAGATGCTGACCATTCGCTGGCGTGCCTGGCTCACGGAAAAGCATTTCGCCCGCTGGCTCGGCAACAAGAATTACTACCAGCTGGAGCAGGGCGGTTACACCGATAACCCGGACCAGCGGATTTCCGAAGACCTCAACAACTTCACCTCCAATACCCTGGAGCTGGGCATCGGTTTGCTGCGCAACATTGTCAGCCTGGTGTCGTTCTCGATCATTCTGTGGGGCGTGTCGGGCAGTATCGAAGTGTTCGGTTTTACCATTCCCGGCTACATGTTCTGGTGTGTGCTGGTGTATGCCGTGATCGGTAGCTGGCTGACGCATCTGATCGGTCGTCGCCTGATCGGCCTGAACAACCAACAACAACGCTTTGAAGCCGACCTGCGTTTCTCCATGGTACGGGTTCGCGAAAATGCCGAGACCATTGCGCTGTACAACGGCGAACCCAATGAAAATCGTCGCTTGAGCCACCGCTTCGGGCTGGTCTGGCACAACTTCTGGGACATCATGAAGGTGTCCAAGCGTCTGACGTTCTTTACTGCGGGTTACCAACAGGCCGCCATCATCTTTCCGTTCATGGTCGCCGCCCCACGTTATTTCGCTGGCAAGATCGAACTCGGTGATCTGATGCAAATCAGTTCGGCGTTCGGCAATGTGCAGGAGAGCTTCAGCTGGTTTATCAGTGCGTACCAGAACCTCGCCTCATGGCGTGCCACTTGTGATCGTCTGCTGAGTTTCCGTCAGGCCATGACCGACAACGAAGAGCGCGCGCCGGCCATCGACGTACAGAATCAGGGTAATGGGTTGAAGATTCACAACCTGGGCCTCGATCTGGCGGATGGTCGGCATTTGCTGACCAATGCCGACATGACCGTGGAGGAGGGCGAGCGCGTGATGCTCAGCGGCCGTTCCGGCAGCGGCAAGTCCACGTTGCTGCGAGCGATGGGGCATTTGTGGCCAACAGGCCATGGCAGCATTCGTCTGCCGGCGGCGCGCTATTTGTTCCTGCCGCAAAAGCCTTATCTGCCGATTGGCACGCTGCGCGAGGTGTTGAGTTATCCACAGCCTGGCGAGACCTATCCGCAGGAACGCTACGTTCATGTGCTGGAAACCTGTCGTTTGCCACACCTGGTTTCGCGCCTGGATGAAGCGAATCACTGGCAACGCATGCTTTCGCCGGGTGAACAGCAACGTCTGGCCTTTGCCCGTGCGCTGCTTTATGCACCGCAATGGCTGTACATGGACGAAGCGACTTCGGCGATGGATGAAGAGGATGAAGCTTCGCTGTATCAGGCGTTGATCGATGAGATTCCGGGGCTCAGCATCGTCAGCGTCGGGCATCGCAGCAGCCTGAAACGCTTCCATCCACGGCATGTGCGCATCGACAACGGCCATCTGGTGGATCAGACCGTAACCGCATAATCACCACAATCCCTGTAGGAGCGAGGCTTGCCCGCGAAGAACGATGACGCGGTCTTAATTACAATCCGCGTAACGGCCTTGGCGGGCAAGTCGGATCGCCGCACCGCTCGCTCCTACAAAGGGGTGATGGTGATCGTACAACCGCGTTGAGCTATGATGCGGTTTCAGCCGAATTTTTCGAGACAGACGTTCACCATGGAAAACCCGATCGACGCACCACGCCTCCCTCGCAAGCGCCGCAGCCTCGCACAGGAATTGGTGACGGTGCTGTCCGAGCAGATCCGCGATGGTCACCTCAAGCGCGGCGACAAATTGCCCACCGAGTCGGCGATCATGGATGCCCATGGCGTCAGCCGCACCGTGGTGCGCGAGGCGATTTCCCGTTTGCAGGCGGCCGGGCAGGTGGAAACCCGCCACGGCATCGGCACCTTCGTGCTCGATACACCGAGCCCGAGCGGTTTCCGTATCGACCCGGCGACGGTGGTGACGCTGCGTGATGTGCTGGCGATTCTGGAGCTGCGTATCAGCCTCGAAGTGGAGTCCGCGGGGCTTGCTGCGCAACGTCGCAGCCCTGAGCAGTTGGCGTTGATGCGCGCCGCCCTGGACGCCTTGAACGAAAGCGCGGCCCACGCCAGCGATGCCGTGGCCTCGGACTTCCAGTTCCACCTGCAAATCGCGCTGTCGACCGGCAACCGCTACTTCACCGACATCATGACCCACCTGGGCACCAGCATCATTCCGCGCACGCGCCTGAACTCGGCACGCCTGGCCCATGACGACCAACAGCACTACATGAGTCGCCTGAGCCGTGAGCACGAAGAGATTTACGATGCGATTGCACGCCAGGATTCCGATGCGGCGCGGGCGGCGATGCGCTTGCATCTGACGAACAGCCGCGAGCGGTTGCGTCATGCGCATGAAGAGGCTGAGGCGCAGCGGGGTTAATATTTCAACCCGGGTTACGGGTTGCTCGAGAGACCGCTATCGCCGGCAAGCCGGCTCCTACAGGAACTGTGTCGTACGCAAATTTTGTGTACGACGACAATCCTGTAGGAGCCGGCTTGCTGGCGATGAGGCCTGCGGCCATCACATCACAGCGTCAGCCAGCACGAAGAATCGAACGATCCACCCTCACCGCCAACCGACCTGCACCGGGCTTGGCATCGAACACCACATCCCCATGCTTACCCACCACCGCTTTGGCAATGGCCTTGCCATCAGCCAGCAATTCCAGCGGCGCACCCTTCAGCGAATCGCCCGAAGCCAATTCCAGTTTCAGTTTGATAGTCATCATCGATCTCCTTATCAGGCCACGTTGCCAGTCGGGTTGTAGTCCTTGAGCAGCAGGTAAGTGCTCCAGCCCCACCAGTCATCGACGGTGGCGGTGTCATTCAGGTTATTGACGTCCTTGCGCCGCAACACCTTGTTGCCCTCGACCTTGAACAGCGGCGAGAAATTGCCCGTCGGGTTCAGTACCGCTTGCAGATCAGGCAGTTTTTTCAATGCCGCGAAACTGCCGGGCGACGGGGCGATGCCGCTGAGGTACGTCGCGAAAATTTCATCCGCCGACACCTGGACCGCTAGATTGACCTGGGCGCGATTGGCGCTGTCGATTGCATCGAAGTAGCGCTTGTCGCCATAAGCGTGCCATTGAGCGCCGTCGCCATTGCGCACATTGAGGCCGAACTTGCTGTCTTCGTCGTGCATGAAGCGGGTAATCAACGAGCCCAGATCACTCGGCGTGACCACCGCTGCCAACTGTTTGCGCGGCACCCGCAGGTGGCCGGCGGAAAACAGGTCAGTCAGGTAGTGATCGGCGAAAGCGTTCATCGCGTAAGCCAGTTCCAGCGACGCGTCATCGCCACTGTTGTGGGCGACCACCGCTTGTTGCAATGCCGCCGTATGCCCGGCGATGTAGGCCAGCAGTGCCCACTCGGCGAAGTGGTCAGCGTTGTTGGCGGCCAGTTTCAGGTAGCGGCCCAATGGATACAGGGCCGAGACGAAACTGCCGCCGCCGGTGATCTTGTTCCACTCTTCCGACAACGTATCACCCAGTGCGTCATACGCCTCGTGGGGCTGTTTGCCGTCCTTTATCGCCTGTTTAACCGCGGCGATTTCCTTCTGCATGACGCCGAGGATCAGCTTCGCTTCGGCATTTGATGCCGGCAGCACCGCCAGGGAATTGAAGGCCTCGTTAAAGCGCTGGATCCGGTCGGCGGCGGTTGCGCCTTCGCTGACCGGTTTGTCCGGGATTCCATAGAAATCACCGCCCAGTGCAACAACCTGCCCATACGTCAGGGCCAGGCCGTTAGGCAAATGCAACTCGACCTGCGAGGCTGTTATCGCCGGTGCATCCTTGACGAAACGCAGCAGCGTGTTATCGCCGATGGCGGTGTGTTCACCACCTTCGAACCTCAGCTGTGGCTTGCCTTTCAAGGCGTTGCCGGATGCAGGGGCGGATGGCTGGTGGGTGTCGGTCCGGTGCTCGTCGAGGCGCAGGACCAGATGGTCATTACCCGTAATGGCGATGCCGTTCTCGGTGAACAGATCATCCAGCCCGGCAATGACCTGTTTTGGTTTTTCCTGAGGTTTTGTGTGTAGACCTGACATTTCTATCTCCTTGATATGTCGTCGGTATGCTTCAAGATAACTGTATGCATATACAGTTGTTCAGAGCATAGAGAAGATCTTTCCTACGTCAAGAAAATACTTTTCCGACGCATAAATTTTGGGTGCGGCGATGAAATGCAGTTGACGGTTGTTTTTTAAGTTGTACGATGACCTACAACTTCGGCGCAGGCTGAACGGTTTTCTCACACACACACACAAACAAACGTTGCTACCCAGGGTGTTCGAATAATGAATCCACAAGAACTGAAGTCCATCCTCTCTTCCGGTCTGTTGTCTTTCCCGGTTACCGATTTCAATGCTCAGGGCGACTTCAATCGCGCGGGCTACATCAAGCGTCTCGAATGGCTGGCCCCATACGGCGCCTCGGCTCTGTTCGCCGCAGGCGGCACCGGTGAGTTCTTCTCCCTGGCGGCCAGCGAATATTCGGAAATCATCAAGACTGCCGTCGACACCTGCGAAACCAGCGTGCCGATTCTGGCCGGCGTTGGCGGTTCGACCCGTCAAGCCATCGAATACGCACAGGAAGCCGAGCGTCTGGGCGCCAAAGGCCTGTTGCTGCTGCCGCACTACCTGACCGAAGCCAGCCAGGACGGCGTTGCCGCCCACGTTGAAGCCGTGTGCAAATCGGTGAAGATCGGCGTGGTGGTTTACAACCGCAACGTCTGCCGCCTGACCGCGCCGCTGCTGGAACGCCTGGCCGAGCGCTGCCCGAACCTGATCGGTTACAAGGATGGCCTGGGCGATATCGAGTTGATGGTGTCGATCCGTCGTCGCCTCGGCGATCGCTTCAGCTACCTGGGTGGTTTGCCGACCGCCGAAGTCTACGCCGCTGCCTACAAGGCCTTGGGCGTACCGGTTTACTCCTCGGCGGTGTTCAACTTCATCCCGAAAACCGCGATGGATTTCTACCACGCCATCGCTCGCGAAGATCACGCCACCGTCGGCAAGATCATCGACGACTTCTTCCTGCCGTACCTGGACATCCGTAACCGCAAATCCGGTTACGCGGTGAGCATCGTCAAGGCGGGTGCAAAAATTGCCGGCTATGACGCAGGTCCTGTGCGTGCGCCGCTGACCGATCTGACCGGCGAAGAGTACGAAATGCTCGCCGCGCTGATCGACAAGCAAGGTGCGCAGTAACACACCCGATTAAACAAGGCCGCTGAGCAATCAGCGGCCTTTTGCGTGAGGAGATTGTTGTGGCTGATACAAAGCGTTTCGATAACTACATCAACGGTGAATGGGTTGCCGGCAGTGAATACTGCGCCAACATCAACCCGTCCGAACTGACCGACACCATCGGTGAATACGCCAAGGCTGATCTGGCCCAGGTCCACGCCGCCATCGACGCCGCTCGTGCTGCGTTCCCGGCCTGGTCGACCTCGGGCATTCAAGCCCGCCACGACTCGCTGGATAAAGTCGGTACTGAAATCCTCGCTCGCCGCGAAGAACTCGGCACCTTGCTGGCTCGGGAAGAGGGCAAGACCCTGCCTGAAGCCATCGGCGAAGTGACCCGCGCCGGTAACATCTTCAAGTTCTTCGCCGGTGAAACCCTGCGTCTGTCCGGCGACTACTTGCCGTCGGTACGTCCGGGCGTCAACGTCGAAGTCACTCGCGAAGCCTTGGGCGTGGTTGGCCTGATCACCCCGTGGAACTTCCCGATCGCCATCCCTGCGTGGAAAATCGCCCCGGCCCTGGCCTACGGCAACTGCGTCGTGCTGAAACCGGCGGATCTGGTGCCGGGTTGCGCCTGGGCGCTGGCTGAAATCATCTCCCGCGCAGGCTTCCCGGCCGGCGTGTTCAACCTGGTGATGGGCAGCGGTCGCGTGGTTGGCGATGCAATGGTTCAGAGCCGGAAAGTCGATGGCATCAGCTTCACCGGTTCCGTCGGTGTCGGTCGTCAGATCGCCGTCAGCTGCGTGTCGCGCCAGGCCAAGGTTCAGCTGGAAATGGGTGGCAAGAACCCGCAGATCATCCTCGACGACGCCGACCTCAAGCAAGCGGTCGAACTGTCGGTACAGAGCGCGTTCTACTCCACCGGCCAGCGTTGCACCGCTTCCAGCCGCTTCATCGTCACTGCCGGCATCCACGACAAGTTCGTCGAAGCGATGGCCGAGCGCATGAAGTCGATCAAGGTCGGCCACGCGCTGAAAACCGGCACCGACATTGGACCGGTGGTCTCGCAAGCTCAGCTTGAACAGGACATGAAGTACATCGACATCGGTCAGTCCGAAGGTGCACGTCTGGTCAGCGGCGGCGGTCTGGTGACCTGCGACACCGAAGGCTACTACCTCGCGCCTACGCTGTTTGCCGACAGCGAAGCGGCGATGCGCATCAGTCGCGAAGAGATCTTCGGCCCGGTGGCCAACATCGTTCGCGTGGCGGATTACGACGCTGCACTGGCCATGGCCAACGACACCGAATTCGGTCTGTCGGCGGGCATCGCCACCACGTCGCTGAAGTACGCCAACCACTTCAAACGCCACTCCCAGGCCGGGATGGTGATGGTCAACCTGCCGACGGCGGGCGTGGATTACCACGTTCCATTCGGTGGGCGTAAAGGTTCATCCTATGGTTCCCGCGAGCAAGGTCGCTACGCGCAAGAGTTCTACACGGTTGTGAAGACCTCCTACATCGGTTCCTGATTCACGCAATACCTGTAGGAGCCGGCTTGCTGGCGATCGCATCACCACGGTGTAAATGACACACCGAGGTGCCTGCATCGCCAGCAATCGAGCGTCGACCGGCCGTTCCTACAGAACATCGTTATTACCCGCATAAAAATAATCAGTGGGAGTACATCTACATGCAAGCGACCAAGCCGACCCACGTCCGCTATTTGATTTTGCTCATGCTTTTTCTGGTGACCACGATCAACTACGCCGACCGGGCTACCATCGCAATCGCCGGCTCCAGCCTGCAAAAAGACCTCGGCATCGACGCGGTCACCCTCGGTTACATCTTCTCCGCATTCGGTTGGGCCTACGTGGCCGGGCAAATTCCCGGTGGCTGGCTGCTGGACCGTTTCGGCTCGAAAAAAATCTACGCGCTGAGCATTTTCACCTGGTCATTGTTCACCGTGCTGCAGGGCTATGTCGGCGAGTTCGGCATGTCCACGGCAGTGGTTGCGCTGTTCATGCTGCGCTTCCTGGTGGGCCTGGCCGAAGCGCCATCCTTCCCTGGTAACGCACGCATCGTGGCCGCCTGGTTCCCGACCGCTGAACGCGGCACCGCCTCGGCGATCTTCAACTCGGCGCAATACTTTGCCACCGTGTTGTTCGCGCCGCTGATGGGCTGGATCGTCTACAGCTTCGGCTGGCAGCACGTGTTCATCGTGATGGGCGTGATCGGCATCATCTTCTCGGGCATCTGGCTGAAGGTGATCTACAGCCCACGCCAGCACCCGATGATCAACGACGCTGAGTTCAAACACATCGCCGACAACGGCGGCATGGTCGATATGGACCAGGACAAAGGCAAAGGCAAAAAAAGCGACGGTCCGAAGTGGGACTACATCCGCCAGTTGCTGACCAACCGCATGATGCTCGGCGTGTACCTGGGCCAATACTGCATCAACGGCATCACCTACTTCTTCCTGACCTGGTTCCCGGTGTACCTGGTGCAAGAACGCGGCATGACCATCCTCAAGGCTGGTTTCATCGCCTCGTTGCCGGCGATCTGCGGTTTCATCGGTGGTGTGCTCGGCGGGGTGATTTCCGACTACCTGCTGCGCAAGGGCCATTCCCTGACCTTTGCTCGCAAGGCGCCGATCATCGCGGGCTTGCTGGTTTCCAGCAGCATCGTGGCTTGCAACTATGTCGATGTTGAATGGATGGTCGTGGGCTTCATGGCCTTGGCTTTCTTCGGCAAAGGCGTGGGTGCGCTGGGTTGGGCAGTCGTGTCCGATACCTCGCCGAAACAGATTGCCGGTCTCAGCGGGGGCCTGTTCAACACCTTCGGCAACATCGCGTCGATTACCACGCCGATCGTCATCGGCTACATCATCAGCTCCACCGGTTCGTTCAAGTGGGCACTGGTGTTTGTCGGTTGCAACGCACTGGTTGCAGTGTTCAGCTACCTGGTGATCGTTGGCCCGATCAAACGTGTGGTGCTCAAAGAGCCACCGGTCAGCGGCCCTGAAACAAACAACAAATTGTCACAAGCGCATTCCTGAGGAGCGGCGTCATGCAGTTGATTGAACATTCCGACTCGCCGCGCTACATCCGCCTGCACGAGCGAGACAACGTCGTGATCGTGGTCAACGATCAGGGCGTGCCGGCGGGCACCGAGTTTCCCGATGGCCTGGTCACCGTGGACTTCGTGCCGCAGAGCCACAAGGTCACCCTCGAGGACATTCCCGAGGGCGGCCAGGTGATTCGTTACGGCCAGACCATTGGCTACGCGTTGCAGCCGATTCCGCGCGGCAGTTGGGTCAAGGAAGATCAACTGCGCATGCCCACCGCGCCACCGCTGGACAGCTTGCCGCTGTCCACCGAGGTGCCGGCGGCGCAGGCACCGCTGGAAGGCTTTACGTTCGAGGGTTATCGCAACGCCGACGGGACCGTCGGCACGCGCAACATTCTCGGGATTACCACCACGGTGCAGTGCGTCACCGGCGTTCTGGATCATGCGGTCAAGCGCATCAAGGACGAGTTGCTGCCCAAGTACCCGAACGTCGATGACGTGGTTGCGTTGACTCACAGCTACGGCTGCGGCGTGGCAATCACCGCGACGGATGCGTACATCCCGATCCGCACCGTGCGTAACCTGGCGCGCAATCCGAACCTGGGCGGCGAAGCGCTGGTGATCAGCCTGGGCTGCGAGAAATTGCAGGCCGGGCAGGTGATGCACGAGAACGACAGCTCGGTGGATTTGAGCGATCCGTGGCTGTATCGCTTGCAGGATTCGAGTCACGGTTTCACCGAAATGATCGAGCAGATCATGGCCCTGGCCGAGACTCGATTGAAGAAGCTCGATCAACGTCGCCGGGAAACCGTGCCGGCGTCCGAACTGATTCTCGGCATGCAGTGTGGTGGCAGCGATGCGTTCTCCGGCATCACCGCCAACCCGGCGCTGGGTTACGCCTCTGACCTGTTGCTGCGCGCCGGTGCGACGGTGATGTTTTCCGAAGTCACCGAAGTGCGCGACGCGATTTACCTGCTGACGTCCCGCGCCGAAACCGAGGAAGTCGCTCAGGAACTGGTGCGGGAAATGGACTGGTACGACCGTTACCTGGCCAAGGGCGAAGCGGATCGCAGCGCCAACACCACGCCGGGCAACAAGAAGGGCGGGTTGTCGAACATTGTCGAGAAATCCCTTGGGTCGATCGTCAAATCCGGCAGCAGCGCGATCAACGGCGTGCTGGGCCCTGGCGAGCGCTTCAAGCGCAAAGGCCTGATTTTCTGTGCGACCCCGGCCAGCGATTTTGTCTGCGGGACGTTGCAACTGGCGGCCGGGATGAACCTGCACGTGTTCACCACCGGGCGTGGCACGCCGTATGGCCTGGCGATGGCGCCGGTGGTGAAGGTATCGACCCGGACCGAACTGGCGCAGCGCTGGCCGGACCTGATCGACATCGATGCCGGGCGGATTGCGACTGGACGGGCGTCGATCGAGGATCTCGGGTGGGAGTTGTTTCACTACTACCTGGACGTGGCCAGCGGGAAGAAACAGACGTGGTCGGAGCGGCACAAGCTGCATAACGACATTACCCTGTTCAACCCTGCGCCGATCACGTAAGACCGCGTCATCGTTCTTCGCGGGCAAGTCGGGTCGCCGCACCGCTCGCTCCTACAGGTCCGGTGATCTTCTGTAGGAGCGAGGCTTGCCCGCGAAGGCTTTCTACCAGACGCCAACGTCTTGGGTGGCTTATCATTAGCCCCCTAACGACGCCCACCCAAGGTGACCCCCGGCATGCTGGCTATCTTCCTCGAAACCCTGAACATCACCGCGCCGGTGTTTGCCATGCTGTTTCTGGGCGTGCTGCTAAAGCGTATCAACTGGATCAACGACAATTTCATCCACACTGCGTCGGCTCTGGTGTTCAACGTCACCATGCCGGCGTTGCTGTTTCTGGGCATCCTGCATGCCGACTTGCACGCCGCGCTGCAACCGTCGCTGCTGATCTATTTTTCGATTGCCACGCTGGTCAGCTTCGCCATCGCCTGGGGCTGGGCGATCTGGAAGTGCCCACGTGAAGACCGCGGGATTTACACCCAGGGTGCGTTTCGCGGCAACAACGGCGTTATCGGCCTCGCGCTGGCAGCGAGCATGTACGGCGATTACGGAATTTCCCTCGGCGCGATTCTCGCGGCACTGGTGATCCTGTTTTACAACACGCTGTCGACCATTGTGCTGGCGGTGTACAGCCCGGTGATCAAGTCCGACCCGTGGAGTATCTGCAAAAGCGTGATGAACAACCCGCTGATCATCAGCGTGTTTGCGGCGGCGCCGTTCGCGTATTTCAATATTGCCTTGCCGGGCTGGCTGGAGAAGTCCGGGCAGTACCTGGCGCAAACCACGTTGCCCTTGGCGTTGATCTGCATCGGCGGCACGCTGTCGCTGGCGGCGATGCGCAAAAGCGGCCACATGGCACTCAGCTCCAGCCTGGTGAAGATGATCGGCCTGCCGGTGCTGGCGACGCTGGGTGCATGGCTCTGGGGTTTTCGCGGGGCGGAGTTGGGGATTCTGTTCCTGTACTTCGGCAGCCCGACCGCGGCGGCCAGTTTTGTCATGGCGCGTCAGGCCGATGGCAATCATGAACTGGCAGCGGCGATCATTGTGATCACCACGCTGATGGCGGCGGTGACCACCAATATCGGGATCTTTTTGTTGCAGTGGGGTGGGTGGATCTAGCTTCAGATTCTCTGTGCGCTTTAGATCCATTCGCGGGCGAGCCTCGCTCCTACAGAAGGTCATCGAACGTGTAGGAGCGAGGCTTGCCCGCGAAAGCGGCGGACCTGCTTACTCCGGCTTCTGATAGCTATCGATCACTTCCTGCGCCGCCCGAAACGCATCGATCGCCGCCGGCACACCGGCATACACCGCGCAATGCAGCAGTGCCTCGCGAATCTCTTCCACGGTGCAGCCATTGTTCAGCGCGCCGCGCACGTGGCCTTTCAATTCCTGCGGGCACTTCAGCGCGGTCAGCGCGGCGAGGGTGATCAGGCTGCGGGTTTTCAGCGGCAAACCTTCGCGGCTCCACACACTGCCCCAGGCGTGTTCATTGACGAAATCCTGCAACGGCTGGGTGAACTCGGTGGCATTGCCCAATGCGCGATCGACGAACGCGTCGCCCATCACTTGGCGGCGGACTTCAACGCCGGATTTTTTATTGTCGGTCATGGCAATTCCTTCTTGTGGTGTTGGCGACGCCAGGCGCGCAGCGACGTGAACAGCAAAAACGCCAACAGCGCCGGCAGGACGAAAAACAGCATCAGGTGTTCAAGCTTGCCGGCCAGCGGCATGCCGGTGGTGAACGACACCACGTGCAGGCCGTAAGCCAGGTACAAACCCAAAAACAGCAGACCTTCGGCGCGGGTCACCCGGTAGCCGGAATAGAACACCGGCAGGCACAGCGCCGCGACGCCGAGCATCACCGGCAAGTCGAAATCCAGCGCGTTGGGCGAGACCGACAATGGCGACGGCGCGATCAGTGCGGTAACGCCCAGCACGCCCAACAGGTTGAACAGGTTGCTGCCGATCACGTTGCCTACGGCGATGTCGCGCTGGCCACGCAATGCCGCGATCAACGAGGTCGCCAGTTCCGGCAACGAAGTGCTGACGGCGACGATGGTCAGGCCGATGATCCGTTCCGACAGCCCCAGGTCCGTGGCGACCGACACCGCGGCGCCCAGCAGCAAATGCCCGGCGTAGATCAGCATCGCCAGGCCCGCGACGATCATCAGCAGGCTGCTGAACCACGGAACTTCAGGGCCTTCATGCGGGCTCGTTTGTGGGCGCGCCGAATGCCGCGACTGGCGCAGCAGCAGGCCCAGATACACCATCAGCGCCGCCAATAGCAGGACGCCGTCGACCCGGGTCAGTTCTTCATTCCATGCCAGAACGAACACCAGCAGGCTGGCGCCGATCATCAGTGGAATATCCAGGCGCACCAGTTGCCGCGAGACCCGCAGCGGGATGATCAGCGCCGAAAGCCCGAGGGTGACGAGGATGTTGAAGATGCTGCTGCCGATCACGCTGCCGACGGCGATGTCGGCGTTCTGCGCCAGCGTGGCTTGCAGGCTGACGGCCATCTGCGGTGCGCTGCTGCCGAGGGCGACGATGGTCAGGCCGATGATCAGCGGTCGAACGTGCAGTCGCGCGGCCACGCGCACAGCGGCGCGCACCATCAGTTCGGCACCGGCGATCAGTAGAACCAGGCCGCTGAGCAGTTCAATCACGCTGAGCAGGGGTAAGTCGGCAAGTCCGAAAATGGTCGGGGCTCCGTGAGTCAGTCGAGGGCTTGCACGCGAACCCGTGCGGTGCCGCTTTTGATCATGCCCAGTTGCTCGGCGGCTTCGTGAGACAAGTCGATCAGGCGCCCGCGAGTGTGCGGCCCGCGATCATTGATGCGGACTACACAGGATTTGTCGTTTTTCAGATTGGTGACCTTCACCCGCGTACCAAAGGGTAGTTGGCGGTGGGCAGCGGTCATGGAATTTTTGTCGAAACGTTCACCGCTGGCGGTGCGTTTGCCCTGGTGTTTGGCGCCGTAGTAGGACGCCACGCCTGTCTGGTCGTAACCGTGAGGATCGACGGCATCGGTGCTGGCGCAACCGGCCAGCAGCGAGAGCAGGGCGCAGGCGGCAAGTAGACGCTTCATTCAATGGTTTCCACAAGCAAATGTGGGGGCGACGGTGCGACGATTCGACCTGCTCGCGATGGTGTGTCAGCTACATTGATGCCGACTGACACACCATCGCGAGCAGGCTCGCTCCCACAGGGGGTAGAGCCAGGCTTGAATACTGGCTCCATGCTCATCAGCCTTCGAGCTTGCTTTTCAGCAGTTCGTTGACCTGTTGCGGGTTGGCCTTGCCTTTGGAGGCTTTCATGGCCTGGCCGACGAAGAAGCCGAACATCTTGCCGCGTTTGGCTTCGTCTGCCGCGCGGTATTGTTCGACCTGCTCGGCGTTGGCCGCGAGCATTTCGTCCAGCACCGCCGAGATCGCGCCGGTGTCGGTCACTTGCTTCAAGCCGCGCTTGTCGATGATCTCGTCCGCGCTGCCTTCGCCATTGGCCATCGCTTCAAACACCACTTTGGCGATCTTGCCGGAGATGGTGTTGTCCTTGATGCGCAGCAGCATGCCGCCCAGTTGCTCGGCCGAAACCGGCGACTGATCAATGTCCAGGCCTTGTTTGTTCAACAGGCTGCCCAGTTCAACCATGACCCAGTTGGCCGCCAGTTTGGCGTCGCCGCCAATGCTCGCGACTTTCTCGAAGTAATCGGCTTGCTCGCGGCTGGTGGCCAGGACGCTGGCGTCGTAGACCGACAGACCGAACTGCTCCTGGAAACGCTCGCGTTTCTGCGGTGGCAATTCCGGCAGGGTGGCGCGCACGTCGTCGAGGAACGAGTTCTCGATGACCACCGGCAGCAGGTCCGGATCGGGGAAGTAACGGTAGTCGTTGGCTTCCTCTTTGCTGCGCATCGGACGGGTTTCGTCCTTGTTCGGGTCGTACAGGCGAGTCTGCTGGATCACCTTGCCGCCGTCTTCGATCAGTTCGATCTGACGCTGCACTTCGGTGTTGATCGCCTTCTCGATGAAGCGGAACGAGTTGACGTTCTTGATCTCGCAACGCGTGCCGAACTCAGCCTGGCCTTTCGGACGGATCGACACGTTGCAGTCGCAACGCAGCGAACCTTCGGCCATGTTGCCGTCGCAGATGCCCAGGTAGCGCACCAGCGCGTGGACAGCCTTGACGTAAGCCACGGCTTCCTTGGCGCTGCGCATGTCCGGCTCGGAAACGATTTCCAGCAGCGGCGTGCCGGCGCGGTTCAGGTCGATGCCGGTGGCACCGTTGAACTCTTCGTGCAGGCTTTTACCGGCGTCTTCTTCCAGGTGCGCGCGGGTGATGCCAACGCGTTTGACCGTACCGTCTTCAAGGGCGATGTCCAGGTGGCCCTTGCCGACAATCGGCAATTCCATCTGGCTGATCTGGTAGCCCTTGGGCAGGTCCGGGTAGAAATAGTTTTTACGGGCGAACACGTTGTGCTGGCCGATCTCGGCATCGATAGCGAGGCCGAACATCACGGCCATGCGCACCGCTTCCTGGTTCAGCACTGGCAAGACGCCAGGCATGCCGAGGTCAACCAGGCTGGCCTGGGTGTTCGGCTCGGAACCGAAAGTGGTGGAGCTACCGGAAAAGATTTTCGACCGGGTGGTGAGCTGGGTATGAATCTCCAGCCCGATCACGACTTCCCATTGCATGTGTTTCTCCTCAGAAGCCGGTTGGGGTGCGGGTGTGCCAGTCAGTGTTCAACTGATACTGATGGGCAACGTTCAACAGGCGACCTTCCTGGAAATACGGGGCGAGCAGTTGCACGCCGACCGGCAGGCCATCGACGAAACCGGCGGGCATGGACAAGCCCGGCAGGCCGGCGAGGTTGGCGGTGATGGTGTAGACGTCTTCCAGGTAGGCGGCGACCGGGTCGCTGCTCTTGGCGCCAAGCTTCCAGGCCGGGTTCGGCGTGGTTGGGCCGAGGATGATGTCGACTTCATTGAAAGCCGCCATGAAGTCGTTCTTCACCAAACGACGAATCTTCTGCGCCTTCAGGTAGTAGGCGTCGTAGTAGCCGGCCGACAGCGCGTAGGCGCCGACCATGATCCGGCGCTGCACTTCTGCACCGAAACCTTCGCCACGGGAACGCTTGTACAGGTCTTCCAGGTTTTTCGGGTCTTCGCAGCGATAGCCGAAACGCACGCCGTCGAAACGCGACAGGTTGGAAGACGCTTCTGCCGGGGCGATCACGTAGTACGCAGGAATCGCGTGCTGCATGTTCGGCAGGCTGATTTCCTTGATCACGGCACCGAGCTTTTCCAGCTCCTTGATGCTGTTCTGGATCAACTCGGCGATACGCGGGTCGAGACCGGCGCTGAAGTATTCCTTCGGCACACCGATGCGCAGGCCTTTCAACGAGTCGTTGAGGCTGGCGCTGTAATCCGGCACGGGCTCGTCGATGCTGGTGGAGTCATTGCTGTCGAAACCGGCCATGCCTTGCAGCAGGATCGCGCAGTCTTCGGCAGTGCGCGCCAACGGGCCGCCCTGATCGAGGCTGGACGCGTAAGCGATCATGCCCCAGCGCGAAACGCGACCGTAGGTCGGTTTCAGGCCGGTGAGGTTGGTGAACGCGGCCGGCTGGCGGATCGAGCCGCCGGTGTCGGTGGCGGTCGCGGCTGGCAACAGACGAGCGGCAACGGCCGCCGCCGAACCACCCGACGAACCGCCCGGCACGTGTTCCAGGTTCCACGGGTTTTTCACCGCGCCGTAGTAGCTCGACTCGTTGGCCGAACCCATGGCGAATTCGTCCATGTTGGTCTTGCCCAGGGTCACCGCGCCGGCGGCTGCCAGTTTGGCGACGACGGTGGCGTCATACGGTGCCTTGAAGTTGTCGAGCATCTTCGAGCCGCAGCTGGTGCGCACGCCCTGGGTGCAGAACAGGTCTTTATGGGCGATCGGCGCGCCGAGCAGGGCGCCGCTCTCACCATTGGCACGGCGTGCGTCAGCGGCTTTCGCCTGCTGGAGCGCCAGGTCTTCGGTGAGGCTGATGAAACTGTTGAGCTGTGGATCGAGCTGGGCGATGCGCGCCAGCAGGACTTTGGTCAGCTCTTCGGAAGAAAACTTTTTATCGGCGAGTCCGCGGGCGATCTCGGCCAGAGTCAATTGATGCATTGCAGGCTCTTTCCCTTTAGTCGATGACTTTCGGAACCAGGTACAGGCCGTTTTCGACCGCTGGTGCGATGGACTGATAGGCCTCGCGATGATTGGTCTCGGTCACGACGTCTGCACGCAGGCGCTGGCTGGCTTCCAGTGGGTGGGCGAGCGGCTCGATACCGTCGGTATTGACCGCCTGCATTTCGTCGACCAGTCCCAGAATGCTGTTCAGGGCCGAAGTGATGTGTGGAAGATCGGCATCATTGAGGCCCAGACAGGCCAGATGAGCGATTTTTTCCACGTCGGAGCGTTCAAGCGTCATGGGATTCTCCAGTGGAAGGAAAACAGAACGGATGCTATCCGTGTGTTAGATTGTCGGAACACTACCGCATTTCTACGGTCATAAGGCCGCGATTGTGGGGGTTGGTGCACAGAAAAGCGGCCAATTTAACATATTGGCGCCTTGCCCAAAATCCCTGTCGTTGTTAGAGTTTGCCGCACTTTTTTACCCACGCGTTGCCTAGGGTCCCTTTCCCATGTTCAAGAAACTGCGTGGCATGTTTTCCAGCGATCTTTCCATTGACCTGGGCACTGCCAACACCCTTATTTACGTGCGCGAGCGCGGAATCGTCCTGAATGAGCCATCGGTTGTGGCTATTCGGACACACGGTAACCAGAAAAGTGTCGTTGCTGTCGGCACCGAGGCCAAGCGCATGCTCGGCCGTACGCCGGGCAACATTGCCGCCATTCGTCCGATGAAGGATGGCGTCATTGCCGACTTCAGCGTCTGCGAAAAGATGCTGCAATACTTTATCAACAAGGTTCACGAAAACAGCTTCCTGCAGCCTAGCCCTCGTGTGCTGATCTGCGTTCCGTGCAAATCCACTCAGGTTGAGCGTCGTGCCATCCGTGAGTCGGCCCTTGGTGCCGGCGCACGTGAAGTGTTCCTGATCGAAGAGCCGATGGCGGCTGCGATCGGTGCCGGCCTGCCGGTTGAAGAAGCACGCGGTTCGATGGTGGTCGATATCGGTGGTGGTACCACTGAAATCGCACTGATCTCCCTGAACGGTGTGGTTTACGCCGAATCCGTACGGGTTGGCGGCGACCGCTTCGACGAAGCGATCATCACCTACGTGCGTCGCAACTACGGCAGCCTGATCGGCGAATCCACCGCCGAGCGCATCAAGCAGGAAATCGGTACTGCCTACCCGGGCGGCGAAGTTCGCGAAGTCGACGTTCGCGGCCGTAACCTGGCCGAAGGCGTTCCACGCGCATTCACCCTGAACTCCAATGAAGTGCTGGAAGCTCTGCAAGAGTCCCTGGCCACTATCGTTCAGGCTGTTAAAAGCGCACTGGAGCAATCGCCTCCGGAGCTGGCTTCCGATATCGCCGAGCGTGGCCTGGTACTGACCGGTGGTGGCGCCTTGCTGCGTGATCTCGACAAGTTGCTGGCCCAGGAAACCGGTCTGCCGGTGATCGTTGCCGAAGACCCGCTGACCTGCGTTGCTCGCGGCGGTGGCCGCGCATTGGAAATGATGGATAAACACACCATGGATCTGCTGTCGAGCGAGTGATCGCCCGATGCAACTATGCTGTTGAGCGCGCAGGCGGCACTTTGCAGTGCTGCCTGTTTGCGTTTACCTTCTGTCAGTCTGTATCCAGGCCGGTCTGCCGTATGAATAAAGAAAACATTTGCCTGGGAGGAGCGGCTTATTAAACCGCTTTTCACCAAAGGGCCTTCACTGGGCGTGCGCTTGTTGGTGCTGGTCGTGCTATCGGTCGCGCTGATGGTGGTCGATGCCCGCTTCACACTGCTCAAGCCAGTGCGTAGCCAGATGTCGCTGGTGCTGATGCAGTCTTACTGGATCACCGACCTGCCGCAGCGGCTATGGCAAGGTGTGGCCAGCCAGTTTGGCAGCCGTACCGAGCTGGTCGCCGAAAACGAAAAACTCAAGACCGAAAACCTGCTGCTGCAGGGTCGCATGCAAAAGCTTGCCGCCCTCACCGAGCAGAACGTTCGGCTGCGCGAGTTGCTCAATTCCTCCGCGCTGGTCAACGAGAAGGTCGAAGTGGCCGAGTTGATCGGCATGGACCCCAACCCCTTCACCCATCGCATCATCATCAATAAAGGTGAGCGCGACGGTGTGGTCCTCGGTCAGCCGGTGCTCGATGCCCGTGGCCTGATGGGCCAGGTGGTCGAGTTGATGCCGTACACCTCCCGTGTGCTGTTGCTCACCGACACCACCCACAGCATCCCGGTGCAAGTGAACCGTAACGGACTGCGAGCGATTGCCAGCGGCACCGGCAACCCGGAACGTCTGGAACTGCGTCACGTGGCCGACACGGCGGATATCAAGGAAGGCGACTTGCTGGTCAGCTCCGGTCTCGGCCAGCGATTCCCGGCGGGTTACCCGGTGGCGACGGTCAAGGAAGTGATTCACGATTCCGGCCAGCCATTTGCCATTGTCCGCGCCGTGCCGACCGCTGCCTTGAACCGTAGCCGTTACCTGTTGCTGGTGTTCAGCGATACGCGTACACCGGAAGAGCGTGCAAACGACGCCGCTCAGGCCCAGGAAAACCTCGATGCGCAAGGCGGCGGGCCAATCATTCCCGCCACCGTGCCGAAACCTGCTGCGGTGATTGCACCTGCTGCTGCCGCCGTTCCAGCGACTTCACCTGCTGTGACCCCGGCCAAGCCTGCTGCCACAACCCCGGTCAAACCCGCTGCCGCACACCCTGCCGCCGCCAAGCCGCCCGCGACTGCACCCGCCGCCAAACCACCGGCGACACAACCCGCTGTCGTGAAGCCCGCTGCCAAACCGCCTGTCTCTGCACCGGCTACCACTGGGGGAAGAGAATAATGGTCGGTGCTACCGCCTCCCGAAACGGCTGGATGATCTGGCTGACGTTCGCCATCGGCATGTTGCTCAGCGTTTCGCCGCTGCCGCAATTCATGGAAATCCTTCGCCCGCTATGGCTCGCCTTGCTGCTGGCGTTCTGGGCGTTGGCCCTGCCGCAGAAAGTCGGCATGGTCACCGCGTGGTGCCTGGGCTTGGCCGAAGATGTGCTTTACGGCACGCTGCTGGGCCAGAACGCGTTGATCCTGACGCTCATCACGTTCCTGGTGCTGTCGCTGCAACAGCGGCTGCGGATGTTCCCGATGTGGCAACAGAGCCTGGTGATCCTGGTGATCTTCGGCCTCGCGCAGCTTGTTCAGCTGTGGCTCAGCGCCCTGACCGGCAATCGTCAGCCAACGCTGGCGCTGGTCTTGCCGGCACTGGTCAGCGCGTTGCTCTGGCCGTGGATCAGCTTCGGTTTGCGCGGTCTGCGTCGACGTTACAAAATTAACTGATTCGGTCAGGCATTTGCCCACACCATGACAAGGGAGATGTCTTGATGAAACAGCTATTCCTCGCCTCAGGCTCGCCGCGTCGGCGTGAACTGCTCACGCAGATCGGCGTGCCGTTCTCCGCCATCAGCGCGGACATCGATGAAACCCCTTTGAACCATGAATCGCCGTCGGCCTATGTCGAGCGCCTTGCGCGCGGCAAGGCTGAAGCCGGGCGTGGCGCGGTCGTGTCCGACGCCGATTTTTGCGTGCTGGGCGCTGATACCGCCGTAGTGCTCAACGGCAAAATTCTCGGCAAACCGGTGGACGAAGCCGACGCGTGCGCCATGCTTATGATGTTGGCAGGACAAGAACATGAAGTGCTGACCGCCATTGCCGTGCTTGACGGTGAGCGTTGCGAGTCTCGTGTTGTGCGCAGCCTGGTGCGTTTTCGCCCCATTGATCTCAATGAAGCGGCGGCCTACTGGGCCAGCGGCGAACCTCGGGACAAGGCGGGTGGCTATGGCATTCAAGGACTGGGCGCGGTGTTTGTCGCCGGGCTCAATGGCAGCTACTCGGCGGTGGTCGGGCTGCCGCTGTGCGAAACCGCTGAGCTGCTTGGCCATTTCGGCATACCCTGTTGGCAAACCCTTAACGCGCGCTGAGCGTCGTACTGACAAGATGCGGCCATTATCGTGAACATGCCTGAACGAGACCCTGCCATGAGTGAAGAGATCCTGATCAACATCACGCCGATGGAATCGCGCGTGGCGGTGGTTGAAAACGGTGTCCTGCAAGAGGTCCACGTCGAACGCACGCAAAAACGCGGTATCGTCGGCAACATCTATAAAGGCAAAGTTGTGCGGGTGTTGCCGGGCATGCAGGCGGCGTTCGTCGACATCGGTCTGGACCGCGCTGCGTTCATTCATGCCTCGGAAATTTCCCTGCGCGAAGGCCCTGCGGTCGAAAGCATCAGCTCCCTGGTCCATGAAGGCCAAAGCCTGGTCGTGCAAGTCACCAAGGACCCGATCGGTTCCAAAGGCGCACGCCTGACCACACAACTATCAATACCTTCGCGTTATCTGGTGTACATGCCGCGTACCGCGCATGTCGGCATTTCCCTGAAGATCGAAGACGAAGCCGAGCGCGAGCGCCTCAAGCAAGTGGTCACCGATTGCGTGGCCACGGAAGGCATCAAGGAAGCCGGTGGTTTCATCCTGCGTACCGCCGCCGAAGGCGCCGGGGCCGATGAGATCCTCATGGACATCCGCTACCTGCGCCGGCTCTGGGATCAGATCAACGAGCAGATCAAAACCATCAGCGCGCCGAGCGTGATCTACGAAGACCTTGGCCTGGCATTGCGCACCTTGCGCGACCTGGTCAGCCCGAAGATCGAGAAGATCCGCATCGATTCCCGGGAAACCTTCCAGAAAACCACACAGTTCGTGGCCGAACTGATGCCGGAAATCGCTGATCGCCTGGAGCATTATCCGGGCGAGCGGCCGATCTTCGACCTGTACGGCGTCGAAGACGAAATCCAGAAAGCCCTCGAACGCAAAGTCCCGCTGAAGTCCGGCGGTTACCTGGTGGTGGACCCGGCGGAAGCCATGAGTACCATCGACGTCAACACCGGGGCGTTCGTCGGTCATCGCAACCTTGAAGAAACCATCTTCAAGACCAACCTCGAAGCCGCGACCGCCATCGCTCGCCAGCTGCGCCTGCGCAACCTGGGCGGGATCATCATCATCGACTTCATCGACATGGAAGACGAAGAGCATCAGCGTCAGGTGCTGCGTACGCTGGAGAAACAACTGGAGCGCGACCACGCCAAGACCAACATTATCGGCATCACCGAGTTGGGCCTGGTGCAGATGACCCGCAAGCGCACCCGCGAAAGTCTCGAACAAGTACTGTGCGAGCCGTGCAACAGTTGCCAGGGGCGCGGCAAGCTCAAGACACCGGAAACGGTCTGCTACGAAATTTTCCGCGAAATCCTCCGTGAGGCTCGCGCCTATCAAGCGGAAGGCTATCGTGTATTGGCGAACCAGAAAGTCGTCGACCGCTTGCTCGATGAAGAGTCGGGCAACGTCGCCGAGCTGGAAGGATTTATCGGACGCACCATTCGGTTCCAGGTGGAAACCATGTATTCCCAGGAACAATACGACGTGGTGCTGCTCTGAATCGCTGTGTTTCAACCCGACTAGAACAGCTGGCCTCAGCTTTTTGCAGTAATTTTGCCATGGGAGCCAACTGACATGGACCGTCTGACACGCATTTTGGCCGCACTGACCCGCTGGGGTCTGGGCCTGTGCGCGTTGGCTTTGGTGATGATGGCGCTTTACGTCAGTCTCGGTCGCGAGCTGGCGCCGCTGGTGGCCGAGTACCGGGCCGAAGTCGAAACCAAAGCCGGTGCTGCCCTGGGCATGCCGCTGCATATCGGTGAGCTGGAAGGCAACTGGAGTGGCTTCGCGCCGATTCTGCTGGCTCACGACGTGATGGTCGGCGAGGGCACCAATGCCCTGCGTCTGGATCAGGTGCGCGCGGTGCCGGACCTCTGGGCCAGCCTGACGGCCCGTGAACTGCGCATCGCTCATCTGGAACTCAACGGTCTGAAGATCAGCCTCAAGGAAGGCGAGGACGGTCATTGGGCGCTGGAAGGCTTGCCGGTGCAGCAGGATCAGCCGCTGGATCCGGAACAACTGCTCAATCGCATGCAGATGGTCCAGCAGTTGTCGGTGCTCGACAGCCAAGTGACCTTGCAGCCACTGGATCACCCGCCGCTGACCTTGACCTACGTTGGCCTGAATCTGAAAACCGGCGTCTCCCGGCAGCGACTCGACGCACGGCTGACCCTGCCCGACGGCCAGCCGGTCGCCATGAGCGTGCGCACCCGCATTAGCGCCAGTCAGTGGCAGGACGGTGCAGCGGATGCGTACCTGAGCCTGCCGCAAAGCGACTGGTCGAAATGGCTGCCCGAGCGTGTGACCCAGCAATGGAATTTTTCCGAGATCAAGGCCGGTGGCGAGCTTTGGATCAACTGGAGCAAAGGCGCTCTGCAAAGCGCCGCGATCCGCTTGAACGCGCCGCAACTCAAGGGCGCCTACGCCGAGCGCAAGCCGATCCAGATCAACAACCTGGCGCTCAACAGTTATTTCCAGCGCAGTGCCGAAGGCTTTCTGGTGACGGTGGACTCGCTGTCCATGAACTTCGGTGAGACCCGCTGGGAATCGCACCTGCAACTCAAACAGAGCCTGGCCACCGACACGACCGAAGAGCTCTGGCATCTGCAAGCCGACCGCCTCGACCTCACCCCGCTGACTCCGCTGCTGAATGCCTTGGGGCCATTGCCCGAAGGCCTCGCCACCGCCGTCGAGCGGCTCAAGGTGACGGGTGGTTTGCGTAACGTGCTGGTCGACATCCGGCCCAACGCCACCGACGACAGCAAGGTCAGTTTTGCCGCCAACCTCGACCGGGTCGGCTTTGATGCCTATCACGGCGCCCCGGCAGCGCGGAATGTCAGCGGTAGCATCAGCGGTGATCTGGGGCACGGCGAACTGCGCATGGACAGCAAGGATTTTTCCCTGCACCTGGACCCGATTTTCGCCAAGCCATGGCAATACATTCAGGCCAACGCCCGTTTGACCTGGAAGCTCGACAAAGAAGGTTTCACCCTGATCGCGCCGTACCTGAAGGTGCTGGGCGAAGAGGGCAAGATTGCCGGCGACTTCCTGATCCGCCTGCATTTCGATCACACCCAGGAAGACTACATGGACCTGCGGGTCGGCCTGGTGGAGGGCGATGGCAAGTACACCGCCAAGTACCTGCCCGAAGTGCTCAGCCCGGCGCTGGACGAATGGTTGCGTACGGCGATTCTCAAGGGCGCGGTAGACCAGGGCTTCTTCCAGTATCAGGGCTCGCTGAACCATGGCGCCGCCGACACCGCGCGCAGCATCAGCCTGTTCTTCAAAGTGCACGATGCCGAGCTGGCGTTCCAGCCGGGCTGGCCGCATGTCAGCAAGGTCACTGGCGACGTGTTCATCGAAGACAGTGGCGTGCGGATTCTGGCCAGCAAAGGTCAGTTGCTCGACAC
This sequence comes from Pseudomonas sp. MM213, assembly GCF_020423045.1. NCBI lineage: Bacteria > Pseudomonadati > Pseudomonadota > Gammaproteobacteria > Pseudomonadales > Pseudomonadaceae > Pseudomonas > Pseudomonas sp. MM213. Next base: position 5,617,376 of record NZ_CP081943.1, read on the forward strand.
ACAAGTCAGCGATATTTACGTCAATATTCCCCACGCGCCCGCCGGGCAAAACCCTCACCTGTTGCTCGATGGTGCTTTCGCTGGCGGGTTGGGCGATGGCCTGAAAATTCTCCAGGAAGCGCCGATCGGCACCGCCGCCACCTTCGCCGGATGGGAAGGCGAGGGCGAGCTGAAGGGCAAGCTGAAACTGGATATTCCGCTGGCCAAAGGCGAACAGCCGAATATCCTCGTCGACTTCAAGACCGCCAAGGCGCGCTTGAAACTGGCCGAGCCAGTCCTTGAACTGACTCAGTTGAAGGGCGATTTCCGCTTCGACAGCACCAAAGGCTTGAGTGGGCAGAACATCACCGCTCGTGCCTTTGACAAACCCGTCACCGCACAGATTTTCGCTGATGGCAGTCCAGGCGACATCAAGACGCGCGTCACCGCTTCCGGCCAGGTCGAGGTCAAAAAGCTGACTGACTGGCTGAGTGTCACGCAGCCGTTGCCGGTCTCTGGTTTGATCCCGTATCAGTTGCAACTGAACCTGGATGGCGCAGACAGCCAGTTGATGGTCAATTCCAGCCTCAAAGGTGTGGCCGTCGATTTGCCGGCGCCGTTCGGCATGGCGGCCGATGTGGGGCGCGACACGACATTCCGCATGACCCTGCAAGGGCCGGAACGGCGTTACTGGGTCAAGTACGGCGAATTGGCCAGCTTCACGTTTGCAGCGCCGGCCGGCAGTTTTGCCGACGGTCGCGGTGAACTGTTCCTCGGTGGTGGCGATGCCGTATTGCCAGGCGGCAAAGGCCTGCGGGTGCGCGGCGTGCTGTCGGAGCTGGATGTCGGCCCGTGGAAGGATCTGGTGGACAAGTATGCCGGCCAGGATCCGGGCGGCAGCGCCAAGCAGTTGCTCAGCGGCGCGGATTTCAAGGTCGGCAAGCTCAGCGGCGTCGGTACCACGCTTGATCAGGCCTCGGTGCAGTTGAACCGCAAGCCGAGTGCGTGGGCCCTGCAACTCGACAGCCAACAGGTCAAGGGCACCGCCGGTATCCCCGATGCGAAAGCCGCACCGATTGCGATCAATCTGCAATACGTGCGTTTACCGGCACCGGACCCAACGGTTTTGGCCGATGAAAATTCGCCGGATCCATTGGCCTCCGTGGATCCGACGAAGATCCCGGCGCTGGATATCACCATCAATCAACTGTTCCAGGGGCAGGATCTGGTAGGGGGCTGGTCGCTGAAAGTGCGTCCGACCGCCAAAGGCATCGCGCTCAATACGCTGGATCTTGGCCTCAAGGGCCTTCTGTTGCAGGGCAGCGGCGGCTGGGAAGGCGCGCCAGGTGCTTCCACCAGTTGGTACAAGGGTCGGGTCAGCGGCAAGAATCTGGCGGATGTGCTGAAAGGCTGGGGCTTTGCGCCCAGTGTCACCAGCGAAGAGTTTCAAATGGATGTCGACGGTCGCTGGCCCGGTTCACCGGCCTGGCTGGCCACCAAGCGTTTCTCCGGGACGCTTGATGCGTCGCTGAACAAAGGCCAGTTCGTTGAAGTCGAGGGTGGCGCTCAGGCGTTGCGGGTATTTGGCCTGCTCAACTTCAACTCCATCGGCCGGCGCTTGCGGCTGGACTTCTCCGATCTGTTTGGCAAAGGCTTGAGTTACGACCGGGTCAAAGGCTTGCTGGTCGGGACCAACGGCGTTTACGTGACCCGTGAGCCGATTCTGCTGACCGGTCCGTCGAGCAATGTCGAGCTCAATGGCACGCTGGACCTGGTGGGTGATCAGATCGATGCGAAACTGCTGGTGACCTTGCCGGTTACCAACAACTTGCCGATTGCCGCGCTGATTGTCGGTGCACCGGCCATCGGTGGGGCGCTGTTCCTGATCGACAAGCTGATCGGTGACCGCGTGGCACGTTTCGCCAGCGTGAAATACACCGTCAAAGGCCCGTGGAAAGAGCCGAAAATCACCTTCGACAAACCTTTTTGAAAAGCCACTCCCCAAGCCTATGGAGTAGCATGGCCCTAGGCTCTAATGCTCCGACGCTAATCTCTGTAGGAGCGAGCGATGCGGCGACCCGACTTGCCCGCGAACCGACCCACCGAGGTGTGTCAGGAACGACGCTTTCGCGGGCAAGCCTCGCTCCTACGGGGTATCTATTGATTACTAGGTAAAGGGAAGGCCATGTCTGTAGCGGTGATTCAAATGGTCAGCCAGAGCGACGTGCTGGCCAATCTGGCCCAGGCCCTTCGGCTGCTTGAACAAGCGGCCGTCGGGGGCGCAAAGCTTGCCGTGCTGCCGGAAAACTTCGCCGCCATGGGCCGACGCGACATCGCTGACATCGGCCGCGCCGAGGCGTTGGGCGAAGGTCCGATCCTGCCCTGGTTGAAACAGACCGCCCGCGACCTCAAGTTATGGATAGTGGCCGGCACATTGCCGTTGCCGCCGGCGGATCAGCCAGCGGCGAAAGTGCATGCCTGCTCGCTGCTGGTCAATGATCAGGGCGAAACGGTGGCACGCTACGACAAGCTGCACTTGTTCGACGTGGACGTGGCGGACAACCGTGGGCGGTATCGTGAGTCCGATGACTATGCTTATGGCAGTGGCGTGGTGGTCGCGGACACGCCCGTCGGTCGAGTCGGCCTGACGGTCTGTTACGACCTGCGCTTCCCGGAGCTGTACAGCGAATTACGCGCTGCCGGGGCGGAGTTGATTACCGCGCCGTCGGCCTTTACTGCGGTGACCGGTGCGGCGCATTGGGATGTACTGATTCGCGCGCGGGCCATTGAGACCCAGTGTTATGTGCTCGCGGCTGCCCAGGGTGGAACGCATCCGGGGCCGCGAGAAACCTGGGGGCATGCCGCAATTGTCGACCCGTGGGGTCGAGTGCTGGCGCAACAGGATCAAGGCGAGGCCGTGCTGCTGGCCGAACGCGATAGCAGCGAACAGGCGTCCATCCGGGCGCGGATGCCGGTGTCCAGTCACCGGCGCTTTTTCTCGCAGGGCGCCCGGCGACCTGCCTCAGAACGATGAATTTAAGGCGTAAAGCATATGAGCGAGTTGTTGTCCTCAGTCAGTGAACACCTCCTGGCGCCCGGCGGCGTTACCATCGAAAGCCTGCAAGGTGTGCTCGGCGATCTGGCCGGCCCGGGCATCGATGCCGCCGACCTGTATTTCCAGGGGCAGATTTCCGAGTCCTGGGCCTTGGAAGACGGCATCGTCAAGGAAGGTAGTTTCAACCTTGACCAGGGCGTTGGCGTGCGCGCGCAATCGGGTGAGAAAACCGGTTTTGCCTACAGCAATGCCATTACCCTCGAAGCCCTTGGCGCTGCGGCCCGTGCTGCGCGCTCGATCTCCCGCGCCGGGCAGAACGGCACGGTGCAGGCCTTCACCACCCAGGACGTCGCCCAGTTGTACGGGCCGGACAACCCGCTGGAAGTGATGACCCGCGCCGAGAAAGTCGAACTGCTCAAACGCATCGACGTCGCCACCCGCGCTCTCGACCCGCGTATCCAGCAAGTGACCGTGAGCATGGCCGGCGTCTGGGAGCGCATTCTGGTGGCCTCCACCGACGGCAGCCTGGCGGCGGATGTGCGGCCGCTGGTGCGCTTCAACGTCAGCGTCATCGTCGAGCAGAACGGTCGCCGCGAGCGCGGCGGCCATGGCGGCGGCGGACGTACCGATTACCGTTATTTCCTCAGCGACGACCGCGCCATGGGCTACGCCCGTGAAGCGTTGCGTCAGGCGCTGGTCAACCTCGAAGCCATTCCGGCACCGGCCGGTACGTTGCCGGTGGTGTTGGGTTCGGGCTGGTCCGGTGTGCTGTTGCACGAAGCGGTCGGTCACGGTCTGGAAGGCGATTTCAACCGCAAGGGCAGCTCCGCTTACAGTGGCCGTATGGGCGAGATGGTTGCGTCCAAGCTCTGCACCATCGTCGATGACGGCACGCTGGCCGGTCGTCGCGGTTCGTTGAGCGTCGACGACGAAGGCACCCCGACCGAGTGCACCACGCTGATCGAAAACGGCGTACTCAAAGGCTACATGCAGGACAAGCTCAACGCGCGCCTGATGGGCGTCGCCCGCACCGGCAACGGTCGCCGTGAGTCCTACGCGCACCTGCCAATGCCGCGCATGACCAATACCTACATGCTGGCGGGCGAAAGCGATCCGGCGGAAATCATCGCCTCGGTGAAGCGCGGCATCTACTGCGCCAACCTTGGCGGCGGTCAGGTGGACATCACCAGCGGCAAGTTCGTGTTCTCCACCAGCGAGGCGTACCTGATCGAAGACGGCAAGATTACGGCGCCGGTCAAAGGCGCGACGTTGATCGGCAACGGGCCTGAAGCGATGAGCAAGGTGTCGATGGTCGGTAATGACCTGGCGCTGGACAGCGGCGTGGGCACGTGCGGCAAGGATGGGCAGTCGGTGCCGGTGGGTGTCGGCCAGCCAACGCTGAAAATCGATGCGATCACTGTGGGTGGTACAGGATCGTAAGGGATGGAGCTTCGGGTGAGCCGCGTGGCGGCTCACCCGAGAAGAGATTCAACGCAGACCGCGTTGAGTCTCGTCCAGCTCACGGATGTACTTGAAGATTTTACGGCTCGATGCCGGTGGCTTGTTGGTCGCCAGTTCGTGCTGGGCCTGACGGATCAGGGAGCGCAACTGCTGACGATCAGCCTCCGGGTAGTCGAGCACGAACTTCTCCAGGACTGCATCGTCGCCCGCGATCAAGCGATCGCGCCAGCGTTCCAGGCCATGGAAACGTTCGTTGTACTGCCGGGTGGAGGCATCGAGTTGATCGAGCAAAGTCAGAATGGCGTCAGTGTCCTGATCGCGCATCAGTTTGCCGATGAACATAAGGTGCCGTTTACGCGCGATATTCGCGGTGTGCTTGGGCGCATCGCCCAGAGCCCGGCGCAGAGCGTCGGTCAACGGGAGTTTTGCCAGCAAGTCAGGCTTGAGCGTTGTAAGGCGTTCGCCGAGGTCAACCAGAGCATGCAGCTCGCGTTTAACCTGGGATTTGCTTTTTTCTCCCGTATCGAGGGAGTCGTCGTAAGAATCAACCATGGTGGCCGTCCGCAAAGAAACGCCGCCATGATAACCAGTCGGGGGCCGCTTGTCCGGCCCGGTCGCTCGAAGGCCTTTACCGAAAGCAGAATTTGAGTGGAGAACAGCATGAGTGCAGTTGAAAGCGTCGGCCCACAAGCGTTGCCGGCACTGCAAGAACAAGTCGAGCAGATCATCGCTGAAGCCAAGCGTCAGGGCGCCAGTGCCTGTGAAGTGGCGGTGTCCCTGGAGCAGGGCCTGTCCACGTCGGTGCGTCAGCGCGAGGTCGAAACCGTCGAATTCAACCGCGATCAGGGCTTTGGCATCACCTTGTACGTCGGGCAGCGCAAGGGCTCGGCCAGCACGTCGGCCAGCGGTCCTGAAGCGATTCGTGAAACCGTCGCTGCGGCGCTGGCCATCGCCAAGCACACCTCCGAAGACGAAGCTGCCGGCCTGGCGGATGCCGCGCTGATGGCCAAGGATCTGCAGGATTTCGACCTGTTCCATCAGTGGGACATCACACCGGAACAAGCCATCGAGATGGCCCTGAGCTGTGAAGCTGCGGCATTTGCCACCGACAGCCGGATCAAGAACGCCGACGGCACCACCCTCAGCACGCATCAGGGCTGCCGCGTTTACGGCAACAGCCACGGTTTTATCGGCGGCTATGCATCGACTCGTCATAGCTTGAGCTGCGTCATGATCGCCGAAGCCGACGGCCAGATGCAGCGTGATTACTGGTACGACGTCAATCGCCAGGGCAACTTGCTGGCCGACCCGGCGAGCATCGGCCAGCGTGCCGCGCAGCGGGCGGCGAGCCGACTGGGTGCACGTCCGGTGCCGACCTGTGAAGTGCCGGTATTGTTTTCCGCTGAGCTGGCCGGTGGCTTGTTCGGCAGTTTCCTTTCGGCGATTTCCGGCGGCAGTCTGTATCGCAAATCGTCGTTCCTTGAAGGCACCTTGGGTCAGAAGCTGTTCCCGGAATGGCTGACCATCGATGAGCGTCCGCATTTGATGCGCGCGATGGGCAGTTCGGCGTTTGACGGCGATGGCCTGGCGACCTACGCCAAACCGTTCGTCGAAAAAGGCGAGTTGGTGTCCTACATCCTCGGCACCTATTCCGGTCGCAAACTCGGCATGCCGAGCACGGCCAACGCCGGTGGCGTGCACAACCTGTTCGTCACCCATGGCGATGAAGATCAGGCGGCGTTGCTGCGCCGCATGGGCCGTGGCTTGCTGGTCACCGAGCTGATGGGCCAGGGCCTGAACATGGTCACGGGCGATTACTCCCGTGGCGCGGCGGGTTACTGGGTCGAGAATGGCGAAATCCAGTTCGCCGTCCAGGAAGTGACCATCGCCGGCAACATGCGCGACATGTTCAAGCAGATCATTGCGGTGGGTAACGACCTGGAATTGCGCAGCAACATTCGCACGGGTTCGGTGCTGATCGAGCGGATGACAGTCGCAGGCAGCTAACCCGCGACCGCTACACAAAAGGCGCGTCACCCAATGGGTGGCGCGCCTTTTTTTGTGCCCGCATAACACACCTGTAGGAGCCGGCTTGCTGGCGATTGCGGTCAATCAGTCGACATCGATGTTGAATGCCAGATAGCAATCGCCAGCAAGCCGGCTCCTACAAGGGACCATGCTCGGGCTTGTGTTGGTTCTCATTATCATCTAATAATAAATCTCATTACTGAATGAGCCCCGGATCATGAGTTCTGCCTTGCACGAGCAGCCTTACCTCGAAAGCTGGCGCTGGATGAGTCGCCAGATCCGTTGCGGGATGGACCCTGACGAGCCGCGCCTGATCGACCACTACCTGGCCGAAGGCCGGTATCTGGCGTGTTGCACGGCGACTTCACCCTGGACCATCGCTGAAACCTCTTTCCGTTTATTGCTCGACACCGCCGCAGACGTCGCGCTGCCCTGGCACTGGCGAACCTATTGCCTGGACCAGGCGTGGCGCCCGCTGCGCGAACTCGAACGCCTCTCTCTGTGCAAGTGCCGCCTCAAGCGCTGGCAAAGCTACACCTGGCAACTGGCGACCTGCGAGTTGCAGCCTTCGATTCCTCTCATAGAACTGGTGCAAGGATTTTCTGATGACCAAGACACGTATTGAGCGCGACAGCATGGGCGAGCTTCAGGTCCCGGTGGACGCCCTCTACGGCGCACAGACCCAGCGTGCGGTGAATAACTTCCCGATCAGCGGCAAGCCGATGCCCGTGCAGTTCATCCGTGCGCTGATCCTGGCCAAGGCCGCCGCCGCCCGCGCCAACGTCGAACTCAAGCAGATCAGCGAATCCCAGGGCAATGCCATCGTCGAAGCGGCGTTGGGTTTGCTCAAGGACGACTTCATGCAGCACTTCCCGGTGGATATCTTCCAGACCGGTTCCGGCACCAGTTCCAACATGAACGCCAACGAAGTGATTGCCACGCTGGCGAGCCGACTGCTTGGCGAGCCGGTGAACCCCAACGATCACGTCAACTGCGGGCAGAGCAGCAACGACATCATCCCGACCACCATCCACGTCAGCGCTGCGCTGGCATTGCATGAGCAATTGCTGCCGGCATTGGTGCGCTTGGTGCAGGTGATCGAGCAAAAGGCTGAAGAGGTTCACCACCACGTCAAAACCGGTCGCACTCACTTGATGGATGCGATGCCGGTGCGCATGAGCCAGGTGCTCAACGGTTGGGCGCAACAGCTCAAAGCCAACATCGGCCATCTGCAGGATCTGCTGCCGAGCCTGCAATCTCTGGCTCAGGGTGGCACGGCGGTGGGCACCGGTATCAATGCGCACCCTGAATTTGCCGGGCTTTTCAGCCAGCAGTTGAGCAAGTTGACTCAGGTGCAATTCACGCCGGGCACAGATCTGTTTGCACTGATCGGCTCTCAGGACACCGCCGTTGCGGTTTCCGGGCAGCTGAAAACCACCGCTGTCTCGCTGATGAAAATCGCCAACGACCTGCGCTGGATGAACTCCGGCCCGCTGGCCGGCCTCGGTGAAATCGAACTCGAAGCCTTGCAGCCGGGCTCGTCGATCATGCCCGGCAAGGTCAACCCGGTGATCCCGGAAGCCACCGCGATGGTCGCCGCCCAGGTGATCGGCAATGACACGGTGATCACCATCGCCGGTCAGTCGGGCAATTTCGAGCTGAACGTGATGCTGCCGATCATCGCCCAGAACCTGCTGAGCAGCATCGAATTGCTGGCCAACTCCAGCTACCTCTTGGGTGAAAAGGCTATCGCCAGTTTCAAGGTCAACGAAGCCAGGCTCAAGGAAGCGCTGTCGCGCAACCCGATACTGGTCACGGCACTCAACCCGATCATTGGTTACCAAAAAGCTGCGGAGATCGCCAAGAAGGCTTATCAGCAGGGCCGGCCGGTGATCGATGTCGCTCTGGAGCACACCGAACTGTCGCGCAGCCAACTGGAAGAGTTGCTCAATCCGGAAAAGCTCACCGCAGGCGGCGTGTAATCACCGCAACCGCTTAGGAGGCTCACCATGGAGCACTGGAAACGCACGATCGAAAGGGCAAACCGTTGTTTCATGCTGGGCGAATACGTCGATGCCCGCGAGGCGTACTTGCAGGCATTGGCCCTGGCCCAGGTGTTGTTCGAGCGCTGGGCGGATGCCGACGAAGCGGTGGCGGCCTGCGTCATTTCCCATCACAACCTCGCGGACCTGCATTTGCGTCTGAACCAGCCGGAGGAGAGCGCCGAATACCTGTGCGCCATCCACCAGCGCTTGTTGAAGACCATGCAGGACCCGCGACTGGCGCCGGCATTGCGTGAAGCCGCACTGCGTCAGAGCAGCAAAACCTACGTCGAACTGCTGAATTTCATCAGCGAGCATGGCGAATACCCGCGCACTCATCGTTTGCTGCACGTCGATGCCGCGTCGCCCCCTGCGCCTCTACATCATGGAGTCCACTGAAATGGCTTTTAGCTTGCCTGCCTTGCCGTACGCCTACGATGCCCTGGAACCGCACATCGATGCGCAGACCATGGAAATCCACTACACCAAGCATCACCAGACTTATATCAACAACCTCAACGCGGCTGTCGAAGGCACCGAGTTCGCCGAGTGGCCGGTGGAAAAGCTGGTGGCAGCAGTCCAGCAACTGCCGGAAAAGCTCCGCGCGGCGGTGATCAATCAGGGCGGCGGTCACGCCAACCACTCGCTGTTCTGGGAAGTGATGGTGCCCAACGGCGGCGGTCAGCCGGACGGTGAGTTGGCCAAGGCCATCGAAGACCAGTTGGGCGGCCTCGACCGTTTCAAGGAGGCCTTCACCAAAGCCGCGCTGACCCGTTTCGGCAGTGGCTGGGCCTGGCTGAGTGTGACGCCGCAAAAGACTCTGGTCGTTGAAAGCAGCGGCAACCAGGACAGTCCCTTGATGAACGGCAATACGCCGATTCTGGGGCTGGATGTCTGGGAGCATGCCTATTACCTGCAGTATCAAAACCGCCGGCCGGAATACATCAACGCTTTTTACAACGTGATCAATTGGCCCGAAGTCGCTGCGCGCTATCAGGCTGCACTGGTTTAAGTCTTCTATAAAAACAATCCTGGGCGGGCTATGGGCACTGAAACACTGGCGATCGGAAGTGGACGAATGTTTCGTTACGCGTTTGGGTCGCTGTTACTACTGGCGGGCATGAGCCTGTTGGTTGCGCATGGGCTCGCGTGGCTGGACCTTGAGCCGAAACTGCTGCGTGCGTTGCAGGGCGGGGCCATTTGCGCCTTGGGCACGGCCTTGGGCGCGGTGCCGGTGCTGGTGATTCGACGCATGCCCCAGGCGGTCAGCGATACGCTGCTCGGCTTCGGTGCCGGGGTGATGCTCGCGGCGACGGCGTTTTCGCTGATCGTGCCGGGCATTGCCGCCGCTGAAAGCCTGGGGCTGACACCCTGGGCGGCCAGCGGTCTGATCAGTTTCGGCATCATGCTTGGCGCGTTCGGGCTGTATCTGGTGGATCGAAAGGTTTCCGGCGCCTCACCGGAAATGCTCGTCGGCACGCTGGAGCGGCCGGTCATTGCGCCACGGATCTGGTTGTTCGTGTTTGCCATCATTGCCCATAACATTCCCGAAGGCATGGCGGTCGGTGTCTCGGCGGGTGGCGGCATGCCCGACGCCGACAGCCTGGCCATGGGCATCGCCTTGCAGGATGTGCCGGAAGGATTGGTCATTGCGTTGGTGTTGGCCGGGGCAGGGATGTCGCGGGTCAAGGCGTTCCTGATCGGGGCAGCATCAGGCTTGGTCGAGCCGGTCTTCGCACTGTTGTGCGCCTGGCTGGTGAGCCTGGCCGAACTGCTGTTGCCATTGGGCCTGGCGCTCGCGGCCGGGGCCATGTTGCTGGTGGTCACGCACGAAGTCATCCCCGAGTCGCGCCGCCATGGTCACGACAAGCTGGCCAGCCTTGGGCTGCTGATCGGGTTTTGTTTGATGATGGTGATGGATACAGCGCTCGCCTAGGCGAGCGTTATTCGCCTTCGTCGAAGTAACGGTTGATCAAGTCTGTCAGCGCATCCAGCGCTCTTTGCTCGTCTTCGCCTTCGGTGCTGATATAGATTTTGGTGCCTTTGCCTGCAGCGAGCATCATCATTGCCATGATGCTTTTGCCGTCGACCGTTGATTCCGGCGTTCGTCCGACTCTGATCGTGCAGTCTTTGAACTCGCCGGCGACACCAACGAATTTGGCGGAAGCACGGGCATGCAGACCCAGCTTGTTGATGATTTCGATTTCCAGAGCAGGCATCGCGATGTGAATCCTTTAGCTGAGGTCGCGGTGGCGGACCTGGACGTTCTTCAGGGTTTTTTGCAGGGCCTGACCCAGACGTTCGGTCAGATAGACGGAGCGGTGATGCCCGCCGGTGCAGCCGATGGCAATGGTGACATAAGCGCGGTTGCTGGCGGCAAAGCGCGGCAGCCATTTGAGCAGGTACGTGGAGATGTCCTGGAACATCTCTTCGACGTCCGGCTGGGCGGCCAGATACGTGGCAACCGGTTCATCAAGCCCGGACTGATCGCGTAGCTCGGGCTTCCAATAGGGGTTCGGCAGGCAGCGCACGTCGAACACCAGGTCGGCGTCCACCGGCATGCCGCGCTTGAATCCGAACGACTCCACCAAAAACGCAGTACCGGGTTCCGGCTGGTTCAGCAGGCGCAACTTGATGGTATCGCGCAGCTGATACAGGTTCAGGTTGGTGGTGATGACCTTGAGATCGGCGAGGTCGGCAATCGGCCCGAGCAGGCTGGTTTCGTCGTTGATCGCCTCGGCCAGCGAGCGATTGGCGCTGCTCAGCGGGTGACGACGGCGAGTTTCCGAAAAACGTTTCAGCAAGGTTTCTTCGTCGGCGTCCAGGTACAGGACGTCGCACTGGATATGCCGGCTGCGAACTTCTTCGAGCAGTTCCGGAAACCGGCTCAGGTGGCTCGGCAGGTTGCGCGCATCAATAGAGACGGCAACCAGCGGTTGCGCCAGTTCGGTGTGGATCAGCGCGCGTTCAGCCAGTTCCGGCAACAATCCGGCGGGCAGGTTGTCGATGCAGTAATAGCCGTTGTCCTCGAGAACATCGAGCGCGGTGCTTTTACCTGAGCCGGAACGGCCACTGACGATGATCAAGCGCATGATTAGTGCCCGTTTTGCTCGTCCAGGACAACCTGATACAAGGCTTCATTGCTCGGGGCGCTACGCAGGCGATCGCGGACTTCCTTGCGATCGAGCATGCTGGCGATCTGGCGGAGCAATTCAAGGTGCGCATCGGTAGCGGCTTCGGGGACCAGCAGGACGAACAGCAGGTCAACCGGAGCACCGTCGATGGCGTCGAAATCGATGGGGGCGTCCAGGTGCATCAAGGCACTGATGGGCGAGGTGCAACCTTTCAGCCGGCAGTGAGGGATAGCGATGCCGTTGCCAAAACCGGTCGAGCCGAGTTTTTCACGGGCAATCAACGCCTCGAAGACATCTTGCATCTCCAGATCCGGCACTTCCCGGGCGATCAGGTTGGCAATTTGCTCGAGGGCTTTCTTTTTGCTGCCGCCCGGCACGTTCACGAGGGAACGGCCGGGGGTCAGGATGCTTTCAAGTCGGATCATGGGTTGGGAGTGTTAACGACCGGTCGCGCCCTGGAGGAGGCTCTGGGTCTTTTCCTTATGCTTTTTGAGTTGTTTATCCAGCTTGTCGGTCAATGCGTCGATCGCCGCGTACATATCGGTATGTTCCGCGTTGGCGACCACTTCATTGCCGGGAATATGCAGCGTGGCTTCGATTTTCTGCTTCAGCTTTTCGACCGTCATCGTGACCTGCACGTTGGTGATCTTGTCGAAATGCCTCTCTAACCGTTCGAGTTTTTCGCCGATGTAGGTGCGAAGAGGTTCGGTCACTTCCAGTTGGTGTCCACTGATGTTGACTTGCATACAGCTTCTCCTTCGTTGCCAGTGCATAAAGCGGTAGACCAGATGATCTACCACTGGAACGCTGTGGCGTGGCTCTACATCAACCGCTTGCGTTCGCTCGAAGGCGCGATCCCGAGGGATTCGCGGTACTTGGCGACGGTGCGGCGAGCCACCTGAATGCCTTGTGCCTCCAGTAAACCAGCGATCTTGCTGTCACTCAACGGCTTTTTCTGATTTTCCGCGGCAACCAGTTTTTTGATGATCGCGCGGATCGCCGTGGACGAGCATTCACCGCCTTCGGAGGTGCTGACGTGACTGGAGAAAAAGTATTTCAGCTCATATATGCCCCGGGGGGTATGCATGAATTTTTGTGTGGTTACGCGGGAAATCGTCGACTCGTGCATGCCCACCGCTTCGGCGATGTCATGCAGCACCAGCGGTTTCATCGCTTCGTCGCCGTATTCCAGAAAACCGCGCTGATGCTCGACGATCTGGGTGGCAACTTTCATCAGGGTTTCGTTGCGGCTTTGCAGGCTCTTGATGAACCAGCGGGCCTCTTGCAACTGATTGCGCATGAAGGTGTTGTCGGCACTGGTGTCGGCGCGGCGCACAAAACCGGCGTATTGGGCGTTGACCCGCAGCCGTGGCACCGATTCCTGGTTCAGCTCGACCAGCCAGCGCTCGTTGTCCTTGCGCACGATCACGTCGGGGACGACGTACTCGGCTTCGCTGGATTCGATCTGCGAGCCAGGGCGCGGATTGAGGCTCTGAACCAGTTCGATCACCTGGCGCAGTTCATCTTCCTTGAGCTTCATGCGGCGCATCAGCTGGCTGTAGTCGCGGCTGCCGAGCAGGTCGATGTAATCGGTGACCAGGCGCTTGGCCTCGGCCAGCCAAGGTGTCTTGGCAGGGAGTTGGCGCAATTGCAGCAGCAGGCATTCACCCAGGTTGCGGGCGCCGATGCCGGCGGGTTCGAATTGCTGGATGCGATGCAGGACGGCTTCGATCTCGTCCAGTTCGATGTCGAGTTCCGGATCGAAGGCTTCGAGGATTTCCTCAAGGGTTTCGTCCAGGTAGCCCTGATTGTTGATGCAATCGATCAGGGTCACGGCGATCAGGCGATCGGTGTCGGACATCGGCGCCAGGTTCAGTTGCCACAACAGGTGGCTTTGCAGGCTCTCACCGGCGGATGTACGGGTCGTGAAATCCCACTCGTCGTCATCGTTGCTCGGCAGGCTGCTGGCGCTGGTCTGGTAGACGTCTTCCCAGGCGGTGTCGACGGGCAGTTCGTTGGGAATGCGCTCGTTCCAGTCACCTTCCTCGAGGTTATCCACCGTCGGGGCGGTTTCCTGATAGGAGGGTTCTGAAACGTCGGCGTTGGGTTGCTGTTCGGCTTTGTCGGCCAAGGGGTCGGCGTTATCGAAGTCGTCGCCTTCTTCCTGGCGTTCGAGCATCGGATTGGACTCCAGGGCCTCCTGGATTTCCTGTTGCAGGTCCAGGGTCGACAATTGGAGCAGGCGGATGGCCTGTTGCAGCTGCGGTGTCATCGTCAGCTGCTGGCCCATTCTCAAGACTAGCGATGGTTTCATGGCAGGGGCTAAACACCTTATTCGCCGGCGCACATGCGCCATCCACTACAGGGCGCCGAAGCGCCAAACATAAGCAAATTATATGCCCGAAACCGTAGCGTTTGCCTAGAGCGCTGTAACAATAAAAAAGTATTGATTTTTTATCGAGACAAGCGCTCGGGCAGCCAGCCAGACACCTTAGTGCTTACAGGCGGAACTCATGGCCCAGATAGACTTCTTTCACGAGGTCGTTGGCCAGGATGGTGGCCGAATCACCTTCGGCGATCAGTTGGCCATCGTTGACGATGTAGGCGGTTTCGCAGATATCCAGCGTCTCACGGACGTTGTGGTCGGTGATCAGCACGCCAATGCCCTTGGCCTTGAGGTGGTAGATGATCTGTTTGATGTCGCCCACCGAAATCGGGTCCACGCCGGCGAACGGTTCGTCGAGGAGGATGAATTTCGGGTTGGTGGCCAGTGCCCGGGCGATTTCCACGCGGCGGCGCTCGCCACCGGACAGGCTCATGCCGAGGCTGTCGCGGATGTGGCTGATGTGGAATTCCTGCAGCAGGCTTTCCAGTTCCTTGCGGCGATCGGCCTTGTCGAGTTCCTTGCGGGTCTCGAGGATCGCCATGATGTTGTCGGCGACCGAGAGTTTGCGGAAGATCGACGCTTCTTGCGGAAGATAGCCGATACCGGCCTTTGCACGACCGTGCATCGGCTGGTGGCTGACGTCCAGATCATCGATCAGTACGCGACCCTGATCCGCCTGAACCAGGCCGACAATCATGTAGAAACAGGTGGTTTTACCGGCGCCGTTAGGGCCAAGCAGGCCGACGATCTGACCGCTGTCGATAGACAGGCTGACGTCGCGCACGACCTGACGGCTCTTGTAGCTCTTGGCCAAATGCTGAGCTTTCAGAGTTGCCATTACGGGGCCTTTTGCTCGTCGGTTTTCTTTTTCGGCTGGATAACCATGTCGATACGCGGACGCGACTCGGTCACGTTGGTGCCCGTGGCACGGCCTGCGCTGGCAAGCTTTTTGTTGGTGTCGTAGACGATTTTCTCGCCTTGGGTGACGTTACCGTCCTTATCGACAACTTTGGCGCGATCGATCAGCACGACGCGATCTTGCGAGGCGTGGTACTGGATGGTGACGCCCCAGCCCTGAACCGGCTTGGTGTCGCCCGCCGTTTGCAGTTGTTCGAAATAGGCAAGGTTGCCCACCGAAGTCACCACGTCGATGTCGCCCGCAGGGGTGCGGGTCATGGTCACAGTATTGCCTTTAACGATCATCGAACCTTGGGTGATGATCACGTCACCTTTATAGGTGGCAATACCGTTCTTGTCGTCCAGTTGGGCGTCGTCGGCCTGGATGCGGATCGGCTGCTGTTGATCGTTCGGCAGAGCCCAGGCGCTCACGCTTCCCAGTGCTGCGCTCAGGCCGAGCAAAATAGGGAGAGTTTTAACGAGCCTCATACTGTCCTCTTACGTTCGATAGCAGGTGTATCCTGCTTTCTTTCAAATACGCTTTCATTCCCTTGCCAGTCGATACACCGCCAGCGCCGTCGATTCTAACGGGTTGCTCGGTCTGCGCATATTGCTGTTGCGGGAACACGGTCATACGGGTGGTGGTAATCAGGGTCTTGCGGTTTTTCTCGTCGAAACGCGTGATGCGCACCGAGTCGATCAGTTCGACCTGGGTGCCGTCCGGGTTGACCTCGCCGTGTTCGCTCTGGACGTGCCAAGGGAACTGGGTGCCGCGGAACAGGTTCAGGTCCGGGTTGGTCAGCAGCGTCACTTCGGTCGCCTTCAGGTGTTCAACCTTGTCGGACGTCATTTCGTATTGCAGTTTGCCATCCGGCAGGAACTGGACGCTGTGCGCGTTGATCGCGTAGTAGTCGATTTCGCTTTCGTCGACCGTTGCCACAGGCTTGTCGAGGAAGCGCTCCGGGCTGATGTTCCAGTAGCCGACCGCAGCAAATATCGCTGCGATGCAACCGAACATCAGGATGTTGCGAAATTTCTTGCTCAGCATAGTTGGCTCACAGGTACGCGGCGTTGGCCGCATCGAGGCGGCCCTGGGCGCGCAGGATCAATTCGCAGAATTCGCGAGCGGCACCCTCGCCACCACGGGCCTGGGTGATGCCGTGGGCGTGTTCACGCACGAAGCTGGCGGCATTGGCCACCGCCATGCCCAGGCCGACGCGGCGGATCACCGGCAGGTCTGGCAGGTCGTCGCCGAGGTAGGCGACTTGTTCATAGCTTAGATTGAGCTGTGCGAGAAGCTCGTCAAGCACCACCAGTTTATCTTCACGGCCCTGATAAAGGTGGGGAATACCGAGGTTCTTCGCCCGTCGCTCGACCACCGGGGTCTTGCGGCCGCTGATGATAGCCGTCTGCACGCCCGCTGCCATCAACATCTTGATGCCCTGGCCGTCGAGCGTATTGAATGTCTTGAATTCGCTGCCGTCTTCAAGGAAGTACAGGCGTCCGTCAGTCAGGACGCCGTCAACGTCGAATACCGCCAGTTTGATCTGTTTGCCGCGTTGCAGCAGGTCCGTGCTCATTACATTACTCCCGCGCGCAGCAAATCGTGCATGTTCAAGGCGCCGACCGGGCGGTCTTCGCTATCGACCACGACCAGCGCGTTGATTTTATGGTCTTCCATGATTTTCAGGGCCTCGGCCGCGAGCATCTCGGCGCGGGCGGTCTTGCCGTGAGCGGTCATGACCTGGTCGATCGTCGCGCTGTGGATGTCGATGCTGCGATCCAGGGTGCGGCGCAAATCGCCGTCGGTGAAGATCCCGGCGAGTTTGCCGTCGGCTTCCAGGATCACGGTCATGCCCAGACCCTTGCGGGTCATTTCCATCAGCGCGTCCTTGAGCAAGGTGCCGCGCTGGACTTGCGGCAGCTCCTGCCCGGCGTGCATGACGTTTTCCACTTTCAACAGCAGGCGTCGGCCCAGCGCGCCACCCGGGTGGGAAAAGGCGAAGTCTTCAGCAGTAAAGCCGCGGGCTTCCAGCAGCGCAACGGCCAGGGCGTCGCCCATGACCAGCGCTGCGGTGGTCGACGATGTCGGCGCCAGGTTCAGCGGGCAGGCTTCGTGCTCGACGTGTACGTTGAGGTTGACCTCGGCGGCCTTGGCCAGCGGTGAGTCGGGGTTGCCGGTCACGCTGATCAGTTTGATGCCCAGGCGCTTGATCAGCGGCAGCAGGGTCACGATTTCGTTGGTGGAGCCGGAGTTCGACAGGGCCAGGATGATGTCGTCGCGGGTGATCATGCCCATGTCGCCGTGACTGGCTTCGGCCGGGTGCACGAAAAACGCCGTGGTGCCGGTGCTGGCCAGGGTGGCCGCGATCTTGTTGCCGATGTGCCCTGATTTGCCCATGCCGACCACGACTACGCGGCCTTTGCTGGCCAGAATCATCTCGCAAGCGCGTACGAAATCTGCGTCGATGTGGGGCAGCAAGCCTTCTACGGCTTCCAGTTCGAGGCGGATGGTGCGTTGTGCTGATTGAATCAGGTCGCTGGATTGGCTCATGTCAGAAATCGTATAGCCTGATGAAAAGGCGGCGATTATAGCGGTAATGATCGAAACCCTCACGCAAGTTCGTCGCGCTTTGTCATTCCCTGTTACCGAAACCCTCCGAGTGAAAGCTTTTTGCCTGTCATGTTGCTGAACATGGCCCGGCTTGGCGCTTGGGCGCTTGGCCTTTGCAGTGATATAGTTCGCCGCCAGTTCGGCCTGCCCGGGAGGTATGTGCTTTCGTCAGAAAGTCAGGCGTCCGAGTGAGAGGCTGCATCGCAAGGAGTTTAGATGAGTGCCGATAACGCCTACGCGGTCGAGCTGAAGGGACTGACCTTCAAGCGCGGTTCGCGCAGCATTTTCAATAACGTCGATATCCGTATTCCACGCGGCAAGGTCACCGGCATCATGGGGCCTTCCGGGTGTGGCAAGACCACATTGCTGCGTTTGATGGGCGCACAGCTGCGTCCCACCAAGGGCGAAGTCTGGGTCAACGGTCAAAACCTGCCGAAGCTGTCGCGCAGCGATTTGTTCGACGCGCGCAAGCACATGGGTGTGCTGTTCCAGAGCGGCGCACTGTTTACCGATCTCGATGTGTTCGAGAACGTCGCCTTTCCGCTTCGCGTTCATACCGAGCTTCCGGAAGAAATGATCCGGGACATCGTCCTGCTCAAGTTACAGGCCGTGGGCCTGCGTGGTGCCATCGACCTGATGCCCGAGGAGCTGTCCGGCGGCATGAAGCGTCGTGTGGCGCTGGCCCGGGCAATTGCTCTCGATCCGCAGATTCTCATGTATGACGAACCCTTCGTCGGTCAGGACCCGATCGCCATGGGCGTCCTGGTGCGCCTGATCCGCCTGCTCAACGACGCGCTGGGCATCACCAGCATCGTGGTCTCCCACGATCTGGCCGAGACAGCGAGCATCGCCGACTACATCTATGTGGTCGGCGAAGGCCAGGTGTTGGGGCAGGGCACGCCCGAGGAGCTGATGAACTCGCAGGAGCCGCGAATTCGCCAATTCATGACCGGCGAACCCGACGGCCCGGTGGCGTACCACTTTCCAGCGACGGATTACCGCGCAGATCTTCTGGGGAAGCGTTGATGCGCAAGATTTCACTATTGGAGCGCGTGCGCCGGTTCGGCCACTCCGGCATCGATGTGCTGGCGGTGTTCGGTCGTTCGACGATCTTCCTGTTTCATGCCTTGCTCGGCCGTGGCGGTATCGGCGGCGGGTTCGGGCTGCTGATCAAGCAATTGCATTCGGTGGGCGTGATGTCCCTGGTGATCATCGTGGTCTCCGGGGTGTTCATCGGCATGGTGCTGGCGCTGCAGGGGTTCAACATCCTGTCCAGCTATGGTTCGGAGCAGGCGGTCGGGCAGATGGTTGCGCTGACGTTGCTGCGTGAACTGGGCCCCGTGGTCACGGCGTTGTTGTTCGCCGGGCGCGCCGGTTCGGCCCTGACGGCTGAAATCGGCAACATGAAGTCCACCGAGCAGTTGTCCAGTCTGGAAATGATTGGTGTCGACCCGCTCAAGTACATCATTGCCCCGCGCCTGTGGGCCGGCTTCATTTCCCTGCCGGTGCTGGCGATGATTTTCAGCGTGGTGGGTATCTGGGGCGGTTCGTGGGTGGCCGTCGACTGGCTGGGTGTCTATGAAGGTTCCTACTGGTCGAACATGCAAAACAGCGTGACCTTTGCCGACGATGTGCTGAACGGCATCATCAAAAGCATTGTCTTCGCTTTTGTCGTGACCTGGATCGCCGTATTCCAAGGCTATGACTGCGAGCCCACATCCGAGGGGATCAGTCGTGCCACTACCAAGACCGTTGTGTACGCCTCGTTGGCGGTACTCGGCCTGGACTTTATTCTGACCGCCTTGATGTTTGGAGATTTCTGATGCAAAACCGCACCCTGGAAATCGGTGTCGGCCTTTTCTTGCTGGCTGGCATCCTGGCTTTGCTGTTGCTGGCGTTGCGGGTGAGTGGCCTGTCCCCGAGCGCAACCAACGATACATATAAACTTTATGCGTATTTCGACAATATCGCCGGTTTGACGGTCAGAGCTAAAGTGACCATGGCCGGTGTGACCATCGGCAAGGTCACGGCGATCGATCTGGACCGCGACAGTTTCACCGGTCGAGTGACGATGCAGCTGGAAAAGCGCGTAGATAACCTGCCGAATGACTCCACTGCATCTATCCTGACTGCTGGCCTGTTGGGCGAGAAGTACATCGGTATCAGCGTGGGCGGCGAAGAAGCCCTGCTCAAGGATGGTGGAACCATCCATGACACCCAGTCGTCGCTGGTGCTCGAGGACCTGATCGGTAAATTCCTGCTCAATACCGTTAGCAAAGACGCCAAATGAGGAGCTTTTGAATGATCTCTACCTTGCGACGTGGCCTGTTGGTATTACTCGCGGCCCTGCCGTTGATGGCTAACGCCGTGGCGGCGCCTTCCGCGCACGAACTGGTACAAGACACCACGACCCGGTTGCTGGCGGATCTGTCGGCCAACAAAGAGAAGTACAAGCAGGACCCGCAGGACTTTTACACGGCGCTGAACACCATCGTCGGGCCTGTGGTGGATGCCGAGGGCATCTCCAAGAGCATCATGACGGTCAAATATTCGCGCAAGGCCACGCCGGCGCAAATGAAGACCTTTGAAGAAAACTTCAAGAAAGGCCTGTTCCAGTTCTATGGCAACGCCTTGCTCGAGTACAACAACCAGGGCATCGTCGTCGACCCTGCCAAGGATGAGTCGGGAGACCGCACCAGCGTTGGCATGACGGTCAAAGGCAGCAACGGCGCGATCTATCCTGTGTCTTACACGCTCGAGAAGATCAACGGCGAGTGGAAGCTGCGTAACGTGATCATCAACGGCATCAATATCGGCAAGCTGTTCCGCGACCAATTCGCCGATGCGATGCAGCGCAATGGCAACGACCTGGACAAGACCATCAATGGTTGGGCCGGTGAAGTCGCCAAGGCCAAGGAAGCCAGCCAGAAGCAATCCACCGAGCAGCAGACCCAATGAGTGTATCGGCCATTCGCATGAACGAATCCGGTGAGCTGATGCTCAGCGGCATGCTGGACTACCTCACTGGCCCGGGCCTGCGCAAGCAGGGCCAGGCGCTGATCAAGGCCAGCAAGGCCCCCGCACTGGTGGTGGACTGTTCGGCGGTGTTGAAATCCAGCAGCGTCGGCTTGTCGTTGCTGCTGTGTTTCATGCGGGATGCGCACGAGGCCGGCAAGACGCTGAGCATCCGCGCGATGCCCGAAGACATGCGCGAAATCGCTCAGGTCAGCGAAATGACCGAGCTGTTGGCGCATCCCTAACCGCATCGACAGAGAAGCCCCCCGTCAGAGTCCTGCTTCGCGGGGTTCGCAGGCGCGGGGCTTTTTTGTATGATGTCCGACCCGCGCGCACAGGGCGCCGATTGAGGTTGAGCATGCAGGCCGTAGAAGTGAAGAGCTTCCTTGAAGGAAAGCTGCCAAACACGCAGGTGGAAGTTGAAGGCGAAGGCTGCAACTTTCAGCTGAATGTGATTAGCGATGAACTGGCGGCGTTGAGCCCGGTGAAGCGTCAGCAGCAGGTCTATGCCCATTTGAACCCATGGATCACCGATGGCAGCATCCATGCGGTCACTATGAAATTTTTCAGCAGCGCGGCCTGGGCCGAGCGCACCTGAGCCCAAGGGCGTCGAGATTCTTATGGATAAATTGATTATTACCGGTGGCGCTCGTCTTGATGGCGAGATCCGCATTTCCGGGGCAAAGAACTCTGCCCTGCCGATCCTGGCTGCAACTTTGCTGTGCGATGGCCCGGTTACCGTTGCCAACCTGCCGCACCTGCACGACATCACCACCATGATCGAGCTGTTCGGTCGCATGGGCATCGAGCCGGTGATCGACGAGAAACTCAGCGTCGAAATCGACCCGCGCACCATCAAGACCCTGATCGCTCCGTACGAACTGGTTAAAACCATGCGTGCGTCGATCCTGGTACTGGGCCCGATGGTTGCCCGTTTCGGTGAAGCCGAAGTCGCACTGCCTGGCGGTTGCGCCATCGGTTCGCGTCCGGTGGACCTGCACATCCGTGGTCTTGAAGCCATGGGCGCGGTCATCGACGTCGAAGGCGGCTACATCAAGGCCAAGGCGCCTGAAGGCGGCCTGCGTGGCGCGCACTTCTTCTTCGACACCGTCAGTGTGACCGGTACCGAAAACATCATGATGGCCGCTGCCCTGGCCAAGGGCCGCAGCGTGCTGGCCAACGCCGCGCGCGAGCCTGAAGTGGTCGACCTGGCGAACTTCCTGATCGCCATGGGCGCCAAGATCTCTGGCGCCGGCACCGACACCATCACCATCGATGGCGTCGAGCGTCTGCACACCACCACTTACAAAGTGATGCCGGACCGTATCGAAACCGGTACCTACCTGGTTGCCGCCGCCGTGACCGGTGGTCGTGTGAAGGTCAAGGACACCGATCCGACCATCCTCGAAGCCGTCCTGGAAAAACTCCGTGAGTCGGGTGCCGAAATCACCTGCGGCGAAGACTGGATCGAGCTGAACATGCACGGCAAGCGGCCAAAAGCCGTCAACGTGCGCACCGCTCCATACCCGGCGTTCCCGACCGACATGCAGGCGCAGTTCATCTCGCTCAACGCCATTGCCGAAGGCACCGGTGCCGTGATCGAGACGATCTTCGAAAACCGCTTCATGCACGTTTACGAACTGCACCGCATGGGCGCCAAGATCCAGGTCGAAGGCAACACCGCCATTGTCACCGGTACCGAGAAGCTGAAAGGCGCGCCAGTCATGGCCACCGACCTGCGTGCTTCGGCCAGCCTGGTGATCTCGGCGCTGATCGCTGAAGGCGACACCCTGATCGACCGCATCTACCACATCGACCGTGGTTACGAGTGCATCGAAGAGAAACTGCAGATGCTCGGCGCCAAGATCCGCCGCGTACCGGGCTAGTTTTTTGCTGCATGGGCATAAGGATGTGCCCGTTGAATTCGTTTCAAGTCGAGGGTACTTCACCCACGATGTGTGTCCGGCGCCGTTTGTGACCGGGCACGTACCTTGATAAGGACTGACGTTTCCCATGTTGACCATCGCACTGTCCAAGGGCCGCATCCTTGACGACACCCTGCCGCTTCTGGCTGAAGCGGGCATCGTGCCGACCGAGAATCCGGACAAGAGCCGCAAGCTGATCATCCCCACGACCCAGGAAGATGTACGCCTGCTGATCGTGCGCGCCACCGATGTGCCGACCTATGTCGAGCATGGTGCCGCTGACCTGGGCGTCGCCGGTAAAGATGTGTTGATGGAATACGGCGGCCAGGGCCTCTACGAGCCACTGGACTTGCGCATTGCCCTCTGCAAGCTGATGACCGCTGGCCGTGTCGGCGACGTCGAGCCCAAGGGCCGTTTGCGGGTGGCGACCAAGTTCGTCAACGTTGCCAAGCGTTACTACGCCGAACAGGGTCGTCAGGTCGACATCATCAAGCTGTACGGCTCGATGGAGCTGGCGCCGCTGATCGGTCTGGCGGACAAGATCATCGACGTGGTCGACACCGGCAACACCCTGCGCGCCAATGGCCTGGAACCCCAGGATTTCATTGCCGACATCAGTTCCCGGCTGATCGTCAACAAAGCTTCGATGAAAATGCAGCACGCCCGTATCCAGGCGTTGATCGACACCCTGCGCAAGGCAGTGGAGTCTCGACACCGCGGCTGATTCACCTGCGCGACCTTGAGTCGCGCCCGTCTATCCGCCTCATAGCCAGAATCTCAGGTGCCCAAGCGGAAACGACTGCTAAGTTAGGGCGCCTGAGTTTTTGCCATTCCTATGAGGCTCTCGCTATGACCGCACCGACTGCAATTCGCCGACTCAACGCTGCTGACCCGGATTTCGCACATCATCTGGATCATCTGCTGAGCTGGGAAAGTGTGTCTGACGACTCGGTCAATCAGCGGGTGCTGGACATCATCAAGGCCGTGCGCGAGCGTGGCGATGCGGCGCTGGTGGAATTCACCCAGAAGTTCGACGGCCTGGAAGTCGCCTCGATGGCCGACCTGATCCTGCCGCGCGAGCGCCTGGAACTGGCGCTGACCCGCATCACCGTGCCGCAGCGTGAAGCGCTGGAAAAAGCCGCGGCCCGCGTGCGCAGCTACCACGAAAAGCAGAAACAGGATTCCTGGAGCTACACCGAGGCCGATGGCACCGTGCTGGGCCAGAAGGTCACGCCGCTGGATCGCGCCGGTCTTTATGTCCCGGGCGGCAAAGCGTCGTACCCGTCGTCCGTACTGATGAATGCGATCCCGGCCAAAGTGGCGGGCGTGACCGAAGTGGTCATGGTGGTGCCGACCCCACGTGGTGAAATCAACGAGCTGGTATTGGCCGCAGCGTGCATCGCGGGTGTCGACCGTGTCTTCACCATTGGCGGCGCGCAAGCCGTTGCCGCGTTGGCTTATGGCACCGAAAGCGTGCCGAAGGTCGACAAGGTGGTCGGCCCGGGCAATATCTATGTCGCCACCGCCAAGCGTCACGTGTTCGGCCAGGTCGGCATTGACATGATCGCCGGCCCGTCGGAAATCCTCGTTGTGTGCGACGGCCAGACCGATCCGGACTGGATCGCCATGGACTTGTTCTCCCAGGCCGAGCACGACGAAGACGCCCAGGCGATTCTGGTCAGCCCGGACGCCGGGTTCCTCGACAAGGTCGCCGCCAGCATCGCCAAACTGCTGCCGACCATGGAACGCGCCGAGATCATCGAAACCTCGATCAATGGCCGTGGGGCGCTGATCCAGGTTCGCGATATGGAACAAGCCATCGAAGTGGCTAACCGCATCGCACCGGAGCACCTGGAGTTGTCGGTCGCCGATCCACAAGCGTGGTTGCCGCAGATCCGTCACGCCGGCGCAATCTTCATGGGCCGTCACACCTCCGAAGCCTTGGGCGACTACTGCGCCGGCCCGAACCACGTGCTGCCGACTTCCGGCACCGCACGGTTCTCCTCGCCGCTGGGCGTGTACGACTTCCAGAAACGCTCGTCGATCATCTTCTGCTCCGAGCAGGGTGCGTCGGAACTGGGCAAGACCGCTTCCGTGCTGGCCCGTGGCGAGTCGCTGACCGCCCACGCCCGCAGCGCCGAATACCGCATCATCGACGACAAGCAGGGGAACTGAGATGAGTAAATTCTGGAGCCCGTTCGTCAAGAACCTGGTGCCTTACGTGCCGGGCGAGCAGCCGAAACTGGCGAAACTGGTGAAGCTCAACACCAACGAAAACCCGTACGGCCCATCGCCAAAAGCCCTGGCGGCGATGCAGACCGAGCTCAATGACAACCTGCGTTTGTACCCGGACCCGAACAGCGACCTGTTGAAGAACGCTGTCGCCCATTACTACGGCGTGCAAAGCAATCAGGTGTTCCTCGGCAACGGTTCCGATGAAGTCCTGGCGCACATCTTTCACGGTTTGCTGCAACACGATCAGCCGGTGCTGTTCCCGGACATCAGCTACAGCTTCTACCCGGTCTACTGCGGGTTGTACGGCATCACGTTCGACGCGGTACCGTTGGACGAACAGTTCCAGATCAACCCGGCGGATTACGCCAAACCGAACGGCGGGATCATCTTCCCGAACCCGAACGCCCCGACCGGTTGCCTGTTGGCGCTGGACGCGGTTGAGCAAATCCTCAAGGCCAGCCCGGATTCGGTGGTCGTGGTGGATGAGGCTTACATCGACTTCGGTGGCGAGACGGCGATCAGTCTGGTGGACCGTTATCCGAATTTGCTGGTGACTCAGACCTTGTCCAAATCCCGTTCCCTGGCCGGCCTGCGGGTCGGTCTGGCGGTGGGGCATCCGGACCTGATCGAGGCGCTGGAGCGGATCAAGAACAGCTTCAACTCTTATCCGCTGGATCGCCTGGCGAACGTCGGCGCAGCCGCCGCGTTCGAAGACCGCGAGTACTTCGACAAGACCTGCGGGTTGGTGATCGAGAATCGCGAGAAGGTCGTTGCGCAACTGCAAGCCAAGGGCTTTGAAGTGCTGCCGTCAGCGGCGAACTTCATCTTCGCCCGGCATCCGCAGCACGATGCGGCGGGGCTGGCAGCGAAGTTGCGCGAGCAAGGCGTGATCGTCCGGCACTTCAAGCAGGAACGCATTGCGCAGTTCCTGCGGATTTCGATTGGCACGCCTGAACAGAATCAGGCACTGATCGACGGCCTCGGCGACCTCTAAAACATCCACCAATCCTGTGGGAGCGAGACCGGCTTGCCGGCGATAGCGGTTTAACAGTCAACGATGATGTTGAAAGTTATGGCCTCATCGCGAGCAGGCTCGCTCCCACAGTGGTTTTGTGTTGCGGTTTACTGTTCTTCTTTCTCTTTGACCGGCGCCGGTGGCGGGCGCAAGCCGATTTCAGCGGTGAGCTTCAGTTCCTTGCCGTTGCGCATCACTTGAACCGTGACTTTGTCAGTCGGTTTGATCCGTGCGACCTGGTTCATCGAACGGCGACCATCACCGGCCGGTTCGCCGTCGATGGTGAGAATCACGTCACCCAATTGCAGGCCGGCCTTCTGCGCCGGACCGTCACGGAAAATCCCCGCGACCACAATGCCCGGACGTCCCGACAGACCATACGACTCCGCCAGTTCCTGGCTCAACGGCTGCACTTCGATACCGAGCCAGCCGCGAATCACCTGGCCGTGTTCGATGATCGACTTCATCACTTCCATCGCCAGTTTGACCGGAATCGCGAAACCGATGCCTTGCGAACCGCCGGACTTGGAGAAGATCGCCGTGTTGATCCCGGTCAGGTTGCCATTGGCATCCACCAGCGCACCGCCGGAGTTGCCGGGGTTGATCGCGGCGTCGGTCTGGATGAAATCTTCGTAGTTGTTCAGGCCCAGCTGGTTGCGGCCGGTGGCGCTGATGATGCCCATGGTCACGGTCTGGCCGACGCCGAACGGGTTGCCGATGGCCAGTGCGACGTCGCCGATGCGGATGTTGTCGGAGCGGCCGACGGTGATCGACGGCAGGTTTTTCAGATCGATCTTCAGGACCGCGAGGTCGGTTTCCGGGTCGCTGCCGATGACGCGGGCCAGGGTTTCACGCCCGTCCTTCAGCGCGACGACAATCTGGTCGGCGCCGCTGGTCACGTGGTTGTTGGTCAGCAGGTAGCCTTCCGGGCTCATGATCACGCCGGAGCCGAGGCTCGATTCCATGCGTTTCTGCTTGGGCGCGTTGTCGCCGAAGAAGCGGCGGAACTGCGGGTCTTCGAACAGCGGATGGTTCGGCTTGTTGATGACTTTGGTGGTGTACAGGTTCACCACCGACGGCGCAGCGGTGGTGACGGCGTCGGCATAGGACACCGGCCCCTGTTGCATGGTGGTGGTTTGCGGGGCTTGTTGCAGGTTGACGTCGAGGCTTGGAAGCCCGACCCACTGCGGGTAACGCTGGATGATCAATAGAGCGATAAGCACGCCGGCCAACAGCGGCCAGCCGGAAAAACGCAGCGCCTTGAGCATTAAGCACGTCCTGAGAGGTTGCAGGCGGTTAGAGACCGCCCATAATGTCGCGCATTATACGAGGCCGCGCGCGCCTCTGAACGGGATATTTAGGAGTCTTTTATGGCCGTCGCCCTGAGCACCCTGGTCGAAGAAGCCGACCGTTATCTGAACAGTGCAAAGATTGCCGATTATTGCCCCAACGGGTTACAGGTCGAAGGCCGGCCGCAGGTGATGCGCATCGTCAGTGGCGTCACGGCCAGTCAGGCGTTGCTGGATGCCGCCGTCGAAGCGCAGGCCGATCTGGTGCTGGTGCATCACGGTTACTTCTGGAAGGGCGAGAACCCGTGCATCACCGGCATGAAGCAGCGTCGGCTGAAAACCCTGCTCAAGCACGACATCAGCCTGCTGTCCTATCACTTGCCGCTGGACCTGCACCCGGAAGTCGGTAACAACGTGCAGCTCGCCCGTCAGTTGGACATCACCGTCGAAGGGCCGCTGGACCCGGATAACCTGAAGCTTGTCGGTCTGGTCGGCTCGTTGAACGAACCGGTGACGCCGCGTGATTTCGCTCGCCGCGTGCAGGAAGTCATGGGCCGCGAGCCGCTGCTGATTGAAGG
The DNA here is from genome assembly GCF_020423045.1 of Pseudomonas sp. MM213. Taxonomy (NCBI): domain Bacteria; kingdom Pseudomonadati; phylum Pseudomonadota; class Gammaproteobacteria; order Pseudomonadales; family Pseudomonadaceae; genus Pseudomonas; species Pseudomonas sp. MM213. Next base: position 5,645,029 of record NZ_CP081943.1, read on the forward strand.
CAGCGAGATGATTCGTCGGGTCGGCTGGTGCACTGGTGGCGGTCAGGGGTATATCGATCAGGCGGTCTTGGCGGGCGTCGATCTGTACCTCAGCGGCGAGGCGTCCGAGCAAACCTTCCACAGCGCCCGGGAAAACGACATCAGCTTCATCGCCGCCGGTCACCACGCCACCGAGCGTTATGGTGTGCAGGCGCTGGGGGATTATCTGGCGCGACGGTTTGCGCTGGAGCACATCTTCATCGATTGCCCGAATCCGATTTGATTTCAACACGTCTTCGTAGGAGCGAGGCTTGCCCGCGAAGAACGATGACGTGGTGCGTCAGGTCTACCGCGTTATCGTTCTTCGCGGGCAAGCCTCGCTCCTACAGGGCGCGGTAGGCCCAAACGAGGGGGTATATTCATATACCCTTTCGATCTAGCTCGCGGCCTGATTAGAAGAGGTCGCTGTGCTAGGATTCCCCGCTCGAACACGGCCCGCTGGCCGTCCATAAGATCGTTTTCGTGAGTAGCCATGGTCGACAAACTGACGCATCTGAAACAGCTGGAGGCCGAAAGCATCCACATCATCCGCGAGGTCGCCGCCGAGTTCGATAACCCGGTGATGCTGTACTCCGTCGGTAAAGATTCCGCCGTGATGCTGCACCTTGCGCGCAAGGCATTCTTCCCGGGCAAATTGCCGTTCCCGGTGATGCACGTCGACACCCGGTGGAAGTTCAAGGAAATGTACGAATTCCGCGACCGCATGGTCGAAGAACTCGGCCTGGACCTGCTGGTGCACGTGAACCCCGATGGCGTGGCCCAGGGCATCAACCCGCTGACCCACGGTAGCGCCAAGCATACCGACATCATGAAAACCGAGGGCCTGAAACAGGCGCTCGACAAGTACGGTTTCGACGCCGCTTTCGGTGGCGCTCGCCGCGACGAAGAGAAGTCCCGCGCCAAAGAACGCGTGTATTCCTTTCGCGACACCAAGCACCGCTGGGACCCGAAAAACCAGCGTCCAGAGCTGTGGAACGTCTACAACGGCAACGTCAACAAGGGCGAATCGATCCGCGTTTTCCCATTGTCGAACTGGACCGAACTGGACATCTGGCAGTACATCTACCTCGAAGGCATCCCGATTGTGCCGCTGTATTTCGCCGCCGAGCGCGACGTCATCGAGATGAATGGCACCTGGATCATGATCGACGACGAACGCCTGCTCAATCACCTGAGCGACGAAGACAAGGCGCGCATCGTCAAGAAGAAAGTCCGTTTCCGTACACTGGGTGACTACCCGCTGACCGGTGCGGTCGAGTCCGAGGCCACCAGCCTGACCGACATCATTCAGGAAATGCTCCTGACGCGAACTTCCGAACGCCAGGGCCGGGTCATCGATCACGATGGCGCAGGCTCGATGGAAGAAAAGAAACGTCAGGGTTATTTCTAAGGGGTTGTCATGTCGCACGCATCTGATTTGATCAGCGAGGACATCCTCGCCTACCTGGGCCAGCACGAACGCAAGGAAATGCTGCGCTTTCTGACCTGTGGCAACGTCGACGACGGCAAGAGCACCCTGATCGGGCGCCTGCTGCACGACTCCAAGATGATCTACGAAGATCACCTGGAAGCCATCACCCGCGACTCGAAAAAAGTCGGCACCACCGGCGAAGACATCGACCTGGCGTTGCTGGTCGACGGCCTGCAGGCCGAGCGTGAGCAGGGCATCACCATCGATGTCGCTTACCGCTACTTCTCCACCGCCAAGCGCAAATTCATCATCGCCGACACCCCTGGCCATGAGCAGTACACCCGCAACATGGCCACCGGTGCATCCACCTGTGACCTGGCGATTATCCTGGTCGACGCCCGCTACGGCGTGCAGACCCAGACCCGTCGCCACAGCTTCATCGCCTCGTTGCTGGGCATCAAGCACATCGTGGTCGCCATCAACAAGATGGACCTCAATGGCTTCGACGAAAGCGTGTTCGAGTCAATCAAGGCCGATTACCTGAAGTTCGCCGAAGGCATCGCGTTCAAGCCGACCACCATGGCCTTCGTGCCGATGTCGGCGCTGAAGGGCGACAACGTGGTGAACAAGTCCGAGCGCTCGCCGTGGTACACCGGCCAGTCGCTGATGGAAATTCTCGAAACCGTCGAAATTGCCAGCGACCGCAACTACACCGACCTGCGTTTCCCGGTGCAGTACGTCAACCGTCCGAACCTGAACTTCCGTGGTTTCGCCGGCACCCTGGCCAGCGGCATCGTGCACAAGGGCGATGAAGTCGTTGTGCTGCCGTCGGGCAAGAGCAGCCGCGTGAAATCCATCGTCACCTTCGAAGGTGAGCTGGAGCATGCCGGTCCGGGTCAAGCGGTGACGCTGACCATGGAAGACGAGATCGATATCTCTCGCGGCGACTTGCTGGTGCACGCCGACAACCTGCCGCAAGTGACTGACGCCTTCGACGCCATGCTGGTGTGGATGGCCGAAGAACCGATGCTGCCGGGCAAGAAATACGACATCAAGCGCGCCACGACGTACGTGCCGGGTTCGATCACCAGCATCGTCAACCGCGTTGACGTGAACACCCTGGAAGAAGGTCCTGCCAGCGCGTTGCAGTTGAACGAGATCGGTCGCGTCAAGATCAGCCTCGACGCCGCCATCGCGCTGGACGGTTACGCGAGCAACCGCACCACCGGTTCGTTCATCGTCATCGACCGTTTGACCAACGGCACCGTTGCCGCCGGCATGATCATCGCTCAGCCGTTGGCGCATGGCAGCAGCACGCACCACGGCAAACTGGCGCACGTTGCTACCGAAGAACGCGCTCAGCGTTTCGGCCAACAGCCGGCCACCGTGTTGTTCAGCGGTTTGTCGGGCGCGGGCAAAAGCACCCTGGCTTACGCCGTTGAACGCAAGTTGTTCGACCTGGGCCGTGCGGTGTTTGTGCTCGATGGCCAGAACCTGCGTCACGACCTGAACAAAGGTCTGCCACAGGATCGCGCCGGGCGTACCGAGAACTGGCGTCGTGCTGCGCACGTTGCGCGTCAGTTCAACGAAGCTGGTCTGCTGACCCTCGCTGCGTTTGTTGCGCCGAGTGCAGAAGGGCGTGAGCAGGCCAAGGACCTGATCGGCAAGGAGCGTCTGCTGACGGTCTACGTCCAGGCCTCGCCGACTGTTTGTGCCGAGCGTGATCCGCAAGGCTTGTACGCAGCGGCCGGGGATAACATTCCGGGCGATTCCTTCCCGTACGACGTGCCGCTGGACGCCGACCTCGTGGTCGACACCCAGTCGCTGTCGCTGGAAGAAAGCGTCAAGCAAGTGCTGGATCTGCTGCGCAAGCATGGCGCGATCTAAGCGTTAGCTGCTCATGAAAAACCCGCCGATGAGTGATCATCGGCGGGTTTTTTTGTGTCCCAACTCGGTCAACTGTGGGAGCTAGCCTGCTAGCGATTGCGGTGATTCAGGCAATAAATCTGCTGAATGTGAACCCGCTATCGCCAGCAGGCTGGCTCCCACAGTAGGTCAGTGTTTATCGGGGTATTCGCGATGCATCTGCTCAAGCAGCGCATCCTTGTCTAACCAAAGCTGATTGATCCACCCCTGAAACTGCAACCGATACTCGCCATCCTGGTCGTAGTTCTTGCCAATAAACTGCGGCGGAATCTTCAACTCCTGAAAGTGCACCACCACGTCCGCAACGTTCCCGCATAACAGATCCCAGTACCCCGGACGCCCGCCCGGATAGTGGATGGTCACGTTGACGATCGACTCCAGCTGCTCACCCATGGCGTCCAGCACAAACGCAATGCCACCGGCCTTGGGTTTGAGCAGGTACTTGAACGGGGATTTCTGCTGCGCATGCTTGCCTTCGGTGAAGCGCGTGCCTTCGACGAAATTGAAAATCCCCACCGGGTTATCACGAAACTTCGCACAGGTCTTGCGCGTGGTTTCCAGGTCTTTGCCTTTCTTCTCCGGGTGCTTTTCCAGGTAAGCCTTGGAATAGCGCTTCATGAACGGAAAGCCCAGCGTCCACCAGGCCAGGCCAATTACCGGCACCCAGATCAGCTCTTGCTTGAGAAAGAACTTCAGCGGCTGGATTCGACGGTTGAGCACATACTGCAACACCATGATGTCGACCCAGCTCTGGTGGTTGCTGGTGATCAGGTACGAGTGCTGATAGTCCAGCCCTTCAAGGCCGCTGAGGTGCCAGCGGGTGCGGCGGACCAGGTTCATCCAGGCCTTGTTGTTGCTGATCCAGGCTTCATGGGTATGGTTCATCAGCCAGCGCGTGAAACGCTGGGTGAGGGCGAACGGCAATACCTTGAAAATCGCTACGCAGAACAGAAACGAGCAGAGCAGAATCGTATTCAGTGCCAGCAACAACGATGCAATCACGCCGCGTGCGGCGGCAGGCAGGAAATCCAGCATTTAAACATCCAGAGGTCGGTTGGCAGCTTGAATCGCGGTCAACGCGATGGTGTACACAATGTCGTCGACTTGCGCGCCACGCGGCAGGTCGTTTACCGGTTTGCGCAGGCCTTGCAGCATCGGGCCGAGGCTGACGCAGTCGGCGCTGCGCTGCACGGCTTTGTGCGTGGTGTTGCCGGTATTCAGGTCGGGGAACACAAACACTGTGGCGCGACCGGCGACCTGACTGTTCGGCGCCAGTTGCCGGGCAACGGTTTCGTTGGCGGCGGCGTCGTACTGCAACGGACCGTCGATCAGCAGCGAATGTTGTTGTTCGTGGGCGAGCAACGTCGCCTCGCGGACCTTCTCGACCTCTTCGCCGCTGGCCGATTCACCGCTGGAATAGCTGATCATCGCCACGCGCGGCGTAATGCCGAACGCTGCTGCCGAGTCCGCACTTTGCAGGGCGATCTCGGCCAGTTCCGTGGCGCTCGGGTGCGGGTTCATCACGCAGTCGCCGTAGACCAGCACCTCTTCGGGAAACAGCATGAAGAACACCGACGACACCAGGGTGCAGCCCGGCGCGGTCTTGATCAACTGCAAGGCCGGGCGGATGGTGTTGGCGGTGGAGTGAATGACACCGGACACCAGGCCGTCGACTTCATCCAGCGCCAGCATCATGGTGCCGATCACCACGGTGTCTTCCAGTTGCTGCTCGGCCATCGGCGCGTTGAGGCTTTTGGTCTTGCGCAGCGCAACCATCGGCTCGACGTAGCGTTCGCGAATCAGGTCCGGATCGAGAATCTCCAGGCCTGGCGGCAGCTCGATATCGTGGGCACGCGCTACGGCTTCGACGTCCGCCGGTTTTGCCAGCAACACGCAACGGGCAATGCCGCGCGCCTGACAGATTGCCGCGGCTTGCACGGTCAGCGGCTCACTGCCTTCGGGCAGCACGATGCGTTTGTTGGCGGCCTGGGCGCGCTGGATCAATTGATAACGGAACACCGCAGGCGACAGGCGCATTTCCCGTGGCGTGCCGCAACGCTGGTGCAGCCAGTTGGCGTCGAGGTGGCTGGCGACGAAGTCGGTGATGATCTCCGCACGCTCGCGGTCGTCGATCGGGATTTCCTTGTTCAAACCGTTCAGCTGGTTCGCGGTGTCGTAGGAGCCGGTGCTCACCGACAACACCGGCAAACCGGCCTGCAAGGCGCCACGGCACAGGTCCATGATGCGCGGGTCGGGCAGGGTGTCGCTGGTCAGCAGCAGGCCGGCCAGCGGCACGCCGTTCATGGCGGCGAGGCTGACGGCGAGGATGATGTCGTCGCGATCGCCGGGCGTCACCACCAGCACGCCGGGCTTGAGCAGCTCCACGGTGTTGCGCATGGTGCGCGCACAAATGATGATTTTGGTCATGCGCCGGGTTTCGTAGTCGCCGGCATTGAGGATTTGCGCGCCCATCAGATCGGCCACGTCGCGGGTGCGCGGCGCGTTCAGTTCCGGCTGGTACGGGATGCAACCGAGCAAGCGGAAATCCCCGCTGCGCAGCAACGGCGAATGCTCCTTGAGGCGCGAGGCGAAGGCCTCCATGCTCTCGTCGGTCTTGACCTTGTTGAGGATCACGCCGAGGACTTTCGGGTCTTTTGGCCCGCCGAACAATTGCGCCTGCAACTCCACGCGACCGGAGAGCTCGGTCAGCACTTCGTTTTCCGGTGCCGAAACCAGAATCACGTCGGCATCCAGACTCTTGGCCAAATGCAGATTGACCCGCGCGGCGTAACTGGCGCTGCGGGTCGGGACCATCCCTTCGACGATCAGCACGTCCTTGCCGATGGCCGCTTGTTGATAGAGCGTGATGATTTCTTCGAGCAGCTCATCGAGCTGGCCGTCGCCGAGCATGCGCTCGACGTGCGCCAGGCCCAGCGGTTGCGGCGGTTTCAAACCGTGGGTTCGCGCCACCAGTTCGGTGGAGCGCTCCGGCCCGGTATCACCCGGATGCGGCTGGGCAATCGGTTTGAAAAAGCCGACTTTGAGGCCGGCCCGCTCGAGGGTGCGCACCAGCCCGAGGCTGATGGAGGTCAGACCCACACCAAAATCGGTGGGCGCGATAAAAAAAGTTTGCATGCGGATTCTCTAAGGGAGCATGACAAAGGTGATCATCTATAGCTGACGATCTACCGAAATTCAGTCGCCAAGGTTATCGCTAACCGAGCCTTGTGCGCACCAACCGCATTCAAAGGGCTGGCCTATTTTTTCAATACGTTGCGCCGGGTCCATGACCCAGGCGCGCGATTGCCACGGCGGCTGGTGGCGCAGGTGCTGCGTGTGGCCACAGGACAGCTCGGCCACCCAATGCCCGTCCTCGTCCTGATGAAAACCTGTGACCGTCGAGCCTGGCGCCGCATTCCGTCTGTCCGGGTTGTGTTCGCTTTCGGACGATTGCTTCGCTAAACTTGGCCTTTCTAAATTCTTATGCAAAAGGTCTCGCCCCATGCTGATCGCCGCCAATAAGGCTGTCTCCATCGACTATACCCTGACCAACGACGCTGGTGAGGTCATCGACAGCTCCGCCGGCGGCGCGCCGCTGGTCTACCTGCAAGGCGCAGGTAACATCATTCCGGGCCTGGAAAAGGCTCTGGAAGGCAAAGCAGTCGGCGACGAGCTGACCGTGGCCGTTGAACCTGAAGACGCTTACGGCGAATACGCTGCCGAACTGGTCAGCACCTTGAGCCGCAGCATGTTCGAAGGCGTCGACGAGCTGGAAGTGGGCATGCAGTTCCACGCTTCCGCACCGGACGGCCAAATGCAGATCGTGACCATTCGCGATCTGGACGGCGACGATGTCACCGTCGACGGCAACCACCCGTTGGCCGGTCAGCGCCTGAACTTCCAGGTCAAGATCATCGCCATCCGTGACGCCAGCCAGGAAGAAATCGCTCATGGTCACGTCCATGGCGAAGGTGGCCATCACCACTGATTTTCTGCGCTAAGCTCAGAGAACTGGAGAGGCGCCCGAGGGCGCCTTTTTAGTCCGCGGCTGTCCTTGGTGGCCTCACCAAGAGGCTGTTTCGAGAAGAACACGGGAATCTGGAGTACGTCATGAGTGCTTTTCACGACCTTAATTTGACAGGCCTGGATGGTCAGGAGCTACCTCTGGCGCCCTTCAAGGGGCATGTCGTGCTGGTGGTCAACGTCGCCTCCAAATGTGGCTTGACCCCACAATACGCGGCGCTGGAAAACCTTTACCAGCAATACAAAGGTAAAGGCTTCAGCGTGCTGGGCTTGCCGTGCAACCAGTTTGCCGGACAGGAACCGGGTACCGAGAAAGAGATCCAGGAGTTCTGCAGCCTCAACTATGGCGTGACCTTTCCGTTGTCCAGCAAGCTGGAAGTCAACGGGCATGAGCGTCATCAGTTGTACCGCCTGCTGGCGGGCGAGGGTGCTGAATTCCCGGGTGATATCACCTGGAATTTCGAAAAATTCCTGCTCGGCAAGGACGGTCGTGTACTGGCACGGTTCTCACCGCGTACGGCGCCGGATGATCCCACTGTCATTCAGGCAATCGAAAAGGCCCTGAGCTGAAATCCCCCCCCTGTAGGAGCGAGGCTTGCCCGCGAAGGCGTCAGGTCAGTCAGTAATGATGTCGACTGACCGACCGCCTTCGCGGGCAAGTCGGAGCGCCGCCCGCTCGCTCCTACGATGCTTTCCACCTTTTACTCCTTAATCACCAAAATCAATAGTGCTATTCAAGGCGTTCCCAACTCCATATTATCCTCGTCATAAAGTCATTCTCCGTGGAGCGTCCCATGCCTGTCAAAGCCCTGTTCAAACCGTTCCACCTCGGCACCCTCGAACTGCCGACCCGTGTCGTCATGGCGCCGATGACCCGCTCGTTTTCGCCGGGTGGCGTACCCAATTCCAAAGTGATCGAGTACTACCGTCGTCGCGCCGCTGCAGGCGTGGGCTTGATCATCACCGAAGGCACCACCGTCGGCCACAAAGCCTCCAACGGCTACCCGAACGTGCCGCATTTCTACGGCGAAGCCGCGCTGGCCGGCTGGAAGAAAGTCGTCGATGCGGTGCATGCCGAAGGCGGCAAGATCGTTCCGCAGCTTTGGCATGTCGGCAGCGTGCGTCGCATCGGCACCGAGCCTGACGCCAGCGTGCCGGGTTACGGTCCGTCGGAAAAACTGAAGGATGGTCAGGTCGTGGTTCACGGCATGACTAAACAGGATATCCAGGACGTGATCGCCGCGTTCGCTCAAGCTGCCAAAGACGCGCAAAGCATCGGCATGGACGGCGTGGAAATCCACGGCGCCCATGGCTACCTGGTGGACCAGTTCTTCTGGGAAGGCACCAATCAGCGCACCGATGAATACGGTGGCGACCTGGCGAACCGTTCGCGTTTCGCCATCGAACTGATTCAGGCGGTGCGTGCGGCAGTCGGTGAAGGCTTCCCGATCATCTTCCGTTTCTCTCAGTGGAAGCAGCAGGATTACACCGCGCGTCTGGTGCAAACACCGGAAGCGCTGGGCGAGTTCCTCAAGCCGTTGTCCGACGCTGGCGTGGACATTTTCCACTGCTCGACGCGCCGTTTCTGGGAGCCGGAGTTCGACGGTTCCGAGCTGAACCTGGCAGGCTGGACGCGCAAACTGACCGGCAAGCCGACCATCACCGTGGGCAGCGTCGGCCTGGATGGCGAGTTCCTGCAATTCATGGTCAACACCGACAAGATCGCGCAGCCGGCCAGTCTGGAAAAACTGCTGGAGCGTTTGAACAACGACGAGTTCGATCTGGTGGCAGTGGGGCGTGCGCTGCTGGTGGACCCGGACTGGGCGCAGAAAGTGCGTGACGGTCGTGAGGGAGACATCCTGCCGTTCAGCCGTGAGGCGTTGATGACGCTGGTTTAAGCGGCGACTGGAAAGGCCTCTTCGCGGGCAAGTCGGGTCGCCGCACCGCTCGCTCCTACAGGGTATGTGCCGGAACGCAAGTCCCTGTAGGAGCGAGCGGTGCGGCGACCCGACTTGCCCGCGAAGCTTTTAAGGTAACAAAGCCACATCAGGCAAAACCTGTTCCTGCGAACAAGCCCCCCGCAACTGCCCCTCGAACTGCTCGATAATCGCTGCCCAACCCTGCCGACTCGCATGCTGGCGCGCATTGAGCCTTACGCATCGCAAGGTTTCGCGCTTCTCCAGCAGCCACACCGCGGCATCGCTGAACGCTTCCTCATCCCCCGGCATCGCCAGCACGCCGTTGTAGCCATGGCGAATATGCTGCGCCGCCGCAGCCTGATCGTAGGCCACCACGCCCAACCCTGACGCGAGTGCCTCAAGCACCACATTGCCGAAGGTTTCGGTCATGCTCGGAAACAAAAACACATCCCCTGACGCATAGTGGCTGGCCAGGGTCTCGCCGCGCTGAGTGCCACAGAAAATCGCTTCGGGCAGTTCCTGTTCCAGAGCCACTCGTTGCGGACCGTCACCGACGATGATCAGCTTTAGGATTCGCTGTGGATAAGTCGCTTTCAGCGTGTCGAAACAGCGCTTGAGCAAACCAAGGTTCTTCTCCGGTGCCAGGCGTCCTACGTGGATGACTGCGATGTCCTTCTCGCCAAGGCCCCATTGCTCACGCAACGATTGCAGCCGTTTGGTCGGGTGGAACAACTGACTGTCGACCCCACGGGACAGCAATGCCAGCCGCTCGAAATGCCGGCGCTCCAACTCCAGTCGCTGGCTGACACTCGGCACCAGCGTCAGGGTCGAGCGATTGTGAAACCAGCGCAGGTAGTGGGTCAGCAGGCGCGTGAGCAATCCGAGCCCGTACTGATTGGAGTACTGCTGGAAGTTGGTGTGAAAACCGCTGACCACCGAAATCCCCAAGCGCCGTGCTGCACGCAACGCGGACAGGCCCAGCGGTCCTTCCGTGGCGATGTACAGCACGTCCGGGCGCTGGCGCTTCCAGCGTCGTAGCAGCTTGTGCATCGACGACTGACCCCATTGCAAGCCCGGATACCCCGGCAGCGGCCAGCCCCGGCACAGCAGTAATTCATCGTCGCTGCCCAGCTGCTGATCGCAACCCTGGCGTGGCCGCACCAGTTCCACCTGATGCCCGCGCGCGCGCAAACCGTCGCACAAGCGGCCAAGGGTATTGGCCACGCCGTTGATTTCGGGAGGGAAGGTTTCGGTGATCAGGGTGATATGCAGAGCTGTCGTCATGACCTCAGTGTCGGCTGAGGCCATGTCGTCGTTGTGGCGTTTTGATGATGGATTTGTGACCGGCTTAGCGTTGCGTCACCAGATTCTCCGCACCGCGCTCTCGCACCCAGAACAATGTCGCCCCGGCTACTGCCGCCGGCATCATCAGAATATTGACCACCGGAATCAGCAGCACCAGGTAAACACTCCCGCCGAAACTCATGCTCTGCCAGCGCTTCTCACGCAACCACGCGAGCATCTCGTTCCAGCCCAACTTGTGGTTGTCCGCCGGGTAGTCGATGTACTGGATCGCCATCATCCATACGCCGAACAGTAGCCACAGCGGTGCGGCGATGATGTTCACCACCGGGATGAACGAGAGGATGAAAAGCCCGATCGCCCGCGGCAGGAAGTAGCCGAGTTTGCGCATCTCCCGGGAGAGCGTGCGCGGGATCATGGCGATCAGTTCACCCCAGCTGAAAGCCGGGAAGTCGTCGGTGCCGCGCACCACCACTTCGACTTTCTCCGCGAGAAAACCGTTGAACGGCGCAGCGATGACGTTGGCGAGCATGGTGAAGGTGAAGAACACCATCAACACCACCAGCACCACGAAAATCGGCCAGAGGATGTAGCTGAGAAAACTCAGCCAGTCGGGCAGGGACGGCATCAGCGTATCGACCCACAGACTGAATTGATGGCCGGCCAGATAGATCAATCCGACGAACAGCACCAGATTGATTGCCAGCGGCAGCAACACGAATAAACGCAGGCTGGGGCTGAGGACCAGCTTGAGGCCTTCGCGCAGGTATTGCGGGCCGGACAGAACAGGGGCGGGCATATCGAGCTCCGAGCAGAAGGGAAACGCGCCGACCTTACCGGCTTTGCCTTACGGGCGAAAGCGCGGTCGCAGCATCGACATCAACAGTAACAAAGGCGTCTATATATTGGCCGTGACGGGATAGAGACCGCCTATGAGCTGGATTGTTAAACCGTATTTCCTTAATCTTCGCCCCCTCGATACGCTGCACCCAATCTTTTTACAGGACTGTCGAGTTCAAGCCTTCCCCAAGTGCTTTCAACGGTCCTTTTTTATTCCCGCCGGCAATCCGGCGTTCCGCGCCAGGTATTCCGGGCCGGTCAACAGGAGCAGGTCATGTCTGAAGTCCGTCATTCGCGAGTGATTATTCTCGGTTCCGGCCCTGCCGGTTACAGCGCCGCGGTGTATGCCGCCCGTGCCAACCTCAAGCCACTGCTGATCACCGGCATGCAAGCCGGCGGTCAACTGACCACCACCACCGAAGTCGACAACTGGCCGGGCGATGTCCACGGCCTGACCGGCCCGGCGTTGATGGAGCGGATGCGTGAGCACGCCGAGCGCTTTGAAACCGAGATCGTTTTCGATCACATCAATGCCGTGGACTTCGCCGCCAAGCCTTACACCCTGACCGGCGACAGCGCGACTTACACCTGCGACGCCCTGATCATCGCCACCGGCGCCAGCGCTCGTTACCTGGGCCTGCCATCGGAAGAAGCGTTCATGGGCAAAGGCGTTTCGGCCTGCGCGACCTGCGACGGTTTCTTCTACCGCAACAAGCCAGTGGCCGTGGTCGGTGGCGGTAACACCGCTGTCGAAGAAGCCCTGTACCTGGCCAACATCGCCAGCACCGTGACCCTGATCCACCGTCGCGAAACCTTCCGCGCCGAGAAGATCCTGATCGACAAGCTCAATGCTCGTGTTGCCGAAGGCAAGATCATCCTGAAGTTGAACTCGAACCTGGACGAAGTCCTGGGCGACAACATGGGCGTGACCGGTGCTCGCCTGAAGAACAACGACGGCAGCTTCGACGAGCTGAAAGTCGACGGCGTGTTCATCGCCATCGGCCACACCCCGAACACCTCGCTGTTCGAAGGCCAGCTGACGTTGAAAGACGGCTACCTGGTGGTGCACGGCGGCCGTGAAGGCAATGCGACCGCGACCAACGTTGAAGGCATCTTTGCTGCCGGTGACGTGGCTGACCACGTTTACCGTCAAGCGATCACCTCGGCCGGTGCTGGTTGCATGGCGGCACTGGACACCGAGCGTTACCTCGACGGTCTGCAGAACGCTTCGTTCTGATTCCGTTGAACTGAAAAAACCGGCTTCGGCCGGTTTTTTTGTGCCGCTCATTTTGCTTGTCCTGTAGGAGCCGGCTTGCTGGCGATGCAGGCGGCGCGGTGCTCCTGTCATACCGAGTCGACTGGATCGCCAGCAAGCCGGCTCCTACAAGGATCAGGTCAGCTTTTTCAGGCACGCTTCCAGGATGTCGAGGCCTTCTTCCAGCACTGCCGCCTCCGTGGTCAACGGCGCCAGCAGCCGGATGATGTGCCGCGACTTGCCGCTAGGCATCAGCAGCAACCCCGCTTCACGGGCCAGGGCCAGCAGTTGTGTCAGCTGCGCCGGGGCGGGTGTGCCGTCGGCGTTGGCCAGTTCGATGCCGCGCATGGCGCCGACACCGGTCAGGCGTCCGAGATAAGGGGAAACCTCGTTGGCTCGCCAGGCTTCGTAGCGGCTGACGATCGCTTCTTCCTGCTGCGAACCCCAGGCGTGCAGGTTGGCATCGGTCATTTCATCCAGCGTCGCCAACGCAGCGGCGCAGGCGATCGGATTGCCCGAGTAAGTGCCGCCCAGTCCGCCCTTGGGCAAAGTGTCGAGCAGCGACTTGCGCCCGACCACCGCCCCCAGCGGCACGCCGCCGGCAATGCTTTTGGCCAGCAGGATCAGGTCCGGCTCGATGCCCAGTCGCGAGAACGCAAACCGCTGGCCTGTGCGGCCGAAGCCGGACTGAATTTCATCGGCGATCAGCAGGATGTTCTTTTCATCACAGAACTTGCGCAAGGCCTGAGCGAACTCGACATCCATCGCCAGGAAACCGGCCTCACCCTGCACAGGCTCGACGATAAAACACGCCACGTCGTCGACATCGATCTCGACGCTGAACAGCCGATCCATCGCCTTCAACGCTTCGGCGCAGGTCACGTCGTTGTCCTTGCTCGGGTAGGGCAAGTGGAACACCGGACCGGGCAACACGCCGACCTTCTGTTTGTAGGGGGCGACTTTGCCATTGAGGTTGAGAGTGGCGAGGGTGCGCCCGTGGAAGGCGCCGTCGAAAGCGATGACGGCCGTGCGACCGGTCGCGCCCCGGACGATCTTCAAGGCGTTTTCCGCTGCTTCCGCGCCGCTGTTGGTGAGCATGCCGCTGACCGGGTAATCCACCGGGATGAACGCGGCCAGACGCTCCATGAGTTCGAGGTAAGGCACGTGCGGGGCGGCGTTGAACGCGTAATGCGTCAACCGGGTGGCTTGTTCGCGAATGGCCTCGACGATGCGCGGGTGGCAATGGCCGAGGTTCAACACGCCGATGCCGCCGACAAAGTCGATGTAGCGTTTGCCCTCGGTGTCCCAGACCTCGGCATTTTTGCCGTGGCTGAGCGTGACAGGGTGCACGATGTTGATCGACCGGCTGATGGTTTCGCTGCTCATGGATGACCGACTCTGAAGAAGGGATGCTTCTTTTTATCTAAGCCGTGAGCAGTGGTGCCCGGCAAACGAAATAAAGTTGCCGGATCAATCTTAAAAGTCGGGATGTGGTTTGAGCGTTGTGCAAATTTTTTCGAAACAACGCAAAACCATTGTAGGAGCCGGCTTGCTGGCGATGGGGCCCTTAAGTCTTGCATCGACATTGAGGACGCCATCGCCAGCAAGCCGGCTCCTACAGTGGGAGGTGTTGCTCAGAAATCAGCGGCGGGTCAGGGGTTGCTGGGTGAACTTCACACCGGCCAATCCATGGGCAATCAACGCGCGGATGTTGCCGTGATCGCTGCCTTCTGGGGTGGCTACGACGGAGCGGTAATGCTCGCCGAATGCCAACAGTGCTTCTTCATCGCTCAACCCTTCCAGCAGCGCCAGGCCCAGGGTCTTGCACGAACCTTCGTTTTGCCCGGCGGCGTTTTCCACGCCACCGTTGTTGAACGCCTGTGGCTGGTAGTCATAACCGGCGGCGATGAAGGCCAGGGTGTCGGCAAAAACGTGTTCGCCGCTCTTGAGGCTGGCGCGCAGGGTGTTCAAATCACTCATTGGGTTTTCCTTTGGCGAACGCTGCTTGTTGCTCGGCGCTGGCTTCTTGCTGATATTGGGCTTTCCACTCGGCGTACGGCATGCCGTAGACGACTTCACGGGCGTCGTCGAGGCTGACCTCGATCTGACGTTCGTCAGCCGCGGCCTTGTACCATTTGGACAGGCAGTTGCGGCAGAAACCCGAGAGGTTCATCAGGTCGATGTTCTGCACATCCTTGCGGCTGTCCAGGTGCGCGACCAGTCGGCGGAAGGCGGCGGCTTCAAGTTCGAGGCGTTGTTGGTCAGTCATGATGGGCTCTGTGCTGTTCAGTCGTGCGCGAGATAATAAAAGTCTGGCGAGCAATGCGCCAGACGCGGTCAGCGGCTCGCGGCCAGGGTGATCGACACTGACTCGGCGAAACGCAGGGCGTGGGGCTTGTCGACTTCGACCTCGGCGTACAGCACCGACTCATTGGCCATGACCAGATCGAGAATTTCCTGGGTCAGGCGTTCGAGCAGGGCAAAGCGATTGCCTTCCACGTGAGCGATGATCGCTTTGGTGATGGTCCGGTAATTCAGCGCGTGATCGATGTCGTTGTCACGCACCGCTTCCTGGGCTGCATACAGGATCGTCAGGTTGATCAGCACGTCCTGCTTGTTGAGGATTTCATCCTCGTTGATCCCGATGAACGTCCGCAGGCACAGGTCCTTGACCCGGATGCGTGCCATTCCTGGTTGAAGTTGTGGCATTGCTACTTGCTCCGTCCAATCAATTGCAGGAACTCCTGACGGGTGTTGCTCGACTCGCGGAAGGCGCCGAGCATCACCGAGGTGTTCATGGTCGAATTCTGTTTCTCGACGCCGCGCATCATCATGCACATGTGCTGTGCCTCGATGACCACCGCGACACCGGCGGCACCGGTCACTTGTTGCACCGCGTCGGCGATTTGCCGGGTGAGGTTTTCCTGGATCTGCAGGCGACGGGCAAACATGTCCACCAACCGCGCAATCTTCGACAGGCCCAGCACTTTACCCGTGGGAATATAAGCCACATGCGCCTTGCCGATGAAGGGCAGCAGGTGATGTTCACAGAGTGAGTACAGCTCGATGTTGTCGACAATGATCATTTCATCGTTGTCGGAAGCGAACAACGCGCCGTTGACGATTTCTTCGACACATTGCTCGTAACCATGACACAGGTACTGCATGGCTTTGGCTGCGCGCGCCGGCGTATCGAGCAGGCCTTCGCGGTCGGGATTTTCACCGAGGCCGATGAGGATCTCGCGGTAGTTCTGGGACAGGGCGTTCTGGGGCCGGGATAACGTCATGAAATATCCTCGCGGGGCACCTTACTTGAGGTGCCGCCCGCCGTTGACGGTCAGGGTCGTGCCGGTGACATAAGGGTTGTCGAGCAAATAACGCAGGCTTTGGTAGATCACGTCGCTACCGGGTTCGATACCCAATGCGGATTTGGCCAGAGCCTTGGCGCGGTACGCCGCGTCGTCGTCAGGGTTGAACAGTAGCAGGGCAGGGGCGATGCCGTTGACCTTGATGTCAGGCGCGTACTTCGCCGCGAAGGACAGGGTCAGGCTGTCGAGCCCGGCTTTACTGGCGCAGTAGCCGATGTGCTTGCTGCTGCCCTTGCGCGTGACGTCATCGCTGATGTGCACGATGTCCGCCGGGGTCGAGCGTTGCAACAAGTCGGCACAGTGCAGGTTGATCAGGTAGGGCGCCAGCATGTGCACGCTGAACATGCGGGTAAACGCTGCAGCGTCGGTGTCCGGCGTTTCGGCCAGCCATTCGGATGCGTTGTGAATGATCGCCCGCAGGCAGTCGGTGTGGGTTTTCAGTTCGCTGATGAAGGCGAGAATCCCGCCCTCGCTGGAAAAGTCGGCGAGGATTGCCGTCGCCCCCAGATCACGCAATGCCTGTATGCCGGGGCGTTCAGTGCGATAGCTGAAGATCAGCGCATGGCCGTCTTCGAGCAATCGCTGCGCACAGTGCAGGCCGACACGCTGGCCGGCACCGGTGATGAGGATCGGGGCGGATGAAGAGGTCATGAACGGCTCGCGTCGCGGTAAGAGCAAAACTATACCAGCGACGAGCCGTGAGGTGGCTTTTGTAGGAGCGTGCGGCGCGGCGATCCGACTTGCTCGCGAAAGCGGTGTAACAGTCGACAAAATATGTTGAACGGTACATCGCTTTCGCGGGCAAGCCTCGCTCCTACAAGGGCTCAGTGATTTTGGGAGGACGGCTCGGCGGGCAACCGTCGTTGCGGTGTACTTTGCAGCCAACCCGCCAACAAACGGGTCGACAGCGGAATAAAGAAGTAGACCATCAACGGCGTCAGACACAGCGTGCTGATGAATTCCCGAGGCAGCAGGCTCATTTCGCCGAGCAACGGCCCCAGTACGAAGTTGAACAACAACGACACCGGGAAGAACGCCAACCAGATTGCCACGGCCTGTTTCCAGCGCGGTGGACGTTGGCCGACAGCACCGAACCAGCCTTCGATGCCGCTCACGCGATGTTCCGTCTTATGCGCAAACAAGTCGCTGCCGCGCGCGAGCCAGGCGGTACGCGAGGCCGAATGCTCCCAGGCGTGCATGGTCTGCGCGTTGGCGAAGCGGAAAATGATCTGGAATTCGTCATCGTCGGGCGGCGGGGCGAGCACGCCTGAGCCGAGATAACCCTGGAAGTCGGTGGCCAGTTGTTCGCCTTCGCGCAACCAGGTCATCAGGTCCTGATAACGCCCATCGGTGACGCGGCGCGCAACCATCAGCGTGACGGGGGAGGTAGACATTATGTATCTCCGTATGACAATCGCGTTACTCCGGATAGGAGTTTCGCCAGGCGCAGCGCCGGGGTGGTGGGCTGCGTCTCGGAACAAGCAAGGATTGGTCCGGATTCTACAGGTTATGGCAGCGACAATCGTCGTTCATCAATGTATTGAATGGTGATGGGGCAAGAGAGGTAGAATGGGATCCAATTTATACGCGGACGTTGACTGCCCTATGCCTGTCTTGACTGAAGATGTCGCTGGTTTGCCGCGTGCTCTTTCCATAGAAAAGGAAGAACTGTTTCCGATCCGTGAAGTGTCACGGCTGACGGGCGTCAATCCGGTCACCTTGCGGGCGTGGGAGCGACGTTATGGTCTGATTCAGCCAATGCGCACCGAAAGCGGGCATCGCTTGTACGCAATGACCGATATCGAGCGGGTCCGCAGCATCCTGGGCTGGATCGAACGTGGCGTCGCCGTCAGCAAGGTCGGCAAGATACTGGCCAAGACTGCCCCGCTTCAAGCGTTGTCGCACATCATCCCCAACGAACTGGTGCAGGCTGACTACGCGCAGTGGCAGGAACAAGTCAAAGCGGCGGTGAGCGTGTTCGATGAGGTGCAACTGGAGCAGGTCTATGGGCAGATCTTTTCCAGTTACCCCCTGACCGTGGCGTTTCAGGACATTCTGATGCCACTCTGGAAGCAATTTCTGCAACGTCAGGAAGTGTTCGGCCAGGCCAGCGAGTGGCTATTCCTGGACGGTTTTTTGCGTTCACGGGTATTACAGCGGCTGCTGCTGGTGCGCGTCATGCAGCCACGGCGCGTGATTGTCTGTCCCCTGAACGATCAATGTCGTGAACTCGAACTGTTGGTCACGGCGTTGTTTTTGAGCAGTGTCGATTCGGCCATTCAATTGCTGGCGGTTGGTCAGCCCTTTGATGAACTGGCGCTGGTCTGCGAAAGGGTCAAGCCCCAGGCGTTGGTGCTGTTTTCCAATCACGCGCCCACTAGCGATTTGCCGCGACGTTTGAATCGTCTGGCGATGAGCCTGGATTGCCAGTTGATGCTGGCCGGTGACGCGTCGGAACTGTCGCAGGAGAGCCTGGACGGATCGTCCATCGGCTGCCTGGGTAACGAAGGAGTGGTGATGCGTCAGCGCCTGAAACAGTTCCTGGCAGGCAACCTGGATACCTGAATCACAGATGCAGGGTCGGGTGGGTCAGTCGATGCTGCTGAAGGATGTACTGGCGAAGGCGCTCGGTTTCATCCTTGTCGCTCTGACTCAACTGATAGGCAAAGAAGCCGTTCTCGGTTTCTCTCTCGAAGGTGCCGCGCAACGCGATACGTTCGTAGCCTGACGGGCTGAACCACAACGCGAAATGCTTGGGCGGTTTGGTCTTGTTGCGAACTTCCAGCAAAACCCCTTTGAACGACACTTCATGCACCCACATCGTGCCGGGATGGCCGGCGGCATTTTCCAGGGCGACCGGTTCTTCGAGGAGCAGGCGCCATGGCCGGACCAACGGTCCGTCTTCATAAATGCTGGGGACGCCGAGGCGTAAATGCAGCGCGTGAAATTCGTCTTCCACCAGATGCAGCGGGAAGGTCATTTGCTGATTTTCGAAGTTGGCCTGGATCGTGACTTGCTCATGAGCAGCAAGGCGCGTGAGCAGGTCACGGATTTGCGAACCACCATTTACAAGCAGACTCGACGTCGCATCCCGCACATTGAGTTGCGGGTTGTGTTGCATGGTCTGGATAAAATCCAGCTCATCCTGGGTCAGGAGTGCGTCGCGCTGCATGATGGGCTCGAAAGGAAAAGTAACAAAGTCATCGGTGATTGTAGTTAATGACAATCAATTCTCGGTTTTGTTTGCGCCGTTCGTCGGTTTGAGCGCGGCGAGCTCGGCCTGAAGCTCTGCCACTTGCGCTTCAAGCTGCGCTACCCGCTGCTGCGCCTTGACCTGCACGGTGACGTCCTTTTGCACGCCGACAAAATACGTCTGACCGTCACTCGGGTTTTTCACCGTAGAAAGCGACAGCTCATTCCAGAAGGGCGTGCCGTCCTTGCGGTAGTTGCGCAGGATTTCCCGGCAGGAGCCGCCACTGCTCAACGCATTGCGAATCAAGGGCAGCGCTTCCTGGTCGCGGTCACCTGATTGCAGAAAGCGGCAATCCTGGTAGAGGATTTCTTCGCTGGTGTAACCGGTCAACCGTTCGAACGCCGGGTTGACGTAAATCAGGATGTTGTCGTGTTCACCTTCTTTTTCGGCAATCACGATGCCGTCGTTGGACGCGTCAATCACCATTTGCAGCAGTTGTGCGTTGATCATCGGAGAATCCTTTCCAGATTGATTGAGCGCAGCATTCTAAAAGAACTCTAGCGGCCTTCAATGCTTAATGAGAGCTAATCGCAGCTTTTTTGCTGTGGCTGTTAATATCCCTCATCTTTTTACTCAGCTTCAGGATCAGATTGATGAAAGTCGCCATTTTTTCGGGCTCGGTGTACGGCACGGCTGAAGAAGTCGCTCGCCACGCTGCGAATATTTTGAAAACCGCGGGCTTCGAAACCTTTCACAACCCGCGCGCCAGCCTTGCCGATGTACAGGCGTTTGGCCCGCAAGCCTTCCTGGCAGTGACTTCGACCACGGGCATGGGCGAACTGCCGGACAACCTGCAACCGTTGTATTTCGCCATTCGCGATCAATTGCCGGCCGCCTGGCGTGGTTTGCCGGGCGCGGTGATCGGCCTGGGCGATGCGAGCTACGGCGATACGTTCTGCGGCGGCGGTGAGCTGATGCGCGAGCTGTTCGGCGAACTGGGCATCCGCGAAGTGCTGCCGATGCTGCGCCTGGATGCCAGCGAAAGCGTCACCCCGGAAACCGATGCCGAACCCTGGCTGGCGGAACTCGTCACCGCTCTGCGCGGCTGACTGGCCATTCGCGAAGCAAGGCAAGCCAGGATTGTGCCGATTCGGGGCTGCGGAACCGGTTCGATGCCCCCTTGTTGGCGGCGGTACTTTGACATGGATCCAAGCTGTCTGGCGCAGTGACTCGCTAGGTCATCAAGCTGGCTGCCAATGCAACTACATGAACCCCGGGGGCTGACTAGACTGCTAAACGTGAGCAAAACAATAAGAACAGGAGTTCCTTGTCGTGAGCGTAGCCCCCGTCCAATCGCCCCACAGTGTCAAAGACCAGGTCAGTGCCGCCGAGTGGCAGACCCGCGTCGATCTGGCCGCCTGTTATCGTCTGGTCGCCCTGCATGGCTGGGATGATCTGATCTTCACGCACATTTCCGCCAAGGTGCCAGGCACTGAAGATTTCCTGATCAACCCGTTTGGGTTGATGTTCCACGAGATTACCGCGTCGAGCCTGGTCAAGGTCGATCAGGCCGGCAACAAGCTGATGGACAGCCCTTACGAGATCAACCCGGCGGGCTACACCATCCACAGCGCCGTGCACGAAGTGCGGCACGATGTCGTCTGTGTATTGCACACGCACACGGCGGCCGGCGTTGCGGTGTCGGCGCAGAAGCAAGGCGTTTTGCCGATCAGCCAACAGTCGCTGTTTGTTCTGTCGAGTCTGGCGTATCACGCCTATGAAGGCGTTGCGCTGAACCACGAAGAGAAGGCGCGGCTGCAGGCCGACCTCGGTGAAAACAATTTCCTGATGCTGCACAACCATGGGTTGCTGACCTGCGGCGGCACCATCGCCGACACGTTCCTGATGATGTTCACCTTCCAGCGCGCCTGCGATATCCAGGTGCTGGCACAGAACGGTGGCGCGGAACTCATCGCCATCGAACCGCAGATTCTGGCGGGCGCCAAGGCGATGATCGCCGGCGTCACCAAAAGTGCACAAGGGATGGGCGGCGCACTGGCCTGGCCGGCGCTGCTGCGCAAACTCGATAAACAAGACGCGGGATATAAACTCTGATGCCTCTCGCCGAGATCCCCCTGTGTGTCTGGCGCAAGCGCAGCCAGACGTTCGACTTTCGTGATCAGACGGTGCGTTACTGGACGGCAGGGCAGGGTGAGCCGCTGTTGCTCATTCACGGCTTCCCGACCGCCAGTTGGGACTGGCACTACCTGTGGCAGCCGCTGGCCCAGCGTTATCGGGTGATTGCCTGCGACATGCTCGGTTTCGGCGATTCAGCCAAACCGGTGGATCATGAATACAGCCTGCTGGAGCAGGCCGATCTGCAACAGGCATTGCTGGAGCATTTGAACGTCGAGCAACCGGTGCACGTGCTCGCCCACGATTATGGTGACAGCGTGGCTCAGGAACTGTTGGCCCGGCATTACGAGGCGCGCATTCATCTCGCCAGTTGCGTGTTCCTCAATGGGGGGCTGTTTCCTGAAACCCATCGCCCGGTACTGATGCAAAAACTGTTGCTCAGCCCGGTGGGCTGGATGATCGGCCGCGCGTTTTCCCGTGATGCGCTGGTGAAGAGTTTCCGCCAGATTTTCGGACCGCAGAGCCGTCCGACCGAGAGTGAGATGGATGATTTCTGGAGCCTGATCGACAGCAATCACGGGCCACGGATCATGCACAAGCTGATTGCCTACATCCCCGAGCGCAGGGTTCAGCGCGAGCGTTGGGTGAGTGCCATGCAGCGCGGCGAAGTGCCGTTGCGGGTGATCGATGGCGAGGTCGATCCGATCTCCGGCGGGCATATGGTCGAACGCTATCGGGAGCTGATCCCGAACCCGGACACGGTCCTGCTGCCCGGCATCGGTCATTACCCGCAAACCGAAGCACCGGCTCAGGTGCTCAAGCATTATCTGGCGTTTCGCGACCGGCTGATTTCAACGCCGCTGAAAGTGGCCTGTTCGTAGACATCACCGCAACCTTGCCGGCGATGGCGTCCTTGAGGGTTGTGGTGCCTGTTGGATTGCCATCGCCAGCAAGCCGGCTCCTACAGGTTTTGTGTGTTTGGTGAGGTGGTGTTCATCCCAATTCTTGCCGGCGAATGCGTTCTTGAGGGTTGTGGTGTCTGTCGGATTGCCATCGCTGGCAAGCCAGCTCCTACAGTGTTTTTGTGGTGTTTGATGAGTTTGGGGCACCCCGGTCCTGTAGGAGCCGGCTTGCTGGCGATGGGCCGTGACTCGGTCCACGCGCTCATCATCCCCCCGCCTTATCGAGCACCATTCAGCCTACCCCGTGTTCATTGTGACCCGCGGCGCCTTGCCTGAGACTCGGACTTATTGTCCCTCGGCCTGCTGGAGTCCCCCCTAATGAATGAGCCTGTGCGCTTCGAAGATAAAGTCGTGATCATCACCGGAGCCGGTGGTGGCCTGGGCCGCGCTCATGCGCTGTTGTTCGCGAAACAGGGCGCCAGGGTGCTGGTCAACGATCTCGGTGGCTCGGCGCAAGGTGAAGGTGCAAACGCTTCGGCAGCAGACCGCGTAGTCGCGGAAATTCGTGAGGCTGGCGGCACTGCCGAAGCGAACCATGACTCCGTCACCGACGGCGACAAAATCGTCCAGAACGCCCTCGACGTTTTCGGTCGGGTCGACGTAGTGGTTAACAACGCCGGGATCCTGCGGGACAAGACTTTCCACAAAATGGACGATGCCGATTGGGACCTGGTCTATCGCGTCCACGTCGAAGGCGCCTACAAAGTTACCCGCGCCGCCTGGCCGCACATGCGCGAGCAAAATTACGGTCGCGTGATCTTCACGGCATCGACCTCGGGGATTTACGGCAACTTCGGCCAGTCCAACTACGGCATGGCCAAGCTCGGCCTCTACGGCCTGACCCGCACCCTGGCCATCGAAGGCCGCAAAAACAACATCCTGGTCAACGCCATCGCGCCTACCGGCGGCACCCGCATGACCGAAGGCCTGATCCCGCCGCAAGTGTTCGAACAACTCAAGCCGGAACTGGTCAGCCCGCTGGTGGTGTACCTCGCCAGCGAAAACTGCCAGGAAACCTCGGGGCTGTTTGAGGTCGGTGGCGGCTGGATGGGCAAGGTGCGTTGGGAGCGCAGCCTCGGCGCCGGGTTCGATCCACGGGTCGGGTTTTCACCGGAAGATGTGGCGGCGCACTGGCAGCAGATCTGCGACTTCGAAGGCGCAGCGCATCCAAAGGACAACATCGAGGCACTGAAGGAAATGATGGGCAATTTGCAGAAGTATTCCCTCTGATTCCTTCGCCTCGCGCAGGGCTCGCCTGAGTTCTGCCTCCGCGCAAAACCATCGCCCATAAAAAAGGCCGCTGCAAACGCAGCGGCCAAAGTGAGACGTTGGATCAAGGAGCTACAAATCAACGTCAGTGAACACGGGGCGATGAGTCGAAACCTTCGACACATCTGAAATCTGTCGCCAATGGCGCGGACTGATCACACGCCATCGCTGTGTGCTGTCAGGCTGTTTGCCGTGAAAGCCCGACAAGAATAAGCGCTTGAGTCCAAAGGAAAAATAGCGATTCCAGACATGCAGTATTGCAGCCTGGGCAACAGTCTCGCGCTCATGCATCCGGCTGATGAACCTCCATCCACTTCATCCATACCTCGCGCAACTCCCCGCGCCGCAAGGCCATTCATCCTTTAGAGCGACACAACGAATACCTCCTTGGTGCGCTTATCGCTCCCGACCTGCGGCAGTAGGGTGTGGCCTTCTGTCACTCACCGGGGAAGACGCATGACAAAAACAACAATGCGCGCCATCTTCACGCCGCAGGCGCTGGCCGCTGCGGTTGCCTTGGGTTGCTGTGCCCAGGCGCAGGCCGTTTCATTCAACATTGGCGAAATCGAGGGGACATTCGACTCCTCGCTGTCCGTCGGCGCGAGTTGGGGCATGCGCGATGCCGATAAATCGCTGGTGGGCATCGTCAACGGCGGGACCGGCCAGGCGTCGACCGGTGACGACGGGCGTCTGAACTTCAAGAAGGGCGAAACCTACTCCAAGATCTTCAAGGGTATTCACGACCTCGAACTGAAGTACGGCGACACCGGCATGTTCGTCCGTGGCAAGTATTGGTACGACTTCGAACTGAAGGACGAAGACCGCGAATTCAAGCCGATCAGCGATCACAATCGCAAGGAGGGTTCCAAGTCTGCCGGCGCGCAGATCCTCGATGCGTTCGTCTATCACAACTATTCCATCGCCGATCTGCCGGGCACCCTGCGCGCGGGTAAACAGGTGGTCAGTTGGGGCGAAAGTACCTTCATCGGCAACTCGATCAACAGCATCAACCCGGTCGACGTTTCAGCGTTCCGCCGTCCTGGCGCAGAAATCAAGGAAGGCCTGATTCCGGTGAACATGCTGTTCGCCTCCCAGGGCCTGACCGACAGATTGACGGTGGAAGGTTTCTATCAACTGGAGTGGGACCAGACCGTTCTCGACAACTGCGGCACCTTCTTCGGCGGGGACGTGGCGGCAGACGGCTGCAACACGGGGTACACGGTCGCCAGCCCGGCGATTGCACCGTTGCAACCGATCGCTGCCGCTTTTGGCCAAGGCTTCCAGGTCGGCAAGGAAGGGGTGATCGTGCCCCGTGGCGGCGACCGCGACGCCCGCGACTCCGGGCAATGGGGCACGGCGTTGCGCTGGCTGGGTGATGACACCGAGTACGGCCTGTACTTCATGAACTACCACAGCCGCACGCCGAATGTCGGCACCACCACTGCCGGGGCGGGGACGCTGGCACGCATTCCGGCCATCGTCGGTACCGCCAACGCCATCGCACCCGGCTCTGGTTCGGCCTTGGCCCAGAGCGTGATGCTCGGTCGCGGTCAGTACTATCTCGAATACCCGGAAGACATCCGCCTCTACGGCGCGAGTTTCTCCACCACCTTACCGACCGGCACCGCATGGACCGGCGAGATCAGCTATCGCCCCAACGCACCGGTGCAGGTCAACAGCACCGACCTGACACTGGCCTTGCTCAACCCGATTGCCGGCGGCGCTGCTTCGCCAATCGCCACCCGGCCAGGCGCGGACAACAAAGGTTATCGCCGCAAGGAAGTGACGCAGATCCAGAGCACCCTGACGCACTTCATCGATCAGGTCGCAGGTGCGGACCGTCTGACCCTGGTGGGTGAGGCGGCCGTTGTTCACGTCGGCGGGCTGGAAGACAAAAGCAAGCTGCGTTACGGCCGCGACTCGGTCTACGGACAGTACGGTTTCCGCGGTGATACCGACGGTTTTGTCACCTCGACATCCTGGGGCTACCGCGCCCGCGCGATCCTTGATTACAACAACGTCATCGCCGGGATCAATTTCAAACCCAACCTGTCGTGGTCCCATGACGTCGCCGGTTACGGCCCCAACGGGCTGTTCAACGAAGGCGCCAAGGCCATCAGCGTCGGCGTCGATGCGGACTATCGCAACACCTATACCGCGAGCTTGAGTTACACCGATTTCTTCGGCGGTGACTACAACACCCTGGAAGATCGCGACTTCCTGGCGCTGAGCTTTGGCGTGAACTTCTGATCTGGCTGAGAAGGATGATTTCAATGCGCAAAATGATTCTGCAATGCAGCGTTCTGGCCCTGAGCCTGTTGGCCGTCGATGTAATGGCTGCGGTGTCGCCGGACGAAGCCAACAAACTCGGTACCAGCCTGACGCCGTTGGGCGCCGAGAAGGCGGGTAATGCCGATGGCTCGATTCCGGCCTGGACCGGCGGCATCCCGAAAAACGCGGGCGCGGTGGACAGCAAAGGGTTCCTTGCCGACCCGTTCGCCAATGAAAAACCGCTGTTTACCATCACGGCGGCAACCGTCGACAAGTACAAGGACAAGCTCTCCGACGGCCAGATCGCGATGTTCAAACGCTACCCGGAGACCTACAAGATCCCGGTCTATCCGACCCACCGTACAGTGGCCTTGCCAGCGGACATCTACGAGTCGGCCAAGCGCAGCGCGCTGAATGTAACGCCGATCAACGACGGCAATGGCCTGGCCAATTTCACCGGCAATCGCTACTACGCGTTTCCGATTCCGAAGAACGGCGTTGAGGTGATCTGGAACCACGTTACCCGTTATCACGGCGGTAATTTGCGTCGCACCATCACCCAGGCCACGCCGCAGTCCAATGGCGATTTCACGGTGATCCGCTTCAAGGATGAAGTCGCCGTGCCTTCGCTGCTGGGGGACTTGAAACCCGGCAGCGACGACAACGTGCTCAGCTACTTCAAGCAGGAAGTCACGGCGCCAGCGCGGTTGGCCGGCAACGTGTTGCTGGTTCACGAGACACTCGACCAGGTCAAGGAACCGCGCAAGGCCTGGATCTACAACGCCGGCCAGCGTCGCGTGCGGCGTGCGCCGCAGGTGGCCTATGACGGCGTCGGCACCTCGTCCGACGGGTTGCGCACCACCGACAACTTCGACATGTTTTCCGGCGCACCGGATCGCTATGACTGGAAGCTGATCGGCAAGAAGGAAATGTACATCCCTTACAACAGCTACAAGCTCGACTCGCCCAACCTCAAGTACACCGATGTGATCAAGGCCGGGCATATCAATCAGGACCTCACACGCTACGAGCTGCACCGGGTCTGGGAGGTGGTCGCCACGGTCAAGCCCAACGAACGGCACGTGTACGCCAAGCGTCACATGTACATCGACGAAGACAGCTGGCAGGTGGCACTGGCCGATCACTATGACGGTCGCGGTCAGCTGTGGCGTGTGGCCGAAGGTCATGCCCAGTTCTACTACGATCACCAGGTGCCGGCCTACACCGTTGAAGCGCTGTACGACTTGATCGCCGGTCGCTACATCGCACTGGGGATGAAGAACGAGGAGAAGCACAGCTTCGAATTCGGCATCGATGCCAAAGCAGGTGACTACACGCCAGCAGCGCTGCGGAGTACAGGGGTGAGGTAATCATTCCTACAGGCTCTACAGAAAAAGGTGACTTTGCGGTCACCTTTTTTATAGGTGTCGATAAGTGTGTTGAATACTTCTTCAACAAGCTGTGTAGAGAGGGCTAGGGTGGCGCCACAATTATAAAAAGGCGCACCACTATGACCGCCATGACCCCGTGTCTGGACCGTCCTGGACTTCTGCCCCGTTTGTCGTCCCATCACCAGTCTCGCGAGCGGCTGATCGAGC
Organism: Pseudomonas sp. MM213; assembly: GCF_020423045.1. Lineage (NCBI taxonomy): Bacteria > Pseudomonadati > Pseudomonadota > Gammaproteobacteria > Pseudomonadales > Pseudomonadaceae > Pseudomonas > Pseudomonas sp. MM213. The sequence continues at coordinate 5,672,541 of NZ_CP081943.1, forward strand.
CGTTGATGGCCTCGACCGCACGCGTGAAATTGCTCTGTGCGCCGGCGGGCAGTGGCAAGAGTGCGCTGCTGATCGAATGCCTGTTGCAGGCGCCCGAGCAGTGCCGGGTCTGTTGGTTGCCGTTGGCGGGGGCGCCGATGGAGGCTGCCGATTTTCGGCAGCGGCTGGCCCACGCGTTGGGATTGGCCGCGGCGGACGAATCCGCATTGCTGTCATCGCTGGCTCAATGGCAGACGCCGACCTGGCTGTGCCTCGATGACTATTGCCGCACGCCCAACCCGGAGCTGGACCTGCTGCTCGACCGGTTGCTGGCCATCAGCAGCCCGATGATTACCTGGTGGCTCAGTGGTCGCCGCCGCCCGCAATGCAATTGGCCACGCTTGTTGCTCGCCGATGAGCTGTACGACTGCGAGCGCGCCACGCTGGCCTTCACTCAAACGGAAATTGCCCGACTGCTGCATCATCTGGAGCCGGAGCAGGCAGCGAAACGTGCCAGCAGGATCATCGAACTCAGCGGTGGCTGGTGCGCGGGGGTGCGGATAGCGCTGCTGCAAAAATGCGACTGGTCGCGCAACGAGTCGCTGCACGGTCGGCCGGACACCCTGCACGATTACCTCGAACACGAATTGTTCGGCATGCTGACCCCGGAGCTGGCGGAAGCCTGGCGGGTGCTGGCCCATTTGCAGCGATTTAATGCGCGGTTGTGCGACCACCTGTTCGGTGCAGGCGAGGGCGCCCAATGCCTGAGCACGTTGCAGGCGTTGGGCTGCTTCATCGAGCCCTGGCAGGACTCGACCGACTGGCTGCAGATTTTCACCCCCCTCACGCAATTGATGCGCGAAGAGCAATGGCCGGCGGGACGTTCCTGGCATCGCCGCGCTTGTCAGTGGTTCGCCGCCGAACTGGACTGGAAAGCTGCGTTTGAACAAGCCTTGCTGGCCGAAGAGTTCGAGGTCGCGGTCAGCCTGTTGCAGCATTTCAGTTTCGAGCACCTGTTCGAAGAGCAGACCGTGGTGCTGTTGTTGCGTCTGCATGAACACAAAGGCGACGAGCTGATGCTTGGCTCGCCGCAACTGGTGGGGTTGATCACCGCGGCGTTGCTGTTTGCCGGGCGGTTCGAGCAGGCGGGTGAGTGCATCGGGCATTTGTCTCGTTTCGCCCCTCAGCCGTCGGCGTTGCATCAACGGCAGCTGATGGCGCGTTGGCAGGCGATGCAGGGTTGGCTGTTGCATTTGCAGGGGCGCATGGAGCCTTCGCGCGCGCATTTGCTTGAGGCACTCGACGAACTCGACCCCTCGCTCTGGACGGCTCGGCTGATGTGCCTGTCAGCGCTGACCCAGCAAGCCTTGCTCAGGGGCGAGCTCGACGTGGCGCAGGCGACCAACCGTGAGGCGTTGTGCCTGGCGCGTGCGCAAGGTTCGCTGGTGTTCGAGGGGCTGCTGGAACTCGATCATGCGCAATTGCTCGAGCAGCGTGGAGCGTCCGGCCGGGCTGAAACCCTGCTGGCCAACATGCATGGCTTGCTCGTTCAGCAGCAACCGCTGGCCCAACCGCTGCTGGGGCGGATTGCCTTGCAGCGCGGACGCTTGAGCCTGTGTCAGGGACGAGAGACGCAGGCGGCCGCGTACTTCGAGAGCGGCTTGCAAATCTGCCTGCGCAGCCAGGACAAACGCGTGCTTTACGGTTTCCTCGGCCTCGCGCAATTGGCCGCCAATCGCCAGGACTACGCCCAGGCTTTTGTCCTGCTGCGTGACGCCGAACGATTGATGCAACAGCGGCGGATTCCAGACACGGTCTACCGCAGTGTTCTGCTGCAATACAGCTGCCATTTCTGGCTACAGCAGGGCCGTCCGGATTTGGCCCATGAAGCCCTGACCCGGGTGCTGCGCCACTATCACGGCGTCCATGCTCGTCAGGCGCCACCGGCGACGCTGGAGCTGATTCCCGGCCTTGAATACCTGCTGGTGCTGACCGAAGTGTATCGAGGGCAGGCGCCAAACCCTCTGGTGCAGCTCGAGGCTCAGTTGCACTGGGCGCGCCAACGGGGAATGGCGGGGCTGCAAGCGCAATTGCACCTGGCGCTGGCAGAAGTGGCCTGGCTGACGGGCGACACGCCTGCCGCTCGCGAGGCGATGCAGGAAGGTTTGGCGCTGGTCGAGCGCTGCAATCTTCAACAGGCCCTGCGCGATCTGCAATTGCGTCAACCACGCTTGCCGGAGGCGATCGGGCGTACCGAGTCGGGTAACCCTGCTGAACCGTTGGCTTCGGTCCAGAACCGCTTGAGTCAGCGTGAAATAGAAGTGCTTGAGTTAGTCGCCCTGGGTAACTCCAATCAACAGATAGCTGATCAGTTGTTCATATCGTTACATACCGTTAAAACCCATGCGCGGCGGATCAATGGGAAGTTGGGTGTAGAGCGAAGGACTCAGGCTGTGGCCAAAGCCAAAGTTCTGGGGATTGTTATTTGAAGTGTTCGGTATGTTTACGTCTGCATACAAGTTGCGGGGTGTACTAAGTTAATTGAGTTGTTTATAAAGTGGGCGTCGGCCCGTCAATCAGTGTTTATATTTTTTGAATGTGTTTTGGCCGACTTCCATTATTAGTAAGGATGCTATTTGTGAGTAATAAGTTGCTGGAAGAAGTAGGTAAGAAACTGGCTGAGGTGTTCGGTCATATGGGGTATTCTATTCATGTCGATGAGACCTACCTGAATTCGGTAGTGGTCAATGATGAGGGCAAACAGGTAGTTGATTACTCCGAGAGTTTGAGCTGGGCTATCATGGAAAAAGTGCAGGCGGATGAGTTGCCGGCTTTCAATGAAGTTTACGCAGGTATCTTTTCCGAACGGTGGACTTTTGATAAAGCTGATCGAGTTGTCGGTTTGGATATTATCGATCTTAATAATGCAGGTCGGGTTGTGGTCGAGTCCTACCGAAGCAAGTAATCACTGCAGTAGGCTGACAACTTAGTTAGCCAGTGAAAGCGGATGGCTCATAGCCCATTCGCCAACTCACGGCCCGCGTCGCCGCCAGCAATCGCTGCGCCGCCGGGCCGTTTTCGTCGGCGTGAAACAGTGACGCCGGGCCAACGATGGTCATGACGGCCACCACATTTCCCACCGCGTTGAATACCGGGGCCGACAACGCATCGACGCCGGGCATCAACAAACCATGCACATGGTGCAGGCCGCGCTCGCGGATCTGTTCACACAAGGTCACATAAGCCTGATCGTCCGCCAACGTATGGGAATTGCTTGCCAGCACTTCCTGCTCGCGCAAATCCACCGTTTCACGCTTGGGCAGATAAGCGCCAAACACCAATCCCGTGGATGAACTGAGCAACGGCAACACAGAGCCCAATTGCGTCACCACGGTCACCGCGCGCACCGCCGGTTCGATATGCACCACGGTTGCGCCCTGATTGCCCCACACCGCCAAAAAACACGTTTCATTCAATTCATCGCGCAGTTCGGCCAGGGGCAGGGCGGCGACTTTCAGCACGTCCATACTGTTAAGTGCGGCCAACCCCACGCGCAGCGCTTCGCGACCCAGACCGTAATGGTTGGTGGCGGTGTTCTGTTCGGCAAAACCGCTGGCGATCAACGCCTGTAGATAGCGGTGAACCTTGCTTGCCGGCATCTGCACATGCTCGGCCAGGCGCGACAGTGAAGTCGATGGCGACAACTCGGCCAGTGCCTTGAGGATGTCGGTGCCGACCTCGGCCGAGCGGACTTTCTGTTTGTCGTTGTTGCGCGGCGTTTCCATGGAGGCAGTCTGATCCCGGGACGAATGGGCGTCTTTATAGCTTGACGGTCAATACCAATCAAATTACGTTATGCGTAATTGAATTACGATAAAAATAACCCAGGCGTGCCGAGACCTCTGCAACAGAGTGACAGGCCATTGCCTACTCCCTGTTCAGGAGGCTCCATGAACCTCGATTCAACGGCGCCCGCGCTGGCTTATCAGTCCGGTTTCGGCAATGAGTTCAGCAGTGAAGCGTTGCCCGGCGCACTGCCCGTCGGCCAGAACTCCCCGCAAAAAGCCCCATACGGCCTCTACACCGAACTGTTCTCCGGCACCGCGTTCACCATGGTTCGCGCCGAAGCGCGGCGGACCTGGATGTACCGCATTCAGCCGTCGGCCAATCACCCGGCGTTCGTCAAACTGGATCGGCAACTGGCCGGCGGACCGTTGGGTGAAGTGACCCCCAATCGCTTGCGCTGGAACCCGTTGGACATCCCGACCGAGCCCACCGATTTCATTGACGGGCTGGTGAGCATGGTTGCCAATTCGGCGGCGGAAAAACCGGCCGGAATCAGCATTTACCATTACCGTGCCAACCGCTCCATGGAGCGCGTGTTCTTCAACGCGGATGGCGAACTGCTGCTGGTGCCGGAGCTGGGCCGCCTGCGCATTGCCACCGAACTGGGTGTGCTGGAACTCGAACCGCTGGAAATTGCCGTGCTGCCGCGCGGTCTGAAATTTCGCGTCGAACTGCTCGACCCGCAGGCGCGCGGCTACATTGCGGAAAACCACGGCGCGCCATTGCGCCTGCCGGACCTCGGACCGATTGGCAGCAACGGTCTGGCCAATCCACGGGACTTCCTGACCCCAGTCGCCCATTACGAAAACCTCAAGCAGCCGACCACCCTGGTGCAGAAATTCCTCGGCCAGTTGTGGGGTTGCGAGCTCGATCATTCGCCGCTGAACGTGGTCGCCTGGCACGGTAATAACGTGCCGTACAAATATGACCTGCGCCGTTTCAACACCATTGGCACGGTCAGCTTCGATCATCCGGATCCTTCGATTTTCACCGTCCTGACTTCGCCGACCAGCGTCCATGGCCTGGCCAATCTCGACTTCGTGATCTTCCCGCCACGCTGGATGGTCGCCGAAAAAACCTTCCGTCCACCGTGGTTCCACCGCAACCTGATGAACGAATTCATGGGCCTGATCAAGGGCGAGTACGACGCCAAGGCCGAAGGCTTCGTGCCCGGCGGTGCGTCGCTGCACAGCTGCATGAGTGCCCACGGCCCCGACGGCGAAACCTGCACCAAGGCAATCAACGCGCAGCTCGCACCCGCGAAAATCGACAACACCATGGCCTTCATGTTCGAGACCAGCCAGGTGCTGCGCCCGAGCCGCTTCGCCCTCGACTGCCCACAGCTGCAACCCCATTACGACGCCTGCTGGGCCACGCTGCCCGCTACTTTCGACCCGACCCGGAGATAACCCATGACTCAGACTTCCATCACTCGTAGCTGGGTTGCCTCCGCCAACGGCCATGTCGACTTCCCCCTGCAAAACCTGCCGCTGGGCGTGTTCAGCGTGAAGGGTTCTGCGCCGCGCAGTGGCGTGGCGATTGGCGAACACATCTTTGATCTGCAAGCAGCTCTGGACGCCGGCCTGTTCGACGGCGCTGCAAAAGCGGCGGTCGAAGCCACCCGTGGCGGTCAGCTCAATGCGTTTTTCGAACTCGGCCGCGAGGCTCGTGTTGCCCTGCGTGAGCGCTTGATCGAACTGTTCAAGGAAGGCAGCACCCTGCACGGCAAGATCGAAGCCCAAGGTGCAAAACTGCTGCCGCTGGCGGCGAACTGCGAGATGCACCTGCCGGCGAAAATCAACGATTACACCGACTTCTACGTCGGCATCGAGCACGCGCAAAACGTCGGCAAACTGTTCCGTCCCGACAACCCGCTGCTGCCGAACTACAAGTACGTGCCGATCGGTTACCACGGCCGCGCATCGACCATTCGCCCGTCCGGCACCGACGTTCGCCGTCCGAAAGGCCAGACCCTGCCGGCCGGTCAGACCGAACCGACCTTCGGCCCGTGTGCACGGCTGGACTACGAACTGGAACTGGGCATCTGGATCGGCCAGGGCAACGACATGGGCGACTCGATTGCCATCGGCGACGCCGCCGATCACATCGCCGGTTTCTGCCTGCTCAACGACTGGTCCGCGCGGGATATCCAGGCGTGGGAATACCAGCCTCTGGGGCCGTTCCTGTCGAAGAGTTTCATTACCAGCATCTCGCCATGGGTGGTGACGGCCGAAGCGCTGGAGCCGTTCCGTCGTGCGCAACCGGCGCGTCCGGAAGGTGATCCGCAGCCGCTGCCTTACCTGTTCGACAAACGTGACCAGGCCGCGGGTGCCTTCGACATCGAACTGGAAGTGCTGCTGCTGACCGAAGGCATGCGCGAGCAGAACCTGCCGGCCCATCGCCTGACCCTGAGCAACACCCGACACATGTACTGGACCGTGGCGCAAATGGTCGCGCACCACAGCGTCAACGGCTGCCAGTTGCAGGCCGGCGATCTGTTCGGCTCGGGCACTTTGTCGGGGCCGGAAAACGGTCAATTCGGCAGCCTGCTGGAAATCACCGAGGGCGGTAAAAAGCCGATCGAACTGGCCTCCGGCGAAGTGCGTAAATTCCTTGAGGACGGCGACGAAATTATCCTGCGCGCCCGTTGCAGCCGCGACGGTTTTGCCTCCATCGGTTTCGGCGAATGCCGCGGCAAAGTGCTGCCGGCGCGTTAAGAGGAACGGGTCATGGAACTCTATACCTACTACCGTTCGACCTCGTCTTACCGGGTGCGTATCGCATTGGCGTTGAAGGGCCTGGATTACCGGGCGCTGCCGATCAACCTGATCGCGCCGCCGGGTGGTGAGCATCGCCAGCCACCGTATCTGGCGATCAATCCGCAAGGCCGGGTGCCGGCCTTGCGCACCGACGAAGGCGAGTTGCTGATCCAGTCTCCGGCGATCATCGAGTACCTGGAGGAACGTTATCCACAGGTGCCACTGCTGTCCAAAGACCTCGCCGCTCGCGCGCATGAGCGCGGTGTGGCGGCGGTGATTGGCTGCGACGTGCATCCGCTGCACAACGTCAGCGTGCTCAACAGGCTGCGGCAGTTGGGCCACGATGAACCGCAGGTGGTCGAGTGGATCGGGCACTGGATCAGCCAAGGGCTGGTGACGGTGGAACAGTTGATTGGTGATGAAGGTTATTGCTTCGGCGCTGAACCGGGGCTGGCGGATGTGTACCTGATTCCGCAGTTGTACGCGGCTGAACGTTTCAACATTTCGCTGGAGGCGTATCCACGGATTCGTCGAGTGGCGACGCTGGCCGCGACGCATCCAGCGTTCATGAAAGCGCACCCGGCCAATCAGCCAGACACTCCTTGAAAACATCACACCGCCCCCTGTAGGAGCGAAGCTTGCTCGCGATGAACGATGACGCGGTGTTCCTGACTGACCGCGGCGTCTCAATCGCCAGCAAGCCGGCTCCTACAGGTTCAAATACCGCACAATTCCCTGTAGGAGCGAAGCTTGCTCGCGAAGAACGATAACGCGGTGTTCCTGACTGACCGCGGCGTTTGAATCGCCAGCAAGCCGGCTCCTACAGGTTCAAATACCGCACAATTCCCTGTAGGAGCGAAGCTTGCTCGCGAAGAACGATAACGCGGTGTTCCTGACTGACCGCGGCGTTTGAATCGCCAGCAAGCCGGCTCCTACAGGTTCAAATACCGCACAATTCCCTGTAGGAGCGAAGCTTGCTCGCGAAGAACGATAACGCGGTGTTCCTGACTGACCGCGGCGTTTGAATCGCCAGCAAGCCGGCTCCTACAGGTTCAATTGCCGCACAATTCCCTGTAGGAGCGAAGCTTGCTCGCGAAGAACGATAACGCGGTGTTCCTGTGGGACCGCGGTGTTTGAATCGCCAGCAAGCTGGCGCCTGCAGGTTCAGTGGACGATGGAGTTGGGGGGCAGGTGGCCGAGTCGTTCGGTCAGGCGGATCCGCTGGATCGGGTCGTCGCTGAGCAGCAGCGCATGCTCCAGATCGAAACGCTCGGCGTTCGGGCAGTCCAGCCGCTGGTAAAGGCTGGCCCGGGCCAGGTAGTCGGAGGCGCTGGCGTTGCCCAGTTCCAGCACGCGTTCGGCGTCGATCAACGCGCCAATGTAGTCATCGTGGGAAAGGTGCAACTGGCGCAGGTTACGTGATAACCGCTGGAGCATTTGCACCGGCTCGGCGGTCAGCAAATGTTCGGCGCTGAGTTTCATGTTCGGGCCGTACTGGCGTTGCAGCAGTTCCCGGCAATCGTTGGGGTACAACCGTCGACCGCCGCAAGGGTCCAGCAGGTGATCGGCCCCCGGAACCCGCAGCAGGAAATGCCCTGGGAAGTTGACCCCGACCAAGGGAATTTCCAGGCCTCTGGCCAGTTCCAGTGCAATCAGGCCCAGGGCCAATGGCTGGCCACGCCGGCGCTCCAGCACTTTGTCGAGCAAGGCCACTTGCGGTCGCAATGGCGTGAAATCGTCCTGGGCGTACCCCAGATCATTCAGGCGTCGCAACAGCGGCTGGGCCAGCTCGCTGACCGGCAACATCGGCAAGCCGTAACTGACGCGTTGTTGCAGGTCCTTGAAATTTGCCAGTACCGCCTGCGGATCCACCTCTTTATCGTGCTCGACGGCAATCCACAGCGCCGCTTCGAACAGCGCGGGCGGTGATCGTTGCAGGCAGTCGAAAAAACGTTGGCGGGGCGTCATCAAAATCTCCGGGACATGCCTCGTTTTAGCCTCCCCTGCGGCATTCGTCCAGTGCCGCGCAGGTTATGTCCGAAAGCCTGAATGGCGGCGCCGCTTATTCCGGTGCGCTTCTGCAAATTTTGGGCGCAAGCCTATACTGGCGACTACAAGAAGTGATTCGGGAGCCCTTACGATGTTCGCTCTCATGCAAAGCACTCGCCTTGAATCGCTGCATCTGAGCGTCGACTCGGTCACCGGGTTGAAGGCGGTCATTGCTATTCATAACAGCCGTCTGGGGCCTGCCCTGGGCGGGTGTCGTTACCTTGCCTATCCAAGCGACGAGTCCGCGGTCGAGGATGCCATTCGTCTGGCTCAAGGCATGAGTTACAAGGCGGCACTGGCCGGCCTGGCTCAGGGTGGCGGCGTGGCGGTGATTGTTCGACCGGTCCATGTGGAAAACCGCGCCGCGCTGTTCGAAGCGTTCGGGCGCTGCATCAATCAGCTCGACGGGCGCTACATCACGGCCATCGACAGCGGTACCTCAGTGGCGGACATGGATTGCATCGCCCAACAGACCCAGCACGTCACCAGCACCACTTCGGCGGGCGACCCGGCGCCTCACGCGGCGATGGGCGTATTCACCGGCATTCGTGCCACCGCCATGGCTCGCCTGGGCAGCGACAACCTCGAAGGCCTGCGCGTGGCCATTCAAGGCCTGGGCAATGTCGGTTATGCCTTGGCCGAGCAGTTACACGCCGCCGGTGCCGAACTGCTGGTCAGCGACATCGATCACGGCAAGGTGCAACTGGCGATGGAGCAACTCGGGGCTCACCCGATTGCCAACGAGGCGTTGCTCAGCACGCCTTGCGACATTCTCGCGCCGTGCGGCCTCGGCGGCGTGCTCAACAGCAACACCGTCACGCAACTGCGATGCTCGGCGGTGGCCGGTTCGGCGAATAACCAACTGACTCATCTGGATGTCGCGGATCAACTGGAACGGCGAGGCATTCTTTATGCGCCGGATTATGTGATCAATGCCGGCGGGCTGATCTACGTGTCGCTCAAACACCGTGGCGAAGAGCTGACGACCATCACCGCACACTTGTCGAAAATCAGCTCACGGCTGACCGAAGTGTTCGCCCATGCCCAGGCTGAGAAACGTTCCCCCGCCCGGGTGGCAGACGAGTTGGCGGAGAAAGTCTTGTACCGGTGAAGGCTCGCCGCGTCCTTCACCTCGCTGGCAAATTCTAAAGACCTGACTACGCTGCAAGCGGGATGGCGCAACGCCACCCGCCCGGTTGATGAGGGCCTGCCAGCGTCTGGGGCAATCATGACTGGCGCACTGCTTTTTCGTGATTTCAAGGAGCGAATCATGTCTTCCAGTACTTCTCTCACCTGCAATTTCACGATCAACTCCAGCCTTGATATTGGCGTGTCGTTTGTCAGCGACGATAACGGCGCCAATTACGGCGGGCAGATCACTATTTTCACCCCCGGCACCGCAGGTCCGGTGAGCACCGGTTTATGGGACAACGACGGCAACGTCTTCTTCACCCTCTACCAGTCTGAAAACCCGGCCATCAACTGCGTTATCAATTCGGGATCGACGCCCGGTTCCTGGGACCCCTACGTGGAGGTCGCCCAGCAAAATGGCCTGATCTGCACCATCACCGGCCCGGTGCAGCAACCCGGTGAAAACACGTTTGGTTATACCCTCAATGTCGCGCAGGGCACGGGCGTTGGTCAGGGCGCCGTTACGGGACAGGCAGCAGGATCGCCGACGCCGCAATACGTTGCGCGAATGATGCTGCCTGCAGGCGGTAAAGAGGCGTGGACGCTGATCATGCAGGGCAATACCCCGGTGCCCGACGAAATCAGTGTTGGCTCGCCGGTCGTCATGGCATGGGCGCGGTTTGACGACGGGACGCAGGTCGCCGGCGGTGTCTACAAATCGGCCACCCCGACAGACTACAACGTCAAGTTCATGTGGGTGCTGGACGCCGACGGTAATCAGTACCCCGGTTGGCCCATCGATGTCAGCGATCACGAGGACTTCCTCAACAATGGCTACCTGTTTTCACTGACGCCTGACAGTGAAGAGGTCTACCTGTTGAACGTCGTTGAACGGCCATGGGTGAAATCATGAGCACTTCTTACACCTTCTCCGTCAGCCTGTTCGACGCGAGCGCCAACCCGAACGGGTTGCAGGTTTGGCAGAGCGGCACGTTGACGTTCGACACCGATTCGGTGACGGGCGCATTGGCGCTACCGGATTTCTACCAGGATCCGATCCCGTACGAGGGAAGCACCGTATCGCCAGCAACGTTGGCGGGCACGATCATCGAGGCCTCGGGCAAAAGTGCCGAGGCACAGATCACCTTCACGGTGACCTATAACTTTGATGGTTTCCTTTACAACGGTAGCTATGTCGGCGGTTTGATCAGCGTGCTCGACTACGCTGCGCAAGAAACGTATCTCTACGTCATCCAGGGACTTTCTCCGCAGTCGCCATGGGGTGCGTCAGTACGTGGAAGCTCGACAGCTGCAGACGAGCGAACGCCGCGAACGGTTTGAGCCGCGTTTTTCGCAGGCATGAAAAAGGCCCTGAGTCATTCGACTCAGGGCCTGTTCAATTCGGCTGTTGCTTACTTCGGCGTTTTAGCGGCTTTGGCTGGCTTGGTCGGCTCAGCTGTTTCTGCCACTTCAACCTGTTCTGCGACTTCAACAGGCGCGCTCAGCAGCTCGGACAACGCATCCGGCTGGCTCTTGAACGCCTTGGCGAACACATCGCGATTCTTCGCCATGTAGATCCCGGCTTCTTCCACTTGCTGCTCGGTCAGGGACGGAACGGCTTTTTGCAACACTTCAGCCAGCAATTCGGCCAGTTCGAGCATTTTGTCATGACGGTCAGCTTCGGCTTTATCCATGAACAAGCGCTCCAGATCTCGGCTGCTGCGGTATACCACTTCGACGGCCATTCACCACCTCACATGCCTTTGCGTGAATTTTTACTTTTTGATACTGTTCATTTATACAGTCTGCAGAATAAACGAATACTCATGCTTTTGGTAGAGGATTTTCCTAGGATCGTTGGAAGCCCCACGGTTCAAGAATCCCTCGCGGGGAAAATTGATGTCACGGAACCTCGTAAGTTGAGGTAGTACTACTGTATAAAACATCATTGATTTCGGTGTTTCCTCAGTTCAGACAAGAAGAAGTTGGATGTGGAGTTCTTCATTTTTCCAAGCGATGAAACAGTGTGGGCGAATGTGTCTGCATTGGGGCGTACTAGATTTACACGTATTTCTTTGTTCTGATTAAATACAGTAATTGCCTCGGATAGATTATTTTTTTTGGTTGCTATTAATAAAGCTTTTTTAGCTGCGGGTTCTTCAAAGTTTTGTGCTGTTGCTTTCCCCGAAATAATAGTATCGGCTAACACAGTGTGGTGGAGTGCGGTAATTGTTGGGTTGCTGATTGAGGACATTGGATTGACGTTCAAATAGAAGTTGTCTTCTGTGCTAGCTGAAACGTGGGATTGCTCATGTAAGATAAGCTGGGCGAATGAGTCGGGTGTGCTGATTAATTTCGCAGAGTTTGTAAAATTTATTTTCTTTGATGGGTCTTCTGGGGATACATAAGCTAAGACGCCAGGAGATCCTGATGCTGTTGCTATCATTGTATCTAGGTTGGATGCGCGATCTAAAAGGTCAGCGTGTACCAGTGTAGTGTCCGATAGCAATTTTGGTGCGTGGTCGATAGAGCCATAATTTGCTATCAGTATTTCTTTTTGTATGTCACTAAATTCATTGCTTAATCCATGGGTCAGTATTGCTATGGTATTTTCTGAAAGCTCGATTGCTCGCTTTAGGCCATTTTCTATTTGATCGCTGAATTCAGGGTCTTTTTCTCGAATAGCAGAAATCCCAACGTCTCGTACCCGAGAATTTACTATGAATCGCTCCATCTGCTTGCCAAAAATTAAAAGGACGGCGGTGGCAACAGCGACGGCTGTAAATACATCAAGAACAGAGAAATTTCCATGAGCATCTCGTAGGGTGATGGGGTTGTTTCTGACCATGCAATAGAAGTTTAGTCCATCAATACTTCCAGCCGGATCTGGATTAAGCCACCGTAACCACCACGATACATAGTATCGCGCGCCATAATAATAAAGTCCGCTGGAGTCCCGCTCCTTGCCCGAATAACGAATGGTCTTATATTTGCCCTCGGTTTCACTGCGAGTCGCACACCACGCTGTACCGCCAAATGGGTAATAGCCTTCGCGATTCAATGGGCGCGCACGTTCATCCAGTTCCAGGGTGTTGGAACCCACCTGATCGTAAAGTCCGTAACGTATTTGATCATTCTCGACGTCCTTCGGGGGAGCGCTGATCCAATGTAAAACCCGCAAAGTGCTTCGCCCTGCATGTACACTGATCACGTGTAGGGCTTCATTTCCATCTGTATTGTTGCGTACTTCCACTCCAGGCAAATACAACACTTCAGCAATATGGGTAACGTTTTTGGCTTGAGTGGTTCGGACTTTGCGCACGCGCTGCCCACCGCCATCATAGCTATACCACTCACTGTCATTGGCACCGTTCGGTCGATGGACCAAGGTGAACTCATGCAGTTGATTACGCAGGTTCCATATCATTTCGGGACCTGGTTGCAGCCGTTTGAGGTTGCCGTTAGGGTCAAAGCTGTTGGCGAAGTCAGCAATGTATCCATCATCACTCAAGGGTAGACTGCGATTACTATTTGTCGCCGTAGTCATCTGTCGGCAGTATTGCTGCGCCCCGACGTGCACCAGTTTCATCAAGTTGCCGCCATCATCGTAGTCATAGGTTTGTACATAATTGGCCATTTGACTTGGATCAAGCGGCAGGGATTGATAGATAGGGAGTTCTGGGCCATTAGTAGGCGTACAACTCTCGCGACCCCTAGCTTCAATCAATTGGTACAAGGTGTCATAGCAATAAGTCGAGATAGGTGTAATGCACTGGTTTTTAAAGTGGCGTGTTGTTAGGGCTGCATCTGCAATGCGGATGATATTGCCCACAGGATCATGGTCGTAGGTTAAGTTTTGTATAACTTCGTTTGCGGGGTGTTTCGATAAGAGAGATATGAGTCGTCCGTCTTCAGGGCGATAGTGGGCGCTACTGATCACACCATTGCCTGCAGTTTCGCACTTCACTTGACCGGATGCGTTGTAGCACACATTGCTCAGTACCGCTTTTTCGTGAAGTTCAAATAGTTTCAGATATGTTTGAGTTAACTGTCCGGCCACATTGTATTGATGGCGTTGGCGGTTGCCTAGGGCATCGACTTGAACTAGTAGATCGCTGGTCGGCGCGTACAGAAAGTTAGAGGTGTATTCCTCCTCCTGCAATTGCTCGTCACGAAGGGGTAACTCAACTGGCCAGGAAGGAATTCGTAGATCCTTGAGAAAACGTCGAGACTCTCCGAGCGGCTTACCATTCAGTGTGTATCCGATAATTCGCTTGCTGCCGGCAGTATCATCATGGCGTACGATACGGCCGCAATAGTTATTTTCGGCCGATTGAGCGGTTCCTTCACCATAAACGAAGCGCTCCACTGTTTTTGGCGCAGTCTCCGCTCCTTGTTCGCTCACTGAAGTTGGGCGCATTAGGATGTCGTACTGCGTGTACCGATAGCTTTTTCGTGTGTCCCAAGTTGAATAAACCGTGTCCGCCTCATTTGCAAGTGCCAAAAGCCAGCCAGCATCAGCACTATCGGTCATCACCACTATGCTGTTCAAGCTGTAGATGGTAGTGATATTGGCTTTCAAGTCAGGTTCGGTTTCCGCTTGCTTAGATATTCGAGGGTCCCAGCTGGCGACTAGTTGAGCGATGTTGTTGTAACGCTGATGGGTAACACGTGACTCAGCTTTGCCCCCTGCTACTTTTCTGCAATAGGCCACTTTACGAACGGCGAGGCCTCTCGGGTCAACGGCCATGATGCTTGGTGTTGAAGTATCCAGGCTGAAAGCAGTGTTAGACATGAAATTTCCCGATGTCCTGAGCTGAATTCAAGTGAATCTGCCTCAATTTTCTTTCCAGCGATACTGTTAGAAATAACAGGCTTGGATGGGAAAGGTGCGGTTGCAGTAGGAAGAAATGAGGTTCAGAAGTGCCTAATGTCAGACGGCTTCCTTCTCAGTCGGGCGCCTCTGGCCTTTTTTCTGCATGCAGAACAACCGTCACGTCCAACCGGCATCATCCGCTCGAACCGAGCTAAGGAAGAATCATCGTGAAAATCAACTGGGCCGAGAACCTGCGGCAGAACGTGCACCAACTGGCCGAATCCCTGGGCAATCTGTTCGTCGAGACCTTCCACTACCTGGCGTTGTTCGCCATCGGTGCGGTGACCGCTTGGGCGGCGGTGATGGAGTTTCTGGGGATGATCGAAGCGGGGCACATCAAGATCGACGACATCTTGCTGCTGTTCATCTACCTCGAACTGGGCGCGATGGTCGGGATTTACTTCAAGACCAATCACATGCCGGTGCGTTTCCTGATCTACGTGGCGATCACCGCGCTGACGCGTTTGTTGATCTCCAACGTCTCGCACCACAATCCGCCGGACCTGGGCATCATTTACCTGTGCGGCGGGATTCTGCTGCTGGCGTTTGCGATTCTGGTGGTGCGTTACGCCTCGTCGCAATTCCCTTCGGTGAAGATCGAACACCCGCAACGCAAGACCGGTGCGGGTTCCGGTGAGCATCCCGAAGTGGAGAAGGGCGAGATTTAAAACCGCATGGCGGGGCGCGGGTGGGCTTTGGTCGATGGCGGCGGCGGGGTGCGATTGTCGCTGTCGGTCATGGCTTCGAGGATGGTCATTGCGCTGTGACCCTGCTCGATGGCGATGCCGAATTGAATACTTTGCACCAGGCGTTTGAGGCGCTTGGGGTCATTGCGTTGTTCGGCGCTGATCATTCGCTTGGCCACGACGCGGCCGCTGTTGGAGAGGGTCAGCATGATGCTGCCGTCCAGCCCCTGAATGCTCAGGTTGATCTGGTAATCCGGTGCAAAGGCATCGGTAATGAGCTGAAAAGGGTTGTCCATGATGCGTCACCGCCTGATTGAACGTGCAGTTGTTGACCGGCCATAATCGGGTTGGTTCGCAACACCGGACCATCGGCCTGTCGCTCGCTGAGGTTTTCAAACATCCTTTTTGCCTCGTCAGGGATGTAGCAAGGGGCATGCCGGAAAGATTGTCGAACAATGTAGGAGCGAGCTTGCTCGCGATGTTCGTCAACGATAACGCGTGTTTACCGGGTAAACGTGGCGCTCTCGAGACCATCGCGAGCAGGCTCGCTCCTACAAGAACTTTGCCCGTTTCAGGGCATGAATGAGTAGATGATCGCAGACAGTGCAATCAGACCGATCAACACCACGAACACGTTCGACGCCTGGCCCGAATACTGGCGCAAAGCCGGCACGCGACGGATGGCGTACATCGGCATCAGGAACAACAGGCACGCAATGATCGGCCCGCCGAGGGTTTCGATCATGCCGAGGATGCTCGGGTTGAAAGTGGCCACGGCCCAGCAGCTGAGGATCATGAACAGCGCAGTGATGCGGTTCAGCCAGCTCGCCGACATCACCCGGCCACGGCCACGCAGGCTTTTCACGATCAGGCCCTGAAAGCCTTCGCTGGCGCCGATGTAATGGCCGAGGAAGGATTTGGTGATCGCCACCAGCGCAATCAGCGGCGCGGCGTAGGCAATGACCGGGGTCTGGAAGTGGTTGGCCAGGTACGACAGGATCGAGATGTTCTGTGCCTTCGCCGCGGCCAGATCAGCCGGGGACAGGGCCAGCACGCAGCTGAAACAGAAGAACATCACGGTCACCACCATCATCCCGTGGGCAATGGCGAGGATGCCGCTGCTCTTGCGCTCGGCTTGCTCGCCGTACCGCTGCTTCTGATCGACTGCGAAGGCGGAGATGATCGGCGAATGGTTGAACGAAAACACCATCACCGGGATCGCCAGCCACAGCGTTTTGAAGAACAGTGGCATCGGCATGCCTTCACCGGCGGTGGCGAAGAACGCACCGTTCCAGTTCGGAATCAGACTGATACCGAGCAGCAGCAACGCCGCGACGAACGGGTAAACCAGCACGCTCATGCATTTGACGATGACGCCCTGGCCGCAGCGGACAATCGCCATCAAGCCAAGGATCAGCCCCAGCGACAGCACCGCCCGAGGTGGCGGGGCGATGTGCAACTGGTGCTCCATGAAACTGCTGAGGGTGTTGGTCAGCGCCACGCTGTACACCAGCAGAATCGGGAAAATCGCGAAAAAATACAGCAGCGTGATCAGCTTGCCGGCACCGATGCCGAAGTGTTCTTCCACCACTTCGGTGATGTCCCCGGAGCGTCCCGACAGCACGAAGCGAGTCAGGCCCCGGTGGGCGAAGAAGGTCATTGGAAACGCCAGCACCGCCAGGATCAGCAGCGGCCAGAAGCCACCCACGCCAGCGTTGATCGGCAGGAACAGCGTGCCGGCGCCAATCGCCGTGCCGTAGAGGCCCAGCATCCAGGTGGTGTCGTGTTTGCTCCAGCCCTTGTGGGCTGTTTCTGTATTGCGTGTCAGGTCTACAGCAGGATTATCGGCAGCAGGTGTACGTACATCGGTCATCGTTATTGGCCTCGTTATTATTCTTGCTCGGGCTCACGTGTTGCGGACGGTCGGGAATGCTCCTCAGCACTCCACCCAGCTGACAGCCAGGCCGCCCCGTGAAGTCTCTTTGTATTTGTCGTGCATGTCGGCGCCGGTATCGCGCATGGTGCGGATCACCCGGTCCAGGGAAATGAAGTGTTTGCCGTCGCCGCGCAGGGCCATTTGCGTGGCGTTGATCGCCTTCACGGCCGCGATGGCGTTGCGCTCGATACACGGCACTTGCACCAGGCCGCCGACCGGGTCGCAGGTCAGGCCCAGGTTGTGTTCCAGGCCGATTTCGGCGGCGTTTTCCAGTTGCTCGGGCGTGGCGCCCAGTACGTCGGCCAGACCGGCGGCAGCCATGGCGCACGCCGAACCGACTTCGCCCTGGCAGCCGACTTCGGCGCCGGAGATCGAGGCGTTTTTCTTACAGAGAATGCCTACGGCCGCGGCGCCCAAAAAGAACGCAACGACGTCATCGTCCGACGCGTCCGGGTTGAATTTCATGTAGTAGTGCAGGACGGCGGGAATGATCCCGGCCGCGCCGTTGGTAGGCGCGGTGACCATCCGTCCGCCGGCGGCGTTTTCTTCGTTCACGGCGAGGGCAAACAGGTTCACCCATTCCATCGCAGACAGTGTCGAAGTGATGACATTCGGCTTGCCGATTTCCAACAGGCTGCGGTGCAATTTCGCTGCGCGGCGCGGAACATTCAGACCGCCGGGCAGGATGCCTTCGTGGCGTAAACCCTGCTCGACGCACTCGCGCATCACCGACCAGATGTGCAGCAAGCCCTGACGGATTTCGGCTTCGCTGCGCCAGGCCCGTTCGTTGGCCATCATCAACTCGGAAACCCGCAGGCCATGCTGATTGCAGAGCTTGAGCAATTCGGCGGCGCTGGAAAAATCATACGGCAGCACCACGTCGCTGGTCGGCGCGATGCCGGACTCGGCTTCGGCGGCTTCGATGATGAAACCGCCGCCGATCGAGTAGTACGTTTGCTCCGACAGCTCACCGGTGTCGCCGAAAGCTGTCAGCGACATGGCGTTGGGGTGGTAGGGCAGGCTCTCGTCGAGCAGCAGGAGATCGCGTTGCCAGTTGAAGGCGATGGTGGTTTTACCGGCCAGACTCAGTTCGCCGGTATCGAGCAGTGTTTTGATGCGGCTGTCGATGCTGGTCGGGTCGATGCTGTCTGGCCATTCGCCCATCAGGCCCATGACGCAGGCACGGTCGGTGGCGTGGCCGACGCCGGTGGCGGAAAGGGAGCCGTACAGGCGGATTTCCACTCGGCGTACGGCGTCCAGCAAATGCTGGTCAATCAGTGCCTGGGCAAAGGTCGCGGCGGCGCGCATCGGGCCGACGGTGTGAGAACTGGACGGACCGATGCCGACTTTGAAAAGATCAAAAACACTGATAGCCATGCTAAAGCCTATACAAGCAATGGAAGAGAAATCGCTGCCATTTTTGTAGGACAAGCGCAATGTCGGCGATACTGCCTACCTCGGTCCTACGTGACCAACGAAACTTCCTAAGACAGCCTTTAGCAGGACTAAACAATGAGTCGCCAATTGCACGCCCAGACTTACGTCTGGCTGCACGTGTTTTCCTGTGCCGCACGGCACTTGTCCTTCACCCGTTGCGCCGAAGAACTGCACATCACGCCGGGGGCGGTCAGTCAGCAAATCCGACAACTGGAAGAACGGCTGGGGTTTCGACTGTTCCACCGGCGTGCCCGGGGCGTGGAGTTGAGCGCGCAAGGCCAGCGACTGGCCATTACGGTCAACGAGGCTTACGGCAGCATCGACGCGGAATTGCGACGACTGGACGCGGGAATGATCAGCGGGATTTTGCGGGTACGGTCGATTCCATCGTTCCTGAGCAAATGGCTGACCCCGCGTCTGCCGCGCTTGCAGCAGCGTTTTCCGGACATTCAGTTACGCCTGGTGGCCGAGGACAGCAGCGTGCCGTTGCACGAGGGCGACTTTGACCTGGCCATCGACCTGAACGATGGCAGCTACCCTGGCTTGTTATCCACAACCTTGCTCGACGAACAGATCTTCCCGGTGTGCGCGCCGAGCCTGTTGCGCGGACGGCCGCCGTTGCATGGCCCGGCAGACCTGTCGCACTTTCCGCTGTTGCACGACATTACGGCCTGGCGCGGCAGTTACGAGTACGCGGAGTGGGAGTTCTATCTCAACGCCATCGGCTTCGAAGGCGCGGACGTGCGGCGCGGGCACACGTTCAATCGCAATCACCTGACCATCGAAGCGGCGATTGCCGGCATGGGCGTGGCGATTGCGCGGCGAACGTTGTTGAACGATGAGCTGGAGCGCGGGACGTTGATTGTGCCGTTCGGGTTGGCGGTGCCCAATCACAAACGTTACGTGCTGCTGTATGCGCCGGGGGCGCTGAGCCATCCGGGCGTGCGCGCTGTGCATGACTGGCTGGTAGAGGAGGCAGGAGTTTTTCGCAGCCTGCACCCACTGGCGGAGCGGCAGATGTGAGTAATTATGACAAAGAAGTGAAGCGACCCAACTCCCGACCTTAACAGCGCTTTTGCTCCTTGTCCGGCTTTTTTTGCGTATGAAAATTTATCTTTTTTCAGGGGTTGAATTGTTCGGCGTACAGACCGATTGTGTAACCAAGAGGTCACGGTGATGACGCCCAAGGGCCAGCCGAGGGGCCTCTCGCGAGCTAGCTGAAATAAGGGATGAACTATGCAAATCCAAGTCAACAGCGATAACCATATTCAAAGCAGCATCCGACTGGAGGAGTGGGTACGTACTACCATTGAGAGCACGCTCGAACGTTATGAAGAGGACCTGACACGCGTCGAGGTCCATCTGCGGGACGAGAACGGCGACAAGCCCGGTCCCCATGATTTGCGCTGCCAGCTGGAAGCGCGGCCAAAAGGCCACCAACCGATTTCTGTCACCCATAAAGCCGAAAACCTGGAACTGGCGATCGACGGTGCGGCTGAAAAACTCGAACATGCACTGGAACATCTGTTTGGCAAACTGCGGGGCAAACCACGTGCCGCTGTGGTGCCGTTCGAGAGGCGTGCAGCCGATGCGCTGCTGGAAGACGAGTTTCTCGAGAACGAACAGGCTGCACAAAACGGCTGACGCCTGATTTAACGTCCCAACGAAAAACGGGCCTGCATTGCAGGCCCGTTGTTGTTTGTGCCGATTATCGCAGCGCCGCGATTCCTTGTAGGAGCGTGGCTTGCCCGCGAAGGCGGTGTGTCAGTTACATAGATTTCTGCCGAAATAGTGCTTTCGCGGGCAAGCCTCGCTCCTACAGGGGTGAATTGCAGCGAGGCTGTTCAGTTTCAGATCAGAACGCCACCGACGTCTGCACATACACCGTCCGCGGTTCCCCGACGTACTTGCCCTTGTTGTTGTCATCGAACGAGCGTGTGAAGTACTGGTGGTTGAAGATGTTTTTCACCCCCACCGCCACATTCAAATCCGACAACTTCGGCCCGAAGTCATACGCCGCGCGGCTGCTGAACAGCATGTAGCCAGGAATCGTGCCCGTGCTGCCGTCGGCACTTTCTTTCGACGTATTGGCGTTGTCGGCAAACTGGTCGCTCTGATAGCTGCTGTCCAGGTTCAACTTCCACGCACCTTCGGTGTAACCGACGCCCACGGTGCCCTTGTGCTTCGAGGAGAACGGCACACGATTGCCCTTGTTCGGCCCGTCTTCGCGGATGGTCGCGTCCACATAGGCGTACGTGGCGTAGACATCGAAACCGGCCAGTGCCGGGCTCACATCATCGAGTGCGTAGTGGACGCTGGTTTCGATGCCCTGATGGCGAGTCTCGCCCCGGGCGATCACCGAATCGTTGGTCTGATTACTTTCGTACTGATTGTCGAAGTTGATCAGGAACGCGCCGATTTCCGCGCGTAACGCACCGTTGTCGTAGCGGGTGCCCAGTTCCCAGGTGCGCGCCTTTTCCGGTTTGACTTCGCCGCTGGTCACGCGGTTTGGCATCTGGCTGTATTGCACGCTGCCGAACGAGCCTTCGGTGTTGGCGTAGAGGTTCCAGCTGTCGGTCAGGTGATAGAGCACGTTCAGCGCGGGCAGGGCGGTGTTGTAGTCGCCCTTGTACTTCTCGTTCGTCAGGTTGTTGGTCTGTTGCGATTCGATCATTTCGTAGCGGATGCCCGGCGTCACTGTCCATTTGCCGATGTCGATCCGGTCATCGACGAAGAACGCGTTGGCCTCGGTGCCGCCACGGGTATCGCGGTCGTTGCGGCTGTTGGTGGTCGGATACTCGTTACTGGCAATCGGCGTGCGATAGCGCAGTTCGTGGCCAGCTTCGTTGATGTAGCGATAGCCGACACCGACTTCATGGCTGGTCGGGCCAACATCAAAGCCTTGGGCGAAGCGGGTTTCCAGACCACGTACCCAGTACTCGCGCGGTGACAGCGACAGGAACGTGCCCTGATCCAGATAGCCGCTGCGCAGGGTTTTGGTGAAGAAGGTGTTAGCGGTGAATTCGCGGCGATCTTCCTGATAGCGATAGCCGAAATTGAACATCGTCCGGCGGCCCCAGAACTGATCTTTCGGGCGGGTCGACTGGTACGGATCGGCATCATAATCGGCGACGTTCAGGCCACCGGGCATGTCGGCCTTGCCTTCGTAATACTGGGCCATGGCGTTGAAGCTGTTGGCGTCGTCGAGCTGGTATTTGCCTTTGAGAATCAGGTCATCGATCTCGGTGTCGCTGTGTTCACGCCAGTCGCCACCGCGTGTGCCGGAATACAACAACGCGCCGCCCAGGCCATTGTCGCCAGTGCCGCCGGCCAGCAGGTTGCCGGTGGTCTTGAAACCGTCGTGGCTGGAGGAGGGGCTGGTTTCGGTCTGGAAACCGCCTTTCACCGTAGGCTCGTCGGGAATCGCGCGGGTCACGAAATTGACCACGCCGCCGACGTTTTGCGGGCCGTAACGCACCGCGCCGCCGCCGCGCACCACGTCGACCGCGTCCATGTTGCCCATGCTGATCGGCGCGAACGACAACTGTGGCTGACCGTAAGGCGCGAAGGGCACCGGGATGCCATCCATCAACACCGTCGAGCGCGATGCCAGGCGCGGATTGAGACCACGAATGCCGAAGTTCAGCGCCATGTCGTGGCTGCCAGTGCCGTTGTTGTCCGGCGCGTTGACCCCGGGGATGCGGTTGAGCACGTCCCTGGCCTGGGTTGCGCCCTGGCGTTCGAACTCCTCGCGACGGATCACGTCACGCGCGCCGGGATGCTCGAAGACGTTGATTTGCTGCGCATCGCCGAGCCAGTCGCCGACCACTTTCGATGTGTCCAGCTCCAGCGCAGCATTGCCCACCGGTTGCAGGCTGAACGCGTTGTTGCCTTCGGCGCGGGCTTGCAGGCCGGTGCCTTCGAGCAAGGCGTTCAAGCCCTGTTCGGCGGTGTAGTTGCCCTCCAGGCCACGACTCTGCACACCGCTGGTGACTTGCGAACCAAACGAAATCAACACGCCGGCTTCACGGCCGAACTGGTTGAGGGCGTTTTCCAACGACGATGGCGCGATGTGGTACGGCTTGGCATCGTCTGCGTGGACGAGTGGCAACGCGCCGAAGCTCAGGCTGGCGCCCAGCAAGAGTTGGCGCAAGGTGCGGGCCAGCGGGGTGAGGCGGGTGGGGTGCATGGAGGACGATCCTGAGAAGGTGGAATCAAGGTGGCTTTCCTTCTCTGTCACGCCAGATCTGAAAAACGGCTCACAGTTGTGTGAATATTTTTGGGGGCTCTCGCAAGCAACCCCGCTGCCACAGGATTTTTGAACAAACACCGTAACTGTAGGAGCCTGGCTTGCCGGCGAAGGCGGTGTATCAGACAGACCGCGGCGTGCCGATCGTCGGAACGCCGCCCGCAGCAAGCCGGCTCCTACAAGAGTCAGGCGCGCGACTCGACCGTTACCCAATACCGCGTAAAGCGCTTCACCTTCACCGGCAAACTGATTTCCAGCAGATCGAGAATCCGCTCGCTGTCGTCCAGTGGATAAGTCCCGGATATCAACAAGTCCGCAACTTTCGCATCGCAGTTCAACTGCCCGCGACGATAGCGGCCAAGTTCCTCAAGGAAATCCCCGAGGCGCATGTGCGCAGCCACCAGCATGCCGTCGGCCCAGGCGCCGCTGTTGGCGTCCAGAGGCACAGGGTTGCCGATTCCGCGAGCATCAAAACTCAACTGCCGAGCGCTTTGCAGCATCCGTGGTGAACCACCATCAGGCGTCAATTCAACATGACCTTCAAACACCGCGACCTGGGTGCGATCCGCAAACTGCCGAACGTTCAGGCGCGCCCCTTCGGTTTTCAACAAGCCTTGTGCCGTGCGCACTTGGAACGCTTTGGACGCCGTCAGCAGCATCTCGCCTTCAAGCAAACGGATCAGCCGTTGCTGACCCTCGACCTGCACATCCGCCGAACTCGCGGTGTTGAGTTGCAATTGGCTGCCGTCTGCGAGCGCGATCTTGCGCCGCTGGCCAATGGGGCTGCGGTAGTCGGCCAGCAACGGTGGTAGCAGGTTGTGCTCGCGCATGCCCCAGGTGACGGCCGAACCGGCACCAAGAATCAGCAACAACTTCAGCGCCTGACGCCGGCTGCTGGACGTCGGTGCGTTCAGGGCCGCATGCGCCAGCGGCGAAGACAACCCGCGCAGGCGCTGGTTGACCCGCTGAATATGCTCCCACGCCCGTTGATGCTCGCTGTGCGCATCGAGCCATTGTTGCCAGGCGTTTTGCTGGCGCGGGCTCAACGGCCCTTGCTGCATTTTCATCAACCACTGCACCGCCTGCTCGGCGACTTGCGGTGAAAAATCCGGGGTGCCGTTCATAGGGCGAAGTAGCAGCGCATCGCCGCTTTATTCAAGTGCCGCTTGACCGTGGCGATGGAAATCCCCAGCTCGGCGGCGATCTGTGGATACGTCAGGCCATCGACCTGGGCCAATAGAAATGCGCGCTTGACCAGGCGCGGCAAACCGTCGAGCAACTGGTCCAGTTCCATCAGGGTTTGCAGGATGATCGCCCGTTCCTCTTCCGACGGCGCGACCCTTTCCGGCATCTGCGCCAGGGCGTCGAGGTAGGCGCGCTCCAGATCCTGACGGCGGTAATGATTGAACAGCACGCGTTTGGCGAGGGTGGTGAGGAACGCTCGTGGCTCGATGATCTGCGGCGTGTCTCGCGCGGTCAGCACCCGCATGAACGTGTCCTGGGCCAGATCTGCCGCGCTGTCCGGGCAGCCGAGCTTGCGCCGCAACCAACCGGTGAGCCAGTTGTGATGGGCGTGATAGAGGACTTCGACGGTGTGGGCTGGCTGCAACGGTAACTCCGAGCGCGGTTTAATGCGTTAGAGAACAAGAATTGTTCGCATTGTAGAGGCGCGAACCCGCTCCGGCAATCGGCGCTGATCGTATCTCTTTTGCGTATGAGAATATTTATCATTAATATCGCCGCCCTGGCCTCGTGATTTTCCCCAGGCCTCACCGGTTTCAAGGTCGAAACATGAAAGTAATCCCCGTGTCCTATCGATTGGCCGTCACCTCCCGGGTGCTGGCCGCCGTGCTGGGTGGCTACATCGTTGCGGCGCTGGCCAGTGTCAGCCTGACGCTGTGGGTGCCCATGGCCCGCGCCGACGCCGTGGTGACCGGGATGATGACTTCGTTTCTGGCCTACCTCGGCGCAGTGATCTGGTGCTTCGCCTGCCGCAGCGCATGGCGGGCCTGGCTCGGGTTGATCGTGCCAAGCCTGGTGCTGGCGGCGATTTCGGGCCTCGCGTACTGGATGGGCCGCACATGAAAGAGGGTTTTCGTCAGGCCATGGCCTGGTTGCACACCTGGGCCGGGTTGATCTTCGGCTGGTTGCTGTTTGCGATTTTTCTCACCGGCACACTCGCGTATTTCAAGGACGAGATCAGCCACTGGATGCAGCCGGAAATCCCTGCGCGTTCGGTGACTTCCGAAGCCAGCCTGACCGTGGCGCAAAACTACCTTCAGCAACACGCCGGCGGCGCCTCGCGCTGGCTCATCGACCTGCCCGATGCCCGCGAACCCGGCCTGTCGGTACGCTGGCAGCAAACTCCGGCCAAACGTGGCGAACGCGGCCAGTTCACGGAAAAACTCCTCGACCCGCAAACCGGCGCCGAAGTGCAGGGCCGGGCAACCACCGGCGGCGAGTTTTTCTACCGCTTCCACTTTCAGCTGCAAATGCCTTATCCGTGGGGCCGCTGGTTGTCGACCATCGCCGCCATGGTGATGTTCGTCGCGCTGATCAGCGGGATCATCACCCACAAGAAAATCTTCAAGGACTTCTTCACCTTCCGCCCGCGCAAGGGCCAGCGTTCCTGGCTCGACGGGCACAATGCGGTGGGTGTGCTGGTGCTGCCGTTTCACCTGATGATCACCTACAGCAGCCTGGTGATTTTCATGTCGATGGTGATGCCGGCGAGCATTCTTGCCGCGTACAACGGTGATGCTCGGGCGTTTTACGATGAGGTGTTCCCGGCCTCCACGGCACCGGAACGTGCGGACAAACCAGCGCAGTTGGCGCCGTTGGCACCGCTGCTGGAAAAGGCGCGCGAGCAGTGGTCGGGCGGGCGCGTCGGGCGGCTGACGGTGAACAATCCGGGCGACGCGAATGCCTCGGTGGTGCTCGTGCGTGATGGCGCGGACCGTGTAGTTCACGACTTCGGCAGCGCGGTGACCTTCAACGGCGTGACCGGGCAATTGCTCGGCACGACCCCGGAGCAATCGCTGCCGAGGGCGATTGCCGGCAGTTTCTATGGTTTGCACATGGGCCATTTCGCCGGCCCCGTGCTGCGCTGGTTGTACTTCATTTGCGGGTTGGCCGGCACGGCGATGATCGGCACCGGGCTGGTGATCTGGCTCGGCAAGCGTCAGCTCAAACACGCGAAAAGTGCGGTGATGCCGTTCGAGTTGCGACTGGTGGAAGTGCTGAACATTGCCAGCATGTCCGGGTTGATGGTTGCGGTGGCGGCGTTCTTTTGGGCCAATCGGGTGTTGCCGGTCGACATGGCCGGACGTGCGGATTGGGAGGTGAACAGCTTCTTCATCGTCTGGGGTTTGAGTGTGCTGCATGCCATGGTCCGCCGGGGCCGCACGGCGTGGATCGAGCAATTGGCACTGGTGGCATTGCTGTTTGGCGCGATGCCGCTGCTGAACGCCATGACCACGCCGTATCACTTGGGCGTGACGTTGGCGCAGGGCGATTGGGCGATGGCCGGTTTCGATCTGACGTGCCTGGGCAGCGGTGTGTTTTTCGCCTGGGCTGCGTGGAAAATGCAGCGTTCGGGGCAGGCCGAAATTGTCACCCGGGCGCGGGCGCGGGCGCGACCGATCACCCTTGAGCGAGAGGCGAACTGAATGTTGCTGTCGCTGTTGCTCTGTTACGGCGGTTTCACCGCACTGTGTTTATCGATGGATCGGCATCACGCCGAACTGTTGGGCGGCAAGCCGACGGCCCGTCGTCGGTTATTGAAACTGGGTGGCTGGCTGTTGCTGGTCTTGTCTCTGTGGGCGGCGGTGTCTTCGACCGGCTGGGGACTTGGCCTGGTGGAATGGTGTGCGGTGTTGATGCTCAGCGCGTTGCTGCTGGTGCTGTTGATGCCGTATCGCCCGCGCCTGGCACTGTCGATGGCTGCTTTGAGCCTGCTCGTCAGCCCCGTTGCCGCGTTTGCGCAGTACTGACCCGATGATGACTAGCCCTCCGGATTCCCATGACGACGAACCTCGCGGAGCACGTGCGCATTTCCTGCAAGTGTTCCTGTCCCAGCGTTCGCAGATGGAAGCGCTGGTGAACCGTCGCGTCGGCTGTCGGGCAACGGCGGCGGATCTGGTGCAGGATTTGTTTTTGCGCTTCTGGCGTCGGCCGCTGGTGCAGGTCGAAGAGCTCAGCACCTACCTGTTGCGTTGCGCTGGCAACATTGCCATTGACCACTTGCGCAGCGAAGGCACGCGGGTGCGGGTCACTGAAGGCTGGCAACCGGATCAACCGGACAGCCACGGCAGTGAGCCGCAAGCGGCGCTGGAGGCCGGCAACGATTTACGTCATGTCGAAGCGGCGTTGCGGGCGTTGCCCGAGCGCACGCGGCAGATCTTTTTGCTCAATCGCATCCATGGCCGCAAATACGCCGAGATCGCCAAGGCCATGGGTTTGTCCCAAAGCGCCGTGGAAAAACATATGATGCGCGCCCTCGAAGCCTGCAAGGCCAGCCTGCGGGACCCCGAACCGCGCACGCCAGGGAAAGCACCGTGAATCACATCGAACGCGTCACCCCGACGCCCGCTCAGGAACAGGCCGCTTTCGCCTGGCTGAGTCTGCTGCATGACCAGCCGAGCAGCGGTGATCAGGCTACTTTCAGCCATTGGCTGCAGGCCGATCCCGCGCATGCCGAGGCCTATGCCCAGGCGCAAGTGGTGTGGGAATTGAGCGAAGGCCCGGCGCGGACGCTGGCCAACGAAGACGCGTTTGCCTTGCAGGGTTACCTCAACGCGATGAATCGCTCGCGGCGCAGCAGCGTTCGGCGCTGGTCCGGGGCGCTGGCAATGGCGGCGTGCCTGTTGTTGATGGTCAGCCTCGGTTCAGGCTGGCAGCCGATGCGCTGGGTGGATGATCTGGGTGCTGACTATGTGTCGGCACCGGGGGAAGTTCGCACCGTCACGCTGGCGGATCAATCGCAGGTCACGCTGGATGCCGACAGCGCCATCGCGGTGGATTTCAGTCGCGGTGAGCGCCACATTCAGTTGCGTCGCGGCGCCGGATTTTTCAGCGTGACGCACACCGGCGAACCGTTTGTGGTTGAGGCTGAAAAGGGCCAGGCGCGGGTGCTGGGGACGCAGTTTGAAGTGCGTTTGCAACCTCACGGCGCGCAAGTGACGGTGTTGTCCGGCCGGGTCGGCGTGACGGCGGACAAGCATGCCGAGCAGCAGATTCTGACCGCCGGCCAGCAAGTGGCTTACGGCGAAGGGACGGCGGAAAAACTGCATGCCGTGGACAGCGAAGCACAGTTGGCGTGGCGTCAGGGCTGGCTCAATTACTACAAGGCGCCACTGGCTGACGTGGTGCAGGATTTGCGGCGTTACTACCCGGGGCGGATTGTGCTGCTCAACGATGAGCTGGCGGCGCGGCGGGTCAGTGGCAGTTTTCCGAGCAAGAATCCGCAGGCGGTGTTGAGTTCGTTGCAGGGGGTGATGGGGTTTGAGCAGCATGCTGTGGGGCATCTGATTATTTTGCGTTGAGGCGTCCGGCCCCTTCGCGGGCAAGCCTCGCTCCTACAGGACAGTGTGATCCGTAGGAGCGAGGCTTGCCCGCGAAGGCGTCAAATCAAACACCCCATCACTCAAATAAAAATATTTTCAAAATGATGGTGAGGTAAACCCAAGCCCCATCCGTGTAGTGACTGAAACTGCGAGTCATTCGCATCCGTAGCGGTTCTACACAGGTCATGAGCAATGAAGTCCAGGGCAAAATCGGGTTCGGTCAAACAGTGGTTGGGCGCTTCGGCGCTGAGCATTTCGGCATTGGCATTGCTGCCGTTGAGCGTGGCATTGGCCGCTGAAGCGGGCACGACGCAGCAGCGCACGCAGTTCAGCTTCGCGATGGCCGCCAAACCGCTGCCCCAGGCCCTGAGCGACTTCAGCCGGATCACCGGCATCAGCGTGGTCTACACCGATGAAGCGCCGTACGGCATGACCGCGCCAGCGGTCAGCGGGCAGATGAGCGCCGAACAGGCGATCCAGCGTTTGCTCAGCGGTTCGGGTTTGACCTTCCGTCGCACCGATGCGCACACCATGGCGCTGGAACCGCAGCCCACCGAAGGCGCCTTGAACCTCGGCGCCACCACCATCACCTCGGTGATGGATCAAACCATGAGCTACCAGCCGCCGCCGACCAGTTCGGTGATGCGCTCCTCGGCCTTGCTCCAGGAAATCCCCCAGACCGTCAACGTCATCCCGGCCCAGGTCATTCGCGATCAGGCGCCGCGCAACCTCGACGACGCGCTGGCCAACGTCAGCGGCATCACCCAGGGCAACACGCTGGGCAGCACCCAGGATTCGGTGATGACCCGCGGCTTCGGCGACAACCGCAACGGTTCGATCATGCGCGACGGCATGCCGGTGGTGCAGGGCCGTGGCCTCAACGCCACGGTCGATCGGGTCGAAGTGCTCAAGGGCCCGGCCTCGTTGCTCTACGGCATCCAGGACCCGGGCGGCGTGGTCAACATGGTCAGCAAGAAACCTGAACTGGAACAGTACAACGCGTTGACCGTGCGTGGCTCGACTTACGGCGACGGCAAAAACGGCAGCGGCGGCAGCTTCGACAGCACCGGCGCGCTCGGTGATTCCGGGCTGGCCTACCGCATGGTGCTCGACCACGAAGACGAAGATTACTGGCGCAACTTCGGCACCCACCGCGAGACGCTGGTGGCGCCGTCCCTGGCCTGGTTCGGTGAAAGCACCAAGCTGTTGTTCGCCTACGAACACCGTGAATTCCTCACCCCGTTCGACCGTGGCACGCTGATCGACCCACGGGACAACCATCCGCTGGACATCTCCCGCGAGCGTCGTCTGGACGAGCCGTTCAACAACATGGAAGGGCGTTCGGACCTCTATCACTTCGAGGCCGACCACGAACTCGACGACAACTGGAAAGCGCACTTTGGCTACAGCTGGAACCGTGAAACCTACGACGCCAGCCAAGTACGCGTTACCGCCATCGACACCAAGAAAGGCACGCTGACCCGCAGCATGGACGGCACGCAAAACGCGATCAGCACCGACCGCTTCACCACGGCCAGCCTCGAAGGCAAAGTGAATGCGCTGGGCATGCAACATGACCTGGTGTTCGGCGTCGATGACGAGTACCGCAAGATCTACCGCGAAGACCTGATCCGCCAGAAAAGCCTGACCACCTTCAGTTACCTCAACCCGGTCTATGGCCGTGAAGTCGCCGGCACCACCGTCAGCCCGGCGGACAGCGCACAGACCGATCTGCTGCGCAGCGATTCGCTGTTTCTGCAGGACTCGATCCACCTCACCGACCAGTGGATTCTGGTGGCCGGCGGCCGTTTCCAGGAGTACGACCAGTACGCCGGCAAAGGCGTGCCGTTCAAGGCCAACACCGACAGCAACGGGCAAAAATGGGTGCCGCGTGCCGGCCTTGTCTACAAGTACACCGACGCGTTGTCGTTCTACGGCAGCTACACCGAATCGTTCAAACCGAACTCGACCATCGCCCCGTTGAGCGGCAGCAGCACCGTGCTCGACGGCAGCATCGCGCCGGAAGAAGCCAAGTCCTGGGAAGTCGGCGCCAAGCTGGATATTCCGGGGCGTGTGACGGGTAACGTCGCCCTGTTCGACATCAAGAAACGCAACGTGCTGGTGGCCAATTCTGAAGGTCCGGTGACCCTTTACAGCGCCGCCGGCGAAGTGCGTTCCCGGGGGCTGGAAGTGGACCTGAGCGGTCAGCTCAGCGACCGCTGGAGCATGATCGGCAGCTATGCCTACACCGATGCCGAAGTCACCGAAGACCCGGACTACAAAGGCAAAAAACTGCAAAACGTGGCGAAGAACACCGGCTCGCTGTCGGCGGTCTATGACTTCGGCACCATCGTTGGTGGCGATCAGTTGCGGGTCGGCGCGGGCGCGCGATATGTCGGTGAGCGGGCGGGTAACGCGGTGAACGATTTCGACCTGCCGAGCTACACCGTGGCCGATGCATTCGCCACCTACGACACCAAGGTCGAGGGGCAGAAGGTCAAGTTCCAGCTCAACGTGAAGAACCTGTTTGACCGCACTTACTACACCTCGGCGGCGAGCCGGTTCTTTGTGTCGATGGGGGATTCGCGGCAGGTGTCGTTGTCCAGCACCTTGGAGTTCTGATCACAGACCGCGTTATCGTTCTTCGCGGGCAAGCCTCGCTCCTACAGGAATCGTGTCGAGTCCAATTTTCACGATCAACACACATCCCTGTAGGAGCGAGGCTTGCCCGCGAAGGCGGCTTCCGGGTCAGCGCAAAAACGCCTGCCGATACTCGCCAGGCGTCCCACCGAGAACCTGCCGAAACCGATTGGTGAAATGACTCGCACTGGCAAACCCGCACGCCAATGCAATCTCCCCCAGCGGCTGCGATGTCGAACGCAACAACTCCCGCGCCCGACTCAGTCGCCTTGCCAACACATACTGATGCGGCGGCAAGCCGAAGCTCTCCCGGAACATCCGCGCAAAGTGATACTCCGACAGCGCACACAACCCCGCCAACTGCCCGAGGCTGATGGCTTCGGCCAACTGATTGTCGATGAACTCGACCAGCTGCCGGCGCTGGTGCGCCGCCAATCCGCCCTTGAGCCGCAAGCCGTCGCGCATCCCGACCTGGCCGAGCAACACGTGGCTGAGCATTTCATGGGCCAGGCTGCTGGTCAGCAGGCGTTCGCCGGGTTCATCCCAGTTGAGCGTGAGCATCTGGCGAAAGCGCCGGGCTTGCTGCGGGTCGTCGAGAAAAGTCCCTTCGCGCAACTGCAATTCGCGAGGTTCGCGGTCCAGCAGCGTGACGCAACCGAGGGCGAATTGTTCAGGGCTGAAATACAGATGGGCCAGGCGAATGTCGCCATTGATTACCCAGCCTGACTGATGGTCGGCCGGCAGAATGCACAGTTTGTCCGGACCACCCTTGGTGCCGGGCTGGTCGCGGCGAAAAGTGCCGGTGCCGCCCGCGATGTAACAGGACAAGGTGTGATGGCTCGGCGCTTCGTAATCCTGGGCGTCGTGATGGTTGCTCCACAAGGCTGCAGCCATGCCGTCACCGAGCTCGGCGCTGTGCTCGAGGCGAGCATTGGGCGAGCGGTTGAGGGCTTGAAAGACTTGCAGTGAATCAAGTGTCCTGTCTCGCAAATACTGTTCCTTTGTGACGGTGTCTGTTGCCGTCATGCTGCGTTGCCGCTCCTCGCCATAGCGAGCTATGACTCGTCGCGGCGCCTTGCCTGACAGCAACAGCCCCTCGTCACAAAGGAACGTATTCGCGAGACAGGACACTCGTGCGGGCATGATCGTTTCTCCAACGCTTCGCATCCTACTCCGTAGACGTTGGCCTGCCAGCCTCTGCACCGACAAAAGCGCAAGTTTATGCAAGTGCGAAAAAGCTTGGCGCAGGACACTGGGCACCTATTGAGGAGCCTTCGCCATGAACCTTTCGCTGTATTTGCTGACCGTGCTGATCTGGGGCACCACCTGGATTGCCTTGAAATGGCAACTGGGCGTGGTGGCCATTCCGGTGTCGATCGTCTATCGCTTCGGCCTCGCCGCGCTGGTGCTGTTCGTGATGCTGTTGCTCAGCCGAAAGCTGCAAGTGATGAACCGTCGCGGGCACCTGATCTGCCTGGCGCAGGGCCTGTGCCTGTTTTGCATCAACTTCATGTGCTTCCTGACGGCCAGCCAATGGATCCCCAGTGGCTTGGTAGCCGTGGTGTTTTCCACTGCCACGCTGTGGAATGCCCTGAATGCGCGGGTGTTCTTCGGCCAGAGAATCGCCCGCAACGTCCTGTTGGGTGGCGCGCTCGGTTTGTTCGGGCTGGGTTTGCTGTTCTGGCCAGAGCTGGCCGGCCACACCGCCAGCCCGGAAACCTTGCTGGGCCTGGGCCTGGCCTTGTTGGGCACGCTGTGCTTCTCGGCGGGCAACATGCTGTCCAGCCTGCAACAGAAGGCCGGGCTCAAGCCGCTGACAACCAATGCCTGGGGCATGGCCTATGGCGCGGCGATGCTGTCGGTGTGGTGCCTGGTCAAAGGCATTCCGTTCGAGATGGAATGGAATGCGCGTTACATCGGCTCGCTGCTGTACCTGGTCATTCCGGGTTCGGTGATCGGCTTCACCGCCTACCTGACGCTGGTCGGGCGCATGGGCCCGGAGCGCGCAGCCTATTGCACGGTGCTGTTCCCGGTGGTGGCGCTCAATGTGTCGGCGTTTGCCGAAGGCTACCAATGGACCGCGCCGGCGCTGATGGGCCTGGTGTTGGTGATGCTGGGCAACGTGCTGGTGTTTCGCAAACCCAAGGCACCGATGGTGCAGGGGAGCGGCAAGCTGGCTTGAAGATGTTTCGGATCGGGTGCGTGTGCACTCAGCGCTCGATCCGGATGGCCACATAGATCATTAACGGCATGATGAAATCAACGATATGTCGGGCCCAGTCTTTATAGTTCCATTGTTGTGATTCATCCATGTTGAACCATTCGACACCCACAACCTGAAAACACACGTAGTAGATAAATACGGCAATCAGTAAGCCAATCAGTGCATATTTCTTTGCCTCGTGAAACTTTTTGGCACTGGTGTTTATATTCTTGAATAGTTGGTAAGTGCCCATCATGCAAAAGGCGGTGAAGAGGACTTCGAGTGTAATGATCAGCCAGTAAATCCTGTGATGGGCCATGGGTGAGGTAATGGCGCGATAACCGTATTTCTCGCCCTCGCGCGTGGTGTCCATGCTGAGGATGTGGGCGATGTATTCGTAGTTGGAAGGGTAGTCGGTGAAGTTGCTAAACAACATTAAAAAACCAAAGAAGCTTATAAACAGCATCAATGTGGCTTTGCTGATTCTAATTGTTTGCTCGGTCGTCAAGTGGTTCAAAGTAATAGTTCTCCAGAACGGGTTCCCGTCAGAGCGGGTAAGTAAGGAGAGTCTATAGCGAAGTGTATTTGTTGAGGGGTGGACTAAATTACAAGTTGTGTATTTGTTGTTTTGTAACGTGTGAGGTTTAGTTGTAGACGGGCAGGCGCTTTAATCGCCTGCCCGTTTTTTTTCAGCCTTTCCAGACTTGCGGGTTCACCAGGTCCTGCGGTCGTTCACCCAACAAGGCGCTGCGCAGGTTGGCCAAGGCGCGATTGGCCATCGCTTCACGGGTTTCATGGGTGGCGGAACCGATGTGCGGCAACGTCACTGCGTTTTTCAGTTGGAACAGCGGCGATTCGGCCAGCGGTTCTTTCTCGTAGACATCCAGCCCGGCGCCACGGATCTGGTTGTTTTGCAGCGCTTCGATCAGCGCGGGCTCGTCCACCACCGGGCCGCGTGCGATGTTGATCAGAATCGCGTCCGACTTCATCAGCGCCAGTTCACGGCGGCTGATCAGGTGTTTGGTCTTTTCGCTGAGCGGCACCACCAGGCAGACGAAATCGGCTTCGGCCAGCAACTCATCGAGGCTGCGGAACTGCGCACCGAGCTCTTGCTCAAGTGTAGTTTTGCGGCTGTTGCCACTGTAGATAATCGGCATGTTGAAACCGAGCCGACCGCGCCGGGCGATGGCGGCGCCGATGTTACCCATGCCGACGATGCCCAGGGTCTTGCCATAGACATCGGTGCCGAACAGCGGGGCGCCGACGGTGGCTTGCCATTGACCGGCCTTGGTCCAGGCATCGAGTTCGGCGACGCGGCGGGCGCTGCTCATGATCAGGGAGAAGGCCAGGTCGGCGGTGCTTTCGGTCAGCACATCCGGCGTGTTGGTCAGCATGATCCCGCGCTCGTTGAAGTACGCGACGTCGTAGTTGTCGTAACCCACCGAGACGCTGGACACCACCTCCAGGCTGCTCGCGTTCTCCAGTTGTGCGCGACCGAGCTTGCGACCCACGCCAATCAAACCGTGGGCATGGGGCAGGGCCTCGTTGAATTGGGCGTTGATGTCGCCTTTTTTCGGGTCAGGCACGATGACGTCGAAATCCTGCTGGA
Source organism: Pseudomonas sp. MM213 (assembly GCF_020423045.1). Classification (NCBI taxonomy): domain Bacteria; kingdom Pseudomonadati; phylum Pseudomonadota; class Gammaproteobacteria; order Pseudomonadales; family Pseudomonadaceae; genus Pseudomonas; species Pseudomonas sp. MM213. The sequence goes on from NZ_CP081943.1 coordinate 5,707,505, forward strand.
GGCGTTCGATCATGGCGGGAGTGACGCGGCTGAAAGCGAGGACGGTCTTTTTCATGGGAGGCGGGCTCGTCGGGCGTGGAGAATGCCAAGCACGCTAACATTCTTCCGCGCTTTTGTGCGAGTGCCCGGATGGTTCGGATGCACGCATTCCCCCCTGTTGGATGGGTGATGCGCAAAAGGTACTTCGTACGCAAATTTGTAGGAGCCGGCTCGCTGGCGATCCAGGCACCTCGGTCCGCCTGATGCACCGCGTCGCATGAATCGCCAGCAAGCCGGCTCCTACAGGTGATGGGTGATGCGCAAAGGGTGCTTCGTACGCAAATTTGTAGGAGCCGGCTTGCTGGCGATCCAGGCACCTCGGTTCGTCTGATGCACCGCGTCGTATGGATCGCCAGCAAGCCGGCTCCTACAGATTGGGGGTGCCTAATCCTGCGGGTCGATGTTATCCAGCGCGCGGTTGACGGCCAGTTCACCGAGCATGATGACTTGTTGAATGCCCAGCAGGGTGTTGCGGTGGGGGCCGTCGAGAAATCCGGCGAGGTCGCTGGCCATGACGCTGGCCGAGGCGAGGGATTCGCTGGCGTGGACCAAGAGGGTTTCGGTGTTGATGTCGGGGACGACGGTGAATAGATGGCTGGGGGTGTGGGGCGGGATCAAGGCTTTCAGGGTGAATGAGTTTTGGGGGGAGGTGATATCCGCCTCTGGCGGATTGGGTGAGGGCTTTTTCATGGCAAAGATCCTTAGAGGCTAGGAGCTGCCACTTTTCGTTTTCCAGACAAAGGGTGGCAGCTGTACGCAAGCTGGAAAAACCGAGAAGGATCAAACCCGGCAGACCCGAAGGTCTCCCACGTACAGCCGCCATAACTCAACGTACAGCGCTGAAAAAGCGCCGCATTATGTCATGTGCGGTGATCCTGTTCTTCGGGTTTTCCAGACCCGGTCGCTGAAATGCTAGCGACACCCAAAGCCTACCCATCTCGCTTCCCACCCGACAACCGACAGAACGCGTCGGAAACATCCTAGGACACCACGCTTTTTGTAGGAGCGAGCCTGCTCGCGAAAAACGTGAGAACACCGCGGGGTATCAGGTTTACAACGTTATCGTTCACGACCATCGCGAGCGGGCTCGCTCCCACAGTGTTCTGTCGTCAGTTTGCCAATCGCGCGCCACCCAGGCTCCCGCTCAACTCATACGCCGCCAGTTCCGCCTGATGCGCCGCCAATATCTCCGGCAACGACCCGCGCAAATACTCGACCCAGGTTTTGATCTTCGCATCCAGATACTGCCGCGACGGATAGATCGCATACAGATTCAGTTCCTGCGAGCGGTAGTTAGGCATCACCCGCACCAGCGTGCCGTTGCGCAGCCCTTCGATCGCTGCATACACCGGCAACACGCCGACGCCCATGCCGCTGATGATCGCGGTTTTCATCGCATCGGCGGAGTTCACCAGAAACGGCGAGCTGTTGATGGTGACCATTTCCTGGCCTTCCGGGCCGTCGAAATTCCATTTCTCCAGCGGAATCACAGGGCTCACCAGGCGCAGGCACGCGTGGTTCAGCAAATCGCTGGGCTTGTGTGCGCAGCCGTTGGCTTTCACGTAGGCCGGGGAGGCGCAAACGATGCTGTAGGTGATGCCCAGACGCTGGGAGACGAAGCCCGAGTCCGGCAGTTCGCTGGCAAGGACGATGGACACGTCGTAGCCCTCGTCGAGCAAGTCCGGCACGCGGTTGGCCATGGTCAGGTCGAAGGTCACGTCGGGATGGGTCTTGCGGTAGCGGGCGATGGCGTCGATCACGAAGTGCTGACCGATGCCGGTCATGGTGTGCACCTTGAGTTGCCCGGCCGGGCGCGCGTGGGCATCGCTGGCCTCGGCTTCGGCCTCTTCGACGTAAGCCAGGATTTGCTCGCAGCGCAACAGATAACGCTTGCCGGCCTCGGTCAGGGCGATGCGACGAGTGGTGCGGTTGAGCAGGCGGGTTTGCAGGTGGGCTTCCAGGTTGGAGACCGCGCGCGAGACGTTGGCCGTGGTGGTGTCGAGTTGCACGGCGGCCGCGGTGAAGCTGCCGGCCTCGGCCACGTAGCTGAAGGCGCGCATGTTTTGCAAAGTGTCCATGGGGTGCTCTCGGGTGCGATGGAAAATTGTGACACGAAGTTTCAGAGTCTGAGACCCCGACCAAGGGATTATCGCGTTAACGGTAACAAAGATTCACAGGAATCCCAGCTTATCGCCATCAAACCCGCCCCCTAGAATTGCGCCGTTCCTTGTAGGAGCGAAGCTTGCTCGCGAAGAACGATAACGCGGTTTAACAGATGGACCGCGTTATCGTTCTTCGCGAGCAAGCTTCGCTCCTACGGGATCCAGTCCACTTTCTCAGGAAATCGCCGCAGTGCCGCGTCGCATCAGCAGAGCGCTTCAGACGCTCAGTGTTTTGGCTTTAACCCTGGCAATCAGCGGCTGCATCGGAACCGCAGGTATTGCCCCGCAGGGCAAGGCACTGGAGGCCAATTCACTGGCCACCGACGACGCCATCCAGAGCGCCGCGCAGGACGCTCACTGGCCCACCGCGCAATGGTGGCAGGCGTACGGCGACCCGCAACTGAACCGCTGGATCGACCTCGCCCTGCAAGGCAGCCCTACCATGGCCATGGCGGCGGCGCGGGTGCGTCAGGCCAAATCCATGGCGGGCATCGCAGAGTCTGCCGAGTCGCTGCAGATCAATGGCGGGTCCACCCTCAAGCGCCACAACTGGCCCACCGATCAGTTCTACGGGCCGGGCGAGCTGGCCAACGCGACGACGTGGGACAATAACGCCGCGCTGGGCTTCAGCTACGCCCTCGACCTCTGGGGCCGTGAAAGCAACGCCACCGAGCGCGCCGTCGACATGGCGCACATGAGCGCCGCCGAAGCGCGTCTGGCCCAGCTCGAACTGCAGAACAACATCGTTCGCGCCTACATCGAACTGTCGCTGCATTACGCGCAACGGGACATCGTCGCCGCGACCCTGCAACAGCAGCAGCAAATTCTCGACCTCGCGCAGAAACGCCTGAGCGGCGGCATCGGCACCCACTTCGAAGTCAGTCAGGCTGAAACGCCGCTGCCGGAAACCCACCGCCAGCTCGATGCGCTGGACGAAGAAATCGCCCTCAGCCGCAACCAGCTTGCCGCACTCGCAGGCAAAGGCCCGGGCGACGGCGCGCAGTTGCAGCGACCGACGTTGGCATTGGGCACTGCGCTGAAGCTGCCATCGTCGCTGCCGGCGCAATTGCTCGGCCAGCGTCCCGACGTGGTCGCCAGCCGCTGGCAAGTGGCGGCTCAGGCGCGGGGCATCGATGTGGCTCACGCGGGTTTCTACCCCAACGTCGATCTGGTCGGCAGCCTCGGCTACATGGCCACCGGCGGTGGTGCGCTGGAGTTTTTGACCGGCAAGAAACTCAACTACAGCGTCGGCCCGGCGATCTCGTTGCCGATTTTCGACGGTGGCCGGTTGCGCGCCGAGTTGGGGGAAGCCTCGGCCGGTTATGACATCGCCGTGGCCAAGTACAACCAGACGCTGGTCAATGCGCTGAAAAACATCTCCGACCAGTTGATCCGCCGCGAATCCATGGACAAGCAGCAAACCTTCGCCGCCGAATCCGTGGCCACCGCGCAGAAGACTTACGACATCGCGATGATCGCTTATCAACGCGGGCTCACCGATTACCTCAACGTGCTCAATGCCCAGACCTTGTTGTTCAAACAGCAGCAGGTTCAGCAACAGGTTCAGGCTGCGCGGCTCAGTGCGCACGCCGAGTTGGTGACGGCGCTCGGTGGTGGTCTCGGTGCGGGTAATGACGTGCCGAATGCTGAGAAAACCCAGCCCCCGAAAACCCCGGTTCTTTTGCGTTGAACACAAAACCTGTGGGAGTGAGCCTGCTCGCGATGAGGGAGTGTCAGTCGACATCGATGTTGAATGTCAGACCGCTATCGCGAGCAGGCTCGCTCCTACAGGTCTCCGGTCAGACTGAATTAAGCAGGATTTCATGACTCCCTTGCCCGCACCGCTGCGCTGGCTGTATTCCCTTGAATGGCGCCGGGGTTTCTTTGACTGGGCACGCAGCGACGGCGTGACCTGGGTCTACATTTTCAAGGTGTTGTTCGCCGCGTTCCTGACCCTGTGGCTGGCCATGCGTCTGGAGTTGCCGCAACCGCGCACGGCAATGATCACCGTGTTCATTGTCATGCAGCCGCAAAGCGGCCAGGTGTTCGCCAAGAGTTTCTACCGCTTTCTCGGCACGCTGACCGGGTCGGCGGTGATGGTCGCGCTGATTGCCTTGTTCGCACAGAACACCGAGTTGTTCCTCGGTTCGCTGGCGATCTGGGTCGGCATCTGCTCGGCCGGTGCGGCGCGTTCTCGCAACTTCCGCGCCTACGGATTTGTGCTGGCCGGGTACACCGCCGCGATGGTCGGCTTGCCGGCCCTGGCGCACCCGGAAGGCGCGTTCATGGCGGCGGTCTGGCGCGTGCTGGAAATCTCGTTGGGGATTCTCTGCGCCACGCTGGTCAGCGCTGCGATCCTGCCGCAAACCGCCAGCGCGGCGATGCGCAACGCTTTGTATCAGCGCTTCGGTGTGTTCGCTTTGTTCGTCACCGATGGCTTGCGCGGTCGCAGCAAACGGGACGCTTTTGAAGCGAGCAACGTGCGCTTCATCGCCGAGGCGGTCGGCCTGGAAGGGCTGCGCAGCGTCACCGTGTTCGAAGACCCGCACATGCGTCGGCGCAACGGTCGGCTCAGTCGCTTGAACAGCGAGTTCATGGGCGTCACCACCCGGTTCAATGCCCTGCACCAACTGCTCGAACGCTTGCGCAGCAGTGACGCCGATCATGTGGTCGCGGCAATCAAACCGGGCTTGCAGGACCTCGCGGAAGTGCTCGACGGTTTCAGTGGTCGCGCGTTGACCAGCCCTGACGCCGCACGCTTGGTGATTGCGCTGAGCGCCTACAAGGAAGCGCTGCCGGCGCGTGTCCGCAGCCTGCGCGCGACGTTTCAGGAGAGCGAGCCAAGCGACGCCGAGCAGCTCGATTTTCATACCGCGTATGAGTTGCTTTATCGCTTCGTCGACGACCTGCACGGCTACGCGCAGACCCACGCGTCCCTGGCTGATCACAGCCATGAACGGGAGCAATGGGACGAGCCGTTCACCCCGCAAACCAACTGGATGGCGTCCGCCGCTTCGGGGATTCGCGCGGCGTTCATTCTCGTGGTGTTGGGCAGTTATTGGGTCGCCACCGCGTGGCCGAGCGGGGCGATGATGACCCTGATTGCCGCCGCCACCGTGGGCCTTTCGGCGGCCACGCCGAACCCGAAACGCATGGCGTTCCAGATGGCCTGCGGCACATTCCTGGGGGCGCTGATCGGCTTCGTCGAGATGTTTTTCATCTTCCCGTGGATCGATGGTTTTCCGTTGCTGTGCGTGATGCTCGCGCCGGTGATCGTGCTCGGTTCGTTCCTGACCTCGCGCCCGCAATACGCCGGTGTCGGCCTCGGTTTGCTGATCTTTTTCAGCACCGGTTCGGTGCCGGACAACCTCACCATCTACAACCCTTACACCTTCATCAACGACTACATCGCCATGGTGCTCGGCATGCTGGTGTGCGCCGCTGCGGGGGCGATCATCCTGCCGCCGAACAGCCGCTGGTTATGGCGCCGGTTGGAGCAGGATCTGCGCGAGCAAGTGGTGTATGCGATCAGCGGCAAACTGAAGGGCCTGGCGTCGAGTTTCGAAAGCCGCACGCGGGACTTGCTGCATCAGGCTTATGGCCTCGCCGCCGGCCAGCCGCAGGTGCAACGGGACTTGCTGCGCTGGATGTTCGTGGTGCTGGAAGTCGGTCACGCGATTATCGAGTTGCGCAAGGAACAGGCGATTCTGCCGGTGCACCCGGCGTACGCCGAATCGCAGCCGTGGCGCCAGGCCATCCGCGTGATGGGCCGTTCGCTGGTGCGGCTGTTTCTGCAACCGGGCCAGAGCAATCTGCAGCGCTGCCTGATCGCGGTCGACCATGCGATCAGCCGCGTGCAAGCCACCGACGAGCCCTTCGCGCCGCACTTCGACACCTCGGCGTTGCGCCGGGTGAAGAGCTACCTGCATTTCATCCGCACTTCATTACTCGACCCGCAATCACCGCTTGCCGCCTACGCAATGACCACGCCCCAAGGACTTGAACATGCCTCGTGAAATCGCCTTCCACGGCGTGTACATGCCGACCATGACGCTGATGTTTTTCATCGCCGCGGTGCTGGCCTGGGCGCTGGACCGGTTCCTGTCCGGGTTCGATCTGTACCGTTTTTTCTGGCACCCGGCGCTGCTGCGCCTGAGTTTGTTTACCTGTCTGTTTGGTGCTTTGGCGCTGACTGTCTACCACTGACTCTCTATCTCTGAAGAAGGCTCTGATGAAAAAGCTTTTCAGCCTGCTCGCCACTCTGCTGGTGCTGGCCCTCGCGCTATGGATTGGCCGAACCCTGTGGGTGCATTACATGAACACGCCGTGGACCCGCGACGGCCGGGTGCGCGCCGACATCATCAACGTCGCCGCCGACGTCACCGGTGAAGTGGTGGAAGTGCCGGTGCGCGACAACCAACAGGTGAAGAAGGGCGATCTGCTGATGCGCATCGACCCCGAGCACTACCGCATCGCGGTCAAACAGGCGCAGGCACTGGTGGCTTCACGCAAGTCGACGTGGGAGATGCGCAAGGTCAACGCCCATCGCCGCGCCGACATGGATGCCCTGGTGATTTCCAAAGAAAATCGCGACGACGCCAGCAATATCGCAGACTCGGCCCTCGCCGATTACCAGCACGCACAAGCGCAACTGGAAGCCGCCGAACTGAACCTCAAACGCACTGAAGTGCGCGCGGCGGTGGACGGTTACGTGACCAACCTCAACGTGCATCCCGGCGACTACGCACGCATCGGCGAAGCGAAAATGGCCGTGGTCGATATGAACTCGTTCTGGGTCTACGGCTTCTTCGAGGAAACCAAACTGCCGCACGTGCGGGTGGGCGATAAGGCCGACATGCAACTGATGAGCGGCGAAGTGCTCAAGGGGCATGTGGAGAGTATTTCTCGCGGGATCTACGACCGCGATAACCCGGAAAGCCGCGAGCTGATTGCGGACGTGAACCCGACGTTCAACTGGGTGCGCCTGGCACAGCGGGTGCCGGTGCGGATTCACATTGATGAAGTGCCGGAAGGGGTGTTGTTGGCGGCGGGGATTACGTGCACGGTGGTGGTTAACCAATAGTTAGACCGAGTTGCCTGCATCGCCAGCAAGCCGGCTCCTACAAATAGGTGTCGTACACACATTTTTGTGTTCGGCGCAAACCTGTAGGAGCCGGCTTGCTGGCGATTCAGGCGCCTCGGTCTTACAGGTCACTCCTTGCAAAACGTCTCATGCAAATGCCGCCAAACCACCTTTCCACCGGCCTGCTTCTCAAACACCACCGTCGAACGCCGGTCCGTCTGCTGGTCGGTCGCATCGGTCTGCTGCTCGCGATAACTCACGGTCGCGCCGTTGTCGGACAGCGCAATGCCACGCAACTCGCTGAGCTCAATCCTGAACCCGAGCTTCTTCCCGCCCGCCATCCGGAACAACTCGCCAAGCGCGTCGAAATCCAGCACGCGGCCCAACGGCGAGACCATGGAAAACTGCGGTGAAAAACGGGCGAGCAATTGTTCAAGTTCGGTGACGTTTCGTTCTTCGGCCAGCCATTGCTCGATGGCGACATGGGCCTGGATCACTTCGTCAAAGTATTCGGTGTAGTCGGTCATGTTACTTCCTGAAAATTTTGCAGAGTCTGATCTGACGCTTTCGCGGGCAAGCCTCGCTCCTACAAGGCTCGCGCAAAACCTGTAGGAGCGAGGCTCGCCCGCGAAGAACGATAACGCGGTCTCAAAGCTGCCCACTCAACCCGAACCGCTTCATCAACCCCGACTCCAGCAACCCTTTGGGCAGCAACCCGGCCAACAACGGCAACGCCCGGCTGCCATTGCCCAAACGAATCAGGCGCGGCGGTTTGTCCTGCTGCACAGCCTTGAGCAAACCGGCGGCAAACTCACTGGCCGGCGTCGGGTTGTCCTGGGACGCCTTGGCCCGCGCACGAATGCCTTCGCGCAGCGGAAACCACGGTGATTGTTCGCTGATCAACTGCTCCGCCTCGGCCCCGGCATTCTTGGCAAAACTGGACGCGATGGCGCCCGGTTGCACCTCCATTACCCGCACACCGAACGGCGCCAGTTCCATGCGCAGCGCATCGCTCAAGGCATGCACTGCCGCTTTCGAGGCGCAGTAGGCACCGGCAAACGGCGTGACCAGGACCCCGGAAACGCTGCCGATGTTCACCACTATCCCTTTGGCCCGGCGCAGCACCGGGAAGAGCGCGCGCGTTACACCGACAATCGCAAACACATTGGTTTCGAACTGCCGCTGCATGGCCGGCACACCGCCGTCCAGCAGCGGCCCCATGGCGCCATAACCGGCGTTGTTGATCAGCACATCGAGGCCGCCATGTTGCTGGTTGATCTGCCCGGCCAACGCTTCAAGTGCCACGCCATCGTTGACGTCCAGTTGCACGGCGGTGAACCCGGCCGCCGTCAACGCGGCAACGTCTTCAGCCTTGCGGGCGCTGGCCCAGACTTTATAACCGGCACCTTTAAAGGCATCCGCCAGAGCGCGGCCAATGCCGCTGGAACAACCGGTAATCAACGCAACGGGCATGGCGCGGTCCTTGTGCAAAGGGAAGAGTGGGGATCAGTCGGAGAAACTACCCTGCAAACGCTCGGCGCGAAACTCCAGGGTTTGCGGGCGATAACCGGGACGCAGCGGCGGCATGGGCAGGCAATCTTCCCAGTTCGCCCCGGCTTGCAGTTCGCCTGGGCCGCGATAACGCGGTGCGGCGTATTGATTGTCGGCGAGGTTGACCGTATCGCCCGGCGCGTAGGCAGCGACGCGCCAGCGCAGTTCGGTCAGCGGCACGTCGTTGCCGTTGTTCATCTTCAATAGCAAAGGGCGATCCGCCGGGCAGTGTTCCGGCGCGTAAGTGATGCGTAACTCAAGGCGCGCCAATTGCTTGACCTCGCGATTGTCCAGCCAGACCACCCAGGTGGCCACCAGCCCCAGTCCGATGGCGGCCGCCACCGAAACGGGCAGGGCCTTGGACGGGTAGCGCAGCAACAGGATCAGCCAGGTGATGACCAACAGGACGCCGATGAACATGTCGCACAACCTCGCAGGAGAGAGGCTCATCCTACCTAAGGGCGGGTGTGCTTGGCGATGGGCGTGGTGAGGGCGACCGTTTGTCGAGCCTGTAATTTGTGACAGTAGCCATGCATGGGTTTTCAGCATTAGCTGGTGCAAATCGACATGAAGACGCCTGATGCAGCCTCAGCTGGCTTTCCTGCACCGCGACACCCCAAGCATGACGGTCGTTGAACCGCGGGGGCTGGCCGTGCGTTCGGTGGATTATTACCGCGCCGCGCAGGGAGAAGTCGCCGAAGCTCGGGTCAATCGCACGGTTCATGACCCGGCGGGGCGGGCGATTGCGCAGTGGGATCCGAGGTTGTTCCTGGAGGCTTCGGCAGCGGCCAACCTCAGCAGCATCCTGTCACTGTCCGACACTGCGTTGAGTACCGTCAGTGTCGATGCCGGCTTGAGCGTGAATCTTTTCGGCGAGGCGGATCAACCGGTTCAGTTCTGGGATGGCCGGGGTTCGCAACGTTGGATGCACTACGACAATCAACTGCGATTGACGGCGCTGTTCGAGCAAACGGTGGAGGGTGAAGCGATTTGCGCAGAGCGTCTGACTTATGCGGCCAACGCTCCTACGTTCGCCGATCACAACCAGTGCGGCCAACTGATCAGCCATGCAGACCTTGCCGGTGTTCTGCAGCTCAACGACTACGGATTGACCGGCACGGTACTCGAACAAGAGCGGCGCCTCGATGACATCGCGCAGTCGTTTTCAACGCATTCACGCTTCAACCCACCGGGTGACCTGCTCTCCCGAACCGATGCCCAAGGTAACGAACAACGCTTCAGCCAGACCGTGGACGGTCAGTTGCGCGCCGTGGACTTGCGTCTGAGCCTCACGACCCAGCGCCTGCCGATCGTCAGCGTCATCAACTACAACGCCCACGGCCAGGTTGAAAGGGAAGTCGCCGGCAACGGCGTGATCACCACCCTCGAATACGCCGCCGAGGACGGGCGTCTACAACGGCTGTTATCCCGGCTCGGCCAGAACGAGCCATTGCAGGATCTGCGTTACAGCTACGACCCGGTCGGCAATGTGCGAAGCATCAAAGACGCCGCGCTGCCGATCCGCTACTTCGCCAATCAGCGTATCGAGCCGGTCAGCGATTATTGGTACGACACGCTTTACCGATTGATCGCGGCCACAGGCTGGGAGGCCGGCTCGGTCAGGCAGGGTCCGTCGTCGGCAATGACGGCGGACCCCGCCATGCCCGGCAACTACCGCCAGACCTACCGTTATGACGCCGGCCACAACCTGCTCGAACTGACCCACGTCGGCCCGCAAAACCCCGGCCATCGGCTGGTCGCCGATGCTCACAGCAACCGCTGCTTGCCGGTGCGCGAGGGTATTGAGCCGACTGAACAAGACTTCCGTGACAGTTTCGATGCCAACGGCAACCTGCTGAAGCTGCAACCGGGGCAAACGTTGCGCTGGGACGCGCGCAATCAATTGTGTGAAGTCCGCCCGGTGGCGCGTAATGCCGAAAACGACAGCGAGCGATATGTTTATGGCGCCGACGGCCTGCGCGTGCGCAAAGTCCGCTCGCTGCAAACCAATGCCCAAACGAACATCATCGAAACTCTGTATTTGCCAGGTCTGGAAATCCGCACCCATAGCGGCACCGGTGAAGTGCTGCATGTCATCGACGTGGCAACCGGGCGCGGCAGCGTGCGGGTGTTGCACTGGGAGGCGGGAAGACCGAACGAGATCAGCAACGACCAGCAGCGCTACAGCCTGACGGATCATCTGGGGTCGAGCACGCTGGAGCTGGATCAGCACGCCAACGTCATCACCCAGGAAAGGTATTACCCGTTTGGCGGCACGTCATGGTGGAACGGCGCGACGGTGCAGGTCAGCTACAAAACGGTGCGGTACTCGGGGAAAGAGCAGGACGCGACGGGGCTTTATTACTATGGGTTGAGGTATTACATACCTTGGTTGCAGCGATGGATTAATCCGGACCCTTTGGGGGATGTTGATGGGTCGAATTTGTTTTGCTTTGTTGCAAACTGTCCTTTGAGCTTTGTGGATTTACAAGGAGGGGTGAAAGTACCTGTAGGGGCAATTTTTTCAAAAGATGTTCAAAGTTTGGTTGATGGTGGGAAGTATATTGGTGCGCAATCTTTGGCTCGTGCTAAATCTGTTTCTGATGTCCTCGTTGTTAATAAGTTGGTGTCATCTTTTATTCCTGACGTTGATATGCAGTCGATGACCGTATTTCAGAATAGACACGATAATACAATTTATCGAGCTAGCTCTGCGGTCGAGGGTGTGGGATTTTTTGTGAAAAAAATGCAGAGCCCGGAAGGTCCTCAGCGTGAAGAACTTGCCTATACCGTTAGTGAAATGCTCAATTTTCATCTTGTCCCTCCTACAAAAGCCAAGGCGAAATCAATGGTTCAGCAGGAAGTAATTGTTGCCGGAGCTGACACTAAAGAAAGGAGGATTTTACCTGAGGCGGCCAAGCTTTTTTATTTTCTTATTAATGAATTCGATGATAACTCTGGTAATCAGTTGTGGGATGCTCTAGGTAACGTATACCTGATAGATCATGAGTCGGCTTTTTCTGAAAACAAAAATTCGATTTATAACTTGTCTGCTGTTGATTTGTCGAAAGCGTTCAATGCGGAGCGCTGGGATAAATTTAAGTCGATTGGTAATGCTGAGTGGAAGTCAATTATTTCCGAGAAGTATTCGACTTTATCGAAGGGAGAGGTAAAAGCATTTGTGGGGCGGATTACAGATACTAAGGTTGCAGTGCAGCGAGAAATTGATCGAGGTGCGGTAAGTTTTGGGCAGAAGCGCAGTTTTTTACAGCGAACATTAGGAAGAGCAGTCTCTTGAACTCAGGAAATGGGCATTAGTTAATAAAAAAGCCCCCACCCAACCCACTGCGGATAGGGAACGCAGTGACCTGGACGGGGGCTTCTTTTTGCCGATGACTTACTGCGCGATGGTCTTCACCGAAACCCCACGCTCAATCGGCGTAGACCGACCATAGATATCTTCAAACCGCTCGATATCGTCCTCACCCAGATAGCTACCCGATTGGAATGGGGTGGCCGGTATTCGTACCACTCATCGAGACTGTAACTTTTGACAGTAGCCAGACAAGGGTTTTAGGCATTTGCTGATCGTCATTCTTCGAGATGAATTGTCATGGATGCTCAAGTAACGGCCATGCACCGCCATACCCCAAAGCTGATTGCCATCGATCCGCGTGGTCTGGTCTTACGTTCGGTGGATTATTACCGTGCCGCGGAGGAGGCGGTCGCCGAAGCTCAGGTCAATCGCACGGTTCATGACTCCGCTGGGCGGGCGATTGCGCAGTGGGATTCGCGGTTGTTCCAGATGGCTTCGGCACCGGCCAATCTGGTTACGATTCATGGGCTTTCCGGCACAGCCTTGTGCACCCTCAGTGTCGATGCAGGCTTGCGCGTGAGCCTGTTCGGCGAGGTGGGCCAACCGGTTCAATCCTGGGATGGCCGGGGTTCGCAACGTTGGATGCACTACGACAATCAACTGCGATTGACGGCGCTGTTCGAGCAAACGGTGGAGGGTGAAGCGATTTGCGCAGAGCATCTGACTTATGCGGCCAACGATCCCGTTTCCGCTGCTCACAACCAGTGCAGCCAACTGATCAGCCACACAGACCTTGCCGGTGTTCTGCAGCTCAACGACTACGGATTGACCGGCACGTTACTCGAGCAAGAGCGACGTCTAGCCGACATCGCGCAGTCGTTTTCAACGCACTCACGCTTCAACCCAGCGGGTGACCTGCTGTCCCGAACCGATGCCCAAGGTAACGAACAACGCTTCAGCCAGACCGTGGACGGTCAGTTGCGCGCCGTGGACTTGCGTCTGAGCCACACGACCCAGCGCCTGCCGATCGTCAGCTTCATCAACTACAACGCCCACGGCCAGGTCGAAAGGGAAATTGCCGGCAATGGCGTGATTACCACCCTTGAATACGCCGCCGAGGACGGGCGTCTACAACAGCTGCTGTCCCGGCTCGGCCAGAACGCGCCGTTGCAGGATCTGCGTTACAGCTACGACCCGGTCGGCAATGTGCGAAGCATCAAAGACGCCGCGCTGCCGATCCGCTACTTCGCCAATCAGCGTATCGAACCGGTCAGCGATTATTGGTACGACACACTCTACCGATTGATCGCGGCCACAGGCTGGGAAGCCGGCATCGTCAAGCACGGCCCCTCATCAGCGGCGAGCGCCGACCCCGCCATGCCCGGCAACTACCGCCAGACCTACCGTTATGACGCCGGCCACAACCTGCTTGAACTGACCCACGTCGGCCCGCAAAACCACGGCCATCGTCTGGTCGCCGACGCTCACAGCAACCGCTGCTTGCCGGTGCGCGAGGGTATCGAGCCGACTGAGCAAGACTTCCTCGACAGTTTCGACGCCAATGGCAACCTGCTGAAGCTGCAACCGGGGCAAACGCTGCGTTGGGACGCGCGCAATCAATTGTGTGAAGTCTGCCCGGTGGCGCGTTATACCGAAAACGACAGCGAGCATTACATTTACGGAGCCGACGGCCTGCGCGTGCGCAAAGTCCGCTCGCTGCAAACCAATGCCCAAACGAACATCATCGAAACTCTGTACTTGCCCGGCCTGGAAATCCGCACCCACAGCGGCACCGGCGAAGTGCTGCACGTCATCGACGTGGCGACCGGGCGCGGCAGTGTGCGGGTGTTGCACTGGGAGGCGGGAAGGCCGAGCGAGATCAACAACGACCAGCAGCGCTACAGCCTGACGGACCATCTGGGGTCGAGCACGCTGGAGCTGGATCAGCACGCCCGCCTCATCACCCAGGAAAGGTATTACCCGTTTGGCGGCACGGCGTGGAGTAACGGTGAGGCGGTGCAGGTCAGCTACAAAACGGTGCGGTATTCGGGCAAGGAACGGGACGCGACGGGGCTTTATTACTATGGCTTCAGGTATTACGTACCGTGGTTGCAGTGTTGGTTGAATCCAGATCCGGCGGGCGCGGTTGATGGATTGAATTTCTATGCCATGGTTCGAAACAATCCAATGGTGTTGCGAGACTACAACGGTTTGGCAGGTGACGAATTATTCAACGCATCTTTCCATGAGCTTGACCTTTCAACCCAAGGCTGGAAACAGCACTTGCTTGAAACTCAACTGTTGAATCTCCTGTTGCAGCGCCATGACAAGACGAAGGGAGGCTACGAAGAAACCCATGACTATCGCATTTTCGAAGTGGGTGATCCGGAGTACGCCTTGACTGGGCAGGAAATCGTTGAGGCATTGGAGGGCTACCGCAAGACGTACCTGGACCTGGCGAATCGTGCATCCACTGCTGGAAAGTCGGAGTTGGGACTGTCGATGATAGAGCTTTCAAATCAAGCAGGGCGGATGCGTGATGTCGCTAAGGGCATTGATGGATCAACTGCTTCGGCAGCAGCGAACAAGCCTCGCTTTTTTGCATTGATGAAAGCAAAGCCGGAAAACGGAAAGCGAGAAATCCTGGCCATTCAGAAAATATCGATGAGTCAGCGCACTGCTGGTGAAGACAGGGCGTTTGTCAGTGGCGTTATTCAGAACCCACTCATTCGACCCGAGGTGAGGGGCGGTTTTAGCGATCTGCCTGGAAGAGAGTCGATACCTGTACTGAGGCGGGTGCGAACCTTCGTCACGGTTCGGAGTTTGAACGAGGTGGGCAAAAGCACGAACATGAAATATGTGCTGTTTGGCTCATCGAATACTAGAGACTTGGACGTGGCGAAAAGACTCAAGGCAAAATTGAAGTCCGAGCCTACCCACCTGCCACTTTCGAGGTTGAACCCGCAACGTCGATGATTTTCATAAAAAAAGCCCCCACCCAACCCACTGCGGATAGGGAACGCAGTGACCTGGATGGGGGCTTCTTTTTACCGATGACTTACTGCGCGATGGTTTTCACCGAAACCCCACGCTCAATCGGCGTAGACCGACCATAGATATCTTCAAACCGCTCGATATCGTCCTCACCCAGATAGCTGCCCGATTGCACTTCAATAATCTCAAGTGGAATCTTGCCCGGGTTGCGCAAACGGTGAACCGAAGCGATCGGAATGTAGGTCGACTGGTTCTCGCACAGCAGGAACACGTTCTCGTCGCAGGTCACTTCAGCGGTGCCGCTGACCACGATCCAGTGTTCGGCGCGGTGGTGGTGCATTTGCAGTGACAGGCACGCGCCCGGTTTGACCGAGATGTGCTTGACCTGGAAGCGCCCGCCCATGTCGACCGAGTCGTAGGAGCCCCACGGACGATAGACTTCGCAGTGGTTCTGGGTTTCGGTGCGGCCCTGTTCGTTGAGTGTGTTGACCATCTGTTTCACGCCTTGGACCTTGTCCTTGTGGGCGATCATCATGGCGTCCTTGGTTTCGACGACCACGATGTTTTCCAGGCCGATCACCGACACCAGTTTGCCGTTGCCGTGGATCATGCAGTTCTTGCTGTCCTGAATGACCACATCGCCTTTGGTGACGTTACCGTTGACGTCCTTGTCATTTACTTCCCACAGCGACGCCCAGCAACCGACATCGCTCCAGCCGGCGGTCAGCGGTACAACGCAGGCGCGCTGGGTTTTTTCCATGACCGAGTAATCGATGGAATTGTCCGGGCAGCAGGCGAAGGTGGCTTCGTCGATGGTGACGGTGTCGGCATCCTGTTGGCTGCGTTCCAGGGTCAGCAGGCAGGTGTCGTAGATGTCCGGATCGTGCTTTTTCAGCTCTTCGAGGAAGCGGCTGGCGCGGAACAGGAACATGCCGCTGTTCCAGAAGTAACCGCCGGACTGGACGAACTCGGTGGCGCGTTTCACGTCCGGTTTTTCAACGAAGTGCGAGACGCGGCTGACGCCTTCCGGCAGCAGCGAGTCGTTGGTCGACTTGATGTAGCCGTAGCCGGTTTCCGGTTTGGTGGCCGGGACGCCGAACAGCACCATTTCGCCGTTTTCGGCGGCGACGGTGGCCAGGGCCAGGGCGCGTTGCAGGGCTTTCTGGTCTTCCAGTACGTGGTCGGCTGGCAGCACCAGCATCAGTTCGTCACGACCTTCGTTGACCAGCATCATCGCGGTCAGGGCCACGGCCGGCGCGGTGTTGCGGCCGAACGGTTCCATCAGGATGCGCTGGGTTTCCAGCTTACGGTTGCTCAGTTGCTCGTTGACGATGAAGCGGTGGTCTTTGTTGCAGACCACGATCGGGGTGTCCATGCCTTCGAACACCAGGCGCTCCAGGGTTTGCTGGAACAGCGTGTGTTCGCCGGTCAGGGCGAGGAATTGTTTAGGAAACTGCTTACGGGAAAGCGGCCAAAGACGTGAGCCACTACCACCTGACAAGATCACCGGAATCATGTTGTTACTCCTTGAAAATCGTATGGGTCAGAGCTACTGCGTTCTGTCGTTTCACTCTTGTTTTTGTTTCGTGTCCCGACTGACATCTCGGTCCCTTGTAGGAGCATGGCTTGCCAGCGAAGGCGGTCTCGAGGGCCTCTTCGCCGGCAAGCCGTGCTCCTACAGGGCACGGGTCAACCGGGTAAATTTGTTAGCGCGTCGAAACCGGGCGTTTTACCCAGACTGGCGACAGGCTGCTGCCGTTGCCGGTGACGTACAGCACCGCCGCTTCACCGCGTTCCAGGGCAACCGGTTTCACGTCGCCTACTTTCGTGGCGCCATCGTATAGCGCCAGGCTGACTTTGACCGGGTTGATTTCACGCTCGCCACGGCCTTTGGCGGCCACGGACGGGACGACTTCGGTCTTGCCATCGGCGGTTTTCAGGGTCAGGGCCTTGTCACTCAGGTTCTGTACGCGAACCAGGGATTTCTGCTTGTTCTTGAACGGCGGCTCTTCGATCAGTTGCGGCGCGCCGCTGGCGTTGTTGACCAGGGTGTAATAGTGATCGCCGGCCAGTTTCACCGGCAGGGTCTGGCTGCCGACCTTGGCGCTGTAGTCGCCGCCCGGCATGAAGCTGAAGTCAGTGCTGGACAGCGGCGCGACGTCGCTCAGGCTGGTGCTGCCGACGGTGGCGCTGACTTCAGCGTTACCGGCGTTATAGACCCGTACGAAGCTCGAGCCTTTAGGCGCGGTCGGACCGTAGAGGGCCGAGTCACCGGCGGCGAAGGCGTTCATGGACAGCACGCTGAAGGTTGCGGCCAGAGCAAAGGTCTTGGCGAGACGGCGAGGAGTAGTAGTGAAAGTCATGGTGTACCTCTCTTTCAGTTTTGCGCCCGGTCGGGCGTCTCGGATTTAGTGTTTACGGCTACGTTTTGTTGGCGGGCGCCGGCTTCTTTGAGCGCTGCGACCCACTGCGGGTCGGCGTCGCCGATTTCGTTGTTTACAGGCAGATAACGTTCAGGAAACTCCCAGATCAGCACCTGTGGCGGGCTGTTCTTGAAGGCATCGCTTTTCAGGTAGCTGAGCATCGGCAGAATCGGGCCGTGGCCGTCTTCGGCGTAATTGACCACGTCGCTGTTCAGCGCTTCTTTCAGCGCGCCGACGAAGTTCCAGTTCGGGTTGGCGCTGTAGCTGGTGCCGATCAGGGCCACCGGCACTTCGGTGTTGGCGAACAGCGCGTCATCACCGCCAGCCTGATCGTCGGCCACCACGGTGTTGCGCTTCTGCAGCGGCTCGGTCGCCGGCATCAGGTTTTCGAACAGTGGGTCGAGCGGCAGGAACAAACGCAGGTCGCCCTTGTGGGTCACTTTCTCTGCCGGCTCGGTGACGAAGCGTTGAGGCTCGCCGCTGAGCGGGGTTTTCTCGGCAATGGTTTTGGCCAGAGTCTGGGCGGCGATTTGCGCGCCTTCCGGGGTCCAGTGGGTGTCGGTGCGCAGGAACACTTGCTGACCGTCGAGCTTGGCCTTCAGCAGGGGGCCGTACAGGTCGGGTGCGAGGATCTTGTTGGCCGCCAGACGAGCGTGGAAGTCCTCATAAAGATTGGCGTGAATGCTCGAAGGCTTAACTTCGCCCAGGTGTTCCGGATACAGGCGAGTCTTGGCCGGCACGATCGCCATCACCAGTTTCACGCCTTTCTCTTTCAGTTCCTGGCGCACGCCTTCGACCAGCGCGTAGTTGCCTTGCAGGTTCAACTCTTCATTGACGATCGGGTTGAATTCTTCATCGCTGTACAACCACTGATCGCGACCGAGCACGACGCCCGGACGACCTTCGTTGAACAGTTTGAAATCCAGCGCAGCCCAGAGGTTGGTGCCCAGGCGCTTGATCGGGAACTCGTCGTCGTAATGCGTTTCGACAGCCTTGGCCCAGCGGCCATTGAGCACCGTCGCATCGGCGTTGGTGCTGAAGCCGAAGAAGCTGCGCGTCGACCACAGGCCCAGGACCAGCAGGGTCACCAGGAACAGGGCGATGTAGAAGATGCGTAATGAGCGGGTCATGGTCAGATCCCTCAGAACTGGAAGTAAAGGAACGGCGAGAAGCTTTGCGCCGAGAGTTTGAAAATCGAGGCAATGAACAGCACCAGTACCAGCGTGCGCATCACGTAACGCGACCAGTCCGCCGTCCAGTAAGCCGGCTGCACGGTGGCTTCGACGCCAACGGTGTAACCCGGTTGGTGGATGCTGGCCGGGTTGTCGCCCGGTACGGCTTTGATCATTCCTGGTGTCGCACCGGCAGGGCCATCCGCCTCGACGTTGACCGCAGGTTTGGTCTTGACCGGTGGCTGGTTGCTGTAGAAGTCACGGATGCCGAAGAACGCCAGGGTTGCGTACGCCACCACCAGAGTCGCCACTTGCAGACCGGTGAGGTTGGCCTCGTTGAGTTCCGACAGCGACCACTCGCCGAAGCTGAACATCGCGCCATACATGCGGCCGGCGACGTGCAGGTTTTCGGCGCGGAAGATCACCCAGCCCATCACTACCAGCAGGAAGGTCAGCGCCCAGCGGATCGGGTTGATGCTGCGCGGCGAAGTGTTCAGGCCCAGGGCTTTTTCAATTGCCAGCCACATGCCGTGCCACGCACCCCACACGATGTAGGTGATGTTCGCGCCGTGCCACAGACCACCCAGCAGCATGGTCAGGAACAGGTTGCGATAGGTCATCAGCGTGCCTTTGCGGTTGCCGCCCAGCGTGATGTACAGGTAGTCACGCAGCCAGGTGGACAGGCTGATGTGCCAGCGACGCCAGAACTCGGTGATCGACTGGCTGATGTACGGCTGCTTGAAGTTTTCCATGAAGCGGAAACCCATCATCAAGCCCAGGCCGATGGCCATGTCGCTGTAACCGGAGAAGTCGAAATACAGCTGCGCGGTGTACGCCAGCGCGCCGAGCCAGGCATCGCCCGTGGTCGGGTTTTGCAAGGCGAAGCAATGGTCGGCCACCACCGCGAGGGTGTCGGCGATGAAGACCTTCTTGATGAAACCCTGCATGAACCGCGTGCAGCCCTCGGAGAACTTGTCGAGGGTGTGGGTGCGGTTGTTGAACTGGTCGGCGAGGTCGCGAAAACGCAATACCGGGCCGGCAATCAGGTGCGGGAAGATCGCCACGAACGCCGCAAAGTCGATCAGGTTGCGCGTTGCCGGGGTGTCACCACGGTAGACGTCGATGATGTAGCTGATGGACTCGAAGATGTAGAACGAGATCCCGATCGGCAACAGCACGTGGGTCAGGATGAACGGCGACAGACCCACCGACGTCATCATCGCGTTGATGCTGTCGACACCGAAGTTGGCGTACTTGAAGTAGCCGAGAATGCACAGGTCGACGGCTACGCCGAGCAGCAGCCAGCGCTGGGCCGGTTTGGTCCGAACACCTGCGGCGCCGACTTTGAGGCCGATCCAGTAGTTCCACAGCGTGACGGCGGCGAACAACGCCAGGAAGTCCACGCGCCACCAGGCATAGAACACATAGCTGGCGATCAGCAGCAGCAGGTTGCGATAGCGTATTCCGCTCAAGTAGTACATGCCGAGAAAGATCGGCAGGAACAAAAACAGGAACACGTTGGATGAAAATACCATCCCGGTCTCTCCATGTTTAACCAACAGTCAAGGGCCGCAGCCCCCCCAAACCCCCCCACTAAAAACCTGGGGAGATGCATTGCACTCAATCCACCGCGATCCTTGTAGGAGCGAGGCTTGCCCGCGAAGGCCGTTACGCGGTGGAACTGATGAACCGTGTCATCGTTCTTCGCGGGCAAGCCTCGCTCCTACAAGGGTTATGCGTTAAGAACCTTTGCCTTTTTCGTTCGCCGGGTCGTAGACCTTGGTCAGGTCACCCCCGAGGCGGAAGGTCTTGAACGGCTGCATCTCGTGCTTTTTCTCGAGCACATCCGGCGAGCAGGTGTAGAGCGTGCAGAACGGTTCGAGCCAGGCGAATTTCGAGTCGACCTTGAGGTCGGTCATGTCCTGTTCCTTGCCGTTCTTGTTCTCGAATTCGTCCGGGTCTTTAACCCCGGCGAGCACTCGATCACCCAAGCGTTTCAGCGCGCCGTTGTTTTCCTGACGCAGATCCACACCGTTGACCTGGGCGAAACTGGCGATCATCGCCAGCGGCGGCAGGGCGTAGTTGTGATAGGCGAGGGCGCGTTGCTGGCGCTTGAGTTCGTTGGGCAAGAAGCCTTGGGCGTCGACTTGATTGGCGCCGACCTTGTATTCCTTCACGGCCCAGTCGAACAGGTCGCGGCGGTTGGTGGCGACGGACGTTGCCATCACCGACCACGCTGCCCAGTACGAGTGGTTGTTGGTTTGTTCCAGCGGCAGGTTGTCCCAATCGCTGATCACCTGATCGGCCATTTTGCTGAACCAGGCTTCAATCAACTGCGACTCTTGCTGGTGGTTCGCCAACGGATGCGAATCGGAGAATTTCAGGCGGATGTACGAAGACGCCATGCTGCCCAACGCCCATTTGCGCATCGATTTGCCGGTGTGGTTGAAGTCTTTGGACATCAACGCATCGGCCTTGGCCCAGGCAGTCAACCAGTTCAGCGTGCATTCGAGCTTTTCCGGGCGACCGTCACGCATGAACTGCATCACGCGCTTGCTGGTGCCGCGCTCGATCTTGGTGATGTCGGCCGTGGTGTCGCGGAAGGCTTTTTCCGAGACCTCGTTCAGGGTCGAACGGGCCTTGTCGGAACCTTCGTATTTGCTGCGAAATTGCAGCGCGCCGGTATACGGCGTCGGCATCGCGTCACAGCCTTCTTTGCTGTCGCCGGTTTTGACTTTTTCAATCGGCGCGAAGTAACCCTGTGGCGGACGCAGCGGCGCGGCGGCCTGGGTGGCGCCGGCGAACATCGCCAGCGTCAGCAGGGAGGGCGCGAGTAGCTTTTTCAAAGTTCGGGTTTGCATGATTGCCTCATTGCCCGACCGAAGCAGTACGCTGCTCGGCACTCGGGAACACGTTGCGTTTGCAGATTTTCGCTTCGACTTTCTGCTGCGCGGCACCTGCTTCAGGGCCCTGGATTTCGACGGCCAGCAGATTCTGCGAGGCCCAGTCTTCGTCCGTGCGCAACTCAAAGGCGAAACGCCCGTCGGTGTCGGAGGTTTCCGGTTTTTCGATCTTGATGTCCTCGTGGCGACCGTTCATGTACCAGAGGGTGGCTTGCAGGGTTTTCACCGACGGATCGGCGAAACGGATGTCGACCTGGTGACTGCTGTTTTGCAGGTTCAGGTTCTTGCTGTTGACCATCAATTCGTTCTTGCCCGGTTTCAACGTGGTGCTGCCGGACATCTGTGCATCCTTGCCTTCGCAACCGTTGTCCAGCAGCGCCATCATCTGGCGGTAGATGGTTTCCTGGTCGAGGCGATAGAGCGGCGAGAATTCCCAGATCAGAATCTTCGGTGGCTTGGTCTGGAACTCTTCGCTGCCCAGGTACTGCAGCATCGAACCTTCCAGGCCACCGCCGGGGAACGCCACGTTGAGGATGTCGGCGCCGATGGCCTCTTCGAGGAAACCGGCGAAGTTGTAGTTCTTGCCACTGTGGCTGGTGCCGACCAGGGTGATCTCCGGGTTGCCGGAGTCACTGAACAGATCGCCATCCGCTGCTTCGCCTTTTGGCTCGGTGGTGAATTGATCCATGTACTGGATCGCGTAGCTGGTGCCACAGAGTTGACCGGCCATGTTGTGTAACGTTCCGGTCTTGCCCATGCGACCCGACTTGTGGCTCTCGAATTCACGCTTGGGAATGCCAGCAAACTCAGGCAGTTGCTTGATTTTCTCGCCGACGATTTTTGCCGTGCGCTGGGCGCCATATGGCGTCCAGTGCTGGTCGCCACGGAAGTAGAAGTCGTGGGCGGGCAGGGTGTCGGGCAGCGACTCGTTGGTCAGCGGCGACAGGTCCGGCACCACGTAACCCATGGCGGCGAAACGGCCGAGCATGGTCTTGTAGTTCCTCAGCGCCTTGTCGAAATCGAACCTGGCCTTGTCTTCCGGGTTGAGCTTGTTGCGGTTCACCAGGCCACGAGTGGGTTGGTAAACAATCACCAGCTCCACGCCTTTGCTCTTGAACGCATCGTGCAGTTCTTTCATGCGTTTGTAGCCGGCGGGGGTGGTGTCGAATTCGGTGCGCAAGTCTTCTTGCGTACGGAACAGCCAGTCGCCCTGAGCCTGCACCAGCGTGGTGAAGTTCTGCTGATAACGCGTGGTGTAGTTCTTCGCGTCGTGGGCTTCGGGGCACAGGTTGCAGCACGGTTCGGCGCTGAAGGTCGGCGCTTTGGCTTCATCTGCACGAACGCCGCCGCTGGCCGCGAGAATGCCGGCGGTCAGGGCCGACAGGCTGAGTAATTTGATCAAGTGTGGGTGCATAAAATTATCCTCAGTCCCGCATTTCGGTCTGGCGTTCGACAGGGTCGATCAGCACGGCTTTCTGCTGGCGTACCAGCAGGTCGAGAATTTCATCCTGACGCTCGCCGAGAATCCCGCTGAAGCTGATGCCGCTGGATTTGGTCGGGGCAAGCATGGACACGCGATACAGCTCGACGCTCAGCGGCGAGTCGATGGACAGCGGGCCACTGCCGTTGCCGGCCAGTTCACCGCCGACAACGATCAGCGACACCTGGGCATCGAACGGGTCGAGCTTGATGTCCCGGTCGGTGTCGCTCAGGTCCTTGATGTGGCCGTAGACGCCGGTCAGGCCGTTGGCCATGGACAGGTTTTCGTACAGGCGAATGTTCACGCTGTTACGAATACGGATGCCGTGGCGACGGTTGCTGATCACCTTGTTCGCCCACAGCAGGTTGTCGGCACTCTCGTAGAGGGTGATGCCGTCGGTGTGGTTCTTGTAGATCTCGTTGTAGGCGATGATGTTGTTGACGCTGTTCCGGTCGATCACCAGGCCCGACAACTTGTTGTCGTAGCTGCGGTTGTTGAAGATGAAGCTGTCGTTGACCTCACGGGAAATGATGATCCCGTGCTTCTTCTTGGTCCCGTAAACGGTGTTGTCGGCGATGATCAGACCGTGCGAACGGTCATGCGGGTCGATGCCGTAGACGATGTTGTCTTTGTAGGTGTTGCCCTTGACCACGAAGTCGCGGGTTTCGTAGCAGTAGAAGCCGTACCACATGTCCGAGAACTCGGAGCCGACGATCCAGCCGGTCGGTTCAGGACGCTTGAGCACCTTGGCCATGTTCGGCGTGTACTGGGAAATACTCACGCCATACGACTTACTGTTGGCGTAGCCGAAACTGGCCATCTTGCTGTTGGCGATGTAGGTCTGGGTGC
The DNA here is from genome assembly GCF_020423045.1 of Pseudomonas sp. MM213. Lineage (NCBI taxonomy): Bacteria > Pseudomonadati > Pseudomonadota > Gammaproteobacteria > Pseudomonadales > Pseudomonadaceae > Pseudomonas > Pseudomonas sp. MM213. The sequence continues at coordinate 5,731,477 of NZ_CP081943.1, forward strand.
CGCCCCAGGCCAGCAGGAACGGACGGAATTCCTTCGGCGACTTGAACGTCGCCGGGCCGTTGTCCTTCTCGCGCCAGCCAGTGATTTTGGTGTCGCGCACAAACAGCTGGCCGTCGTTGACCAGGAATGAACCGGCCTCTTGGGACAGGCGCAATTCCTGGGTCTGCTTGTCGATTTCGAGGATGCCTTTCTCACCGACCACAATCGGCAATTTCGCCAGGAACACGCCCGGCGAGGTTTCGCTGAAGTACTGCTTGGGCAGCTTCTTCGCCAGGTCCTTGAGGTTCATGTAGCCGTCGTCGATGAAGATCGCCTGCGGGATACCGTGCTGACGCACCACCCACTCGGCCATCTTGTTATCGCCGCCGATGAAGTCCTTCAGCGCGTTCTCTTGCATCATCCGACGCACACTGATTTTGCCGGCCTTGGTGCGCACGATTTTCGCGGCGATGGCGTCGGCGGTGTAGCCGGCGGTGTCTGGCAGTGTCGGCTTTTCCAGTTCCAGCGGCGCGGTCGGGGCGCTGCTGACGGTGTAGGTCTTGGCCTGTTGCAGTTCCTTGGCCATGGTTACCGGCTTCAACGGGTTAGGAGCCGCCGGTTCCACGTTGGCGAAGCAAGCCGAGCTTGCCAGCAGCATCGCGCCGGCCAGCAAGGTCAACGAGCCTCTCTTCGGACTGTTCATGTCAGGAACTCCCTTAGCGGTTCGCATCAGAAGCGCCAGATCACGTCGATGAACGCGCGGTGCATGTACGAGTCGACTTCTTTGCCATAGGCATCGCCCGGCTTGAACACGCCGCCACGCAAGCGCACCAGGGCCGACGGTTCGTCGATAGACTGGCTCAGCGCGGCAGGCAACAGGCCTTGCTTGAAGTACTTGGTGACCACAAGGTCCATTTCCTGGCCGAGGTCTTTGTTGCCATCTTCCAGCGGCAGGGACGTGCTGGAGAGAATCGCGCCGGTTGGGTCGGTGTCGTTCTCGACGGCGTTGATGCCGTTGCTGCCGACCGGCTTGTTGCCGTCGACGCGCCAGAACTTGTGGTAGATCACGCTGGCGTCGTACTCGTCGTTGAGCATCCACGAACCGAACAACGTAGCGGTCTGCATGTTGTTCATTTCGCCACGGAACGCTTCGCCGAAACGGTGAACCCGCGAGCGCGTACCGGTGTAGTTCGAGCGGTTGCTTTCCAGGCCGTTCTGTTCGTAATCGGCACTGGCGCGGGCATAGGCTGCACCCACTTGCCATTGCGGATCGAGGCGCAGGCGCACGCCGATATCGGTGGCCCAGCCGTTGAGGTCTTCACCGCGCTTGGCTTCCGTCGGGCGAGTGCCGTCGGCGTTGAGCTGATTCACCGTGTCGGTGTCGCCGCTCATGCCGGTGATGCTGCCCCAGTAATTGACGGTGTTGGTGTTGCGGTAGTTGTACGCATCGCTGTCAGCGGTGAGGCCGAGCCAGCTGATGTCGCCGTTCTGTTTCTTGTCCAGCGAGTCGCCGGGCACACCCGGTTCCGGGTAGTCGAGCTTGCCGTCGTCGTGGGTGTGATGACCGCGAATGCCGACCCAGTTGCCCGGTGTCCACTGATACGCCGTGTCGGCGTATACGTGCAGGCGATCCTTGTCTTTCGGCGCCAACTCTTTGAGGTCGGTGCGGTATTCGCTGAAGCGTTCGGCGACGCCGACGTTGGCGCGCAACAGTGTGGTGTCGAAGGTCCAGTTCAGGGCTTCGATGTTGGTGTCGCGCCATTGGCCGTCGTCGTTGCGCAGGCGTTGACGACCGAGCTTCAACTGCTCGCCCGGATACGGCGTCAGGCCGCTGTAGCCGACCCAGAATTCTCGCATCGCCAGGTAGTTTTTCTTGGTCTTGCGATCACCGTTGTCGGTGGTCTGGGTGCCGTCGCTGTCGGACTGCTGCAAGGTGTCGGTTTCGATGATGTCGGTGGACGTCACGGCCTGACCCATGGCGTAGGCGCTCCACGCGCCGCTTTCGCCGTAGACCCAGGGACGCAGGTCGAGACCGACGCCATTGACGTCGCCGCCGCTGGCGGTGCCGAGGTCACGGTCGTCTTCGGACTGGCCGGTGATTTTTACGTCCAGACCGAAATTCTTGGTTTCGGTGATTGCCGCCAGGGTCGGGCAAGACCAGATCAGCGCAAACGTCAGGCCGATACCGGCCTTCATGAATGGATTCAACTTCATAGGGATTCCTCGCCGTCTTCTTCTTGCAGGGCATGCAGTTCCAGCGTGTTCTGGCTCAAGGCGCCACGAACGGCCTGTTCTTGTTTCAACAGGCGTTGGGCCTCGGCCAGCTGGGCAGGCGGCAGTTGGGCTTCGAGAGTTTGCGCAAGCTCGGTGGCCTGCGGGGTGTTCTGGGCCTTGGCCAATTGGCTGAAGACATAAGCGTTAAGCGGGTCGGGCTTGGTGCCCTTGCCTTGGGAAAACAGTTGGGCGATGGCGAAGTCGGCGCTGTTCTGGCCGTTGCGCGCAGCGGTCAGCAAGTGGTCCAGTGCCTTCTGCGAATAGACCTTGCCCAGGTAACCACGACGGTAGATCTGGCCGAGGTAGTAATCGGCGGCGACTTCCTTGCCGACGGCTTTCTGGAAATGTGCTTCGGCGACTTTCGCGTCCGCCGGCACCCATTTGCCTTCGTAGTAGAGCTTGCCGAGCAACAGTTCGGCGCGCGGCTGGTCAGCGGCGCGGCCGTTGTCCAGGTACTTCATCATCATGTCGACGTCGCCGAGTTCCGGGAAGTCGTAGAGCAATTGCGCCAGGCTGACCCACGAAGCGGGGTAGGCGGGGGCGATGTCTTCGAGCAGTGCCTGAGCGGTTTTTTCGTCGGTCTTGCCCAGGCTTGCATCACCGAGCACACGAGCGACGCTGTCCACGCGCTGAGCGGAAACGGTGCCACGGGTATGTGCCGCTTGCATCTGCTTGATCAGCTCGGCTTGCTGTTCCGGTTTGCCTTGTTTCTGGTAAACCGTGGCCAGCTCGACGTAGCAGATGTCGGTGGTGTTCAACGCCGCTTTGCAGATCGTTGCGACTTCGTCCAGGTGCTGGTCGTAAGTGCCTTGGGTGCGATAGAGCAGCACCTGGGCCAGGCCGGCTTCCGGTTTGCCTTCGGCGCGCCATTGGCTGATCTGCTGTTGTGCGTTGACGTTGGGGAAACTGTGCGGGTATTGCAGGTACAGCATCGCCAGCGGGATCAGCGTGTTGCCTTCGCCATTGGCCGAAGCCTTTTTCAACAGGGCTTCAGCTTCGTGCTGTTCGGCTTCGGTGGAACCGGGTTTGGCCACCAGCAAGCGACCCAGGCGAGCCTGCGCTCGCGGCGAAACGTCGGCCGCCGCGCGGTAAGTCGCCTCGGCCTGCTTGACCTGCGCCGGGTCGCGGCTGTCGACCTGGATATCGGCGAGGCCTACTTGAGCCTCGCTGTAGCCCAGCTCGGCGAGTTGCTTGTAGTTCTGCTGAGCCAGCGCGGTGTCGCCGCGCTTGAGCGCTTCATTGGCCAGACGCTGATCCGGCAGACCGGCGCAACCAGCCAGGCTGACTGCCAATGCCAAGGCACACACTGTTCCAATGTGGGAGCCAGCCTGCTGGCGATTCAGGCAGCGCGGTGCATCAGTTGAACCGCGTTGATCCCATCGCGAGCAGGCTCGCTCCCACAGGGTCTGCGGTGTGTTCAAGGTAGGAGTCGTCACAGGCATGTCCTCGACTTAAAGACCGGAAGCCATGGCTTTATCGATCAGCCAGTTCAGGTTCGGGCCACGGTCACTGTTCACTTCAACCGGGCGACCGGCGAACTTGCTGTCCAGCGGCTCGTCCGGCTGGATCAGCACGCGGATGTCGGACGACAGGTCGGCGCTTTTCAGGCTGGTGCTGCTGACGATCTTGCCGGTGCGGGTCTTGTCTTCGCCGGCAATCTGGAAGTTGACGTTGGTGCCTGGACGCACGTCGCCGAACTGGCGATAGGAGAAGCGCGCTTCAACGTTGGCTTCGCTGTTACGCGGCACCAGTTGGAAGATCACGTCGCCCTTGCTGGCGTACTGACCGTCGGCGACCAGTTGCTGGGCCACGGTGCAATCGCATGGCGAGGTCAGGGTGCCGGTCATTTGCTTGCCGAACAGTTCTTCAACCTTGGCCGGTTGCAGTTGATTGTCGTCAAGATGGCCCTTGAGCACGTCGAGCATGCTGGTGCTGAACGTCGCCAGTGGCGCGCCTTTGGCGGCAACGCCGTCGGCCTTGATCAGGCTTTGCACGGTGCCGTCACGCGGCATGGTGATGTTCATGCCGGGCACGCTGACCAGGCCGGCCTGCGCGTGGCTGACGAAATACATGCCGTACACCGATTTGAAAATGAAACCGAACGCCGTCAGACCGACGAGGAAAATCCCCAGGCTGAAGGTCACTGCACGCAGACGACCGAACGCGCTCATGCCGTGGCCGCCGTCCTTCATCTTGCGCGCCTTGGTGAAGTTGTCTCGCTGCAGGGTGGCCAGCACTTCACCCATGCTGACAATGTCGCCGGCCAGGTGCGAGGTGATCAGGTGGCGCAGGGTCGAGATGTCTTGGGGTTCCAGGTTCTGGAACTGGCAACCGGCACGGCCGGTCTGGCGGTCGAAGGAGCGCACTTGCATCTCTACGTCCATGGCCAGGCCGAGGTTATCGATGACGAATTGCAGGCGAGCCTTGTACACGTCGCCGATTTTCAGCGGCAGTTGACCGGCGTTGAAGGCCAGGCCGCCGGCGGAGAGGTCGATCACTCGAGCTTCCATCGGGGTCCGGTCCGGACCGAAGAAGCGCAGCTTGGCCGGGATTTTCACTCGGGCGTGTTGGCGCTGGGCTTCGGATTCATGCACTACGTTGGCGTTGACGGCGGTATTCATAGGGGCGATTTCCTGGTTAATTCAATAAGGGGGCGGTCAGACCATCATCAGCAGCACGGCAACAAAGATGCTGCCGGCGGAGAAGGTCATGGTCCGAGACGACCAGGTGTTGAACCAACGTTGAAAGCTGGCGAGATCACGGGTCAGGGAAGTGGGCTGGCGAGTCCAGGACTGTTGGTCGAGGCGGAAGAACACGTAGATCTTCACCAGCGCACCGACGATCTGGTTGTAATAGAGAATCGCCGGGTAGGCCGGGCCGATCCGGTGACCGGACAACGACAGCAGCACGGTCAGGATCAGGCGGGTAATGCCGATCCACAGCAGGTACACGAGGATGAACGCGGTGCCGTACTTGAAGCTGGCGATCAGCGCGACCGTCAAGCCCAGCAGCGAGGTCCACATCGACACGCGCTGATCGAACAGCACCACCGAGGTGAACAGGCCGAGGCGTTTAACCCCCAGGCCCAGGGCGCGGGCGTTCTGGCGCAGGTTGTTGCCGTACCAGCGGAACATCAGCTTGCGGCTGGCCTTGATGAAGCTTTTTTCCGGCGGGTGTTCCACGGTGTGGATCGCGGCGTCCGGCACGTAGAACGTGTCGTAGCCCAGGCGCATCAGGCTGAACCAGCTCGACTTGTCGTCACCGGTGAGGAACTTGAAGCGGCCCAGGCGCCAGTGTTGCAGCGAGTCGCTTTCCACATCGGCGATGAAGTCCGGGTTGGTGACCACGGTGGCGCGGAACACCGACATGCGGCCGGTCATGGTCAGCACGCGCTTGGACAAGGCCATCGAGCACATGTTGATGTGGCGCTGGGCGAAACGCAGTTTGTGCCACTCGCTCATGATGTAGCCGCCGCGCACTTCGCAGAATTCGTTGGTGGTCAGGCCGCCGACATTGCCGAACAGCTGGAACCACGGCACGGTCTTGAGCACGACGCCTTCGGCGAGCACGGTGTCGCCATCGATCACGGCCACCACGGCGCGGTCGTCCGGCAGGTGACGGGAGATGGCGCGGAAACCGTAGGCCAGGCCATCACGCTTGCCGGTGCCGGGAATGCGCACGAAGTCGAGCTTGACGCGCTCCGGTGGATTCATCTTGGTCCACAGGCTTTTCACCAGCTTCTCATCGGACATTTCCACGATGGAGCAGACCATGGTGGTCGGCAGGCCGCAGTCGATCGCTTCACGGATCACCGAGGCGTAGACCTGGGCGGTGGTCAGCGCGTCGATACGGAAACTGGTGACCATCAAAAACACATGGGACGGGTCTGCCGCTTTACCCAGCTTGCGCACTTTGCGCCGCAGGTGCGGGTAGACCACGTACAGAAACAGCATGCCGCGCAGAAAGTGCGTGGCACCCATCGAGTAGCGCCAGATACCGACGATACCGATCAGGAAAATGAAGTCCTTCGACTCGGAGTCGAACGTGGACACAGGCAACGCCATGGCGATGCCCATCAAAATACTTAAGTAAAACAGCCAACCGGCGGCCTGAAGTAGGCCGTGCTTTAGCCTGTGCATAATCTGCATCCGTCTCGATCTCGGGCGAGGCCCGAATGGGTTAAGGCAGGCGTAAAAACTGTAGGAGCGAGGCTTGCCCGCGAAGGCTGCCTGCCTGACACACCGGGGCGCCTGGTTCGCCGGCAAGCCTGGCTCCTACAGAGCGCGGCGTGTTACCAGCAGATGCCTTCGGTGCGGCCACTCACGCTGGTGGCTTTCGACATGAAGCCGACCAGGTCGATCACTTGCTTGCCGTGCGGAGCGTTCTGCGCCAGGGCGCGGAATTTCTCGTCACGGTTGCCGAGGATGATCACGTCGGAGTTGTTGATCACTTCGTCGAAGTCGGAGTTGAGCAAGGACGAGACGTGAGGAATCTTCGACTCGATGTAGTCCTTGTTCGCACCGTGAACGCGGGCGTATTCGACGTTGGCGTCGTAGATGCTCAGGTCGTAGCCTTTGCCGATCAGCATTTCTGCCAGATCAACCAGCGGGCTTTCGCGAAGGTCGTCGGTGCCGGCCTTGAAGCTCAGGCCCAGCAGGGCGACTTTGCGTTTGTCGTGGCTGGAAACGATGTCGAAGGCGTTCTGCACCTGGGATTCGTTGCTGCGCATCAGCGAGTTCAGCAGCGGCGATTCCACGTCCAGGGCGCCGGCGCGGTAGGTCAGGGCGCGCACGTCTTTGGGCAGGCACGAACCGCCGAAGGCGAAACCAGGGCGCATGTAGTACTGGGACAGGTTCAGTGTCTTGTCCTGGCAGACCACTTCCATCACTTCACGACCATCGACGCCGCACGCCTTGGCGATGTTGCCGATCTCGTTGGCGAAGGTCACCTTGGTGGCGTGCCACACGTTGCAGGTGTACTTGATCATCTCGGCAACGGCGATGTCCTTGCGGATGATCGGCGCGTCGAGTTCTTCGTACAGCGATTGCAGAACGTCGCCGGACGCCTTGTCGAATTCGCCGATGACGGTCATCGGTGGCAGGTCGTAGTCGGCGATCGCGGTGCTTTCGCGCAGGAACTCAGGGTTCACCGCCACACCGAAATCAACACCGGCTTTCTTGCCGGAGCAGTCTTCGAGAATCGGGATGACAACGTTTGCGACAGTGCCCGGCAAAACGGTGCTGCGAACTACGATGGTGTGGCGGGTGGTCTTGTCGCGCAGGACAAAACCGATCTCGCGGCACACGGCTTCGATGTAGTTCAGTTCCAGGTCGCCGTTCTTCTTGCTCGGCGTGCCGACGCAGATCATCGACAGGTCGGTGTCGCGAATCGCTTCCGCGAAGTTGGTCGTACCGCGCAGTCGACCGGTCTCGATACCCTTGGCCAGCAGTTCGCCCAAACCTGGTTCAACAATCGGTGATTTACCGGCGTTGATCATATCGATCTTGTCTTTGGCGACATCGACGCCAACGACGTCATGGCCCCGTGCAGACAGGCAACCGGCACATACTGCACCGACGTAACCCAAACCAAATATGCTGATGCGCATCGCATTTACCTCTCGTTAACAAGACTGTGTTCAACAAGCCATTACATGGCCGGAATTAAGTGTGTTCAGCAGTTGTAGTGCGCTCGGAAGTGCGGCAGTCAGGCGCCACAATGCCGTGTACAGGCATACTAAGTTCCGAGTGTCTAAATAAGTGCACTCAAGGTGTGCGTAACCAGGCCTTATTATTATGACTTGCCCTGTTATGCAGCCGAGTCCTCTGGTCGAGGTCCTTCGTGCAAAGGTCTTGCGCGCTCAATGCCAGGCCGAAAGCCCGTAAATCAAGCGGTTTGGTGCTCAGGTGAGCACGTTTATAGGGGCGCTGCCTTGGCCGTGTAGGGGATAGTAGTGATGCGTTATCTCCTTTCCTTCAGATGTTGCCCAAATCAGGGATTATGTAGCCGAAGTTATTGTGACAACTTCGCTACGTGAATCTCTTCTCTGCGTAAGTTATCTCGTACATGTTCAGAGATAATGGTTACCGGTGGTATGAGCTACGCATTTGGACATAGTTCCAGTCCACCCATCGCGAATTCTGAAATTTCTTGAAATATTGAAAAAGATGGCACTGCTTTCATATTGATAGCAACGGCTGTTTCACCCTTGATACATAGGGTCGTCGTTGGATTAGATAGTTTTATGCCACTACTGATAATTTTTTTTAGTGCCACTACTGAAAAAAATCACGAAAGTCGAGTGAAACTAAAGTTAGGATTTTGATTGCTTGAAAAATGGCGCCAAATAACTGACGGAAAAGGCGGGGGATTGTTTGGAGATTTGAAGGCGGTGCACGACGCTTTTGCGGTCGTGCACCGACCGGGTGCATTTACTCGGGGGCGTGATCGCGCAGGAACACCAGGTTGTCCGGTTTAGACTGCTCGGCACTGTACCGATAGCCCTGAACGTCAAACTGCTTGAGTGCGGCGGGGTCGTTGATGCGTTCTTCGATGACGAATCGGCTCATCATGCCCCGGGCCTTTTTCGCGTAGAAGCTGATGATCTTGTACTGACCGTTTTTCAGGTCCTTGAACTCGGTATTGATGATGCGGGCATTCAGGGCGCTGCGTTTGACCGCCGAGAAATACTCGTTGGACGCCAGGTTCAGCAGCACGTCATCGCCCTGATCGGCCAGGGCTTCGTTCAACCATTCGCTGATGCGCGTGCCCCAGAAGGCATACAGGTCCTTGCCACGGGCATTGGGCAATTTGGTGCCCATTTCCAGACGGTACGGTTGCATCAGGTCCAGTGGACGCAACAGGCCATACAGGCCGGACAGCATGCGCAGATGCTGCTGGGCGTAATCGAAATCGGCTTCGCTGAAGGTTTGTGCGTTGAGACCGGTATAAACGTCACCCTTGAACGCCAGCAGGGCCTGTTTGGCGTTTTCAGGCGTGAACGCCGGCGTCCAGCTGCCGAAACGCGCGGCGTTGAGCCCGCCGATCTTGTCGGAGACATGCATCAGCTCGCTGATCTGCGCCGGCGTCAGGTCGCGCAATTGCAGGATCAGCTCCTGGGAATGGTCGAGGTATTGCGGCTGGGTGAAACGCTGGGTGGCCGGCGGTGTTTCGTAATCGAGGGTCTTGGCGGGGGAAATCACCATCAGCATGAAGTCGTCTCCTTTAATCGTGGGGCGATTCTAGGGGGTTGTCCGTGTTGACTCCAGCTATCAAGTCCATAGGTGATGATCGGTGGCCACGATCCCCTGTAGGAGCGAGGCTTGCCCGCGAAAGCGGTGTATCAGTTACCGATGATGCCGACTGACACACCGCCTTCGCGGGCAAGCCTCGCTCCTACAGGTGTTTGGCGGCGCTGCGGGAATAGGGGCCGGATCAGCTATAGTGCCGCGCGGGTTTTGTTATGGAGACATCCCATTGCGTATCGTTTTTCTTTTTTCGGCGTGGCTGTTGAGTTTCGGTGCCCTGGCGGCGCCGGGCGATGTGGCGACGCTCGATCGCAGCACCTGGCCTGAACAGCTCAGCAACCCGACGCTGTTCGATGTCGCCTCGCGGGCAGAGATACTGATGTTCGCGCGCGTGCTGCTGGCCAGCGAATCGCTGGATGACGCGAGCCTGGCCCAGCGCCTGGGCCTGCGTACCATCAACCTGGACTCGGTCAACCGCCTGCGGCAGCGCATGTGGCAACAGTTGCTGACCAACTACAACTTCGCTCAACAGAGCTGCGATCAGGACGCTTCCTGGTGTTATCTGGTGGAGGACATGGCCACCTTGCGTGAGCAAGCCGCCAAGTTTCAGGTCAGCGCCGACAGCTACTACATCAAATGGTCCGAGCCGAGCCGACTGTTCCATGCACAGTACCTCGACGAGCAATTGCGCAAGGCTGCGCTGTTTCCGCAAACCAGCAGCGAAATCGATCGTTTTGGCGACTACGAGCGCAACGGCGAGCAGATGCATGACCGGCTGTTCCTCTTGACCTTCGACAGCGCCGCCAATGCTGCGCCGGACAACACGGCGTGGGTCACCGAGTACCTGCGCAAGGCCAACATGACGGGCACGTTTTTCGTCCTTGGCAAGGACATTCAGGCGCGTCTGAGCGATCGTTCCGTCGCCAACCTGCAGGCCACTTACTCGGCGCAGTGCATCGGCGTGCAAGGCTGGGAGTTCCGCTCCCACAGCCATTGGCAGGATTGGCAGGACTCGGTGCGGCGCAGCGCCGAACTGGTCAAAAGCAAATTGCCGGAGAACTACGTGCCGTTGTTTCGTCCGCCCGATGGTCAGCGCCGTTCAGACGCGCAAGGCTTCTTCAGATCCCAGGGCCTGCAAGTGGCGCTGTGGGACATCGATGCCCAGGACGGCGCCGGCAAACTCAAGGCCAGTCAGAGCGCGCAGCGCGTGTTGACCCTGATGCTGTTGTGGCGGCATGGGGTGATCAATTTCAACATTAAACAGGATGGCGTGAAAACGGCGATGCCCTGGCTTGTGACGCAAACGGCGCTCAGCGGGATCGGTTGGGAAGATTGTCAGGATGCGTTTCGCTGAAAGCGGGAAAGCCCGTAAATATTGGGGCTAAGGCGATTTTGGAGGGAAATTCAGTGCAGGCGGACTTCCGACTTTAACGGCACATTGCCTGCAGGCCAAGGGCTATTCGTCACTCTGAAAAATAAACTTCAAAAAAGCGTCAAAGTGCTTTTTTCTGTCACATGTTTTGGAGTATTACGAAGACAGACCGCCGAAACCTGCAACACAGGTGGCGTCTCCCAAGACCCAGCTATGGATGCAGTTCACTTGAGTCCCCGCAGGTGAATTCGGCAGTCACTTCGAGGCGCAGCACCGCCAAGGTATTGCGTCGAATGGCTCCCACAAAGGTGACCGAGTATGGATGATCACGGACGTAGTTCTTCCTCCAACCAGCCAATCCTTTATGTACTCGATACCAACGTATTGATTCACGATCCAAACGCCCTGCTGAACTTCGAAGAACACCACGTCGCGATTCCGATGACCGTGCTTGAGGAGCTGGACAAGCTCAAGAGCGGGCATCACAGCGTGGCTGCGGAATGCCGTCAGGCGATTCGCCTGATCGACAAGACCCTGGGCGAAGCCAGCCCTGAAGACGTTGAGCTGGGGGTGCCGATCCAGCGTGGCAAAAGTGGGCCCAAGGGTTTGCTGTCAATTTTGATGAGCAAACGTGCCGAACCGAACATCATTCTTCCCGAGCACCTGAACGACAACATCATCATCAATCAGTTGATCGACCTGCACGCGCGCGCGCCAAAGCTGCCCGTGGTGTTGGTCACCAAAGACATCAACATGCGCCTCAAGGCCCGTGCCTGCGGGATCGCGGCCGAGGACTACAGCACTGACCAACTGGTTGACGACGTTTCGCTGTTGCCCAACGGTTATCACAACATGGACGGCTCCTTCTGGGATCGCGTGAGTAATGTCGAAACCCGTCAGGACCATGGCCGCACCTGGCACCAGGTGAAGCTGACCGACAACCTGCCGGCCGTTCACATCAACGAGTTCATCATTGACGAGCAGGGCTTTGTCGGCTGGATCAAGGAGATCGACGAAGACAAGCTGCTGATTCTCGACCTGCATCAGGAACCCCTGTTGCACCAGGAAGCCTGGGGCCTGAAACCGCGTGACATCTATCAGAGCCTGGCGCTGTACGCCTTGCTTGATCCGGATATTCACCTGGTCAACCTGTCGGGTGCGGCCGGTTCCGGCAAAACCATCCTGGCACTGGCGGCGGCAATCGAGCAGACCATGGTCAGCAAGCGCTATCGCCGGATCATCGCGACGCGCAGCGTTCAGGGCCTGGACCAGGAGATCGGTTTCCTGCCCGGCACCGAAGCGGAAAAAATGGAGCCGTGGCTGGGCGCCATCACCGACAACCTCGAAGCCTTGCACATGGATGACGAAAACACCCATGGCAGCGTCGATTACATCCTCAGCAAAGTGCCGTTGCAGTTCAAATCCCTCAACTACATCCGGGGTCGCAGCTTCCAGCAGAGCCTGATTTTGATCGACGAATGCCAGAACCTCACGCCGCACCAGATGAAAACCATCATCACCCGTGCCGGCGCCGGTTCCAAAGTGGTGTGCCTGGGTAACCTGGCGCAGATCGACACCCCTTACCTGTCCGCGACCAGCTCCGGGCTGACCTACCTGACTGAACGTTTCAAGGATTTCCCCAACGGCGTGCACATCACCCTGCAAGGGGTGCCTCGTTCGATTCTGGCCGAATACGCCGAATCGCATCTGTAACCCTTCACCCAAACCGGGCGGCCCTCGTGGGTCGCCCGGTTTTTTATGCCCCACACAAAACCCCCTGTAGGAGCGAGCGGTGCGACGATTCGACTTGCCCGCGAAGGGTACGACGAAGTCTGTCAGGCACACCGCGTTATCGTTTTTCGCGGGCAAGTCGAATCGTCGCACCGCTCGCTCCTACAAGGGATTGTCGTGATTCCATAATCAAACGTGCGGAAGATTGACCCACGGGTTTACAATCGAGGCTCTTGATCAGGAGTAACCCTGTGCTGACTCATCTCGATTCCCAAGGTCGCGCCAACATGGTCGACGTCACTGAAAAAGACGTAACGTTCCGTGAAGCCACCGCTCAAGCGCGGGTGCGCATGCTGCCCGAAACCCTGCAAATGATCGTCAGCGGCGGTCACCCCAAGGGTGATGTGTTCGCCGTGGCGCGCATCGCCGGCATTCAGGCGGCGAAGAAAACCAGCGATCTGATTCCTCTGTGCCATCCGTTGCTGCTCACCGGCGTCAAGGTCGAACTGAGTGCCGAAGGCGACGACACCGTGCGCATCGTCGCGAGCTGCAAGTTGTCCGGGCAGACCGGTGTCGAAATGGAAGCGCTGACCGCAGCCAGTGTCGCGGCGCTGACGATTTATGACATGTGCAAGGCCGTAGATCGTGGCATGACCATCGAGAGCGTGCGGTTGCTGGAGAAACTCGGGGGCAAGAGCGGTCATTACCAGGCGGATCAGTCATGAACCTCACCGTGAAGTTTTTCGCTCGTTATAGAGAAGCACTGGGCGTCGACTCAGTGAAAGTTGAAGGTGATTTCGCCACCGTCGATGACGTTCGCGCACTGCTGGCCAAGCGTGACGGCGCCGATGTGTTGAGCGAGCAGAACCTGATGTGCGCCCGCAACGAAGACCTCTGCCAACTCGACGAGCCGGTAAGTGATGGCGATGAAGTGGCGTTCTTTCCGACCGTGACCGGGGGCTGAACCATGGCGATTCGCGTGCAGTCCACGGCGTTTGATCCGGGGGTGGAAGTCAACGCCATGCACGCCGCCAATGTCGGCGTCGGTGCGGTGGTGAGTTTTGTCGGTTACGTGCGCGACTTCAATGACGGGCTCGACGTGGCCGGGATGTTCCTGGAGCACTATCCGGGCATGACCGAAAAGGCCCTCGGCAAGATTGCCATCGAGGCCGAACAACGCTGGCCGTTGCTCAAGCTGGAAGTGCTGCACCGCATCGGCGCCCTGGAGCCGGGTGAGCCGATCGTCTTCGTCGGCGCCGCCAGCGCCCACCGCCAGGCCGCGTTCGATGCCTGCGCTTTTGTCATGGACTACCTGAAAACCCGCGCACCGTTCTGGAAGAAAGAGAACACCCGTGAAGGCGCGCGTTGGGTGGAAGGGCGTGACAGTGATCATGCAGCGGCGGATCGCTGGAAGCAGTAACCCCTGCGGCGCATTCAAGTACGCCTTCGCGGGCAAGTCGAATCGTCGCACCGCTCGCTCCTACAGGATCGTGTCGTTCAGACATTACCAATCCCTGTAGGAGCGAGGCTTGCCCGCGAAGAGGCCATCTGCATCACCCAGTACCTTCCTGACTCACCGCCCGACCACCGGACGGCACATCCGCGTTCCCCCCAATTGACGGCTCATACATAAAAGTCCAGTATGGAATTATAAGTACAAAAAAGGCGTGCCCCCGTTTCTGCTCTTTCTTCTGTCTTGCCAAACCAACAACAACCCGCGAGAGAACGAACATGAAGAAATTCCCCCTCATCACCGGTCTGGCCCTGAGCCTGTTGGCGTGCAGCACTCTGTTTGCCGCCGAGAAAACCCTGCGCATCGGCATCGAGGCGGCTTACCCACCGTTCGCGTCGAAAACCGACAAAGGTGAAATCGTCGGTTTCGACTACGACATCGGCAATGCCCTCTGCGCGCAGATGCAGGTCAAGTGCGTCTGGGTCGAAGGTGAGTTCGACGGTCTGATTCCTTCCCTGAAAGTGAAGAAAATCGACATGGCGCTGTCGTCCATGACCATCAACGAAGACCGCAAGAAGTCGGTGGACTTCACCCACAAGTACTACTTCACCTCATCGCGCCTGGTAATGAAGGAAGGCGCGGTGGTGGATGATCAGTACGCCAGCCTCAAAGGCAAGACCGTCGGCGTGCAACGTGCGACCACCACGGACCGTTATGCCACCGAGGTGTTTGAACCCAAGGGCATCACTGTCAAGCGTTACGGCAACAACGAAGAGATCTACATGGATCTGGCAGCCGGTCGCCTCGACGCCATTTTCGCCGACACCATCCCGCTGAATGACTTCCTGTCGATGCCGCGCGGCAAGGGTTACGCCTTCGTCGGGCCAGAGCTCAAGGATCCGAAATACGTGGGCGAGGGCGCCGGGATTGCCGTGCGCAAGGGCAACACCGAATTGGTCAGCCAACTGAACACGGCCATCGACGGTATTCGCGCCAGCGGCGAGTACCAGAAGATTTCCGAGAAGTACTTCAAGTCTGATATCTACGGCGACTGAGCAGCCGCATCGCCAGCAGGCTGGCTCCCACTTTGGAATGCATTCAACTGTGGGAGCCAGCCTGCTGGCGATGCGGTCGTGGGATCATGCAAATCTCTGGAAACTGATCGAATTTAATCCCTTCTTAACCACCTTATCGTTTATTCCCCGACATCTATTCCACACGCCCCGGGCTCTCCAAGGTCCGGGCCAGCGTGTAGACTTCCGGTCAATCGATATCTAGAAGGGAAACGCAATGAGCGAGGAAACGATGCGGTTGGGCCGTGAGCGGCGCTACCTGGTGTTGCTGGGCATCATCTGTCTGGCGCTGATTGGCGGCGCGCTGTACATGCAGATCGTGCTGGGCGAGGCGCCGTGCCCGCTGTGCATCCTGCAACGTTATGCCTTGTTGCTGATCGCGATCTTCGCGTTCATCGGCGCGGCAATGCGCACCCGCCGCAGCATCACGGTGTTTGAAACCCTGGTGGTGATCTGCGCCCTGGCAGGCGTCGGCGTAGCCGGGCATCACGTCTATACCCAGTTCTATCCGGCGGTCAGCTGCGGCATCGATGTGTTGCAACCGATTGTCGATGGTCTGCCGCTGGCGAAGATCTTCCCGCTGGGGTTCCAGGTCGATGGTTTCTGCTCCACGCCGTACCCGCCGATCCTCGGTCTGTCACTGGCACAGTGGGCGTTGATCGCCTTTGTCCTGGTGGTGGTGCTGGTGCCATTGCTCACTTCGCGCAACCGCAAGGCACTGCGCTGAGGTCATTCGCGGTATCGCTGTGCAACACATGAAAACGCCCCGGCCCTCGTTGAGAGAGCCGGGGCGTTTTGCCATTCAGGGCTCGGGTAAAAAGACCTTGATGCGCGACAAGAACGGGTGCGGCGCATGTGCGACATGTTGTCACAGCGCGAGTGTCGCAAGGCGTTTCAGCGTGTCGGATTGGTATGCGTAGACGCAATGAAAATGGTCTTCTGATTTCGCAACAGGCTTTAGCGCTCTCAACCTGGAACAGGCAGTTTTAACAGGCCTTGGCAAATTGCCAGAGCCCTTGTCACATGGGGGCTTAGGCAGGGTAGAGGGCAGAGGCAGAGCTTTCGATACTGTCTGAACTGCGCGTGGTAGCCCTACTTATTTTGGTGTTTTTGTTGAGAATGAATTTCGATAAGATGCCGCACTTTTGCGAAAACCGTTAATGATTGTTGCTGGAATGGATAAAAATTATTTCGGGATGAGACATGGTTTATGAATCGTTACATATCTACAATCGCCCGCACTGAATTCCCGGCACTGCTCACCCTGCTTCAGGTGCTTGAGCAGCAATAGGACGTCGAGGGGCCGGATGGCTTCATGCGACTCCTCTGGTGTCGGTGCCTTCCAACTATCCGCACCAAATGGAATTGGTCTGTAACAAGGCCTTTGACCACGAATTCGAATAAGAACTCACCGCTTGCCCAGGAATTGTCGAGCAGCGTCTGACGCGCGACGGGCGGCCCTTATTCAATCCAAGAAAATGCCAACCCTTGGCAGGGTGAAGTGTTGGCGATCAAAACCCAACTGCATTGCGCAAGCTGCTTTAGAGGTCGTGAGATGAGTAAAAACAGGTACCCCAGACTACTAGGCTTATTGCCGCTGATCGGCACGTTGTTGCTGTCAGGCTGCAACATGACCTTGCTCGATCCCAAGGGCCAGGTTGGCCTGGACGAGCGAAACCTGATCATCACCGCAACGCTGCTGATGCTGTTGGTCGTGGTTCCGGTCATCGTCATGACCTTCCTGTTCGCCTGGAAATACCGCGCGTCCAACACCGACGCCGTGTACACGCCGAAATGGTCGCACTCCACCAAGATCGAAATCGCGGTGTGGGCTGTTCCAGTGCTGATCATCATTGCCCTGGGTTATGTCACTTACAAGTCGACCCACGCACTGGACCCTTACAAGCCGCTGGTCTCCGACGTCAAGCCAATCACCATTGAAGTGGTCGCGCTGGACTGGAAGTGGATGTTCATCTATCCGGAGCAAGGCATCGCCACCGTCAACAAGATCGTGTTCCCGGCGCACACGCCGATCAACTTCAAGGTGACTTCGGACTCCGTGATGAACTCGTTCTTCATCCCGGCGCTGGGCGGCCAGATCTACGCGATGGCCGGCATGCAGACCAAACTGCACCTGATCGCCAACCAGAACGCTGAAATGGACGGTATCTCCGCCAACTACAGCGGCGCGGGTTTCACCGGCATGAAGTTCAAAGCTATCGCCACTTCCCAGGAAGATTTCGACGCCTGGGTCAGCGAAGTCAAAAAGGCACCTAAACAGCTTGAAAAAGCTGAATACGAAGCCCTTTCCAAGCCAAGCCAGAACAACCCAGTCGAGCTCTACTCCTCGGTCACGCCGAACCTGTTCCAGATCATCGTCGACAAGTACGAAGGCATGAAACCAGGCAAGCCGATGCACCACGAGAAGAAAGAGCACGAAGTGGCCGCCATGGAAGGGATGGACATGAGTTCGCATTCAGCTGCCGGGGCAGAGGAGTAAACGATGTTTGGTAAATTAAGTTGGGAAGCGGTCCCGTTCCACGAGCCGATCGTGATGGTGACCATCGCCATGATCGCGCTCGGTGGTCTGGCGCTGTTCGCTGCAATCACCTACTTCAAGAAGTGGACTTACTTGTGGACCGAGTGGCTGACGTCGGTCGACCACAAGAAAATCGGCGTGATGTACATCATCGTCGCCATGGTCATGCTGCTGCGCGGCTTTGCCGACGCCATCATGATGCGTACCCAGCTGGCCATGGCCACCGAGGGTTCGCCTGGCTACCTGCCACCTGAACACTATGACCAGATCTTCACCGCTCACGGTGTGATCATGATCATCTTCATGGCGATGCCATTCTTCACCGGCCTGATGAACCTTGCAGTGCCGCTGCAGATCGGCGCGCGTGACGTTGCCTACCCGTTCCTGAACTCCCTGAGCTTCTGGTTGCTGGTATCCGGCGTAGTGCTGATCAACCTGTCCCTGGGCGTCGGCGAATTCGCCAAGACCGGCTGGGTTGCCTATCCACCGCTGTCGGGCCTGCAATACAGCCCTGGCGTGGGGATGGATTACTACATCTGGGCGCTACAGCTATCGGGTCTGGGTACGACGCTGACCGGGGTTAACTTCCTGGCGACCGTGCTGAAAATGCGTACCCCTGGCATGAAGCTGATGGACATGCCGATCTTCACCTGGACCTGCACCTGGGCCAACGTCCTGATCGTGGCTTCGTTCCCGATCCTGACCGCTACCCTGGCACTGCTGACGCTTGACCGTTACATGGATTTCCACATTTTCACCAATGAACTTGGTGGCAATCCGATGATGTACGTCAACCTGTTCTGGGCCTGGGGTCACCCCGAGGTTTACATCCTGATTCTGCCGGCGTTCGGGATCTTCTCCGAAGTCATCTCGACCTTCTCCGGCAAGCGTCTGTTCGGCCACCACTCGATGATCTACGCCTCGGGCGCGATCTCGATCCTGGGCTTCATGGTCTGGCTGCACCACTTCTTCACCATGGGTTCGGGTGCCAGCGTCAACGCCTTCTTCGGTCTGGCGACGATGCTGATTTCGATCCCGACGGGGGTGAAGCTATTCAACTGGCTGTTCACCATCTACCAGGGCCGTCTGCGTTTCACCAGCCAGGTTCTGTGGACCCTGGGCTTCATGGTGACCTTCGCCATCGGCGGCATGACCGGCGTACTGCTGGCCATTCCGGGTGCCGACTTCGTTCTGCACAACAGCCTGTTCGTGATCGCGCACTTCCACAACGTGATCATCGGCGGCGCGGTATTCGGTTACATCGCAGGCTTCGGCTTCTACTTCCCTAAAGCGTTCGGCTTCAAGCTGCACGAAGGTTGGGGCAAGGCAGCGTTCTGGTTCTGGATCACCGGCTTCTTCGTCGCGTTCATGCCGCTCTATGTACTGGGCTTCATGGGCATGACCCGTCGTCTGAACGCCACCACCAACCCTGAGTGGGTGCCGTACCTGTACGTCGCCATGTTCGGTGCGGTGATGATCGCCGTCGGCATCGCTTGCCAGCTGATTCAGCTGTACGTCAGCGTGCGTGATCGCAACAAGCCAGAAAACATGTGCGAACACGGCGACCCGTGGAATGCACACACCCTGGAATGGTCGACCTCGTCGCCACCACCGTTCTACAACTTCGCGGTCCTGCCAAAAGCAGAAACCATCGATCCGTTCACCGAAGCCAAGGAAAACGGTACTGCGTACAAGGCTCCGGCCAAGTACGAGCCGATCCACATGCCAAACAACACCGCGACCGGTGTGGTCATGGGTGCTCTGTTGACCGTGTTCGGTTTCGCGATGATCTGGCACATCTGGTGGTTGGCTGCATTCGGCCTGATCGGCACCGTGGTGTACTTCGTGATCCACGCTGCACGTGATGATCAAGGCTATATGGTGCCGGTCGACGTGATCGAGCGCATCGAAGCCGAGCAGCACAAGCGTCTGGTAGCGGCCGGGAAAGTTCCAGCCACCGCCACCCGTGTTGAAACCTCGTTGGAACAGGCTTAAACCATGTCGAACTTAGTGACCAATGCTGGACACACCCATGTCGATGGACATGGGCACGATGACCATCACCACGACTCGGGCGAGATGACCGTATTCGGTTTCTGGCTCTACCTGATGACCGACTGCATCCTGTTTGCATCGATCTTCGCGGCGTACGCGGTACTGGTTAACAACGTAGCGGGTGGCCCGTCGGGCCACGACATCTTCGAACTGCCTTACGTACTGGGCGAAACCGCTCTGCTGCTGTTCAGTTCGATCACCTACGGCTTCGCCATGCTGGCGTTGTTCAAGGGCAAGAAGAACCAGGTCCTGGGCTGGCTGGCCATGACCTTCCTGTTCGGCGCCGGCTTCATCGGCATGGAAATCAACGAGTTCCACGTGTTGATCTCCGAGGGCTTCGGTCCTAGCCGCAGCGGCTTCCTGTCCGGGTTCTTCACCCTGGTCGGCACCCACGGTCTGCACGTGACCAGCGGTCTGATCTGGATGGCGATCATGATGTACCAGGTGCAGAAAAACGGCCTGACGGCGACCAACAAGACCCGTCTGAGCTGCCTGAGCCTGTTCTGGCACTTCCTGGACGTGGTGTGGATCTGCGTATTCACCGTTGTTTATCTGATGGGGACTATGTAAATGGCTAACGCTCATTCCCACGATAGCCACGACGCCGGCCACGGCAGCGTCAAGTCCTACGCTATCGGTTTCATCCTCTCGGTCATCCTGACAGTCATTCCTTTCGGTCTGGTGATGTACCCATCGCTGCCGAAAGCCTTGACCCTGTGGATCGTACTGGCCTTCGCAGTGATCCAGGTGCTGGTGCACCTGGTGTACTTCCTCCACCTGGACCGTTCGGCCGCGCAGCGTAACAACGTGATTGCGTTTGTGTTCGCCGCGATCGTGATCGTCCTGCTGGTTGGCCTGTCGCTGTGGATCATGTTCAGCATCCACACCAACATGATGGCGCACTGAGGTAAATCCGGATGTCCTTGAAGCACTTTATCCAAATCACCAAACCGGGGATCATTTTCGGTAACGTGCTTTCAGTGGCAGGCGGATTTTTCCTGGCCTCGAAAGGGCATGTCGATCTGGCCATCTTCCTGGCCGCCATGATCGGCACTTCCCTGGTGGTGGCATCCGGTTGCGTGTTCAACAACTGCATCGACCGCGACATCGACATCAAGATGGAACGCACCAAGAACCGGGCGCTGGTTCAGGGCTTTGTCTCCCTGAAACTGGCCCTGGCCTTCGCGACCGTCCTGGGTGTTGCCGGCGTTGCGTTGCTGTACAAGGTGGCCAATCCGTTGGCTGCGCTGTTCGCCGTGATCGGTTTCGTCATCTACGTCGGCTTCTACAGCCTGTACCTCAAGCGCAAGTCGGTTCACGGCACGCTGGTGGGCAGTCTGTCGGGCGCGATGCCGCCGGTGATCGGCTATGTCGCGGTGAGCAACACCTTCGACATGGCTGCACTGACGCTGCTGGTGATGTTCAGCCTGTGGCAGATGCCGCATTCCTATGCCATCGCGATCTTCCGCTTCAACGATTACCTGGCCGCATCGATTCCGGTGCTGCCAGTGAAGCGCGGGATTCAAGTGGCCAAGAAGCACATCCTGATCTACATCCTGGCCTTCCTCGTGGCGACCTTGATGCTGACCTTCAGCGGTTACGCCGGCATGAGCTACCTCGCCGTCGCCGCGGCCATGGGCATGTACTGGTTGTACATGGCCTGGACCGGCTACAAGGCAGTGGATGACACGGTCTGGGCACGCAAGCTGTTCGTGTTCTCGATCTTCACCATTACCGCGTTGAGCGTGATGATGTCCCTGGACTTCAAAGTGCCGACCGAGCTGTTGCTGACGTACGCGCCTTAAGCGTTGGATGCTGTAAAGAAAAACCCCGCCCTTTGAGAGAAGGAGCGGGGTTTTTTATTGCCCGTATTCTGGTGGACCGAGTTGCCTGCATCGCGAGCAAGCTTGCTCCTGCAATGGATCGGCGTTGCTCCACATCTTGAGCACGACACAGACCCCTGTAGGAGCAAGCTTGCTCGCGATGGCGGTCTGACAGACGACAACGATTGATCGGTAAAACTGCAGAAACTTCCCACACAGCTTTCAGGTTGTCGGTCGGAAGTCGCCTCTCTAACTTCGGGACGTGCGCAATTAGCGGCAGAGGTATTCGCGCGCCGCGCCACGCTCCGAGAGTACTAGAGGATCGACAATGGCAGTGCAGGACGCAATTACCCCGAGCGTCAATACGAGTAAGGCATTGGGCCAAGCTCTGATTTCGATGTTCAAATCCCTCGAAGCGGAACTGGTACTTGAGGGAGCAGAGTCGGGGGCAGTCAAAATTATCGTGTTTGGTGGTTGTGCAGTTCATCTGTATACAAATCATCGTTTTTCGACAGACGTCGATGCCGAGATTTACGAGGCAAATGTCCCTGAAGCTCTTCACCTTCAAACCATGCTTGCGCAGATACCCGAGCAGTTTGTGGATGAGCAGTCAGGTCGGTTAATGGAGCTGAACTATGACCTCCAGTACAACACCAGTTTCGGCCCAATTCACGAGGATTATTGGGAGCGGAGCCTTCCGCTCACGGAGTTTCCAATTGAATCGCCTCTGTACGTGCACATAGCGGCACCGGTCGATATTGCGATATCAAAACTGGGCAGAGCGACCGAGCAGGACGTCAGCGATATCAGGGCGCTTCTGCGGAGCGGCTTCATACTGAGTGCCGATTTCCATCGGCTGGCATTGCAGGCAATTGATGTATATGTTGGGAATAAAGAGCCTCCAACCTCCGTTTTAACTCAAATTCTGGAAGACTACCTGGAGAATACGGATGAAGAGTTCGTTTGATGGCCACGTCCTCTCATCGGCCTTGGACACACTGGTCAAGAGCCCATTAAATCAAGCCGATGACACTGCGCTGGTGAGTGCCGCGAAAGAGGTCTGGTACTCAAACTCGAATCTGAAAAGTGAAGTCACGGCCTTTTTGAGTTGCCACACGGATGATGTGGAAGTTCGTCGAGCAGGCTACTTGCTTGAGCGATTCACTCGCTTTGCCTGCGTTTCCGAATGCCGCGTGTCGGAAGCCCTCAGTGCCCTCGAGCTTTTTACGCATTCGACATCCAGGCAGGCGGTTATGCCGATGGCTGTTCTACCACTTCGCCTTCGTCGGGATGAGCTAGCCGTCTCGTGGGGGTTGAGTGAAGGGCTTGGGTTGAAGGCTCAAACGCTCATGCCTTTCCAGACTCGGCATTATGAGGCCGAGCAGCGTGCGACTAGGAGTTGATCCATGAGAGCGGTCGCTGGGGATGTCATGCCGCAAGAAAATTATGCCGGACACGAGCTCGGCCACAACACATAACCGCTCGCTCCTACAGGACGGTGGTGGTCAGTTATTCACTTGGTGTGTCGAGCAACCGAAAAAACCGCTCCCGCACCTGAACGTTGTCGCTGTGCGCCACGTTGAAACGCAGGAAGTGGCTGGCATCCGCTGCTTTGCTGAGCAAGGTGCCGGGCGCCAGCACCAGGTCGATGTCCAGGCCTTTCCTCGCCAGCGTTTCGGCATGATGCCCTTCGGGCAATCGCGTCCAGATAAACAACCCTTCATGGGGCAGCGATGACACCGAGCAACCGGCTTCCATCAGCCAACTGCTTACCCGACTGCTCGCCTCGTAAAGCCGATCCACCGTGCGCCGGGTGTGTTTGGCGTAGCTGCCGTCGCTGAGCATCGTGCAGATAATCTGCTCCGCCAGTTCCGACGTCATGCCACCGCATGCCATTTTCAGGGTGACCATCCGTGCCGCCAGTTGCGGCGAAAGCACCGCATAGCTGACCCGACTGTTCGCCGTCAGGGTCTTGGAGAAACCGGAGACGTAACTGACATTGTCCAGCCCGCCCGCTGCCAGGCGCGGGGTCGTTCGTTGCTGCATGTCGCAATACAAATCGTCTTCGAGGATGTGAAAACCGTAACGGTGGCTCAACTCCAGCAAGCGATAGACCTGCGCCGGGGAGAATGAGTGTCCGGTCGGATTGTGCAGGGTGTTATTGGTCATGTAGAGCACGGGCCGATGGACAATCAGCAATTGCTCGAAGGCGTCCAGGTCCATGCCGTCCGCGCCACGGGGGATGGTGATGACCCGGGCGCCATGCAGGGCCAGGTTGGTGTGCATGGTGAAGTAACACGGATCGTCGAGCAGCACCGTGTCGCCGGGTTTGACCAGCAGGCGCATCAGCATGTCGATGGCCTGCACGGTGTTGGCGGTGGTGATGATCTGGTCCACCGGCACTTCGATGCCCAGGGTCGCCAGTTTGACCCGCAACGCTTCGCGCAGCGGCAGGTAACCGGCGGCTACGCCGTATTCGCCCATGCGCAGGGACGTTGCGCGCAGGGTGCCGCGCACGGCTTTGAGCAGTTCGTCCGCCGGTAGCCACGATGAAGGCAGAAAACCGGCACCGGGGCGCAGCGAGCCGTTGTCCTGCAGCACCGCGCGGCGGACCACGCTGAGGGTGTCTTGAGGTTGCAGGTCCGGGCCGGCATCGGTCTTGAGCGTGGCGCTGGAGCGGTGCACGTAATGCCCCGACCCCTGGCGTGAAACCACCAGACCCTTGGCGCGCAAGCGGTCCAGCGCATCCACCACGGTGGACTTGCCCACGTTCATCAACTCGGAAAGTTCGCGAATCGGCGGCAGCCGCGAGCCGTGAGGCAGCCCGCCCTGGCTGATCGCTACCGACAATTGATCGACAATCTGCTGGACCAGCGGCACACCCGGCTGGAACTCGATGGCGGCGATCACTGCACGCTGAACCTGCATTTTACTGGTCTCTCCGGCAGTAAAGTTCGTTTGATTCTATACGAACTTGCTCTGATGAAATCAAGCGACTCTCTCTACCATCACCTTACAGACTTTCCTGATTGTTCGCGCTGAACGCCTGAACAATCGCTGGTTCCAGAGGTGTTGCATGAGTGTTCAAACAACGGTCGCCGTCGCTAAACCGGTGATCAATATTCGCCTGTTCACGATCCGGATCATCACCGCCGTGTCGCTGTTTGCCGTGCTGGGCAAGGCCAACGTCTGGCTCGACACCGCCACCAACAGCATCCTCGCCCTCGGTTATCGGGCGTTGCTGTTGCTGCTGCCGCTGACGTTATTGGTGCTGGGCCGTCGCTCCCTGAGCGTCACGTTGTTGTGCGCCGCCCTCGGGTTGGTGTTGCTGGCGGTCACCAGCAACCAGGGCATGGTGATGTTCGCCGCCGCGCTGTTCGCCTACGGTATCGCGATTGCCGGTTACCTGATCAAGAGCGAAGCCGCCCAGACCAAGGAGGGCGCGGCCTACAACCGCGTCGCCATGAACATGGGCAGTCTGGTGGCGGGGTTGATCCTGCTCTCGCCGCTGCTGACCCCGACCCTGTTTTTCCTCGGCGCAGCGGGCTTCGTCCTGCTGTGCCTGCCCATCGCCATGGGCGCGACCTTCACCTCCCAACCGGTGGTTGCCAGCCCGGTCACTCATGACGGCAGCGGCTGGCGCAACAAACTGCCATGGGTGATCGCCGGCATCATCATGGGCATCAAGCTGTTCGGCGTGTTCTCGATCCTGCCCCAGGCAATCCTGCTCGAAACCGGCGAACTGCCGGCCTGGTATGGGCTGATGCTGATCCTCAACAGCGCCGTGGTGGTCTTCGCCCAGGTGCCGGTGATGAAACTGATCGAGCGCACCGGGCGCTTCAAAGTGGTCGCTGTCATCGGGATCATCATCGGCGGCTTCGCGGTGCTCTCGTCGCCGGGCGCATTCCACGTCGAAACCCTCGTGGGCGCGTTGATCTGGGTCGCGCTGCTGTCCATCGCCGAGTGTGCGTTCAGCTACCTCGATTACTTCTCCGTCAAACAAAACAACATGTTCGTCAAGGAAGTGTCCCTGGGCGTCGGTGCCGGCCTGACGGTGCTGATCATGCGGGTCATGCCGCCGCCCTATAGCGCCCTGGTACTGGCTGCCATCGGCGCGGGAGGCATCCTCGCCTGGTACTGGCTCAACCGTAGATCCAACGCGTCGCTGCACGACTGAGTCACCGCGTTTGCGTTTTTTACTCCACAGGTCGGAGGCTTCATGAATACGACGTCATGCGTAGTGGTGGTCGGGTACAACGGCAATCGGGTTCACGACATCCAGAAACTGCGCGAACTCTGCAAAACGCTCTACAACGCCCGGTTGATCCTGCTGGTCGAGAAGATTCAGCCCGATGACGACCAGGTGGCCGATCACGTCTGCAGCACGTCGCTGGCGCCGGAAGACGTCACCGAATCCCTGGAACTGGTGGCGGGTTGCTTGAGTGCCGATCACTGGAAACTGATCGGCGTGCTGCCGTTTTCCGACCGTGGCGTGCTGCTCGGCGCGGCGCTGGCGAGTCATTACGGCTTGCCCGGCATCACCCCGGCCGAGGCGCGTGCGGGGTTGGACAAACAAATCTTTCGCAAGCTGGAAGCGGCGGCCGAGCGTTCGCCGGAAGATTATCGTCCGGTGTTTTCCGTGCGCATCGAAACCCTTGCCGAGCTGCGTCAGCGGGTCGTCGAACTGGGCGGCAAAGCCTTCATCAAACCTGCCTGCGAAGGCGCAAGCAGGGGCTGCCGGGTCATCCATCATCCGTCCGAATGCGACGAGGCGTGGCAGGCACTCAAGCCGTATCGCGAGGGTGGCATCGTCCTTGAAGAACTGATTCAGAACGCCCGGGAATACAGCTGGGATTACGTTGCGGGCAGCACGTGGGTCACGGAGAAAACCACCACGGAAGGCGCCTATCGCGCAGAAATCCAGCAAGTGGTGCCAGCACCGCTGGCGGCAGACGTGCAAGCCCGACTGGCGGCTGCCGGTCGACACATGTCCGGGTTGGTCTCGCAGGCTAACGGCGCGTACCACAACGAGGTGTTCCTGCGCAGCGACGGCCTGACGTCGGCGGTGGAAACCAACATGCGCCCCGGCGGCATGCACATCTGGGACCTGGCCCGCCTGGCGTTCGTCGATTTCGATCCGTGGGAGCGCTGGGTCAGGTGGGCGGTGGAAGGCAAGACCGACCCGCGCGATCCCGTCGCTCGGGGCTATTGCGGCATCCGTCTAGTCCGGGCACCGGCCGGCGGACTGCTGCGCTACGTGCCGGACATCGAGTCCCTGGCCCGGGACCTGAACATCGAGCTGGTAGAAGCCGTTTACACCAAACGCCTCAGTGATTCGGTCACCGCACTGGTGAAGGACAACACTTCGTTTATCGGCCACATCGTGTTGTTCAGCGAAGACTACGCACAGCTCAGCGACAACCTGCTGCGCCTGGCTGACGCGATCGAATCACGTGTCGAGGTCACAAGCCTGGCGGCCCCGGCGAGAGCCGCGGGTTGAGTCTCCCGGACCTGCGTTTTGGTATTTTTGAGTTGAGAGGATTGTTTCAATGATCGAGCAAAAAATGACCTGTGATGAGCGCTTTATAGCCCTGGCGAAAGAGCTGGACTATGACATCTACGGCGAAAACACCGCGGGTGGTCATTACGCGCCGCTGATTCGGCATCACGATGAGCTCTATCTCAGCGGCCTGGTACCGCGCATGACCGGCGAAATCCGCTACCCCGGCAGGGTAGGGCTGGAGCTCAGCCTGGCCGATGCACAAGCAGCCGCCAGTATCAGCGCCATGCGCGGGCTGGCCTTGATCGTTGATGCCATCGGCTCGCTGGACAAAATAAAGTCGCTGATACGTATCACGGTTTACGTGAAGTCCACGGCGGACTTTGTTGACCTCAGCGAAGTTGCCAACGGTGCATCGGATGTCTTCAGTCATGTGCTGGGCGATGCGGGCAAACATACTCGAACCACTGTCGGCGTTTATCAGTTACCGAAAAATGCCGCCGTAGAAGTTGACATGATTGTGGCGCTTCGACCTTCGGTTTTGTGAGTGTTAGTGCAGTGGCTTTACAGTGATCAATTGTTCGCCTAGTGTCTGGTCACTTAAGTCGCTCATAACTCGGTGTTTACGGATGAATAACATTCAAGGTGGTTTTTTCTCATATAAGGACTTTCGCCAGAGTTTAACCCGTCCACCGGTGAGTGCACGGGTGTGGAAGGGCGATGAACTTACCGATATGCGCCAGAGCCTTGCGGCCAGCGAGGTCGATATTGTCGCGCTGGCTCACCATGACAGCAGCGAAGGTTGCAAGTTGACGCCAGGGATGGCGGTGTCGATGCAATGGTTGAACCCCGGCACCGAACTGAACGGTCATGCCCATTCGTGGTGGCACCTGTTCATCATTCAGTCCGGCAGCGGCACCTTGACCCTGGGCGATGCCGATGCAGTGAACATCAGCCCCGGCGACGTGTTGCTGGTACCGGCCTGGACCCGGCACGGCTTCGTCAACACCAGCGTCACTGAGCCGCTGGCCATGCTGAACATGAGCAACATGCCCCAGATGGCGTTGCTCTCCAATGCTGCAGACGCCACGGTCTGACACGCTCGATCTTCACCGTCGTCACCCACAGGGAGTCCGCATGCGCAGGCTCCCTTTTTCATTTCTGCTACCTAGGCAGGCCATGGCTGTTTTGACTTTCTGTATCCGTAGAAACAGATAATTTCTGTATCTGTTCAGCACCTGAGCAACTAACTACGATCGATTCCAATGCAACGGATTATTGTGGTTAGTGCAAGGGAGCGTTCTATGGATAGTACGAAGCTGAAACTGTATGTTGGCGCAGATTTTGTCAGTGCTTTTGCAATGTCGGCATTTGTAGCGCTGAAAGAAAAGCAACTTTCATTTGAACTTGTTAAGGTTGATTTAAAGGCGCGTGATAACTACCTGGCGAGTTATCGTGATGTATCGCTGACCTGCAAGATTCCCACGCTGGTTCATGACGGTTTTGCACTGTCGGAATCTTCGGCCATTGCCGAATACCTGGAAGAGATAGCGCCGGGGCATAAAAAACTGTTCCCGCTCGACATCAAGCAGCGCGCTCGCGCCCGTCAACTCCAGGCCTGGTTGCGCAGTGATTTGTTGGTGATTCGCAAAGAGCGCCCGGCGGACCTCATCTACTTCGGCAAGAAAGAAACCCCGTTGTCGGACGACGCCCAGGCCGCTGTCGCAAGGCTGTTCTTCGTCGCGGATCGGTTGCTGGAGGAGGGGGCCGATCACCTGTTCGGTGACTGGAGCATTGCCGACACCGACCTGGCAATCATGCTCAATCGACTGCTCGCCAATGGCGACCGCGTTCCTCAGCGGCTCGCGGCCTATGTGCGTCGGCAGTGGGATCGCGACAGCGTTCGGGCATGGATGGACATAGAGCGCGCAGCGCCGGCCATCCAGTAACTAACGCCAGGCAATCACCAGGAGCGCTGCCATGCAGGGACCGTCGGAGCTGGAAAGATACAAACCCTACAACTCACGCACCATTCGCGACACGCTGTACTGGCAGAAGCTGACGCCAGCGTTGCAGGAAGCCATGACCGTGGTGGCCCGTGTCATGCCGTTTCGCACCAATGAATATGTGCTGGGCACGTTGATCGACTGGAACAACATTCCGGACGATCCGATTTTTCGCATGACCTTTCCCCACAAGGACATGCTGCTGCCGGACGAATACGCGTCGCTCAAGCAACTGATCGAACGGGATGACGCCGTCGCCATCAAGCGGCGGATCGAGGCGATCTGGTTGCGCATGAACCCGCATCCGGCCGGTCAGCTGACGCACAACGGCGCGACCCTCGACGGAAAAGTCCTGCCGGGCATTCAGCACAAGTACCGCGAGACCGTGCTGTTTTTCCCCGGTGCCGGTCAGACGTGTCACGCCTACTGCACGTTCTGTTTTCGCTGGGCGCAGTTCATCGGCGAAGAGGAGCTCAAGTTCAACGCGCGTGAGTCCCAGGAGCTGGTGAATTACTTGCGGGTGCACACTGAAGTGACGGATGTGCTGATCACCGGTGGCGATCCGATGATCATGAACACCCGTTCGCTGGCCGGTTACATCGAGCCGCTGCTGGCGCTGCCGCACCTCAAAAGCATCCGCATCGGCACCAAGTCCGTGGCGTATTGGCCACAGAGGTTTGTCAGCGACAAGGATGCGCCGCAGCTGCTGGATCTGTTCAAGCGCATCGTCGCTGCCGGGAAAAACCTGTCGGTCATGGGGCACTACAACCACCCGGTCGAGATTCGCCAGGACATTGCTCGGCAGGCTGTCGAACGCATTCGTTCCACCGGCGCGACGTTGCGCATGCAGGCGCCGGTGATCCGCCACATCAACGAGAACCCCGGCGATTGGGCCGAATTGTGGACTGAAGGCGTGCGGCTGGGAGCGGTGCCTTATTACATGTTCGTCGAGCGCGATACCGGGCCCAGCCACTATTTTGCGATGCCGCTGGCGCGGGCGTTCGAGATCTTCCAGGCGGCCTACCGCACGGTGTCCGGGCTGGCGCGCACCGTGCGCGGGCCGTCCATGAGCACCTTCTACGGCAAGGTGTTGATCAACGGCATCGAGACCGTGGCCGGGGAGAAAGTCTTCGTGCTGCAGTTTCTCCAGGCTCGGGACCCGCAATGGGTATTGCGCACGTTCTATGCGCGCTTTGATCCGAACGCGACCTGGTTCGATGAGTTGCGGCCAGCGTTTGGCGAACGTGCGTTCTTCTTTCAGCCAGAGCCTGCGGCAGTGCCCGAATTGATACCGGTCCTGCTCGAAACGGCGTAGGACGATTCATCAGGAGATAAGGATATGAGCAGTATTCCGTTTGATCAGCGAGAAGGTTTTATCTGGCTCGACGGCGAGTTCGTCGAGTGGTCCCAGGCGCGACTGCATGTGCTGAGTCACGGCCTGCATTACGCGAGTACGGTGTACGAAGGGGAGCGAGTCTACAACGGCAAGATCTTCAAGCTGCGCGAACACAGCGAGCGGCTGTATCGCTCGGCACAGTTGATGGATTTCGCGATTCCCTATGAGCTGGCCGAACTGGAAGCGGCCAGTCATGAACTGCTGCAACGCAACAACGTCGTGGACGGCTATCTGCGGCCGGTGGCGTGGCGCGGCAGTGAAATGATCTCGACCTCGGCTCGTTTCAACCGCGTGCACGTGGCGATCGCCTGCTGGCAATGGCCGAGTTACTTCGACCCGGCGGGGCACATGGGCGGCATTCGCTTGAAGACCGCGCAATGGCGGCGTCCGCCACCCAGCAGCAGCCCGTTCGAAGCCAAGGCGTCCGGGCATTACCAGATCGCCACGCTCAGCAAACACGATGCGGAAAACAACGGTTTTCACGACGCGTTGATGCTCGACTGGCGCGGCCACGTCGCCGAAGCCACCAGCGCCAACGTGTTCTTCGTCAAGGACCGGACGCTGCACACGCCGCTACCCGATTGCTTCCTCAATGGCATCACCCGCCAGACCGTTATCGAGTTGGCCGGGGAGCTGGATTACCAGGTGGTCGAGCGCACGATTCTTCCCACAGAGCTTGGCGATTTCGATGAGTGTTTTCTGACGGGGACCGCCGCCGAAATCACCCCCGTACAGAGCATCGACGAGCAGCGCTACCGACCAGGCAACGCCTGCCGCGAATTCATTGCCGCTTACACCTCAACCGTTAACGCCTGATAAACCGCCAGGAACTTCACCATGTCAGATCAAGGGATTGTTGCGTCTACACCTTACGTTTCACTGGGCCACCGCCATGACGAATTGTCGTCCCGCGGCTGGACGGTACTGACCCCGGCCGAATTTGCCTACGATGTCGTCGGCACATTGCAGGCGTTCGGTCAGATCATTCCGCAATTCAACGGGCAGACGGCCTTCGCCATTACCCGCAAACCGGGGTACGAAGCGTTGCCGTACTCCCAGAGCATGAACGGCATCGGCCCGCACACCGAAGCGCCGGTCTACGGCCCACCGCCGCGTTATCTGGCGCTGCATTGTCATCATCAGGCCACGTGCGGTGGCGGACATACCGGGTTGGTCGACGGGATCGAGTTTCTGGCATTCCTCGAACGCACGGAGCCCGAGCTGCGCGAATGGATCGACGACACGCCCGTGGAGTTCGTGGCCACCGCCAAACCGGGTGAAGTGGCGCAAACGCGGGTCAAGGAATACATCCTGACGCCTACAGAGGACGGGGACATTTTCCGCTTCAGCTACAACCAGTTTCACTACGGCGATGTGAACCCTTCCGAGGAGGATCTGCAGCAATCGAAGGTGACGAACAGCTCATCGCCACTGGCCAGGTTCGCGATGCTCGGCGAGGAATACTTCATCCAGCACAACACACCGGTGCTGATTCCCGACGGCTGCATGCTGATTTGGGACAATTGGCGAATGATCCACGCCCGCAGTCGATACACTGACCCGGCGCGAAACCTGACCCGCTACTGGCTGGCCTGATTCATCCGTCGCCCACAATTCCATCGGCGTACCCCTCGGCGGGTACGCGTCTTACAGGTATCGCGTCATGCAAACAGCAATCGAGATCGCCAAGGTCGATCATCAACTGGTCGTGCGGCTCAATCAGGCCTGGACCAAAAGGGCCACGGTGTGTGCGCCGGACAAGGCCTCGGTCAGCGAAACGTTCGACCCGGCGCGCCCGGATTACCCGGAGTGCATGGTGCCGTTTTTCCATCACCCGAAATTCCAGGCCCTG
The DNA here is from genome assembly GCF_020423045.1 of Pseudomonas sp. MM213. Taxonomy (NCBI): domain Bacteria; kingdom Pseudomonadati; phylum Pseudomonadota; class Gammaproteobacteria; order Pseudomonadales; family Pseudomonadaceae; genus Pseudomonas; species Pseudomonas sp. MM213. The sequence goes on from NZ_CP081943.1 coordinate 5,763,777, forward strand.
AGCGACGAGCTCAAAAGCACCGTGGTGACCTGGGGCTGGATCGGCTACAACCTGCGCACGGTCACGGCCGAAGAGCATGTGGTGAACCCTGCGCTGAGCGTCATCGCCAATCAATACCTGGGCAAAAACGACTGGCATTTTCGCGAAGCGATGCAGCAGACGTTGATCGACGAGCACTACCACACGCTCATGCATCTGCGGGCCATCGAACGGACCAAAGAGGATCGAGCGCTTGATCAGGATCTGGACCTGCCGCCGTCGGTGACCTATCTGCGTCTTGCCGCGCTGCGTGAGGAATTGCCCGAGCAGTGGCAGCGCGATCTGGCGGCGATCACCTTCGCGGTAGTGGCCGAGATCAGCGTCAACGCTTACCTGGATCTGCTGGCCGACGATCAAACCATTCAGCCGCAAAATCGCCGCGTGGCAGAACTGCACAACCGCGACGAATATGCCCACAGCAAGATTCTCGCGGAAGTGGCGAAGGTCATGTACGCCAACATGCAGCCGCCTCAACGGGCATTTTTCGCACAGACGTTGTCGGTGGCGCTGAGTGCCTTTGTCGCTCAGGACTACTCGATGTGGGAGGCGATTCTGACGCAGCTCGGCGTCGAGGACGCGGCACTGATCATTGCCGACACCCGGGAGAGCAACAAGAACGCCACGATCATGCGCGACTACAGCGGCCTGCATCGTCTGGCGCAGGATCTGGGGATTAGCGACGAGATCGATTTCGACTTCCGTCCGACCCTCAAAACCGCTGCAGTGGCCTGATCGGGAGGTGAATATGTCCGTTCCTGTGTACGAAGTGTTCGCCATCCGAGTCGGCGCCAATGCCCAGCGCACTGCCCGGGAGAACTTTCTTTACGACTCCTGCTGCGGTGATCCGAATGCGTCGATGCCGCTGGATTACTACTTCTGGGTCATTCGTAATGAGCAGCAGGTGATTGTGGTCGACACGTGCTTTCAACCCGCGACAGCGGATCGGCGCAACCGTCAGATGTATCGCCTGCCGGAAGAATCCCTACGTCAATTGGACATCGATCCGGCGCAGGTCGAGAACCTGATCCTCACCCATTTGCACTGGGACCACGCCGGCAACCTGGGGTTGTTTCCGAAAGCCACGGTGCATTTGCAGGAAGCGGAGCTGCGCTTCTGCACCGGTCCGAAAATGGCCCATCGCACGGTGAACAAAACCTACGAGGTCGAGGATGTGATGTCGGCGTTGCCACCGTTGTTCGAAGGCCGGTTGCGCTTGCATACCGGCACGGTCGAGGTGGTTCCCGGCGTGACGCTGCACCCGGTAGGCGGGCATACGCCGGGTAGCCAAGTGGTGCGGGTGAACACCGCACGCGGGTGGATTGTTCTGGCATCGGATGCGGCGCATTTGTGGGCGAACATTCGTCAGCGCAGTCCGTTCCCGATCATTGATGATCTGGCTCAGACGCTGGAAGCGTTTATCGAAATCGACCGTTTGGCCGACGGCGAAGACCACGTCATTCCCGGCCATGACCCGTTGATCGCCGAGCGCTTCCCGCATTGGAACGATGACCCGCACATCATCTGCCTGCACGCCAATCCCTTGTAGGAGCGAGGCTTGCCCGCGAAGAACGATAACGCGGTCATTCAGGAGAACCGCATTATCGTTCTTCGCGGGCAAGTCGGAACGCCGCACCGCTCGCTCCTACAGGAAATACGTCAGCTCTGGTTTTTGAGGAGTTGGCCTAAGGTCGCCAGCGCCTCATCAATCTTCGGCGAATACGGCGCCCCACAACCGATCCGCACAAAGTGACTGAAGCGCTGGGCATTGGAAAAGATATCCCCAGGCAAAATCTGGATGCCCACCTTCAACGCCGCATGAAAAAACGCCATGGACGCCTGTTCAGCCGGCAGTTCCACCCACAACAACGTACCGCCCTGTGGATGGGTGATGCGGGTGCCCGGTGGAAAATAGCGAGTGATCGCCGCACTCATCTGCTGGCGCTGCTGTGTCAGCGTTTTCCTCAAGCGGCGCAGGTAACGTTCGTAGGACGGCGTCTTCATGAACGCGCTGACCGCCAGTTGCGACAACGCTTCACAACCTCGGGACTGCGTGTGTTTGAGCATTTCCACGCGGTCGTGCCATTGCCCGGCGCTGATCCAGCCCAGGCGTATGCCCGGCGCCAGCGTTTTGTTCAGCGACGCGCAGTAGATGACGTTGTCGGTGCGGTCCCAGTGTTTGAGCGTGGATAACGGCTGCTCGGTGTCCACCAGGTCGCCGTAGGTATCGTCTTCGATCAGCACGGTGCCGTGCTCGGCACACAATTGCACCAGCCGCGCCTTGTGGGTGTCGGGCATGATGCTGCCGAGCGGATTCTGCAGATTGGGAATGACGATCAGCGCCCGAATCCGTTCGGGGCCTTGCAACAGCTGTTCGAGCGCGAACAGATTGATGCCCGAATGGGCCGTTGCCGGGACTTCGAGCACTCGCAAGTTCAAACTTTCGAGAATTTGCAGCAGGCCGTAAAAGGTCGGGGATTCCACGGCCACGGTGTCGCCGGGGTGGGTCACCGCACGCAAGGCCAGGTTGATCGCTTCGGTCGCGCCGTTGGTGATCACCATTTTTTCGGCGCTCAGGTTGGCCTTTGCCGTCAGCGCTCGTCGGGCAAGGATGTTGCGCAACTCGATGTTGCCGCAGGTCGGGCCTGTCGCACCCAGCAGTTTCTGATCCTGACGCAATGCCTTGCTCATATGGTCTTGCAGAATCTTCAACGGATAGAGTTCCGGCGCGCAGTAGGCGCTGGCGAAATTGACCTTGACCGTCGCGCGTTGGCTGGCCTTGAGCACCGATGACACTTGCTCGTGAATGCCGAGATAGACCTCGGTATCAAGGGGCGCAGGCGTTGTGGTCACGACCGGTTTGGGCAAGGTGTCCGGCTGGCGAATGTAGTTGCCGGAACGCGGACGGGCTTCCAGGACGCCATAGTCCTCAAGCTCCCGGCACACCTGCACCGCGGTCGACAGGCTGACGGCGTGTTTTTCCATCATCAGCCGAATGGAGGGGAAGCGTTCGCCGGTTTTCAAGGTGCCGCTGCGGATCGCGTCGAGGTAGTGGTTGGCTAACTGACGATACAAGGGGGTCGGGTGCATGATGACCTCAGCAATCGCACCACTGAGGTCTTGGGCTGGAAAGAAAGTTGACGTTCCCCGCAGGCGGACCCGTGGTGCTCAAGGGTTAAGGGAAGTTTTTTTCTGGCGTCGATACACAGAGAGTAATCGCGCTTTTGCCGGAATCGCGGGCAATAAAAAGCCCCGCTCTAGGGCGGGGCTTTTAGGTCAGTGGCGCGTGAGGCGCTGCTGAGCGGGAAGTGTTACTGCGCGGCGATGCTGTAGCCATCGAACGCGGTTTGCTGCTGAAGCGCGGTGATGATGTTTTTGCGGTTAACGGCGTGTTCAGTTCCGCTACTGTCCAGGAACGATTCGCTTTCCAGCTCTGCTTCATCGCCTTCGCCGACAAAGGTAAAGCCGAGGAACTCCAGGGCCTCACGGTCAACGTTCAGACGCGAGCGCGGAGTGCGCAGCGGCAGCGTGACGCTGATGCCGTCCTTGCTGATGGTGAACACTTCGACATCTTTCTTGGCGCGGGCCGTTTTGCTCTTGCCACTGGTTGGGTTGCTGATGGCCTGATGCGTCTGGTTCAGTACTTTCAGGGCCAGACCGTAGACGATCTCCTGAAACGCAGGATCGTCCTTGAAGCTGGAAAGGATCCGGCTGATCGAGAATTTGCTGCTCAGGTCTTCAAGGGCCGCGATATCGGCCGCCTCTGCGTCCTTGAGTTGCTTGAGTTCGCCCATCAATTCATAGGCTTTATCGTCGTCGAAGCGGTCGTGGGCCTGGCGAATCGCGGCGCGCAGCTCGCGGATCTGGTCGCTTTCCCGGGTGGACTGGAAAGCGTCCAGCACCATCTCGGCGATGGTCTTGGCCTGGGGCACGTGCTGTGAAAGATTGATGGAGTTTTCGTATTCCGCTTTGGACGACAAGGTGACTACGGATTCAGCGGTATTGGAATCGGACATTGAAATTTCACTACTTCTTTAACTTGAATTGGGGCGAAAAAGCACAGGGCTTTTTCAGGCCGCCTAATCTATTGGACCTGCGCGGCGTTGTCACGGGTGAACAGGCGAGCGGGCAAAAGAACTGGCTACCACCACCTTGTAGGAGCCGGCTTGCTGGCGATGGCGGCATGTCAGTCGATACCAATATTGACTGACCCTCCGCCTTCGCCAGCAAGCCGGCTCCTACAGGATGGCGGGCTTCAGGGAGCGGAACGTTTGATAAAACCGGAATGAGCGTCCGCAGAACAAACCGCTCGAAAAGCCTGATGCACAGGCCTTGAGCAACACCATCGACAGCGTGGCCGAGTGCTGCGGATCAACCTCGGCCTGATAGCCAAAGTAATAGTTAACAGCGAAAAACAGCAGGTAGAGCACCAGGGTTTTTGTCGTGCGCGGCACGATCAGCCCGGTTTGCGCTTGATCCAGCTCGACACCCTTGCGCGAAAAAATCACCAGTGCGACGACACTGCCCACGATCACCGCAGCCAGCCAGCAACTGATTGAGAGTGAAACGTCGGGTGTCAGATTCAACGAATACAGCGACCAGCCCAACAAAATCGGCGGTGTGATCAGCAGTGAAAACTTGCTTTCACGGGTCGGGGACAGGGCTTTGATGCCGTAGTAACAGAGCAGCAGAAATATTGCATAAACCCACAGCGGGGTATTTTCCAGGGTGTTGAGCATCGAGCAGCGTCCTTGCCGAAAAGTGAAGTCGGGATCATAGCGGTTGCGGCGACTATTTCCCCGGTGAATTCAGATTCATCGACCGCACCGCCCATTGCTCTGCGGTTTGCTGATCAACCGGCAATGTGAAGCGGAACGTTGCACCACGCCCGGGCACGTCGATCAGCTGGATATCGCGACCGTGCAGTTGCAGGATCCGATGCACGATTCGCAGCCCGAGTCCGCCATCGCGCCGTGCCCCGCCAATGTTGAACGGGCGCAGGAACAACCCTTCGCGCAGCTCTGGCGCGATGCCGGGGCCGGTGTCGCTGACGGTGACTTCGACGAAAGACCCTTGAGGGCGCAGGCTCAGTTCGACTTCCCCACCTTGGGCGGTGTGGCGCAGAGCGTTGTCGAACAGATTGGTGAGCACCCGTTCAATCAGCCCCAGATCGGCGCAGGCGGCTGCAACGTTGGGGGCAAAGTTGGCTTTCAGTTCGACCTGACGCGCCTCGGCGGTCAGTTCGAATTTCTGGAAGATGTCCTGCACCAGGTCGGTCAGGGAGAAGCGCTCCAGCACCGGTTGCACAAAACCGTGTTCCAGGCGCACCAGTTCCAGCAGCGATTGCGCCAGACCGCCGACCTTGCGGCTTTGATCCAGGGCGATGCCGAGGTAGCGACGGCGGTCGGCGGGGGACAACGTGGCGTCCTTGAGCGACAGGGTTTCCAGATAACCGTGCAGGGAGGCCAGCGGCGTGCGCAAGTCGTGGGAAATGTTCGCCACCAATTCGCGGCGCTCCTGATCCTGGCGGGTCAACGAACGCCATTGTTCACTGAGGCGCGCCTGCATCTGGCGGAAGGTGGCGTCGAGAATGGCAATTTCATCGTGGCTGGCGGTTTTTTCCACCGGCGCTGACTCAGGAGGCGTGGCCGGGACGCCATCGATGTCGAACTGGCTGACGGTTTCGGTCAGTCGGCGTAAAGGGCGGGTGATCAGTGCAAACGCGGTGAGACCGGCAATCAGGCAGAGCAATGCGACCAACCCGATCGATAACAAGGCGGTATTGAGCGCCGCACTGGTGGCGCCGCGTTCAGCCAGGCGATCGTGGTCCTCACCGAGCAGCACCACGTAGAGATAACCAGCCGGCTTGCCGTCAACTTTCAGCGGCGCGGCGCTGAACACCTTGCGCGCATCAGCGCTGCGCGGGTCGTCGCCAAGAATCGGCAGGGCATCGCCTTTGAGCAGGCGCTGGATCGGCGCGAGGTCGATCTGCTGTCGATGAATCCGGCCCTCGGGCGCAGCACTGCCGACAATCTTGCCCTCGGTGTCGAGCAGATAGACCTCGACACTGGGATTGACCAGCATCAGTTTGCTGAACAGGTCACGCACGGCATTGGGCATCAGGCCCTGGGTGTCCATCAGCACGGTGTCACGGGCGATGTGCTGGGCCAGATCCCGCGACAGCCCTTGCACCACTTCCTGCTCATGCATCTGGTTGGAACGCACCTGCATCCATGCCGAGGTGCCGCAGCACACCAGCAACAGCACGGCGAACACCAGCGACAGCCGCTGGGTGAGGGTCAGCCTCATGGCTGTTCCTCCCTGGCCGCGAATTTGTAGCCACGGCCCCACACCGTGAGGATGCGCGCCGGTTGTGCCGGGTCGGCCTCGATTTTCGCGCGCAGGCGATTGATGTGGGTATTGACCGTGTGCTCGTAGCCTTCATGGCTGTAACCCCACACGGCATTGAGCAGGTCCATGCGCGAGAACACCTTGCCAGGCTGGCGGGCGAAGAAATACAACAGGTCGAACTCCCGTGGCGTGAGATCGAGGCGGCGACCGTCAAGGGACACGTCGCGGGTGATCGGGTCGATGGCGAGCCCGTCCGCAATCAGGCTGCCGGCGTCCATTTTCAGGTTGCGGGCCATGGCGTCGACCCGTCGCAACAGCGCTTTGACCCGGGCGACCAGCTCGAGCATGGAAAAGGGTTTGGCCAGGTAATCGTCGGCACCGAGTTCCAGCCCCAGAATCCGGTGCACTTCACTTGAGCGCGCGCTGGTGATGATGATCGGTGTGTAGCGGGCCATGGCGCGGGCGCGCCGGCAGATTTCCAGGCCATCGACGCCCGGCAGCATCAGGTCGAGGATCAGTGCATCCCAGCTTCCTTGCTGCAGCATTCGCATGCCTTCATCGCCATCGGCGCAGTGCACCACCTCGAACTGCTCATCACGAAGATGTAGGCAGATAAGGTCGGCGATATGCAGGTCGTCCTCGACCACGAGGACGCGTTTGGTCGGTTCCATCAAGCTCAATCCTTCGGCGCAATGAGCGCATTGTGCGGGTTTTCCGGGGCCAGAGTTATCACGAATTGTTTAACTTCCCGTGAGGATTTGGCGATCAACCCAAGCCTAGGCTGTGTTCCATGAAAGGCACTTTGGATTTTGGAGGCGGCCATGTTTTCACGGCGACAATTTCTTGTAGCGAGCGGCGGGCTGGGGGTTGCAGCCCTGGCGGTCGGTGTATTGCCAAAATTTGCTGCCAGCTCTGCGCTGGTCAGCGAGGCCAGCGCGGCGGAGGTTTTCGAGGTGACGCACACTGACAGCGAATGGCGTGCCCTGCTCAGTGACGAGCAGTATGAAATCCTGCGGGAAGAGGGCACTGAACGGGCTTACAGCAGTGCGCTGAACAATGAGCATCGTGATGGGACCTTTGCCTGTGCCGGTTGCGATCTGCCGCTGTTTTCCTCTGCCACCAAGTTCGACAGCCACACCGGTTGGCCGAGTTTCTGGGCACCGCTGGACAAGGCAGTGGCGACCCGTCAGGACCGGTCCTTTGGTGTGTTGCGCGAAGAGGTTCACTGCCGGCGTTGCGGCGGTCATCTGGGCCATGTCTTCGACGATGGGCCCAAACCTACCGGTCTGCGCTACTGCATGAACGGTCTGGCGATGACCTTCAAGCCACAGGCGGCTTGATTCCTTTTTTTCTCATTTCCTGCAGGTCGACGCTATGTGGCTTCTGGTCCTCGCTTATCTCGGTGGTGTGCTGACGATCGTCAGCCCGTGCATTCTGCCGGTGTTGCCGTTTGTCTTCGCTCGCACCGGGCAGCCGTTCATGAAGAGCAGCCTGCCGCTGCTGGCGGGCATGGCGCTGACCTTCGCGCTGGTCGCTTCATTGGCGGCAGTAGGCGGCGGTTGGGTGGTGCAACTCAATCAGTACGGGCGCTGGCTCGCGCTGGTGTTTGTCGCCCTGTTCGGGCTGACGTTGTTGCTGCCGCAGTTGGCCGAACGTCTGACGCGCCCGTTGGTGGCGGCTGGCAGTCGGTTGTCGGAGGCGGCGGGCGCCGATGCCCGGCCGCGTCCCGGTGCTTCGTTTTTGATCGGTGTTGCCACGGGGCTGCTCTGGGCGCCGTGTGCCGGGCCAATTCTGGGCCTGTTGTTAACCGGCGCCGCGCTGCAAGGGGCAAGCATCGCCACCACCCTGTTGCTGCTGGCCTACGCCGCTGGTGCCGCCACTTCCCTCGCGGTTGCGCTGCTGCTGGGCGGTAAGGTTTTCGCCGCAATGAAGCGTTCCATCGGTGCTGGCGAGTGGGTCCGTCGAGGTTTGGGCGCGGCCATGCTGGCCGGTGTGGCGGCGATTGCGTTGGGGCTTGATACCGGGATTCTGGCGCGGTTTTCCACGGCATCTACCGGTGGTATCGAGCAGGCGCTGGTGGGCCGTTTGGCCGGTAAGACACCGAACGGCAGCGGGGCGATGATGGCGAGAACCCCGGCTGCTGATGGTGCGATGAGCGTGGCTGACAAAGCGCCGGGCACACTGCCCATCGAAGGTAAGCTTCCATCGCTGGATGGCGCCGTGCAATGGCTCAACTCGCCACCACTCGATGCCCAGGCGTTGAAGGGCAAGGTAGTGCTGGTGGATTTCTGGACTTATTCCTGCATCAACTGCCTGCGCAGCTTGCCCTATGTAAAAGCCTGGGCTGAAAAATACCGCGATCAGGGGTTGGTGGTGATCGGCGTCCATGCACCCGAATTCGCCTTCGAGCGCAACGTAGGCAACGTCACCAAAGCCATGAAGGACCTGGGTATCAACTACCCGGTGGCCATCGACAACGAATTCAAGATCTGGCGAGCTTTCAACAATGAGTATTGGCCGGCCCACTATTTTGCCGACGCCCAGGGGCGCATTCGTTATCACCACTTTGGCGAAGGCGAGTACGCCGAGTCGGAGCGGGTGATCCAGCAATTGCTGCGTGAAGCGGGTGCCGCCAAGGTGGATGACGGGTTGATCAATGCCAATGCCGAGGGTGTTCAACTCGCGCCGGACATGAACGAAGTGCAGTCGCCGGAAACCTATGTCGGCTACCAGCGCTCGGAGCATTTCGTCCCCGAAACCAGTCTGGTTCCCGACAAGTTGACGACCTACAACCCTCCGCCGCAACTGGCCCTGAATGACTGGAGCCTGGGTGGTCAGTGGACGGTCGGTCCGGAGCGGGCCACTTCAAGCGCGCCCGACAGTCGCATTGTCTACCGCTTCCACGCACGTGATTTGCATCTGGTACTGGGCCCCGGTGCAGACGGCAGGCCGGTGCGTTTCAAAGTGCTGATTGACGGAAAAGCCCCCGGCGATGCCCACGGTACGGACGTGGCGCCCGATGGCAGCGGTAGCGTCACCGAACAACGTTTGTATCAACTGGTGCGCCAGTCCGGCGCAGTAACGGATCGGACGTTCAGCATCGAATTTCTCGATCCGGGTGTCTCGGCATATGCCTTTACGTTCGGTTGATCGCCACTTCACTGATTCAGGAGTCCGCCTCATGAAAACCCTGTTCAACTTGCGTCGCACCCTGTTGGGACTGGCCGCCGCTGGCGTCATCGGTCAATGCTCTGCGTTCTCTTTCGGATCCACCGAAGACGCGGTCATCATCCCCGCACCCACACTCGACGAAATCACCCAGGCCCACAGCGAAACCGCCGTGTTCGCCGGCGGCTGCTTTTGGGGCGTCCAAGGTGTGTTTCAGCATGTCAAAGGCGTGAAGAAAGCCGTCTCCGGTTACGCGGGCGGGGCGGCCGACACCGCTCAATACGAGCGGGTCAGCGGCGGAAATACCGGTCACGCGGAATCGGTCGAGGTGACCTTCGACCCCACTCAGGTCAGCTACGGCACCTTGTTGCAGATCTACTTCTCGGTGGCTCACAACCCGACCGAACTCAATCGTCAGGGACCTGACCACGGCACGCAGTATCGCTCGGCGATTTTTCCGGAAAACAGCGAGCAGCAACGTGTTGCCCAGGCCTACATTGCCCAGCTCGACGCTGCGAAATCGTTCAACAAACCGATCGTCACCAAGCTCGAAACCTATAACGGTTTCTACCCGGCAGAAGAGGAACATCAGGACTTTCTGACAGAACACCCCACCTATCCGTACATCGTTATCAACGATCTACCGAAAGTGGCGCAGTTGAAGAAGTTGTTTCCGGAGCGGTATCAAGAGAAACCAGTGTTGGTGAAGGCGGGGATGTGAGGGGAGAGAAAAACGCTCACCCCGAAATCACATTCTTGCCCGCCACTTTCGACCGATACAACGCTTGATCAGCCCTGGCCAGCAGCCCGGTCTGTTGTTCTTCTTCAAAGCGTTGTACGACGCCAAAACTCATGGTGACTTGAAAGTCTCCCACTGGCAGCAAACTGGCGACGCTATGGCGGATTGTCTCCGCGAGGCTTCTGGCGTCGGCCAACGGGGTATCGGGAAGAATGATGATGAACTCGTCACCGCCCCAGCGCGCCAGCAAATCGCCGTCGCGTACGCAATGTTTCACGCTCTGGACTACCTGCACCAACGCGGCATCCCCCAAGGCATGACCGTAGTGATCGTTGATGTTCTTGAAGTCGTCGATGTCCATGGCAATCAGCGACAGCGGCTGTCGGAAGCGCTGGGCGCGATCACATGCCTGAGGAAGGTCCTTGCTCAGGCGATGGCGATTGGCGATTGTGGTCAGTGCGTCGGTTTCCGCCAGTTTGCGGTTTTCTTCGAGCTGAATCTGCAGTTGCTGGTTGACCCGGGATAACTCGCGGGTGCGTTCTTCGACGATGGCTTCGAGGGATTTGTTCTTTCGTTCAAGCTCTTCGAACAAGCGCTTCTTGTCTTCAATGCTGCGGTGCGCACCGACCATGCGCGCCACCGAACCGTCGGCGTTGCGGGCGAGCACGTAGCCGCGGTCTTCGACCCAGGTATAGCTACCATCCTGCATGCGGCAGCGATACTCGGCCTGATAGCCGGGAGCCTGTTGGCTCAGGTAGGCGTCAAACAGGGCCATGACCCGTGGGTAATCCTCGGGATGCATCACCGATTCCCAGGTGAATACCGTGTTGTTGAGGGAATGAGGCGCATAGCCGAGCATTTCGTACCAGCCGCGGTTGCGGTAAACGAACCCGGTATTGGCGTTCCAGTCCCAGATGCCATCACTGACCAGTTCCAGAATGGTGTGCAGCATGTCTTCGTTCAAATCCGACAGATTGAACTTCAACGCTTCAATATCCGAGGCCCCATCCATCACTGCTCTCCCTGACCAAAGCGACCCGCCAGTCGAGGAGATTAGTCGATGGTGCATTCAACCGCCTAGTGCTTGCCCCACATCCCCATGGCGAAGTCGACGAAACGGCGTAATTTCGGCAAGCGGTAGCGATCCTGAGCGTACATCAGGCTCATTGGCCGGCTCGGCGGCGGGTAATTCGGCATCAAGGCCACCAGTGTTCCGTCCTTGAGGTCTTGTTCTACCAAGGCGTCGGGTAACAGCACGATGCCCATGCCGGTGCGTGCCGCCTGATGCAAACCGGCGGAGCTGTTGATCAGCATCGGTCCACTGACCGCCACCGCTACCTCGCCTTCGGCCCCGCTCAGACGCCATTCCTTTTCCACCGATTGCCAGTCATCACCGGCCGGGTAGGCGAAGGACAGGCAGTCGTGGTGTCGCAGGTCATCAGGTTTTTCCGGGTTGCCGCGACGCGCCAGGTAGATCGGCGATGCGCACATGGTCAGGGTGTAGTCCACCAGTGGACGGGCGATCAGGTTGGTCTGTTCCATGTTGCCCAGGCGAAACGCTACGTCGATGCCGTTTTCAAGCAGGTCCGGACGGCGGTTGGTGAGGACAACGTCCAGTTTGACGCGTGGGCACAGTAGGGCGAATTCGCTGAGCGCCGGTGCCAGTTTTTCCGTGCCGAACGTCAGCGGGGCGGTAATGCGCAGGGTGCCGCTCGGCTCGTCGAGGGCCTGCTCGGCGAGGCGTTCGGATTCGGCCACCAGTCCCAGCACTTCCAGGCAGCGTTGATAGTACGCGGTGCCAAATTCCGTCAACCGTTGGCGCCGGGTCGTACGGTTGAGCAAGCGCACACCCAGACGCTGCTCCAGTGCCCGCAGGTGATTGCCCACCATGGTGGTGGACATTTCGCACTGAAAAGCGGCGGCGGTCATGCTGCCGGATTCCACCACCCTTACGTACACGGTCATTGCCTGGAACAAATCCATTATCAAGCCCTACTTTAAAATGATTGAAGTATTGCAGCGTTTATCCAGTTCAGGTGGCTAACCATACTGCAAAAACACCGACCATTGATGGAGCTTGATGTCATGACCGCCGCCTGCCTGATGAGTACTTACCAACCGCTGGCACTGAGTTTCAGTAAAGGCCTGGGCACGCGCCTGTGGGATCAGGCCGGTCGTGAATACCTGGACGCGGTAGCGGGCGTGGCGGTGACCAACGTTGGGCACTCTCATCCTAAAATCGTCTCGGCGATCAGCGAACAGGCCGGCCTGCTGCTGCACACCTCCAACCTCTACAGCATCGACTGGCAACAGCGGCTGGCGCAGAAACTGACGCGCTTGGCGGACATGGAGCGGGCGTTCTTCAACAACTCCGGCGCGGAAGCCAACGAGACCGCGCTGAAACTGGCGCGGCTGCATGGCTGGCACAAAGGCATCGAACAGCCCTTGGTGGTCGTCATGGAAAACGCGTTCCATGGCCGGACGCTCGGCACCCTGTCCGCCAGCGATGGCCCGGCCGTGCGCCTGGGGTTCAATGAACTGCCGGGTGATTTCGTCAAAGTGCCGTTCGGCGACCTCAAGGCGCTGGACAAGGTCCAGCAGGCCCACGGCGCAAGAATCGTGGCAATCCTGATGGAGCCGATCCAGGGTGAAAGCGGCGTGCAACTGGCCCCGCCCGGTTACCTCAAGGCCGTGCGCGACCTGTGCAATCGGCGTGGCTGGCTGATGATGCTCGACGAAATCCAGACCGGCATCGGCCGCACCGGCCAGTGGTTTGCGTTCCAGCACGAAGGCATTGTTCCGGACGTCATGACCTTGGCCAAAGGCCTCGGTAACGGCGTCCCCATCGGCGCCTGCCTGGCCCGGGGCAAAGCCGCCGACCTCTTCACCCCCGGCAGTCACGGCAGCACGTTCGGCGGTAATCCACTGGCCTGCCGCGTGGGTTGCACCGTGCTGGACATCATCGAAGAACAGGGCCTGCTGGAAAACGCCAAAATACAGGGCGACCGCTTGCTCGCCAGATTGCGCACCGAGTTGGCCGATGACCCGAACGTGCTGGCGATTCGCGGCCAGGGTTTGATGATCGGCATCGAACTCAAGCAACCGATTCGCGACCTGACCCTGATCGCCGCCCGGGATCACGCCTTGCTGATCAACGTGACACGGGGCAAGACCATCCGCCTGCTGCCACCGCTGACGATTGATGAGCGCGAGGTGGAGATGATTGTCAGAGGGGTTGGTCGGGCGGTGAAAACGGTCTGAGCTACTTTAATGCTGACCGCTTTTTGTAGGAGCCAGGCTTGCCGGCGAAGGCGCGCTTGAGGACGCTTTCGCCGGCAAGCCTGGCTCCTACAGGTGCGGTTCGCTCTTATACGGCCGGGAATCAGCGAAGTCGGTGATGTCCGCGCGGTTCATGAGTCGCAGTTTTGAACCGGCGAACCCTTCGAACAACTGCTGATGCGCGGCAAACCCACTGGAACCCTCGCGAGCACGATAACTGCCGGCCCAGTCGAGCAAGGCGATCAGCCTCTCGTCCTGCTCATCCCGATTCGCCTCACGCAGACGAACATTGGCAACGCATTCCTCATCGCCAACACACAGCCAGATCAACGCCGTGGCCCTGTGGATAAGTTCGCTTACGATCCAGCCGTAGACACCTTCGATCACCCAGCGCTCTTCATCTGCTGCGATCCGCGCCATGCCCAGGGCTTCGGCGCGGGGGCGGGTGATGCTGTGTTCGTCGGACAGCCAGTGAATCGCGTCCAGATCAACCCACGGCGCTTTCAAGTGATCCGCCAGGCGCTTGGCCAGCCAGCTCTTGCCGGAGCCGGAATTGCCAATGATCACGGTTCGGATGAGATCCATAAATCACCACGATCTACTGTAGGAGCAAGCTTGCTCGCGATGCAGACAACTCGGTCTCTCGCCTTCAGTCTTCAGCCTCAGGCGCCACCATCCGCGTCTTCGGCGAGCCATCCGAGTTGTGCTGGTAAATCGCCTGCGGCTGTCCTTTTTCATTAAAGAACACCTGCCCGATCCCCGCCGAATTCCACAACCGTTCACCCGCCTCGGCATGCTCCGGGACATGCGGCACGATGCGCATGCGCCGGCGTTTGGTCAGCCAGTTCAGCGGTGAACGTGGCGAATAGAGCCAGCGGTTGAGGCGGTCGAACCATTCCAGCAGCGTCGGCGGAAATTCGTTCTTGATGCCGCTGCTGGTGATCTGCCAGATCCTGGGGCCCGCCTTGCGGTGTCGGATCAGCACTTCGTAGACGAAGGAATAATGCACATCGCCTGACAGCACCACGTAGTTACCCGGTGTACGCGAGTGTCGGAAAATGTTCAGGATCACCTGCGCCGCGCCGCGATGGGCCATCCAGTTTTCTGCATCCACCAACAGGGGATAACCGAACCAGCTGAACACCCGTTGCACGGTTTCGATCAGCTTCACACCGAACACCGGCGCGGGCGAAACGATGATCGCCGACGGGTGATCCAGCAGTTCCTGTTGCAGTTCGCAGAGGGCTTCCCAGTCCAATAGACCCGAGGGTTGCTTGAGTGTCATCTCGCTGCGCCAGCGCCGGGTGCGGGTGTCGAGCACTACCATCGCCGGGCTGGAGGGCAACACGTAATGCCAGTGCTGAAACTTCAGCAGCTCATCGATCAAGGCGTCCTGCACCGGGCTGTCGAGATAGCCGTCTTCCCCGGTCGCGCTGAAACCATCGGTCTTCGCCAGCACCGCGCCGAACGCATCCGGGTTGTTGCCCCAGCCCTGGCACAGCATGTAAGCGATCAGTGCGTTGCCGATGATGCGCTTGGAGAACGGGTGGCCGTAGGCCGTTTCCTCCCATTGCGCGGAAAGATTCCAGTCATCGGTAATATCGTGGTCGTCGAAGATCATCAGGCACGGCAGATGCGCGAAGGCCCGTGCGACACCACCCAGGCCAGCCTTGAAGGTATCGATGCGGGTCTGCTCCAGCGCATAACGCTCGCGCCGTTCGGGAATCAACTTCGGCGGTTTTGGCTTGATCAGCGTCCAGGGTGTCGGCGACCACACCAGCAGGTACATGGCCATGACTTCAGCGAATGTCACCAGGTGATTGTCGGCACTGCTGCTGGTGAAAATCGGCTTGCGCGCCCCGCCGAAAAATCGCTCGCGCAGGGTTTCATTGCTTTGCAGCGCCGGTAACAAATCCGCACGGTGGTAGTAGCTGGCCGCATGCTCATAGAGCTTGGCGCTGTCGCTGACCACGGCGCCTTCGAGGTGTTCGCCGAACAATCCCAACCGTGCGATCAAGGCATGAATGGCCCGCAGCATCGGTCCGGCGACATCGTCGGCGTACACCTGGTCACCACTCATCATCAGCAGCGCCGGGCGCTCAGTGGCCTCGTGTTCCGAGGCCAGCAAATGATCGACACAGAGCAAGCCGTCGGCGGCGGGATGGTGAGGTTTGCGGCAAGAGCCATGCAGCAGTTGGTCGATCCGCGAGCGCAAAACAAAATTCGGGCAGCGTGCTTCGCCATACAACAGATGCGGCGCCCATTCGGCGATGCCCGTCATCGCGTCATCAATCAACAGGTCGTATTCGATCAGCGTGTCGCAGGGCAGGGCGTTGTCGAGCGGCACATCGATCAAATGAATAAAGGCGTGCGTTCCGACGGGAATGATCGTGCATTGCCCGGCGTCGAGGCGGATGTCGCCAACATCTTGCAGGCGCAACGTCAGCGACAACGCCCGCGTGCCCACGAGCCACAGCACCAGCCGTGAAGGCTCCAGGCGCCGCAACAGCGGCCCGACCAGAACCGGTGGCAGTGGGGTGCAGTTGTCAGGCAGTGGCAGTGATTCGGACATCCGGGTTCAAGACTCTTGGCGCACAGGCCGGCGATGATAACGCAGACCTCTGCCTGAACTTCATCAATTGTCTGGGGTAACGTTTACTTGGCGGGAAAGGTCGTTACCCACAGCAACAGCGTGAAAAATGCCGCCACCACACTGCAGGCCCCGGCGATAAAATGACGGCCGACCGGATGTTCGCCTTCCTTGAATCGGGCGATGACGAAGAGCCACGTCCCGATGAACACCCCGATGAACGCCATCAACGAATAAAGAAAATACGCCGGGCCCCGTGTTCCAGCCTGTTCGGGTGCCATAAAGATCAGCACGACCACACCCACAAGGAAACTGGCCAGGACACCTGCCAGGTTGGCCAGCCACAGATTGACGCTGCCACGATTCCTCACGATCCAATGCCATATCCCCGCTGATGCAGCGAGGAACACCAAAATGCCGAGGGGTACCATTGATTCTTCCTTGTTCATGGGGCGGGAGAGACGATGGCGTGCACGATATCAAATCAATGGCTTTGAGCTGAAGAGCGTCGTGGGTTGTGTTGAAACTGCTCGATCCTGGCCCGGTATTCAGTGGCGATGACATGCAACTTCGAGCCCGGCAGCTTGTTGGCCCGATACACCAGAAACGGCTCGCTCCACGCCCATTGGCAGCGATGCGCAGTCGCGCGCAATGGTTGCAGCAATTGCTCAAGGGGAAACAGGTTAACGCCGGTTTCACTGTAGGCCTCGGGCGTATTGCCCGCCGTCGCCACAATCATGATCGGCAACCCTTCAAGCCTGGAACCCTGCGCTTCATAAGCGATGTAGTACATCTGCGTCAGCACGCGGTCCTGCCAGTTTTTCAGCAGCGCCGGGGTCGAGTACCACTGCACCGGAAATTGCAGCACCAGCCGCTTTGCCGACAACAAGCGCTGCACCTCCACGGCGGTGTCGACTTCATCGGTCGGGTAAAGCCCATACAGATCGACGATGGAGACGCCCGGCAGATCCTTCACGGTATCGAGCAAGGCGCGGTTGGCGTGTGAACGTCCCAGATCCGGGTGAAAACTCATAATCAGCGTGGTGTCGTTCATGGGATTACCCGGTTCAAGTGAAGGGAGCCACAGCGTGCCAGCGTGCTATAAATTGCTCCAATGGATGGTTTGTCTAATTAGGTATTGATTCAATGAATCTACGTTCGGTGGATCTCAATCTGTTGACCGTGCTCGATGCGTTGCTCGACGAAGCCCACGTCTCCCGCGCCGCCGAGCGTGTCGGCCTGTCGCAACCGGCAGCCTCCAATGCGCTGGAGCGTTGTCGGCATCTGTTCCAGGATCACCTGCTCGAACGCGTACCGGGCGGCATGCAACTCACCCCCAAGGCGCAGGCCTTGCGCGGTCCGTTGAAGCAGATTCTGGGCTCGGTCAGCACGCTGGTCGGCGCTGCCAGTGCCGACCTGAGCACCCTGCGCCAAACCGTGCGCATCGTCATGGCCGACTTCCCGGCGATCATCGTCGCGCAACAGTTGCACCAGCGACTGGCCGAGTTGGCACCGGGCATCGACCTGGTGATTCAACCCTGGCAGGGCGGCGAAGCGGCTCAGGAAAGTTTGAGTCGCGGCCAAAGCGATCTGGCCATGTCGGTCTTCCCGCCCCTCGGACCGGACTACACCCGACGTCTGCTGTTGCACGAGCATTTCGTGGTGGCGATGCGCGCCGGGCATCCTGCAATTGCAGACTTCAATCTCGAGCGCTGGCTGAGTTATCCACACGTGCTGGTGTCTGGCCGGGGCGCAACCTGGGGCCCGCTCGACGAATTGTTGAAAGGGAGGGGGCTGGCGCGACGGGTCGGGATCGTCGTGCCGAGCTTTGTCATGGTTCCGGATCTGCTGCTGGGCTCGGACCTGATTGCGATGTTGCCCAGCCAATGCCTGTCGATGCCGATGGCCAAGACGCTGCACGCCGTGCAACCGCCGATTGAGGTTGAGGGATTTGCGGTGCATCTGGCCTGGCATAAACGCCGCGATGAGGACGCGGCGGTGCAGTGCGTAGCGCGGGTGTTGGAGGAAGTGATCGCTGCTCACTGACATCCGCCTCACCGTTGGCGACCAGCCAGCGAAACAGCTCGCTCACCGACACCGTGTGACTGCGCTCGATCCAGCGCACCACCGCCGGGCCGTAGTGTTCGGTGTAGCGGGTGAGCACCAGTTGGCGACAGTCTGCGGACAGGCGCAGGGTAATTTCCCGGCAGTGCAGATTCACCTCGTCGTCGCGGGTCACGCGGTGTTGAAGAATCAGGCCTTCAGAAACCATCGGCCGGTGCTCCTGTGCATTGTGGTTGAGTGTTCTTCGGCGAGCCTTGTTTGCCCTCGACCACGAAAGCGGCGCGATGCTCGGCGACCACGTTGCGCAACGCGCTGTAATAGTCCGGCAGTTTTTGCAGGCTGTCGGTCAGCGGCAAGACTTCGGCTCGGCCATCGACGATGTCGCCGACGGTGTTGATCGTTGAGAGCGTGTCCACGGTATCGCTGTTGTCGCCGAACGGATCGACCACGAAACTCAGCACACGCCCGGCCGCATCGCGGCTGTTGGACGTGCCGAGCAACGGCAGTTCGACGATCGGCCCGTCGCCGATGCCCCACACGCCGAAGGTCTGGCCGAAGTCGGCTTTATGACGTGGAATGCCGGCCATGCCGGAGACGTCGATCAACCCCACCACGCCCACCGTGGTATTCAGCGCGAACCGCCCCAGCGTATTGACCGAACGCATCGGGTTGCCTTGCAGCAGGTCGTTGATAAACACCTCGGGCTCGCCGAAGTTCGCCACGAAGTTATGCACACCCGTCTGGAAAAAGTCCGGCGTGTGGCGATAGCCGCGAGCGACCGGCGCCAGGGCGTAGTCATCCACCACCCGGTTAAACGCGAAGACCCCGCGATTGATCGGTTCCGCCGGGTCGTACACCGAATAGGCGATGTCGGCACAGCTCACTTCGGCGCTGGACGACGGCTGGCTGCTGCAGCCCGCCAACCCTGCGGCCAGCACGGCAATCGAGGTGTTGCGGGCCAGCCAGGGAGCACATTTGAAAGGCAACATGGACGCGAGTCTCGGGAGGAATTGGCGGCGATGCTGGGCCCCGAGCCTTGCGCAAAGATGTCCGGTTTATTGCGCCGCTGTCGTTTTATTGCAGGATTGAAATATATGACGCGCTGCCGTGAATGGTTTTAGATGACGGTTCCATCCGACCCTTAAGTGACCTTCGGTGAACAGCCTTTTAATTGTCGACGACGACCTTGAAGTCCTCGATCTGCTGAAAAAATTCTTCGTCCAGCACGGCTACAGCGTCGAGGTCGCCACCGACGGCGCGTCGTTGTGGTCGGCCATCGAGCGCCAGGCGCCAGACCTGATCATTCTCGACGTGATGTTGCCCGGCGACAGCGGGCTGATCCTGTGCCAGCAGCTGCGCATCCGCCACGCGATCCCGGTGATCATGCTCACCGCCATGGGTGAACTCAGTGATCGGGTGGTCGGCCTCGAACTCGGCGCCGACGATTACCTGACCAAACCCTTCGATGCCCGTGAATTGCTGGCCCGAGTGCGTGCCGTGTTGCGCCGCGTGGAGGACCGTCGACCGCTGGCGCAGGAACGTCCACGGCCGCTGATCGACTTCGCCGACTGGCACCTCGACGTCACCCGCCGGGAACTGCGCTCGCCGGACAACGTGATGATCCCGCTATCGGCCGGTGAGTTTGATTTGTTGCTGGTCTTCGTCGAACACCCGCAACGTATCCTCACCCGCGAGCAGTTGCTGGACCTGGCACGTGGGCATTGCCACGACGCGTTCGACCGCAGCATCGACGTGCAAGTCAGCCGCTTGCGACGCAAACTCGAATCCGACACCAAGCGCCCGGCGATGATTCGCACCGTGCGCAACGGCGGTTACCTGTTCACTCCAAGTGTGACGCGGCGATGAACTGGCTGAAGCGGATTCGCCGGGACACGGTGGCGCGCTGGATCGCCCTGACCATCATCCTCGCCATGCTCATTTCGCTGGCGCTCAACGGGTTGTTCATCCAGCTCGCCGGCGTCTGGGCGCGGCCGCCGCTGACTGAAACCGGGCTGCTGGAAAAAATGGCCGCCATCACCCGCGTCATCAAGGCTGCCCCGGTGCCCCTGCGCAGCCAGTTGGCACAAGCTGTCAGTGATGAAGGCTTTACCGTCAGTTGGCACCTTGATCGACGTGAGCTCAACCTGCCGCCGGTGGAGGATCTGGATTCCGAAATCGGCTCGACCCTCTTGCAGCCGCTGCTTAAATTCGCAGGTCGAATCCAGACCTACGAGCCGGCTGACTGGACGGAGCCCTCGTCGGACGCGCATTACGCGCTGCTGATCGAGCTGCCCGACTCGTCCTGGCTGATGTTCTCCGCGCCCTCACGCAGTTGGGGCCTCGACGAAACGCCGCGTTACCTGATCGTCATCCTGCTGGTGCTGATCTCCACTGCGCTGGTCGCCCTGATCGCCACCCGCCGTCTCGCCACACCCTTGCAACGTTTCGCTGAAGGTGCCCGACGCTTCGGCATCGATTTTCGCGCACCGCCCATCGAACCCCTCGGCCCGCAGGAAATCCGCCAGGCGATCCTCGCCTTCAACGCCATGCAGGCCCAGTTGCAACACTTCATCCGCGACCGCACGCAAATGCTCGCGGCCATCTCCCACGACCTGCGCGCACCGTTGACGCGCATGCGTTTGCGCGGCGAATTCATCGAGGATGCCGAGCAACAGCAGCGGTTGTTTCGTGACGTGGATGAAATGCAGGCGATGATCAATTCGGCGCTGGAGTTCTTTCGGGACGATGCGAGGCTTGAACCGGCGACCCAGTTTGATCTGGCGGAACTGCTGCAAACCTTGCGGGATGATTACCGGGATCAGGGTGTCGAGATCGCCTTCAGCGGGCCGCAACGGCTGGTGTATTTCGGGCGGCCGTTGGGGCTTAAGCGGGTGATGACCAATCTGCTGGATAACGCGATCAAGTACGGTAGCGAGCCCGCGATTGAGCTGATGCCTGATGCGGGGGAAGTGCGGATCAACGTGCTGGACCGTGGCCCGGGAATTCCGCAGGCCAGTCTTGAACAAGTGTTTGTGCCGTTCTTTCGCCTGGAAGGCTCGCGGAATAAAAGCACGGGCGGGGTAGGGTTGGGATTATCGGCGGCACGGGCGATTGTGTTGGAGCACGGCGGCGAGCTGACGCTGCGCAATCGGTCGAAGGGCGGGTTGGCGGCGTTGGTGGTTTTGCCGGTGCATCCGGGGACAGGATTCGGACTACAGTGAAAGATCCATGCAGTTCGCGGGCGCTGGGGAAGGCGCTGATCAGAGGAGAGGACTTATGAAACGGATCATCTTGCCGGCACTGGCCGCCATGATGTTGGTGCAACTCCCGGCCTATGCCATCAACGACAAGTACCGCAAACAACTTGAGCAATCCGGTTGCACCCAGGTCAGCGAGACTCAGGGCTGCGATATCCACAAGAGCAAAGCGGAAAACGCCAAGGCCGGATTCACCAACCCCGCGGCGGACAGCACAAATACCCAGACGCCCTACGCCGGACAGTGGGTCGCCAAGAGCGATGCCGGCGCGACCGTTGCCACGATTCGTATCGATGCCAAGGAGCAAGTCTGGGTCAACGGCAAGCGGGTAAACGCCAAGCGCACCGATGGCACGCTGCAGTTTCACCAGGGCAAACTCACCTTCACGATTCAGGGCGATCGGCGGTTGCAGAATGAGGATTACTGGACCGACAGCGATGCCGGGACCAAGGGGCCGATTCAGATCGAGTAGCCCTTACATCCTGGGACGCGGCATCGATTTCCAATACTTGTGCCAAGCTGATGAGTGTCAATCCGCCTGCCGCCCTCAGGAAACCCACGACATGAAGCCTGCAAATACGTCGAACATCCGTCGAGAGTTCTACAAAGCTGTCGGCTATTACCTTCGAGTTGTCTGGCCCATCCTTTCCACCATGCTGATCGTCATCGTCACGTGCGGCCTGATCATCAGCTACCTGGAAGGTTGGGATCCTTTCGACGGCATCTATTTCGGCTTCGTGACCGGCTTGACCATCGGCTATGGCGAGCTGGTGCCGAAGTTGCCGGTTTCGCGGATATTGGCAATATTGCTCGGGTTCAACGGCGTGCTGCTCACGGCGATCTTTGCGGCGATCAGCGTGCGGGCGATTGAGATCGCGGTGCGGGTGACCGATGACGATAAATAAGGCGGGCAAACATTGCACACAACCCCTGTGGGAGCGAGCCTGCTCGCGATGGACTCATGGACGCCGCGCTTATCCAGGACTCGCGCGTTATCGTTGACGTCCATCGCGAGCAGGCTCGCTCCCACAGGTTTTTTCGTCGTTTTCTAGATCTACGCCTCCCAACCCGCCCCGCTGACCGCCTCTTGCGCCAACGGATGCAAATCCGCCCCCTGATGCTCTGTCTGCCAGGCCAGCAACTCCTTGCGCATGCCCGGCGTCCAGTACATCTGCAGATGATTACGCACACCGAGCACGGCCTGTTTCCGGTCCGGTTCGGTGGCGAAGTACTGGGCGATCTGGTTGACCATCTTGATCAGGTTGGCAGTGCTCATCGGCGCACCTCCGCTTTAGCGCCTTGACGGCGTTCCTTGAGCAAACGGTGCTGTTCGTCAGTGAATTCCTGGAAGCGTTTTTGCCATTCCGAAGGGTGGTAGACGCGGCTGACTTCCACGGCGGTGACTTTGTACTCCGGACAGTTGGTGGCCCAGTCGGAGTTGTCGGTGGTGATCACGTTGGCCCCCGATTCCGGGAAGTGGAACGTGGTGTACACCACGCCCGGCGCGACCCGTTCGGTGACCCGCGCACGCAGCACGGTTTGCCCGGCGCGGCTGCCGATACCCACCCAGTCACCTTCATTGATGCCACGGCTTTCGGCATCGGTCGGGTGGATTTCCAGACGGTCCTCGTCGTGCCAGGCGACGTTCTCGGTACGCCGGGTTTGAGCGCCGACGTTGTACTGGCTGAGGATGCGTCCGGTGGTCAGCAGCAGCGGATAGCGGTTGTTGACCTTCTCCTCGGTAGGCACATAACCGGTGAGCATGAACCGCCCTTTGCCACGCACGAATTGATCGATGTGCATGGTCGGCGTGCCGTCCGGTGCGGCGGCGTTGCACGGCCATTGCAGGCTGCCGTGGCGGTCCAGTTCGGCGTAGCTGACATTGGTGAACGTCGGCGTCAGGCTGGCGATTTCATCCATGATTTCCGATGGGTGTTTGTAGTTCATCGGGTAACCCAAGGCGTTGGCCAGCGCCACGGTGCCTTCCCAGTCGGCCTTGCCGCCCAGAGGGTCCATGACCTTGCGGACCCGCGAGATACGGCGCTCGGCGTTGGTGAAGGTGCCGTCTTTTTCCAGGAACGAAGCGCCCGGCAAGAACACATGGGCGAACTTGGCGGTTTCGTTGAGGAAGATGTCCTGCACCACCACGCATTCCATGGCCGACAAGGCTGCAGTGACGTGCTGGGTATTCGGATCGCTCTGGGCAATGTCTTCTCCCTGGCAATACAGGCCCTTGAAGCTGCCGGCCAGCGCAGACTCGAACATATTCGGAATCCGCAGCCCCGGATCGGGTTGCAAGGTGACATTCCACGCCTGTTCGAATTGCGTGCGGACCGTTTCGTTGGAGATGTGCCGGTAGCCGGGCAACTCGTGGGGGAAGGAACCCATGTCGCAGGAACCTTGCACGTTGTTTTGCCCACGCAACGGGTTCACGCCGACGCCTTCGCGGCCGATGTTGCCGGTCGCCATGGCCAGGTTGGCGATGCCCATCACGGCGGTGCTGCCCTGACTGTGTTCGGTGACGCCCAGACCGTAATAGATTGCGGCGTTGCCGCCAGTGGCATACAGGCGAGCGGCGGCACGAATATCGGCAGCGTCGACCCCGCAGACAGGGGCAAGGGCTTCCGGCGAATTCTCCGCACGGCTGACAAACTCGCTCCAGCGGGCGAAGTCATTGCCCTCGCAACGAGCGTCGATAAAGGGCTGGTCTTGCAAGCCTTCGGTGATGATCGTGTGGGCCAACGCGTTGAGCATGGCGACGTTGGTGCCGGGGCGCAGGGCCAAGTGATATTCGGCGCGGGCGTGCACCGAATCCACCAGATCGATGCGACGTGGGTCGATAACGATCAACCGCGCACCTTCACGCAGACGGCGTTTGAGTTGCGAAGCGAACACCGGGTGGGCGTCGCTCGGGTTGGCACCCATCACCAGGATCACGTCGGCCTGCATCACCGAGTCGAAACTCTGGGTGCCGGCGGACTCGCCCAAGGTTTGTTTCAGGCCATAACCGGTCGGCGAGTGGCAAACCCGCGCACAAGTGTCGACGTTGTTGTTGCCGAACGCGGCGCGCACCAGTTTTTGCACCAGATAGGTTTCTTCGTTGGTGCAACGGCTGGAGGTGATGCCACCAATGGAATCGCGGCCATATTTCTGCTGCAAACGACGGAATTCGCTGGCGGCGTAGGTCACCGCTTCATCCCAGCTGACTTCCTGCCACGGGTCGCTGATGTTCTTGCGAATCATCGGTTTGGTGATGCGATCCGGGTGGGTCGCGTAGCCCCAGGCAAAGCGCCCTTTGACGCAAGAGTGGCCGTGGTTGGCCTGACCGTTCTTGTCCGGAACCATGCGCACCAGTTGGTCGCCTTTCATCTCGGCGCGGAACGAGCAGCCCACGCCGCAATAAGCGCAGGTGGTGATCACGCTGCGTTCCGGCTGGCCGAGTTCGACCACGCTTTTTTCCATCAGCGTCGCGGTAGGGCAGGCCTGCACACAGGCGCCGCAGGATACGCATTCCGAATCGAGGAAGTTCTCGCCACCAGCCGCTGCAACCCGGGATTCAAAACCGCGCCCGGTGATGGTCAGGGCAAAGGTGCCCTGGGTTTCTTCACAGGCGCGCACGCAGCGGTTGCAGACGATGCACTTGCTTGGGTCGTAGTCGAAATAAGGGTTGGAGGTGTCTTTCACGTCCTCCAGATGGTTCTCGCCTTCATAGCCGTAACGCACTTCCCGCAGACCGACTTGGCCGGCGACGGTTTGCAGCTCGCAGTTGCCGTTGGCCGAGCAGGTCAGGCAGTCCAGCGGGTGATCGGAGATGTACAACTCCATGACGTTGCGGCGCAGGGTCGCGAGCTTCGGCGTCTGCGTGTGCACGGTCATGCCTTCCGTGACTGGCGTGGTGCAAGACGCCGGATAGCCGCGCATCCCGTCGATTTCCACCAGGCACATGCGACAAGAACCGAAGGCTTCCAGGCTGTCGGTGGCACAGAGTTTTGGAATGGTGGTGCCCATCAGCGCGGCGGCGCGCATCACCGAGGTGCCTTCGGGCACGCTGATGCTGCGACCGTCGATGTTCAGGGTGACTTGCACCTGGCTTTCGCGAGCGGGAGTGCCAAGGTCGATATCGGTTTTCGGGTCGAAGAGAGTAATCATTGCTCGGCCTCCGAAGGCTGCAGACCGAAGTCGGCGGGGAAATACTTGAGGGCGCTGGTGACCGGGAAGGGGGCCATGCCGCCCAAGGCGCACAGCGAACCGTATTGCATCGTGTCGCACAGGTCCTTGAGGATGATCGCTTGCGCATCGCGATCGCTCTGGTCCGGCGCGGCCAGCATCCGGTCGATAACCTCAACGCCCCGGGTCGAGCCGATGCGGCAAGGCGTGCATTTGCCACAGGATTCTTCGGCGCAGAACTGCATGGCGAAACGGGCCATTTGGGCCATGTCCAAGGTGTCGTCAGCCACGACCACACCGCCGTGACCGACCATCGCGCCGATGCCGGCGAACGCCTCGTAATCCAGCGGTGTATCGAATTGCGACGGAGGTACCCAAGTGCCGAGCGGGCCGCCCACCTGCGCGGCTTTCAGCGGTCGGCCACTGGCGGTGCCGCCGCCGTAGCCTTCCACCAGTTCCCGCAGGGTCAGGCCAAAGGCCCGTTCCACCAGGCCGCCGTGGCGAATATTGCCCGCCAGTTGGAAAGGCATCGTGCCCAACGAGCGCCCCATGCCGTAATCGCGATAGAACTGCGCACCCTTGGCCAGAATCAGCGGCACCGAGGCCAGGGTCAGCACGTTGTGCACCAACGTCGGCTGGCCGAACAGGCCCTGCAACGCAGGAATTGGCGGCTTGGCGCGGACGATCCCGCGCTTGCCTTCGAGCGAATCCAGCAGCGCCGTTTCTTCACCGCAGATATAAGCGCCGGCACCGACCCGCACTTCCATGTCGAAGGCCAGACCGCTGCCGCCGACATTGGCGCCGAGGTAACCCGCTTCACGAGCAATGTTCAACGCTGCACGCAGAGTGGCCACGGCATCCGGATATTCCGAACGAACATAGATGTAGCCGAAGGTGGCGCCGACGGTAATGCCGGCAATGGCCATGCCCTCGATCAGCAGGAAAGGGTCGCCTTCCATCAACATGCGGTCAGCGAAAGTGCCGGAATCGCCTTCGTCGGCGTTGCACACAATGTACTTCTGCGCCGCCTGAGTGCCGCGCACCGTGCGCCATTTGATTCCGGCGGGGAAGGCCGCGCCGCCACGGCCACGCAGGCCTGAATCGAACACCGCTGTTGCGGTCTCTTCGCCGCCAATTGCGACGGACCTTGTTAAGCCCTCAAAACCGCCGTGCGCCCGGTAATCGTCCAGCGACAGCGGCCGGGTAATACCGGCGCGGGCGAACAGCAGGCGTTGTTGAGATTTGAGATAAGGCAGCTCTTCCACCAGGCCCAAGGCCAGTGGGTGAGCGGATGGGTCGCCTTTCAAGGCATCGAGCACTGACGGCACTTCGTCTGCGGTCAGCGGACCGAAGCCGATCCGGCCTTGCGGACTGTCCACTTCCAGCAGCGGTTCCAGCCAATACAAACCGCGGGAACTGGTGCGCTGCAACTCCAGCGGCAGATTGCGTTCCTTGGCCTGAGTGATCAACGCTGTGGAGACCTCATCGGCCCCAACAGCACGGGCAAGGGAATCACAGGGCAGATAAAGAATCGGCATCACGCGTCCTCCCGGCAAGTGTCGAGCAAGGCATCGAGACGCTCAGCACTGAGCCGCGCATGCACCCGGCCATCCAGCTCCAGAGCCGGCGAACAGGCGCAGGCGCCGAGGCAATAAACGGGGCGCAAACTGATGTTGCCGTCGGCGCTGCTGCCGTGATCGTCCAGTTGCAGGCGGTCGCGCAACTGCGCGGCCAGCTCCTCGGCGCCACGGCTCTTGCAGGACTCGGCGCGGCACAGACGCAGAATATGGCGGGCCGGCGGCGAGGTACGGAAGTCATGGTAAAAACTGATCACCCCGCGAACCTCGGCCTGACTCAGGTTGAGGGCATGAGCAATCTCGGGGACGGCCACATCGGGGATGTAACCGATGCGTTCCTGAATATCATGAAGAATGGGCAACAGAGCACCGGGGGAGCCTTTGTGGCGCTCCAGCAGGCTGTTGACCAAAGGCAAGTGCAAACTCTCATCAGGCATTCAGCAATCCTCACGGTCACGGACAAACCAGAAGGTTGTCGGTCGTCCGAAAGTGTCGGCTGCGGCACTCACACCACGTCACGGTATCGTGGCAATTTCAGGCCGGTGGCCAGGGCACCCTGAATGGGCATCTTGTTGTGCCCGGCACGGTCTTCGCCGCACCTCAATAAGGGCATAAAAGTCAGATTGCCACGCGGCCCTTTATTAATCCGCACCAAAGCGACGTGCTCGGTTCTGTCTACGACCACCCATTAAGTCTAGACGAGAGGCAGCCGAAGGCGTCAGATGCACCTGGCACTCGGGATTCAATTCAATAAACAGGGGCTAGCAGTAAATAGAGTCTGTCCCCTTTGCTGCCAGTGGACGGCAAGGCGGCAAAACAGTAGCGTTGCGCCACTTTCATCAACTTTGTAACGGACTACACATGGCCACTGTCACTCGAGTCTCGCGCCTGTTCTGCGCAATCACTTTCGCCGTCGTGATGACCCCGGCGCTCGCCGGCCTGTCGAGTGAAACCCCGACATACGCCTGGGACGGCTACCTCTCCGATTGCCAGAAATTTCTGCAGGTGGTGGCCGAGGTGCAGGCCGGGCGCCAGACGCCCAAAGAAGCTAATCCCGCTATCAAGATGCATCTGAGCACCCTTGAGTTCCATCGCTACTACCTATCCCCGTCAAGCCTTGGCTCCCCCGAATACGCTCGTTGTGAGAGCGGCGTTCCCATAGCGGAAGAGATCGCGCACAAGGGCGAAATTGAACTCAGCAAAGACGTGGACGAGTATCTCGCGCAAGCCCAGATCAAACACCTGGCCTCCCCGGCATACAAGCGCGCTCGCTCTCTGGGCTTCACCGACGTCGGCGAAATCGGGGAACTCGACCAGCACGCCGAGCTGGATGGTGAAGCAAATCTGAAGACCTTGATGATCAGAGTCGATTCTGGTTGCGGCGAACATTTCCGCGCCGCGAAATACGTCAAACCTTATGTGATCTACACCGTCGGTCCTGACGATGGCACCTGCGCCATTAACCGGAACGTCGCAGTGTTGGGCGGCAAAGTCGCGGAGTGGGGCGAGTACATTGATGAAGAAGCGATTTTTCAGTACGTGGGATGGAAGAAACTGCCTGGACAGGATGGATTCCCCGTCAACATTCGAGTCGTAAAAGCGCTGAAGTAATTCGCAGGGATTTTTCTTCGAACGGAGGATGGGCAGATGATCGACTTCAACAACAAAGGCTTCTTCAAACTCAAGCAAAACGAAGAATACGCAGAACGTGTCAGTGCACTGCTGCTGGAAGGCGAGCACGTCATCGACTCGTACAAATCCATGCGCGACGGCGTCGTCTTCACCAACAAACGCATCATCGCCGTCAACGTACAGGGCATCACCGGCAGCAAAAAAGACTTCACCTCACTGCCCTACAAAAACATCGTCGCCTACTCGGTAGAAACCTCCGGTACGTTCGACCTGGATTCGGAACTGGAGATCTACTTCTCGTCGCTGGGCAAAGTGAAATTCGAATTCACCGGCCGGACATCAATGGTAGAAATCTCAAAACTGATCTCCCAACACCTCCTCTAAATCTGAATCCTCAAAAGCCCCGAAAACCCCGGGGCTAACCCACAACCCCTGTAGGAGCCGGCTTGCTGGCGATAGCGCCAAACCAGCCACCACCAACCCCAAAAGCACTCACCCAGAAACCAAATACGACCAAGCCTGCCCAAGTACAACCGCGCCAACAAAAACACTCACCGTCCCGGCAAACAAATGGCGCAGAAACAGATTCTCGGGCTGCTCAAGCCTCGCAATAAGCCACATCCACGTCCCAACCAACGTGCCTAGCCCAGCCATAATCGAATACAACATAAATGGCTCTTCCGGCGACGGAGTCCCGCGGGCAGCTTGGGTCAATAGCTCCACCACTATCGCGACAATAAGGCCGCTCACAACCCCCGCCAGATTCGCCAACCACACATTCAGTGTGCCACGACAGCGCACCACCCAAACCCACATCCCAAAGAATGTACCGTTAATAGCCAGCCAGTCGAACAACATCATTCACTCCACTCCTTGGTTCAAAAAAATCAGGGCCAACATCACCCTACAAACAACCCCAACCCCCTGTAGGAGCCAGCTTGCTGGCGATAGCACCAAACCAGCCAACATCACCACCGAACGACTGCCACCATCGCAAGCAACCCGCCCCCACAGACTTCCTACCTTATCGACTGACGGCTACAACCCTTAAGCCTTCGCCCCCGCCCGCTTGGACCCCGACAAAGAATCCCGATCCCGCGTCAACACCTTCACCGCATCATCCACCAACGCCTTACTCATCGACGTCAAATAATGCGCAGCCCAGGCGTGGCGGTCGGTGTCTTTGGCGTAGGCAGCATCTTCGGTGAGTGTTTTGGCGAGGAACAGGAAATCGGAAGCCATAGATAACGCATCGCCGAGGGGGACGTCGCGGGTGACGTGGAAGAGTGGTTGATCGCCGCAGTAGATGGCGGGGGTTAGGCCGATGGTTTTTAGTTCGGGTTGGTTGGTCATTGGGCGCCTCCGAGGATGGAGAGGCAATGGGGGAGGGCGTTATGCGATTGGGAATTGCGTAGAGGGGAAAGCCAAATTTTGTACGGATTTATCTTGGTCATGGTCAACGTCCTTGATTTGAGGAGCTGCCACGAGCCTTCTCACGGGCTTGGGTGACAGCCGTGCGCGGGGTGAGAAACCGGCAATCAAGGCAACCGGTAGACCCGAAGGTCTCCCACGCACAGCCGCCATAAAGCCATATCGCAGACGAAAAAAAACGCCGCGATTGGTTTTGGGGCGCTTTGCGCCTTGATTGTTTCGGGTTCTCACACCCGGTCGCTGAATTGGCAGCGACGGTGGGAGGTAACGCAGCCCCCATTACCGCAACCTCCGAGCGGTCAGAAAACGAGCTCCCCTCGCTGAAAACGCTGGCGTTCGAAATGGCAAAAAAATTACTTTCCTTAGTTCGATACAATTCTGGAGAAAATCCAGTACCACTACGCCAATGCTTGCGCCTGCATGAACGCTGGTGTAGTGTCACAACGCCTCCATTCAAGTATTAAATCGGGTTGTTCAAATGCGACCCAGCTCAGAAACGCTATAAGCAACATCGCGATGTGAATCACTCATGATGTTATCTTAAAGGAATAAGGTGAAATATGAATGGAGGTTTTTTTCTTTCCTCAGATCATCTTGGTCCCACGACGACGCCTGACCAGCTCGCCACGATGCTTGGAACTGATTATGCCAAGTTGAAGTATTTTTATTATCGCAGTGGTATGCAGCAGCACTATCGTGAATTTAAGATCCCCAAAAAAAGTGGTGGGGTTCGCACGATACTTGCGCCGGGTGACAAGCTAAAGACTTTGCAGTTACGCCTGGCGAAAAGATTGACGCGTATGTATAGGCCCCGGAAAAGTGTCAAAGCATTCGTTGAAGGTACCTCAATAACGCACAACGCAGCAGCGCATTGTGGGAAGAAGTTTGTCTTTAATATAGACCTGAAAGACTTTTTCACTTCAATTACATTTGCACGCGTAAGAGGGCTTTTGATCGCTAAGCCGTACTCCCTCATGCCGGAGACTGCTACAGTTATCGCTCATTTAACTACTGTGGGTGGGGTTTTGCCCCAAGGTGCCCCTAGTTCTCCTGTCCTGTCAAATATGCTTTGTGCTAGTTTGGATCGAGACTTGTATTCGCTTGCCGTTAAGAATCATGCTGCGTATACCCGCTACGCCGATGACATAAGTTTTTCTTTTTATTGTCAGATATCCTATCTTCCTTCAGAGTTGGTGGTGACTACGGGTTCATCTGATAATTCAAATCATTACAATAGTTTGGCTGGAGAGGAGCTCTCAAGATTAATATCTCGGCATGGTTTTAGAGTAAATGAAAAGAAGGTAAGGCTGCAGGCTTATACCGAAAGACAGGTGGTTACAGGACTTATAGTTAATCGTAAGCCTAACGTGGATAGGCGTTATATTCGTAAGACTTCTGCACTAATTCATGCTCTAGAAAAACTCGGTGCAGAGGAGGCCAATGCTGTACGAAAGGTAAAACAGCCGGATAGTACCACTCCATTGGAGGCTCATATACAAGGGAGGTTGCTTTTTATCAAGCAGGTAGTTGGTTTGGAGTCCGAAGTTTATAAGCGTTTGGCTGATCGATTTAACATGTTGCCAATACAATATAAGGTTCCAAAACCCGTTTCTGAAAAACTGGAAAAAGATTTAAATTTCAGAATCGGTAAGTATGTATTGGACAGGTGCTGGGTTGTTGATGTGTGTATCGATGTTCCAGGAGGGTGCGTAGTTTCGCAGGGGTCCGCATTTATGATGAAAGGCCAACTCCTAATCACTTGCGCGCATGTACTTGCTGAGAAGAAGATTACAGTAAATGAGTGCGAAGTCTTTCGGGTCGACAGTCCCGATGAACGCTATGAGGCAAAGGTTATATATCGAAATGATCATGTGGACATAGCTATTCTCAAAATACAAGATGGACTCGAAAATTACGAGTCTTTTAACTTGGAAGAGGCTGAAGAGCCAAATATAGGTGATCGCGTTGTGGTTCTTGGGTTTCCTAACTTTAAAGAAGGTTCTACTTCGGTTGGGGTTATAAGGACCAAAATATCGAATAAATATCCACTGGATAAACCAGGGGTCATGCATTCGGAAGTCGATAAGCTTTTGTATCCTGGTAATAGTGGTGGCCCGGTATTGGACTCGGCAAATCACGTTGTCGGTATAGCTGCGCGCGGTGCGGCAGGAAATGCGGAAGGGCAAAATAGTTTTATTAGAGTTTCTGAATTACTTAAAATTCTTAAGGCTCGTCAGGTTGTATGAGTTAAGCTTTTTACAAAAGTGTCAGGCTGCTTCACTTTTAGGAGCGTGGCTGGGTGGATGCAGTTTAAAGTTGAAAGTAAGTAAGTCCTGTTATTTAATAATATCTTACATTTTTCGCGCTTGTGAGAAAAAATGCTCGGCAACGAAATGTTCCGAAAGTTTTGATTCTCTATAGCTTTAGGCGTTCGAGTCCCCTCTTTTAGTGTCTTACTGAAAACTGTCGGTAATATTTGATTTTCGTTTATATATAGTCGGGTCTCGGCTCTTTTGAAGAGCGGAAAGAAAAGGGGCAGATTTTTCCACCGCCTTACTCATCACTGTCAAATTCTACGCAGCCCAACCGTGGTGGCTCTTATCATCGGCATAGGCAGAAAAATCGCTAATATCAAGCATCGGAAAACTGGGGCAGATTTATTATTCAGAAATGAAAACAAATCTGTCACCTTTCTTTTATTCTTTCTTATTCAAGTAAGCGTCGGTTAGAGGGTACATGCGTAAACGTTTGGGGTTGATCGGTGGGGTCGTTACGGCCGTTTACTTGTTTGGGCTGGCTGCGGTGGTGTCGGGTCGCGCCTGCACACTAATGATCATGCCTTTGAATGAGGTGGGCGATTTTCTTGCAGGCGCTTTTGGCCCGGTCGCGTTTTTCTGGCTTATTCTAGGCTTTCTGCAACAAGGCGATGAACTGCGACAGGGCACTGAGGCGCTAAAGTTGCAGGCCGAAGAGCTCAGAAACTCTGTGGAGCAGCAGTCGATTATGGCGGCGGCTGCCACTCAGCAGATCAAAGCACAGCAGCAGGCGCTGCAACTGCAGTTGGAGGAAACGGAGCGCACCTTTCGGGCGAATTTCGTTTTTGGCGGCGGGCCCTCGGTCAGCTCCAATCACGGCGTAGGGTTCTATGCGGAAACAAGTATTGAGATCGGAGTCGCAAGGTCCGTTGCGCACGCAGTTGAAATAGCCATTGACCCACCTATTGGTGGAGTCAGTGAAGGAAAATTCGCAATGATTGACCTCAATCGCTCAGTTTCAATACCGGTAAAATTCATCGCGTTGCGGGAAACGTCAGGGAATGTCTCAATTTCTTATGACGGTGCAGACGGAAAGCGTAGGAAAGAAAACTTCATGTATATGACGTTGAATGGGCACCCTTGGGTCGCGATCAAGAGAGCAGATTAGCTGCGCGGCTTGGAGCAATATCTGATTCTCGAAGAACAGGGATGCTGCCGTAATGCTTACGCTATCATCTCGATATCAGGGAAAAGGGGAACAGGGAGAAGGGGGCAGAATTATTATTGGGCGGGCCCTGGCGGTCAGCGTCTATCGGACGTTCCGAGAGTGTCAGATTTTTAGGTAGTCCCTACAATTCATTGAATGTCTTTTAGATAATCCTTCAGCGCAATGAGCGGTACATCAAGCTGCTCCGCCGTCTGAACACTGGCAAACTCCCCCGCCAACCTCCGCAACTCGCGCCCCAATGGTTTATCCATACCGCCTAAGGCGTCCAAGGCCAAACCTACACAGTGCGCCACTCTAAACTGAATACCCTCGATATCACCCCGGCGCACCAACAACCCAAATACCTCCCGCTCATAATCACTCATGATCGGATCATCCCGCAAAATCGGACTCGACCCCTCCGTCTCATAAGCCAGCTTGAGACAGAACAGAGCAACAGTTTCCAGCAGCAGTTCCATGGGATGAATCCTTGAGAATTGTCGTACCCGCCGAAACAAGCGAGAAGGTCAAAAGCATCGCCAGCAAGCCGGTTCCCAGACGTCAGCGGGGTGCCAGGTGCTTTTCTACAGGCGAAAAAAAAGGCCTTGCAATGCAAGACCTTTCTTAATTTTGGTGCCCCGAGGGAGACTCGAACTCCCACTCCTTTCGAAAACGGATTTTGAATCCGCCGCGTCTACCAATTCCGCCATCAGGGCTCAATGGCGGCGAAGTATAGAGATGAGATTACCGTCGGTCAATCAGGTACATAGAGAATTTTCACTATTTCGGCTAGACTTCCGGGCCCTGCTAGACGAACCCCATCATGCGCGTTGCTGACTTTACTTTCGAACTCCCTGATTCGCTGATTGCTCGCCACCCTTTGGCCGAGCGTCGCAACAGTCGCCTGTTGACCCTTGATGGGGTCAGCGGCGCCCTGGCACACCGTCAGTTCACTGATTTGCTTGAGCATTTGCGCCCGGGCGATTTGATGGTGTTCAACAATACCCGGGTGATTCCGGCGCGGCTGTTTGGCCAGAAGGCTTCCGGCGGCAAGCTGGAAATTCTGGTGGAGCGGGTGCTGGACAGTCATCGCGTGCTGGCCCATGTGCGCTCCAGCAAGTCGCCGAAGCCGGGTTCGAAGATCCTGATCGATGGCGGTGGCGAAGCCGAGATGCTGGCACGCCACGATGCGTTGTTCGAGCTGGGCTTTGCCGAAGAGGTGTTGCCGCTGCTCGACCGCGTCGGGCACATGCCGTTGCCTCCTTATATAGACCGCCCGGATGAAGGCTCGGACCGCGAGCGTTATCAGACGGTGTACGCCGA
This sequence comes from Pseudomonas sp. MM213, assembly GCF_020423045.1. Classification (NCBI taxonomy): domain Bacteria; kingdom Pseudomonadati; phylum Pseudomonadota; class Gammaproteobacteria; order Pseudomonadales; family Pseudomonadaceae; genus Pseudomonas; species Pseudomonas sp. MM213. The sequence continues at coordinate 5,798,853 of NZ_CP081943.1, forward strand.
GCGCCTGGGCGCGGTAGCGGCGCCGACGGCGGGGCTGCATTTCGATCAGCCGCTGATGGACGCGATTGCGGCCAAGGGCGTCGAGACGGCGTTCGTGACCTTGCACGTTGGCGCGGGCACGTTCCAGCCGGTGCGGGTCGAGAAGATCGAAGACCATCACATGCACAGCGAATGGCTGGAAGTCGGCCAGGACGTGGTCGATGCCGTTGCGGCGTGCCGCGCTCGCGGTGGGCGCGTGGTGGCGGTGGGGACCACCAGCGTGCGTTCGCTGGAGAGTGCCGCGCGCGATGGCGTGCTCAAGCCGTTCAGTGGCGACACCGACATCTTTATCTACCCGGGCCGGCCGTTTCATGTGGTCGATGCCCTGGTCACCAACTTCCATTTGCCCGAATCCACGCTGTTGATGCTGGTTTCGGCGTTCGCCGGTTATCCCGAAGCCATGGCCGCTTATAAAGCCGCCGTTGAGCATGAATACCGCTTTTTCAGCTACGGTGATGCGATGTTTATCACCCGTAATCCCGCACCACGTGGCCCTGAGGACAAAGAATGAGTCGCCAAAGTCGTATGTCGTTTGAGTTGCTTGCTACTGACGGCAAGGCTCGTCGCGGTCGTTTGACCTTCCCGCGCGGTACCGTCGAGACCCCGGCGTTCATGCCGGTCGGTACTTACGGTACCGTGAAGGGCATGCTGCCGCGGGACATCACCGCGACCGGCGCGGAAATCATTCTGGGCAACACGTTCCACTTGTGGCTGCGTCCTGGCACCGAAGTGATCAAGAAGCACGGCGACCTGCACGATTTCATGCAGTGGAAAGGCCCGATTCTTACAGACTCCGGCGGTTTTCAGGTGTTCAGCCTGGGCGCGATGCGCAAGATCAAGGAGGAGGGCGTGACCTTCGCCTCTCCGGTCGACGGGGCCAAGGTGTTCATGGGCCCGGAAGAGTCGATGCAGGTCCAGCGTGACCTGGGTTCGGACATCGTGATGATTTTCGACGAATGCACGCCGTACCCGGCTGATGAAGACGTCGCGCGGATTTCCATGGAGCTGTCGTTGCGTTGGGCCAAGCGTTCGAAAGAAGCCCATGGCGACAACACGGCGGCGCTGTTCGGTATCGTTCAGGGCGGCATGCACCAGGATCTGCGCATGCGTTCGCTGGAAGGCCTCGACAAGATCGGCTTTGATGGCCTGGCCATTGGCGGTCTGTCGGTGGGCGAGCCGAAGCACGAGATGATCAAGGTGCTGGATTACCTGCCGGGTCAGATGCCGGCTGACAAACCTCGTTACCTTATGGGCGTTGGCAAACCGGAAGATCTGGTTGAGGGTGTGCGCCGCGGTGTGGACATGTTCGATTGCGTGATGCCAACCCGTAATGCCCGCAATGGGCATCTGTTCATTGATACCGGCGTGCTGAAGATCCGTAACGCGTTCCATCGCCATGATGATTCGCCGCTCGATCCGACCTGCGATTGCTATACCTGCCAGAACTTCTCCCGCGCTTATCTGCATCACCTGGACAAGTGCGGCGAAATGCTGGGAAGCATGCTCAATACCATCCATAACTTGCGTCATTATCAAGTGCTTATGGCTGGTTTGCGCGAGGCTATTCAACAGGGTACATTGGCCGCCTTTGTCGATGCCTTCTACGCCAAACGCGGGTTACCTGTTCCGCCTTTGGACTGAGTTTTCTGACCCCAAGATTCAACATTTGCAACTGGAGTGCTAAATGAGCTTTTTTATCTCGAATGCCATGGCTGACGCCGCTGCACCGGCCGCTGCCGGCCCAATGGGTGGCGGTTTTGAGTGGATTTTCCTGGTCGGTTTCCTGGTCATCTTCTACCTGATGATCTGGCGTCCACAGGCCAAGCGCGCCAAAGAGCAGAAGAACCTGCTGAGCAGCCTGCAAAAAGGCGACGAAGTTGTGACCACCGGCGGCATCGCCGGCAAGATCACTAAAGTGGCTGACGATTTCGTGGTTCTGGAAGTTTCCGACACCGTCGAAATGAAATTCCAGAAAGGCGCCATTGCCGCCACGCTGCCAAAAGGCACGCTGAAAGCGATCTAAGTTTCAACTTCTACTCAATCGACGGGGCGCGCAAGGCGCCCCGCGTCATAAGCGGGCGGCGTGATGCTGAACAAATACCCTCTGTGGAAATACATTCTGATCCTGGCGGTGCTGGCGATCGGTCTGATTTATTCCGCTCCCAATCTATATCCTGATGACCCGGCCATTCAGGTCAGCGGTGCAAGCACTGCGCTGCAGGTCAATCAGGCTGATCTGGATCGAGTGAGCGCTGCGCTCAAGGAATCCGGGATCAACGTCAAGGCGGCCACGCTGGCGACCAACGGCAAGGGCGGTCTGATTCGTCTGGTCAAGGCTGAAGACCAGTTGCCTGCCAAGGACGTCGTGCGCAAGGCGTTGGGTGATGACTACGTCGTTGCTCTGAACCTGGCACAAACCACCCCGCAATGGCTGCGCAGCCTGGCCGCGCACCCGATGAAGCTGGGTCTGGACTTGTCCGGTGGTGTGCACTTCCTGCTCGAAGTGGACATGGACAAAGCCCTCGACGCACGCTTGAAAGTGTACGAAGGCGATGTAAAGAGCCTGTTGCGTAAAGAGAAACTGCGCTATCGCAGCCTGCCGCAACTGGGCGGTGCCATTCAGCTGGGCTTCTCTGATGAAGCTTCCCGCGAACAGGCCCGTGCACTGATCCGCAAGAACTTCAACGATTTCGACATTGTTCCGGCAGACCTCAATGGTCAGGCGGTGCTGCGTCTGGCGATGACCCCGGCCAAGCTGGCGGAAATCCGCGAATACTCCATCAAGCAGAACTTGACCACGGTACGTAACCGCGTCAACGAGCTGGGTGTTGCCGAACCGATCGTTCAGCGTCAGGGCGCCAACCGCATCGTGGTTGAGCTGCCGGGCGTACAAGACACCGCAGAAGCCAAGCGTATCCTCGGCAAGACGGCCAACCTTGAGTTCCGTCTGGCGGCTGAGCCTGGCGCTTCGAAAGCCACTTCCGAATCCTTTGAGTTCCGTGAAGGCAATCGTCCTCCTGCGCTGATCGAGCGTGGCCTGATCATCACCGGTGACCAGGTAACTGACGCCAAGGCTGGCTTCGGCGAGCACGGCACGCCAGAAGTGAACATCCGTCTGGATGGCCACGGTGGCGAGCTGATGAGCCGTGCGACCCGTTCGAACGTCGGTCGCAGCATGGCGGTGATCTTCATCGAGCAGCGTCCGGTTACCACTTACACCAAGCAAGTGGTTGATGGCGTCGAAAAAGACGTGGCGGTGCAGTCGTTCAAGGAAGAGAAGAAGATCATCAGCCTGGCGACCATTCAGTCGCCGCTGGGTGCTCAGTTCCGTATCACCGGCCTGAACGGCCAGGGCGAATCGTCCGAACTGGCGCTGCTGTTGCGTGCCGGTGGTCTGGCGGCGCCGATGTACTTCGCTGAAGAACGCACCATTGGCCCGAGCCTGGGTGCGGACAACATCACCAAAGGTATCGATGCATCGCTGTGGGGCATGCTGTTTGTCTCGCTGTTCATCATCGCCATCTATCGCTTCTTCGGCATCATCGCCACCGTTGCGCTGGGTGTGAACATGGTGCTGCTGCTGGCCCTGATGTCGCTGCTGGGTGCAACGCTGACCCTGCCGGGTATCGCCGGTATCGTATTGACCATGGGTATGGCGGTCGACGCCAACGTACTGATCTTTTCGCGGATTCGTGAAGAGATCGCGGCGGGCATGACCGTACAACGGGCAATCAACGAAGGTTTCGGTCGCGCATTCACGGCGATTCTCGACGCCAACCTGACCACCTTGCTGGTGGGCGGGATCCTGTTTGCCATGGGTACAGGTCCGGTCAAAGGCTTCGCAGTGACCATGTCCCTCGGGGTTTTGACTTCGATGTTCACGGCCATCATGGTCACCCGCGCGATGGTCAACTTGATCTTCGGCGGTCGTGACTTCAAGAAGTTGTGGATTTAAGGGGCTGCCATGTTACGTACAATCAACTTCATGGGCGTTCGCAACTTCGCGTTCGGCGTCACATTGTTCCTTACTGCGCTGGCCATTTTCAGTGTCTTCCACAAGGGCATGAACTGGGGGCTGGACTTCACCGGCGGTACGCTCATCGAGCTGACCTACGAGCGTCCGGCCGACGTCACCAAGGTGCGTGAGCAGCTGGTTTCGTCCGGTTATCACGAAGCCATCGTGCAGAACTTCGGCGCGACCACCGATCTGCTGGTGCGCATGCCTGGCGAAGACCCGCAGTTGGGTCACCAGGTGGCAGCGGCGTTGCAGAAGGTCGGCGGCGATAACCCGGCGACGGTCAAGCGCGTCGAGTTCGTCGGCCCGCAGGTGGGTGAAGAGCTGCGCGACCAGGGCGGCCTCGGCATGCTGATGGCGCTGGGCGGCATCCTGATCTACCTGGCGTTCCGCTTTCAGTGGAAATTCGCCGTCGGTGCGATCGTTTCCTTGATTCACGACGTGATCGTGACCATCGGTATCCTGTCGTTCTTTCAGATCACCTTCGACCTGACGGTGCTGGCGGCGGTACTGGCGATTATCGGTTACTCGCTCAACGACACCATCGTGGTATTCGACCGGGTTCGTGAGAACTTCCGCGTACTGCGCAAGGCCAGCCTGATCGAGAACATCAATATCTCGACCACGCAAACCCTGCTGCGGACCATCGCGACGTCGGTTTCCACCTTGTTGGCGATTGCGGCACTGCTGTTCTTCGGTGGTGACAACCTCTACGGCTTCTCCCTGGCACTGCTGGTGGGTGTTCTGGCCGGTACTTATTCGTCGATCTACATCGCCAACGTGGTGTTGATCTGGCTGAACCTGAGTTCCGAAGACCTGATCCCGACGGTGAATACCGAGAAGGAAGTCGACGACCGTCCTTGAGGACTCTCTAGTCCAGAGCAGTTCCCCAGGGATGTAGTCCAAAAAGGCGCGAGTTGAACTCGCGCCTTTTTTTATGCTCCAAGGCTGGGAGAAGCACGGGTTTATCCCGCATGTGATGGTCAGGAGGTTCATGTGAACAAGTCGATGCTGGTTGGTGCTGTACTGGGTGCTGTCGGTGTGACTGCCGGGGGTGCTGTGGCCACCTACAGCCTGGTAAAAAATAACGGCCCCGAGTATGCGCAAGTGCTCGCCGTTGAGCCGGTCAAGACGCAAATCAAGACTCCACGTGAAGTGTGCAAGGATGTAGCGGTCACCCGGCAAGCGCCGGTGAAAGATCAACACCAGATTGCCGGTACGGTGGTGGGTGCGCTGGCAGGTGGTCTGCTGGGTAACCAGATCGGCGGCGGCACCGGCAAGAAAATTGCCACGGTTGCGGGCGCGGTCGGTGGTGGTTACGCCGGCAACAAGGTTCAGGAGGGCATGCAGGAGCGTGACACCTACACCACGACGCAAACCCGCTGTAACACGGTGAATGACATCAGCGACAAGGTTGTGGGTTACGACGTTCGTTATTCGCTGGACGGCAAGGAAGGCAAGGTGCGGATGGATCGTGATCCGGGTAACCAGATTCCGGTGGATAAGGAAGGCAAGTTGATCCTGACGCAGAATGAACAGGCGCATTGATGAGCTGATTGTCAGCCGCTGAAAAAGAAGCACCCTTCGGGGTGCTTTTTTTGTACCCAAAATTCACGCATCCCCCTGTAGGAGCCGGCTTGCTGGCGATAGCGGTCGGTCATTCAACATTGATGTCGACTGTTGCACCGCTATCGCCAGCAAGCCGGCTCCTACAGGGGGTGGTGTTGTCAGGGGCAAATTCCAGGCATAAAAAAAGCACCCCGCAGGGTGCTTTTTCTGTCGCTGGCAGCTTAGCGCTTCAGCGAGGCCGGCAGGTGCGGCTGGATCGCCGTCAGCACTGCCTTGAAGCACTTGGTGTTACCGGCAACGATGTGGCCTTTCTCAAGGAAATCGTGACCGCCGGTGAAGTCGCTCACCAAGCCGCCAGCTTCCTGGATCAGCAGGGCGCCTGCAGCCATGTCCCACTCGGACAGGCCCGACTCCCAGAAAGCGTCGAAACGGCCGGCAGCCACGTAGGCCAGGTCCAGGCTCGCCGAGCCAGCGCGGCGGATGCCGGCGGTCTGGCCAACCAGGGCGCGGAACATGCCCAGGTAGTTGTCGAGGTTGTCCATCTGGTCGTCACGGAACGGGAAGCCGGTACCCAGCAGGGCGCCGTCCAGGCTGGTGCGGCCGCTGACGCGCAGGCGACGACCGTTCAGTTGAGCGCCGCGACCACGGCTGGCGGTGAATTCTTCCTGGCGAACCGGGTCCAGAACAACAGCGTGTTCCAGGCGACCGCGGTATTTGCAGGCGATGCTGACAGCGAAGTGAGGAATGCCGCGCAGGAAGTTGGTGGTGCCGTCCAGCGGATCGATGATCCACAGGTATTCTTCGCCTTCGATCCCGGTGCCGGCGTGCATGCCGGTTTCTTCACCCATGATCGAGTGGTTCGGGTAAGCCTTGCGCAGCGCGTCGATGATTTTCTGTTCAGCGGCGCGATCCACCTCGGATACGTAATCCTTGGCGTCTTTTTCGTCGACCTTGATGGTATCCAGGCGCTCGATGGAGCGGAAGATCAATTCACTGGCGCTGCGGGCGGCGCGCAGCGCGATATTCAGCATGGGCTGCATGGATGTGTCACCTAAGGTTGTTAAAGAAAGCCGGGCATTCTATCAGAAAGTTTCTACAGGAGAAGGTCAGTGTTCGCTTTCATAGCTGAACGGTGTGCCCCCGCCTCAGAAATACGGTCACTTTTGACGAGTGATCAATGTTGGCAGGCAAGGCGCCGCGCCGACTCATAGCGCGCTATGGGGAGAAGCGGCAACGCAGCATGCCGACATTGAGCGCCGTCAAAAGTGAATCGTTATTTTTGAGGCGGGGCACCCTGTTGAGCTGTAAGATTCTGCTCCCCATTAAAGTGTTCGAGAGCGCCTCCCTTGCTGCATAACATTCGTGTCGTCCTGGTCAATACCAGCCACCCCGGCAATATCGGCGGGGCTGCGCGTGCCATGAAGAACATGGGCCTGTCGCGGCTGGTGCTGGTCGAACCACGGTTGTTCCCGCACCACGAAGCCGATGCCCGCGCATCCGGCGCCGGGGACATCCTTGAAAACGCGCAAGTCGTCGCCACTTTGGAAGATGCCTTGGTCGGCTGCAATCTGGTGCTCGGCACCAGCGCCCGTGACCGGCGTATTCCCTGGCCGCTGCTCGATCCCCGCGAATGCGGGACGAAAGTGGTCGAGGAGGCCGGGCAGGGCGCCGAAATCGCCTTGGTATTTGGTCGTGAAGATTCCGGCCTGACCAATGAAGAGCTGCAGCGATGTCATTATCACGTGCACATCCCATCAGACCCTGAGTTCAGTTCGCTGAACCTTGGGGCGGCGGTGCAGGTGTTGAGCTATGAAGTGCGCATGTCCTGGCTGGCGGCCCAAGGCCAGCCGAGCAAGGTCGAGAAGGAAGAAGTGGCATCGGTCAAAAGCGCTGAGCTGGCGACCATGGATGAGCTGGAGCGGTTCTATGAGCACCTGGAGCAAACCCTGGTGGCCATCGAATTCCTCGATCCTGAAAAGCCACGGCACTTGATGGCGCGCCTGCGTCGGTTGTACGGACGAAGCTCGGTCAGCCGGGCGGAAATGAATATATTGCGTGGCATCCTCACGGAAACCCAGAAAGCGGCCCGTGGTGAGCTTCTAAAGCGGAAGGATTAATGATGTTCGAGCGTTTGCGTGAAGATATCCAGAGTGTTTTCCATCGTGACCCGGCGGCGCGTAACGCTTTTGAAGTCCTGACTTGCTACCCGGGCATGCACGCCATCTGGATCCACCGGTTGTCGGCAGCCTTGTGGCGCGCCGAGCTGAAATGGCTGGCGCGGCTGGTGTCGAACTTCGGTCGCTGGTTGACCGGGATCGAGATCCATCCGGGCGCCAAGGTCGGTCGTCGGTTCTTCATTGACCATGGCATGGGTATTGTCATCGGTGAAACCGCTGAAATTGGCAACGACGTCACCCTTTATCAGGGTGTGACGCTGGGCGGCACCAGCTGGAATAAAGGCAAGCGTCACCCGACACTGGAAGACGGTGTGGTGGTGGGGGCTGGTGCCAAGGTGCTCGGCCCGTTCACTGTGGGTGCCGGCGCCAAGGTCGGTTCCAATGCCGTGGTGACCAAGGCTGTGCCTCCTGGTGCAACAGTGGTCGGCATTCCAGGGCGGATCATCGTCAAATCCGATGAAGAGCAGGACGCCAAGCGCAAGGCCATGGCCGAGAAGATCGGTTTCGATGCCTACGGTGTTGGCGAAGACATGCCGGACCCGGTGGCGCGTGCCATTAACCAATTGCTCGATCACCTGCAGGCTGTTGATGGTCGTCTGGAGGGGATGTGCGGGGCGTTGAAGGATCTGGGCAGTAATTACTGTGCGAAAGATCTGCCTGAGCTGCGCGAAGAAGACTTTGCGTGTGTGAAGGACAAGGATCAGAGCCAGGCCAGCTAGACCGAGTCGACCCCTTCGCGGGCAAGCCTCGCTCCTACAAGGGTTTCGTTAATCCTGTAGGAGCGAGCGGGCGGCGATCCGACTTGCCCGCGAAGAACGATAACGCGCAATTGCTGGCTGTAACCGCCCAGCCTTTGTTATGATGCGGCCGCTCTTTTGCGGGTAAACCTGACTAAAGTACTAGGTCTTATAGTTGACTTAAATACTCGGGAATTGCATACTCGCCCCATTCCGAACTCCGTGGTAATTGTCCATGCGACTGACTACAAAAGGCCGATACGCCGTGACCGCCATGCTTGATCTGGCGTTGCATGCGCAGCACGGGCCCGTGTCCCTGGCCGATATCTCCGAGCGCCAAGGCATCTCCCTGTCCTACCTCGAACAGCTTTTCGCCAAATTGCGCCGCAGCAATCTGGTGTCCAGCGTCCGTGGTCCGGGCGGCGGTTACCAGCTGTCCCGCGACATGCAGGGCATCCAGGTCGCCCAGGTGATCGATGCGGTAAACGAATCGGTCGATGCCACCAAGTGCCAGGGGCAGGGCGATTGCCATCAAGGCGACACCTGTCTGACCCACCACCTGTGGTGCGACCTGAGCCTGCAGATCCACGAATTTCTGAGCGGTATCAGCTTGGCTGATCTTGTTACTCGCCGTGAGGTACAAGAAGTAGCCCAGCGTCAGGACCAGCGTCGTTGCAACAGCAAGACGCCACGCCTGGACAAGATTGAAGCGTCCGCCGTCGAATGACAGCCAAAGAGCTAGCGGCACGCCAGCCAGCCTGATTTAGGAGATAGTCCATGAAATTGCCGATTTACCTTGATTACTCTGCGACCACCCCGGTTGATCCGCGTGTTGCGCAAAAGATGAGTGAATGCCTGCTGGTCGACGGAAACTTCGGTAACCCGGCGTCCCGTTCCCACGTGTTCGGCTGGAAAGCTGAAGAGTCCGTCGAAAACGCCCGTCGTCAGGTCGCAGACCTGGTCAACGCCGATCCGCGTGAAATCGTCTGGACCTCCGGTGCCACCGAGTCCGACAACCTGGCAATCAAGGGTGCGGCGCATTTCTATGCGACCAAGGGCAAACACCTGATCACCACCAAGATTGAGCACAAGGCTGTCCTCGACACCATGCGCCAACTGGAGCGTGAAGGCTTCGAAGTAACCTACATCGAGCCTCGCACTGACGGTCTGGTTACGCCGGAAATGATCGAAGCTGAACTGCGTGACGACACCATCCTGGTTTCGGTCATGCACGTGAACAACGAAATCGGCACCATCAACGACATCGCAGCCATCGGCGAACTGACCCGCTCCAAAGGGATCCTGTTCCACGTCGACGCCGCTCAGTCCACCGGCAAGGTCGAGATCGACCTGCAGAAGCTGAAAGTCGACATGATGTCGTTCTCCGCCCACAAAACCTACGGCCCTAAAGGCATCGGCGCGCTGTACGTCAGCCGCAAGCCGCGTGTGCGCATCGAAGCGACCATGCACGGCGGCGGTCACGAGCGCGGCATGCGTTCCGGCACCCTGGCGACCCACCAGATCGTCGGCATGGGTGAAGCTTTCCGCGTAGCCAAGGAAGACATGGCTGCCGAGAACGTGCGCATCAAAGCCTTGAGCGACCGTTTCTTCAAACAGGTCGAAGACCTGGAAGAGCTGTACGTCAACGGCAGCATGACCGCCCGCGTTCCGCACAACCTGAACCTGAGCTTCAACTACGTTGAAGGCGAGTCGCTGATCATGGCGCTCAAGGATCTGGCGGTTTCGTCCGGTTCGGCTTGCACCTCGGCTTCGCTGGAGCCTTCGTACGTACTGCGCGCCCTGGGCCGCAACGACGAACTGGCGCACAGCTCGATCCGTTTCACCTTCGGCCGTTTCACCACCGAAGAAGAAATCGACTACGCCGCGCAGAAAGTCTGCGAGGCCGTTACCAAGCTGCGCGCTCTGTCGCCGCTGTGGGACATGTACAAAGACGGTGTCGACATTTCGAAAATCGAGTGGGCGGCACACTGATTTCAAGTCGCCGCAAACCAGGCCCTGTAAACTTAAGGTAGGCAGGGCTTCAAGAGCGACTCTCTGATGAGTGAGGATTAAGAATCATGGCTTACAGCGAAAAGGTCATCGACCACTACGAAAACCCGCGTAACGTCGGCAAGATGGACGCGGAAGACCCGGATGTCGGCACCGGCATGGTCGGCGCTCCGGCGTGCGGCGACGTGATGCGTCTGCAAATCAAGGTCAACGAGCAAGGCATCATCGAAGACGCCAAGTTCAAGACCTACGGTTGCGGTTCGGCTATCGCCTCCAGCTCCCTGGCGACCGAGTGGATGAAAGGCAAGACTCTGGATGAAGCAGAGACCATCAAAAACACTCAACTGGCCGAAGAACTGGCTCTGCCGCCGGTGAAAATTCACTGCTCCGTACTCGCTGAAGACGCTATCAAAGCGGCCGTTCGCGACTACAAGCAGAAGAAAGGCTTGATCTGATTTTCAAGATTTTGCGACGAGTAAGGAGTCACCGATGGCTATCAGCATGACAGAAGCGGCTGCTCGACACGTGCGACGCTCCCTCGACGGGCGCGGCAAAGGTGAAGGGATTCGTCTGGGTGTTCGCACCACGGGCTGCTCCGGCCTTGCCTACGTGCTGGAGTTTGTCGACGAGGTGGTTGCCGAGGATCAGGTGTTCGAAAGTCACGGCGAGAAAGTGATCATCGACCCGAAAAGCCTGGCCTACCTGGACGGCACCGAGCTCGATTTCGTCAAGGAAGGGTTGAACGAAGGCTTCAAGTTCAACAACCCCAACGTACGCGGTGAATGTGGCTGCGGCGAAAGCTTCAACATCTGAGGCTTCTTGTGGGTACTCCTTGTCATTTCGCTTTATTTGAGCTGCAACCGAGTTTCAATCTGGACCTCGACCAGCTGGCTACGCGCTACCGTGAGTTGGCGCGCAGTGTTCATCCGGACCGTTTTGCGGACGCTTCCGAGCGCGAGCAACGGCTGGCGCTAGAGCAATCCGCGAGCCTCAACGAGGCCTACCAGACGCTCAAAAGTCCCCCGAAGCGCGCGCGATACCTGCTCGCCCTGAATGGTGGCGAGCTGCCGCTGGAGGTCACGGTGCATGATCCGGAGTTTCTTCTGCAACAGATGGAGTTGCGCGAAGAGCTCGAAGACCTGCAGGACAGCGCCGACCTGAATGGCGTTGCCGTCTTCAAGCGTCGTTTGAAAGTTGCTCAGGAAAAACTGAACGACAGTTTCGCAGCCTGTTGGAATGATGCAGCGCAACGTGAACAGGCCGAACGCCTGATGCGGCGCATGCAGTTCCTCGACAAGCTCACCTACGAAGTGCGCCAGTTAGAAGAGCGCCTCGACGATTAACCCAGTGCCGCTCCGGTCGCACGCCTGATATACAGATAAGTCCTGATCACGATGGCCCTACTGCAGATCGCCGAACCCGGCCAAAGTCCTCAACCGCACCAGCGTCGTCTGGCTGTGGGGATCGACTTGGGCACTACCAATTCGCTGGTCGCTGCATTGCGCAGTGGTCTTTCCGAGCCTCTGGCCGACGCTGACGGGCAGGTCATCCTGCCGTCCGCCGTGCGTTACCACGCCGATCGCGTCGAAGTGGGCGAGTCGGCCAAGCTGGCTGCCGCTACCGATCCGTTGAACACCGTGCTGTCGGTCAAGCGCTTGATGGGTCGTGGTCTGTCCGACGTCAAGCAATTGGGCGAGCAACTGCCGTACCGCTTTGTCGGCGGCGAGTCGCACATGCCGTTCATCGAAACCATTCAGGGGCCGAAAAGCCCGGTCGAAGTCTCCGCCGATATCCTCAAGGTATTGCGTCAGCGCGCTGAAGCGACATTGGGTGGCGAACTGGTGGGTGCGGTGATCACCGTTCCGGCCTATTTCGACGATGCTCAGCGTCAAGCCACCAAGGACGCGGCCAAACTGGCCGGCCTCAACGTGCTGCGTTTGCTCAATGAGCCGACCGCCGCTGCCGTGGCTTACGGTCTGGATCAACATGCTGAAGGCCTGGTCGCGATTTATGACCTGGGCGGCGGCACCTTCGATATTTCGATTCTGCGCCTGACCGGCGGTGTGTTCGAAGTGCTGGCCACCGGTGGCGACAGCGCCCTGGGCGGCGATGACTTCGATCATGCGATTGCCGGCTGGATCATCGAGAGCGCCGGTTTGTCCGCCGATCTCGATCCGGGTGCGCAACGTAACCTGCTGCAAACTGCCTGCGCGGCCAAAGAAGCGCTGACCAATGTTGCGGCCGTTGAAGTCGCTTATGGCGACTGGAAAGCCGAGCTGACTCGCGAAGCGTTCAATGCGCTGATCGAGCCGATGGTTGCTCGCAGCCTGAAAGCCTGCCGTCGCGCGGTGCGTGATTCCGGCGTCGAGCTGGAAGACGTGCACGCGGTGGTCATGGTCGGCGGTTCGACCCGTGTGCCTCGCGTTCGTGAAGCCGTCGCCGAAGCCTTCGGTCGCCAACCGCTGACTGAAATCGACCCGGATCAAGTGGTGGCCATCGGTGCCGCGATCCAGGCCGATACGCTGGCCGGCAACAAGCGCGATGGCGGCGAACTGCTGTTGCTCGACGTGATTCCGTTGTCCCTGGGGCTGGAAACCATGGGCGGCCTGATGGAGAAGGTGATTCCGCGCAACACCACCATTCCCGTCGCTCGTGCCCAGGATTTCACCACGTACAAAGATGGCCAGTCGGCCATGGCGATCCACGTGTTGCAGGGGGAGCGCGAGCTGATCAGCGACTGCCGTTCCCTGGCACGCTTCGAGTTGCGCGGTATTCCGGCGATGGTCGCCGGTGCAGCTAAGATCCGCGTGACCTTCCAGGTCGATGCCGACGGTCTGCTCAGCGTCTCGGCCCGTGAGTTGGGTTCGGGTGTTGAAGCAAGCATTCAGGTCAAGCCGTCCTACGGCCTGACCGACGGCGAAATCGCCAAGATGCTCAAGGATTCGTTCCAGCACGCCAACGACGACAAGGTCGCCCGTGTGCTGCGTGAGCAGCAGGTCGATGCCCAGCGTCTGATCGAAGCGGTGCAAGCCGCTCTCGAAGCCGACGGCGAGCGTTTGCTCGACGCCGAGGAGCGCATGGTCATCGAATTGCAGATGCAGGAACTGACCGAACTGATGAAAGGTACAGATGGTTACGCCATCGAGCAGCAGACCAAGCGTCTGTCGCAAGTCACCGACGCCTTTGCTGCCCGCCGCCTGGACTCGACGGTGAAAGCCGCGCTGGCGGGGCGCAATCTGAATGAAATCGAGGATAACTGATGCCGCAGGTCATTTTTCTGCCACACGAGAAGTTTTGCCCGGAAGGCATGGTGGTCGAGGCTGAGCCCGGTACATCGATTCTCGAACTGGCCCATGAGCACCACATCGAGATGGAAAGTGCCTGTGGCGGCGTTTGCGCCTGTACCACTTGTCACTGCATCGTTCGAGAAGGGTTTGATTCGCTGGAAGAAGCGGATGAACTGGAAGAAGATTTCCTCGATCGTGCCTGGGGTCTGGAAGCTCAATCGCGTCTGGCCTGCCAGGCGATCGTCGGGACTGAAGACCTGACCATCGAGATTCCGAAGTATTCGCTCAACCACGCCGCCGAAGCGCCGCACTGATTCAAGGAACTGTCATGAGTCTCAAGTGGACTGATGTGCTGGAAATCGCAATCCAGCTGGCTGAAAGCAAGCCCGATGTTGACCCTTTGTCGGTCAACTTCGTCGATCTGCGCAAGTGGGTGATGGAATTGCCCGAGTTCGACGACCTGCCTGAGCATTGTGGCGAAAAGATCCTCGAGGCCATTCAGGCCCACTGGATCGAAGAACGCGACTGAGCCACGCTGCAGGTTAGGCAATACCCAAGAACCCGCGTATAATTCGCGGGTTTAATTTTTCACAAATTACCGTTTCTGGAGTTACACCATGGCTGTTCAACGTACTTTCTCCATCATCAAGCCTGACGCTGTTGCTAAAAACGTCATCGGCGAGATCACCACTCGTTTCGAAAAAGCAGGCCTGCGCGTTGTAGCTTCGAAACTGAAGCAACTGTCCAAAGCCGAAGCTGAAGGCTTCTACGCTGAGCACAGCGCTCGTGGTTTCTTCGGCGACCTGGTTGCTTTCATGATCTCCGGTCCTGTTGTTGTTCAGGTTCTGGAAGGCGAAAACGCTATCGCTCTGAACCGTGAGCTGATGGGCGCTACCAACCCTAAAGAAGCTGCTGCCGGCACCATCCGTGCTGACTTCGCTGATTCCATCGACGCCAACGCTGTACACGGTTCGGACTCCGAAGCCGCTGCTGCTCGCGAAATCTCGTACTTCTTCGCAGCTACTGAAGTAACCACTCGCTAAGCATTGGCTTAAGAGTGAAGGTGAATCCATGACTACATCGACTGTAAAAACCAACCTGCTGGGTCTGACTCAACAGGAAATGGAAAAATTCTTCGACTCAATCGGGGAGAAGCGTTTCCGTGCCGGTCAGGTAATGAAATGGATTCACCACCTTGGCGTCGATGATTTCGACGCCATGACGAACGTCAGCAAGGCCCTGCGCGACAAGCTCAAGGCCATTGCCGAAGTTCGCGGTCCTGAAGTCGTCAGCGAGGACATTTCCACCGACGGCACCCGTAAATGGGTGGTGCGCGTGGCGTCCGGCAGCTGCGTCGAGACCGTTTACATTCCCCAGGGCAAACGCGGCACTCTGTGCGTTTCGTCCCAGGCAGGCTGTGCCCTGGATTGCAGTTTCTGCTCCACCGGCAAGCAAGGTTTCAACAGCAACCTCACCGCCGCCGAAGTCATCGGCCAGGTGTGGATTGCCAATAAATCGTTCGGCAGCATCCCGGCGACCGCCGACCGTGCCATCACCAACGTGGTGATGATGGGCATGGGCGAGCCGCTGCTGAACTTCGACAACGTCGTTGCGGCCATGCATCTGATGATGGACGACCTGGGTTATGGCATTTCCAAGCGCCGTGTGACCCTGTCGACCTCCGGCGTGGTGCCGATGATCGATGAGCTGTCCAAGCACATCGACGTCTCCCTGGCGTTGTCCCTGCACGCACCGAATGACGCATTGCGTAACCAATTGGTGCCGATCAACAAGAAATATCCGCTTAAGATGCTGCTCGAGTCGTGCCAGCGCTACATGTCGTCCCTGGGCGAAAAACGCGTGCTGACCATCGAGTACACCTTGCTCAAGGACATCAACGACAAGGTTGAACATGCCGTTGAGATGATCGAGCTGCTCAAGAACATCCCGTGCAAGATCAACCTGATTCCGTTCAACCCGTTCCCGCATTCCGGTTACGAGCGTCCGAGCAACAATGCGATTCGTCGTTTCCAGGATCAGCTTCACCATGCAGGTTTCAATGTCACCGTGCGCACCACTCGCGGTGAAGACATCGATGCCGCGTGTGGCCAATTGGTAGGGCAGGTGCTGGATCGCACCCGTCGCAGTGAACGTTATATCGCCGTGCGCGAGTTGAGCGCCGACAACGATATGGCTTCGAACGCTGCGAAATAATTCAAGAGAGGATCTCTATGTCCCTGCGCTTTGCGCTGCTTTTGCTGTTGGCCAGTCTTTGTACTGGCTGCGTCCTGTCGGGCGATTTCAATCCGATGAAGACCAGCAAGGGCCGCGATGAAGCGCGAGTTGCCTACGTGCAACTGGGCTTGGGCTATTTGCAGCAAGGCATGACCGAACGCGCCAAGATCCCGCTGAAAAAGGCCTTGGAGCTGGACGGTTCGGATCCTGACGCCAATGCCGCATTGGGTCTGGTGTTTCAGGCCGAGATGGAGCCGGAGCTGGCGGATGAGCACTTTCGCAAGGCGCTATCTTCCCGCCCCAACGATGCCCGTATCCTGAATAATTACGGCAGTTTTCTTTTCGAACAGAAACGTTACAAAGAGGCTTACGAGCGCTTCGAGCAAGCCGCTGCCGATACCCTGTATCCTGAGCGTTCGCGAGTGTTCGAGAACCTGGGCATGACCGCTTCCAGGCTTGGTCAGCGTGATCTGGCCCAGCAGCAGCTGGAAAAAGCTTTGCGTTTGAACCGTCAGCAACCCCGTGCATTGCTGGAAATGGCTGAGTTGTCTTACGAAGACAGGCATTATGTGCCCGCGCGTGACTATTACGACCGTTTTAGCCTGCTCACCGAGCAAAATGCACGTAGTCTATTGCTCGGCGTTCGGCTGGCAAAAGTGTTCGAAGATCGCGACAAGGCAGCCAGTTATGGCCTGCAACTAAAACGACTCTATCCCGGTACGCCGGAATATCAGCAATACCTGTCGGAGCAATGATGAAAGCGGCGCATCCCGAAGTTGTAGCAGCGAATCGCGTTAACCCCGGTGAGACTTTGCGCCAGGCCCGCGAAAGCAATGGCTGGTCGCTGGCCGAAGTGGCCCTCAAGCTCAACCTCACCGTTAATTCCCTGAGTAATCTGGAAGCCGGCGCATTCGACAAGCTGCCGGGGCATACCTTTGCCCGCGGTTATATTCGCGCCTACGCCAAATTGCTCGGCATGGACCAGACCGTTCTGGTTCAGCAATTCGACCAATCCACCGGTACCGACTCCCAGGGCGCCAACGTCCACAGCCTGGGGCGCATCGAAGAGCCGGTTCGGGTTTCCCACACTATTTTGCGAATCGTCAGCCTGCTGTTGCTGATCGCGGTGATCGGCGGCGGTTTCATCTGGTGGCAGGATCAAACCTCACTGCGCACCAAGGACCTGATCAGCCTGAGCCCGGAGCACGTTGAAGTCGAAGGCGCCGACGGCACCACCCAGATCCACCCGCTGGACGAGCCGGAAGACCAGGCTGTCGCGGAAGGTCAGGCTGAAGGCTCGACCGCACTCGCATTGCCGCAAGCCGAGACTTCGACTGAAGCGCCGGCTGAAGCTGAGCCGACTACGCCTGTGGTCGCTCCGGCCGCACCGGCGCCAGTTGCACCGACACATAACACCGCGCCGGTTGCTCCGGCCCCCGTTGCCCCGGCGCACAGCACCGCGCCAGTTGTCGTGCCTGCGGCCCCGACGGCTCCGGTTGTGTCGACCCCGCCTGCAACCGCCTCGGTAACGCCGACCATTCCTGCTCCGGCTGCTCCGGTTGCTGGCCAAGGCCAGGTTCAACTGCAATTCACCGCTGATTGCTGGACACAAGTCACCGACGGCACTGGCAAAGTGCTGCTCAGTGGTCTCAAGCGCAAAGGCGAAACCGTTTCCCTCAGTGGTAAGCCGCCGTTTGCCGTGCGTCTGGGCTTCGCCCGTGGCGCGCAGGTCAGCTACAACGGTCAGGTGGTTGATGTCGCTCCATTCACCAGTGGCGAGACTGCTCGCCTGAAGTTGGGTCAATAAGTCATGCACGGCGAATCTCCAATCAAGCGTCGCGAATCCCGGAAAATCTGGGTCGGTAACGTGCCTGTTGGCGGCGATGCGCCCATCGCTGTGCAGAGCATGACCAACAGCGACACCAATGACGTTGCCGCCACCGTTGCCCAGATCAATCGTCTGGAAGCCGCTGGCGTTGATATCGTGCGGGTTTCCGTGCCGGACATGGACGCCGCCGAAGCCTTCGGCAAGATCAAGCAACTGGTCAAAGTACCGTTGGTGGCCGACATCCACTTCGACTACAAGATCGCTTTGCGCGTAGCCGAACTGGGCGTTGATTGCCTGCGGATCAACCCGGGCAACATCGGTCGTGAAGACCGCGTGCGTGCGGTGGTCGATGCCGCCCGTGATCGCGGGATTCCGATCCGCATCGGCGTCAACGCAGGTTCCCTGGAAAAAGACCTGCAAAAGAAATACGGCGAGCCGACCCCGGCCGCGCTGGTCGAATCCGCCTTGCGTCACGTCGAGCACCTTGAACGCCTGAACTTCCAGGACTTCAAGGTCAGCGTGAAAGCCTCCGACGTGTTCATGGCCGTCGCCGCTTACCGCTTGCTGGCCAAGGAAATTGTCCAGCCGCTGCACTTGGGCATCACCGAAGCCGGTGGTTTGCGTTCAGGCACAGTGAAATCCGCCGTGGGCCTCGGTATGCTGCTCGCCGAAGGGATTGGCGATACTATCCGCATCTCGTTGGCGGCCGACCCGGTCGAGGAAGTGAAAGTCGGCTACGACATTCTCAAATCCCTGCACCTGCGTTCCCGTGGCATCAACTTCATCGCCTGCCCGAGCTGCTCGCGGCAGAACTTCGATGTGGTCAAGACCATGAACGAGCTGGAAGGGCGCCTTGAAGATCTGCTGGTGCCGCTGGATGTCGCGGTCATCGGTTGCGTGGTCAACGGGCCAGGCGAAGCCAAGGAAGCCCATATCGGCTTGACCGGCGGCACGCCAAACCTGATTTACATCGACGGCAAGCCGTCGCAGAAACTGACGAATGACAATCTGGTGGATGAGCTTGAACGCTTGATCCGCCAGAAAGCGGCCGAGAAGGTCGAAGCTGACGCAGCTGTAATCGCTCGCGGCTGATCGAACGAATTTAAGGATTTAAAGTGAGCAAGTCTCTGCAAGCCATTCGTGGCATGAACGACATCCTGCCCGAACAGACTCCCCTGTGGCGTCATTTCGAGGGCACCGTTTCGCGTCTGCTGGATAACTACGGTTACAAGCAGATCCGCATGCCGATCGTCGAGTTCACCGAGCTGTTCAAGCGCTCGATCGGTGAAGTGACCGACATCGTCGAAAAAGAGATGTACACCTTCGAAGACCGTAACGGTGATTCGCTGACCCTGCGCCCTGAAGGCACGGCGGCCTGCGTGCGTGCGGTGCTCGAGCACGGCATCACTGGCGGCGGCCAGGTGCAGAAACTCTGGTACATCGGCCCGATGTTCCGCCACGAACGTCCGCAGAAAGGCCGTTATCGCCAGTTCCACCAGATCGGTGTCGAAGTGTTCAACCTCGACGGTCCGGACATCGACGCCGAGCTGATCGTGCTGACCTGGCGCCTGTGGGGCGAGCTGGGCATCCGTGATGCGGTCAAGCTCGAACTCAACAGCCTGGGCACCAGCGAATCCCGTGGTCGTTATCGCGAAGCGCTGGTCGAGTTCCTGTCCGCTCACCTGGACAAGCTCGACGAAGACAGCCAGCGCCGTCTGAAGACCAACCCGTTGCGCGTTCTGGACACCAAGAACGCCGACACTCAAGCGATCCTGGTCGACGCGCCGAAAATGGCCGACTACCTCGACGACGAATCCCGCGTGCACTTCGAGGGCCTCAAGGCTCGCCTGGACGCCGCCGGTATTCCTTACGTGATCAACCCGAAGCTGGTACGCGGGCTGGATTACTACAGCAAGACGGTTTTCGAGTGGGTCACCGACAAGTTGGGCGCTCAAGGCACCGTGTGTGCCGGCGGCCGCTACGACGGTCTGGTGGAACAGATGGGCGGCAAGCCGACCCCGGGCGTTGGTTTCGCCATGGGCATCGAGCGCCTGGTGCTGCTGCTTGAAACCCTGGAGCAGATCCCGGAAGAGATCTCCCGTCAGGTCGACGTCTATCTCTGCGCATTCGGCGAGGCTGCCGAGCTGGCGGCCCTGACGTTGAGCGAGAAGGTGCGCGATCAGTTGCCCAACCTGCGTCTGCAGATCAATGCCGGCGCCGGCAGCTTCAAAAGTCAATTCAAGAAGGCCGACAAGAGCGGTGCGCTGTACGCGCTGATCCTCGGTGACGACGAAATGGCCCAGCAAGTGGTAGGTTTCAAACCCCTGCGTGGCCAGGGCGAACAACAAAGCATTGCCTGGGATGCGCTTGCTGCACACCTGGCCACCTGCGTCGTGCAGGGTTGAAGCTGTCATAAACAGCCGATTTAGCGATTAAGGAGTATTGGGGTGTCGAGTACCGAAGACGAACAGCTGGCGGATTTGAAGGACTGGTGGACACGCAACGGCAAGCCCCTGGTCACTGGCGGCCTGTTGGCGCTGGTCATCGTGTTCGGCTGGCAGGCCTTTCAAAAGTATCAGAGCAATCAGTCGCAAGGCGCCTCGATGCTCTATC
Organism: Pseudomonas sp. MM213; assembly: GCF_020423045.1. Lineage (NCBI taxonomy): Bacteria > Pseudomonadati > Pseudomonadota > Gammaproteobacteria > Pseudomonadales > Pseudomonadaceae > Pseudomonas > Pseudomonas sp. MM213. The sequence goes on from NZ_CP081943.1 coordinate 5,819,363, forward strand.
AGCAATTGCTCGAAACCACGCTGACGCCCAACGGCAAGCCTGATGCCGCCCGTGTTTCGGACCTGGCCGGCAAGCTCAACAGCGAATTTGGCGGCAGCGCCTACGCGCAATACGGCAGCCTGTTCGTGGCGAAAGTCGCGGTCGACAGCGGCAAGCTGGACGACGCTGCCACCGAGCTGAAAGCCATCGTTGCCAAACCGGCCAACCCGGCACTGGGCGAAATCGCCCGTCAGCGCCTGGCGCAGGTACTGGCCGCGCAGAACAAGGTCGATGAAGCCCTGAAACTGCTCGAAGGCGATGCCGATAAAGCATTCCTCGCCACCCGCGAAGAACTCAAGGGCGACCTGCTGGTGCAGTTGGGTCGCACCGACGAAGCGCACGCTGCGTATCAAAAAGCCAAGGCGGCACTGTCGGATGAAGCGGCAGTCGGTGGCCTACAAATCAAGTTGGACGATCTGGCCAAAGGGGATGCGTGACGTGATCCGTTGGAAACATGCAGCATTGCTGGCTCTGGCCGTTTTGGCCGCGGGTTGCAGCAGCAACAGCAAAAAAGAATTGCCGCCTGCCGAGCTGGTCGACTTCAAAGAAGAAGTGGTCCTGCAAAAGCAGTGGAGTCGTTCGATCGGTGACGGTCAGGGCGAAACCTACAACATGCTGGTTCCGGCGATCGATGGCGATACCATCTATGCCGCCGACGTCACTGGCGTGGTGATGGCGATGGATCGCAGCAATGGCGACGTCAAATGGAAGAAAGACCTCGAACTGCCTGTTTCCGGCGCCGTTGGCGTAGGTTATGGCCTGCTCGTGATCGGTACGACCAAGGGCGAAATCGTTGCGATGGACGCCACCAACGGTGAAGAGAAATGGCGCGCTCGCGTGTCCAGCGAAGTTCTCGCGCCACCGGCCAACAACGGTGACGTGGTGGTCGTTCAGACTCAGGATGATCGTCTGATCGGTCTGGATGCCTCCACCGGCAACCAGCGCTGGTTGTATGACAGCACGCCTGCAGTCCTGACCCTGCGTGGCACCAGTGCGCCGATCGTGACCAACCGCCTCGCGGTGGCTGGCCTGTCGACCGGTAAAGTGGTTGCGCTCGATATCTCCAACGGCGTGCCGGTGTGGGAACAGCGGGTTGCGATCCCACAAGGTCGTTCGGAACTGGAGCGCGTTGTCGATATCGACGGTGGCCTGCTGCTGTCCGGCGGTACCTTGTACGTCGCCAGCTATCAGGGTCGCGTTGCGGCACTGGACCTGGAAAGCGGTCGTCAGCTCTGGCAGCGTGATGCTTCCAGCTATGCCGGCGTTGCGCAGGGCTTCGGCACTGTGTACGTGAGCCTGGCTTCGGGCACCGTTGAAGGCGTTGACGAGCGTTCCACCACAGCTTTGTGGAGCAACGACTCCCTGGCTCGCCGTCAACTGTCGGCTCCAGAAGTGTTCTCCAGCTATGTTGCAGTCGGTGACATGGAAGGCTATGTGCACCTGCTGAGCCAGGTGGACGGTCGTTTTGTCGGCCGCGAACGCATCGACAGCGACGGCCTGCGTGCGCGTCCGCTGGTGGTGGGTGACACGATTTATCTTTATGGCAACAGCGGCAAACTGGAAGCCCTGACCATCAAGTAATGTTTTGACTATGCTTGGGGTTAACCCCCAAGCGGCCCCGTTCTGCGGGGCTCGCAGCGTTCTCAAACGCTGCCCCGAGCACCAGCCGCTGCCTCGCAGCGGCTTTTGTATTTTCTGAAATAACGAAGTGGAGAGCCGCATGGTTCCCGTAATCGCCCTGGTGGGCCGACCGAACGTCGGCAAGTCCACCTTGTTCAACCGCCTGACCAGGACTCGCGACGCCATCGTCGGCGACTTGTCCGGTCTGACCCGTGATCGCCAATACGGTGAGGCCAAGTGGCAAGGGCGTTCCTACATTCTGGTCGACACCGGCGGTATCTCCGGTGACGAGCACGGTATGGACGAAAAAATGGCCGAGCAGTCGCTGCTGGCCATTGAAGAAGCCGATGTCGTTCTGTTCCTGGTAGATGCCAAGGCCGGTTTCACCGCCGCCGACCAGATGATCGCCGAGCATTTGCGCAAACGTAACAAGCGTTCGTACGTGGTTGCCAACAAGGTCGACAACATCGACCCTGAAATGGCCCGCGCCGAATTCGCCCCGTTGGGCATGGGCCACGCGATCCCGATCGCCGGTGCTCATGGTCGTGGCATCACCCAGATGCTGGAAATCGCCCTGAGCGACTTCCCGAAAGACGAAGAAGAGCTGGAAGAAGGCGAGGAAGAGGACGTTGCCGAAGGCGAGGAAGCCAAGCGCATTCCTGGCCCAAGCGAAAAAGACGGGATCAAGATCGCCATCATCGGCCGCCCGAACGTCGGCAAGTCGACCCTGGTCAACCGCATGCTCGGTGAAGACCGGGTTATCGTGTATGACCAACCCGGCACTACCCGCGACAGTATCTACATCCCGTTCGAGCGTAACGACGAGAAGTACACGCTGATCGACACCGCCGGTGTGCGCAAGCGCGGTAAGATCCACGAAGAAGTCGAAAAATTCTCCGTGGTCAAAACCCTGCAAGCGATCAAAGACGCCAACGTGGTGATCTTCGTGATGGACGCCCGCGAAGGCGTGGTGGACCACGACCTCAACCTGCTGGGCTTCGCCATTGAGTCGGGTCGTGCGCTGGTTATCGCGATCAACAAGTGGGACGGCATGACGCCGAGCGAGCGTGACTTCGTGAAGGTCGAGCTGCAACGTCGACTGTTCTTCGTTGACTACGCCGACATTCACTTCATCTCGGCACTGCACGGCACGGGCGTGGGCAACCTCTACGCTTCCGTACAGAACTCGTTCAAGTCCGCGGTCACCCGCTGGCCGACCAACCGCCTGACCCAGATCCTGGAAGATGCGGTTGGCGAGCACGCGCCACCGATGGTCAACAACCGCCGGATCAAGCTGCGTTATGCGCACTTGGGTGGTGCCAACCCGCCGATCATCGTGATTCACGGTAACCAGATCGAGAAGGTGCCGAAGTCTTACGTGCGTTACCTGGAAAACACTTACCGTCGTGTCTTGAAGCTGGTCGGTACGCCGATCCGCATCGAGTTCAAGGGCGGCGAGAACCCGTACGAAGGCAACAAGAACTCGCTCACTGATCGTCAGGTCAACAAGAAGCGTCGCTTGATGTCGCACCACAAGAAAGCCGACAAAAAGCGCCGCGACAAGCGCTGATTCAAGGCTGGCTCGCCTCTGTAGGAGCGAGGCTTGCCCGCGAAGAACGATAACGCGGTGTATCTGATACACCGCGGTGTTGCGTTCGCGGGCAAGTCGGGTCGCCGCACCGCTCGCTCCTACGGGATCGGGTTCGAGAAGAAGGGCGCCACTGGCGCCCTTTTTTTATGGGCGCCGTTTGGCTATCCTCGGGCTCTCCCGCGCCGCCGTTAGAGCCGGGTGTAGAGCAGGGAATCACCGATGATCACCAGTAAGCTGCCGAATGTCGGCATCACTATCTTCACGCAGATGTCTCAGCTCGCGGCGCAAACCGGGGCGATCAACCTGTCACAGGGTTTTCCCGATTTCGATGCCCCGCAAGCCTTGTGCGATGCGGTGGGTCGGCACATTGCCAATGGCCATAACCAGTACTCGCCGATGACCGGCCTGCCGGTACTGCGTCAGCAGATCGTGGCGAAAATTGCCCGCAGCTATGGCGTCACCGTCGATGCGGACAGCGAAGTGACCGTGACTCCCGGTGCGACTGAGGCGATTTTTTGCGCCATTCAGGCCGTTATCCACAACGGTGACGAAGTCATCGTGTTTGATCCGGCCTATGACAGTTACGAGCCCTCGGTCCAGCTGGCCGGTGGCCGTTGCGTTCACGTGCAACTGGGGCTGGACGACTTCAGCATCGATTTCGAAAAGCTCGCCCAGGCGCTGAGTCCGCGCACGCGGATGATCATCCTCAATACCCCGCACAATCCCAGCGGCGCACTGATCAACCGTGCCGAGCTGGACCAACTGGCGGCGTTGATCCGTGACCGCGACATCTATGTGATCAGCGATGAGGTCTACGAGCACCTGGTCTACGACGGTGTGCCCCATGTCAGTGTGCTGGCCCATGAAGAGCTGTATCAGCGCGCCTTCGTGGTCAGCTCCTTCGGCAAGACGTACCATGTCACCGGCTGGAAAACCGGCTACGTGGTCGCGCCACCGGCCTTGTCGGCAGAGCTGCGCAAGGTGCACCAGTACGTCAATTTTTGCGGCGTAACCCCCTTGCAATACGCCTTGGCCGACTTCATGGCCGAACACCCGGAACACATAGAAGAACTGCCGGGCTTCTACCAGGCCAAGCGCGATCTGTTCTGCGACTTGCTGACGCCATCGCGTTTCAGTTTCACCCGCGTCACCGGCACCTATTTCCAGTTGGTCGATTACTCGCAGATCCGTCCCGACCTCAACGATGTCGAGATGGCGCTGTGGATGACCCGCGAACACGGCGTGGCGAGCATCCCGATCTCGGTGTTCTACCAGACGCCACCCGAAGGCCAGCGCCTGGTGCGCCTGTGCTTCGCCAAACGCGAGGAGACCCTGCGTGAAGCAGCGGCAAAACTATGCGTGATCTGAGTGCATTGCCGAATCTGACCATCGCGCTGATCCAGACAACCCTGGCCTGGCACGACCGCCAGGCCAATCTGGAGCATTTCGAGCAACTGCTGGAACAGGCTCGCGGCGCGGACCTGATCATCCTGCCGGAGATGTTCACCACCGGTTTTTCCATGGAGTCCGAGACGCTTGCCGAGGCGGAAAACGGTCCCACCAGCAAATGGCTGCGCGCCCAGGCGGCAAAACTCGATGCGGTGATCACCGGCAGCATCATCGTTCAGGCCACTGATGGCAGCCATCGCAATCGCCTGTTGTGGGCGCGGCCGGATGGCGAAGTCTGGCATTACGACAAGCGCCACTTGTTCCGTATGGCGGGCGAGCACAATCACTACACACCGGGCGAGCGCCAGGTGCAGTTCGAGCTCAAAGGCTGGCGCGTCCGACCGCTGATTTGCTACGACCTGCGTTTCCCGGTGTGGAGCCGCGATGCCCAGGACACAGATCTGTTGCTGTACACCGCCAACTGGCCGGGTGCGCGGCGCCAGCACTGGAACCGTTTGCTGCCGGCGCGGGCAATCGAAAACCTGTGCTACGTGGCGGCGGTGAATCGCATCGGCACTGACGGGAAAGGCTTTGCGTACACCGGCGACAGTCAGGTCCTGGATTTTCAGGGCGAGACATTGCTCAGTGCCGGTGAGGCGGATGGGGTGTTTCAGGTTGTTCTGGATGCGGCGGAACTGGCGGCTTATCGCACGCGGTTTCCGGCGAATCTGGATGCGGACACATTTGAGTTCACCTGAGATTTTTGCTGCCTGACAGGGCCCCATCGCCGGCAAGCCGGCTCCTACAGTTGACCGAGTTGTTCTGACCGACGCGGTCCTCTGTAGGAGCCAGCTTGCTGGCGATGGGGCCGGGACAGAGAACATAAATATTGCCGGCAAACAAAAAGGCCCCAAGGTTCGCACCTTGGGGCCTTTTGCATTGCAGCGAAGGCTTACGCCGCTTTCGCTTCCGGCTGGCTCAACGAGCGGTTCAGCGCGCTGAACAGGGCCTTGAAGCTGGCGGTGGTGATGTTTTCATCGATGCCCACGCCGTGCACCGCACGTTGGCCTTCCACACGCAGTTCGATGTAGGCCGCGGCCTTGGCGTTGGTGCCCGCACCTATGGCGTGCTCGTTGTAGTCCATGATCTCCACCGGAATCGGCAGACCGGCCACCAGCGCTTCCAGCGCGCCGTTGCCTTTGCCACGCCAGTGCAGGTTGGTTTCGCCCTGGCCCTTGCCGGAGACTTCCACTTCCACGGCGCTGTGACCGTTTTCTTCCTGCAGGCGATGGCTGACCAGCGCGTACGGGGTGTTGGCCTGCAAGTACTCGCTGTGCAGCAACGCGTGGATCTGCTGGGCGGTCATTTCGAGGCCCAGGCGATCGGTTTCACGCTGCACGACCTGGCTGAACTCGATCTGCATGCGGCGCGGCAAGCTGATGCCGTATTCCTGTTCCAGCAGGTAAGCGATACCGCCCTTGCCCGACTGGCTGTTGACGCGGATCACCGCCTCGTAGCTGCGGCCGATGTCGGCCGGGTCGATCGGCAAGTACGGCACTTCCCACAGGGCGTCCGGTTTCTGCTGGGCGAAGCCCTTGCGGATCGCATCCTGGTGGGAGCCGGAGAACGCGGTGTGAACCAGGTCGCCGACGTACGGGTGACGCGGGTGCACCTGGATCTGGTTGCATTCTTCGACGACTTTGCGCACGCCGTCGATGTCCGAGAAATCGAGCTCAGGGTGGATGCCCTGGGTGTAGAGGTTCAGTGCCACGGTGACCAGGTCGACGTTGCCGGTACGCTCGCCGTTGCCGAACAGGCAGCCTTCGACACGATCCGCACCCGCCATCAGGCCCAACTCGGTGGCGGCCACGCCGGTGCCACGGTCGTTGTGGGTGTGCAGGCTGATGATCACGCTGTCACGACGGTTGATGTGGCGGCCGAACCATTCGATCTGGTCGGCATAGATGTTCGGGGTCGCGCATTCGACGGTGGCCGGCAGGTTGAGGATCACCTTGTGCTCAGGCGTCGGGTTCCAGACTTCGATGACCGCGTCGCAGACTTCCTTGGCGAACTCCAGCTCGGTGGCGCTGAAGGTTTCCGGCGAGTATTCGAAGGTCCACTGCGTGTCCGGCTGCTGGGCAGCGTATTTGACGAACAGCTTGGCGGCGTTCACGGCGATGGCCTTGATCCCGTCCTTGTCCTGGTTGAAGACAATGCGGCGGAAGGAAGGGGAGGTCGCGTTGTACAGGTGAACGATGGCTTTCTTCGCCCCGCGCAGGGATTCGAAGGTGCGCTCGATCAGGTCTTCACGGCCCTGGGTCAGCACCTGAATGGTGGTGTCGTCCGGGATGTGGTTGCCTTCGATCAGGGTACGCACGAAGTCGAAGTCGGTTTGCGACGCGGCCGGGAAGGACGCTTCGATTTCTTTCACGCCAACCTGTACGAGGGTTTTCCAGAAACGCAGCTTCTTGACCGCGTCCATCGGCTCGATCAGCGACTGGTTGCCGTCGCGCAGGTCGGAGCTGCACCAGATCGGCGCGGCGGTGATGGTCTTCGACGGCCAGGTGCGGTCCGGAATGTCGATGGTCGGGAACGCGCGGTATTTCGAAGACGGGTCTTTGAGCATGCTCATCGGGAAATCCTTATTGTGTGGGCCGAAAAAAGGCGGCCTGCCGGTGGATCAAAAGTTCTTGGGGAAAAGCGTAAAACGAGGCGTCGCGATTCAGCCCGGCAGTCGTGCGCTGACGAGGCACAGGCTGCGGTGCTGGCGAAGCTGAATGAGGGTGTGAGAGGTTTTCATGTCTTCAACCCTAACCGCGAGGGTGAAGGATGGCAAGCAGTCGAAAAAAATTGAGAGGAATACTCGCTTGCGCGTATTTATCGAGATTTTATTGCTGTGAGTCCCCGTGATTGTTTGGTTTTTTGCGCGAGCTTCAAGCTATGCGCAATTGATGGTTTGAGCGCCGGGCGCTGACAGTCGGGCTATTCTTAAAGCCTCGACTGGCATTCAGGAGTCGGCGATGAACGAGTCTGACTGGAAGCAGTATTGCGTGTTACGACCGGTGGCACATGAACGGATGTGCGAGCGGATTTTGTCGGATGTCGAAAAAACGCTGCTGGATAAGAGCAACGCGCCCTACGAACGAATAGATGCCAGCGAGGAGCTGCTGAAAGCCGGGCAAAAGGAACTGTACTGGGCGTTTGGTGTTTTCAGGTTTTCGCGTCATGAAGCCCGCTCGCACTTGCTTGGGTTGTGCGCGCGGGAATTGATCACGGCAGAGGAGTTGAGCTGGTTTTCAGTCGAGACGCAGGAGTGGGTCAAACACTGCCTGGCGGATCGAGAGGTCCATGGGATAGAGGACCTGGACGCGGAATAGGCGGCGTCAGTGATACCGCCTTCGCGGGCAAGCCCGCTCCCACAGGAAATCACGCGATTACTGTAGGAGCGAGGCTTGCCCGCGAAGAGGCCGGTAGTCTCACCGACTGTTCAGGGTTGAAACGCGCCTATGAAAATCGCCGGATCCACCCGCGCATCATTCAGGCTGACATTCCAGTGCATGTGCGGCCCGGTCGCCCGTCCAGTCGAGCCCACTTTGCCCACTACGGCACCGCGAGCCAGCTGCTGCCCCACCTTCACATCGATCTTCGACATGTGACAGAACATGCTGATAAAGCCCTGCCCATGGTCGACAAACACTGTGTTGCCGTTAAAGAAGTAGTTACCGATCAAAATCACCTTGCCCGCTGCCGGGGTCTTGATCGGCGTGCCGGCGCCCACGGCGAAATCCAGGCCTGAGTGGGGATTGCGCTCTTCACCATTGAAGAAACGGCGCACGCCGAACTTGCTCGACAGCGGGCCGTTGACCGGTTTGTCCAGCAGCAGGTTGCTCGGCGTATTCGGGCTGAACGTGCGGTAAGCGGCAATCTGCTCGGCCAGTTCGCGCTCGATGCGCTTGAGATTGTCCGGGTCAGGATTGACCTGTTGAGTGTTTTTCAACGTGATGCGCTGTTCCGGATACTTCTTGTTGCCAACGGTGAAACTCAGGTTGCGGCCGCCGCTGCTGATGGTCTGCGCGCCCGGTTTGACGGTCAACGGCACACCGACAATCGCCAGCCAATTGTCCTGTTCCTTGACCACCAGCACCGGTTTGCCCTGATAACTGGCTTTCGGCGCTTGGGCAGAGCTGCCCAGATCCACCACCGCCACGCCCCCCGGAACCGGTTTGTTCAACAGGCGGGTGATGTAGCTGTCAGCGTGGGCGTTGAAGGTCAGGCACAGCAACAGCAGCGAAGCTAAAAAACGCGGCATGGATCAATCCAGTAAAGAAAGGGTGACAGGCGTCAGGTGATTGTCTTCGACCCGCACTTGCAGTTCGCCTTCACCCAGTTTGGCTTTCAGGCGCTGGCCGTTGTGGGTTTGCGCGGCGTTGCGGATCGCGTTGCCGCGCTCGTCCAGCAAAATGCTGTAGCCACGGCCGAGGGTCGCTAAAGGGCTGACCACGTGGAGGGTCTGCACCTGGCTTTGCAGTTGCAGACGACGGGATTTGAGCCCTTCGCGCATGGCCCGGGGCAGGCGTTCGGCGAGGCTGTCGAGGCGCTGACGCAACATCGCCAGTTGCCGCCCCGGATGTTGCCCGGCGAGGCGGGTTTCCAGGCGGATCAGCCGTTCGCGACGGGTATTGAGGCTGCGTTCGAAGGCGCGGCGCATGCGCATGTCCAGATCATCCAGACGTTGCGCCTGTTGGCGCAGACGTTCACCGGGATGGCGCAAGCGACGAGAGATGCCTTCCAGGCGCAGGCGATCACGCATCAAACGGTCGCGCATGCGCATCACCAGCCGGCGGTGCAGGCTTTCGACCTGACGCACCAGGTCGCTGGAGTCCGGCGCCAGCAGTTCAGCGGCGGCGGACGGCGTCGGGGCGCGAACGTCGGCCACAAAATCACTGATGGATACATCGGTTTCATGGCCGACGGCGCTGACAATCGGCGTCACGCAAGCATCCACGGCGCGGGCCACGGCTTCTTCGTTGAAGCACCAGAGGTCTTCCAGCGAGCCGCCACCACGGGCCAGGATCAATGCATCGAAACCACGGGCGTCCGCCAGTTTCAACGCGCGGACAATCTGCGCGGTCGCTTCGCGGCCCTGCACGGCAGTGGGGATCAGCGTCAGCTGGATCTGCGGTGCGCGACGGCGGAACACGCTGATGATGTCGCGGATCACCGCGCCGGTCGGCGAACTGATGATGCCGATGCGCTGCGGATGCGCCGGCAGCGGCACTTTGCGCTCGGCGCTGAACAGGCCTTCGGCGCTGAGTTTTTCCTTCAAGGCATCGAAGGCCAGGCGCAGCGCACCGTCACCGGCCGGCTCGACGGTGTCGAGAATCAGCTGATAGTCGCCACGGCCTTCGAACAGCGAAACCTTGCCGCGCACCTTGACCGCCAGGCCGTCCTTCAGCGCCTGACGAACCCGCGCCGCGTTCTGCCGAAACAGCGCGCAACGTACTTGGGCGCCGCTGTCCTTGAGGGTGAAATACACGTGGCCGGACGCCGGGCGTGCGAGGTTGGAGATTTCGCCTTCGACCCAGATATTGCTGAACACGTCTTCGAGCAACACCCGCGCGCGGCCGTTGAGCTGGCTGACAGTCAGGACTTCACGGTCCAGGCCGAGTCTTGCAAAGGGATCTTTAATCATGGGGCGCATGATAAAGGCATTCTCCAACCGAATGCACGATCCCCTATAGGAGCGAGCCTGCTCGCGATGGCAGTGTGTCAGTCGACAGTGCTATTGAATGTTAAACCGCTATCGCGAGCAGGCTCGCTCCCACAATGGTCTGTGCAGACATTTATGAAGTGTTGAATCAGCGCCGTGGGATTCTGCCGGCAGGCGAGGGCGACGGTGCTGTGGCAATCCGGGTCGGCCAGGGGCAGAAAATGAATGTCGGGTGGCGCGATGTCCTGCATCGACTCCGGCAGCAGGGCGATGCCGAATCCGGCCTGGATCAATTGCAGTTGCGTGGTTTTGCGCGAGACCACCCGCGCCGCCTTCGGGAAAAATCCCTGGCGCATGCACAGCTCGGCGGACAGATAACTCAAACCGCCGCGCTGCGGGTGAGGGATGGAGATAAAGGCTTCATCCTTCAACTGCGCCAGATCGATGCCCTGAGCGGACTTATCCACAACCAGCCGATGATTGGGTGGAACGGCCAGCAGCAATCGTTCGCTATACAAAGGAACAATCTGCACGCCTTCACGCTGGCGCAACACCGGCAGGCGCAGCAGTCCGACATCAAGTCGATTGTCGACCAACGCTTCAAGCTGCGCTTCGGAAGACAGCTTGACGATCTCCATGGATACGCCGGCCTGCTGGTCCAGATAAGCACTGATACCCCGTAGCAGGCGACCACTCATGGGCACGGTGCTGGAGTGACTCAGGCGCAAGGTGCCCAGTTGCCCGTTGCCCACTTGGGTGGCCATTTCACTGGCCTTGGTCAGTTCGTTCAGCAGGTTTCTGGCGCGCGGCAAGAACGCCTCCCCAGCGGCGGTCAGTCGCGGCTGGCGCGCCGTGCGTTCGAACAGCGGGGTTTGCAGGCGGGTTTCCATTTCCTTGATCTGCCGGCTCAAGGCTGACTGCGCAACAAACAAACGCTCAGCGGCTGCACTGAAGCTGCCGCACTCGGCGATTTCCACGAAGTAACGCAATTGACGGGTTGAAAGCACGAGTCATGCCTTTTTGAGATGAGAGGTCGGCTTTGAAGATATTAGTCGCAAGGCTCGGCGCTGGCTAAAGTCATCACAGGTATTTGATAAAGGCGTGCAGATGAACGTGCTGGAGTTGTTACACCAATGGCCATTCGGCGCGACGGATTGGTTGGTGATCGGCCTGGCCATCGCCCTGGCGTACATCGTGTTTGGCATCGCCGGGTTCGGCACCGCACTGGTGGCGGGGCCGATTCTGATTTTGTTCATGCCGCTGTCGAAGATCGTGCCGTTGCTGGTGCTGCTGGATTTTGTCGCGGCGTTCGGCAATCTGCTGCCCTCGCGACGGGATGTGGCCAGGCCTGAGTTGCTGCGGCTGTTGCCGTGCATGGCGGTGGGTTGCACGCTGGGGGTTATCTTTCTGCTGAACCTGAAATCCGACGTGTTGTTGCTGTTGATGGGGCTGTTTATCAGCGTCTATGCGGTTTACAGCCTGTGGGTCAAAACCCGACCGACACAGTTGTCTGCCGCCTGGGCAGTGCCGATGGGCACGGTGGGCGGGATGTTCGGGGCGTTGTTTGGCAGTGGCGGCTTTTTATATGCGATCTATTTGAACAGTCGGTTGCCCAAAGACGCGGCGCGAGCGACCCAGAGTGCGCTGATCAGTTGCAGCACCGTGGTGCGCCTGAGCCTGTTTGCTGTCGCGGGTGTGTATGCCGAGCTACCCTTGTTGGTACTGGCGCTGTGTTTGTTGCCGGCCATGGCGCTAGGGTTGTGGGTCGGCCGGCGGTTGACCATGCGATTGTCCCGCGAGGCGTTTGTGCGGCTGGTGACCTGGTTGGTGCTGGCCAGCGGGATTGCGTTGATCGGGCGGTATTTGAGTACTTGACCGGATTTCGTCAGGGATTAAGCTGCCGCCCGCTCGGACGCCTTCGCGGGCAAGCCTCGCTCCTACAAAGGCATGTGCAGAACCTGTAGGAGCGAGGCTTGCCCGCGAAGGCGTAGGACGGCACACCGCAGAATATCCATTTGACGCAGCAGGCTTGCACCCATGAATTCCCAAAGCATCATCGTCCCGAAAATCTCCACGCTGCCGGTACATGAACCCCGGGCCCGGGCGGTCGTGCGGTGGCTGGTGCGCAAGGACATCATCAAGGAAGAGCTGACCACTTGCGGCCGCACCGGCAACCGCATGGGCCACGCGATCGCCGATGGTGCCCGCACCGTGGTGCTGCACCCGGATGCGCTGCCGTTCGGCGAGCCGGTCAATGGCCTGGAGATCATTACCAAACGCTGCATTTATACGCCGGCCAAAGGTTTTCTGGGGGAGGCGGGTTGCGCCGAGTGCCGCAAGGAAATCGGCGAGGCGCTGTTCGAAAGCCTCGAAGACTGGATGCCGGGGCGTACCGATAACTTCACCTGTCCGGAATGCGGGCATGAAGATGACATCAACGGGTTCCTGTTCTTGCAGGAATGCGGGTTTTCCAACCTGGGGTTCATTTTCAACAACTGGGCCGAGGCCGGGTTCAAGCAGAGCTTTATCGATGAGTTTGCCGATTGGCTGGATCAGCCCGTGAGCTGGGTGAAAGTCGAACTGTAAGTGAAGCCGTAACCGTAGGAGCGAGGCTTGCCCGCGAAGCTTTTGGCGCCAGTGATGACACCTTCGCGGGCGAGCCTCGCTCCTACAGGATTTGCGTTCCAACCCCCCGTCGATCACCGCATCGATAATAGACAGAGTTTTACATTGAACCCGAGGGGGTGTCTGACTATAATGGCGCGCTTCCATTTTCCCGCTCGGGAGCCCCCGCGATGCTGCGTATCAGCCAAGAAGCTCTGACATTCGACGACATTCTCCTAGTGCCCGGTTATTCCGAGGTGCTTCCTAACGAAGTCAGTCTCAAGACCCGCCTTACCCGTGGCATCGAGCTGAACATTCCTCTGGTTTCTGCCGCCATGGACACCGTTACTGAAGCCCGTCTGGCAATCGCCATGGCTCAGGAAGGTGGCATCGGCATTATCCACAAGAACATGACCATCGAGCAGCAAGCTGCCGAAGTTCGCAAGGTCAAGAAGTTCGAAGCCGGCGTCGTCAAGGATCCGATCACCATCGAGGCTGACGCCACGGTCCGTGATCTGTTCGAACTGACCCGCATGCACAATATCTCCGGCGTTCCGGTACTGCACGATGGCGACCTGGTCGGCATTGTCACTTCCCGTGACGTGCGCTTCGAAACCCGTCTGGAAGCCACCGTACGTGAAGTGATGACGCCTAAAGAGCGTCTGGTCACCGTCCGTGAAGGCGCCAACAAGAACGAAGTCCGCGAGTTGCTGCACAAGCACCGCCTGGAAAAAGTCCTGATCGTCGATGACAAGTTTGCCCTCAAAGGCATGATGACCGTCAAAGACATCGAAAAAGCCAAGGCTTACCCGCTGGCCAGCAAGGACGATCAAGGTCGTCTGCGCGTAGGCGCTGCGGTCGGCACCGGTAAAGACACCGGTGATCGCGTTGCCGCGCTGGTCAATGCCGGCGTTGACGTGGTGGTGGTCGACACCGCTCACGGTCACTCCAAAGGTGTGATCGACCGCGTTCGCTGGGTCAAACAGAATTTCCCTGAAGTGCAGGTCATCGGCGGCAACATCGCCACCGGCGCTGCCGCCAAGGCCCTGGCCGAAGCTGGCGCCGATGCGGTCAAGGTCGGTATCGGCCCTGGCTCGATCTGCACCACCCGTATCGTCGCCGGTGTCGGCGTCCCGCAAATCAGTGCCATCGCCAACGTCGCCGCCGCCCTTGAAGGCACCGGTGTTCCGTTGATCGCCGACGGCGGCATCCGTTTCTCCGGTGACCTGTCCAAGGCCATCGTAGCCGGTGCTTCCTGCGTGATGATGGGCTCGATGTTCGCCGGTACCGAAGAAGCGCCAGGCGAGATCGAACTGTTCCAGGGGCGTTCGTACAAGGCTTACCGTGGCATGGGTTCGCTGGGCGCCATGTCCCAGGCTCAAGGTTCCTCCGATCGTTACTTCCAGGACTCCTCGGCAGGCGCCGAGAAACTGGTTCCGGAAGGCATCGAAGGGCGTGTTCCGTACAAGGGCACCCTGAGCGCGATCATCCATCAACTGATGGGCGGCCTGCGTTCCTCGATGGGTTACACCGGCAGTGCCGACATCGAAGAAATGCGCACCAAGCCTGAGTTCGTGCGGATCACCGGCGCTGGTATGGCCGAGTCCCACGTTCATGACGTACAGATCACCAAAGAAGCGCCAAACTACCGCGTAGGTTGAGCCTTCAAGCAAAACGTTAAGTAACCCGGGGCTGTTCGATTCAGCCCCGAGTTGTTTCTGAATTACATAGACGAGACTGACTTCATGGCCCTCGACATTCACGCCCACCGCATCCTGATCCTCGACTTCGGTTCCCAGTACACCCAGCTGATCGCCCGCCGCGTGCGTGAAATCGGCGTGTACTGCGAACTGCATCCGTTCGACATGGACGACGAAGCGATTCGCGAATTCGCTCCAAAAGGCGTCATTCTCGCCGGCGGTCCCGAGTCCGTGCACGAAGCCAACAGCCCTCGCTGCCCGCAAGCGGTGTTTGACCTGGGCGTGCCGGTCTTCGGCATCTGCTACGGCATGCAGACCATGGCTGAACAGCTGGGTGGCAAGGTCGAAGGTTCCGAACTGCGTGAATTCGGTTATGCCCGTGTCGACGTGGTCGGCAAGAGCCAGCTGCTGGACGGCATCGAAGACCACATCGACGCCGACGGCCTGTTCGGCCTCGACGTGTGGATGAGCCACGGTGACAAGGTCACCAAAATGCCGCAGGACTTCCACATCCTGGCCAGCACCCCGAGCTGCCCGATTGCCGGCATGTTCAACGATGACCTGCGTTACTACGGCGTGCAGTTCCACCCGGAAGTGACCCACACCAAGCAGGGCGGCCGCATCCTGTCGCGCTTCATCCTCGAGATCTGCGGCTGCGAAGCACTGTGGACGCCGTCGAAGATCGCTGAAGACGCCATCGCCCAGGTTCGCGCCCAGGTTGGCACCGACAACGTCTTGCTCGGCCTGTCCGGCGGCGTTGACTCCTCGGTGGTTGCCGCGCTGCTGCACAAGGCCATCGGCGACCAGCTGACCTGCGTCTTCGTCGACAACGGCCTGCTGCGTCTGCACGAAGGCGAGCAAGTGATGGCCATGTTCGCCGAGAACATGGGCGTCAAGGTGATCCGCGCCAACGCTGAAGACCAGTTCCTGAACAACCTGGCTGGCGAAAGCGATCCAGAGAAGAAGCGCAAGATCATCGGTCGTACCTTCATCGACGTCTTTGATGCTCAGTCCAACAAACTGGACAACATCAAGTACCTCGCCCAAGGCACCATCTACCCGGACGTGATCGAGTCGGCTGGCGCGAAAAGCGGCAAGGCGCACGTGATCAAGTCGCACCACAACGTGGGCGGCCTGCCGGAAGAAATGAACCTCAAGCTGGTTGAACCGCTGCGCGAGCTGTTCAAGGACGAAGTCCGTCGTCTGGGCCTGGAACTCGGCCTGCCGTACGACATGGTCTACCGTCACCCGTTCCCGGGCCCGGGCCTGGGTGTGCGGATCCTCGGTGAAGTGAAGAAGGAATACGCCGACCTGCTGCGTCGCGCCGACCACATCTTCATCGAAGAACTGCGCAAGGCCGACTGGTACCACAAAGTCAGCCAGGCATTCGTGGTGTTCCAGCCGGTGAAATCGGTTGGCGTTGTAGGCGATGGCCGTCGTTACGCCTGGGTCGTGGCCCTGCGTGCCGTGGAAACCATCGACTTCATGACTGCGCGTTGGGCTCACCTGCCTTATGAACTGCTGGAAACCGTCAGCGGCCGCATCATCAATGAAATCGAAGGCATCTCCCGCGTCACTTACGACGTGTCGAGCAAGCCGCCAGCGACCATCGAGTGGGAATGATCCCGGTCTGACTGATCGCCTGTAACACCTCAAAGGCCCCGTGAATGTGAATTCACGGGGCCTTTGCGTATCAGGCAGTTACAGCCGGCAGGCGCCCTTGCAGCGTCAGGCCCATGCGGTTGAGTGCGTGGGCAAGGCTGATCAGATTCGCGTAGGTGATCCGATGCACACCCGCCCAGGCCGGACGGTTGATCCGAAAGCCGCTATCCATCGTTCGCTCGATTGTCGTTCGCACAATCTGGCCAGTGCGGCTGCGATGAATCAGCGAGAAGGTGTCTTCCGACCTTTCAATGGTGAACATGCCTTGGCGGAACAGCAGCTGATTGATCTGCTCGGGCGTTCGTTGAATGAACGGCGTCGGCATCTGCAGGCTGATGTCGGCATACAGGGTGTCGGTATTACCGTGCATCGGGCCAGTTCCCCCGGCAATCTCATGGCCTACTTCGATACCATGGTCGATGTCCAGGTGCAGTCTCTGATCGGGTTGCACTTCTTCTATGCGCAAACCGATACCACCCTCCGTTTCGCTGATGCCGGCCATTCCCCTGAACGTGTTGGTACTCTCCTGGTCGGTGAGTACCAGCCATTTTCCGCCGCCGTTGCGGGCTTGAGTCGCCTGCATGATGGTGTGGGTAAGGTAGGTCTTGAAGGATTGCTGTGCTCTGAGGGTCATGGTCGAGTCTTCATAACGATAACTCGCCAGGCAGTCAGTGGCCTGGATTTGAATGCCGTTCTGTTGGGCCGTTTTGACGACCTCCAACGGCGTGAACTGTCCCGCAGGATCGCCTGGCAACTTTTTCAGGTACATCTCCAGCATGCCATGCATATTTCCGGTTTCGGCGAAGTTGTTCAGGTCGACTTGATTGAAGTCGTTGAGCAGACGATGCATGTAGATCGTCTTGACGCCTTTCCTGGCCAGCGTCGGCATGTTTTCGATCAGGAAGCGCATGCTGGCAATGCGATCCTGACTTTCACCGACCACCAGCCCCGGTGATGCATCGAATACCTTCTCGATGAGTTCGGTGACCGTCGTGGATGGAGTGATCACGGGCTGGACCGGTCGGGGAGGCAGCGAGGCGAAAAAGTCCTTGGGTTTCTGGAATGCGATTGCATCCCTGGCCAGTGCCGTGCGGCGTCCGGCGACATACTCTTCGTAGGGGGAGACCCCTCTGATTTGCCCACCAGGCATGTTGACGACTTTTATATGGGTTTCCTGTTTTCCCAGCGCCAGGAAGTTCAACGAGCGACCGTTAGGGGCATCGTATCGGGTCAAGTGTGCGTGATCATTCACTTTGGGCGGCAATGGGGCAGCGGGCCGGGAGGGGCCGGGAACAAGTTTGCTGGGGCCTTTGCCGCCACCCATCAACCCGCTTTTCGGCGCCAGCTCCCATTCACCTTGGGCATTCAGGCGTACGGGAATCGACCCCGTAAAGGCATTCGGGTTCTGCGGATCAATGATGGCCCATGTTCCGCCACCATTGGCGTCTGCTTCGAAGCGCACGAAGTAAGCCTGCTCGTTGATCAGGATGGCGTTGGAGGGTTGTGAATCGAGTGTGTAGACACCCTGGAATTTTCCGCTGGTGGCCATCGGGTAGCTTTCGAGGATTTCATTGCTTTGCCAGTGCTCCGGTACATCAAACGCTTGCGCGGTTTCATCGGGCACGCCCGGCAACTCTCCAGGTTGCAGGGTGACTTCCTCCGATTCGCCGGGCGCCTGCGGTTCTTGCGTGCCGACGGTTTCTTCTGGATCGAGCGTCTTGTTCAAGTCCGCCATCTCGGCCGCTTCTGCCGCCTCAGCCGCAGCCCCGGTTTCGTCCAACACACTGACCTCTTTGAGCAGCGGGAGATTGAACAGCACATTGATGCCATCGAGCACCGTGCCGATGATGCCTGCCTTGCGTTCTGCCGCTGTTTTGCCATTCACCGCTTTGTCGGTGTTCAAACCCATGGCCGCGATGCTGGCCCCGATCACCGGCAATGCGATCGGCCAGCCAAGCACCGCCAACGGGCCGAAAACGTGCAGTGCGGCGGTGAGATAACCCAGCCATAGCTGCTTACGCATCTGTCCATTGCTCACCAGCGTCAGGTCAGCCTCTTCCAGCATCGTGTGCTGGACGGCCCGGCTCTGCCAGGTGAACACGTCACCGCTGATGGTGATGTCTTTTTGATTGATCAAATGGTGGTCGTACTTGCCCCAGGTGCCGACCAGTTGGTTCATCAGCGGGGTGATATTGTCGTGGACCTCCTTGCGAACCGACAGCGGGAAATGGGTCATGAATTCGGTTCGGGGGTGTTCTTCGTTCATCTGCAACAGCATCCACCAATGCATGTCCGTCAATGTCGGGTGCACGTGGAAGGGTTCTGCGGCGCCGGGAACGTAGGTGATTTGCCGACCGTTGGGCTCAACAATGCGCAGAATATCGGTGGCGACATGCCCTGCGACATCCAGCGCGCAAACACGAAGATCCGCAGGCGTAGCGGTTTGCGCTTTCAGGGTAGCCAAGGTGATCGGCCAGGACGCGCCACCGATGACGGCCCTGATGACTGTCTGGAAATCCTCCTCTTCGAGTTGCCCGCTTTGCCGCGCCTCCACGGCTTTGCTGAGGTAGTTACATTTGGCCAGGGCGCGGTAGTCATCAAAATGGCTGGCCCAGAACGCATTCAGCTTATCCAGGTAGCGTTGACTGAGGTTCTTCTCCCACAGGTCCGCGAGCACCTGCCTGGGGTACATCCGCACTTCATTGGTTTCGTTGTAAATACTGGCGTTCGCATCCGCCGTGTAAAAACCGCCATTGCTGTCCAGTTCGAGGGCGTCGTCCTGGTCGGTCACGCGGTATCGATGGATGACCAGTTGCGTCAGGGTTAAAGATTCACTGGGTTTGGGCGCGTGCTCCCAACCCAGAAAAGCCTTGGTGCTGCTGGCCGAGACATTGTTGAAGCGATGCCACCAGACCTGATCCGGGTCCAGGTGGGTGATGCCGTGTTTTTGCAGGATTTCACTGGCGACCGCATGGGCTTCTTCCTGCAAACCGGGGCAGGCTGTCACCACGACCGGCGCGATGAGTCTGAGTGTTTCCTGGTCGGCGGCATTGCTTGATACGGGGGTGTTTTGTTCGGTGGACATGCTCTCGCTCCTTGAGAAATGGGCAGCGATGATTGCCCGTTTCCATGCAGGAGGTGCACTACATAGTTATGCCCAAACGCGATTCAAGAACCTGTAGGGTCAGCGCCGTGCCACATCCGAAAAGTAGAACTTGTCGAGGGTGTGCCGTGATTCCGTGTACTCGAACTGCCGGCCGTCCTGCAGAAACGTATGGTTGCTGACCACGATCACATGGCTCTGGCCGTCGAGGTCGAGGTGTTGCTGGTCGTCCTTGCTGCGGGGCACGGCTTCGATGGTTCGCTGGGCGTAGGCAATTTGCAGTTGCAGGGTCTGTTCGATGAAGGCGTAGATCGAGTGCTCGGCGATGTCCCGCGATAGTCCGGGGATCACGTCGCTGACGAAATGGTTGATGTCGAGGATCACTCGTTTTCCATCGATCCGCCGTACGCGTTTGATCCTCGTGATCAGGCTGCCTTCTTCAGCCTTGATATGTTCCAGCAGCGCACCTTCGAGAGGGATCTGGCTGAACTCGACCACTTCGGTGCTGACGTTGTTGCCCAGTCGCGGATAGGTTTCCTGAAAGCTGACGATGCCGCCCAACTGAAATTCGATCGGGTCGGTCGACAACACAAAGGTGCCTTTCCCGTGGACTTTCTGGGCGAACCCGCGCTCCTGTAATTGCTCGATGGCCTTGCGCACGGTGCCGCGACTGGCCTGGTAGCTGTCCATCAGTTCGGTTTCGGAGGGCAACCGGGCGCCGCGCTCCAGACGTTCGGTCGTGATGCTGGCAAGCAGATCGCTGTAGATCTGGTTGTATTTACTCATGGGGATGGCTCTGTGCCGCAATGTGCTCAAGGTTTCGAACCTTAAGGGCAGGGTAGGGGTTTGTCCATGCGGGTTTGGGTTTTCATCGTCTGAGAGGGTGGGAAAAATCGCCGCCGGTCGGGTGACAAGTAAACAATTTCAAACTCGTCTGTACGAGTTGTTGATTTAACTCGTACAGACGAGTACTTTTCGCTTCGGCGTGCTGCCAATAACAAAAAACCACAGCGGAAAAACAAGCATGAGCCACGACTATCCGAACATCGTCAGCGAGCTGCTGCAAAGCCTCGGTGGCAGCGACAACCTTGAGCAAGCCGCGCATTGCGTCACACGCCTGCGCCTTGCCCTCAAGGACCCGAGCCGGGTCAACAGCGCCACGCTGAACCAGATTGACCTGGTCAAAGGCTCATTCTTTACCGGCGGCCTGTTCCAGGTGGTCATCGGTCCTGGCGAGGTGGAGAAGGTTTACGCAGAGCTGCGCCATCAAACCGGTCTTGCCGCGTCAACAATCGCCGACGTTAAACAGAAAAGCGCCGACAAGATAAACGCCATGCAGCGTCTGGTGCGGGTGTTTTCCGACGTGTTCATGCCGATCCTGCCGGCGTTGATCATCGCGGGCCTGCTGATGGGCATCAACAACCTGATCGGCGCCAAGGGCATGTTCATCGAGGGCCAGACCCTGCTGGACGCTTACCCCAAGCTTGACGGGCTCTGGAGCCTGATCAACCTGATGGCCAACACTTCGTTCGTGTTCCTGCCTGCGCTAGTGGGCTGGTCAGCAGCCAAGCGGTTTGGCGGCAGCGAAATCCTCGGCATTGTGCTCGGTCTGATGCTGGTTCATCCCGATCTGCTCAATGCCTGGAACTATGGCAAGGCAGTCGCAGGTCTCGACGGCCAGAGCCTGCCGTATTTCGACATCCTCGGTCTGTTCCAGATCGAAAAGGTCGGTTATCAGGGGCAGATCCTGCCGATCCTGCTGGCGGCATACGTGATGAGCGTCATCGAAAAATGGCTGCGGGCGAGAGTGCCTAATGCGGTGCAATTGCTGGTGGTGCCGATCACCACCATCGTGGTTACCGGCGTGCTGGCGCTGGCGGTCATTGGCCCGGTGACCCGGCATCTGGGGATTCTCATCACCGAAGGTGTGGTCACCCTGTTTGATCTGGCGCCGATGGTCGGCGGCGCGATCTTCGGCCTGCTTTACGCCCCCTTGGTGATCACCGGCATGCACCACATGTTTCTCGCGGTCGACTTGCAGCTGATCTCGACCCAAGGCGGTACTTTCATCTGGCCGATGATCGTCATGTCCAACCTCGCCCAAGGCAGCGCGGCGCTCGCGGTGTTCTACATGACCCGTAATGCGCGGGACAAGTCCATGGCGTCGACCTCAGCGATTTCGGCCTATTTCGGCATCACCGAACCGGCGATGTTCGGGGTCAACCTGCGCTACAAGTTTCCGTTTTACGCGGCACTGATTGGCTCGGCGCTGGGGGGCATCTTCCTGTCGATGAACAAGGTCCAGGCCTCGGCCATCGGTGTCGGCGGTTTGCCCGGATTTATCTCGATCATTCCGCAGTTCATCCCGATGTTTGTGATCGGGATGATCATCGCCATGGTCGTGCCGTTTGTTTTGACCTGTGGGTTGAGCATGAAGATTGTTCGGCCTGGGTATCGGGTCGCCTGATAGATCGCTATCGCAGTTCAAGAAGGAATACAGCCATGCAAGACTGGCAACGTTCGGTGATCTACCAGATCTACCCGAAGAGTTTTTACAGCCACGCAGGCAATCCCACGGGTGATTTGCTCGGCGTCGTGGCCAAGCTCGACTACCTGCACTGGCTGGGCGTCGATTGCCTGTGGATCACGCCATTCCTGCGTTCGCCCCAGCGTGACAACGGTTACGACATCAGCGATTACTACGCCATCGATCCGAGCTACGGCACCATGGCCGACTGTGAATTGCTGATCGCCGAGGCCGGCAAGCGCGGGATCAAATTGATGCTCGATATCGTGGTCAACCACACCTCGATCGAGCACACCTGGTTCCAGCAGGCGCGCAGCAGTCTCGACAATCCGTATCGTGACTTCTACATCTGGCGCGATCAGCCCAATAACTGGGAGTCCAAGTTTGGTGGTTCGGCATGGGAGTACGAGGCTCAGACCGGCCAGTATTTCCTGCACCTGTTCGATCACACTCAGGCCGACCTGAACTGGGACAACCCGAAGGTGCGCGCCGAAGTTTTCAAGATGATGAGATTCTGGCGGGATAAAGGTGTGGGCGGGTTCCGGCTGGATGTGATCAACCTGATCTCGAAACCGGCGGACTTTCCCGAGGACAATACCGACGGCCGACGCTTCTATACCGACGGGCCGAATGTTCACGAATACTTGCAGCAAATGCACCGCGAAGTGTTCGAAGGCCATGACCTGATCAATGTCGGCGAGATGTCGTCTACCAGTCTCGAACACTGTATTCGTTATTCGCGGCCGGGCTCCAAAGAGCTGTCGATGACCTTCAACTTCCATCACCTGAAAGTCGATTACCCGAACCTGCAAAAGTGGATTCGCGCCGATTTCGACTTCCTCGAGCTCAAGCGCATCCTCTCCGACTGGCAAACCGGCATGCAGGCCGGCGGAGGTTGGAACGCGCTGTTCTGGTGTAATCACGACCAACCTCGGGTGGTCTCGCGGTTTGGTCATGACGGCGAGCACCGTGTGGTGTCGGCGAAGATGCTCGGCACCGCGCTGCATTTTCTCCAGGGCACGCCATTTGTGTATCAGGGCGAAGAGCTGGGTATGACCAATCCGGGTTTCGATCACATCGATCAATATCGAGACGTCGAGACCCTGAACATCTTCCGGCTCAAGCGCGAGGCGGGTGCGAGCGATGCCGACAACATGGCGGCGATCATGCAGAAGTCCCGCGACAACGGCCGTACGCCGATGCATTGGAATACCGGACCGAACGCTGGTTTCAGCACGGCGCAACCCTGGATCGGCGTACCGGCCAACTCGGCGCAGATCAACGTCGCCACTCAACTCGACGACCCGGATTCAGTGCTGCATCACTACCGCCAGTTGATCAATTTGCGGCGTACCGAAGTGCTGATATCCGACGGTGTTTACCGTCAGCTGTTGCCTGAGCACGCGCAAGTTTGGGCTTATGTACGGGAAGGAAGCGGCGAACGGTTGCTGGTATTGAACAACTTTTACGGGACGCCTTGCGAAGTTGAATTGCCGGATGCAGTGATCGCTGAATTCATGACTCAACGCTTGGTCATCAGCAACTATGCGGACTGTCCGCCGCGAAATCGACAGGTGTTTTTACGACCGTATGAGTCGTTTGTCTTGCACTTGACTGACCACTGACCCCTCACAAAAAAACACCGTTTCAAAAACACGCAGAACGCTGCGCGGGGGAGTTTTGCGCGCCGATTTTGCTGCTGCACACAATAAAAATAATGGAGTGTTTCTTGAAAACAACAATAAATCGCGGCCTTGCAGCCGCTGGCATTTGCCTGGCGTTGCCACTGACGGCCCATGCGCTGGAGTTCGGCGGTTACCTGCGCAGCGGCGTCGGTACGTCGGTCAACAGTGGTAAACAACAGTGTTTCCAACTGCCCGGAGCACAGACCAAATACCGCCTCGGTAACGAGTGCGAGCAATATGGGGAACTGGAACTTCGTCAGGACTTGTACACGCTGGATGACGGTTCGGTGCTAAGTGTCGATGGCATGGCCTCGCTGTATAACCAGTACGACAAGGACCTGACGTTCAATGGCGACAACGGCTCGGTGCGCTTGCCGCAGCTGTACGCGCAATGGTCGAACATGCCTGGCCTCAACGGCGGTTCGCTGTGGGCCGGTCGCCGCTATTACAAACGGAACGACATCCACATTTCCGACTTCTACTACTGGAACCAGAGCGCCACCGGCGGCGGCATCGAGGACGTGCTGATCGGAGATCTGAAGTACAGCTACGCCTTTTCGCGCAAGGACAACCTGTACCAGAAGGATTACATCAATCGTCACGATTTCAACGTTGCCGGTTTCAACACTAACCCCGGCGGTGAGCTGGAGTTTGGCCTGAGCTACATCGACAAACCCGACAGCCGCGACGCTCATCGTGGCTGGGCGATTACCACCCAGCATGTGCAAAAAGGATTTCTGGGTGGCAAGAACAAACTCGCGTTTCAGTACGGTGAAGGGCCGGGCACCGGGTTGGGCTATACCGGTAACGTGAAACTGGATGACAGCAATAAAAGCTACCGGGTGGTGGAGTTCTTCGACTGGCAGGTGACGCCCCGGTTTGGCGGGCAGGTCGAAGCGGTTTACCAGAAGGATATTCGCCCCGACGGATCAGACCAGAACTGGATTTCCCTGGGCGTTCGGCCGGCCTACGCGATTACCGAGCAGTTCAAACTGGTGACCGAACTGGGTCACGATCAGGTCGAAGCCACAGGTGGCACGCGCAAGCTGAGCAAGTTCACCTTTGCCCCAACCTGGTCGCCCAAGGGGCCTGAATTCTGGGCGCGGCCCGAAGTGCGCTTGTATTACACCTATGCCAGCTGGAACGAGGCGGCCAAGCGTGCGGCCAATGAACTGGCAGCGGGTTCAGCGTTGTCCGACACCGGAGCCTTCGGCACGGCGCGACACGGTGCGAACGTCGGATTGCAGGTCGAGTACTGGTGGAAATAAGCGATGCTGTCGGAGCGTCGCGCTCCATCGGCATTTCAAAGAACAGAACAGCAGGTGAAGTCATGGCCACACCCCAACAATTGCAGCTTCACGCACCCCTGTCCGGCGTATTGATGCCCTTGGACCTTGTGCCCGATCGAGTTTTTTCCAGCCGGATCATCGGCGATGGGCTATGCATCGATCCGACGTCAACAACGTTGTGCGCGCCGCTGGCAGGGGTTGTCAGCAATGTGCAGGCCAGTGGGCATGCGGTCAGCATCACCGATGAAAATGGCGTGCAGGTGTTGATGCACATTGGGCTCGACACGGTGAACCTTGCAGGAAAGGGGTTCACGCGGTTGGTGGAGGAGGGGCAGCAGGTTGCCGTCGGGCAGTCGCTGATTGAGTTCGATGCTGATTTTGTTGCGTTGAATGCACGCAGCCTGCTGACCTTGATGCTGGTGGTCAGCGGTGAGCCGTTCACTTGGCTGACGGCGGAAACCGGGTGGGTAGACAGTGGTCAGCCGTTGCTCGGTTTGAATTCTGTCGAGCTGACAACGGATGAGTCTGTGGCTAAAGAGGGCGAGGCGCTGTTCTCCAAACCGGTGACGTTGCCCAACCCGAACGGCTTGCACGCCCGTCCTGCGGCGGTGTTCGCCCAAGCGGCGAAAGGTTTCTCGGCAAGCATTCACCTGCATAAACAGCAGGAGAGTGCGAATGCGAAATCCCTGGTGGCGATCATGGCATTGCAGACCGTTCACGATGATGTTGTGCAAGTCAGTGCGGTCGGCCCGGATGCTGAGGAGGCGATCAAGGCACTGGCCGAGCTGCTGACCGCCGGATGCGGCGAGACTGTGTCCGTGACGGCGGATGTTGCCCCGCAGCCCCTGGAGGCATCATCGCCCAAGGTGCTGCGTGGGGTATGTGCTTCGGCGGGTTCGGCATTTGGCCAAGTGGTGCAGATCGCCGAGCAGGTCCTTGATGTCAGCGAATGGGGTGAGAGTTCGCGGGTTGAGCGCGATCATCTGTCCGCAGCGTTGACCGAGGCAATTTCAGCGTTGCAGCAGATGCGTGATAACGCCACGGGCGATGCTCAGGCAGAGATCTTCAGGGCGCATCAGGAACTGCTCGAAGACCCGGGTTTGTTAGAGGTGGCTCATGTGCTGATCGACGAAGGCAAAAGCGCCGGATTCGCCTGGCGTGCGGCCACCGGGTCGACGGCAACCTTATTCAAAGGCTTGGGCAATGCGCTGCTGGCCGAACGAGCGGCAGACCTGGCCGATGTCAGTCAGAGAGTGCTCAAGTTGCTACTCGGCGTGCGGGACCGCGAGCTGGAGTTGCCTGAAGGCGCCATTCTGATTGCTGAACAACTGACACCGTCCCAGACCGCCGGGCTCGATACCCATAAGGTGCTGGGTTTTGCCACGGTCGGCGGTGGCGCCACCAGCCATGTCGCGATCCTGGCGCGGGCGTTTGGTTTGCCGGCGATCTGTGGGTTACCGGTGCAAGTGCTGGCGCTGGTCAACGGTACCCAGGTGTTGCTCGATGCCGATAAGGGGGAGTTGCAGCTCGACCCGGATCTGGCCGCCATTGAAGAACTTCAAGCCAGGCGCGCGCTTGCGCAGCAACGTCAGCACCATGAATTGGCGCAGGCGTCGCTGGCTGCCTGTACTCGCGACGGACATCATGTCGAGGTGACAGCCAACATCGCTTCGCTGGCTGAAGCCGAACAGGCCATGGCGTTGGGAGGTGCGGGTGTAGGTTTGCTGCGTTCGGAGTTTCTATATCTGGATCGTCATCATGCGCCGAGCCAGGACGAGCAGGCCTCCACCTACAGCGCCATCGCCCGAGCTCTCGGGCCTGTGCGTAATCTGGTGGTGCGCACGCTGGATGTTGGCGGTGACAAGCCTTTGGCCTATGTCCCGATGGACAGTGAAACCAACCCCTTTCTGGGCGTGCGCGGGATTCGTCTGTGCCTGGAGCGTCCGCAGCTGTTGCGCGATCAATTCAAGGCAATCCTGAGCTGTGCGGGACTGACGCGTTTGCACATCATGCTGCCGATGGTGACGCAGCTGTCGGAGTTGCGAGTGGCTCGTCAACTGCTCGAAGAGGAGGCGCTGGCCCTGGGCCTCACGGAACTGCCGAAGCTGGGGATCATGATCGAGGTGCCAGCAGCGGCGCTGATGGCTGATCTGTTTGCGCCCGAAGTGGATTTTTTCTCCATCGGCACCAATGACCTGACCCAATACACCTTGGCCATGGACCGCGATCATCCGCGGCTGGCCAGTCAGGCTGACAGTTTTCATCCTGCGGTGCTGCGATTGATCGCCAGCACCGTGAAAGCCGCCCATAGCCACGGCAAGTGGGTGGGCGTGTGCGGCGCCCTGGCCTCCGAAACCCTGGCCACGCCGCTTTTGCTGGGGCTGGGCGTGGATGAGTTGTCGGTGAGTGTGCCGTTGATTCCGGCGGTCAAAGCGGCGGTTCGCACGGTGGACCTGGCGGATTGCCAGGCCATCGCCCAACAGATCCTGGGTCTGGAAAGTGCCGGGCAAGTACGCGAGGTCTTGAGGCTGTATCGCGACGCGACGGTCGAAACTTCACTGGTTATGGAGAACTGAACATGTTCGAGAAAATGCAGCGAGCGTTCTGGAAAGCCTTGACGCCGGATCTGATCGTGGATGAACCGAAGGTGGCTGCGCCATCGGCGCCTGGCCTGGCAGCGAATGTGGTGGCTGCGTTGGGGGGTGTGGATAACCTCAAGTCGCAGCAGCCTGTGGCGCTGACCCGGGTTCGGGTGGAATTGCGCGATGTGGGGCGGATGAATCGACAGGCTTTGAATCTGGCAGGTGTGCCAGGCGTCATGATGCTGGAGGGCGGCGTGGTGCACCTGATCACTGGCCTTCAGCCATAACCGATCCCTCGACACAGATGATGTGCGTCTCTCGGTCGCCCTTACCGTTTCTCAACCGCAGGTGTATCGTATTCGCCTTTTCCAGGTCCCCGGACCTGTCGCTGATACGTGAGGTAGTTGAGTTCATGTCCTTTACCCGTCGCCAAATCCTCGGTGGCCTGGCCGGTCTTGTTGTCGTTGGCGTCGGTGCGGGGGGCGCATCGCGTTACTGGCTGGGCAAGATGGCCGACGCCGATGCGGGCCACGACTATGAGCTGATTGCGGCGCCGCTGGACGTCGAACTGGTGGCCGGGCACAAGACCCAAGCCTGGGCGTTCGGCCCGTCGGCACCGGGCACCGAGTTGCGCGTGCGTCAGGGTGAATGGTTGCGGGTGCGGTTCATCAACCACTTGCCGGTGGCGACCACCATTCACTGGCACGGCATCCGCCTGCCGCTGGAGATGGACGGCGTGCCCTACGTCTCGCAGTTGCCGGTGCTGCCGGGTGAATACTTCGACTACAAATTCCGCGTGCCCGATGCCGGCAGCTACTGGTATCACCCGCATGTGAACAGCAGCGAAGAACTGGGCCGTGGTCTGGTGGGGCCGTTGATTGTCGAAGAGCGTGAGCCGACCGGTTTTAAGTACGAGAAAACCTTGAGCCTCAAGAGCTGGCATGTCGACGAGGTGGGCAATTTCGTCGAGTTCAGCATTCCCCGGGAAGCGGCCCGGGGCGGCACGGCGGGGCGTCTGGCGACGATCAACGGTGTGCCGCAAGCGGTCATCGATTTGCCGGCCGGGCAGATCACCCGCGTGCGCCTGCTCAATCTCGATAACACCTTGACCTATCGCCTCAACATTCCCGGTGTCGAGGCGCAGATCTACGCGTTGGACGGCAATCCCGTCGAGCCGTGTCCATTGGGCAAGGAATACTGGCTGGGGCCAGGCATGCGCATTTGCCTGGCAATCAAGGCACCTGCGGCCGGTGAAGAATTATCCCTGCGCAACGGCCCGGTACGCTTGGGCACGTTCCGCTCTGTGGCGAACACCGATGCCCCAACCGAGTGGCCGCCCGCGCTGCCCGCCAACCCGGTGGCCGAGCCGGACCTGGCCAATGCCGAGAAACTCAACTTCAATTTCGAATGGGTGGGTTCAGTCTCGGTGAACGTCGACAACGGTCGGCCGCCGAGCCTGTGGCAGATCAACGGCAAGGCCTGGGACATCACCGACAAGACCTGCGCCGATCGCCCGATTGCCAAGCTCGAGAAGGGCAAAAGCTACATTTTCGAATTGAAGAACATGACTCAGTATCAGCACCCGATTCACCTGCATGGCATGAGCTTCAAGGTCATTGCCTCGAACCGGCACAAGGTCATCCCGTATTTCACCGACACCTATTTGCTGGGCAAGAACGAGCGGGCGCAAGTGGCGCTGGTAGCGGATAACCCTGGGGTGTGGATGTTCCATTGCCATGTGATCGACCACATGGAAACCGGCCTGATGGCCGCGATCGAGGTGGCGTGATGCGTCAGATTCGTCCCGCCGCGATCATCGACCGCAGCCGTGATCGTGACTTCATGCGCGAAGCGCTGGCGCTGGCCGCACAAGGCGCTGCGCTGGGTGAAGTGCCGGTGGGCGCGGTGTTGGTGCAGGACGGTGAAATCATCGGCCGTGGCTTCAATTGCCCGATCAGCGGCAACGACCCGAGCGCGCATGCGGAGATGGTCGCGATCCGCGCAGCGGCATTGGCCGCCAGTAATTACCGTTTACCCGGCAGTACGCTGTACGTGACGCTTGAGCCGTGCAGTATGTGCGCCGGGCTGATCGTGCATTCGCGCATTGCGCGGGTGGTGTACGGCGCGCTGGAGCCCAAGGCGGGGATTGTGCAGAGTCAGGGGCAGTTCTTTACCCAGGGCTTTTTGAATCACCGGGTGCTGTATGAAGGTGGGGTGTTGGCCGAGGAATGCGGGGCGGTGCTCAGCGAATTCTTCAAGGCCCGGCGCGCCAAACCCGCAGACTAGAGGCGACAATGAAGCAGCCCTCGCGGGCAAGCCTCGCTCCTACGGGGTTGTGTCGTACGCCAATTCCGCGACCGACGCATAACCTGTAGGAGCGAGGCTTGCCCGCGAAGCTTTTACTTACGGGCGACGATGACGGCACGCATCGGCGCCGGCAACCCTTCAATCGTCTTGCTGTGATCCTCGGGATCGAGGAAATCACACAACGACTGATACTTCATCCACTCCGTCCCGCGCTGTTCCTCGACGGTCGTCACGCTGACATCCACGCACTTCACGTCCGTGAAACCGGCACGCCGCAACCAAAGCATCAGTGCCGGCACCGATGGCAGGAACCACACGTTACGCATCTGCGCATAACGATCTTCCGGCACCAGCACCTGCTGCTGATCGCCTTCGATCACCAGCGTCTCCAGCACCAGTTCGCCGCCCTTGACCAGGCAATCCTTCAGCGCCAACAGATGCTCGATCGGCGAGCGGCGGTGGTAGAACACGCCCATGGAAAACACTGTGTCGAAGCCTTCGAGTTCCGGTGGCAGGTCTTCAAAAGGAAACGGCAGGTGCCAGGCATTGGGCTCGGACAAATAACGCTGAACCGCCTGGAACTGACAGAAGAACAGCCAGTTCGGGTCGACACCGATCACGCTGTCCGCGCCGGCACCGAGCATGCGCCACATGTAGTAACCATTGCCGCAGCCGACATCGAGGATGCGTTTGCCCTTCAGGTTCAGATGTGGCGCGACTCGCGACCATTTCCAGTCCGAGCGCCATTCGGTATCGACGTGCACGCCGAACAGATCGAACGGGCCTTTGCGCCACGGCGACAACCCCATCAATGCGGTACGCATTTGCGCGCGGGTCTCAGCGTCGCAATCGGTGTCCAGGGTCAGGCCGTTGAGCAGGTCGACTTCGCTCGGCTGGATCTTCGGCAAGGCGTCCAGCGCGTTCTGCCAGCGCTCCAGGTCGCCGTGACCCTTTTCCATTTTCTTGTCGAGTTGCGCTTGCAGGGTGTTGGCCCATTCGGCCAGCGGTGTACCGGCCAGACGGCGGGCGAGGGGGGACAGATCAATCATGGCAAGGCAATCAACGAGGCAAAGTTAAGACACTGGAACCACGGCACGACTTTCGAGAACCCGGCGGCCAACAGGCGCTCGCGGTGTTCTTCGAGGCTGTCGGGCTTCATGACGTTTTCGATGGCGCTGCGCTTCTGGGCGATTTCCAGTTCGCTGTAGCCGTTGGCGCGTTTGAAGGCGACGTGCAGGTCGGTGAGCAGCGCATGTTCTTCGGGGTCGTTGAAGCGCAGCTTTTCCGAGAGGATCAACGCACCGCCAGGCAGCAGCGATTGACGGATGCGACTCAGCAACGCGGTGCGCTGCTCGGGAGCAATGAATTGCAACGTGAAGTTCAGCGCCACTACGGAGGCTGGCTGAAAGTCGAGGGCGAGGATGTCGCCTTCGATCACTTCCACCGGCAGCAACTCCTGGAACATCGAATCCTGACCGTTGAGGTATTCGCGGCAGCGTTCGACCATCGCCGCCGAGTTATCCACAGCGATGACGCGGCAGCCATCGGTGCGCACGTGACGGCGCAACGCCTGGGTCACGGCGCCGAGGGACGAGCCGAGGTCGTAGAGCACGCTGTTGGGCTGGGCGAATTGCGCGGCGAGCACGCCGAGGTTTTCGACAATGGTCGGATAACCTGGCACCGAGCGCTTGATCATGTCCGGGAACACCCGCACCACGTCCTCGTTAAAGGCGAAGTCGGGCACCTGGGCCAAAGGCTGGGCGAAAAGGCGATCGGGTTCTTTGCTCACGGCGGTTCCAGCGGCGTATGTGGAAAAGGCCGGCATTTTAGCCAACTTGGCGCGGGGATGCGCGGGTTGTCTGATAAAGCGGTGGGCAGGCTTTTAGATATTCGTGTTCAGGGACATTGCTTCGCGAGCAGGCTCGCTCCTACAGGGATTGCGCTGTACCTGTGGGAGCGAGCCTGCTCGCGATGAGTTCAGCGCGGTTTGGTGCCGAACGCCGACGCCGCAATCCCCCATTGCCCCAGCCAGTAACTGAGGATGATGACGTAAGGCGCGGCATGAAACGGCGCAACAAACCGATTGATACCAATCACGCTATCTGAAAACACAAACGCCAGCGCGCCGCCCGCCGCCAGCAGCGCAGAGCGCTTCGGTACATCGGTGCCCAGGCGAGCCAGTGCCCGCCAAAGCATGGCGCTGATGGCCAGGCCGTAGACAATCACCGGGATCAGCAGGGGGCCCAAACCATTGGCAATCAAAATCCCCAACAGCACCGCGCCGACGCCCAGCGCGAGGATCAACGGCAGCACCGCCAACCGCCGGCAATCACTCAAATAAGCTTTCAGATAGGCAAGGTGCGCGACCAAAAACGCCCCGAGGCCGAACACAAACAAATCCCCCGGCCACGCGAGCAAGACATCGCCGAGCAGGGAAAAGATCAAGCCCAGGCTGATCCAGCGTCGATATTCGCTGGGCGGCGCATCGTGCAGCCAGCCGAGCAAGGCCAGCACGGGCAACGGTTTGACCAGCAGGCAGAGCAGCGCGGCGTGCACGCTCAGGCCGTAAAGAAAGGTCACCGCGCCCATCAGCGCCAGAATCAGCCAGCCCATGATCAGTTAACCGAGATCGCGCAGTCGAAGGTTTCCACCGCCGG
Source organism: Pseudomonas sp. MM213 (assembly GCF_020423045.1). NCBI lineage: Bacteria > Pseudomonadati > Pseudomonadota > Gammaproteobacteria > Pseudomonadales > Pseudomonadaceae > Pseudomonas > Pseudomonas sp. MM213. The sequence continues at coordinate 5,851,828 of NZ_CP081943.1, forward strand.
CACTTCCGGCGCCCAGGGTTGTTGCGAAGTCAGGCGCAAGCGCCCCGAACCGGCCGCGAACGCCTGAAAGCGCCAGGTCGACACACCGGCTGCGCCCACGACACCGGCATCTTCCGGGTTTCGATAAACTTCTGGCCCCAGAGCGCGTAATACGCCACCGGCCGAATCCTGGATCGCCCAGCGGTAACCCGTGGTCGGGTTGCTCGGCAGGGACAGGATCAGGTTTTGCCCGTTGTGCAGTTGCACGGGGCATTCGCTTTGTTTTTCCACGGTCACGTTCTGTTTCGGTTGCGTGGCGCACGCGGCCAGCAAGGCGAGGGCGAGAGGGACAAACAGGCGGGTGGGGGACATGGGGGCAGTGGCTCCGGCATTCACGACGAACGGCGAGCATAACCGAGATGAGACAAATTGTGACAGCTGCGGAAGCCGGCGCTGTCAGTGCTGACGCCATCGCGAGCAGGCTCGCTCCCACAGGGGATTCGCAGTGGACACGAGATTTGTGAACACCACCAACCACTGTGGGAGCGAGCCTGCTCGCGATAGCAATCGTGCAGCCACTACATGACGATCAGAACAACACCTTCGCCACATCCGCAAAGCGCTTGGCAAAATGCACGGTAATCCCTTCCTTCAGATAATCCGGCAATTCATCAAAGCTCCCACGGTTAGGCTCCGGCAGAATCAATTCAAAAATCTTCTGCCGCCGCGCCGCAATCACCTTCTCGCGCACTCCGCCAATCGGTAAAACATGCCCCGTCAGCGTCAGTTCGCCGGTCATGGCCACGCCTTTTTTCGGCGGCTGATTGCGTGCCAGCGAGAGCAGGGCGCTGGCCATGGTCACGCCGGCGCTCGGGCCGTCTTTCGGGGTGGCGCCTTCCGGTACGTGCAGGTGGACGAAAGCCTCGTCGAAGAACTTCGGATCGCCGCCAAACGACTTCAGATTCGAGCTGACGTAGCTGTAGGCAATTTCCGCCGACTCCTTCATCACGTCACCCAATTGCCCGGTGAGTTTGAAACCACGGTTGAGCGTGTGAATCCGCGTCGCTTCAATCGGCAGTGTCGCGCCGCCCATACTGGTCCAGGCCAGCCCGGTGATCACGCCGGTACCGGACAGCACTTGCTCGTTGCGGAACACCGGGTGGCCGAGTGAGGCTTCGAGGTCTTTCGGGCCGAGCTTGATCACCGCTTTTGGCTCATCGATCAACTTCATCACCGCCTTGCGCACCAGTTTGCCCAGTTGTTTTTCCAACTGCCGCACCCCGGCTTCACGGGCGTAACCGTCGATCAGCGCCTTCAACGCGGTGTCGCTGATGCTCAGGCTGCCTTTCGACACGCCCGCCTTCTCAAGCTGCTTGGGCCACAGATGACGCTTGGCGATGGCGATTTTTTCTTCGGTGATGTAACCCGACAGGCGAATCACTTCCATCCGGTCGAGCAACGGGCCGGGGATTGAATCGAGGGTGTTGGCGGTGCAGACGAACAGCACTTTCGACAGGTCCAGACGCAGGTCCAGGTAATGGTCGAGGAATTCGACGTTCTGTTCCGGGTCGAGGGTTTCCAGCAGCGCCGAGGCCGGATCGCCCTGGTAGCTCTGGCCCATCTTGTCGATTTCGTCGAGCATGATCACCGGGTTCATCACTTCGACGTCTTTCAACGCTTGCACGAGTTTGCCCGGCATCGCACCAATGTAGGTGCGACGGTGGCCCTTGATCTCGGCTTCGTCGCGCATGCCGCCGAGGCTGAAACGATAGAACGGTCGGCCCAAGGATTCGGCGATGGATTTGCCGACGCTGGTTTTACCCACGCCCGGCGGGCCGACCAGCAGCACGATGGAGCCGCTGATCTCACCTTTGTAGGCTCCCACGGCGAGGAACTCGAGAATGCGGTCCTTGATGTCATCGAGGCCCGCGTGGTGTTTGTCCAGCACCTTGCGGGCATGTTTGAGGTCGAGTTTGTCCTCGCCATACACGCCCCACGGCACCGAGGTCGCCCAGTCGAGGTAGTTGCGCGTGACCGCGTACTCCGGCGATCCGGTCTCGAGGATCGACAGCTTGTTCATTTCCTCTTCAATGCGTTTCTGTGCCTGCGTCGACAACACCTTGCCGACCAGGCGCTGTTCGAACTGCTCGATGTCGGCGCTGCGGTCGTCCTTGGTCAGGCCCAGCTCTTGCTGGATGACTTTTAACTGTTCTTTGAGGAAGAACTCGCGCTGATGCTCGCCGATCTTGCGGTTAACTTCGGCGGAAATTTCTTTTTGCAGCCGCGCAACTTCAACTTCCTTGCGCAGCATCGGCAGGACTTTTTCCATGCGCTTGAGCATCGGCACGCAGTCGAGCACTTCTTGCAGCTCGCTGCCGGTCGCCGACGTCAGGGCGGCGGCGAAGTCGGTCAGCGGCGACGGATCGTTGGGGCTGAAGCGGTTGAGGTAGTTCTTCAGCTCTTCGCTGTACAGCGGGTTGAGCGGCAGCAGTTCCTTGATCGCGTTGATCAGCGCCATGCCGTAGGCCTTGACCTCGTCGGTCGGCTCGGTGGGCTGGTGCGGGTACTCGACTTCCACCAGGTACGGCGGGCGATGGTGCTTGAGCCAGGTCTTGAGGCGTACGCGGGTCAGGCCCTGGGCGACGAATTGCAGCTTGCCGTTTTCGCGGCTGGCGTGGTGCACCTTGACCAGCGTGCCGTAGAGCGGCAGGGCCGAGGTGTCGAAATGGCGCGGGTCTTCCTGGGGCGTGTCCATGTAGAACAGGGCCAGGGAGTGGTGATCGGATTTGCTCACCAGATCCAGCGTTTCAGCCCACGGTTCTTCATTGACGATCACCGGCAGCACTTGGGCCGGGAAGAACGGGCGATTGTGGATCGGGATGATGTAGACCTTGTCCGGCAGGTTCTGGCCGGGCAGGGCGAGGCCTTTGCCGGTGGAGTGGTGCGGGGCGTTTTCGGGGTCGGCGTAGTCGCTCGGGTCTTCGGGGAATTCTTGCTGGTCGCTCATGGGGCACCTGCGCAATGGGGTATGGGTCTTAGATGGGGCAGGTGGGGGGTGGTTTCAATGGCTGGGGGTGTTTCGTGATGTGCGTTCAGGTTTTCGACAGGGTTGGGGGATTTTTGGTGTTTGTGCGGACCACATCGCTGGCAATCGACTCCTGCAGTTGTAGCGCATTCCAGCAGGCGACGCTTTTTCCAACCAGCTGATCAGCGTAGAGATCGAGATTCGAATTTACCGTTGGTCTGATATCGCCGTGCACCTGTTAGTTCTGACAGTTGTCGGAAAATGCCGTTTCAGATTGGATAAGGCTTCCGTAAATAACGCTTTGAAGGACCAATAACATGACTATCGACAATACAATTGTGATCCATGATTCTGCGGGTAATGAGGTTGTTGACGGCACAAAAGTAACAGGAGAGGCGTTGACGTTTTTTGGTACTACGCCTGCCAATAAGCTTGTCGAGATTTTCTTTAATAATGAAAAAGATCCTAGGTTTACCGTAAGTTCGGCCGGTGACCATTTCGGCAGGGTCACACTTTACTTGAAACCAGGTTCTTATCACACGAGGGTAAAATTCGAGCATCTGAAAGAAGAAAAAGAACTATTTTTCGAAGTACTGTTAGGGTGAAGTTCGTACCCGCTGCCTGAACTTCTAAAACACCGCTGAAACTACCCACAGCGGTGTTTTACTATTTGTCTTGTTACTTGACTCAAGCCAAGTGGACGATTATCTGTGGCAATTCCGGCCTCAGACCTTGGCACTCACCTCACTGCGATTGACCAACGCCTCCAGCGCATCGGTCAGGCTCGGCGCTTTGTCGCCGACCAACAGATGCCAGATGCCACCGTCCAGCTGACTGACTCCCTGACAACCCAGTGCCTTCAATTCACATTCCGACAAGGTCTTGCCGTCGGCCAGTTGCAGACGAATCCGGGTCATGGCCACGCAATCCATCTGCAAGACGTTTTCCCTGCCACCCAACGCATTCAGCCAGCGCTGTGCTTCCGGGTGCGCCACGACGGCAGGCGCAGGCGTATCAATCGCAACCGCCGGTGTCGACACCGCCGCACGGCTGACTGCCGGCATCGCCAGGCGGATTTCGTCGGCAATACTGTCGGCCATGGGCCCGACGACCACCTGCAAACTCCCGCCCTTGCCCGGACGCACCACAGCCATCGCGCCCAGCGCTTTCAGCTCGGCATCGTTGGCCTTGTTGCGATCCACCATGTCCAGTCGCAGTCGCGTGGTGCAGGCACCGACGGTGAGCAAATTCTGCGCGCCGCCCAGCGCCTTGATGTACGCCCCGGCCCGTTGGTTTTCCGCCACCCGCGCTTTCTCGGTCGTGGCCACGTCTTCACGCCCAGGCGTCTTCAGGTTGAACCGGCGAATGCAGAAATTGAACACCGTGTAATAAATCACCGCATAGGCCAGCCCCACCGGGATCACCCGCCACCCATTAGTGGATTTGCCCCAACCGAGAATCATGTCGATGAAGCCGCCGGAGAAGGTGAAACCGAGGTGGATGTTCAGAAGGTTGGTGACAGCCATCGACAGGCCCGTCAGCAGCGCGTGCAGCAGATACAGCAGCGGCGCGAGAAACATGAAGGCGAATTCGATCGGCTCGGTCACCCCAGTCAGGAACGAGGTCAGCGCCATCGACAGGAAGATCCCGCCCATCACTTTGCGCCGTTCCGGCAACGCATTGCGGTACATTGCCAGGCACGCCGCTGGCAGGCCGAAGAGCATCACCGGGAACATGCCGGTAGTGAATTGGCCGCCCTTGGGGTCACCGGCGAAGTAGCGCGAGATATCGCCGGTCACCAGTGCGCCGGTGGCCGGGTCAGTGAAGTTGCCGAAGACGAACCACGCCATGTTGTTGATGATGTGGTGCAGGCCGGTCACGATCAGCAGGCGGTTGAGCACGCCGAAAATGAAGGCGCCCACGCTGCCGCTTTCCAGCATCAACACGCCGAAGCTGTTGATGCCGTGCTGGATCGGCGGCCAGATCAGGCCGAACACCACGCCCAGGCCGACTGCGGCGAACCCGGTGATGATCGGCACAAAGCGCCGGCCGCCGAAGAACGCCAGGTATTCCGGGAGCTTGATGTCTTTGAAACGGTTGTACAGCGCACCGGCCATCAAGCCGCTGACGATCCCCGCGAGCATGCCCATGTTGATGCTCGCGTCGAGCACCTTGAGGGTGGAGATCATCACCAGGTAGCCAATCACTCCAGCGAGGCCTGCGGTGCCGTTGTTGTCCTTGGCGAAGCCGACCGCGATGCCGATGGCGAAGATCATCGCCAGGTTGGCGAAGATGACCTGACCGGCATCGTGGATGATCGCGATGTCCAGCAGGTCGGTGTCGCCCAGGCGCAGCAACAACCCGGCAATCGGCAGGATCGCGATCGGCAGCATCAGCGCACGGCCGAGGCGCTGCAGGCCTTCGATGAAGTATTGGTACATGGCGGATCTCCCTGGATTCTTGTTATTAGTTGTTCAGCTCAGAGGCCAATGTTGGTGACAGGCGTGACGCACCGCGCTGGCGCTGCTCAGCTTGAGCAGGCCGTGGCTGATGCGTCGGCATTCGCTGGCGTCGAGGTGGCGCACGCGGTCCTTGATTTCGCCGATTTGCACCGGGCTGACCGACAACTCGCTGATGCCCAGGCCAATCAGGACCGGCGTCGCCAGCGGATCGGAGGCGAGCGCGCCGCACACGCCGACCCAGCGGCCATGCACGGCGGCACCGGAGCAGGTCTGGGCGATCAGCCGCAGCAGCGCCGGGTGCATGGCATCGACCCGCGACGCGAGGCCGGCGTGGTCGCGGTCCATCGCCAGGGTGTACTGGGACAAATCGTTGGTGCCGATGGACAGGAAGTCCGCGTGCTCGGCCAGTTGCTCGGCCAGCAACGCGGCGGCCGGGACTTCGATCATCACCCCCAACTCCGGGCGCTCGCTGACACCGAGCTCCGCGCACAAGGCCTCGAGACGCTGGCGGACGTGCAACAGCTCGTCGACTTCGGTGACCATCGGCAGCAGGATCCGGCAGCGCGACAACGGGCTGACGTGCAGCAGGGCGCGCAGTTGCTGATCGAGAATTTCCGGACGGGCCTGAGCCAGGCGAATCCCGCGCAAGCCGAGCACCGGATTGGCCTCGGTCGGCAATGGCAGGTAATCGAGCTGCTTGTCGCCGCCGACGTCGATGGTGCGGATAATCACCGACTTGTCGCCCATGGCGTCGAGCACCGCTTGATAGGCGACACGCTGTTCCTCTTCGTCCGGCGCAGTGTGGCGGTCGACGAACAGGAACTCGGTGCGCAGCAGGCCGACGCCATCGGCGCCGTTGGCCAGCGCATCGGCTGCCTCAGCGCTGGAGGCGACATTGGCGGCGACTTCGATCTGCACCCCGTCGAGCGTCAGCGCCTGGGTATGCGCCTGAGATTGTTGCAGCGCTCGACGTTGCTGGTGGTCCCGTTGCGCCTGATGCACGTCGGCCATGCGCTGGGCAGAAGGCGCGAGTTCGAGACGCCCACCGTCGGCATCCAGCACCACCGCCTGGCCCTGTTGCTGATCCAGCAGCGCCGACCCCAGCGCGACCATGCACGGCAAGCCTTTGCCGCGAGCGAGAATCGCCACGTGGGACGTCGCGCCGCCCTCGGCCATGCACAGCCCGGCGACCCCTTGCTGGCTGAGTTGCAGCAGGTCGGACGGGGTCAGTTCATGCGCGGCGACGATGGCGCCGGCCGGCAGGTCGTAGTGCCAGCGCTCACCGAGCAGCGCGCGCAATACCCGTTGCTTGAGGTCGCGCAAGTCGTTGGCGCGTTCGGCCAGCAATGGGCTGCCGAGTTGCTGCAGCACGTCGCATTGCACATCGATCGATTGGCTCCAGGCGTGAGTCGCGGCCACGCCCCGGTCGATGGCGGCGTGTGCTGCATCCAACAGCGCCGGGTCTTCGAGCAGGGCGAGGTGCGCGGCGAAGATCGCTTCTTCGTCGGTGTCCTTGTGCTTCCTGGCCTGGGCCAGCGTGGTATCGATTTCGTGGCGCACGGCGTTCAGCGCGGTATCAAGGGCATGGCGCTGTTGCTCCGGAACGTGGTTGCCGGCGTCCTCCGGCAAGCTGATCGTGTTCAAGCGAAATAGCGGTCCGCCGACCAGGCCGGGCGCAGCGCACACACCATGAAGTACACCCGCTTCGGCTGCACGCCGACGCTGGGCAATCGGTGTTGGCGCGATGGCGTGACTGTCTTCGGTCAGCGCGGTGGACAATGCCGTCAACAATGCTTGCAGCGCCGCTTCGGCATCCGTGCCCTGACAGCTGACCTGAACCTCGTCCTGCTCACCGATGGCCAGCCCCATCAACCCGATCAGGCTGTCGCAGCGCGCCGATTTGCCGGCGAAGTGCAGCTGCGATTTGCTTTTGAAGCCTTGTGCGGTCTGGCGGATCAGCGCTGCCGGCCGAGCGTGCAAACCACCCCGGTGGGCGATACGGATGTGGCCGACAAACGCTTCCCCGGACAGGTCCGCTTCTGCCTGCGCGCCAGACGCCTGTCGACGAATGATGTGCAGCAACGGTTCACCGACCTTCACCGATTTCAGCGTGATTGGCCGCGCCTGAAAGTCCTCGCTGTTGGTCAGGATCATCAGGCTGACCAGGCTTTTGCACTGCTGCGCGACCTTGTCCAGGTCATAGCGCAGCAGTGGCTGGCCATTGGCGACGCGCGCCCCTTCCTTGACCAGCATCGAGAACCCGTTGCCCTGCAACTCGACGGTGTCCAGGCCCAGGTGCAGCAGCAATTCGGCGCCGTTGTCGGCGCGCAAGGTGATGGCGTGGCCGGTGCGGGCGACGTGCACCACCACGCCGGCGCACGGCGCGTGCAGGGTATCGTTCAGCGGATCGATGGCGATCCCGTCGCCCATCGCGCCGCTGGCGAACACCGGGTCCGGGACCTTGGCGAGTGTGAGCACCGGGCCGCTGAGCGGGGCGCTGAGGGTCAGCTCTTTATTATTGTTGTGCATGGCTCGGTCTCATCAAAAAACAACAGTTCGTATCAACGCCGTCCCCTGTAGGAGCCGAGCTTGCTCGCGAAGGCGGCATTTCAGCCGCAGATGATGCGTCGGATGTACCAACGTCTTCGCGAGCAAGCTCGGCTCCTGCTGGGGTATGCATTCACCATTCGAATCAATGCGTTCGCGTGACTTTGCTCAGGTGCCGTGGCTGGTCCGGGTCCATGCCGCGCGCCACCGCCAGACCAGCGGCCATGACGTAGAAACTCTGGATCGCCAGAATCGGATCGAGGGCCGAGTGTTCGGCGCGGGTCAGGGTGAGGTCGCGTTCGGCGATGTCATCCGGCGCGGCCAGCAATACGCGTGCCCCCCGCAGACGCATGTCGGCGGCGAGACTGATCAGGCCAGCCTGCTCGGCACCGCGTGGGGCGAACACCAGCAACGGATAGTGCTCGCCGATCAACGCCATCGGGCCGTGACGGACTTCGGCACTGCTGAAGGCTTCGGCCTGAATCGCCGAGGTCTCCTTGAATTTGAGCGCCGCTTCCTGGGCGATGGCGAAACCGGCGCCACGGCCGATCACCATCAGGCGTTGGCAATCGCGCAAGGCGTCGATGGCCAGGCTCCAGTCCTGCTGCGCCGCTTCGCGCAGACCTTCCGGCAAGGCGTGGCCGGCTTCAAGCAATTGCTCGTCTTCTTTCCAGTGCGCGATCAGGCGGGCGCTGGCGCTGAGGGTGGCGATAAAACTCTTGGTCGCGGCGACGCTGCTTTCCGTCCCCGCGCACAGCGGCAGGCTGAATTCACACGCGGCTTCCAGCGGCGAACTTTCGGCGTTGACCATGGAAATGCTCAAGGCGCCGCGTTTGCGCAACAGGCGCAGGCTGTTCACCAGATCCGGGCTTTGCCCTGATTGTGAGAAAGCGAATGCCACCTGACCGCTGACCTTCAACGGCGCTTGTTGCATGGTCACCACCGACATCGGCAGCGACGCCACGGGAATCCCCAGTTGCTGCATGGTCAGGTAGGCGAAGTAGCTGGCGGCATGGTCGGAACTGCCGCGCGCGACGGTCATCGCCACTTGCGGCGGCTGACGGCGCAGACGCCCGGCAATTTCGATCATCTGCGGGTCGAGTTGCTGCAACTGCGCCTGCACGGCTTCGAACGAGGACAGCGCCTCTTCAAGCATTTTGAAGTCAATGTCTTCTCCTTCGACCATGACGGCGGTCAGTGTGAGTGAGCGATCCAGCCGCACGCAGTCGGCCCAGGCGCCGGGTTGCAGGCGTCCGCGTTCGGTGATGCCGAGGTAGTCGGCGGGGAATTGCGAAAGACGTTGCGAAGCCTCGGCGATCGGCAAACCGATCTTCACCAGGTTGCGCAACGCCTGATCCATGGTCAGCGTGCTGCCGGCCAGGGTGCCGTCGGGCAGGCGCACACCGCCCAGGCATTTGGTCACCGTGTGGCTACCGAGCTTGTATTCACCGTCCGGCATGCCGGCGGCGGCGGTGGAATCCGTGACGCAATACAGGCACGGAATCGAGCGCAGGGCTACGCGCATCGCGCCGGGGTGCACGTGCAGCAAGTCCGGAATCAGTTCCGCGTATTTCGCATGCGCCAGCGCTGCGCCGACGATGCCAGGCTCGCGATGATGCAGCGGGCTCATGGCGTTGTAGAGGTGGGTAAAACTGCTCGCGCCGGCGGCCAGTGCGGCCACACCTTCCTCGTAACTGCCAAGGGTGTGGCCGATCTGCATGCGCACGCCACGCGAACTGAGGGCGCGGATCAAGGCATCGTGGCCAGCGATTTCCGGAGCAATGGTGATGACGCGGATCGGCGCCAGGGCCAGGTATTCCTCGACTTCGGCCATCAACGCGGTATGGGCGAAATTCGGTTGTGCGCCAAGTTTGCCAGGGTTGATGTACGGGCCTTCCAGGTGCACACCGAGCACGCGGGCGCTGCCGCTCGGGCGTTGTTCGCAGAACTCGCCGACGGCTTTGAGCACACTGGAAATCTCTTCGCTCGGCGCGGTCATGGTGGTCGCCAGCAACGAGGTGGTGCCGAAACGCACGTGGGTTCGGGTGATGGTTTCGAAGGCGGTCGCGCCTTCCATGATGTCTTTGCCACCGCCGCCGTGAACGTGCAGGTCGATGAAACCGGGCAGCAAGTAAGGCAGGTCGTTATCTGCCGGATCGCACGGCACGCCTTCGATCGACAGGATCTTGCCGTGTTCGTGAACCAGCCGGCCGCGTATCCAGCCGCCGGCGGTGAGGATGTTGTCTTCGGACATGATGGGGTCTCGGTTCTTAGCGGCGAAGCTCTTTATCAACGAAGCTCTTTATCTACGAAGCTCTTTATCTACGAAGCTCTGCGACAAAGTCGTAGTAGTCGTTGCGGCAATAGGTGTCGGTGACTTCGATCGGCGTGTTGTCTTCGAGGTAGCCGACCCGGGTCATCAGCAACATGGCGGTGCCGGGGGCGATGCCGACCAGTGCGGCGAATTCGTCCGAGGCGTTGATCGCCTGGATGTGCTGCAAGGCGCGGACCACCGGTTTGCCGATGCCGTCGAGGTATTCGTAGAGGGAATCGCCCACCGCTTGCGGCTTGGGAATGATCGAGGCGGGCAGGGTGCTCATCTCGATGGCCATTACCGTGTCGTCGGCTTTGCGCAGGCGTTTGAGCCGGGCGACCTTGTCGTTTGGCGACAGGCCGAGGCGAATCAGTTCTTCGTGGGTCGGCGGGGTGATTTCCCGTTCCAGCCATTGCGAGCCGGGGACGAAGCCTTTCAGCCGCAGCATCTCGCTGAAACCCGAGAGGCGCGACAGTGGTTGTTCCAGGCGCGGGGTGATGAAGGTGCCGGACCCTTGATTGCGCCGGATCAAGCCTTGATCGAACAGCACTTCCAACGCCTTGCGGGCGGTGACGCGGGAGATGCCCAGTATTTCGCTGAGGTTGCGTTCCGACGGCATCGCCTGCTCGGCTTTCCACTGGCCGGCGTGGATCGCCGCTTCCAGATTACGCGCCAGTTGCAGGTACAGCGGCGTGGGTTGGGTGTCGTCAGGGCGCAGGGCCTGGAGGTCATTCATGTTGGGTGTCCGATGCGGATATTGGAGTGTTGTCGCCCGGTAGTGCAGCGAAAACTAATACCACTTGAATACCATGTCAATGAGACCACTTTGCTGTTGGCGCGGGAAAACCTGCCTTTGCGGATGGCATACAGGGTTGTTGGTTTTAAGTGGTATTAGCGGAGAGGGCGTTGCAAGCAAAAAACGCAGCGTTTGGCAGTGCCTGCGGGTGGGAGTGGTATCAACCCAGCAGGCGCCGCCAAAGGCTGCGATCTTTAGAATTTATTTTGTGACAGGCGACCGAAGGTCGGTGTTACGGGCGGATTTCGATCATCGTGCCGTCCGGCACCAGGCCCCATACCTCGCGCATGTCCATGTTGCGCATGGCGATGCAGCCGTCGGTCCAGTCCAGGGTGTGGAACAGGTTTTCAGGGTTTTCTTCGGTGTCCGGCGTGCCGTGGATCATGATCATGCCGCCGGGCTCGACGCCTTCGCGCCGGGCGCGTGCAGAGTCGCTGATGTTCGGGTAGGAGATGTGCATCGCCAGGTTGAATTTATCGCTGACCTTGCGCCAGTCCAGCCAATAGAAACCTTCAGGCGTGCGTTTGTCGCCTTCCATCAGTTTCGGCCCCTTGGGGCGTTTGCCCAGGGAGATGCGATAGGTCTTCAGCGGCTTGCCGTCGTTGATCAATTGCAATTGGTGGGCGGACTTGAGAACCAGGACTTTGTCGATGACTTTGCCGTCCAGCGTTTCCGCAACGGAAGCCTGGGAGATAGCGACGAACGACAAGCAAAACAGGGCAAGCAACCAGCGCATTGAAACGATATCCCTAAGAGGTGTCGCGGCTATTTTATTTATAGATGTTTTTTAGGTGATGGCAGGCTGAGCAAGCGGCGGGATCGACTCGGATCTCACGGGGTAGACCTCGGTCCGCCGGTCAGCGAAGAAGCATTCTAAGGTACGGCCCACCGTGCGGAAAGCCAGGTCGGACCACGGGATGTCGGCTTCGTCGAAAAGTGCCACTTCCAGGCTCTCGGGGCCGGCGGAAAAATCCAGGTCCACCAGCTCTGCGCGAAAGAACACATGCACCTGACTGATGTGCGGTACATCGATCAACGTATAGATGCTCAAGTTACGCACCCGCGCGCAGGCTTCTTCGGCCGTTTCGCGAATGGCTGCCTGCTCGATGGTTTCACCGTTTTCCATGAAACCGGCGGGCAGGGTCCAGTAACCGAGCCGTGGCTCGATGGCGCGCCGGCACAGCAACACTTTCGAGCCCCAGGTCGCCACGCAGCCGGCGACGATATTGGGGTTCTGGTAGTGAATCGCCTGACAGCTGTCACAGACAAAACGCAGACGCGAATCGCCTTCGGGAATGCGCTGGGTGACCGGGTTGCCGCACTGACTGCAAAATTTCATGCTTGGGTTCCTGAATGCTGCGCCTATCTTGGCGTGCGGCGGTGTCTGTCGGCAAGTTGTCGTTTAGCGACACTCCGCAGTTCGGGGGCTTGGGCGGTCGATGTGATTGGTGCATGATGCGAGGTAGCGAATAAATCGAGAAGACTCATGCTGGACGAGCTACTGCATCGAGTAAGCAACCACATCCCACGCACACTGGAAACCGACAAGCGTTTCCCGGAGGCCGCGGTTCTGGTGCCCATCACTCGCAGTGATGAACCGGAACTGGTTCTGACCCTGCGCGCCAGCGGGCTCTCGACCCATGGCGGCGAAGTGGCCTTCCCCGGCGGACGCCGCGACCCGGAAGACCCGGACCTGATTTTCACCGCACTACGCGAGGCCGAAGAAGAAATCGGCCTGCCGCCGGGGCTGGTCGAAGTGATCGGGCCGTTGAGCCCGCTGATTTCCCTGCACGGCATCAAGGTCACGCCTTATGTCGGCGTGATCCCGGATTTTGTCGAGTACCTGGCCAACGACGCCGAGATCGCTGCGGTGTTCAGCGTTCCCCTGGAGTTCTTCCGCAAGGACCCGCGTGAACATACCCATCGCATCGATTACCAGGGCCGCAGCTGGTACGTGCCGAGTTATCGTTATGGCGAATACAAGATCTGGGGTTTGACCGCGATCATGATCGTCGAGTTGATCAACTTGCTCTATGACGCCAAAATCAGCCTGCACCAGCCGCCCAAGAGTTTTATCAACACCTGAAGCCATCGCTCGTATGGCGTGAAGCCGCGGCTGCCTGAGCCTGAGGACAACACGATGAAATACCGCCTGGGCGACGCCCGCGTCGACACCCATCCGCAAAGCTGGGTTGCCCCCAACGCCGTGCTGGTGGGCAAGGTCAAACTGGAAGAGGGCGCCAACGTCTGGTTCAACGCCGTGTTGCGTGGCGACAACGAACTGATCCTGATCGGCAAGAACAGCAACGTCCAGGACGGCACCGTGATGCACACCGACATGGGCTACCCGCTGACCATCGGCACCGGCGTGACCATCGGCCACAACGCCATGCTCCACGGCTGCACCGTCGGTGACTACAGCCTGATCGGTATTAATGCAGTGATCCTCAACGGCGCAAAAATCGGCAAGAACTGCATCATCGGCGCCAACTCGCTGATCGGCGAAGGCAAGGAGATTCCGGACGGTTCGCTGGTCATGGGCTCACCCGGCAAGGTGGTGCGCGAGCTGACCGAGCCGCAGAAGAAAATGCTCGAGGCCAGCGCTGCGCACTATGTGCATAACTCTCAGCGTTATGCCCGCGATCTGGCAGAGCAGGAAGAATGAACACGCCCGAACGCCCGGTGCTATCGCCCTGCGTGAATATCTGTGCGCTGGACGACGATGACATCTGCACCGGGTGCCAGCGCACCGTGGCGGAAATCACGGGCTGGAGCCGGATGAGTAATGACGAGCGCCGAACGGTCCTGGGACTGTGTCACGAACGGGCGAAATCCAGCGGGTTGATCTGGATGATTGAGGCGAAACCGGGAAATTGAGGCGCGGCCATCGCGAGCAGGCTCGCTCCCACAGGGGAATGCGATCAAATGTGGGAGCGAGCCTGCTCGCGAAAGCGTCAGCGCTGACACCACCGCCACCTCTGAAGTAACCTGTGCGCCAATTTGACAGGTACCTCCATGCTTTTCCTGATCGCCTACATCAGCAGCGTCGTGCTGATCAACTACGCCTTTTCCACCGCGCCGCACCTGGACATCATCTGGTCCGCCTGGGGCGGTTTGGTCTTTGTCCTGCGCGACATGGTGCAAACCCGCTTCGGCCACGGTGCCATCGCGGCGATGCTGGCAGCGCTGGTGCTCTCCTATGTCACCTCCGATCCGTCCATCGCCCTGGCCAGCGCCACCGCGTTCGCGGTCTCCGAATGCATTGACTGGCTGGTGTTCAGCATCACCAAACGCCCGCTGCACGACCGCCTGTGGATAAGTTCGGCCCTGAGCATTCCCCTCGATACCTTCATCTTCTTCGGCATGATCGACGCGTTCACCCCGGCCGTGATCCTCACCGCCATGGGCTCGAAGTTCGCCGGCGTGACCGTCGTGTGGCTGATCATGGCGTGGCGCTTGCGTAAACTGGCCATCGCCGGCTGAAGCCAAACCCTCAGGTTCATGTAAAATGCCGCGCTTTCTCCCCATGGGAAGCGTGCCAGGCACAGCGACCCTCGATGATCCGCTCCTTTGAGGACCTGAGATGACCCGTATCGGAACTCCATTGTCGCCAACCGCGACCCGCGTATTGATGTGTGGCTGTGGTGAGTTGGGCAAGGAAGTGGTGATCGAGCTGCAACGCCTGGGCGTTGAAGTGATTGCCGTTGACCGTTACGCCAACGCGCCGGCCATGCAAGTCGCTCACCGCAGCCACGTGATCAACATGCTCGACGGCGCTGCCCTGCGTGCCGTGATCGAAGCCGAGAAGCCGCACTTCATCGTGCCGGAAATCGAAGCCATCGCCACCGCGACCCTGGTCGAACTGGAAGCCGAAGGCTTCACCGTGATCCCGACCGCACGCGCCGCGCAACTGACCATGAACCGTGAAGGCATCCGTCGCCTGGCCGCTGAAGAGCTGGACCTGCCGACCTCGCCGTACCACTTTGCCGACACCTTTGAGGATTACAGCAAAGCCGTTCAGGACCTGGGCTTCCCGTGCGTGGTCAAGCCGGTGATGAGTTCGTCGGGCAAGGGCCAGAGCCTGCTGCGCAGTGTCGATGACGTGAAAACCGCGTGGGATTACGCGCAAGAAGGCGGCCGTGCCGGTAAAGGTCGGGTGATCGTCGAGGGCTTCATCGACTTCGACTACGAAATCACCTTGCTGACTGTGCGCCACGTCGGCGGCACCACGTTCTGCGCTCCGGTCGGTCACCGTCAGGAGAAGGGCGACTACCAGGAATCCTGGCAGCCACAAGCCATGAGCCCGGTTGCCCTGGCGGAATCCGAGCGTGTGGCCAAAGCGGTCACCGAAGCCTTGGGCGGTCGTGGTCTGTTTGGCGTCGAACTGTTCATCAAAGGCGATCAGGTGTGGTTCAGCGAAGTCTCGCCACGCCCGCACGACACCGGCCTGGTGACCCTGATTTCTCAGGACCTGTCGCAGTTCGCACTGCACGCACGGGCCATTCTGGGGCTGCCGATTCCGTTGATCCGTCAGTTCGCGCCTTCGGCTTCGGCGGTAATTCTGGTGGAAGGGCAGTCGACCCAGACGGCTTTCGCCAATCTCGGCGCGGCATTGAGCGAGCCAGACACGGCGTTGCGTCTGTTCGGCAAACCTGAAGTGAATGGTCAGCGCCGGATGGGTGTGGCGCTGGCGCGGGACGAGTCGATCGAGGCTGCCCGGGCCAAGGCGACCCGCGCTTCTCAGGCGGTCGTAGTCGAGCTGTAACCGAGGCGCGGCAATCGCTAGCAGGCTAGCTCCCACAGGGTTATTGGGCGGTCACAGATTTTGTGTACACCCAATAACCCTGTGGGAGCCAGCCTGCTGGCGATGCTTCTGGTTCAGGCCACCCGATTCAAATCGTTGTGACGCGTCTCTTTCAGGCACAGCACCGCAATCAAACTCAGCACCGCCGCCCCCGACACATATCCGCCGACATAACTCAAACCACCCATCGCCACCAGCTTCTGCGCAAAGAACGGCGCCGCCGAGGCTCCGACAATGCCGCCCAGGTTGTAGGCCGCTGACGCACCGGTATAACGCACGTGTGTCGGAAACAGCTCCGGCAGCAGCGCACCCATTGGTGCAAACGTCACGCCCATCAGAAACAACTCGATGCACAGGAACAGCGCCACGCCCCAGGTCGAACCCTGGGTCAGCAGCGGCTCCATCAAGAACCCGGACAGAATCGCCAGCACGCCGCCGATGATCAGCACCGGTTTGCGCCCGTAACGGTCACTGGCCCAGGCCGACAACGGTGTCGCGGCGGCCATGAACAGCACCGCAAAACACAGCAGCGCGAGGAAGGTTTCGCGGGTGTAGCCCAGCGTCGACACGCCATAACTCAGCGAAAACACCGTCGAGATGTAGAACAGCGCGTAGCACACCACCATCGAACCGGCGCCCAGCAGCATCGGCGCCCAATACTGGCTGAACAGCTCGACCAGCGGGATCTTCACTCGCTCCTGACGGGCCATGGCATTGGCGAACACCGGGGTTTCGTGCAGCTTGAGGCGCACGTACAGGCCGACCATCACCAGCGCGGCGCTGAGCAGGAACGGGATCCGCCAGCCCCACGAACGGAACTGTTCGTCGTCCAGTGTCATTGCCAGCGTCAAAAACAGCCCGTTGGCCGCGAGAAAGCCGATCGACGGGCCAAGCTGCGGGAACATGCCGAACCAGGCGCGCTTGCCCTTGGGCGCGTTTTCCGTCGCCAGCAATGCCGCGCCGCCCCATTCGCCGCCCAGGCCCAAACCCTGGCCGAAGCGCAGCACGCAGAGCAGGATCGGCGCCCAGGCCCCGATGCTGTCGTAACCCGGCAGCACGCCGATCAGCGTGGTGCACACGCCCATCAGCAGCAAAGAGGCAACCAGGGTCGATTTGCGCCCGATGCGGTCACCGAAGTGGCCGAACAGTGCCGAGCCCAGCGGCCTGGCGAGGAACGCGATGCCGAACGTGAGAAACGCCGAGAGCATCTGGGCTGTGCCGGAGGTCTGCGGAAAAAACACCGGACCGATCACCAGCGCGGCGGCAGTGGCGTACACGTAGAAGTCGTAGAACTCGATGGCGGTGCCGATGAAACTCGCAGTCGCCACGCGGGTGGCGGAGTTCGTCGGTTGCGCAGGCGTGGTTTCGGTATAGGTCGTGCTGGTAGTCATGCGGTAATCCCTGACAGTCATGTGCCCCAGTGGAGCGAATTATTATGGTCGAACACCCAGGGATGTGGGTTTGATGCGGGGGTGCGGGTAGCACGGGGGTGGGGCGGGGCTTGGGTAAGCGGGCTCGATTATGCCACGGTCTGACAACACCGTACTGTAGGAGCCAGGCTTGCCGGCGAAGGCGTACTTGAGACCGCCTTCGCCGGCAAGCCTGGCTCCTACAAAGAATGGGTGGTGTCAGACAGTTGTGGGGGTTGCAGCCGTATGCCAGATCAACACGCGGGTCACGCGGTTGTCTTCGGTCTCCAGAATCTCCAGCCGATAACGCCCGATCTTCAGGCACACCGCGCTGTCCGGAATCGTCTCCAGCGCTTCGGTCACCAGCCCGTTAAGGGTTTTCGGGCCATCGCTGGGCAAATGCCAGCCGAGGCTTTTGTTCAGGTCGCGAATCGACGCCGCACCGTCGATCACCAGGCGTCCATCAGCCTGCGGATGGATGTGCGGGTTGTCCAGGCTGTGCTGGCTTTCGAATTCGCCGACGATTTCTTCGAGAATGTCTTCCAGCGTGACGATGCCGAGCACTTCGCCATACTCGTCGACCACCATGCCCAGGCGCCGCTGCTGTTTGTGAAAGTTCAGCAGTTGCAGCTGCAACGGTGTGCTTTCCGGTACGAAATACGGGTCGTGACACGCGGCCAGCAGTGCTTCGCGAGTGAGTTGGCCGTCGGGCAGCAGGTGGCGAATCTGCCGGGTGTTGAGCACCGCCTCGACCTGGTTGATGTCACTGTGGAACACCGGCAGGCGCGTGCGCCGGTTGGCCCGAAGCTGTTCGAGGATTTCTTCGATGGAGTCGTCGAGGTTGATCCCGTCGACATCGCTGCGCGGCACCAGAATGTCGTTGACCGTGATGTTATCCAGCGCGTGGATGCCGGACACCGCGTGCGGACGGCAAACCGGTTGTTGGTCGTCGTGACGATCCTTCGGTGTCTCGTCCTCGCTCTGCTGCACCACTTTGGCCTTGCGGGCAAACGGCCGCATCAGCAACTGGCTGATGCCATTGAGCAGCCAGGCGGCCGGGTAGATGATTTTCAGCGGCGCGCGGAGCAGGGTGTTGCCCAGCGCGAGAACCGCGTCGGGATAGCGGGCGGCCAGGGTGCGTGGGAGGTAGTCGGCAAACACCAGCAGAATCGCGCCGGCCCCCAGGCACGCGGCCCATGGACCGTTTTCAGCCCAGGTGAAAATCGCCAGCAAGGTGCTGATGACCACTACCAGCGCACGACACAGGGTGTTGCAGAAAATCAGGCTGTTGAGCGGAAAACTCAGCTTTGCCACCGGTTTGTCGCTTGCACGCGAGGCGGTGCGCTGGGCCAGCAAGTGCTGGTGTGCCGCTTCAATGGCGGTGAACAGCCCCGACCATAAAATCAGCAGGGCCACTACGGCGAGCATCGGCCCTATGGGCAAGTCGTCCATTTATGCCGCCCGTCAGATGTGCAGGATGTATTCACGGACCAGCTTGCTGCCGAAATACGCGAGCATCAACAGGCAGAAACCGGCGAGGGTCCAGCGAATGGCCTTGTGTCCGCGCCAGCCGAGGCGGTTGCGGCCCCAGAGCAGCACGCTGAAAACGATCCAGGCCAGGCACGCCAGCAAGGTTTTGTGCACCAGGTGCTGGGCGAACAGATTGTCGACGAACAGCCAGCCAGAGATCAGCGACAACGACAGCAAGGTCCAGCCGGCCCACAGGAAACTGAACAGCAGGCTTTCCATGGTTTGCAGCGGCGGGAAGTTCTTGATCAGTCCGGACGGGTGCTTGTGCTTGAGCTGATGGTCCTGAACCAGCAGCAGCAAGGCCTGGAACACCGCGATGGTGAACATGCCGTAAGCCAGGATCGACAACAGGATATGCGCGAGGATGCCCGGCTCTTCGTCGATGATCTGCACCGTGCCGGCCGGGGCGAACTGTGCCAGCAGCACGGTGGCGGCGCCCAGCGGGAACAGCAATATCAGCAGGTTTTCCACCGGGATCCGCGAGCAGGCCAGCAGCGTCAGGGCAATGACCGCTGCGGCGATCAGGCTGGCGGCGCTGAAAAAGTCCAGGCCCAGGCCAATCGGTGTCAGCAGGTGGGTGAACAGGCTGGCGCTGTGAGCCAGCACGGCGAGCACGCCGAGCGTGACCAGCAGGCGTTTGTTCGCCTTGGCGCCGGTGGCCAGGCGAGAGCCCTGATAGATGGTCGCAGCGGCATATAAGCAGGCGGCGGCGAGAGTGGTCAGCAAACTGGGTGACAAGGGGAGCATAAATCCTGTTAGGCAAGCCCGAAAGGCGCTGAGTTTGGCATAGAACCCACACACCACGAAAGTGCGAGGTGTCCGCCAGTCGCAGTCTTCGCTATAATCCGCGACCTGCCCACGCCGCAGGCTCGCCGAGCACATGTTGATTCCGGTCTGGGCCGCCATTATCCCGGTCTACACAGGGCCTGAAAGGATCGCGCAATGTTTGAAAACTTAACCGACCGTCTCTCGCAGACGCTGCGCCATGTCACCGGCAAGGCCAAACTGACCGAGGACAACATCAAAGACACCCTGCGCGAAGTGCGCATGGCGTTGCTCGAAGCCGACGTCGCCTTGCCGGTGGTGAAGGATTTCGTCAATTCGGTCAAGGAACGCGCCGTCGGCACCGAGGTGTCGCGCAGCCTGACGCCGGGCCAGGCCTTCGTGAAGATCGTCCAGGCCGAACTCGAAAGCCTGATGGGCGCGGCCAACGAAGACCTGAACCTGAGCGCCGTTCCGCCTGCCGTCGTATTGATGGCCGGTTTGCAGGGCGCCGGTAAAACCACCACCGCCGGTAAACTTGCGCGCTTCCTTAAAGAGCGCAAGAAGAAGTCGGTGATGGTGGTGTCCGCGGACGTTTACCGTCCGGCGGCGATCAAGCAGCTGGAAACCCTGGCCAACGACATCGGCGTGACGTTCTTCCCGTCCGACCTGAGCCAGAAGCCGGTCGACATCGCACAAGCGGCTATAAAAGAAGCAAAGCTTAAGTTTATTGATGTGGTCATCGTCGATACCGCCGGTCGACTGCACATCGACGAAGAGATGATGGGCGAGATCAAGGCGTTGCACGCCGCGATCAACCCGGTCGAAACGCTGTTCGTGGTCGACGCCATGACCGGCCAGGATGCCGCCAACACGGCCAAGGCCTTCGGCGATGCGCTGCCGCTGACCGGTGTGATCCTGACCAAGGTCGACGGTGACGCCCGTGGCGGTGCCGCACTGTCCGTTCGTGCCATCACCGGCAAGCCGATCAAGTTCATCGGTATGGGCGAGAAGACCGAAGCCCTTGAGCCGTTCCACCCGGAGCGTATCGCTTCGCGGATCCTCGGCATGGGCGACGTGCTCAGCCTGATCGAACAGGCCGAAGCGACACTCGACAAGGACAAGGCCGACAAGCTGGCCAAGAAGCTGAAGAAGGGCAAGGGCTTCGACCTCGAAGACTTCCGCGATCAGCTGCAACAGATGAAGAACATGGGCGGCCTCGGTGGCCTCATGGACAAACTGCCGAACATCGGCGGTGTGAACCTGGCGCAAATGGGCAATGCCCAGGGCGCGGCAGAGAAACAATTCAAGCAGATGGAAGCCATCATCAATTCCATGACCCCGGCCGAGCGCCGCGACCCTGAGCTGATCAGCGGTTCGCGCAAACGCCGGATCGCGATGGGTTCCGGCACCCAGGTGCAGGACATCGGTCGCTTGATCAAGCAGCACAAGCAGATGCAGAAGATGATGAAGAAATTCTCCGCGAAAGGCGGAATGGCCAAAATGATGCGCGGCATGGGCGGTATGTTGCCCGGCGGCGGCATGCCGAAAATATAGTGTCCAGTCACACCAATACTGCTCAATTTTGGCGGTGCCTGTTGACCTCATGCTGCGTTGCCGCTCCTCGCCATAGCCAGCTATGACTCGTCGCGGCGCCTTGCCTGAGTTCAACAATCACTCGCCAAAATATGAGCATTATTGGTGAGACTGGACACAAGAATTCGCGCAGGGGCTTGCTCTTGCGCAGCCCACACGGAAGTGGGATCTCCAGCAAACCCGCACTTGGCGGGAGCTGACTGGCCGTTTTCAACGACGGCTCTATAGCAAATCTGGATGGCGTCCGATAGGCCGCCGGAAAAAGACATTTGCAAAAGTCCGGATATTCCTTAGAATATGCGGCCTTTCGGGCACCTATGCCCGCTGTGCCTTTAGATTTGCAGCACCGACTACAGGAACGATGTTCACATGCTAACAATCCGTCTTGCCCTTGGCGGCTCCAAAAAGCGCCCGTTTTACCACTTGACCGTAACCGACAGCCGCAACCCGCGCGACGGTTCGCACAAGGAACAGGTTGGTTTCTTCAACCCTGTTGCTCGTGGTCAAGAAGTCCGTCTGTCCGTGAACCAAGAGCGCGTAGCCTACTGGCTGAGCGTTGGTGCACAACCTTCTGAGCGTGTTGCTCAGTTGTTGAAGGACGCTGCTAAGGCTGCGGCCTGAGCAATATGAACGCGACGCCAGCCATTGCTGATGATTTGATCGTTATCGGCAAGATTTATTCTGTTCATGGCGTTCGCGGCGAAGTGAAGGTGTATTCCTTTACTGATCCGACTGAAAACCTGTTGCAGTACAAAACCTGGACGCTCAAGCGCGAAGGCAATGTGAAACAGGTCGAGCTGGTCAGCGGACGCGGGAGCGACAAGTTCCTGGTCGCAAAGCTCAAGGGTCTTGATGATCGTGAAGAAGCTCGTCTTCTGGCCGGTTATGAGATCTGCGTGCCGCGCAACCTGTTCCCTGAATTGACCGACGGCGAGTACTACTGGTACCAGCTGGAAGGTCTGAAGGTTATTGATCACCTTGGGCAATTGCTCGGGAAAATCGATCATCTTCTGGAAACCGGCGCCAATGATGTAATGGTGGTCAAGCCTTGCGCTGGCAGCCTGGATGATCGCGAACGCCTGTTGCCCTATACGGAGCAATGCGTGTTGGCTGTCGACCTTGCCGCAGGCGAGATGAAGGTGGATTGGGACGCGGACTTCTAAGCGTGGCTAACTTGCGCGTAGAAGTGATCAGTTTGTTTCCCGAGATGTTCTCCGCCATCAGCGAGTACGGCATCACCAGTCGGGCGGTGAAACAGGGGCTCTTGCAGCTCACCTGTTGGAATCCGCGAGACTACACGACGGATCGACATCACACTGTGGACGATCGCCCATTTGGCGGTGGCCCGGGCATGGTGATGAAGATCAAGCCCCTGGAAGATGCTCTGGTTCAGGCCAAGGCAGCAGCCGGGGAGGCGGCGAAGGTGATTTACCTGTCCCCCCAAGGCCGTCAACTGACTCAGTCGGCGGTACGCGAGTTGGCGAATCTGGATGCATTGATCCTGATTGCCGGCCGCTATGAAGGCATTGACGAGCGTTTTATTGATGCTCATGTCGATGAAGAGTGGTCGATTGGCGACTATGTACTGTCTGGCGGCGAGCTGCCGGCGATGGTCCTGATCGATGCGGTTACACGACTGCTGCCTGGAGCTTTAGGGCATGCGGACTCCGCCGAGGAAGATTCCTTTACGGATGGTTTGCTGGATTGCCCGCACTACACCCGACCGGAGGTGTATGCGGATCAGCGTGTTCCCGACGTATTGCTAAGTGGCAATCACGCGCACATCCGGCGTTGGCGTTTACAGCAGTCCCTTGGTAGGACCTTTGAACGACGCGCCGATCTTCTGGAAAGCCGCTCGCTTTCTGGAGAAGAGAAGAAGCTGCTCGAGGAATACATCCGCGAGCGGGACGATAGTTAACAACGTATCGATGGTAAGTCCGTTGATTTACCTTAGGAGCACAGCATGACTAACAAAATCATCCTTGCACTCGAAGCAGAGCAGATGACCAAAGAGATCCCTACCTTTGCCCCGGGCGACACCATTGTCGTTCAGGTGAAAGTGAAGGAAGGCGACCGTTCGCGTCTGCAAGCGTTCGAAGGTGTTGTTATCGCCAAGCGTAACCGCGGCGTAAACAGTGCTTTCACCGTTCGTAAAATCTCCAACGGTGTTGGCGTAGAGCGTACTTTCCAGACCTACAGCCCGCAAATCGACAGCATGGCCGTTAAACGTCGCGGTGACGTACGTAAAGCCAAGCTGTACTACCTGCGTGACCTGTCCGGTAAAGCAGCTCGCATCAAGGAAAAACTGGCTTAAGTCCAGCTTCCGATGCAGAAAAAAGCAGCCTACGGGCTGCTTTTTTGTTGCCCGCCATTTAACCCGGAATTTCGTTTCAGGCTGTAGACCCATGACCGCTCGTGAGCAAGAAATCGAACGCCGCACCGAACTCTCGGTGAGCCGCGTGACCAAGGCGGTTTTCCCGTCGACCACCAACCACCACAACACCCTGTTCGGCGGCACTGCGCTGGCCTGGATGGATGAAGTGTCATTCATCACCGCCACCCGCTTTTGCCGGCTACCGTTGGTGACCGTTTCCACGGACCGTATCGACTTCAATCATGCAATCCCTGCCGGCTCCATCGTTGAACTGGTTGGGCGGGTGATCAAGGTCGGCAACACCAGCCTCAAGGTTGAGGTTGAAGTGTTTGTTGAAAGCATGAGCTGTGATGGTCGCGAGAAGGCGATTCATGGGCAGTTCAGTTTTGTGGCGATTGATGAAGACAAGCGGCCGGTGCCGGTGTTGCCTGGGTTTGCCGCCTGACGCGGGACCGAGGTGCGGCCTTCGCGGGCAAGCCTCGCTCCTACAGGTATTAAGTAGACCCTTGTAGGAGCGTGGCTTGCCCGCGAATCGATCTATCAAGCGCCGCCGACCTGCGGTTGAATCAACGCCAGCAGAGTCCACCCCGCCGAAGGCTTCAACGCACTGTCCGGCGTCGCCACATGCACCCATCCGCTGTCATCGCGAGCGAACAGCAATGTCGCGCGTTCCCCATGCAGCGTCCTGTAATCCTCCCAGCCGAACCCCTCCGTCAGAGTTGTGCTGTACAGCTCGGCCCCCTGGTGCAGCAGATTAGCCAGTTTGTTGTAGGTCAGTTCCTCATTGCCCAGCAAACGCCCGCGATGTTCATGGCTGGCGCGGTGCTTGTCAGTGCGATGGCTTTCCTGACCACTGGCGAGACCAAACAGTCGCTGATGGCCGAAATCGTGTCGAAAACGCATCGACGCCAACGCATTCAATTCGCCGGACGGCGACAATGTCAGCAAATGCCCAAGCCCGACCAGATCCAGATGAGCATCGGCATGCTGCGACGCCGGGTTACCAAAGTACGTCGGCAAACCGTCCATGCGCGCCGCGCGAATATTCTCCCAGCTCGAATCCGTCAGCAGCACTCGACAGCCCAGCTGTTGCAGGGCTTTGCCCAAGGTACGTGCCGGGGCGTTGGCGCCGACGATCAGAAAGCCGCTGGGCGCCGGTTCGGCGACTTTCAGCAAGCGCGCCAATGGCCGGGCCGTGGCACTTTGCAGCACCACCGTGCCGATGATCACCGCAAACGTCAGCGGCACCAGCAGCAACGCGCCTTCGAGTCCGGCCTCATTCAGGCGAACGGCGAAAATCGCCGAAACCGCCGCCGCCACGATTCCGCGAGGTGCGATCCACGACAGCAGCGCCCGCTCGCGCCAGCTCAAACTCGAGCCCGCCGTGGAAAGCATCACGTTCAATGGCCGTGCAATGAACTGAATGATCAGCAGCAGAATCAGCACCAGCGGCCCGAGGCCGATCAAGGCGTTCAGATCGAGTCGCGCCGCCAGCAAAATGAACAGCCCGGAGATCAGCAGCACGCTGAGGTTCTCCTTGAAGTGCAAGATGTCCCGCACATCCACGTCCTTCATGTTGGCCAGCCAGATCCCCATCAAGGTCACGGCCAGCAAACCGGATTCGTGCATGACTTGATTGGCGGTAATGAAAATCCCCAGTACCGCCGCCAACGCCGCCAGGTTGTGCAGGTATTCCGGCAACCATTGGCGCCGAATGATCGTGCCGAGCACCCAGCCGCCGGCAATCCCGAATGCGGTGCCGCACAGAATCACTCCGCCGAAGGTCAGCAGGCTTTGGCTCAAGCCGTCATCTGACGTACGGGCGATGATGAAGCTGTAGACCACCACGGCGAGGAGGGCGCCGATCGGGTCGATGACGATGCCTTCCCAGCGCAGGATGTTGGCAATCGAGGCTTTGGGGCGTACCACGCGCAGCATCGGTACGATGACCGTGGGCCCGGTGACCAGCGTCAGGCTGCCGAACAGTATCGCGAGCGACCAGTCGAAACCCAGCAGCCAATGCGTGGCGACAGCAATGACCACCCAGGTCGAGATCGCGCCAATCGTCACCAGCCGGCGTACGACGCTGCCGATTTCGCGCCACTCCGAGAGGTGCAGCGTCAGGCTGCCTTCAAACAGAATCAGCGCCACCGCCAGCGACACCAGTGGCATTAAAAGTGGGCCGAACATTTCCTGTGGGTCGAGCCAGCCCAGGATCGGACCGACCAGAATCCCGCTCAGCAACAGAAACAGGATCGCCGGCAATTTCAGTCGCCACGCCAGCCACTGACACCCCAGTGCCGCCGCACCAATACCGCCAAAAGCCAACAGAATCTGTTGCTCGTTCATTGAGTCTTCCTGTTCCTTGAAGTAGCGGGCTATGAAAGACTAGCGGTGGTTTTTACTGTTCACCTTTTTTTCGCGCGCAGTCTCAAGACTGCATGTTTCGAGTGCCCATGCCTGCCATCGATCATCCACTGATAGACCAATTCCTCGACGCGTTATGGCTGGAGAAAGGCCTTTCCGACAACACTCGCGATGCCTATCGCAGTGACCTGGCCTTGTTCAATGGCTGGCTGCAGGAGAAGGGGCTGGAGTTGATCAACGCCGGTCGGGAGTTGATTCTCGATCACCTGGCCTGGCGTCTGGAACAGAACTACAAACCCCGTTCCACTGCGCGATTTCTCTCGGGTGTGCGTGGCTTTTATCGCTATCTGTTGCGGGAAAAGTTGATCGCGGTCGATCCGACGTTACGCGTTGATATGCCTCAACTCGGTAGGCCGTTGCCAAAATCCTTGTCGGAAGCCGATGTGGAAGCACTGCTGAAGGCGCCGGATCTGAGTGAAGCGATCGGCCAGCGTGACCGCGCCATGCTCGAAGTGCTGTACGCCTGCGGTTTGCGGGTGACGGAACTGATCAGCCTGACGCTGGAGCAGGTCAACCTGCGCCAGGGCGTGCTGCGGGTGATGGGCAAGGGCAGCAAGGAGCGGCTGGTGCCGATGGGCGAGGAGGCGATTGTCTGGGTCGAGCGTTACATGCGCGACGCCCGTGGCGAGCTGCTCGGCGGGCGTCCCAGTGATGTACTGTTCCCCAGTCAGCGTGGCGAGCAGATGACGCGCCAGACCTTCTGGCACCGTATCAAGCATCAGGCCAAGGTCGCCGGGATCGGCAAATCGCTGTCGCCGCACACTTTGCGCCATGCCTTCGCCACGCACCTGCTCAACCACGGCGCGGATTTGCGAGTGGTGCAGATGCTGCTCGGCCATAGCGACCTGTCGACCACTCAGATCTACACCCATGTCGCCCGGGCACGCTTGCAGGACCTGCACGCCAAACACCACCCGCGCGGATGATCACATTCCCTGCTGCGCGATCCCTGTAGGAGCGAAGCTTGCTCGCGAAGAACGTCAACGATAACGCGTGCTGTCTGGATGAACGTGTTGTCCTGACCTCCTTCGCGAGCAAGCTTCGCTCCTACAGGGATCGCGGTGTTGTCTTGTCACCCCACATTCGGCCACACAGCCCTTATGTGGTAGGCTTTGTCGGTTTGTACGATGGGCGGTTATGACCCGGTGTTTCGGCACGGGCGTTCTGGTCGTCCCATTTGTCCGCCTTCAGGAGTTCTCATGCGTCTGACCCAGATTTTCGCCGCCGCAGCCATTGCGTTGGTCAGCACCCTTGCCGTCGCCGATGACGCGGCCGACAAAGCCATTCGTAAGAGCCTGGAAACCCTCCAGCTCGAAGTGCCGGTAGAAAGCATTTCCGCCAGTCCGCTGCCGGGCCTGTATGAAGTCAAACTGCAGGGCAGCCGCGTGCTGTATGCCAGTGCCGACGGCCAATACGTGGTTCAGGGCTACATGTTTCAGCTCAAGGACGGCAAGCCGGTCAACCTGACCGAAAAAGCCGAACGCCTGGGCATTTCCAAGCTGGTCAACGCCATTCCTGTTGCGGAAACCGTGGTCTACCCGGCCATCGGCGAAACCAAATCGCACATCACCGTGTTTACCGACACCACCTGCCCGTACTGCCACAAACTGCATGCCGAAGTGCCTGAGCTGAACAAGCGCGGCATCGAAGTGCGCTACGTCGCGTTCCCACGCCAGGGCCTGGGCTCGCCGGGTGACGAACAGCTGCAAGCGGTCTGGTGCTCGAAAGACAAGAAAGCGGCCATGGACAAAATGGTCGACGGCAAGGAAATCAAGGCCGCCAAGTGCGATAACCCGGTTTCCAAACAGTTCGCCCTCGGTCAGTCGATTGGCGTGAACGGCACACCGGCCATCGTTTTGGCCGACGGTCAGGTCATTCCGGGCTACCAGCCTGCGCCACAAGTCGCCAAACTGGCGCTGGGCGCGAAGTAAATTCGCATCGTCACGGCCAGCCTTTGACGATCATGGTCCGGCGGCAACATTTGCCGGGCCATTAATAGAGAGCCGCGAGCATGCGGCTGTTTTCACGGCCGGCCTTGAGTCGGCCGTTTTATGGGGAGTTCACAGTGAAACCGGTCAAAGTAGGCATCTGTGGGTTAGGGACCGTCGGTGGCGGTACCTTCAACGTACTTCAGCGCAACGCCGAGGAAATTGCTCGTCGTGCCGGGCGTGGAATCGAAGTGGCACAAATTGCCATTCGCACGCCAAAGCCTCAGTTCCAAACGACCGGTATTGCGATTACCAACGATGTCTTCGAAGTGGCCACGAACCCTGAGATCGACATCGTTATAGAGCTGATGGGCGGCTACACCGTTGCCCGCGAGCTGGTACTCAAGGCCATCGAGAATGGCAAGCATGTGGTCACCGCGAACAAGGCGCTTATCGCCGTTCACGGCAATGAAATTTTCGCCAAGGCTCGCGAGAAGGGCGTGATCGTTGCGTTCGAAGCGGCCGTGGCCGGTGGCATTCCGGTGATCAAGGCGATCCGTGAAGGCCTGTCCGCCAACCGGATTAACTGGGTCGCCGGCATCATCAACGGCACCGGCAACTTCATCCTCACCGAGATGCGCGAGAAGGGTCGCACCTTCGAAGACGTACTCGCCGAGGCGCAGGCCCTGGGTTACGCCGAAGCCGATCCGACCTTCGACGTTGAAGGCATCGACGCGGCCCACAAGCTGACGATCCTGGCCTCCATCGCGTTCGGCATTCCGCTGCAATTCGACAAGGCCTACACCGAAGGCATCACCAAGCTGACCACGGCTGACGTGAACTACGCCGAAGCGCTGGGCTATCGCATCAAGCACCTGGGCGTCGCTCGCAGCACGGCGGCTGGCATCGAGTTGCGCGTGCACCCGACGCTGATCCCGGCCGATCGCCTGATCGCCAACGTCAACGGCGTGATGAACGCGGTGATGGTCAACGGTGACGCTGCCGGTTCGACCCTGTTCTACGGTGCCGGTGCCGGCATGGAGCCGACCGCTTCGTCGGTGATCGCCGACCTGGTAGATGTGGTTCGCGCCATGACTTCCGATCCGGAAAACCGCGTGCCGCACCTGGCCTTCCAGCCGGATTCGCTGTCGGCTCATCCGATCCTGCCGATCGAAGCCTGCGAAAGCGCCTACTACCTGCGCATTCAGGCCAAGGACCATCCGGGCGTGCTGGCTCAGGTTGCGAGCATCCTGTCGGAGCGCGGCATCAACATCGAATCGATCATGCAGAAAGAAGTCGAAGAGCATGACGGCCTGGTGCCGATGATCCTGCTGACCCACCGTGTGCTGGAACAGCACATGAACGACGCGATTGCCGCCCTCGAAGCCCTCACGGGCGTGGTCGGTCCGGTCGTACGGATCCGCGTCGAGCACCTGAACTAAGCCGTTATCGTTCACCGGGCCTGCGTGCGGGCCCGGGTTTGCGAACACTGTCCATTGGAGTCAGTCATGCGTTATATCAGCACCCGCGGCCAGGCACCGGCCCTGAATTTCGAAGACGTCCTGCTGGCCGGTCTGGCCACTGACGGCGGTCTGTACGTCCCGGAAAACCTGCCACGTTTCACCCAGGAAGAAATCGCTTCCTGGGCCGGCCTGCCATATCACGAGCTGGCATTCCGGGTGATGCGCCCGTTCGTTACCGGCAGCATTCCTGATGCCGATTTCAAAAAGATTCTTGAAGAAACCTACGGCGTGTTCTCGCACAACGCCGTGGCACCGTTGCGTCAACTGAACGGCAATGAGTGGGTGCTGGAGCTGTTCCACGGCCCGACCCTGGCGTTCAAGGACTTCGCCCTGCAACTGCTCGGTCGCCTGCTCGATTACGTGCTGGAAAAACGCGGTGAGCGCGTGGTGATCGTCGGCGCCACTTCCGGTGATACCGGTTCGGCCGCCATCGAAGGCTGCAAACACTGCGAAAACGTCGACATCTTCATCCTGCACCCGCACAACCGCGTGTCTGAAGTGCAGCGTCGGCAGATGACCACGATCTTCGGCGAGAACATCCACAACATCGCTATCGAAGGCAACTTCGATGACTGCCAGGAAATGGTCAAGGCGAGCTTCGCCGACCAAAGCTTCCTCAAGGGCACGCGTCTGGTGGCGGTGAACTCGATCAACTGGGCGCGGATCATGGCCCAGATCGTCTACTACTTCCACGCAGCCCTGCAACTGGGCGGCCCGGCGCGTTCGGTGTCGTTCTCGGTGCCGACCGGTAACTTCGGCGACATCTTCGCCGGTTACCTGGCGCGCAACATGGGCCTGCCGATCAATCAGTTGATCGTCGCCACCAACCGCAACGACATCCTGCACCGCTTCATGAGCGGCAATCAGTACGTCAAGGAAACCCTGCACGCCACGCTGTCGCCGTCGATGGACATCATGGTGTCGTCGAACTTCGAGCGTCTGCTGTTCGACCTGCACGGTCGCAACGGCGCGGCGATTGCCGGGTTGATGGATTCGTTCAAGCAGGGCGGCGGTTTCAGCGTTGAACAGGAGCGTTGGACCGAAGCGCGCAAGCTGTTCGATTCGCTGGCTGTGGATGATGCGCAAACCTGCGAAACGATTGCTGAGGTTTACGAGCAGACGGGTGAGTTGCTGGATCCGCATACGGCTATCGGTGTGAAGGCTGCGCGTGAATGCCGTCGTAGTCTGGATATTCCTATGGTTATTCTCGGGACTGCCCATCCGGTTAAATTCCCGGATGCGGTTGAGAAGGCGGGTGTGGGTAAAGCGCTGGAGTTGCCTGTTCACCTTGCCGATCTGTTTGAGCGGGATGAGCGTTGCACGGTGTTGCCGAATGACCTTAAGGCTGTACAGGCGTTTGTCAGTCAGCATGGGAATCGTGGGAAGCCGTTGTAATCGGTTGGGGGGCATATCCGTTGCTGCGGTAACGGCCACTATTGGTTTCGCTCTTACAGCGAGTCACTTTCGAAAAGCGCGAAAGTAACCAAAGCGCTTTTGCCCCTTTCGTTCGGTGCCTCGCTAATGCTCGGCATGCCCTCGCTCCGGTCCTGCTCCGTGGGCCCGCCGCCATCGGCCATCCATGGCCGGGGGCGGCTACCGCGGCATCCCTGCCGCGGTGCCCACTGCGCAGAACCTCCACTCGGCCTCTCGAGGGGGCGACTACCGCCACAGCCGCCGAGGCGGCCTGAAAGCCGACCTGGCTCTTTGGTCGACCGCATTATCTTTCTCTGCTGCACTCACTCATTCCGGACATGTACACCGCTCCCCTGTAGGAGCCGGCTTGCTGGCGATAGCGGTGGGTCAGTCGACGCATTTATTGACTGAACGGACGCTATCGCCAGCAAGCCGGCTCCTACAGGGATTGGGTTCACACAGTTCGAAATTGTAGGAGCCAGCTTGCTGGCGATGGGCGTCAACGATAACGCGGGCTGTCTGAATCAACGCGTCGTCCAAACGCTTTTCGCCGGCAAGCCGGCTCCTACAGGAAATCGCGTACGCTTTTGCTTCTCACCACTCATCAGGCCGAGCGTTAGCTCGCCTTCCGCTTTTGATCTTGAGGTACACGCCCCCTCGAGAGGCCGAGTGGAGGTTCTGCGCAGTGGGCAACCCGGCATGGATGCCGGGTTAGCCGCCCCCGGCCAGGGATGGCCGATGGCGGCGGGCCCACGGAGCAGGACCGGAGCGAGGGTATGCCGAGCCACAGCGAGGCACCGAACGAAAGGGGCAAGAGCCCTTGGTTACTTGGGGCTCTTCCAAGTGACTCGCCGTAAGGGCGAAACCAATAGCCGCCCTCACCGAAGAACCGGATATTCACCCAATCCCAATCCCAATCCACCACCAAAACCCAGGCCATACACAAACCTGTCATCTACCCCATGCATGCTCTACCCACCAGAGACGCCGACGCGCCTGCACCTGGAATCCAGAACTTTCTTCTCGGGCCAATGGTCACTTAATGTGAACACGCCCCAGGCACTTTGTTTTCGGACTATTGAGTGGTGATCGAGATGGAAAGTATCAATCTATTGCTCGGTGAGGCTCTGAGCCCGTACCAGGTAACGTTGACCCCCTCGGGCGCTCACGGCGAATGCCTGGTGACACTGAAGGGCACGACCGGCGCCATCGTGGTCGAGCGGGAGTTCAATCAGGCCCAACTGACCGACAAACGTCTGCTCACGGATGTGGTCGACGGCTTGCATCGCGATCTGATGATTGCCGAAGGACGCCTGGAACCCTGCGTTATCGCGGCATTGCGCAATGCTGCACAGGACAAGGTCGTGGCCAGCCGTAATTGAATTGTCTTTTGTGGGAACCTTCCCGGGCCAAGGTAAGTCAGAGCATGTAACAGCAGGATCAAGCATTGTGCTCCGGTGCTTGTAGTCGTGCTGCCACTGGTCTTTTTTTAGACCACGTTTAACCCCGAGATGTCTCCCCACTTCTCGGGGTTTCTTTTTGCCCGCGATTTGTCATTCCAGCGCCTGTTGCTCGAAATACTTCCTGGATTCTTCCAGATAGGCATCGCGACTTTCCGGGTCGAGCCACGCGGCGTACGCCTCGCTCAAGCGATCGTGGGGCATTTTGCGCAGCAATTGATTGATCTCGACAATCGCCTGCCGGCCTTTGGGCGTGTCGGTGCAGCCGATGTAACCGGACAAGAATTTCTCGGCGCCGCGAATCGGGTAGAACTGCAATTCATCCTCGGCGATCCCTTGCTGTTGGGCCTGATAGCGGATTTCCGGGCGGTAGCCCAACAGCAGCCGCAAGCGCCCCAGGCGTTGCATCTGCAACAGGCTGCCCAAGGCGTCGTTGCCGTAGTGCGGGGTCAGCGAGTCAGGTGGTGCCTGTTTGAGCAGCGCGTCGAGGTAATCACCGTAGTTACGCTCGGCGATAATGCCCAATTTCTCGCCGCCGCTCGCCAGGAAGGCCGCCAGGTCCAGTTCACCGTCCTGGATGAAGGGGGCAAGCGTCTCACGGTCAACGCGCCTTACGGCCACGCCGTTACTCATGGCCCGAAACACCGGAATGGAAAACGCGATCCAGCGTTCGCGTTCCTTGCTCCGGTTCAGCGCCGCATCGCAGGTAAGGGACGGCTCGTGGAGCATTTGCAAGGCGCGAGCACGGTTGACTCGCATCAAGGTGTGTTCGTATTGCGGCATGCCGGCGATCAACAGCGGCAACAGTTGGTCGATGACGCCCAGGCCCTTTTTCGGTCCTTCGAAAATCGTCAGCGGTGGCAGATCCCGCAACAGCCAGATCATGGTTTCCTTGGGCTGCGCCATCGCCGACGAGGTCGGACCGATGAGCAAGGCTGTCGCCGCGAGCGCGCACATCACCCTCCTGCCGTGCGACAGGCAGTCTGTGATGAGCAGCGAAAGCAGGCGTTTCAGCTTAGATGGCCCCGTCTTCACGCAGCTTTGCGATCTGTTCCTTGTCGTAGCCAAGATCGTTGAGTACCTGCGCATTGTGTTCGCCCAACTGCGGCCCGACCCATTGCGAACTGCCGGGTGTCTCTGAGAGTTTCGGCACAATTCCCGGCATCTTGAAATCTTTGCCGTCCGGCAGCTTAGCCTTCAGGAACATTTCCCGAGCCAGGTACTGCGGATCACTGAACATGTCTTCGGCGCTGAAGATCCGGCTGGCGGGGACATCAGCCTGATTCAACTGCTCGATGACGGTGTCCAGCGGCAGCGCATTGACCCAGCGATCAATCACCCCATAAATCTCGTCGCGACGGCTGTCACGCCCGTCATTGCTGGCCAGCGCCGGGTCGTTGGCCAGGTCTTCACGGCCGATGATCAGCATGAATCGTTTGAAAATCGCATCGCCATTGGCGCCGATCTGCACATGTTTGCCGTCAGCGCTGGTGTGGATCGAGGAGGGCGTGATGCCGGGCATGATGTTGCCGGTGCGTTCGCGAATGAAGCCGAACACGTCGAACTCCGGGACCATGCTTTCCATCATGGCGAAGATCGCTTCGTACAGCGCCACATCCACCACTTGGCCCAGGCCTCCATTGACCTCGCGATGACGCAAAGCCATCAGCGCACCGATCACGCCCCAGAGCGCCGCAATCGAGTCGCCGATGGAAATCCCGGTGCGTACCGGCGGTCGGTCCTCAAACCCGGTGATGTAGCGCAGGCCGCCCATGGATTCACCGACCGCACCAAAACCTGGTTGATCCTTCATCGGCCCGGTCTGGCCGAAACCCGAAAGGCGCACCATCACCAGTTTTGGATTCAGTGCGTGCAAGACGTCCCAACCCAGACCGAGTTTTTCCAGCACGCCGGGGCGAAAATTCTCGATGAGGATGTCCGCTTCACTGAGCAGCTTTTTCAGGATTGCCAGGCCGTCCGGGTGTTTCAGGTTCAAGGTCAGGGACTTCTTGTTGCGTGCCTGAACGAACCACCACAGCGACGTGCCTTCATACAACTTGCGCCATTTGCGCAACGGATCACCACCGTCGGGGGATTCGATCTTGATGACGTCGGCACCGAATTCGCCGCAAATGCGCGAGGCAAACGGCCCGGCGATCAACGTGCCCAATTCGATGACTTTCAGACCTGAGAGGGGTTTGGCAGTGAACGGCATGCTGGATCCTGTAGGACAAAGGCTTGGCTGATAGAGCGTTTTAGCACAGCCCGCCGTCAGTCGCTCAAGGTTGATGGCCGCGAAGCCTGCCGCATCGGTTAGACTTGCCGCCTTTCCACGTATCAAGAAGCCCGTTCATGGCCCAGCCGTCCACGACCTACAAGTTTGAACTGAACCTTACCGACCTCGACCGCAGCGTTTACGAGACGGTGAAGCAGACCATCGCCCGTCACCCTTCGGAAACCGAAGAGCGCATGACCGTGCGGCTGCTGGCCTACGCCTTCTGGTACAACGAGCAGCTGTCGTTTGGCCGTGGTCTGTCAGACGTGGATGAACCCGCCCTGTGGGAAAAAAGCCTGGATGATCGCGTCCTGCACTGGATCGAAGTCGGTCAGCCCGACGCCGACCGCCTGACGTGGTGCTCGCGTCGCACCGAACGCACCAGCCTGCTGGCCTATGGCAGCTTGCGCGTCTGGGAAACCAAAGTGATCCCGGCGATCAAGAACCTGAAAAACGTGCACATCGCTGCTGTGCCGCAGGAAGTCCTCGAAACCCTGGCCAAAGACATGCCGCGCGTTATCAAGTGGGACGTGATGATCAGCGAAGGGACGATTTTCGTCACCGACGACCGTGGTCAGCACGAAGTCCAGTTGCAGTGGCTGAGCGGCGAACGCGGCTGATTTTTCGCCACGTCATCCGGTTTTATCCTACGTATTCAAGAGAAGTACCTGTCACCCCATGCGCATCGAACCTCGCCTGTTGCCCGACACCCTGCCATTCCTCGGTGACCTGCCGCCGCTGCTGACCCGTCTGTACGCGGCGCGGGGCGTGGTTTCAGAGGCTGAACTGGACAAGAGCCTGGCGCGGCTGATTCCGTTCCAGCAGCTCAAGGGCATCGATGCCGCGGTGGATTTGCTGGTGACCGCGCTGGAGCAGCGTCAGCGGATTCTGATCGTCGGCGACTTCGACGCCGACGGCGCGACGGCCAGTACCGTGGGCATGTTGGGCTTGCGCTTGCTGGGCGCGGCTCACGTTGATTATCTGGTGCCGAACCGATTTGAGTATGGCTACGGCCTTACGCCTGAAATCGTTGAGGTGGCGCTGACCCGCACGCCGCAGCTGCTGATCACCGTGGACAACGGCATCTCCAGCGTTGAAGGCGTGGCCGCGGCGAAAAAGGCTGGCCTCAACGTGCTGGTCACCGACCACCACTTGCCGGGCGATGAATTGCCGCTGGCCGATGCCATCGTCAATCCCAACCAGCCAGGCTGTGGTTTTCCGAGCAAGGCACTCGCCGGCGTCGGGGTGATCTTCTACGTGCTGATGGCCCTGCGCGCGCGCCTGCGCAGCCTCGGCTGGTACGAGAGCAGGCCGCAGCCGAACATCGGCGAATTGCTGGACCTGGTGGCCCTCGGCAGCGTCGCTGACGTGGTGCCACTGGACGCCAACAACCGGATTCTCGTCCACCAAGGCCTGGAGCGAATCCGCGCCGGACGTGCGCGGCCGGGGATCAAGGCGATCCTCGAAGTGGCGAAGCGTGATCATGCGCGTATCACGTCCACGGATCTTGGGTTCATTGTCGGCCCGCGCCTGAACGCGGCGGGGCGACTGGATGACATGAGCCTGGGCATCGAATGCCTGCTCACCGAAGACGCCGGGCTCGCTCGGGAAATGGCTATCCAACTGGACGGCATGAACCAGGATCGCAAATCCATCGAGCAGGGCATGCAGCGCGAGGCGCTGGCCCAGCTCAAGGATTTGCCGGTGGAATCGATGCCGTTCGGCCTGTGCCTGTTCGATCCCGAGTGGCACCAGGGTGTCATCGGCATCCTCGCCTCGCGTATGAAAGAGCGCTATTTCCGTCCGACCATCGCCTTTGCCGATGCAGGCGATGGCATGCTCAAGGGCTCGGGGCGTTCGGTGCAGGGCTTCCATATTCGCGACGCATTGAGCGTGGTGGCGGCTCAGCACCCAAATTTGATCAGCAAGTACGGTGGCCACGCCATGGCGGCAGGCTTGACCTTGCCGGAAGCGAATTTTCCGCTGTTCGCCGAAGCCTTTGACGCTGAAGTGCGTAGGCAATTGCGCGAAGAAGACCTGACCGGGCGACTGCTGTCGGACGGGACTTTGGCCGTCGAAGAATTTCACCTCGAGCTGGCGCGTGCGTTGCGGCATGCCGGTCCTTGGGGGCAACACTTCCCGGAGCCGTTGTTCCATGGCGTATTCCAGTTGGTCGAACAGCGGGTTGTTGGCGAACGGCACCTCAAAGTTGTGCTGAAAAGCGAATGCGGTTCGGTGAAACTGGACGGCATCGCGTTTGGAATCGACCGCGATATCTGGCCGAACCCGACCATCAAATGGGTGGAACTGGCCTACAAACTCGACCTTAACGAGTTTCGCGGGAATGAGACGGTTCAACTGATGATTGCTCACATAGAACCGCGTTGACGCTATCGCTGTAGGAGCGAGGCTTGCCCGCGAAGGCGATGTCCCTCACGACGAATCTCTCGGAACCCTCCCTCAACCGTCAATGTCGACTAGGCTCTAAGCACTGCTTGATTTTCCTTGTGACGTCTTGTCGAATTTTTTGCCCGCGGGGGCGGGTGCTGCACCTTTTTCCTGTCACTCGTCGACTTTCAAACAGAACCCTGGAGCCTGCCCACTGATTCGAGAGGTGCCCCATGAGTCTGCTGCTTGAACCCTATACCCTTCGCCAATTGACCCTGCTCAACCGCATCGCGGTGTCACCGATGTGCCAGTATTCGAGTGTCGATGGCCTGGCCAATGACTGGCACCTGGTCCATCTCGGTAGCCGTGCTGTCGGCGGGGCCGGTCTGGTTTTTACTGAAGCCACGGCGGTGACCGCCGATGGACGCATCACCGCCGAAGACCTCGGCTTGTGGAATGACGAACAGATCGAACCCCTGCAACGCATCACGCGTTTCATCGCCGCCCAAGGCGCTGTCGCCGGTATTCAACTGGCCCACGCCGGGCGCAAGGCCAGCACCCATCGGCCGTGGATCGGCAAGCACGGTAGCGTCAAACCTGAAGATGGCGGCTGGACGCCGGTCGGTCCTTCGCCCATTGCGTTCGACCCACAGCACACACCACCGAAGCAGCTGAATGAGAGTGAAATTGCCGAGGTCATCCAGGCGTTCGTTGATTCAGCGAAACGGGCGCTGATCGCCGGTTTCAAAGTCGTCGAAGTTCACGCGGCTCATGGTTACCTGTTGCATCAATTTCTATCGCCCTTGAGCAATCAGCGACGCGATCAATACGGTAGTTCGTTCGAGAATCGAATTAGGTTGGTGCTGCAAGTCACCGAAGCGGTGCGTGCGGTGTGGCCTGAGGAATTGCCGGTGTTCGTACGGGTCTCGGCCACCGATTGGGTGGAAGACGGCTGGAATCCGGATGAAACCGTTGAACTGGCGCGTCGCCTCAAAGATTTGGGCGTGGACCTGATCGATGTGTCGTCGGGCGGCACGGCGGTCAACGCGGAAATTCCTACAGGCCCCGGTTATCAAACCCGCTTCGCCGAACGAGTGCGCAAGGAGTCAGGCATCGCCACCGGCACCGTAGGAATGATCACCGAGCCAGCCCAGGCCGAGCACATTCTGCGCACCTGTCAGGCGGACATTATCTTCCTCGCCCGTGAGCTGCTGCGCGACCCGTACTGGCCATTGCATGCGGATGATGATTTGGGTGGACACAAGGCCATCTGGCCAGCGCAGTATCAACGCGCGACGCATCGGGATCAGCCGATTCATGAGTCGGATTTGCGTGACTGAGTAGCGTTGTGAAAACAAAAAGCCCCGATCGATGTGATCGGGGCTTTTGTTTGTCTGAGGGATATTCATTGACTGTGCTGCAGTCTTCGCCCTCAGGTGTACTTACGCTTCTCCGGCGCCGGCGGGAAATACTGATACAACCAGGTCTCGCTCAACGTCCGGTCATTGGTGCGAATAAACAACCGCAGCTCCACCGGGGCCACACTGTCATTGGTCGGGAACCAGTCAAAGGTAATCCGGTAGCCCTTGATGTCATCCAGCACCAGCACGTTGAAATCCTTGACCTGGCCGTTGGAGCACGTCACCACCGGTTCAATGCCCGTACCTTGCGGCAAGCGATCCAGCCCGCCGCCGGTGAAGTCCACCGCAAACCGGCGCGCCCAGACTGGCGGGTAATGCTCGCCCGGGGCCCAACCTTCAGTGAAGCCGCCCATGCCCGAACGGGTTGCGTTGACCCGCGCCAGCGGCGTGCCGACCGGCGGCAAAGCGCTCCAGTACAGCTTGTAGCCGTAGTTCAGGGAATCACCGGCAGCGACCGGTTTCTTCGGGGTCCAGAACGCGACGATGTTATCCAGGGTTTCGCCGGTTGTAGGAATTTCCAACAGATCGATAGAGCCTTCGCCCCATGCGGTTGTAGGTTCTACCCACAGGCTCGGCCGCTTGCTGTACCAGTCGACGGTGTCCTGATAACTGGCGAACTCGTGGTCGGTCTGCACCAGGCCGAAACCTTTCGGGTCGGTGTCGGCGAAGGCATTGAATTGCAGGGTCGCCGGGTTGTTCAGCGGACGGCAGATCCACTCGCCGTTGCCACGCCACATCGCCAGGCGATCCGAATCGTGGATCTGCGGGTGGATGGTGTCGCACATGCGCCGCTCGTGGGTGCCGCAGCTGAACATGCTGGTCATCGGTGCGATGCCCAGTTGTTCGATGGCGGCACGCGCATTGATGTGGGCGTCGACGGCCATGACGACCTGACTGGCCTGGCAATCGATATCGAAACGGTAGGCACCGGTGGCACTCGGCGAGTCCAGCAGGGCGTAGACCACGAAACGGGTGCTGTCCTTGTCCGGGGTTTCGAACCAGAACTTGGTGAAGTCGGGGAATTCTTCGCGCTTCTTGGCGTAGGTATCGACCGCCAGACCGCGCGCCGACAGGCCGTATTGGCCAGTGGCGTCTACCGCACGGAAATAACTGGCGCCGAGGAAAGACAGCACGTCGTGCCGGTCCAGTTCCGGGGCCTTGAACAGCTTGAATCCGGAGAAACCCAGGTCGCCCGTGAGCTGCTTGGTATCGACCGTGGTTTTTTCATAGTTGAACAGCGAAGGGCGGAAATGCACCTCCCGCGCCTGACGTGTCTTGGGGTCGACGCTGTACATGCGCACCGGCTGCTTGAAACCCATGCCGACGTGGAAAAACTGCACGTCCAGCTGACCTTTCAAATCCTTCCACAGCGAATGATTGCCGTCGTAGCGGATCGCGTTGAAATTTTGTGGGGTCATGGTCGCCAGGGTCGGCGGCAGCACCTGCTTGGTGTCCTGATAGCGGTTGCCGGCAAGCTGCTTGGCCTGGATTTTCAGGGCTTCGAAATCGAACGCCTGTGCCTCGCCGTCAGCCGTGCCATTTCCGGCCCAGGCCCGCGCAGCCAACAGGCCGGAGGCGGACAAACCGGTGTAGGCAGCGATGGCCATGGACGCTTTGAGCAAATTCCTGCGGTGCATAAGTACAACCTGTCGTGAACAATCCCGCGCCGTTCCTGGCACGTGCTGGATCAGAAATGGAGGTTCGGACATGCCTTCGGCCAAACGCAACGGACTTTAAACAGATGCCAAATAGCTTAAACCGTTCGGTGGCAGAGCAAAAATGATTGATGGCGTGGCAGTGGCACCGCTATGAAACAAGACATTTCCGGTAAACGTTTCCCACAGAGATTTCTGATTTATGCGGCATTTCTGCTTTTTTTGACTAATTACTCTAAAAACAGCTTTTCAGCGCCAATTTACTTCCTATTCTATGGGCATAACCGGTTTCTGCCCTCAGGCCGGTGGGATTCAGTTGGCACGAGGTGACCGCTGAAAAAGGGTAGGGCGATGCGGTTTTTGCAGTTTTCTTTTTGACGTAGAGAGGGACATCGTCCATGTCGAAAGTACAAGGCATCACTGAAATGTTGGGGATCTTTCCGTGCCTGGGTATGGGGCGGCGAAGGCGTCGGCTTAACTCCGAGGAGTTGAAGCTGGTGGAGCGGTATCGCGAGTTGTCGGAGAACGACCGGATTGCGATGCGGTATCTGGTGGATGCGATGCGCAGTGTTTCGCGGTTTTGAGTAAGAAGCCGAGGGGCGGACTGTGAAGTCTGCCCCTTTTTCATGTGCGCCCGGCATGGGCGCAATCTTGCGGGTGCCGATCAACCGCTGAGGCTTTCGATCAGGCTTTCGAGCGCTTCAGTGATATTTTCATCCTGCGCCAGTTGCGCTGCTGCAGTCACTCTGACTTGACGTGCCAAGCGGTATTCACTGGGCGTGCAGTTTGCGAACTGCTTGAAGGCACGAGCGAAGTAGGACGGATCCTTGAAGCCGGCCTCATAGCCGATGCTGGTAATAGGCATCTGGCTGTTGTCGAGCAGCTCTTTGGCGAAGTTCATGCGCTTGTTCAAGATGTAATCCGTGAAGCCAAGTCCATTGGCTTCCTTGAACAGGCGGCTGAAGCGAAATGTCGTCATGCCGCAGCGCTGCGCCAAATCCCTTTGATCGATGCTGTCTCGAAAGTGCTGTTCGATGTACAGCATGACATTGCTCAGCGCCTGGTGTTTTTGGTGCCCTGAGGTCAGCCGGATGCTGTCCGGCAGGGTTGGGGAGTGGTCGATCAGCATCGTCTTGCGCAGGTCGGTCACATTTCGGCGCAGCTCGCAGAGCTGAACTACAGCAGTCAGGTAACGACTCTTCTCTGTGAGCGAGAGCGGGAGCACCATGTATTCCCAGACGCTGGAACGCATGGCCCAGACGGCCAGTTCCTCTGAGTGTTGCACGGTGAACATGGTGATCGGGATGCCCGGTGTGCTGCGTTTGATCTCCAGCAACAGCCTCAAGCCTGGTGTGTCGGGGCGATCGAAATGCATGCAGATCATGTCCGCCTGTTCCCCGATGGGCAGCGCGGAGTTTTTCGCCAGTTTGCAGTCGCAGGTACCCTCGAACTGTGCGATGAGTTCTTTCGTGGATCGATCATGAGTCAGATCGAACCATAGGAGCGATGGCCTTTTGGTCAAATTGGACGTCATGTCTCTACTCGGCAGGTCTGATTGACTCTCTACTCGCTAGTATTGCCAATACGCCATCACTTTGCAGATTGAATCCTTATAAAAACGACGAATTACAGATCTGTTCGATCTATGT
This sequence comes from Pseudomonas sp. MM213, assembly GCF_020423045.1. NCBI lineage: Bacteria > Pseudomonadati > Pseudomonadota > Gammaproteobacteria > Pseudomonadales > Pseudomonadaceae > Pseudomonas > Pseudomonas sp. MM213. The sequence continues at coordinate 5,893,565 of NZ_CP081943.1, forward strand.
GTTTCCTGGAAGGCTGCCCGGGCCGAGTGTTTGCGGGTGTGTTGTCGACGAACCCGGGTTTAACCACTTGTCGCTTCTGAATCAATGGCAATTGCCGTTGCGTTTCAATGCCTTGTTTACCCCTCTCGCGACTTCTGCAAAGGCCAATGAACCGTATCCGGCCGCTGCGCAAAAAAGTCCTAACGATGTGCAAAATCCTCCTAACGCCTATGCCTGCTTACTGACTAGGGTTGCATCAGGCAGCACAGAAAGTTCTGCCTCAGAAACACAACATTTGAGTGAGGTGGCCAAAATGATCATGCAAACAATCAAGGCTTCGGTAGTGAAGTTCGCCAAAGACGAAGACGGTCTGACCATTGTGGAATACGCGGTGGCCGGCGGATTAATCACGGTAGCTGTTGCCGCAATGTTCACTCTTTTGGGTGGCGCGGTGAACACCAGAATCACAGCGCTGTGCGCTGCGGTCAAAGGCGCTGCCTGCTGATGACAGTAACCCACTGTGGTGGGGCGCGGTGATATCCACGGAGCAGCCGGTTTTGCAGTTTCTCTGATCGACCGGCAACTCAATGAACTTCGCGCAGACCCCGCCAATGTATTTTCTGAGTCGTATGACCGCTGAAACGAGGTACAAAAAAATGGATATGCAAACAATCAGAACTTCAATCACCAAGTTCGCCAAAGATGAAGATGGCCTGACCATTGTGGAGTACGCGGTAGCCGGTGGCTTAATTACGGTAGCTGTTGCCGCAATGTTTATTCTTTTGGGTGGCGCCGTGAACACCAGGATCACAGCACTGTGCGCTGCGGTCAAAGGTGCCGCCTGCTGATGACAACCACTCGTTGTGGTGGGGGCGCGGTGATATCCATAGAGCAACCAGTTTTACAGTTCCTCTGATAGACCGGGCAACTCAATAGACTTCACGCTGTCCCCGCCAACGTACTTTCTGATCCATATCACGGCTGAAGCGAGGTATACAAAAATGAACCTGCTAACAATCAGAACTTCAATCACAAAGTTCGCCAAAGATGAAGATGGCCTGACAATTGTGGAATACGCCGTGGCCGGTGGATTAGTGACGGTAGCGGTTGCCGCAATGTTTATTCTTTTGGGTGCCGAGGTGAACACCAGGATTACAGCACTTTGCGCAGCGGTCAAAGGTGCTGCCTGCTAACGAAAATCCCGGTTAGGGGGGGACGCGCCATGTCCATGGAATTGTTGGTAATGACTGTTTTACTGCTAGGACTATTGGGCGTGGCGGTGGTGAGCGATCTGCGTCGCCACCGCATTCCCAACATGCTGGTCCTGTTGGGCCTTGCCCTGGGACTGGGCGGTCAAATGTATTTAGGTGGCGTCAGCGGGTTGGGTGACAGCCTGTTGGGCATCCTGGTCTGTTTTGCACTGTTTCTGCCGATGTACGCCTTGGGTGGCATGGCCGCCGGCGACGTCAAGTTAATGGCCATGGTCGGCAGCTTTTTACCCTTCCATTTTGCATTGTGGGCTGCCTTGTTCAGCCTGATAGCCGGTGGCGTGTGCGGTTTTTTGATTGTGCTGTATCGCGGCCAGCTGCTTCAGACCCTGGGACGTTATTGGTTGATTCTGAAGGCGCAGGCCTATCTGGCGCCAACTTCAGATGAAGTAGCCAGCAAGCCTTTCCCTTATTCGATTGCAATATTGATAGGCACTTTAATCAGCGTCTACTGGCAACTGGTTGCCGGTGGATTCGGAGGCTAGTCATGCACATCATTGTCGATAGTGATGCCTACCCCAGCGCTCGGGGCGCGGTGCAACGACTGGCTCCCCAGCCGTGCACAATCCGCGAAACTGGACTGACAGACAGTTTCCTCGGTGAGTTGGTATGCAAGCACTTGTATGACGCTGGCGTGCTGGACATGCCGCGGCTGGTGGAGCGCCTGGCGCTGACCGGCGCCGTACTTGATGAAGTCCTGGCGTTTCTGCGCAAGGACGGTCGTGTCGAAGTGCTTGGCCAGTTGGGGTCGCAAACGACAAGTGGGCAAATGCTGCGTTATGGCCTGACCGAACGCGGTCGCAGCGCCGCCCGCGATGCCTTGTCCCGCAGTGGCTATATCGGTGCGGCACCCTTCCCGGTGGACACCTACCGGTCCCTGATCAAACTGCAAACCATTCACCATGGTCGCATCAACGCCAACGATATGCGCAATGCCTTTGCTGGCGTAGTGCTTACCGACAGCATGCTCGATCAGTTAGGTGTGGCGATGAACTCCGGGCGCGCCATTATGATTTATGGCCCCGCGGGTACTGGCAAGACCTACATCAGCCGTCGGTTGATCCGTCTGTTCACCGAGGCCATCTGGGTACCTCATGCCATCGTCATCAACGAGTCCGTGATCGAGATCTATGACCCGCAAGTGCATCAGCGGTTCGAAGATAACGTTCAACAGAACAATCTGATGCTCAGCGAAGGGATCGACCGTCGATTGCTGCGCTGCAAACGCCCGATCGTCGTCACTGGCGGTGAGTTGAGCATGGAGCAACTGGACGTTCGCTATGACACTAACACCCGTCAATACCAGGCTTCTTTGCAGCTCAAGGCCAGCAATGGCCTGTTCATCATCGATGACATGGGGCGTCAGCGCATGGCACCCGCCGAGCTGTTGAATCGCTGGATCGTCCCGATGGAAGAGAAGTGCGATTTCCTCAACCTGGGCGGCGGTCGGCATTGCGAGCTGCCGTTCGATCTGATTCTGGTGTTTTCCACCAACCTCAATCCCCTGGAGTTGGCCGATGAGGCCTTTCTTCGCCGGATTGGCTACAAGCTGCAATTCGGTTATCTGAAGCCTGAGGAGTACGAAAAGATCTGGCGTCAGGAAAGCGAGCGTCTGGGCGTGCCTTATGACCAGTTGCTGGTGCGTTATGTGCTGCAAAGGCTTTATGCAAGTGAAGGCATGCCTCTGGTGCCTTGCCATCCCCGCGATCTCCTGAGCATGGCGCTCGATCGTCAACGTTACATGGGCGGTTCCGGACCACTGTCACCGCAAGAGTTGGAATGGGCCTGGCACAACTACTTCGTCCAGCTCGACTTTCTTTGATACGGAGATACTGACATGAGCTCTCGTACTCTTTCCCTGATAGGCGTTTCCCTGGTCATGGGCCTTGGTGCTGCATGGATGGCCGACTCCTGGCTGAGCGCCCGGCTCAATGCCAGCCCGGATGATCACCTTCGAAGCGTAGTGGTCGCCACAGTAGAGATTCCATTCGGGCAGATGGTCGAGGCTCAGCAGGTCACGACCGTACGCATGCCCATGGATACGATCCCGGAAGACGCCTTCGACTTGAGCGAAAAGGCTGTGGGCAAGATCGCAACGTTCGACATTCTGAAGGGCGACATTGTGCGCGGTGCGCGTCTGAGTGAGCACTTGGGTGGCAGCACCCTGGCTTCGCTGATTGCGACAGACAAGCGTGCCATCTCGGTACGGGTGGACGATGTGGTCGGTGTGGGCGGGTTCCTGTTGCCGGGTAACCGGGTCGATGTACTCGCGACCAAAACCACCAGTGCCGGCAGCAATAGCGCCGTGTCCAGGACCATCCTCGAGAACTTGCGGGTATTGGCGGTGGACCAGACGGCAGGTACCGACAAGACCCAACCGGTGGTGGTGCGTGCAGTGACGCTGGAAATGACGACCGCAGAGGCTGAAACCCTGGTCACGGCGCAAACGGAAGGGAAACTGCAATTGACCTTGCGCAATCCGCTGAACTCCGAGAAAAAAATCGCGGCCGTTGCACCTGTTGCGCCTGTCGCACCGGTCATGACGGTGGCCACCGCCACGGTGCCAAAACGCGTGGTGCAACGCAGCGGCGGCGAAAGTGGTGGGGCTGTCACCGTCATCCGCGGGGTCGAAACCAAAGTAGTCAACATTCGCTGACAGGGCGTAACAGGTCCTGGACACCAGGTCTTGGCGGAGCCGATCCGCATCAGTATTGGCAAATGAGGGCTTGATGATGAATCGTCGTATTCAGCAGCCGTTCACTGCGACGCCAAGGCGCCAGAAAGGATCGGTGAGTGTATTGATGGTGATCGCGTTGGCGATGATTGGCATGGTGGCCGCACTGGCTTTGGACGGCGGGCACATGATGCTGAACAAAACGCGCTTGCAGAATGCGGTGGACGCCGCGGCCCTGAGTGGTGCCAAAACCCTGAGTCAGGTGGAAGGTGGAGTCAATATTGCCAGTACGACGCGCACTGCCGCACTCAATACGCTGACGCAAAATGCGAATGCCACGGGCAACACAGAATTGGCAACGGCAGTTGGTGGCAACGCAGCCACATTCGCGGTGGTGGAACTGGCAAGCAGTGTCTATGGGCCGTTCTCCTATCCCGGGCCAGCGAATGCCAAATACGTTCGGGTATCGGTACCGAGCTATAACCTGACCGGTTTTTTCTGGAACTTCGCCCAGGTATTCGGTTCTGGCGGTCTGGGGGCCAAAGCGGTGGCGGCAATCGCCACTGCCGGACCCAGCCCTACCAGTCCTTGTGATCTCGCACCTTTGATGGTCTGTGGCGACCCGACTCAATACAACCCTGGCGCCGGCGTGTTCTGGGGCTTCCAGTTTGGTGATTTGCAGGTATTGAAGACGGCTGCCGGCAATTCGTCGCCCATTGGTCCAGGCAATTTTCAGTTGCTCGATTTTGGTTCGGGCGGCAGTACGGTCAGGGAGGATCTGGCCGGAGGTGGCAAGGTCTGCCGCACTGTGGGGGACAACGTCCAGACCGCACCTGGCAACAAGGTCGGCCCTACCTCCCAAGGCTTGAACACACGCTTCGGCATCTACAACGGCCCGGTCAGTGCCTCGGACTATCCGCCGGACATGGTGACCGAGTCCAGCAACCCCGCGATCACTTACGACGACTCGGTCACACCGGCACAGGCGAAGTACAAAGGGAAAACCGTCACCTCGAGCAACGGCAATCTCACGGCGGGCGGCGACGCGATATTTGACTACAACGACTGGCGCACGAGCGTTGCCGGGTGTGTGGCAGGGTCTGGCAGTGGTTGTGAGAGCCATGGCGTGTTCGAGCGCCGGATGATGAAAATTGTGGTGGGCAACTGCACTGGCAAACAAGGCGGTTCAACCTCGATCCCTGTCCTCGGTTTTGGCTGCTATTACGTGGTGCAACCAATGGATGGCGGTGGCGGGGACGCTCAGATCTTCGGGCAGTTCGTGAAGGAGTGCGAAGGCGACAACGTGGCCGGCCCTACGCCGTCAACCGATTCCGGCCCACAGATCATTCAGCTCTACAAAACCTATCTCAACGGCAGCGGTACTCCGAGCACTGACTCATAGGAGGCGTCATGAGACTTCACGCGTTTAAACATCCGAAGCGCCAGCAAGGCCTGGCCATGGTGGAATTCACCCTCGTCCTGCCGGTGTTGTTGCTGCTGTTACTGAGCCTCGGTGAGATCGGCCGCATGCTCTATCAGTACAACGTATTGCTGCAGGCCAGCCGTGATGCCGACCGTTTTGTCGCAAACCACGCCTGGGACTCGACGCTGGGTGCGGTCTCTCTGAGCAATGCGCTGCAGACCCAGACGAAAAACGTTGCGGTGTATGGCGTGCCTGCCAACACCGGCACCGCTGTGTTGTCCGGGTTGACGCCTGACAACGTGGTCGTCGCCGCGGTGGGCACCGACCATGTGCGAGTCACCATCACCTATACGTTCTGCCCGGTGATTGGCAGTGGCAATTGTGCCGGCTCGATTCCGGGTTTTTTTGGCAATCAGATTGCGCTGAACATTCCCCTGGTTGCCACTACCGTGATGAGGGCACTGTGATGAATAGAAAACACATGCGCGGAATCTATACGGTGGAGTTCGCCTTCGTTGGTCTGCTGGTGTTCACGCTGTTGTTCGGCGTGTTGGAAATGGGCCGCCTGTACTTCACGGTCAACGCACTGGATGAGGCCGCGCGCCGTGGTGCGCGCCTGGCAGCCGTCTGCAATATCAGCGATCCGGTGGTGTTGCGGCGGGCAATCTTCAATGCTGCGACCGACGCAGGTACGAGCCAGCTGATCAGCAATCTGGCCACCACTAATCTGACGTTGACCTACCTGGACGCAAATGGCGCCCTGGTGGCCAACCCAGCTGACCTGGTCAGCGCAAACGGCTTTCGTGCCATCCGCTATGTCCAGTTGAGTCTGCAAAACTTCGTTTTCAATCTGTTTATTCCCGGGTTCGGCGTGCCCATTACCTTGCCTGCATTCAGGGCAACGTTGCCACGCGAAAGTCTCGGGCGTCACTCTGATTCCGGGGAGATCACACCATGCTGAATATGAAGGAAACGCCGATTGCCAGTTCGACTGGCAAAACCGGGTTGCGGTTGCTGATCAGCAGCCGTGATGCCAACTCTTTACGCGATCTGCAGAGTGTCTGTCAGCGCATGCCTGGCCTGGAGGTAAGCACTCGCCTGGTGAGCAATGGGCATGTTGACCCGCTCTACAGTCTGGACCGTATGCCCGATCTGTTGCTGTTGCGCGTCAGCCACCTGTGGCGCGAGGAATTGTCGGCACTGTTGCAACACCCGGCCCATGAGCGTCCGCCGATGTTGGTGTGTGGGCTGCTGAGCGAACAGGAAGCCATGCGCCTGGCGATGCAGGCCGGTGCCCGGGACGTGCTGCCGGAGCCCATCGCCGAGACCGAACTGGTCGCTGCCATGAATCGGCTGGTCACGGAGGTTCGGAGCGGCAGTGGGGCTGACGGAAAATTGATCGCCGTGATGAGCGCAAAGGGCGGTTCCGGCGGAACCCTGGTGGCCTGCAACCTGGCACAACAGCTCAGCATGAAAGGCGGCAGTACCCTGCTGCTGGATATGGACCTGCAATTTGGCAGCGTGACGCATTATCTGGATGTGGCGCAGACGCACAGCCATCTGGAGGTGTTGCATCAGGTCAACGGCATGGACAGCGTCGCGTTACGCGGTTTTTGCAGTCACTTCAGCCCGACCTTGCATGTGCTGGGCGGTCGGGCCGGTGAGCTGTGTTTGCCACAGGATGCCCAACCCGAGCAACTTGACACCCTGTTGCAGTTGGCCCGCGCCAGCTATGGCTGGGTGGTGGTCGACCTGCCGCGGCAAATCGATCACCTCACCGGTTCTGTGCTGGAGCAGGTGGATCGGGTGTACGTGGTGGTGCAACAGAGCGTCAGTCATCTGCGCGATGCCAGCTCTCTGGTGCGGATTCTTCGCGATGACCTGGGTGTGCGCGGGGATCAATTGCAGATCGTGGTCAACCGTTATGACAAGGCCGCAGCGATCAGCCTTAAAGATGTCGGCGAGGCGTTACGCTGCACCAATCTGTCGAAATTACCCAACGACTTCAATCTGGTCAGCCAGAGTCAGAACACTGGCGTGCCGTTGGGGCTGCATGCGCCGAGGGCAGCAATTACTACTGCACTGCGCGACATGACCGAGGACCTGGTCGGTCAGCAAGTAGCCGGCAACAAAGGCTTGTTCAAACGCGCCTTCAACCGTGTTTTCGGGGGATGAACCATGATCAGCGACTTTCGTAACCGCTTGCGCAAACAGTCTGGTAAACCCGCCGCTGCCCAACCGGGCGACGATCTGCTGGATCCGCCAGAGGAAATAATGGCGTGGGAACGTGTGGCACCAGACGTTCTTTACGAAACCAAAAGCCAGGTCACCCCGGTGGAGGCGGAGTGGCGGGAAAAGATCTACCAGCAGTTGCTCAAAGTCATGGACCTGTCCTTGCTGGACTCCCTTGAACAGGCCGAGGCTGCTCGGCAGATTCGCGATATTTGCCAGCGCCTGCTCGATGAGCATTCGGCACCGGTGAGTACCGTCAGCCGTCAGTTGATCATCAAGCAGATCACCGACGAGGTGCTCGGCCTCGGGCCTCTGGAACCGTTGCTGGCCGATCACAGCGTGTCCGACATTCTGGTCAACGGCTCTGCCTCGGTCTATGTCGAGCGCTTCGGCAAACTGCAACGGACCGATGTGCGTTTTCGCGATGATCAGCATTTGTTGAACATCATCGACCGTATCGTCTCAAGCCTGGGTCGGCGTATCGACGAGTCCTCGCCGTTGGTGGATGCCCGGCTCAAGGACGGTTCGCGGGTCAACGCGATTATCCCGCCGCTGGCCATCGATGGCCCGAGCATGTCGATTCGGCGCTTTGCGGTGGACCTGCTCAATACCGACAGTCTGATCCAGGTGGGGACGTTGACCCCGGCCATTGCCCTGCTGCTCAAGGCGATTGTCCGTGGGCGCTTGAACGTGCTGATTTCCGGCGGTACCGGCAGCGGCAAGACCACCATGCTCAATGTGCTGTCCAGTTTCATTCCGCAAAACGAGCGGATTGTCACCATCGAAGATTCGGCCGAACTGCAATTGCAGCAACCCCATGTGGTGCGCCTGGAAACCCGGCCTTCGAACATCGAGGGCCGTGGCGAAGTGAGCCAGCGGGAGTTGGTGCGCAACAGCCTGAGGATGCGTCCGGACCGCATAGTGATCGGCGAAGTGCGCGGCGTCGAGGCGCTGGACATGCTGACTGCGATGAACACCGGCCACGACGGCTCGTTGACCACGATCCACGCCAACACCGCACGCGATGCGTTGGGGCGAGTCGAGAACATGGTGTCGATGACCGGGGCGACCTTTCCGATCAAGGCCATGCGGCAGCAGATCGCTTCGGCCATTGATGTGGTGATCCAATTGGAACGCCAAGAGGATGGCAAGCGCAGACTGGTCAGCGTGCAGGAAATCAACGGCATGGAAGGCGAGATCATCACCATGACCGAAATCTTTTCCTTCGTGCGCCATGGCATGGGCGAAAACGGCGAAGTGCTTGGTGATTACCGGCCCAGCGGCATGATCCCCGCGTTCCGCGATGTGCTGGCCAAGCGCGGCATCGAGTTGCCGCTTACGATGTTCAGGCCTGAATGGATGGAGGCACGGCAGTCATGAACAATATTCCTGGTGAATTCATTCTGATGTTCCTCGGCATGGTGTTTATCGCTGTGTTCCTCCTGTCTCAGGGGGTGGTGGTGCCGGTGTTCGGCGAGGCCGGCAAGATGCGCAAGCGTATCCGCGGCCGTTTGCACGTTCTGGAGAAAGCCAACAACCTGCCCAATATGCAGACGGTGTTGCGACAGAAGTACCTGACGCGCTTGACGCCGCTGGAGGCCATGCTCGAGCAGTTGCCCTTTATGGCGAGCCTGACCCAGATGATCGAGCAGTCCGGTCATGAATATCGTGCTTATCGGGTGTTGTTGCTCGGGCTGTTCCTGGGCGCCTGTGCAGGTTTCTCGATCTGGATGATCTCGTCAGTCCTGTGGATGGCGTTGCTGGCGGGCTTCGGAGCGTTCTGGCTACCACTGCTGAAAATTTCTCGTGACCGTGGCAAACGCTTCGCCGGGTTTGAGGAAGGCCTGCCGGATGCACTGGATGCAATCTGCCGTGCCCTGCGCGCCGGGCACCCGTTCAACGAAACCCTGCGCCTGGTCGGCGAGGAGCATAAGGGGCCGGTCGCTCAGGAGTTTGGCCTGACTTTCGCGGACATCAACTATGGCAACGATGTACGTCGGGCCATGCTCGGCCTGCTGGAAAGGATGCCGAGCATGACGGTGATGATGCTGGTGACCTCAATCCTCATCCATCGCGAGACCGGCGGTAATCTGACCGAGGTGCTGGAGCGTTTGAGTCGCCTGATCCGCGGGCGTTTTCGCTTCCAGCGCAAGGTCAGGACCCTGTCGGCCGAAGGGCGGATGTCAGCCTGGGTGCTGGTGTCGATTCCGTTCGTGCTGGCGATTGCGATCGTTGTCACAAGCCCCACCTACATGCCTGTGCTGCTCAATGATCCCATAGGCCACAAACTGATCATCGGGGCGTTTTTCGCCATGCTGCTCGGGATTTTCTGGATACGCAAAATCATTCGGATTCAGGTTTAAGCGGTTTTCGCTACCGGGAGGTACAGGTCATGGACTTTTTGCTCGGGTTGTTCAGTCGGGTCACGGGAAGCGAGGAGGTGGCGCGCCTGTTGTTCCTCGGCGCGATCGGTTTGAGTACGGTGCTTGCAGTTGTCGCCGTGAGCTTGCTGATTTTGGGGCTTCAGGATCCGGTGCAGCGTCGTCTGGCGCTGATCAAGCGTGGTCATTTAGGCAACACCGCCGGGCAAGAAGCCCCGGGTAATCTGCAACTGTTACTGGAACGGGTCGGCCAGCGCTTTGCCTCGGCCGAATCGGCTCAGACCTCAGTCACCCAGACTTTATTGACGCATGCTGGGTACCGTTCCTCTTCAGCGGTGCAGATGTACTGGGCTGTGCGCTTGATGACGCCGCTGTTATTAGTCGGTATTACGTTGCTGCTATTGCCGATGATTCCCAGGGTTTCCCTGGCCATGGGGTTGCTGGTGGTGGTCTTGGCAGCCGGTATCGGATGGTTGCTGCCAGCGCTGTATGTCGCCAAGCGCAAGCAGTTGCGACAAGGTCGGTTGCGTGCCGCGTTTCCGGATGCGCTGGATCTGATGGTCGTGTGCGTGGAGTCGGGCCTTGCCTTGCCTACGACGATCGAACGGGTGGCTGAGGAGATGTCGGTCAGTCAGGTCGAACTGGCTGAAGAACTGGCCCTGGTCAATGCGCAAATCCGCGCGGGCATTTCCAGTACCGCGGCGCTCAAACAACTGGCTGTGCGCACTGGCCTGGATGACGTACAAGGGCTGGTCAGCCTGTTGGCGCAGAGTATCCGCTTTGGTACCAGCGTGGCCGATACCCTGCGCATCTATGCCGATGAATTCCGTGACCGGCGTACGCAGGCCGCCGAAGAGATGGGGGCGAAAATTGGTACCAAGCTGATATTCCCGCTGATTTTCTGCCTGTGGCCGAGCTTCTTTCTGGTCGCTATCGGCCCGGCCATGATCGGTGTACTCAAAGTATTCGGGTGAGGTCAAACGGGCGGAGGCTATCGAGTGCGATGGCCTTGCCCCCCGAGCCTGATCTGCACTTTCCTGTCATGGACCCACACATTTCCCGCCGCGGGATCATCCAACCAGGGTTGGATAATGTGTAGAGACTACTTTCCTGAACACGACATCAAGCCCGGCTTTGCAGCCAGGCTACTCTGGACTACGCCAGAGGCTGATCACCCATCGACATGCCTCAGTTGCCGCTACTCATATCTCCCCCAGCATCCTGTTCAAAAAACATCGGAATCGGGAAGTTGAAGCTATTCAGCCAGCGCTGCATGGCCAGTTCACGTTCGGCGGCCGAAGCGGTTTGCAGATTAGGGGAGGCAACCACACCTCGAATCTGCAACTGCAACCACTGTTCGGTGCCTTGTTGGTACGGCGAAGAGGGGCCCGGCTCAATAGCCCAGGCAGTGGTGGACAGGCAAGCCATGCACACGATCAACAGCCTTTTGGTCTTCATCTCGATTCCTCGTACGTTCTACTTGTTCGCACTGGAAGAGGCATCGGCTACTTCCGTCTTGCGATTCCCCTCGGTAGCCACCACTTTTTTGGCGGAGGCCTTGAGTTTTTCCGCGCGGGTTTGAGCTTCGGCGACTTGCTTGGGGCTCAAGTCGGCGCGGGTCACCAGGTCAGCAGCCGACTTCCAGTTATCCTGGTAGATCAGCAGCGTCACCATATTGAGTGCCGCCAATGTGTTTGCCTGCTTGAGCTCCATGGCGGTCATGAACTCAAAGCGTGCTTCAGGGATCCGTCGCTGATTGAGGTAGACGACCCCCAGGTCATTTCGCATCCTGTCGTCGGTGGGGGCCATCTTCACCGCACGCTCAAGGTGAGTGGCAGCGGAGGCGTTATCATTTTTGGCGGCGGCCAACTGGCCCAGGCCATGTTCCCCTTCAGCCGTCAGACAGGTGCCGAGCAAGCTTTCGTACAACGGCTGCGCGTCGCCGCTACGCCCCATCATGCGCAACACCCGAGCCTTGCGCAGGCGAACCTGGACCAGGTCATCGGGCAAACCTTCCAGATTCGCCAGGCTGGCATACAAACGGCCTTCGTCGGCCATGTTGTCGGCCAGGTTCAGGGCCAGTTCCTGCTCCGAACCGGGCTTGGCACAGCTGGGCGGTCGCGAAGTCAGGCCATTACTGGCGCAACCTGCGAGCATTAACGTCGTCGCTATTGCAATGACTGCTTTCATCGTATGTCCTCTGGCTACAACATGTTGAACGCCCGGCCAATGGCAATGAAGCTGGCCCGGCAGGCGTTCAACGTCACCGTTACGAGTGAGGGCGAGGCGAGTCTGGTTCAGGCTCCGGATCATTGCGAGAGACCGCTGAGACTGTCGAAGTCGCCATTTTCCAGGAAAAACATGCGGTAGAAGTTCGGGTCGTAATTGCGCAGCTGTTCGCCAGGCAATGACGGTAGTGTTGCATTGGCAGCCAGTGGCTGGACCAGATGGGGGGTGACGATCATCAGCAGTTCGCGCTCTTCACGGTTGATGGTGTTGTCGCGGAAAAATGCGCCCAGAACCGGGATATCGCCCAGCCCCGGAAACTTGTTCACCTGGGAATTGTTGCGGGAGCTGATCAGGCCGCTGATGACGAAGCTTTCGCCGTCGGCCAGGGAGATGCTGGTATCGGTACGGCGCACGCTCAGGGCCGGGACTATCGTGCCGGCGATGCTCACGGCGTTGGTGAAGTCCAGTTCACTGACTTCCGGCGCCACCTTCAGCGCGATACGATTTTTCCCGACGATGGTCGGCGTCAGCGTCAGGCGGATACCGAATTCCTTGTACTCGATGGACACGTTATCGCTGCCTGAACTGGGCACCGGAATCGGTATTTCACCGCCGGCCAGGAAGCTCGCACTCTGCCCGCTGAGCGCTACCAGGCTTGGCCGCGCCAGGGTGTAGGCGAAACCACTGCCTTCCAGCGCGTTGAGTGCCACCAGGGTACTGCCGGTAGCAAACGTGAGGTTGAAGTTGTTGTTGTTCACCGGTATCGCGGGCGTGACAATGCCGCCGATGGTGGGCAAGGTTCTCGGCGAGCCGAACAGGAAGTTGCCACGGATGCCGAAAATCGAGGCGGAGGCTTCCTTGAGCTTGGTCCGGCTGACTTCGACGAAACGGATATCGGTCTGTACCTGGCTCGGCAGCAGCGGGTCGTCGGAGGGCACCGACGGCACGCTGGTCAGTGCCGATGTGGCTTTACCTTTGACGAACACCATGCTTTGGCGCGGCGTTTTCGAACAGGCAGTCCAGACCATCAGGCTGGTGGTCCCCGGTGCAATGCCCGTGAGTATGAACGCGTTGTTGCCGCTGGGTTGCACGTCGGCAATTTTCGGGTCACCCACCGCCAGTTGCGTTACCGGAACGGGGCTGCGCAGTTCATTCTGCAACCCCTGACCGACCTCGAACGTTGTCGACCAACTGTCCAGTTGCGAACAATTGGCAGGTGCGGCCTGAGCCGCATTCACGCTGAGGCCCGTCCAGAACAGGCCATGGATAATTTTCTTGAAAGCGGGCGCGGGACGAAGGCTCATTTAATGCATCCTCACTGGATAGGCCATCTATAGGCAGACAAAGTTGTCTCTGATCACTTCACGGGGATCGGACTATCCCCCCCAATGCGCCACACCACTTATCGATGGCTTTGGCGTTATTCCTTGCGTGCAACACACGAGCGGGCGCAGTTCGCTGACCGGGCTGAACAGCGAGCGACCTTTGCTAAAACGGTTTTTAGTGAGGCGGTTACCTGGACTGCGCGCCAGAGTGACGCTGGCAGTTACGGACGCTACTGTCCGCCGACCTGCCCCCCCGAAAAGTAAACGGCCATGTAGGTACAGAGCCGGAATACGCCTGCCATGATCATAGTGAGCTAACTCCTTTTGCCAATCTGATCATTGAAGCTAACTTGGAAACTGGAGCCGTTATGACTTCTTATTGTTTGACGGTAGTTCAATCAAACCAAAGTGCCATGATTTTAAAAAAAACCATGGGTGCAAAAGCTGTAGAAAGGCAGGTGGGTGAGCGGTGCAGGCAAGGTCGTAGCGCAGTGCGATTGGCTGATACCGAGGGGGAAATGAAGGCAAAAAAAAGGCCCATCAGTCAGTCAGAACGGGCCTTTTTCATGTCTCAGCCTGCCTTCAACTGCAAATGCCCATGATCGGAAACGGTCGTTGCGCCTGCACCAGATCCGGCATATCCCGCCACTTGATCCACGCCGAATCTTGCCAGTGCAGCAGCGGCACCGAGAGGCCGCCCCATTGCAACGAACTCAAGCTTGGAATGTTTTCGACGGATGCCGCGTTCGACTCGCGTAGCGCAGGTATGACTTCGTTGCTCAGCCATTGGCGCAGGTTGCGGTTTTCCGGGATGAAATGGTGGACCAGCAATGCGTACATTCCGGACTCGCTGACCATGAGCGATTCGACCGTTTTGCCGTTCTTCAGCAGCCAGACATATCGGCGTTGATCGGGATCGAGTTTATGGGTGAGTCGTTGGTCCAGCGGGCGGCCCATCAAACGTCCCAGGTCATGGACGCAGAACCAGGCTTGGTTGGCTTGGATGATGGCGTGGAGGAAGCGGTTGTGGCGGGGGAAGATGGTTGGGGTGAAGCAGGAGGCGGGTGTGTTTTTTGTGTGCTCTGACATGACTTGAATTCCGTTTTGAAATGGAAAGTCACCACCAACCCTTCGACAGGTTGGGTGGCGAACCGAGTGGCGTTCGAAGTCGGGACACTTCCAGGTCAAAACGGAAGCCGAAAGGCCCGCGCCACACGGCCCGCCATAAAGCAGAACTGGGGATAGAAAAGCAGCCACAGTTCTATGGGGGCGCGTAAGCACCGTTCTGACATTTCCCGGCTTCGACTCCGGATCGCTGATTTTGCAGCGACGGGACAAAGCCTATCGGTCAGGCGCTCGCGGCGACAAGTCTACTCTGGCGACGCTTGTCGTAGGAATCAGAGTCTTTTCAGGGAGGCTCGATCTGTAGGAATTTCCTGTTTTTACTTGAAGTGCAGAGGCACCTCGCCGCACAGCTAGTTTTTCCTATAGGTTTTCCGCTTTCAGTCATGAACTGCGGGTTTACTGCATGTTGATCGAATTTTCAGTGGCCAATTACCGCTCCTTCCGTGAGAAGAAAACCTTATCCATGGCCGCAACGCCGCGCCTGAGTAAAAAACGTAACGTGTTCAAGCCTCCCGTAGAGGGAGAAAAGCTTCCTGACTTGTTGAAAGTGGCCGCTATTTACGGACCCAACGCGTCAGGCAAATCTTCGCTGGTCCGGGCCATGGGAATCATGGGCCATTTGCTCGCTTTTTCAGGCTCGTCAAATGACGAAGCTCTCCCGGTATCACCGTTTCGTTTCGACTCGCAACTCAAAAACGCCCCCAGCTTCTTTGAATACAACTTCATCCAGAGTGGGCTTCGCTATCGGTTTGTTCTGCGGATGACGGCACAGCGGATAACCGAAGAGCAATTGGTTTCATACCCAAAAGGCAAAGAAACGCTGCTGTATGAACGTCGTTTCGATGAGGAGGGTGAGAAGTATGTTTTCGGCCCAAGCCTTGAGGGCGGCAAAGAAGTGCATAAAGCCTGGCAACGCCTGACCAGCCCCAAGATGCTTTTTATTTCGCAGGCCGTTGCAAACAGCAGCGAAGAGCTGACGCAGTTGCGTCGGCCGTTCAGCTGGTTTCAAACCGGCCTTCTCGTGATTGAGCAGAACAACATGATTGGCCTGTCTGCCGCATCGATCAGGTTTCTGCAGATGGCGTCGAATTACACGTGCGACTTACGAGACTTTCTAAAAGCAGTGGATATCCCGGTGACCAATATTCAGCTCAATACCGACGCGGACTCCGTCCCGACTGACAAAAAACTCACGCTTAAGGAGTTTTTCGCTGCGGCACAAAAAGACAAAGTGACCCTGACGCATACAAGTCTTTTGGGAAGAGCCGATTTCGATTTTTCGGAGGAGTCGGGCGGCACCAAAAACCTGATTGGGTTCTGGTTACCGTGGTTCATGATCAATCACGCAGACGGGAGCGGGGTGCTGTCTGTCGATGAACTGGACAGCAGCCTTCATCCCGCCATCGTCGCGGAGTTGATTGAGAAACACCTGGACAGCGGGCGGGACACTCAGTTGATTTTCACTACTCACGACACACACTTGATGGATGCCAAGACGCTTCGACGCGATCAGTACTGGATCACCGAACGCGATGCCAATGGTTCAACCGATCTGTTTTCGGTTCACGATTTTGAGGGGCGAGAAGGCGAGGACGTCGAGAAACTCTATTTTGAGGGTCGATACCGCGGTCTACCGCTGATAAGGCGGGGATGACCATGGTGCGCTCGGCAAGATCATTTGATCGAAAGGCTCCGCGATTTAAACCTCAACCTAAAGTGTTGGTGCTCTGTGAGGACAGCCAGTCAGGAAAACGATATCTGCAAGAGGCCGCATTTTATTTTCGCGCCAACGCCCTGGTTGAGATCGTCCACTGCGGAGTCACACACCCAAGCGGCATCGTGGAAAGAGCCATTGCACGTCAGAAGTGGTTCGACAGGGTGTTTTGTGCACTGGATCGCGATACGCACCCATGCTTTGAACGAGCCATCGATATGGCGAAGGCACATCCAAAAATCCACGTTATTGCCTCATACCCCTGTTTTGAGTTTTGGCTACTTCTGCACTTTGGATTCAATCGAAAGCCGTTCAGAGCTGTTGGGAAAAACTCTCCGGGCGACTTGGTGACCAGGAGCCTCAGAGAAAAACCAAGTATGGATAAATACGAGAAGGGCAAAGACACCAACTATTTCGCTCAACTACTGGGCGAGCCGTTCCAAAAGGCGAGAACCCTGGCCCCCAAGGTTCTTGAGGACGTCGCGGTTAGTGGCGAACCCAACCCCAGCACCGAGATTCATTTGCTGATGGATGAATTCGAAGCACTCTCCAAACCGCAGACTCTCTAGCAACATGAAGCCTGCCCACATTGCTGCGGGCAGGCTGTCGATTGAAGAGCAAATGCCTTAGTGACTAACCTTCCAGGCATCCCCAGCAGGCGCCGTACCATGGTCATACGGCTTGGCAATCCACATATAAACCAGCCCCAAGCCAATCACGATCGCCGTACTCAACACCATCGCGTAGTTGATGTACCACGCCGCATCCGGCGTGCGCGGCCAGGCCATGTTGATGATGGCGCCGACGCCGTAGACCAGCGCGC
Source organism: Pseudomonas sp. MM213 (assembly GCF_020423045.1). Taxonomy (NCBI): domain Bacteria; kingdom Pseudomonadati; phylum Pseudomonadota; class Gammaproteobacteria; order Pseudomonadales; family Pseudomonadaceae; genus Pseudomonas; species Pseudomonas sp. MM213. The sequence continues at coordinate 5,910,738 of NZ_CP081943.1, forward strand.
CGATGTTCACCGCCCAGCCCCAGGCGCCGAGGGTGAATTTGCCGCTCGGTTTCCAGCCTTTCAGGCGGGCATAAAGGGCTGCAAGCACGATCATCTGGAACGCGAGGTAGATGCCGATTGCTGCGAAGCTGACGATGGTGGCCACGGCGTCTTGCAGGAAGAAGCCCAGAATAATGATCAGCGCCGGCAGAACGCCGGAGACGAACAGCGCAGCAACCGGAACCTGGGTTGTAGGCGAAATCTTTTTCAGCAGTGAGCTGCCGATGACCATTTCGTCCCGGGCGTAGGAATACAGCAGACGACTCGCCGCCGCTTGCAGGCTGATGACGCAGGAGATGAAGGAAATCATCACCACGCCCATGACCATTTTCGAACCGACCGGGCCGAAGGCGTTGTTGAGGATGGTGCCGACCGGGTCTTTGTCGGTGCCGTTGATCACCGCTTGCATGTCCGGCACGGCGAGGATCAGTGCCAGGCAAGCAAACATCGCCGCAACGCCGCCGATGTAGATGGTCATGCGCATGGCCACCGGAATTTTCTTGCTCGGGTTCGGGGTTTCTTCGGCCACGTCGCCGCAGGCCTCGAAGCCGTAGTACAGGAACATCCCCGCCAGCGAGGCGGTGAGGAAGGCCGGCAGATAAGAGCCGTCAACGCTGATGTCGAAGGTGTTGAACAACACGCTGATCGATTGATGACGTTCGAAAATCAGCAGGTACATGCCGACGATCACCGCGCCGACCAGTTCGCAGAGGAAGCCGAACATGGCGATTCGCGCCAGCACTTTGGTGCCGCTGAGGTTGACCAGCGTGGCGAACAGGGTCAGCACCAGGGCGATGACGATGTTGGTGTTGTTGCTCGGTTCGAAGCCCATCATCGCGGCAAGGTAAGGCCCGGCACCAACCGCAACGGCGGCGATGGTCACGCACAGGGCGATGGAGTAGATCCAGCCGACCATCCACGCCCAGCGTTTGCCCACCAAGCGGCGAGCCCATGGGTAAACACCACCGGAAATCGGGAACTGCGAGACCACTTCACCGAAGATCAGGCACACCAGCAATTGGCCGCAACCGACCAGCAAATACGCCCAGAACATCGGTGGTCCACCGGCGGCCAGGCACAGGCCGAAGAGGGTATAAACCCCTACGACCGGTGAGAGGTAAGTGAAGCCCAGGGCGAAGTTTTCCCACAGGCTCATGCTGCGGTTGAAGTTGGAGGTGTAACCCAGCTTTCGGAGTTGCTCGGCATCGCTGTCGGCAACGGCTGCGGAGAATTCAGGTAGTGCACTCATGGTGTGTTAGCTCCGGAAAATCGGCAGATTTCGGATGTCCGAAACCGTGACAGGGCCGTGATGGCGCTGCCCGGATCGGTGGTTATTGTTTTTTTGGTCTGGCGTTGAAGCCTGGTGGTGCGTATTGACGGTTTCTACCTTGAAACCGAGGTGACACCTTCGCGGGCAAGCCTCGCTCCTACAGTTGATCGCATTCCCCTGTGGGAGCGAGCCTGCTCGCGATGCTTTTAGTGCTTGAACATCACATGCCGCACAACGGTGTAATCCTCCAACCCATACATCGACATGTCCTTCCCGTACCCGGACAGTTTCTGACCGCCATGGGGCATTTCGCTGACCAGCATGAAGTGCGTGTTCACCCAGGTGCAGCCGTACTGCAAGCGTGCCGACAGGCGATGTGCGCGGCCGACGTCCGAGGTCCACACCGACGACGCCAGGCCGTAGTCCGAATCGTTGGCCCAACCGAGCACCTGTGCTTCATCGATGAACTTGGTCACCGACACGACCGGCCCGAACACCTCGCGGCGGACGATTTCGTCGTCCTGCTGTGCATCGGCCAGCACCGTTGGTTCGAAGAAGAAACCGTTGCCTTCAACTGCCTTGCCGCCAGTGATCAGGCGAATGTGCGGTTGCGCCACGGCGCGGTCGACGAACCCGGCTACCCGGTCGCGATGCTGCGCGGTGATCAGCGGGCCAAGTTCGGTCGACGGATCATCCTGCACGCCGTACTTGATGCTGCTGACTGCCGCGCCGAGCTTCTCGACGAATTTTTCGTAGATGCCGGCCTGTGCGTAGATGCGGCATGCGGCGGTGCAGTCCTGGCCGGCGTTGTAGAAACCGAAGGTGCGAATACCTTCAACTGCGGCATCAATGTCGGCGTCGTCGAAGATGATCACCGGGGCCTTGCCGCCCAATTCCATGTGCATGCGTTTGACGCTGGCGGCGGTGCTGGAAATGATGTTCGAGCCGGTGGCGATGGAGCCGGTCAACGACACCATGCGCACTTTAGGGTGGGTGACCAGCGGGCTGCCTACGGTAGGACCACGGCCGAATACCAGGTTGAGTACGCCGGCCGGGAAGATTTCCGACGCCAGTTGTGCCAGGCGCAGCGCGGTCAGCGGGGTTTGTTCCGACGGCTTGAGCACCACGGTATTACCGGCGGCGAGGGCCGGGGCGATTTTCCAGGCGACCATCATCAACGGGTAGTTCCACGGCGCAATGGAGGCGATCACGCCCACCGGGTCGCGGCGGATCATCGAGGTGTGCCCGGCCAGGTATTCACCGCCTGCCGAACCGCTCATGCAGCGGCTGGCGCCGGCGAAGAAACGGAACACGTCGGCAATCGCCGGGATCTCGTCGTTCAGCGCAGCGCTGTAGGGTTTGCCGCAGTTGTCGGATTCGAGTTTGGCCAGCTCTTCGCCGTGTGCTTCGATGGCGTCGGCAAGTTTGAGCAGTAACAGCGAGCGCTCTTTCGGCGGGGTGTGCGACCAGCTTTCAAACGCGGCATCGGCAGCGCGTACGGCAGCATCGACCTGGGCTTCGCTGGCTTCGTTGATTTCCACGAGCACACGACCGAGGGCCGGGTTGAACACCGGTTGGGCGGGGCCTTCGCCGTCGAGCAGTTGGCCGTTGATCAAGAGTTTGGTTTGCATGGCGTTGTCCTCTTTGAATCTATTATTTTTCTGCCGAAACCGGATCCTGTGTAGGAGCGAGGCTTGCCCGCGAAGCTTTTGGCGCTCTCGAGGACGCCTTCGCGGGCAAGCCTCGCTCCTACACAGGATTCGGTTTCTACAGTGGATATTGAGTTGTTCGTTACTTCCCGCCACTCCCCGCCACGCTTTCACCGCCACGGGTCAGGTAATAGGCGCCGAGAATCGGCAGCATGGTCACCATCATCACCAGCATCGCGACGACGTTGGTCACGGGCACGTCCCGTGGGCGGCTGAGCTGGTTGAGCAGCCACAGCGGCAGGGTGCGTTCATGGCCGGCGGTGAAGGTGGTGACGATGATTTCGTCGAACGACAGCGCAAACGCGAGCATGCCGCCGGCCAGCAACGCCGAGCCGAGGTTCGGCAGGACGATGTAGCGGAAGGTCTGCCAGCCATCGGCGCCGAGGTCCATCGAGGCTTCGATCAAACTGTGCGAAGTGCGGCGCAACCGGGCGATGACGTTGTTGTAGACGATCACCACACAGAAGGTCGCGTGGCCGACGATGATGGTGAACATCCCCGGCTCGATGCCCAGCGTCTTGAAGGTCGCCAACAGCGCGATCCCGGTGATGATCCCCGGCAACGCGATCGGCAAAATCAGCATCAGCGAGATGCCTTGCTTGCCGAAGAAATCCCGCCGGTACAACGCCGCCGACGCCAGCGTGCCGAGCACCAACGCGATCAACGTCGCGACGGAGGCGATCTGCAGCGACAGCTTGATCGCTTCCAGCACGTCCGGCCGCGCGAACGCCACGCTGATCCACTTCAGGGTGAAGCCCTTGGGCGGAAAGCTGAACGCCGCGTCTTCGGTGTTGAACGCGTAGAGGAAGATGATCAGGATCGGGAAGTGCAGAAACACCAACCCGCCCCAGGCTGCGATGCGCAGACCCAAAGAAGCTTTCTCAGAGTGCATCGAAGGCCCCCAGTCGTTTGACGATGGTCAGGTAAATGGCGATCAACACAATCGGCACCAGCGTGAACGCCGCGGCCATTGGCATGTTGCCGATCGCGCCTTGTTGGGCGTACACCATGCTGCCGACGAAGTACCCCGGCGGGCCCACCAGTTGCGGCACGATGAAGTCGCCCAGGGTCAGCGAAAACGTGAAGATCGACCCGGCGGCGATGCCCGGAATCGACAACGGCAGAATCACTTGCATAAAGGTCTGGCGCGGCTTGGCGCCGAGGTCGGCGGAGGCTTGCAGCAACGACGGCGGCAGGCGTTCCAGCGAGGCCTGAATCGGCAGGATCATGAACGGCAGCCAGATGTAGACGAACACCATGAAGCGCCCCAGGTGCGAGGTCGACAAGGTGCTGCCACCCACGCCCGGAATGCCCAGCACAAACTGCAAGACAGGCTCCAGTCCCAGGTGTTGAACGAACCACTGCGCCACGCCGCCCTTGGCCAGCAGCAACGTCCACGCATACGCCTTGACGATGTAACTGGCCCACATCGGCATCATCACCGCGATGTAGAAAAACGCCTTGGTCTTGCCGGTGGTGTAGCGCGCCATGTAGTAGGCGATCGGGAACGCGACAATGGCGCTGGCGATCGACACCACGACAGCCATGCTCAGGGTGCGCAGGATGATGTCGAAGTTCGACGGCTGGAACAGCGCGGTGAAGTTCGCCAGGGTCAGGTCGGGCGTGACCGCCATGGTGAAGTCGTCGAAGGTGTAGAAGCCTTGCCACAACAGCACCAGCAGCGAACCGAGGTAGATCGCGCCGAACCACAACAGCGGCGGCACCAGCAGCAGCGACAGGTAAAAGTTCGGCCGGCGATACAGCAGGTTGGAAAACCTGCGCAGTGGCGAGCCGCTGGCCGGGGATTGAGGGAGAGCCACGCTGGTCATCTCACACCCCGCCGGCAACGGTGTCGTGCAGCGGGATCATCGCTTCCCGTGCCCAGCGTGCGCTGATGCGTTGCCCGGTCTGATGTTGCGCGCTGACGTCCAGCCATTGATTGTTGGCCTGGCTGATGTTCAGGGTCTGGCCGTTTTCCAGCTTCAGTTCATAACGGGTGGCGCTGCCCTGGTACTGAACGTCGTGGAGCAAACCACTGACTTCGATTTCGTGGCTGGCCAACGGGCCGTCGGCGAAACGCACGTGTTCCGGGCGAATCGAAAACGGCTGCGGATTGCCGCTGAGCTGCTGCGCCAGATCGCCGCGAATCACGTTGGAGGTGCCGACGAATTCCGCGACAAAGGTGGTCGCCGGTTTCATGTAGAGGTTGCGCGGGGTATCGACTTGTTCGATGCGCCCCTTGTTGAACACCGCCACGCGGTCGGACATCGACAAGGCTTCGGTCTGGTCGTGGGTGACGAAGATGAAGGTGATGCCGAGCTGGCGTTGCAGCTTTTTCAGCTCGCTCTGCATTTGCTCGCGAAGCTTCAAGTCGAGGGCGCCCAGCGGTTCGTCGAGCAGCAGCACCCGTGGGCGATTGACCAATGCGCGGGCCAGGGCCACACGCTGACGCTGACCGCCCGACAGTTGCACCGGTTTGCGTGCGCCGTAGCCGCCGAGGGCGACCATGTCGAGGGCTTCTTCAGCGCGTTTCTGGCGTTCAGCTTTGCCGACGCCTTTGACTTTCAAACCGTAGGCGACGTTGTCGAGTACGTTCATGTGCGGGAACAGGGCGTAATCCTGAAACACCGTGTTGACGTCACGCTCATACGGCGGCAGCCCGGCGGCTTCGTTGCCGTGAATCCGGATCGAGCCTGCGCTCGGTTGTTCGAAACCGGCGATCAGGCGCAAACACGTGGTTTTGCCCGAGCCGGAAGGGCCCAGCATGGAGAAGAACTCGCCGTCCTGGATGTCGATGGAAACCCGGTCTACGGCTTTCACTTCGCCGAACAGACGGGAAACGTTGGTGAACTGGACTGCAAGCGTCATGGTGCGGTGCTCCGAAATATCAAATCTGAAAAGCATCGCTGGCAAGCCAGCTCCTACAGCGGGTACGCGTACTTTGTAGGAGCCGGCTTGCCGGCGATAAGGTCCGAAGGACCTTCAGGCGTCAGCGACCGCCCATGATCGCGATGTAGTCCTGGGTCCAGCGGCTGTACGGCACGAACTTGCCGCCTTCAGCCTGCGGGGTTTTCCAGAAGGCGATCTTGTCGAACTGGTCGAAGCCGTTGGTCTTGCAGCCTTCGGCACCGAGCAGTTCGCTCTCTTTGCATCCCGCCGGAACCGACGGCAACGAACCGAACCAGGCGGCCAGGTCACCCTGGACTTTCGGTTGCAGCGAATGGTCCATCCACTTGTAAGCGCAGTTCGGGTGCTTGGCGTCGGCGTGCAGCATGGTGGTGTCGGCCCAGCCTGTTGCGCCTTCTTTCGGAATGACCGAGGCCACCGGCTGTTTGTCCGCCACCAGGCCGTTGACCATGTAGCCCCAGGTGCTGGACGCCACGACGCCTTCGTTCTTGACGTCACTCATCTGCACGGTCGCGTCATGCCAGTAGCGGTGGATCAGAGGCTGTTGCTTGCGAAGCAGGTCCAGCGCGGCCTTGTACTGTTCTTCGTTGAGCTGGTACGGGTCCTTGATCCCCAGTTCCGGCCGTTTCGCCTTGAGATAGAGCGCTGCATCGGCGATGTAGATCGGACCGTCGTAGGCCTGGACCCGGCCCTTGTTGGACTTGCCGTCCGGCAGGTTCTGTTCCTCGAACACCACGCCCCAGCTGTCCGGGGCGGTCTTGAAGACGTTGGTGTTGTACATCAACACGTTCGGGCCCCACTGATACGGGGTGCCGTAGGTTTGTTTGTTGACGACGTACCACTGGCCATCCTTCAGGCGCGGGTCGATGTTCTTCCAGTTCGGAATCAACGCGGTGTTGATCGGCTGCACGCGTTTGCCAACGATCAGCCGCAGCGACGCGTCGCCCGATGCGGTCACCAGGTCGTAACCGCCCTTGGACATCAGGCTGACCATCTCATCGGAAGTGGCGGCTGTTTTGACGTTGACCTTGCAGCCGGTTTCCTTCTCGAAACTGGTCACCCAGTCGTAGGCCTTGTCGCTTTCGCCACGTTCGATGTAGCCGGGCCAAGCCACGATATCCAGCTGACCTTCGCCGGCACCGACGGCTTTCAGCGGTTCGGCGGCCTGGATACTGGCGCTGGCCAACAGCGCTGTGGTGATTGCACTGAGCAGTGCGGTCTTGTGCACGAACATGGGAATTCCCTCTTCTTTAAATTATGGTCGGGGCAGTTTTGAACGTGGTTCAGCGTTGTAAACACGATCCTGTAGGAGCCGGCTTGCTGGCGATAGCGGTGGGTCAGTCAACCTGATGGTCAACTGGACGGACGCCTTCGCTGGCAAGCCAGGCTCCTACAGGATTCGCGGTGTTCCAGCGTTTCTGCGCTAATGCCTTTACGGCTAATTGTTAGCGTAGTGCGCTTTTATAAATGCTGTCCGTGGCGCGCCATGATGTGCCGCACCACGCTGTAGTCCTGAAGCGAATCGCTGGACAGGTCTTTGCCGTAGCCCGAGCGTTTCAGGCCGCCATGGGGCATTTCGCTGACCAGCATGAAATGGCTGTTGATCCAGGTGCAGCCGTACTGCAAGCGCGCGGCGACCTGCATCGCCTTGTCCAGGTTCTGGGTCCAGATCGAGGAAGCCAGGCCGTATTCCGAATCGTTGGCCCAGTCCACCGCTTGTTCGAGCCCATCGAAGCGGGTCACGGTGACCACCGGCCCGAACACTTCGCGCTGGACGATTTCATCGCTCTGCTTGCAGCCGGCCAGCAGCGTCGGTTGGTAATAGAAGCCGGCGCCGGAATGCACGGCCGCGCCGGTCACGCGCTCGATGTGCGGCTGACCCAGGGCGCGTTCGACGAAACTGGCCACGCGGTCGCGCTGGCGGGTGGTGATCAGCGGCCCGATTTCGTTGTCGGCATCGCGTTTACCAGCGAAGCGCAGGCTGCTGACCGCCGCGCCGAGTTCGGCCACCAGGCGGTCATGAATGCCGGCCTGTGCATAAATGCGGCAGGCGGCGGTGCAATCCTGGCCGGCGTTGTAGTAACCGTACGTGCGCACGCCTTCGACCACCGCCTGAATGTCGGCATCGTTGCAGACGATCACCGGGGCCTTGCCGCCGAGTTCGAGGTGCGTGCGTTTCAGGGTTTTCGCTGCGGCCTGGAGGATTTTTTGCCCGGTGACGATATCGCCGGTCAGCGACACCATGCGGATTTTCGGGTGGCTGACCAAGTGGCTGCCCACGCCTTCACCGCCGCCGCAAATAATGTTGATCACGCCGCGTGGGAGGATCTCGGCCAGCGCGGGCGCCAGGGCCAGGATCGACAGCGGCGTGTGCTCGGAAGGCTTGAACACCAGCGTGTTGCCGGCAGCCAGGGCCGGGGCGATTTTCCACGCGGCCATCATGATCGGGTAGTTCCACGGTGCAATCGAGGCGACCACGCCAATCGGATCGCGACGCACCATGCTGGTATAACCCGGCAGGTATTCGCCGCTGAGCTGACCGGTCTGGCAGCGCACCGCACCGGCGAAAAAGCGGAACACGTCGACCGTCGCGCTCAAGTCGTCCTGACGCGCCAGGTGCAACGGTTTGCCGCAGTTCAGGGATTCGAGGCGGGCGAGCAGGTCGGCTTGTTTTTCGATGGCGTTGGCGATGTCCAGCAGCAGGTTCGAGCGCTGCTGCGGCGTGGTCCGCGACCAACTGGCGAACGCACGGTGCGCGGAGAGGATCGCGGTTTCGACTTGTTCGGTGCTGGCTTCGGCAATGTGCGTTATCACCTCACCGGTGGCCGGGTTGAGGATCGGCTCGACAAAACCCTGACCCGCGACCAGTTCGCCATCGATCAACAACGCGGTGAACAACGGGGTCTGCGCGCCAGCCATTTTTCGGGTTCTCTTTTCTTGTGTGGCCATGCTGCTCCCTGTGACTGGGGCCCGGCCGTCTTATAGATGTTCCAAGACTAGTGCCCGGATCCGAGGTCGACAAATACTAAATACTGAAGGTGGCGTTCGATTAAATAGATGGCTTGCGCCCGCCGTGGGGCTGCTCGCGCGCGACGGTCAGGAACGGGTCGACCAGTGCCGGACGTGCCGTACCGCGGCGCCAGGCCAGGCCGACATCGAGGGTCTGGCTCAGGTCGGCAATCGGCCGCGCTTCGATGATGTCGCCCTCCAATGACCAGGGGCGATAGGTCATGTCGGGCTGGATCGACACGCCCAACCCTGCGGCCACCAGGCTTCGTACCGCTTCGGTCGAAGCGGTTTTAAGGGTGATGCGCGGTTGAAGCGACGCCGCCGACCACATGCGCTGGGCGTTGCGGTCCATTTCATCAACGTTCAGTTGAATCAGCGGTTCACGGGCGACGTCGGCCAGGTTGATGCTGTCGTGTTCCAGCAGCGGATGCTGGGCCGGCAGCCATAAACGATGGGGCGAATGGGTCAGCACTTCCGTTTGCAGGGCGTGGCGGTCTTCGAGGTTGGAGAGGATCAGCACACCGACATCGATCTCGCCGCTGACCAGCAAATGCTCGATGTACGGGCGTTCGTCCTCCATCACGCGGATCTCGACGTTGGGGTAGGCGCGTTGAAAGCGGGTGAGGAGGTCCGCGAGGTAATAACCGGCGACGAGACTGGTTACACCGACGATCAACTGCCCGGCGACCTGATCGGTGCTTTGTTGCAGGCTGCGTTTGGCGTTGTCCACCGTTGCCAGAATCAGGTGTGCCTGGCGTAGGAATTGATGGCCCTGGTGGGTCAGCGTCATGCCCTTGGCATGGCGGTTGAACAGCCCGACGCCGATTTCCTGCTCCAGTTGCTGGATGGCCAGGGTCAATGTCGATTGGGAAATGAACGCGGTTTGCGCGGCGGCAGAGATCGAGCCGGTCTCGGCCACGGCGATGAAATGACGAATTTGACGCAAAGTCATCATGAAGAAGTACCCGGTGGGCGGTTTTTATAGATTCGCTTGAGTGTATATCTTTTTAATCGATGGGCTTTTTAGCGTTACAGAAGGTGAGCAACATCTGGAAGCACTCTCGCCGGGAAGGGCTGGGCACTTTCGATCTAGGCTGGTGGCCTTATGTGTCCGGTTAACCCCTTTTGTGGAGGCGGCAAGAATGAATACCCGTGGATTGCTCGATCAATTACTCAAATCCGGCCAGGACCTGTTGCAGAACAAGACCGGTGGCGCGCAGAACAAGGCGTCCAGCGGTGGATTGGGCGGATTGCTTGGTGGTGGCGGTGGTTCGGGCGGCCTTGGCAGTTTGTTGTCAGGCGCGGGTGGCGGTGCATTGGCCGCTGGCGCGATGGGCCTGTTGATGGGTAACAAGAAGGCTCGCAAAGTCGGCGGCAAAGTCGCTGTCTACGGCGGCCTCGCGGCATTGGGCGTGATTGCCTACAAGGCTTACGGCAACTGGCAGGCCCAGCAGGGCACTGCACCGAAGCAAGAGCCGCAAACCGTGGACCGCGTGCCGACGGCGCAGGTCGAGCAACACAGCCAGGCGATTCTCAAGGCGCTGGTGGCGGCGGCCAAGGCTGATGGTCATGTCGACGAGCGCGAGCGTGCGTTGATCGAAGGTGAGTTCACCAAACTCGACAATGATCAGGAACTCCAACACTGGCTGCACGCCGAACTGAACAAACCCCTCGATCCAACCGATGTTGCGCGCGCCGCCAGCACGCCGGAAATGGCGGCCGAGATGTACATCGCGAGCGTGATGCTGGTGGACGAGGAGAACTTCATGGAGAAGTCTTACCTGGACGAACTGGCGCGCCAACTCAAGCTTGAGCCAGCGTTGAAGGTCGAGCTGGAAAAACAGGTGCGCCAGGCCTCCATGTAGAAACCGACTTCAAATCCTGTTTCGCTCCCTAGACCGCCATCGCCAGCAAGCCGGCTCCTACAAAGGATTTTCGGCGCGCACAGCATTCGTGCCCGCCGCCGACCACCTGTAGGAGCCGGCTTGCCGGCGATGAGGCCCTCAAATCCTGCCCCGCCCTCAAGACCGCCATCGCCGGCAAGCCGGCTCCTACAAGGGAACTTCGGTGCGCACAACACTCGTGCCCGACACCGCCCCCCTGTAGGAGCCGGCTTGCCGGCGATGAGGCCCTAAAATCCAGCACCGCCCTCATGACCGCCATCGCCGGCAAGCCAGCTCCTACAAGGGAATTGCGGCGCGCACAACATTCGTGCCCGACACCGATCCCCTGTAGGAGCCAGCTTGCTGGCGATGAGGCTCTAAAATCCTGCACCGCCCTCATGACCGCCATCGCCGGCAAGCCAGCTCCTACAAGGGAATTGCGGTGCACACAACATTCGTGCCCGACACCGATCCCCTGTAGGAGCCGGCTTGCCGGCGATGAGGCCCTAAAATCCAGCACGCCCTCAAGACCGCCATCGCCGGCAAGCCAGCTCCTACAAGGGAACTGCGGTGCGCACAGCATGCATGCCCGACACCGATCCCCTGTAGGAGCCAGCTTGCTGGCGATGAGGCCCTAAAATCCTGCACCGCCCTCAAGGCCGCCATCGCCGGCAAGCCAGCTCCTACAAGGGAATATCGGTGCGCACAACATTCGTGCCCGACACCGATCACCTGTAGGAGCCAGCTTGCTGGCGATAGCCTTTTCAGCCCCGCCACAACCCTCATTCGCCGAGATGTGAACCGCCGCGCATCCGTCTTATAAATGAAACACCGCCCTCGGCTATACTGCGCAGCATTTGAAATGGCCCCGAGGACTGACTGTGAAGAACTGGACGTTGCGCCAACGCATTTTGGCGAGCTTTGCGGTAATTATCGCCATCATGTTGCTGATGGTCGTCGTCTCGTATTCCCGGCTGTTGAAGATCGAGGCCAGCGAAGTCAGCGTTCGTGACGATGCGCTCCCCGGGGTGTATTACAGCTCGATGATTCGTGGCGCCTGGGTCGACAGCTATCTCCAGACCCAGGAAATGCTGGGCTTGAAGGAAGGGCAGGGCATCAGTGCCGAGGACGCCGCAGACTTCAAGAATTTTGAAGCGCGCGTGCAGGACGCGATGAATAGCTATCGCGCCACCGTCACCACGGATGAAGACAAGCTCGAATTCGCAGCCTTCGAAAAATTCCATGAGAATTACGGCAAGATCCTGGCCGCAGTGCTCGACTTGCATAAGCGCAATCAGGAAGCCGAGGCCATCAAGTTGTTCAATGAACAACTGACCCCGACCTGGACGGCGGGGCGCATGAAGCTCAATGACATCCTGCGCGAAAACAAAGCCGTGGCGGATCAGGACATGGCCTACATTGATGATGCGGTGTTCACCGCGAAAGTCATCATGGGCATTTCCCTGCTGGTGGCGGTATTGGCCGCCGGTCTCTGCGGCCTGCTGCTGATGCGCGCGATCATGGCGCCCATGAACCGCATCGTGCAGATCCTCGAAGTCATGCGTACCGGCGACCTCAGCGGCCGCTTGAACCTGGAGCGCAAGGACGAATTCGGCGCCGTGGAAACCGGCTTCAACGACATGATGGCCGAGCTCACTTCGTTGGTGTCTCAGGCGCAGCGCTCGTCGGTGCAGGTCACCACGTCCGTGACCGAAATCGCCGCCACCTCTAAACAGCAGCAAGCCACTGCTACTGAAACCGCCGCCACCACCACCGAAATCGGTGCCACTTCCCGTGAAATCGCCGCCACCTCGCGTGACCTGGTGCGGACCATGACCGAAGTCTCCACCGCTGCCGATCAGGCCTCGGTAGCTGCCGGTTCCGGGCAGCAGGGCCTGGCGCGAATGGAAGAGACCATGCACTCGGTGATGGGCGCCGCGGATCTGGTCAACGCCAAACTGGCGATCCTCAACGAGAAGGCCGGCAACATCAATCAAGTGGTGGTGACCATCGTCAAGGTCGCGGACCAGACCAACCTGCTGTCGCTGAACGCTGCCATCGAAGCCGAGAAGGCCGGTGAATACGGTCGTGGATTTGCTGTGGTTGCCACCGAAGTGCGGCGCCTGGCGGACCAGACCGCCGTGGCCACGTACGACATCGAGCAGATGGTGCGCGAGATCCAGTCGGCGGTGTCGGCCGGGGTCATGGGCATGGACAAGTTCTCTGAAGAAGTGCGTCGCGGCATGTCCGAGGTGCAGCAGGTCGGCGAGCAGCTGTCGCAGATCATCCATCAGGTTCAGGCGCTGGCGCCGCGGGTGTTGATGGTCAACGAAGGCATGCAGGCCCAGGCCACCGGTGCCGAGCAGATCAACCATGCGCTGGTGCAGTTGGGCGATGCCAGCAGCCAGACCGTCGAGTCCTTGCGTCAGGCCAGTTTTGCCATCGACGAACTGAGCCAAGTGGCCGTCGGGCTGCGCGGTGGCGTTTCGCGATTCAAAGTCTGATGAGCGAACTCACGGCCAAACGCACCGCCGTGAAGCCGGCGATGCATGCATTGTTTCTGGTGTTTCGCATCGGCAGCGAGCGCTATGCCTTGCAAGCGATCGAGGTGGCGGAAGTGCTGCCGCGCCTGCCATTGAAGCCGATACCCCGCGCGCCGGACTGGGTCGCCGGGGTGTTCGCCTATCGCGGCGCGGTAGTGCCGGTAATTGACCTCAGTGCACTGACTTTTGGCGTACCGGCCCAGGCGCGCACCAGCACGCGCCTGGTGCTGGTCAATTACCGTGCGGATGAAACCGCCGAGGCGCAATTGCTCGGGCTGATCCTGGAGCAGGCCACCGACACGCTGCGCTGCAACCCGGCGGATTTTCAGCCGTACGGCCTCGATAATCGCCAGGCGCCGTACCTCGGACCGGTGCGTGAAGACGCGCAAGGTTTGCTGCAATGGGTGCGCGTCGCCGATCTGCTGGACGAGCAGGTTCGGGCGCTGCTGTTTCCGTCACCCCCGCTGGACCTGGCGCAGCTTGAGGTGCAGCCATGAGCAGCGATCAGCGTTTCTTCGATTTCCTCAAAGAGCGCATCGGCCTCGACGTCACCTCGGTGGGCCCCGCGATCATTGAACGTGCGGTGCGCCAGCGCAGCACGGCGTCCAGCGCGCTGACGGCCGATGAGTATTGGCACACCTTGCAGGGCTCGCAGGATGAGCAGCAAGCGTTGATCGAAGCGGTGATCGTTCCCGAAACCTGGTTTTTCCGTTACCCGGAATCCTTCGCCGCCCTGGCAAAACTGGCGGCCAAGCGCCTGACCGATATCAACAACATGCGCGCATTGCGGATTCTCAGCCTGCCGTGTTCCACCGGCGAAGAACCCTATTCCATTGCTATGGCCTTGCTCGATGCCGGGTTCAAACCACATCAGTTCAAAGTCGAAGGCATGGACGTCAGCCCGCTGTCGGTGGAGAAAGCCAGGCGCGCGCAGTACGGCAAGAATTCGTTTCGCGGCCAGGACATCGCGTTTCGCGAGCGGCATTTCACCGCCGAGGACGACAGCTATCGCCTCAGCGAGCGCGTGCTGGAACAGGTGCGTTTACAGGTCGGCAACCTGCTGGATCCGTCGTTGCTGGCCAACGAATCGCCTTATGACTTCGTGTTCTGCCGCAACCTGCTGATCTATTTCGATCAGCCGACGCAACAACAAGTGTTCGAAGTGCTCAAGCGCCTGACCCATGTCGAGGGTGTGCTGTTTATCGGCCCGGCCGAGGGCAGTTTGCTGGGGCGCTTGGGCATGCGTTCGATTGGTATTCCACAGTCATTTGCGTTCAGTCGCCAGAGCGCGCCAGAGCCCGAGCCTTTTGCGGCCTTCGTGCCGACGCCGTTGCCAGTGCGCCAACCGGTGCGCAACGTCACACCGGCGCCAGTACGCCTGCGGCCCTTCGCAACGGTGACGCCGCTGCCGGTGGCGACAAAAGCCGCCAGTCCCGACGCCGCTACGTTGCTGGCAAACATCGCCGCACTGGCCAATGAAGGCAAAAGCGCCGAAGCCCGCGCCGCGTGCGAAAGTTATTTGCGCAGCCATGAACCGGTAGCCCAGGTGTTTTACTGGCTGGGACTGCTCAGCGATGTCGCCGGCAGCGCTCTCGAAGCCCAGGGCTTTTATCGCAAGGCGTTGTACCTCGAACCGCAACATCCCGACGCGTTGATGCACCTGGCGGCCTTGCTGCAATCACAGGGTGACACGGCGGGCGCCAAACGATTGCAGGACCGCGCCGCCCGCAGCGAGCGCGCAAACAGTGAGCGCAAACGATGAATGCCGCCGACAGCTTTAGCCTCACCCATGAAGATGCCCAGGCCATCGACGATTGCTGGAACCGTATCGGTATCCACGGCGACAAGTCCTGCCCGCTGCTGATCGAACACATTCATTGCCGCAATTGCGCGGTGTACTCGGCGGCCGCTACGCGTTTGCTCGACCGTTATGCGTTGCAACAGGAAGACCGCGGACAAGTCTCGGTCGCGGTCGAAAGCGAGGTGAAAACCCGCTCGCTGCTAATGTTCCGCCTCGGCGAAGAATGGTTGGGCCTGGCCACCCGCAGCCTGGTGGAAGTGGCGCCGCTGCAAGCGATTCATTCCTTGCCGCACCAGCGCTCCCGGGCCTTGCTCGGCGTGGCGAATGTGCGCGGCGCGCTGGTGGCGTGCCTGTCGTTGGTGGAACTGCTCGGGCTCGACGGCGTGAGCAGCGTGGCGCCTGGTGCGCGCGTGATGCCGCGCATGTTGATCATCGCGGCCCACGGCGGGCCGGTGGTGGTGCCAGTGGACGAAGTCGACGGGATCCATGCCATCGACGAGCGCCTCCTTGAGGCCGCATCGCGTTCCGGTACGCAGGCCAGCGCCAAATACACCCGTGGCGTATTGCAATTCAAAGGTCGCAGCCTGCGTTGGCTGGATGAAGAACAGCTGCTGTCCGCCGTGACCCGGAGCCTCACATGACCCCCGAGCAAATGCGCGACGCCTCTTTGCTGGAACTGTTCAGCCTCGAAGCCGAGGCCCAGACCCTGGTGTTGAGCACGGGGCTGCTGGCGCTTGAACGCGATCCGACCCAGGCCGATTACCTTGAATCGTGCATGCGCGCGGCTCACTCGCTCAAAGGCGCGGCGCGAATTGTTGGCGTCGATGCCGGCGTCAGCGTTGCCCATGTGATGGAAGATTACCTGGTCAGCGCCCAGGAAGGCCGGTTGTATCTGCGGCCCGAGCACATTGATGCCTTGCTGCAGGGCACCGATTTGCTGATGCGCATCGCGACGCCGAACAACGCACCGGCGCCTGCGGATATCGAAGCTTATGTCGTCTTGATGGGACGGCTGCTTGTTCACATGGCGACGGTTGCCCCCATCGCGCCGCCGATGGCAGAACTGCAGCTGGAGCCGCCGACGGCCACGGTTGAGTCGCCCATGCCGGCCGCCACGCAAGCCCCTTCGGCAGCTGCCGCCGAGCCCTCGCCCAAGACCAAACGCACCACCGAAAGTGGCGAGCGCGTATTGCGCGTTACGGCCGAACGCTTGAACAGCCTGCTCGACCTGTCGAGCAAATCCCTGGTGGAAACCCTGCGGCTCAAACCGCATCTGGCCACCATGCAACGCCTCAAGCGCATGCAGAACAACGGCTTGCGGGCGCTGGAAAACCTCAATGTCCATCTCAAGGATCAAACCTTGAGCCTGGAAGCCCGGGAAGCCCTCGACGATGCGCGTCGGTTGCTGGCGGAGTCCCAGCAATTGCTGGTGGAAAAAAACGTCGAGCTGGACGAGTTCGCCTGGCAGGCCAGTCAACGCGCGCAAGTCCTGTACGACACCGCGCTGGCCTGTCGCATGCGGCCGTTTGCCGATGTGCTGAGCGGGCAAGTGCGCATGGTCCGCGACTTGGGGCGCAGCCTCGGTAAACAGGTGCGGCTGGAGATCGAGGGCGAGAAAACCCAGGTCGATCGCGACGTCCTGGAAAAACTCGAAGCGCCGCTGACGCATCTGCTGCGCAACGCCGTCGACCACGGCATCGAATCCCCGGAGCAACGGCTACTGGCCGGT
The DNA here is from genome assembly GCF_020423045.1 of Pseudomonas sp. MM213. Classification (NCBI taxonomy): domain Bacteria; kingdom Pseudomonadati; phylum Pseudomonadota; class Gammaproteobacteria; order Pseudomonadales; family Pseudomonadaceae; genus Pseudomonas; species Pseudomonas sp. MM213. The sequence continues at coordinate 5,927,628 of NZ_CP081943.1, forward strand.
AAACCGGAAGAAGGTGTGATCCGCCTGCGCGCCTCGCATCAGGCCGGTCTGCTGATGCTGGAACTGAGCGATGACGGCAACGGCGTCGACCTGGAAAAGGTCCGCCGCAGCATCATCGAACGTCAGTTGTCCCCGGCCGACACCGCCGCGCAGTTGAGCGAAGAGGAGTTGCTGACGTTCCTGTTCCTGCCGGGTTTCAGCCTGCGCGACGCGGTCACTGAAGTGTCCGGACGTGGCGTCGGCCTCGACGCGGTTCAGCACATGGTCCGCCAGTTGCGCGGCGCGGTGGTGCTGGAGCAGACGGCGGGCGAGGGCAGCCGCTTCCATCTCGAAGTGCCGCTGACCCTGTCGGTGGTGCGCAGCCTGGTGGTGGAGGTCGGCGAAGAGGCGTATGCGTTTCCGCTGGCCCACATCGAGCGCATGTGCGACCTGGAGCCGGCAGACATCGTGCAGGTCGAAGGCCGTCAGCATTTCTGGTACGAAGGCCGGCATGTCGGATTGGTTGCGGCCAGCCAATTGCTTCAGCGTCCGGCGAGCACCAACAGTCAGCAAACCCTCAAGGTCGCGGTCATCCGCGAGCGAGATGCGATCTACGGTGTGGCGGTCGAGCGGTTTGTCGGCGAGCGCACGCTGGTGGTCTTGCCGCTGGACGAGCGTCTGGGCAAAGTGCAGGACATTTCCGCAGGCGCCTTGCTCGACGATGGTTCGGTGGTGCTGATCGTCGATGTCGAAGACATGTTGCGGTCGGTGGACAAACTGCTCAATACCGGGCGTCTGGAGCGGATTGCCCGCCACAGCAATCAGGCGGCTGAAGCTGCGCGCAAACGGGTTCTGGTGGTCGACGATTCGCTGACCGTCCGCGAGTTGCAACGCAAACTGTTGCTCAATCGCGGCTACGACGTGGCCGTGGCGGTGGACGGTATGGATGGCTGGAATGCCCTGCGTTCCGAGGATTTCGATCTGCTGATCACCGACATCGATATGCCGCGCATGGACGGTATCGAACTGGTGTCTTTGTTGCGCCGTGACAACCGCCTGCAATCGCTGCCGGTGATGGTGGTGTCCTACAAGGATCGCGAAGAAGACCGTCGTCGTGGACTGGACGCCGGGGCCGACTATTATCTAGCCAAAGCCAGTTTTCACGACGACGCCCTGCTTGATGCAGTGGTTGAGCTCATAGGAGGAGCGCGGGCATGAAAATCGCAATCGTCAACGACATGCCCATGGCGGTGGAGGCCCTGCGTCGCGCCTTGGCGTTTGAGCCGGAGCATCAAGTGATCTGGGTCGCCAGCAACGGTGCCGAGGCGGTGCAGCGTTGCGTGGAAAACACCCCGGACCTGATCCTGATGGACCTGATCATGCCGGTGATGGATGGCGTCGAGGCGACGCGGCGAATCATGGCCGAGACGCCGTGTGCCATCGTGATCGTCACGGTCGACCGCCAGCAGAACGTGCACCGGGTGTTCGAGGCCATGGGCCACGGCGCTCTGGATGTGGTCGATACGCCGGCAATCGGTGCCGGCAATGCCCAGGAAGCAGCGGCACCGCTGCTGCGCAAAATCCTCAACATCGGTTGGCTGATCGGCGACAAGGGCAATCGCGTGCGACCTGCGCCGGGCCCGTTGCGCCACTCAGGTTCCCGGCAAAAACTGATCGCCATCGGTTCCTCCGCAGGCGGGCCGGCAGCCCTGGAGATACTGCTCAAAGGACTGCCGATAAATTTTTCCGCCGCCATTGTGCTGGTGCAACACGTTGACCAGGTGTTCGCCGCTGGCATGGCCGAGTGGCTCAGCGGCGCCAGCGGCCTGAACGTGCGCCTGGCCCAGGAAGGCGAGCCACCGCAGGCGGGCACCGTGCTGCTGGCCGGCACCAACCACCATATTCGTTTATTGAAAAACGGCACGCTGGCGTACACCGCCGAGCCGGTCAACGAGATCTATCGGCCCTCGATCGATGTGTTTTTCGAGAGTGTGGCCAGTTACTGGAATGGCGATGCCGTAGGGGTTTTATTGACCGGCATGGGACGCGATGGCGCGCAGGGGCTTAAACTCATGCGCCAACAGGGTTACCTGACCATCGCTCAGGACCAACAAAGCAGCGCGGTGTATGGCATGCCGAAAGCGGCAGCGGCCATCGACGCCGCTGTAGAAATTCGCCCGCTGGAAAAGATAGCGCCACGATTGCTGGAGATTTTTGCCAAATGACTATGCTCAGCAGCAATCCTGGCCCAGGCAGTACTCAGGTGACCGCACATGAATGACTTACAGCTCGACGGCTTCAAAACCGACGAAAACGCCGCCATGGTGTTGTTGGTGGACGATCAGGCCATGATCGGCGAAGCGGTGCGCCGCGGTTTGTCGAATGAAGAAAACATCGACTTCCACTTCTGCGCCGACCCGCATCAGGCGATTGCGCAGGCGATCCGGATCAAGCCGACGGTGATCCTCCAGGACCTGGTCATGCCCGGTCTCGACGGCCTGAGCCTGGTGCGCGAATACCGCAATCACCCGGCCACCAAGGACATTCCGATCATTGTGCTGTCGACCAAGGAAGACCCGCTGATCAAAAGCGCGGCATTCGCGGCCGGGGCCAATGATTACCTGGTCAAACTGCCGGACAACATCGAACTGGTGGCGCGCATCCGCTATCACTCGCGCTCCTACATGACCCTGTTGCAGCGTGACGCGGCGTACCGCGCGTTGCGGGTCAGCCAGCAGCAGTTGCTCGACACCAACCTGGTGCTGCAACGCCTGATGAACTCGGACGGCCTGACCGGACTGTCGAACCGTCGTCACTTCGACGAGTACCTGGAACTGGAATGGCGACGTTCTTTGCGCGACCAGAGCCAATTGTCGTTGCTGATGATCGATGTGGACTACTTCAAGTCCTACAACGACAACTTTGGCCACCTCGAAGGCGACGAAGCCCTGCGCAAAGTCGCCACGGCCATCCGCGACGCCAGCGCCCGACCTTCTGACTTGCCGGCCCGTTATGGCGGTGAAGAATTCGCGCTGGTCCTGCCCAATACATCACCGGGCGGTGCGCGACTGGTGGCGGAAAAACTGCGCCAGACCGTGGCGGCACTGAAAATCCCGCACATTTCACCGAGCGAAGGCTCAAGCCTGACCATCAGCATCGGCCTGTCGACCATGACCCCGCAACCGGGCGCCGATTGCCGTCAATTGATCTCGGCGGCTGACAAGGGGCTGTATCTGGCGAAGAACAATGGGCGCAATCAGGTGGGTATCGAGTAACAGGGACTTCATCCCCTGTAGGAGCCGGCTTGCTGCGGGCGGCGTTCCGACGATAGCGTCCGTCCAGCCAATAAACAGGTTGACTGACCCACCGCTATCGTCGGAACGCCGCCCGCAGCAAGCCGGCTCCTACAGGAAATCGCGTACGCTTTTGATTCCCACCACTCATCAGGCCGAGCGTTAGCTCGCCTTCCGCTTTTGATCTGAGCGCCCCCTCGAGAGGCCGAGTGGAGGTTCTGCGTAGTGGGCAACCCGGCATGGATGCCGGGTTAGCCGCCCCCGGCCATGGATGGCCGATGGCGGCGGGCCCACGGAGCAGGACCGGAGCGAGGGCATGCCGAGCCATGGCGAGGCACCGAACGAAAGGGGCAAGAGCCCTTGGTTACTTGGGGCTCTTCCAAGTGACTCGCCGTAAGGGCGAAACCAATAGCCGCCGTCACCAAAAGAACGGATATGTACTCCGACCGAAAACACAGGCCGGCTATCAGTCCGCCATCGCCAGCAAGCCGGCTCCTACAGTTGATCGGTGTACGGCCGCTCCGAAAACGCATCGGGCCTTTTCGGCCAAGCGGGCTGCCGTTTCCGGCCGTTTGCCGTTATACTCGCCGGCTTTCAAAAGTTCGCCAACGAGTGCTGCCCGCCATGGAAATCAACCCGATCCTTAACACCATCAAGGACCTGTCCGAGCGCTCCGAAACTATTCGGGGGTATCTTTGACTACGATCAAAAGCACGAGCGTCTGACCGAAGTCAATCGCGAGCTTGAAGATCCGAGCGTCTGGAACAAACCTGAATATGCCCAGGAGTTGGGCCGCGAGCGCTCTGCGCTGGCACAGATCGTCGATACCCTGGACGAGCTGAACACCGGTCTGGCCGATTGCCGCGACCTGCTGGACATGGCCGTCGAAGAAAACGACGAAGGCGCAGTGGGCGATGTCGTCGCCGAGCTGGCCCGTCTCGAGGAAAACCTCGCCAAGCTTGAATTCCGCCGCATGTTCAGCCATGAAATGGACCCGAATAACGCCTACCTGGACATCCAGGCCGGCTCCGGTGGCACCGAGGCCCAGGACTGGGCCAACATCCTGCTGCGCATGTACCTGCGCTGGGCTGACAAACGCGGCTTCGACGCCACCATCATGGAACTGTCGGCCGGTGAAGTCGCCGGTATCAAGGGCGCCACCGTGCACATCAAGGGCGAATACGCCTTCGGCTGGCTGCGTACCGAAATCGGCGTACACCGTCTGGTGCGCAAGAGCCCGTTCGACTCCGGCAACCGTCGTCACACTTCGTTCTCGGCGGTTTTCGTCTCGCCAGAGATCGATGACAAGGTGGAAATCGAAATCAACCCGGCAGACTTGCGGATCGACACCTATCGCTCCTCCGGTGCCGGTGGTCAGCACGTAAACACCACCGACTCGGCCGTACGTATCACCCACGTACCGACCAACACCGTGGTCAGCTGCCAGAACGAACGTTCCCAGCACGCCAACAAGGACACCGCCATGAAAATGCTGCGGGCCAAGTTGTACGAGCAGGAAATGCAGAAGCGCAACGCGGCGTCCCAGGCGCTGGAAGACACCAAGTCCGATATCGGCTGGGGTCATCAGATCCGTTCTTATGTACTCGATGCCTCGCGCATCAAGGATCTGCGCACTAACATCGAGCGCAGTGACTGCGACAAGGTACTCGACGGTGATATCGATGAATACCTCGAAGCGAGCCTGAAGTCGGGCTTGTAAGCAATGCAATACGGGATCGGCTGACACCCCCCGATCCCCTGTAGGAGCCAGCTCGCTGGCGATCCCCGGCCGCAGGCCGGGGGCAACGAACCAGATGGAATATCTAAAGACATGAGCGACCTAGAACTCGACCCGCAAGCCCTGCAACAGGAAGAAAACTCCCTGATCGCCCTGCGCAAGGAAAAGCTTGCTGCCGAGCGCGCCAAGGGCAATGCCTTCCCGAACGACTTCCGCCGCGAAAACTACTGCGAAGACTTGCAGAAACAGTACGTGGACAAGACCAAGGAAGAGCTCGCAGAGGCTGCAATCCCGGTCAAGGTTGCCGGTCGCATCATGCTCAACCGTGGCTCGTTCATGGTGATCCAGGACATGACCGGTCGCATCCAGGTCTACGTCAACCGCAAGACCCTGTCCGAAGAAACCCTGGCCGCGGTGAAAACCTGGGACATGGGCGACATCATTGCCGCCGAAGGCACCCTGGCCCGTTCCGGCAAGGGCGACCTGTACGTTGAAATGACCAGCGTGCGCCTGCTGACCAAATCCCTGCGCCCGCTGCCGGACAAGCACCACGGCCTGACCGACACCGAACAGCGCTATCGTCAGCGTTACGTTGACCTGATCGTCAACGAAGACGTGCGCCAGACCTTCCGCGTGCGTTCGCAAGTCATCGCCCACATCCGCAGCTTCCTGATGCAACGTGACTTCCTGGAAGTGGAAACGCCGATGCTGCAAACCATTCCGGGCGGCGCAGCGGCCAAGCCGTTCGAAACGCACCACAATGCGCTGGACATGGAAATGTTCCTGCGTATCGCGCCGGAGCTGTACCTCAAGCGTCTGGTGGTTGGCGGCTTCGAGAAAGTGTTCGAGATCAACCGCAACTTCCGTAACGAAGGCGTTTCGACTCGTCACAACCCTGAATTCACCATGTTGGAGTTCTACCAGGCTTACGCCGACTATGAAGACAACATGGACCTGACCGAGGAACTGTTCCGCGAGCTGGCGCAGCTGGTTCTGGGCAGCACCGACGTGCCTTACGGCGACAAGGTGTTCCACTTCGGCGAACCGTTCGTGCGTCTGTCGGTGTTCGATTCGATCCTCAAGTACAACCCTGAGCTGACTGCCGATGATCTGAATGACATCGACAAGGCCCGTGCCATCGCCAAGAAAGCCGGCGCCAAGGTGTTGGGCTTCGAAGGCCTGGGCAAATTGCAGGTGATGATTTTCGAAGAGCTGGTCGAGCACAAGCTGGAGCAGCCGCACTTCATTACCCAGTACCCGTTCGAAGTGTCGCCGCTGGCCCGTCGCAACGACGACAACCCGAACGTCACCGACCGTTTCGAATTGTTCATCGGTGGCCGTGAAATCGCCAACGCCTACTCCGAGTTGAACGACGCGGAAGACCAGGCCGAGCGCTTCATGGCGCAGGTGGCCGACAAGGACGCCGGCGACGACGAAGCCATGCACTACGACGCCGACTTCGTTCGCGCGCTGGAGTACGGCATGCCGCCAACGGCCGGTGAAGGCATCGGTATCGACCGTCTGGTGATGCTGCTGACCAACTCCCCGTCGATCCGCGACGTGATCCTGTTCCCGCACATGCGGCCGCAAGCGTAAATGTTTCAATTAAAAAGCCGCCTATAACAGGCGGCTTTTTATTGCCTGTCTGGTACAAACGTATCAATTGGTTACTTTTGAAATGAGAGAGGAATTCCTGTCGTGAACCGTGCAATGGCTCAAGAAGGTGCAGCGGGTATCGCCACTGCGGTCGCTGAAAGTGTTCAGTACCAGGGCCGCAAGGCCAGCCGTCAGGGCAGCGAGCAGCGTCGACAGGAGATTCTCGATGCGGCCATGCGCATTGTCGTGCGCGATGGCGTGCGGGCCGTGCGTCACCGTGCGGTTGCCGCAGAAGCGGGTGTGCCACTGTCGGCCACCACTTACTATTTCAAGGACATCGATGACTTGCTCACCGATACCTTTGCCCAATATGTGGAACGCAGCGCGGCGTTCATGGCCAAGTTGTGGGTGAACAATGAAGGGTTGCTGCGCGAGATGGTCGTCAGCGGCGACGGCAGCCCCGAGTCGCGCTCGCAACTGGCGGACGACATTGCACGGTTGATGGCGGACTATGTTCACCGGCAACTGATCAACCGTCGCGAACACCTGATGGCCGAACAGGCGTTCCGTCAGGAAGCGCTGCTGAACCCGCGCCTGGCGGAGCTGGTGCGCTCGCATCAGCAGATTCTCCTGCAGGGTACGTGTCAGCTTTTCCAGGTTTTGGGTTCCCGTGAACCACACCAGGATGCCAAAGTGTTGACGGCGATTATCGGACGGATGGAATATCAGGGGCTGCTCAACGACGCCGAGCCTGACGCCGAAGCTGAAATGCTCGGTATCCTGACGCGGTATATGCACTTGGTACTGGCGTCGGTGTGATCCTGCGATGAACCTGTAGGAGCGAGGCTTGCCCGCGAAGGCGATTTAACATTCAACAGATGATGTGTTGACTGACGCATCGCCTTCGCGGGCAAGCCACGCTCCTACAGGGACAGTGAGCAATCGGGGGACTGTGTTCATAGGGAGTATTGAATGAAAGCCTGGCGCGTCGTTGTGATCGCCTTGTCGATCCTGCTGCTCAGTGGCTGTCTGGTGACCTTCAGGGAGCCATTGCCCACGAGCGACCCCGCGCCCAAAGGATTACTCGGCAAATGGACCAGCACCAACGCCTGGGGCGAGCCGCTGAATCTGGAGCTGACGCGCATCGGCGACAATCGCTATCAGGCGGTCAGCTACTTCAAGGCCAAACCCAAGGAACGCGAAGCCTATCCCTTCACCGTCTCGCGCCATGGCAACCGTTGGTACCTGTCGGCAAAAGTCCCGGCGCAGTTTGGCGGGCATTTCACCATTGCCGGTTTCGAACTCACCGACAAGCATGAACTGGTGGTCTACAACCTCGACCTCGAGCAGATCAACCAGGCCCTGGGGCAAAAAATCCTCAGCGGCGAAGGTTTCCAGACCGACGACGGTGACGGCGTGCTGATCAACACACGCATGGACCAGGTCTTCGCTTACCTCGACGATCCGGCCAATTCCGATGTCTTCGTCGAAGCCGTGCGCTATCAGCGCCTGGCCAAAGCCAAATAAACCCAGCACATAACGGTTTTTCTACAGGAGTTTCGGGTGGACGATTACCAGCAGACGATACGCATGTTGTCCGATCGCATTGTGCTGGCGCAGACGCCGATTCGCGTCCTGGATGCAGTGAAGTGGGACGACAGCATCCGCAAGGGTTTCCTCAAGGCCAAGGGCAAGGAAATGCCGGCGGTGGACCGTGATTACTACCTGAACCGGCCGCTGTCCTTCGACTCCAGCAAAGTGAAACTGGAATTCCAGAACATCGAGCGCGACATCACCCGTCAGCTTGGCCAGTTCAACCCGGTCGGCCAGATCATGCGGCGCATGTGCAAGGAATACCGGATGGTGGTGCGCATGCTTGAAGCGCGCGGCACCGAGGATTTCGGCCTGATTTCCCAAGAGTTGTATGGCGCGGCATCCGATGCGTTTCACGCCGGTGACCCGACCCTGTCCGACCTCGGCCTGATGCTCTCCGACTATCTGAATAACATCGATGGCCGTGGTGACCTGAAGGACGAGCCGAAAATCCTCACCGCCAAGGACGCCGTGCATCTGTTGCAGACCCGGCTGAGCAAAGTGTTTGGCGAGGCCGAGGAAACCATTCGGGTGTTCGAGTCCGACGGCATCGTAGCCGATGCGGCGGCAGGCGCCGACTACATCAAGATCCGCACCGACGCGATGTTCAACGAGCGCGATGTGCGTGCGCTGGAAGTCCACGAAGGGCTGGTGCATGTCGGCACTACGCTCAACGGTCTGAACCAGCCGATCTGCACTTTCCTGTCCAAGGGGCCGCCCTCGTCGACGGTGACCCAGGAAGGGCTGGCGATCCTGATGGAAATCATCACCTTCGCCTCCTACCCGAGCCGCCTGCGCAAACTGACCAACCGCACCCGCGCCATTCACATGGTGGAGGAGGGCGCGGACTTCCTGCAGATCTTCGAGTTCTTCCGCGAGCAGGGCTTTGAAATGGCGGAAAGCTACGGCAACGCCAGTCGGGTTTTCCGTGGTTCGGTGCCGAATGGTCTGCCATTTACCAAAGACTTGTCCTACCTCAAGGGCTTTATCATGGTTTACAACTACATTCAGTTGGCCGTGCGTAAAGGCAAGCTTGAGCAAGTGCCGCTGCTGTTTTGCGGCAAGACCACGCTGGAAGACATGCGCACCTTGCGCCAGTTGGTCGATGAAGGCTTGGTGGTACCGCCGAAATACCTGCCGGAACAGTTCCGTGACATGAACGCGCTGTCGGCGTGGATGTGCTTCTCCAACTTCCTGAACCACCTGAGCCTGGACCGGATCGAAGCGGATTACTCCAACATTTTGTAATCACCGCATACCTTGTAGGAGCGAGGCTTGCCCGCGAAGGCGTTGTGTCAGTCAACATGCCTGTTGAATGTTATACCGCCTTCGCGGGCAAGCCTCGCTCCTACAGGACTTGCTATCAATCCTAAAAGCGAGGTTTCAACGGATGAGAATCCTCGGCATCCTCTTCCTGCTTCTAACCCTCGGCGGGTGCAGCTCTTTGCTGTTCTACCCCGAGCCCGGACAGTTGTTCACCCCGGAAAAAGCTAAACTCGAATACCGCGACGTCACCCTCACCACGGCCGATGGCCTCAAGCTGCATGGCTGGTGGCTGCCGGCGAAAAAAGGCGTCGAAGTCAAAGGCACGGTGCTGCACCTGCACGGCAACGGCGGCAATCTGCCGATGCATCTGGGTGGCAGCTGGTGGTTGCCGGAGGAAGGCTATCAAGTGCTGCTGATCGATTATCGCGGTTACGGTTTGTCCGAAGGCGAACCGAGTTTGCCGGCGATCTATCAGGACATCGACGCCGCGTTCAAATGGCTCGACCAGGCGCCGGAGGTCAAAGGCAAACCGTTAATCCTGCTCGGGCAAAGTCTGGGCGGCTCAATGGCCGTGCATTACCTGGTTCAGCATCCCGAACGCCAGAAACAACTCAAGGCCTTCGTCCTCGATGGCGTGCCCGCCAGTTATCGCAGCATCGGCCAATTCGCCTTGAGCAATTCCTGGCTGACATGGGCGTTCCAGGTGCCGCTTTCGTGGCTGGTGCCGGACGGTGACAGTGCGATTCACTCGATGACGCAGCTCAACGACGTGCCGAAACTGATCTATCACAGCATCGACGATCCGATCGTGCCCCTTTCCAACGGCATCCGTCTGTATCAAGCTGCGCCGCCGCCGCGAGTGCTGCAACTGACCCGTGGCGGTCATGTGCAGACGTTTGCCGACCCGGTCTGGCGCAAGGTCATGCTGCGATACCTTGATGACCCGCAGCATTTCAACGGTCTGCGCCGCTTGGGTGAAATTCCCAACTACCCGGCACCCCCGAATTCAGAAGATGAACCACCAGAGAGTCCGCAATGAGTGAAGAACGTAACGCCATCCCGCTGATCATCACCGGTATCTGCAGCATCCTCGGCACCGTCGGGGCCCTGTGGTACTACGGTTACCTGCACTTCGCCAAACCCGAAGATGCGCTGCTGCTCAGCGACTTCACCATGCTCAAGACCGTGCCGGGCGAAGATTACAAAGTCTCCCTGGAACCGGCTCCACAAGTGGCCCAGTGCATCGATGGCGTGCTGGTGATGTTCGACACCGAACAGAAAGGCCTGACCGGCGTATTGGTCAACAACAAGAAAAAAGCCGTGCGCTGCATGGGCCAGGAAACCCCGCAGAAGCTGGAGCAGTAACTGTAACGCGGTTAAATCACACAGACCGCGTTGCCTTCATCGCCAGCAAGCCGGCTCCTACAGGTTTGCGTTGATCCTGTAGGAGCCGGCTTGCTGGCGATGGACGCGACGCGGTGTTCTGCCAAACCGCGAAAACAAAAAAGCCCCGCCTGATCCGATCAGGCGGGGCTTTTGCGTTCAGGCATGAAGCTTAGTTGGCGCTCACCGCCGAACGCGGGATCACCGGCTGGTTGTCGTTGGAGATGGTCACTTCTACACGGCGGTTCATGGCACGACCCGAAGCGTCGCCGTTTTCCGCAACCGGGTATTCCTTGCCATAACCCTGGGCAACGATGCGCGCAGGATCAACGCCCATTTTCACCAGTGCCGTGCGCACGGAACCGGCGCGACGCTCGGACAGCGACTGGTTGTGCGACGCCGTGCCGGTGCTGTCGGTGTAGCCTTCGACGATCACTTTGCGGTCCGGGTTTTCCTGAAGGAACTGCGCCAGTTTGTTGATGTTCGCCAGGCCGCTGGACTTCAGGTCGGCACGGTCGGTTGCGAACAACACATCACCAAAGGTTACCAGCGTACCGCGATCGGTCTGCTTGGCGTTCAGGCTGTCCTGCAACTGTTTGATCTGCGCGTCGCGAGCATCCAGACGTGCCTGGGCGCGCTGTGCGGCAGCGTTCTTCAGATTGGCTTCAGCGGTGCGCAGGGCGATGGTTTGCTTCGCCACTTCAACACGCTGATTGGTCAGGTAGGCCAGTTGATCGACCTCGTTCGCGTCTCGCTTGTCCAGATAGGCCTTGTCGGCCTTGTCCAGATAATCGCTGGCGTCCTTGGTTTCCAGCGCCGCGACTTTGCTCGCCTGTGGGTTGGCTTGCAGGCCGCTGTAGTTGGTGCGGGCCTGTTCCAGGTTCGCATTAGGCGGCGTGGAGCAGGCAGCCAGTGCAACGCTTGCGGCCAGCAGGGCAGGGATCATCAATTGATTGCGCATGTGGGTATCGTCCTTTTAAGTCGAGTAAGAAGTACGTCGTGGCGGCGCTTATTGCACGGTGCGCCGGCTTTCTTGACGCAGTTCCTGAACCCCTATCCGAGAGTCCTTCACGGCCTGTTCGGCTTTAATCGCCTGGGCTTTGCGTTCGGCGACGCGCGCGTCCCACTCGGCCTGTTCGGCGAGCACTCGGGCTTCGTCGTACTTTTTGTCGTGCATCGCGATTTCGGCTTGTTTGAGCTTGTCCTGGGCTGACTTCATCTCAACCGCCGAGAATTCGGTGCCGCCCGCGCTGACGGCGCTGTTCACGGCCGATTGGGTCACGGCGTATTGCTCAGTCGGTGGGTTACCGGCGCAACCGGCCAGAACGAAGCTGCTGCCGATGGCCAGGGCGGCCAGTTTCAGGCTGCGCAGGGGGGTGGAAGCGGGCTTGGCAGTGTTGATCTTCATGGTCTTCAACTCCATTGGAATAACTCCTGAAAAACTGAACATCCATCCTGGGCAAGGAGCCGCAACCATCAATTTCCGAAGCGTTTTGAAACGGCCGTCCCAGGCGTGGTTACTGGTTACGACCCGAGGCATTTTTTAAAAGTTCAGAGAATATGGCCTGTCGCCCGAAAAAACTTTGACCGAACGGACAAGGCTCTAAATCGGGAACTTTGGCGATAGGAGGGGGTATTCCAAGGGCGGAAACACGCAATTGTTGAAAGTCACGCAGGTCAAATGTGGGAGCGAGCCTGCTCGCGATGGCGGCTTAACATTCAACATTGATGTTGCCTGACACACCGCTATCGCGAGCAAGCTCGCTCCCACAGGTTCTGCGGTGAATTCAGTGTTTCTGCTTGTCCTCACCAGACGACAAATCATGCAAATGCCGCCGGGACAACGCGAGAAAACGCGGGGTCGGGCCGATGTCTTCGTACAGTGGATCGCCTTCTTCGTCGGTGGCCACGATGGTCGAGCCTTTCACGTACGGGAAGCTCTTTTCCAGCTCTTCGAGCGCCGCGCCGATCAACTCGCCGAGCAGTTCTTCAGGGTGCCGCTTGGGGTACATCTCGATGATCGCCGCCAAGCGCGCGGCGGCCTCCACATCCAGATGAATCGAGTAGCCGGTGTCGGTCAGGCGACCCTTGGCGTTTTCTTCCCAATGATGGGCAAGCTCGCGGATTTTCATAAAAACCTCATGGCACGCCTGCTCATGGCAGGGCGGGTAAGTGTCCGGCCATGGCCGGCGAAAGCCGTTGTGCGGCTTACTCTTCAGACTAGCTTGCGTGCCCGGGGTTTAAAGTCCCTTCGTCGTGTGCTTGTAAGAAGCGCTTTACGGCGGCACTCTTGAACCACAAGGCACCCCGGATTTTTCGCTGGAGAACGGCTGATGACCGATATTGATGCACGCTTGCGCGAGGATGTTCACCTGTTGGGTGAGCTGTTGGGCAATACCATTCGTGAACAGTACGGGGACGATTTTCTCGACAAGATCGAGCAGATCCGCAAAGGCGCCAAGGCCGACCGTCGCGGTTCGATGGACGCCGAACTGAGCGCCAGCCTCAATCAACTGAGCGAAGACGAGTTGCTGCCGGTGGCGCGGGCGTTCAACCAGTTTCTCAACCTGGCCAACATCGCCGAACAATATCAACTGATCCATCGCCGCGAAGAATCCCAGCCCGCGCCGTTCGAGGCGCGCGTATTGCCGGAGTTGCTAACGCGCCTGCTGGCCGAAGGTCATGCGGCCGAATCCCTGGCACGACAGTTGGGGCGCCTGGAAATCGAACTGGTGTTGACTGCGCACCCGACCGAAGTCGCGCGCCGCACGCTGATCCAGAAATACGACGCCATCGCCGCGCAACTTGCCGCTCAGGATCACCGCGACCTGACCAGCGCCGAGCGCGAGCAGATTCAATCGAAATTGCAGCGCCTGATCGCTGAAGCCTGGCACACCGAAGAAATCCGTCGCACCCGCCCGACCCCGGTGGACGAAGCCAAATGGGGCTTCGCGGTTATCGAACATTCGCTGTGGCAAGCGATCCCGAACTATTTGCGCAAGGCCGATAAAGCCCTGCATGACGCCACCGGCCTGCATTTGCCGCTGGAAGCCGCGCCGATTCGCTTTGCTTCGTGGATGGGCGGCGACCGCGATGGCAACCCCAACGTCACGGCTGCCGTGACCCGTGAGGTGTTGCTGCTGGCACGCTGGATGGCCGCCGATCTGTACGTGCGCGATGTCGATCACCTCGCCGCCGAGCTGTCGATGCAACAGGCCAACGACGCGCTGAAAGCCAAGGCAGGCGACAGCGCCGAACCCTATCGTGCCGTCCTTAAACAGCTGCGCGAACGCCTGCGCGCCACTCGAAGCTGGGCCCACACTTCCTTGACGACCGCCACGCCGGCCCCCGCCGATGTGCTGCAAAACAACCGCGATTTGCTCGACCCGCTGGAGCTCTGCTACCAGTCGCTGCATGAGTGCGGCATGGGCGTGATCGCTGATGGGCCGCTGCTCGATTGCCTGCGCCGTGCGGTGACCTTCGGCTTGTTCCTGGTGCGCCTCGATGTGCGTCAGGACTCGTCCCGTCACACGGCGGCGATGACGGAAATCACCGATTACCTCGGCCTCGGTCGCTACGAAGACTGGAGCGAAGAGGAGCGCATCGCCTTCCTGATGCGCGAGTTGAACAACCGTCGGCCGTTGTTGCCGACTTACTTCAAACCCTCCGCCGACACCGCTGAAGTGCTCGCCACGTGCCGGGAAATCGCCGCCGCGCCGGGCGCTTCGCTTGGTTCGTATGTAATCTCCATGGCCGGCGCCGCTTCCGACGTGCTGGCTGTGCAACTGCTGCTCAAAGAGTCTGGTGTTTTGCGGCCGATGCGCGTGGTGCCGCTGTTCGAAACCCTTGCCGACCTTGATAACGCCGGCCCGGTGATTGAAAAACTGTTGCTGCTGCCGGGTTATCGCGCGCGCCTGCAAGGCCCGCAGGAAGTGATGATCGGCTATTCCGACTCAGCCAAGGACGCCGGCACCACGGCGGCAGCCTGGGCGCAATATCGGGCGCAGGAGCGTCTGGTCGACATCTGCCGCGAGCAGCAAGTGGAACTGCTGTTGTTCCACGGTCGCGGTGGCACCGTGGGGCGTGGTGGCGGTCCGGCGCACGCGGCGATTCTGTCGCAGCCGCCGGGCTCGGTGGCGGGGCGTTTCCGCACCACCGAGCAGGGGGAAATGATTCGTTTCAAATTCGGCCTGCCGGACATCGCCGAGCAAAATCTCAACCTGTACCTGGCGGCGGTGCTGGAGGCGACGTTGTTGCCACCGCCACCACCGCAACCCGCCTGGCGCCATTTGATGGACGAATTGGCGGCAGACGGTGTCAGTGCTTACCGCGCCGTGGTGCGGGAAAATCCGCAATTCGTCGAGTATTTCCGCCAGTCCACCCCGGAGCAGGAGTTGGGGCGCCTGCCACTGGGCAGTCGCCCGGCCAAGCGCCGCGCCGGCGGGATCGAAAGCCTGCGGGCGATCCCGTGGATCTTCGGTTGGACCCAGACACGCTTGATGTTGCCGGCCTGGCTCGGCTGGGAAGCCGCGTTAAGCAAGGCGCTGGCGCGCGGCGAAGGCGAGCTGCTGGGGCAAATGCGCGAGCAGTGGCCGTTCTTTCGTACGCGCATCGACATGCTGGAGATGGTCCTGGCCAAGGCCGACGCGGATATTGCCCGCTCCTACGATGAGCGGCTGGTCGAGCCGGATCTGCTGCCTTTGGGTGCGCACTTACGCGACCTATTGTCGCAGGCGTGTTCGATTGTTCTGGGGTTGACCGGTCAGTCGCAGCTACTGGCACATAGCCCAGCTACCCTCGAATTCATCCGCTTGCGCAACACCTACCTCGACCCGCTTCATCTATTGCAGGCGGAGTTGCTGGCACGTTCGCGCCTGCAGGAAGTGGCGCAGGGCAGCCCGGTAGAACAGGCGTTGCTGGTGTCTGTGGCGGGGATTGCCGCCGGTTTGCGAAATACCGGCTAAGGTTTTCGTCGTGGGTTCGGGCACTCGACGCGGGCGTCGAGTGCCGGTTTGCGCGGGGTTGGAAAGTGCTGCAAGGCGACACTTAATGATGGGGTTGCGACTTGGGGTACCCCGTTGCAAGGTCACGCAAGGCGCGGGTTTCTCCGACTTTCGACGGCTTGTGTGCGTAGGATCTGCTGTGTATCTTGATCAGCCTTTGGCCGTTTGGGCGGTCACGACCCTGTTTTGAGATTGGCCCCACGAGGCGAATCCTTTGTTATCTATATAAAAATTGAGGAGCACATCGATGCGCGTCATTCTGCTGGGAGCTCCCGGGGCCGGTAAAGGTACTCAGGCTAAGTTCATCACCGAAAAGTTCGGCATCCCGCAAATCTCCACCGGCGACATGCTGCGTGCTGCGGTCAAGGCCGGCACCGAGCTGGGCCTGATCGCCAAGAGCGTCATGGACAGCGGTGGCCTGGTTTCCGATGACCTGATCATCAATCTGGTCAAGGAACGCATCAGCCAGGCGGATTGCGCCAACGGTTTCCTGTTCGACGGTTTCCCGCGCACCATTCCTCAGGCTGAAGCCCTGGTGAAGGCCGGCGTCGAGCTGGACCACGTGGTCGAAATCGCGGTCGATGACGAAGAAATCGTTCAGCGTATTGCTGGTCGTCGTGTTCACGAGGCCAGCGGCCGCGTGTACCACACCGTCTACAACCCGCCAAAAATTGCTGGTAAAGACGACATCACCGGTGAAGATCTGGTGCAGCGCAAGGACGACACTGAAGAAACCGTGCGTCATCGCCTGTCGGTCTACCACTCGCAGACCAAGCCACTGGTGGATTTCTACCAGAAGCTGTCGGCGGCTCAAGGCAAACCGAAGTACAGCCACATTGCTGGCGTCGGTTCGGTTGAAGCGATCACCGGCAAGGTGCTTGAAGCGCTGAGCTGAAAAGTCTGAACCGCTTCATCTTCTACGGCCCGCTTGCGGGCCGTAGTTGTTTATACTGGCGCACTTTTTCTGACCTCTCTTACGGAAACATCGATGAGCACCTTGCTGGCCCTGGACACCGCGACTGAAGCTTGCTCCGTTGCCTTGCTGCATGACGGCAAAGTGACGAGCCATTACGAGGTGATCCCGCGCCTGCATGCGCAGAAGCTGTTGCCGATGATCCAGCAATTGCTCGCCGATGCCGGGACCACCTTGCAAGCGGTCGATGCCATCGCTTTTGGCCGTGGGCCGGGCGCATTCACTGGCGTGCGTATCGCCATCGGCGTGGTACAGGGCCTGGCGTTTGCCCTGGATCGCCCGGTCCTGCCGGTGTCGAACCTGGCGGTGCTGGCGCAGCGGGCGTATCGCGAACACGGTGTGAGCCAGGTCGCGGCCGCCATCGATGCGCGCATGGATGAAGTGTATTGGGGCTGCTACCGCGAAACGGTGGGTGAGATGCGTCTGGTCGGCAACGAAGCCGTGCTGCCGCCGGAAGTGGCGGCGTTGCCGGCGGATGCCAGCGGTGACTGGTTTGGCGCCGGCACCGGTTGGGGTTATGCCGATCGCATCGCCGTCAGCCTGAGCGGTCAGGACGCAGGCATGCTGCCTCACGCCGAAGACCTGCTGACCCTGGCGCGATTTGCCTGGGAACGGGGTGAAGCGATTGTGGCGGACGAGGCGCAGCCGGTTTATCTGCGGGACAAGGTTGCGACGCCCAAGGCGCGTTAATCAGCGATACCGAGTTGTCTCCTTCGCGGGCAAGCCTCGCTCCTACAGGGTTTGCGCGGCCCCTGTAGGAGCGAGCGGTGCGGCGGTCCGACTTGCCCGCGAAGGCGATTTAGGGGATGTAACCAATCGTCGTTTTATCCCCCCGCCTTTAAACCTTTTCGCAATTCTGTGTTCTAGTTATCACCAAGCGGTTTGCGAAGTGGGCTATGCGCCACTAAACTGCCATCACTGATACCGAGCATGACATTATGCGCATAGACGGCCTTTCCTCTCAGTCCTACCCCATCAAGCGCAAGCCTCGCAAAGGGCATGTGGTTGAGGACGATTCCGTCGATATCGAGGGCGAGCTGGAGTTCCCTTCGGAAGAGCAAATGGCCGCCCGCGCCGCCAAAGCCTCCGCGCAACGCCTGAGCAATCTACCGGCGCGCCAACAAGACATGATTTACCACCGCGCCATGAGCAAAAGCGTCGCGATGGCCCTGGCCAGCTACCTCAGCACCGCCAATTTTGTCGATTGGGATTCGGATGTGATGGGTCTCGACCTGTATATCTGATGCGGCTGCCTTACTACCTTGGCTGCCCGTCCTGGAGTGAAAACGCCTGGCGCGATTATCTTTATCCGCAAGACGCGAAAACCTCCGAATTTCTCAATCTGTATTCTCAAGTGTTCAACGCCGTGGAAGGCAACACGACCTTCTACGCGAGCCCGGCTGCCAGCACCGTGCAGCGTTGGGCCGAGACCATGCCCGAACACTTTCGCTTCACCGCCAAATTTCCCGGCGACATCAGCCACGGCGGTGACCTGCGCGAACAATTGACCGCCACCGAAACCTTCCTGCAATTGCTCAGCCCTTTGGGGGAGCGGGTGTCGCCGCTGTGGTTGCAGTTGTCGAAAAGCTTCACGCCGCAACGATTGCACGAGCTGGCGGGTTTTATCGACGCAGTGGACCGGCCGCTGGCCATCGAAGTGCGGCATGACGATTTCTTCGCCAAGGGTGAGGCCGAGCGCTCGCTCAATCGCCTGCTGCTGGATCGCGGGGTCGAACGCATCTGCCTCGATCCGCGGGCGTTGTTCAGTTGCACGTCCACCGATCCTTCGGTGCTCCACGCCCAATCGAAGAAACCCAGGGTTCCGCCACGTCCGGCGGCCTTCACGCAATTCCCGCAAGTGCGCTTCATTGGCCATCCGCAACTGGAAGCCAACGACCCGTTCCTGGTGCCCTGGGTCGAGAAAATCGCCCTGTGGATCGAAGAGGGGCGCACGCCGTATATCTTTCTGCACACCGCCGACAACCTGCTGGCGGCGAAACTGGCGCAACGTTTTCACGCAAAGCTGATGCTGCGTTTACCTGGCTTGCCGCCGCTGCCTGAGCTATACAGAGAGCCCGCCGCCGAGCAACTTGGCCTGCTCTGAGGCGGATTCCCTGCCTTTTTCAGGAGCCTGCCAATGGATGCGCAAACCCTTCGAGCCCAAGCCTTCAAAGCACTGCATGAACGCGCCGGGGCTTTTGTCATTCCCAACCCGTGGGACGCCGGCTCGGCGAAAATGCTCGCCAACCTGGGCTTCGAGGCGCTGGCGACCACCAGTGCCGGTTTTGCCTTTTCTCAGGGGCGACCCGATGGCGGGCTGACGCTGGACGATACCCTGGCGAACGTTCGGGCGATTGTCGCGGCGACGGACCTGCCGGTTGCGGTCGATCTGGAAAACGGTTTTGCCGACGATCCCGCCGAATGCGCCCAAAGCATTCTGCGAGCCGCTGCAGCAGGCGCTGTCGGTGGTTCGATCGAAGACGCCACGGGACGTGCAGACGCGCCGATTTACTGCTTCGAGCATGCAGTGGCGCGAATCGAAGCCGCCGTCGCCGCCGCCCGCAGTTTGCCGTTCCCGTTCACGCTGACGGCCCGGGCCGAGAATTTTCTGCATGGCAATCCCGATCTGGACGACACCATTCGCCGCTTGCAGGCCTTTGCCGAAGCGGGCGCCGACGTGCTCTATGCGCCGGGATTGCGCAGTGCTGAAGACGTGTTGGCGGTGGTGCGCGCCGTGGCGCCGAAACCGGTCAATGTGTTGATGTCCGGCGGGTTGAAACTGACGGTCGAGCAGTTGAGCGAAATGGGCGTCAAGCGCATCAGCGTCGGTTCGGCGCTTGCGTTGGCAGCGCTTGGTGAATTCTACCGAGCAGCCGAAGAGATCAAGACCTCGGGCACGTTCGGCTTTACCTCGCGGTCGATGCCGTACGCACAGGCCAATCAATTGTTCAAAGGCTGACAACGCGGTTTTTGCGGGTGATCGCTCACCCGCTACAAGCTGATGCGGCTGCGTGAGGAGAGGGTGTCGCTGAGGGTCAGGCGGCGATGCGCAGGTTCTGCAGCACGATCGGGCGCGCCCAGCCGATATCGAAATCGAAGTTTTTCTGTTGTTCCGCCAGCTCTTCCGGCGGGAACGGCGGGAATGGCTTGTCCAGCAGGTCCATTTCGAATTCGGCGATTGGCAGGTGCAGTGGGCGTGGTTGCGGCGCCGGGCCGGCTTCTGGCACGGGTTGCCCTGCCGTCAGTACGATCGGGCGAACCCAGCCGCTTTCGAAGTTCTGCTGCTTTTGCTGGGCAGCGATTTCTTCCGGTGGGAACGGTGGGAATGGTTTGTCGGCCAGGTCCATTTCGAACTCGGCGATCGGCAGGAACAGCGGCTCGGGTGGCTTGACCTGGGTTTCCTTCACATCGCATTCGCGCTGGGAAACGATGTGCGCCAGCAGTTCGCTGCCAACCGTGGGTTCTTCCGGGCTTTCGAGATCGACCGGTGGAAAGTTGAGAGACGCCGGCACGACATCGCCCGACTGATCGGCCAGGGCCTGGGCAAAGAAATCCTGCCACAGGTGACTGACGCCGCTCAGTGCTTGGGAGTTTCGCAGGCCAAAATCGCCGTGGGGCGAGATGTAACCTATCGATGTGCGTTGAATGTCTGACATTTCTCTCGGTCGACGCTCAGCTCTGGCAAAATGCTCGTTAGCTTTGTTATCGGCCGTTTCTGCCGATCATTAATTTTTTTGAGCGTGTTTTCCCATGATTGAGCAACCGGCGGCTTGCCGCATCCATGTCGAGGCCCTGGGCACGGCTTTTCAGCCACAGGCCGAGCAATGGGCCGAGCGCCTGGGCCTGCCTTTGCAGGTCGATGACGGCGAGTTTGCCTTGCAGGTGGGTGAACAGGGTTTGCAACTGCAACAGCTCGGCCCGGACGCACCGGGACCGGTGCGGGTGGACTTCGTCGAGGGCGGAGCCGCCCATCGCCGCCTGTTCGGCGGTGGCACCGGTCAGATGATCGCCAAGGCGGTCGGCATCGCCCAGGGCGTGCGTCCGCGGGTGCTGGACGCTACGGCGGGGCTGGGCAAGGACGCGTTCGTGCTGGCGAGCCTGGGTTGTGAGATGAGCCTGATCGAACGTCAGCCGCTGATCGGCGCCTTGCTTGAAGATGGCCTGGCACGCGGCGCGGAAGATTTCGACGTGGCGTCGATTGTGGCGCGCATGCGATTGCTCAAGGGCAACTCGATCGAAGTCATGCGCAACTGGGAAGGCGAGCCGCCGCAGGTCATCTACCTCGACCCGATGTTTCCCCATCGTGAGAAAACTGCGCTGGTGAAGAAGGAAATGCGCCTGTTCCGGCCGTTGGTGGGGGATGATCCGGATGCACCGGCGTTGCTCGAAGCGGCGTTGGCATTGGCCAGCCACCGGGTGGTGGTGAAGCGTCCGCGCAAGGCACCGTGCATTGCCGGGCCGAAGCCGAGTCATGCGCTGGACGGGAAATCCAGTCGGTATGACATTTATCCGAAGAAGGCGCTCAAGCCTTAAAACCGAGTCGCGCCCTTCGCGGGCAAGCCTCGCTCCTACAAAAGCACCGCGGCCCCTGTAGGAGCGAGGCTTGCCCGCGAAGAGGCCAAACCAGACAACCAATAATTATCAGGCTGTCTCGGGTCGATAAGCCCGCATAAACAACTCCACCACTTCCCGCACATGTTCCTCCGCCGCATCCCCGGTCAACGGTTCGCCACAGCCATACAACAACCGAAAATTCCCCGCGCCCTTGAGCAGGCAAAAGAAATGCTCCGCCGCGTTACGTGGCTTGTCGATGCTCAACACACCGCTCTGATCAGCCTTGGTCAGCAGCCGTTCCATGCCATGCAGCATGCGTTCCGGCCCGGCCTCGAAGAAGATCTGCGAGAGTTTCGGGTCCTGGCTGCCCAGCGTCATCATCAACCGGTGCAGGTTCACCGATTCATCGCTGTTGATCAGGTGATGAAAGCCGCGTGCGATATTCAACAACACCGTCTCCACTGAAATGCCGTCAGGCAATTCGAAAAACAGCGTAGGCAATTGCTCTTCGCATTTGGCGACAACGGCGGCGGAGAACAGCGTCTCCTTGTCGTTGAAATGGCTGTAGACGGTCAGCTTCGACACGCCCGCTTCAGCCGCGACGGCGTCCATGCTGGTGCTCGCATAGCCATTGCTCAGGAACAGGATTTTCGCCGCATCGAGGATTGCCTGGCGTTTGGCCAGATCCTTGGGGCGGCCCGGACCATTGGGTGCTGAAAAGTTGTTCGGCATTATTCGCTTTTAAT
The DNA here is from genome assembly GCF_020423045.1 of Pseudomonas sp. MM213. NCBI lineage: Bacteria > Pseudomonadati > Pseudomonadota > Gammaproteobacteria > Pseudomonadales > Pseudomonadaceae > Pseudomonas > Pseudomonas sp. MM213. The sequence goes on from NZ_CP081943.1 coordinate 5,949,752, forward strand.
ACTGGACTGGTGAGTTTGCTATTAATAACATACTGGTCAGTATAATTATTCCAAGCACCATTAGCGAAAGGTCCTTCACCATGTTCCGCTATGCCTTGCCCCTCGCATTGCCAGTCAGTCTGGCGCTTTTATTGTCTGCGTGTGGTCACGAAGAGGCACCGCAAGTCACCGTCCGACCGGCCATGGTGGTGCAGCCAGAGCCTTCGACACAGGCGATGGAAAGCTATCCCGGTGAAGTCCGTGCTCGCTACGAGCCGGATCTGGCGTTTCGCATTGGCGGCAAAGTCAGCCGACGACTGGTCGAAGAAGGACAGCGGGTCAAGGCCGATCAACCGCTGGCCGAACTCGATCCCCAGGACGTCCGCCTGCAACTGGAAGCCACCCGCGCTCAGGTCGCGGCGGCCGAAGCCAATCTCAATCTCGTACGTGCCGAGCGCGATCGCTACAAGACCCTGATGGATCGTCAGATGGTCAGCCGCTCGCAGTACGACAATTCCGAAAATCTATACAGATCCGGTGAAGCGCGCCTGAAGCAGATCAGGGCCGAATTCAACGTCTCGACCAACCAGGCCAGCTACGCCGTGCTGCGTGCGCCACAGGACGGCGTCGTGGCCAAGCGTGCGGTGGAAGTCGGGCAAGTCGTCGCCGCCGGTCAAACCGTGTTTACCCTCGCCACCGATGGCGAGCGCGAAGTGTTGATCAGCCTGCCGGAACAGAGCTTCGGTCGTTTCAAGGTCGGCCAGCCGGTGTCGGTGGAACTCTGGACCCAACCTGACCAGCGTTTTGCCGGGCGCATCCGTGAGTTGTCACCCGCCGCTGATCCAAAGTCCCGCACCTTCGCTGCCCGCATTGCCTTCAACGCCGGCAAGGTTCCGGCCGAGCTCGGCCAGAGCGCCCGGGTGTTTATCCAGACTGCCGACGTCGTGGCGCTGTCGGTACCGCTCTCGGCGGTTACCGCCGAAAACGGTGCCACCTACGTGTGGGTGCTCAGCGCCAACAACACCCTGAAGAAAGCGCCGGTCCGGGTCGGCCCGTTCGGCGAGAAAACCGTGCCGGTACTCGAAGGCCTGAACGCCAGTGACTGGGTGGTGGCGGCCGGTGTGCATGTGCTTCACGACGGGCAGCAAGTGCGCCCGGTGGATCGCTCCAACCGCGTGGTCAATCTAGCGGGCAAGGAGTAATCCCTGATGGGTTTCAATCTTTCCGAATGGGCGCTGCGTAACCGCCAGATCGTACTGTTCCTGATGCTGTTGCTGGCCATCGTCGGCGCACTTTCCTACACCAAACTGGGCCAGAGCGAAGACCCTCCGTTCACCTTCAAGGCCATGGTGATCCGCACCAACTGGCCGGGGGCAACCGCCGAGGAAGTGTCACGCCAGGTCAGCGAACGCATAGAAAAGAAGTTGATGGAAACCGGCGAGTACGAGCGCATCGTGTCGTTCTCTCGACCGGGTGAATCCCAGGTGACGTTCGTTGCGCGTGACTCCATGCACTCGGTGGAGATTCCGGATCTCTGGTACCAGGTCCGCAAGAAGATCGGCGACATTCGTCATACCTTGCCACCGGGCATTCAGGGCCCGTTCTTCAACGACGAATTCGGCACCACCTTCGGCAACATCTACGCGCTGACCGGCGACGGTTTTGATTACGCGGTGCTCAAGGACTACGCCGACCGCATCCAGATTCAGCTGCAACGGGTCAAGGATGTGGGCAAGGTCGACCTGCTCGGGTTGCAGGACGAGAAGGTCTGGATCGAACTCTCCAACGTCAAGCTCGCCACCCTCGGTTTGCCGTTGGCGGCGGTGCAGCAGGCACTTGAAGAGCAGAACGCGATGTCCACGGCCGGTTTCTTTGAAACCACCAGTGAGCGATTGCAGCTACGGGTTTCGGGGAATTTTCAGACGGTCGAAGAGATCAGAAACTTCCCGATTCGCGTCGGTGATCGCACGTTCCGTATCTCCGATGTCGCGGACGTGCGTCGTGGTTTCAACGATCCTCCGGCGCCGCGCATGCGCTTCATGGCCGAAGACGCCATCGGTCTGGCCGTGGCGATGAAGGAGGGCGGCGACATTCTGGTGCTGGGCAAGGCGCTGGAAATCGAGTTCGCCAGGATCCAGAAAAACCTTCCGGCCGGCATGCAGCTGCGCAAGGTTTCCGATCAACCCGCCGCGGTGAAAACCGGTGTCGGCGAGTTTGTCCAAGTGCTGGTGGAAGCCCTGGCCATCGTCCTGTTGGTGAGCTTCTTCTCCCTCGGCGTACGCACCGGCATGGTGGTGGCGCTGGCGATTCCGCTGGTGTTGGCGATGACCTTCGCCTGCATGTATTACCTGGGCATCGGTCTGCACAAGATATCCCTTGGCGCGCTGGTGCTGGCGTTGGGCTTGCTGGTGGACGACGCGATCATCGCCGTGGAAATGATGGCGATCAAAATGGAGCAGGGCTTTGACCGGATCAAAGCCGCGAGTTATGCCTGGACCAGCACCGCGTTCCCGATGCTCACCGGCACGCTGATCACGGCCGCCGGTTTCCTGCCGATTGCCACTGCGCAATCGGGCACTGGCGAGTACACGCGCTCGATCTTCCAGGTAGTGACCATCGCGCTGCTGGCGTCGTGGATTGCCGCTGTGGTTTTCGTACCGTATCTGGGGGAAAAACTCCTGCCGGACCTGGCGAAGATTCATGCAGCGAAACACGGCATTGGTCAGCCTGATCCGTACGCCACGCCTTTTTATGAACGTGTCCGACGCCTGGTGGAATGGTGCGTGCGCTGGCGCAAAACGGTGATCACGCTGACAGTGGTGTTGTTTATCGCCTCCATCGTGTTGTTCCGTTTTGTACCGCAGCAGTTCTTCCCGGCCTCGGGACGACTGGAGTTGATGGTCGATCTGAAACTGGCCGAAGGCGCTTCGCTGAGCAACACCGCCGACGAGGTTAAACGCCTTGAAGGTTTACTGAAGGATCACGCCGGCATCGATAATTACGTGGCCTACGTCGGTACCGGTTCGCCGCGCTTTTACCTGCCGCTGGATCAGCAACTTCCTGCGGCGAGCTTCGCCCAGTTTGTCGTCCTGGCCAAGACCATCGAGGACCGCGAGACCCTGCGCACCTGGCTGATCGAAACCCTCAACGAGCAATTCCCGGCCCTGCGTTCGCGGGTGACGCGTCTGGAGAACGGCCCGCCAGTGGGCTATCCGGTGCAGTTCCGGGTCACCGGCGAACACATCGAGGACGTCCGCGCCCTGGCTCGAAAAGTGGCGGCCAAGGTTCGCGAGAATCCCCATGTGGCCAACGTCCACCTGGACTGGGAAGAGCCGAGCAAAGTGGTTTATCTGAATGTCGATCAGGACCGCGCCCGCGCGCTCGGCGTGAGCACCGCGAATCTGTCGAAGTTTCTGCAAAGCTCGCTGACCGGTTCCAGCGTCAGTCAGTACCGCGAAGACAACGAGTTGATCGAAATCCTGCTGCGCGGCACGTTGCATGAGCGCACTGAACTGTCGTTGCTGCCGAGCCTGGCGGTGCCGACCGACAACGGTCGCAGCGTGGCGTTGTCGCAGATCGCGACGCTGGAATACGGTTTTGAAGAGGGCATCATCTGGCACCGCAACCGCTTGCCGAACGTGACGGTCCGCGCCGATATCTATGGCAAGGAACAACCGGCGACGCTGGTGCAGCAGATCATGCCGACGCTCGATCCGATCCGCGCGGAACTGCCTGACGGCTACTTGCTGGAAGTCGGCGGCACCGTGGAAGATTCCGCCCGTGGGCAGAATTCGGTGAAGGCCGGTGTGCCGCTGTTCATCGTTGTGGTGCTGACGTTGTTGATGCTGCAACTGCGAAGCTTCTCACGCACGGTGATGGTGTTTCTTACAGCGCCATTGGGATTGATCGGGGTGACCCTGTTCCTGATGGTGTTCCGCCAGCCGTTCGGTTTCGTGGCCATGCTCGGGACCATCGCGCTGTCCGGGATGATCATGCGTAACTCGGTGATTCTGGTAGACCAGATCGAGCAGGACATCGCCGCCGGGCTCAAACCGTGGCAGGCGATTATCGAAGCCACGGTGCGTCGTTTTCGGCCGATCGTTCTGACCGCGCTCGCCGCCGTATTGGCGATGATCCCGCTGTCCCGCAGCGTGTTCTTCGGGCCGATGGCGGTGGCGATCATGGGTGGATTGATTGTCGCGACGGCATTGACGTTGCTGTTTTTGCCGGCGCTCTATGCGGCATGGTTCCGCATCAAGAAAGAAACGGTTTGATGTGTGGTCTTGGCGGCCTTCGGGCCGACCAGGTTCTTGGTTATTAAGTACATATCCATTTCTGCGGTTACGGCCGCTTATGGTTTCGCCCTTACGGCGAGGCACTTTTTTCAAACGCCAAAAAAGTACCCAAAAAGGCTCGCCCCGGCGTCCGGCTCCTCGCTAAGGCTCGGCGTACCCTCGCTCCGGTCCTGCTCCGTGGGCCCGCCGCCATCGGCCATCCATGGCCGGGGGCGGCTAACCCGGCATCCATGCCGGGTTGCCCACTGCGCAGAACCTCCACTCGGCCTCCCGAAGGGGCGGGTGGATCAAGATCAAGAGCTGCAGGCGAGCTAACGCTCGGCCTGATGAGTGGTGAGAAGCGAGTGTACGCCGATCCCCTGTAGGAGCCGGCTCGCTGCGGGCGGTGTTCCGACGATGGCGGCCTGACAGCCGACCTGTTTTCGCGGATGTACCACGCCTTTGTAGGAGCCGGCTTGCCGGCGAACGCGGTGTGTCAATCGACATCAAATTCGACTGATACTCTGTATTCGCCGGCAAGCCGGTCTCGCCCCCACAATGGCGTTGTGTTGAGGCTTAGAGCGAACCAAACACCTTCTTCGCCAAGCTGGTCGCCGCCGCCGCAGGGTTCTGGCGAATGGTTTCTTCCTGTTTGCCGATCATCTCGAACAAACCGTTCAGGGCCTGCTCGGTCACGTAGCTTTCGATGTTCGCGCTTTTCGCATCCACCACGCCCATGGTCGCGGCTTGTCCGGCGAACGAGTTGTACTGCTTGGCCAGGCCAACCTGGTCGGTGGCTTGTTTGACGATCGGCAGGAACTTGGCGCGGATCTGTTCGCGGCTGGTTTTGTTCAGGTATTGCGTGGCGGAGTCATTACCGCCGCTGAGAATGCCCTTGGCATCGTCGACCGTCATCTTCTTCACGGCATCCACGAGGATCGGCTGAGCCTGGACCACGGCCGTTTCCGCTGCTTTGTTCATGCTGGTTTCCAGCTGATCGACCTGATCACCCATGCCGAATTGTTTCATTTTGCTGGCGACCTTGCCCAGTTTGCCCGGCAGTTCGATCTTCACGTCCGGGTTGTTACTGAAGCCGCCCGGCGTACCGAGTTGTTTCACGGCCAGTTGCGCGCCTTGGGTCAGGGCATCCTTGAGGCCGCCGGTAGCGTCCTTTTGCGACAAGTCACTGAGCGACAGCGCCATGGCACTGGCGGAAATCATCAAACCTGTACACAGGCCGGCAAAGCGAAGGGTAGGGCGGAACATGGCGGCTTCCTTGTTCAAAAAAGAATTAGCGGACGGCGTCGACGCGAATTTTCAGTGGCTGCGGGTCGCTGCCATTCAGTTGTACGGCGTGATGTTCGGTGGTGATGAACATCAGTTGGCCATTCACTTCGATTCGCGCGCTGACGGAATAACGATGGCCGGGTTTGACCTGGGCCGGATCGTAACTCAGATGGAACGGCAGTGGCACCTGGCCTTTGACCGGGCCTTTCTGCTCGTCGAGTACCACGGCAGGAGCGTCGGCCAGCGATACGTCCTGCAAGCTGACGCTCAGGGTGGCAGTCGGCGGCAGGGCGATGCGTTGCAGGTAGAAGACTTCGCCATCGAGGCTGGTTTTGGCGGTGGGTTGCATGGACTGGCAGGCCCCCAGCAAAGCGGTCATGGCCAATAGAGAGAGTTTTTTCATCGAATATCTCCAATCTAATGTAGGAGTGAGACCGGCTTGCCGGCGATTGCGGTGTGTCAGTCAGCGATGAGGTGACTGAACCATTTTCGCCGGCAAGCCGGTCTCGCTCCTACAGGGGTTTTGCGTTATGTCTCGGGCTGTGTGGCGACCAGATCCGCCGCATCTTCGCTGCGATGCAACGCCACCTGACGGATCGACAAGCGGATTTCCGCCGACAACACCCGTTTCGCCGCGCCTTCGGCCAGTTCGCCGAGCAGTTCGTGATAGCTCAGCTTGCCGGCCTCGTCACGCTTGAGCACGTCGAGGTCGAGCATCGTCTGGATGAAGTGGCGGAACAGGCTCTTGTCGAAAAACTCCGGCGCGTTCAGGCCATGCAGGATCGACAGGCGCTGGGCCATGACGGTGCAGAGGTCTTCCAGTTCTTCGGCACTGATACTGTTCTGGCCGCTGTTGAGCAGCAGCGAAACCGTCATGTAGAAGCGCTGCAAGGTCTGGGCGATGCTCTTCGACAGCAGCGTCAGCAACACGAAATGTCGCGAGCTTGGTGCCGGACGCAGGTAAACGTCGTTCTCGAAACGCAGCAGACCTTGCTCGACGAACGCTTCGAGCCATTGATCGATCACGGCATCCAGTTCGTCCAGCGACCAGCGAATGAACAGCTCCGATTGCAGGTACGGATACAGTGCGCGGGTGTAGCGCAGGATCTGCTCGCGGCTCATGCGCGACGCACTCTGGAAGAAACTCGCGAGCAACGCCGGCAACGCGAAAATGTGCAGCACGTTGTTGCGGTAGTAAGTCATCAGGACGGCGTTTTGCTCATCCAGATAGAGGATTTTGCCCAGCGCATCGCTTTGCTCGGACAGCAGGTCCATGTCCTTCACATGCTCGATCAACGCACGTCCGTCACCTTCCGGCAGCGTGGTGTGCGGCGAGTACGGAACCTTGCGCAGCAGCGCCAGATACAGATCCAGCACCCGCGCCATGGCGCGATCGTCCAGTGCCAAACGACTGGTGGACAGCAATGCCAACGCCACGAGGTTGACCGGGTTGATCGCCGCCGCTTCGTTCAGGTGCTGCGCCACTTTCTCGCCGAGGCGGTTGGTGGTTTCGTTAAGCCAGGCCGGTTTGAACTGCGGGCCGAGTTCCTGTTGACGCCAGTCTGGCTGTTCGCTGTCGAGGAATTCCGCCAGTTTGATCGGCTCGCCGAAGTTCACCGCCACCTGGCCGAAACGCTGCTTCAGGGCGCCGATGACTTTGAAAATGTCGAAGATCGATTCTTTCTTCTTGCTCGCACCACGCAGTTCGCCAAGGTAAGTCCGGCCTTCCAGCACGCGTTCATAACCGATGTACACCGGCACGAACACGATCGGCATGCGCGAGGAGCGCAGGAAGCTGCGCAGGGTGATCGCGAGCATCCCGGTTTTCGGTTGCAGCATGCGCCCGGTGCGCGAGCGGCCGCCCTCGACGAAATACTCGACCGGAAAACCTTTGGTGAACAGGGTGTGCAGGTATTCGTTGAACACCGAGGTGTACAGCGGGTTGCCCTTGAAGGTACGGCGCATGAAGAACGCACCGCCGCGACGCAGCAGGCCGCCGATCCCTGGCATGTTGAGGTTGATCCCGGCGGCGATGTGCGGCGGGGTCAGGCCGTTGCGGAACAGCAGGTACGAGAGCAGCAGATAGTCGATGTGGCTGCGGTGGCACGGCACATAGATCACTTCGTAACCCGGTGCGACCTTCTGCACGCCTTCGATGTTGTTGACCTTGATGCCGTCGTAGATCTTGTTCCAGAACCAGCTCAGCACCACTTCCATGAAGCGGATCGCGGTGTAGGTGTAGTCCGAGGCGATCTCGTTGCCGTAACGCAGGGCCTGGGCCTTGGCTTTCTCGGGGGGGATATTCCCGCGTTCGGCTTCGTCGAGGATCGCTTGCTTGACCAGCGGCTGGTTGAGCAGGCCTTTGACCAGGTTGCGACGGTGGGAAATGTCCGGGCCGATCACCGCGGCTTTGAGGTTGCGGAAGTGCACCCGCAGAATCCGTTGGGCCATGCGCACGGTGCGCTCGTGGCCCTTGTTGTGCTCGATCAGTTCACGCAGGTGGATCGGCGCAGAGAATTGCACGCGGGTCTTGCGCCCCAGCACGATGATGCTCAGCAAGCGGCGCAGGCGCCCGGTAACCGCCCAGCTATCGGCGAACAGCAGCTTCCATGGACTCGATTCGCTGTCCGGCGACTGGCCCCAGAACACGCTGACCGGAATGATCTGCGCGTCTTCGGCAGCGTTCTGGCTCAGGGCGCTGACCAGTCGGGTCAGGGTCGGTGGCGCGCCGCGTTTGTCCTGGCGACCGAGCCAGTCGGGCTCAGGTGTCAGGTAAAAGAACGCGGCAGGCTCCAGCAGATTGCCGACAGACACCGGCAGCACCGGGCGCGGCAGGCCCGCCTTGCTGCATTCGGTGTCGACCACGGCGAGGTCGGTCAGCGAAGGGTTTTGCAGGACGTAGAACACCGGACGGCTGCGGTCGAGGTTGAGGGTGAACGACGACTGATTGATCGTCTCCGAGCGAACCCAGAGATAGAGCAGTCGGCGCAGGGTGCCAAACACAAGACGGCGGAACGGGGAACGGGTCATACGGCTTCTGCATGAGTGGAATAAACCGAGCGTTTGCTCGGGCGGTCGATAGTGTGCCGGATTCACTGAAAATCGGCAAAAAAGCGGCAATCAAAGTGCTATTGAGAGATTAAATGTCTGACATATACTCGGCGCACTGTCGCCGTCACCCTCATGGGACCGGTATGCGCAGGCTGACGTTCCCGAGGCTTTCCTGCGAAAAGCCCGATCAATAATAAAAAGGGAGTATGAACAAATGGCAACACGCGAAACCGGCAACGTGAAGTGGTTCAACGACGCCAAGGGCTATGGCTTCATCCAGCGCGAGGACGGGGTGGACGTGTTCGTGCATTACCGCGCGATTCGCGGTGAGGGGCATCGTTCGCTGACTGAAGGCCAGCAGGTCGAGTACGGCGTTGTGACGGGGGAGAAGGGTTTGCAGGCTGAGGATGTGGTGGGGCTGTAAACCCACCCTCCAGATCACCCAAAACCCACTGTAGGAGCGAGGCTTGCCCGCGAAGGCGTCATCACTGACGCTAAAAGCTTCGCGGGCAAGCCACGCTCCTACAGGTTCGTGGTGTGATGGGTTAAGCAGTTTTCCAGGTGATCTCTTCTTCGCCATCGGCGCTGATGCGCATCCAGCGATCCGCTGTCTCTTCACCTTCTTCCTCGACCCAACTGCCCGGCGCACAACGTACTTCTACGTTCAGCGCGGCAAACGCGGCGCGGGCGCAGGCGATGTCGTCTTCCCACGGGGTCTGGTCGCTTTCCAGGTACAGGCTGTTCCATTTTCCTACCGCTTTCGGCAGCCAGGTCACTGGCACGTTGCCGGCCTTGCACTTGTAGGTCTGACCTTTCTGAACCCAATCGGTGCACGGGCCCAGAGCCGCGCCGAGCCAGGCGGATACGGCCTTGTGGTCGACGTCGGCGTCTTTCAGGTAAATCTCGATATCGGGTTGGCGCATGGATGTCCTCACTGCGGGTCTGAAAAATCCATTCGCGGATTTAGCCGGCCTCAAGCTGCTGCTCAAGACCAAAAATTAAGATTGAAGAACAAAGTAATCGTAGCGCATCGAAACAGTGACCTCGAACGGCTCGGTCTGCTCGATGACCGCCGCCCGGCGTTCGGCACTGGCGCGCCAGCCATGAGGCGTCATGGCCAACAGGTTGGCGCGATCCTGCCCACTTGCAAGCGTCAGCTGGAATTCCAGGGTTTCGCTGTGTTGCAAAGCCATACCTTCCGGCACCAAGGCCAGATGCTTGTCGTCGGTGTACTCACGCACTTCGTCGTACAGCCGCTCGCGCAATTCCATCAGGTGGCCGCTGGTCGGCCCGACTTTCATCAAGCCGCCGCCGGGGCTGAGCAGGCGTTTGGCTTCTTCCCAGTCCAGCGGGCTGAAGACGCTGGCGAGAAACTGACAACTGCCGGACGCCAACGGCACCCGCGCCATGCTGGCGATCAACCAGGTCAGCTGCGGGTTGCGTTTGCAGGCGCGTTTGACCGCTTCCCGGGAGATGTCCAGCGCGTAACCGTCAGCGTTCGGCAACGCCTCGGCAATTTGCGCGGTGTAGTAACCCTCGCCACAACCGATGTCGAGCCAGCGCTGCGGCGCGTATTGCGCCGCCAGCTCAGCGAGACGCCTGGCCACCGGCGCGTAATGGCCGGCGTTCAGGAAGTCGCGCCGGGCTTCGACCATCGCCAGGTTATCCCCAGGGTCGCGGCTGTTCTTGTGCTGCACCGGCAACAGGTTCAGGTAACCCTGGCGCGCGCGGTCGAAACGATGCCCGGCGGGGCAGGCCACGCCGTTGTCCACCGCGTTCAGCGGTTCGCTGCAGATCGGGCAGGCAAGCATCAGGCGAGCAACTTGATCAGGGTCTGGTAGTAGATTTCGGTCAGCACGTCGAGGTCGGCGGCCAGCACGCGCTCGTTGACCTGGTGGATCGTCGCGTTGACCGGGCCCAGTTCAACCACCTGTGTACCCATGGTCGCGATAAAGCGCCCATCGGAGGTGCCACCGCTGGTGGAGGCTTTGGTTTCGCGACCGGTGATGTCCTTGATGCTCGACGCGACGGCGTCCAGCAACGCACCCGGTTCGGTGAGGAACGGCAGACCGGACAGCGCCCAGTCGATGTGCCAGTCCAGGCCATGCTTGTCGAGGATATCGGCGACGCGCTTCTGCAAGCCTTCAACAGTGGACTCGGTGGAGAAGCGGAAATTGAACACCGCTATCAGATCACCGGGGATCACGTTGGTCGCACCAGTGCCGGAATTCACATTGGAAATCTGGAAACTGGTCGGCGGGAAGAAATCGTTGCCGTGGTCCCAATGCTCGGCGGCCAGTTCGGCCAGCGCCGGGGCGGCGAGGTGGATCGGGTTCTTGGCGAGGTGCGGATAAGCGACGTGACCTTGCACACCGCGTACGGTCAGCTTGGCGCCGAGGGAACCGCGACGGCCGTTCTTGACCACGTCACCGACCAGCGTGGTGCTCGACGGTTCGCCAACGATGCACCAGTCCAGACGCTCCTTGCGCGCCGCCAGACGTTCAACCACCGCTTTGGTGCCGTGGTGCGCCGGGCCTTCTTCATCGCTGGTGATCAGAAACGCGACTTTGCCCTTGTGATCCGGGTAATCGGCGACGAAGCGCTCGGCGGCCACGGTCATGGACGCCAGGCTGCCTTTCATGTCCGCTGCGCCACGACCGCAGAGCATGCCGTGTTCGTCGATCAGCGCGTTGAACGGGTCGATCTGCCAGGCGGTCACCGGGCCGGTCGGGACCACGTCGGTGTGGCCGGCGAAACACAGCACCGGGCCGTCGTGCTTGCCGTGGGTGGCCCAGAAGTTATCCACATCTTCGATGCGCATTGGCTCAAGCATAAAACCGGCATCGCCCAGGCGCTGCATCATCTGCTTCTGGCAATCGGCGTCGACCGGCGTCACGGACGGACGGCGGATCAGGTCGATGGCGAGTTGAAGGGTCGGCGAAAGGTCGGCGTGGGCCGTCATGGAAAACTCCGGTGCTTTATCTGTAGGAGCGAGGCTTGCCCGCGAAGAACGATAATGAGGTGTATCTGTTACACCGAGTCGCTTCGTTCGCGGGCAAGCCTCGCTCCTACGGGAAATGGGGGGCAAGGCCTGGAAAATGGCGGTTATCTTAAAGCAAAACGGCGGCCATTGGCCGCCGTTTAGTGCATCTGCAAAGATTTAGACTGCCGGTGCCGTTTCGGCCTCGACGGCCGGTTTCGGCAGCGAGGACAGGAACGCCATGATCAGCGCCGCCAGGTACGGCAGCGACTGCACCAGCAACATGATCACCCAGAAGCGCATGTCGTTGCTCGGCAGCCCGTTCACCAGGAAGATCCCCAGCGCCGCGCCCCACAACAGCAGCATGATGAACATCTCTTCACGCGCTTCCGAAATCGCCACCCAGAAGCCGTGGTTGTCGGCATTTTTCGGCGTGCGGAAGAACGGAATGCTGCTGGTGAAGAAGCCGTACAGCACCGCTTTGGCGATGGTGTGCGACAACGCCAGCCCGGCCAGCGCCGCGCAGAACGCGTCCTTGAGGTTCACGCCAACGGCGCGACGGTAGAGGAAGATGATCTTGCCGACCTTGAACACGAACAACGCCAATGGCGGGATCGCGAAAATCAGCAACGGCGGATCGACCCGCTGCGGCACGATGATCATCGCCGCCGACCACAACAGTGCGCCCACGGTGAAGAAGATGTTCATGCCATCCGCCACCCACGGCAACCAGCCCGCGAGGAAGTGGTAGCGCTGGCCACGGGTCAGCTCGGTGTCCTTGCCGCGCAGCAGGCTGGCGGTGTGACGCTTGATGATCTGAATCGCACCGTAGGCCCAGCGGAAACGCTGTTTCTTGAAGTCGATAAAGGTATCGGGCATCAGGCCTTTGCCGTAGCTGGTGTGGTAGTACGCCGCCGACAAGCCTTTCTCGAACACGCGCAGACCCAACTCGGCATCTTCGCAGATGCACCAGTCGGCCCAGCCGAGTTCCTCGAGCACCGAGCGCCGGGTCATGGTCATGGTGCCGTGCTGGATGATCGCGTCGCGGTCGTTACGGGTGACCATGCCGATGTGGAAGAAGCCTTTGTATTCCGCGTAGCAGAGCTTCTTGAAGGTGCTTTCGTTCTGGTCGCGATAATCCTGCGGCGACTGCACCACGGCGATTTTCGGATCGGCGAAGTGCGGCACCATGTGCTTGAGCCAGTTCGGGTCGACGCAGTAATCGGAGTCGATCACCGCAATCACTTCGGCATCTTTGGCGGTGTGCGGAATCAGGTAGTTCAGCGCGCCGCCCTTGAAGCCGGCCAGCGGTGCGACGTGGAAGAACTTGAAGCGCGGACCGAGGGTTGCGCAGTAATCGCGCACCGGCTCCCAGACGGCCGGGTCCTTGGTGTTGTTGTCGATGATCAGGACTTCGAAGTCCGGATAGTCGAGGTTGGCCAGGGCGTTGAGGGTCTGTTTGACCATCTCCGGCGGCTCGTTGTAGCACGGCACATGAATCGACACTTTCGGCCTGTAGTCCGAATCGCCCACCACCGGCAGGAATTCACGCCGGCGTTTGTGGGTCCAGACCGCTTCGGCCAGTTCATGCGCCTCGGTCAGCAGTACGATAAAGACCCCGAGTGCGCCGAGTGCGAGGAGAAATCCTACGGTCAGGCTGAACCAGGTGCTGTATTGCTGGCTGTAGTCGTAGCCGATCCACACCAGCACCGAACCGCACAAGAAGGCGATAAAAGTCAGGAAGGTGCGGCCACGTTGACGCAGCGCCGAGCCGTCAATCATCAGCAAGGTCAAGGACAGCAGGGCCAACACCGCCGAGCCGATGGCCAGCACGCGCCATTGCGGGATCGCGACGACCGGGCCTTCGAAGTTGAATTTCTGCTGGCGCGCGGCGTTGAACACGCCCCAATACGCGCCCACCGAACCTTCGTCACTGGCCTTCCACGGCTGGTCGAACGCTTCGATCACGAAGTAGTTGAAACCCTGGCGGTTAAGCTTGTTCACCAGCGTACGCAGGTAGATCGCCTGATCTGCCGGGCTCGCATCGGTGCCGCCACGCATGCGGCCGTTGCTCGGCCAGCCAACCTCCGAGAGCAGCAGCGGTTTTTTCGGGAACATCTTTTTCAGATCGCGAGCGCGGTCGAGGACGAACTGGCCGGCCTTGTCCACCGGGATGTATTCCCAGTAAGGCAGGACGTGCGCGGCAATCAGGTCGACGTGCTTGGCCAGTTCCGGGTGTTCTTCCCAGACGTGCCATTGCTCGGACGTGGTGACCGGCACCTTCACGGCTGCGCGAACGCGATCAAGGAGCACGCTCAGTTCGGCAGCGGTAATTTCCTTACGGAAGATGGCCTCGTTGCCTACGACCACACGAACCACGCTGCGTGAGGAGTTGGCGATTTCGATGGCCCGGGTGATTTCCCGCTCGTTGCGTTCCAGGTCCGGGCTGATCCAGATCCCCAGGGTGACCCGCAGGCCGAATTCCTCTGCCAGTTTGGGAATGTCTCCCAGGGTGCCATCGACCGAGTAGGTACGGATGTTATCCGTCAGCTTGCTCATGATCTCCAGATCGCGACGCATTTGATCGTCGGTCGGGTACTGCTCTTTCTGCGGATACTGGCCTTGCTGGAACGGCGAGTACGAGAAACCGGAGATCTGTTCAGGCCAGTTGGGGGCGGTGACCGGGCGATTGATCAGCGCCCAGAAGCCGGTAAACAAGGCTGCGATGGCGAGCACCACGACCAGGTTGAGTCCAAATTTACGCGATGACATAGCTATTTCGGGTTCCAAAGGCTGTGGAACGAAGGAACGGTTGGCGATCGCCAAGGGGCGCGCATCCTACACCGGCAGTTCACTGAACGTACATCGGACAGGGAATTGCACGACATTGGGCAATCGGCTTTCACATAAGTTCTTACACTTGTCGCTTGTGGCTTAGATCTTTTGGCGTGTGGCCCTATAATGCGCGCCGGTTTTTGGGGTAATGGTCATGAGTACAGAAGATCCGCGGTTTGCAGGCATCGCCCGTTTGTATGGCATCGAAGGGCTAGAGCGCTTGCGCGCGGCGCACGTGGCGATCGTCGGCGTCGGTGGCGTCGGCTCCTGGGCTGCGGAAGCGGTGGCGCGGTGTGGCGTGGGCGAGATTTCGCTGTTCGACCTCGACGACGTCTGCGTCAGCAATGCCAACCGTCAGTTGCATGCGCTGGACAGCACCGTCGGCAAGCCCAAGGTCGAGGTGATGGCTGAGCGCCTGCGCGGGATCAACCCGGATTGCACGGTGCATGCGGTGGCGGATTTCGTTACCCGCGACACCATGGCCGAATACATCACGCCGAACATCGACTGTGTGATCGACTGCATCGACAGCGTCAACGCCAAGGCTGCGCTGATTGCCTGGTGCAAACGCCGCAAGATCCAGATCATCACCACGGGCGGTGCGGGCGGGCAGATCGACCCGACGTTGATCCAGGTCTGCGACCTGAACCGCACATTCAACGACCCGTTGGCCTCGAAAGTGCGCTCGACCCTGCGCCGCGATTACAACTTCTCCCGCACCGTGACCCGCCATTACAGCGTGCCGTGCGTGTTTTCCACCGAGCAGCTGCGTTATCCGAAACCGGACGGCAGCATTTGCCTGCAGAAGAGTTTTGTCGGGGATGGCGTGAAGCTGGACTGCGCGGGCGGGTTTGGTGCGGTGATGATGGTGACGGCGACGTTTGGCATGGTCGCGGCGACCAAGGCTGTGGACAAGATTGTGGCGGGTGTCCGGCGCCCGGCAGATCGCATCAAACCCGAGGTTTGAAACACCACCCCTGTAGGAGCGAGGCTTGCCCGCGAAAGCGGTATGTCAGGTACGGCGCCTTCGCGGGCAAGTCGGATCGCCGCACCGCTCGCTCCTACAGGGGCGCGGCCAACTCATTCATCCGCTGGAGCACGGCATTGAGGCCATTGCTACGCGAAGGCGACAACTGTCGGCTGAGTCCAAGCTGATTGAACCAGTCCGGCAAATCCACCTGCTGCAACTCGACCGCCGACAACCCGTTAACCCGCGCCAGCAACAACGCCACCAACCCGCGGATCAACCGCGCATCGCTGCTCGCGGCAAACTGCCAGTGGCCGTCCTGCAACGATCCCACCAACCACACCTGACTTTCACAGCCATGCACGCGGTTGGCGTCGACTTTATCCACATCGCTCAACACCGGTAGCCGGTCGCCCCATTGCATCAGCAGTCGCGCGCGTTGCTCCCAGCCTGCGGCGGCCTGAAAAGTTTCGAGCGCCATTTCGGCATCAGCGGGGAGGTTCATCGCAACAACTCCAGCGCTTGATCCAGCGCATCAAAGAACCGTTGCAGGTCCTCGGAGTCGTTGTAAAGCGCCAACGACACCCGAATCGCCCCGGCCAGTTCTAAGCTTTTCAGCAGCGGCATCGCGCAATGATGACCGGCGCGCACCGCGATCCCCTGTTCTGTCAGCAAGTGCGCCAGATCAGAGTTATGCACACCCTCGACGACAAAACTCGCCAGGGCCAGTTGCGGTTTGCCCAGCAAGCGAATGCCGTCGCGCGCCTCAAGACCTTTCAACAAATAGTCATGCAGCGCGGCTTCATGGGCCGAAACCGCATCCTGATCGAGGCCGGCGAGGTAATCGAGCGTCGCCCCGAGACCAATCACGCTGGAGATCGGCGGCGTTCCTGCCTCGAAACCGAGCGGAGCAGGACGAAAGCGCGCGTGCTGGTAATCCGCATCCAGCACCATTTCGCCGCCGAACTGCCAATGGCGCAGTTGCTTGAGCGCCTCATGGCGGCCGAACAACACCCCCAGGCCATCCGGGCCATAGAGCTTATGGCTGGAAAACACATAAAAGTCGCAACCCAGCACCTGCACATCGTGCCGGCCATGGACCACGCCTTGGGCGCCATCGACCACGGTCAACGCGTTGTGTGCCTTGGCCAGCGCCAGCAGCGCGGGCAATGGCTGCCAGGCGCCGAGCACATTGGACAGCTGACTGACCGCCAGCAAGCGGGTTCGCGGGCCGATCAACGCGGCGGCGGTGTCGAGGTCGATCAAGCCGTCGGCGTCCAGCGGCAGGATCACCAGTTTGAGATCGCGACGGTGGGCCAGTTGCTGCCATGGCAGCAGGTTGGCGTGGTGCTCCAGGGCGCTGATGACAATTTCATCGCCCGGATTGAAAAGATGTTCCAGGCCATAGGCGAGGAGGTTCAGCGCAGAGGTCGCGCCGTGGGTGAAGATGATCTGCCCGCAATCACCGGCATTCAGCCATTGCGCGACTTTGTTGCGGCTGTCCTCGAACGCCTGGGTGGCATGCGCGCCGGGCAAGTGTTGCGCCCGATGCACGTTGGCTGCGCCATTGGCGTAGTAATGCGCCAGGGCATCCAGCAGGGCTTGAGGTTTTTGCGTGGTGGCGGCGTTGTCCAGATAGGTCTGGTCTTGCCGTTGCAGGGCGGCGATGGCCGGAAAATCGGCGCGCCAGGGAGAGAGAATCATCATGCTATCGGGCCCTGCTAAACATGGGCGGACGTACGCCTGACCTGATGGTCTGGGCTACGCCGGACCTGTAGGAGCGAAGCTTGCTCGCGAAGGGACCGGTGAGATCCCCAAAAGCTTCGCGGGCAAGCCTCGCTCCTACAAGAACAGGTGGTCGTGACGCTCTGCTTAGTTGTGAGCGTGCAGCGCTTCGTTCAGTTCGATCGCCGATTTGTGGGTTTTGCATTCCACGGCACCGGTTTCCGAATTGCGGCGGAACAGCAGGTCCGGCTGACCGGCCAGTTCACGAGCCTTCACAACTTTGACCAGCTTGTTGTTTTCGTCCAGCAGCGCCACTTTGGTGCCGGCAGTCACGTACAGGCCCGATTCAACGGTGTTGCGGTCGCCCAACGGGATACCGATACCGGCGTTCGCGCCGATCAGGCAGCCTTCGCCAACCTTGATCACGATGTTGCCGCCGCCCGACAGGGTGCCCATGGTCGAGCAACCGCCGCCCAGGTCCGAACCCTTGCCGACGAACACGCCAGCGGAAACGCGGCCTTCGATCATGCCCGGGCCTTCGGTACCGGCGTTGAAGTTGACGAAACCTTCGTGCATCACGGTGGTGCCTTCGCCGACGTAAGCGCCCAGACGGATACGGGCGGCATCAGCGATACGCACGCCGGCCGGCACGACGTAGTCGGTCATTTTCGGGAATTTGTCTACCGAGAACACTTCCAGCAGCTCGCCGCGCAGACGGGCTTCCAGTTGATGTTCGGCCAGTTCGGCGAGGTCAATCGCGCCCTGGCTGGTCCATGCGACGTTCGGCAGCAGCGGGAACACGCCGGCCAGGTTCAGGCCGTGCGGCTTGACCAGACGATGGGACAGCAGGTGCAGCTTGAGGTAAGCCTCAGGCGTGGAAGTCAGCGGTGCATCTTCGGCCAGAATGGTGGCGACCAGCGGCTTGTGGCTTTCGGCCAGACGGGTCAGCAGGGCGGCCTGGGCTGCGTCGACACCTTTCAGTGCTTCAGCCAGTTGCGAAGCCTGGGCGGTGCTGAACGCGATGGCCTGATTGCCTTCGGTGTAACCCAGAACCGGCGCGATGGCCGCGACCAGATCGGCCGACGGGTTGAGCAGCGGCTGAGCGTAAAACACTTCGAGCCATGCGCCCTGACGATTTTGAGTGCCGACACCAAAGGCCAGGCTGAATACGGAAGTGGACATGTAAATACCTCTAACAAAATTGAACGGGCTGGCTTACTTGAGCGCTGCCGCGTAGATATCTGGCTTGAAGCCAATCAGGGTTCGGTCACCGAGATCGAGCACCGGGCGCTTGATCATCGAGGGTTGTGCGAGCATCAGTTCGATGGCTTTCGGCTGGTCGAGATCGGCTTTGCGTTCGTCGTCGAGCTTGCGAAAGGTCGTGCCTGCACGGTTCAACACCACTTGCCAGCCGTGCTCGTCGCACCATTGGCTCAGGTGTTCGCGGTCGATTCCGACCGCTTTGTAATCATGAAAGTCATAGCTGACAGCGTGTTCATCGAGCCAGGTGCGCGCCTTTTTCATGGTGTCGCAGGCTTTGATGCCGAAAAGCTGTAAGTGCTTGTTTTCATTGGGCATAAATTCTTCCCCAAAACTTCCCCAATACCGCCCAAAAATTCAGCCGTCAATTATGCCACGTCGATCCATTCTGCGCCTCGACTGTCGCGGTACAGATCGGTCATTGTGGCCGAACGGTGACCGAGCAGTTTCTGGGCATCGCGGCCTTCGACTTCGTGCAGACGTGCGGCAAGCCGAACACGCGACCACTGATCGGGTCGCGGTACGTGTAGTAAGTGACGCCATTGCGGGCGTCGGTCTTGCGGTAGAGATTGGGCGGAAGA
The DNA here is from genome assembly GCF_020423045.1 of Pseudomonas sp. MM213. Classification (NCBI taxonomy): domain Bacteria; kingdom Pseudomonadati; phylum Pseudomonadota; class Gammaproteobacteria; order Pseudomonadales; family Pseudomonadaceae; genus Pseudomonas; species Pseudomonas sp. MM213. Next base: position 5,968,691 of record NZ_CP081943.1, read on the forward strand.
TCCTTTGACCCGGTATTACGCGGCCTGGGCGCCATTGCGTGCTCTCTGTATTCTGCTAATCAGGCTGCCTCCGACAATCCGGACGGGCTGCTGGCCAGGGTTTTGGTAGTGGGCGTCGGACTCTACATAGTAGTTGCGCCCGTGCTTGACCGGTACCGGAGCGATCCGGCCCTCTCGCGCCCATTTACGCAGGGTGTTGGGGCTGGGCGGGGTCTTGAACACGGCCACCGCCCATTCGTCTAGGGTTACTTTGCTCATGAATACTCCATGCCGCGCGTGGCGGCAGAAGGTGGTTATTGGGCGAATTTGGCGAGCGCGGCGTCTGCGACCTTCATCGCGGCCTAGGCTTCGGTGGCATAGGCAGGATCGAATCCTCCGCACAGGTGGATGGTTGCTTGGCAGGCCCGGAGGTTTTCGCGAGTGAGCTTCAGCGCTGCGACGAGCTCTTCGCACGGCGCACGTTCTTCCCGGCCGATGTCCCAGAAGCGCTGACCCCAGTGCCCTGCCGGTGGCGGGTTACGGTTTTGCACGCCGAATGTCATCGCTCCCACGGCTGAATCGAGCAAGTCGCGCTTGTAGGCGTTGTCACCGTCGATGCTCAGGCCGCGCCGGCGAAGAGTTGAAACCACCTCATTGAGGTCAAGGCTTTTGTCCTGCAGGACAATGTCGAGCTCTGGTTTTTCAGGTGTGTAGATAGCCAAACAGATTTTTGCGCCGGGCGGCAGGCTGGCGCTGATCTTCTCCAGCGCCAGCCTGCGGTTTTGTGAAAACGGTTTAATGCAGACATGCGGATTCCTCGCCTGCCGTTCATCAGCAGGCTGGTAGGTGGAAGAGGGGGAGTCGCCACAGAAGCAGTCGATGTCTTCGACGAGATAGTCGAAATCGAAATCGGTTTGTCGGGAGCGCTGTTCGGCTGACCAGCCCAGCGTTTTGTAATCGGCGCGATCCTGTCGGAACACCTGGCCGAAGCGCTCTTCAGTGCCGGACCACCAGATGACCCGAGTGGGGTCTTCCATAATTGTTTTCAGCAACTTGCCTTCGTTCTTCTTCCAGCACAGGTCGCAGTTTCCGAAATCAGAGCTCATGCCCAGATCGAAAGGCTGATCCTTCCAGAAGGTGGCGACATATTCATTGGTGATGCCTGCGGTGTACGAGGGGCAGAGGTTGTCCCAGCGGGTGCCGCCTCGATCATTGGCGGCCATCATGCGGTGATAACGTTTCGGCTCGTCGTAGCGGATACCGACGACACAGTCCCATTCGGTATAGAGAGAGGCGTAACCAAGCCTCGGTTCGCTGAATTCATCGACCCGGAAAGCGGTATCCGCGCCATAGCGAAGCTGATCCTGGCTTACCGTGGCAAAGACGGCATGCCAGGCATTGGCGGGAGCGGCATCGATACGGTGCGGGAGGTAATCAACCGTTGGGCGCCTGGCGTCGAAAACGACACCGAGTCGTACATCAAGGCTGTTGCTTCGCGCGTAGGGACCGAGGCCAATCAGACGATTGATCTTCGTAACTTCCGCACCCTGATCGCGCTGACTACTGGAATCATCCCGCACGAAAACGGGTCTGTTCCCTACGCTGCTTCCGTCATCGCCGAGGGGGGCAGAGAGCGTTGGCTTGATATGCTCGATTCTCACGGCGCTGAACTCAATGGCTGATGCGCCTTAACCGGTCGCGTCACTTTTTTTGCGTATGTCAGGATTGGTCTTTCTACCAAATAAAAACTAAGGCTCGATACGACTACAATCAGGGACACGGCTAATGCAAGAGTAAGTGTGCCGCTCATATCAAATGCCACCTTAAGAATTGCTACGTAGCAAATAACAATTACATGGCAGAGGTATGTCGAGTAGGACCAGTCGGCCAAACGGTTGAATAAACCAGCGTGCCTGAACAGCTTTTCCTGAGCTAGGAACGAAAAAACTATAACGGCGCAGGGGATGCCCTGCTTCCACGGACTGTGGGTCACCTCTCCGTAGTGTGAGATTGTCAGCAAAGATAAAATAATCCCAATCGCTGAGGCGTAGGTCGGCACCCGGCTTGTGATATTCCGCTGGTGCAATATGGCTATCATGATGCCGAACAGGAATTCATACATGATGCTGTTGTTGTAAAAAGAAAGATCACCCCCTACCAATTGTGATGCTTTGTTAAGCACAATAATGCCTGCCACTATAGCTAGTGCCCTAGCTCTCGATGGAAGGAACAGACATAGAAGGAATATAAGATAGAAGACCATTTCAAAGTTAAGTGTCCATCCGACAGTTACTAGTGGGAATAGACCTATCCCAGATGGGTTTTGCGCTGGTATGAAGAATAGGCTTTTTAACATAAAGGCCGAATCATATGTCGTTGACATTATTGAGTTCGGTATTGCCAATAGCGATACAGCAGTGATTATGGTGAAAAACCAATACACTGGCGCGATCCTCGCTATCCTGTGTATGGCAAAGTTTTTTGGTGATAGATTTTGTGCTTGGGTGGAGGTGTAAATTACAAATCCGCTAATTATAAAGAATATATCTACGCCGATTGCTCCATATCTAAATAAAAACACAGATATAGGGTCTTGCAGTTTGAAGTTGTACACAACCTGCATGTAATGATGGAATACCACCAGCCATGCAGCAAAAGCTCTTAACGTTTGAATCGAATTGAGCATGATTAATTCTTAATGATAGATTTTTGTGGGGCGGTGATTGTCGTTGATTTTTCGAATTCAGCAAAGCCTGGAAGTATTCTGTTCGGGCAGTTCGGGTCCTCAATGAAGCCGCGACCCGAGCATGCTGTGCAATCCTCGAACAGGTCGAACCGATCGCAGCACGACAGGCACAGGGTGAAAATGGAAAACAGTTCCTTTTCCCGTAACGCCACGAAGGTCGGCATGTCGCCTGACTCAAGCGCTAGAATCGAAGCGTCCAGCAGCGCGCGGTAGACATCCGGATCATCCAGTCGTTGGCGTATCCCATCTTCGAAGTTCCGATTCCTTTCTACAATGGCCAGCTTCTGCCCCGTCTCGGTGTAGATGTAGATGTAGATGTAGATGTAGATGTAGATGTAGATGTAGCGGTCGCGGATCACGCCGTAGTTCTGATAGGCCGCCGTTCTGATGCGGCGTTCAGGGTCGTCACGGCTGAACTGCGCGAAGAAGTGGCTCGGCCCGAAGTTCTTTTCTGGTGTGCCGAGAAAATACCGGTTCCCGTTGATGTAGCCGACGAAGCTGGCAGCCTGGTTGTAGACGTCGTAGTCAGAGGCTGGGTGCATCCACTCCTGTGGATACTCCCCGGCGAAATGACAGTAGGCACCGGTCAGCAGTTCGACGAGCTCGAAACGTTCAAAGGCATCGATCATGCCGACGCACAGCATGTAGTAGGCGGAGCTCATCAAGCAGCTGTACTGGCTGCTCTGGTTCTTCCAGTCCTCATGGTTGTTCAGCCGTTTGTGCCACTCGGCCAACATTTCATCTCGGGTGTGTACAGGCATGGTCAAGCTCAAATACTGTTTGGACATACGGCAATCGAGAAAGCCGTTCGAAGACCAGTCAGGATGACGAATTGCGTAATAGGGAGAGGGTGAACGTCGGCAGAACGCCGTAGATGGATGTTGCTGAAAAGTCGCTGAAGGCAGCATGGATTCACATGAGTCCACAGCAACCTCCAACAACTTACCACTCAGAAACACCGGGTTTCATTGGGTCAAATGGTGGGGGCTGGGAGGGATTTGAACCGCCGTCCTGCCCGTTTGGTGCGGATAGCGTTTTATTGGCGTACCGCTGCAGCGACATTTTCTGGAGCGTCGACGACATCACCCAGCTTTTCGCGAACTATTGCACGACACACTGCAATCGGTGCCGTCGATCCGCAAGACTCTTCATCGAAGCTTGAGCTGTAATTGGGAGTGCCATCCGCAGAGGCTGCCCACTTGGCGGCCTGGTAAATTCCAAGTCGAAACCTCTCAAGCAGTGGCCCGCATTGAAACCAATTCGTGGATGGCCCCCACCCATAGACGCCCCCAACATTCTCGCCTTCATACCAAGTCCCGCAGATATCGTCGGAAACGTCAGTCGGGGAACAATTGAATGCGGCCTTTGCCACAGCCCAATCCAGTGCGGGTCCTATTACATCTGAGACCTGTAACTTCACTACGACCTCTCCAAGTCGGTGCCATGCGCGCTCAACGTGACCTAAGACTTATGGTCTTGACTCGCAAAAATGAGCGCGGCGGAAATGTGATCAATATTCAGAAATTAAGGCGCGTCTGGCATACACCAGCAAATCCGCACATCGTTGTTTAAGGCGGAAAAATCTCCCCCAAAATGCAACCACAAGCATTTGATTTTATTGGCGTCACAAGGGGGGGTTGGGGCGGGGGTTTTAGGGGGATTTTGCACCTATCGTATTGATGCAAAAGGGTTTTAATCAATGCTTATGGTGTCGCAGGCTTTGATGCCGAAAAGGTGCAACGTTTTGCTTGAATCGGTCAAGGAATTGCCCCCTTTACAGGTGCTGGAAAAAAAGGTGACGGATTATGCCATGACCGTCCGGTTAAAACGCAAAACCCTGTAGGAGCCGAGCTTGCTCGCGAAAGCGGCAGGTCAGCCACTATCAATGTTGAATGTCAGGCCGCTTTCGCGAGCAAGCTCGGCTCCTGCAGGGTTTGGGGTTTTTTCGAGGCTGGCGACAGCCTGCGACATTGGTACAACGGTCAACCCGCAGTCTAAGCGGCTAATATGGCACTTCAATGCTGTCGATTGTCCGGGAACCGCGCTTTATGCAAACCGCCTACACCGTCCTGATCCTGTTGATGCTGGTCAGTGTTTCGCGCCTGGTCGGACGCGTGATCCCGTTGCCATTGCCGCTGGTGCAAATCGGTGCCGGCGCCTTGCTGGCCTGGCCGACGCTCGGTTTGCACGTCGCCCTGGACCCGGAATTGTTTCTGTTTTTGTTTCTGCCACCGCTGCTGTTCTCCGACGGCTGGCGCATGCCCAAGCGCGAGCTTTGGCGACTGCGGGGGCCGATCCTGACCTTGGCGGTCGGCCTGGTGCTGTTTACCGTCGTCGGTGCGGGTTACTTCATTCATTGGTTGTTGCCGAGCATTCCGCTACCGGTGGCCTTTGCCCTGGCGGCGGTGTTGTCGCCGACGGATGCCGTGGCCGTCTCGGCGATTTCTCAAAACCGACTGCCGACACCACTGATGCACATGCTGCAGGGCGAGGCGCTGATGAATGACGCGTCGGGCCTGGTGACCTTCAAGTTCGCCCTGGTCGCGGCGGTGACCGGGGTGTTCTCGCTGGCCAACGCCAGCCTGACGTTCGTGTTGGTGGCGGTTGGTGGCCTGGCGGTCGGTGTTGCGTTGAGCTGGCTGGTCGGGCGTTTGCGCTCGTGGATGATCGCTCGCGGTTGGGATGATCCGGCGACTCACGTGGTCTTCATGTTGTTGCTGCCGTTTGCGGCATACGTGCTGGCCGAACGCCTGGGGGGCTCGGGGATTCTGTCTGCCGTGGCGGCCGGGATGATGCAGAGCTGGCTCGATCTGCTGCCGCGCCAGACCAGCACCCGACTGCTCAACCGCAGCGTCTGGTCACTGCTGGAGTTCGCGTTTAACGGGCTGATCTTCCTGCTGCTGGGTTTGCAGTTGCCGGACATCATCAAAGCCGTGGCCAGCCACGAAACGTCGTTGTGGCCAACGCTGCTGTATCGCTGCCTCGACGTGGTGGCTATTTTCCTGGTGCTGGTGGTGTTGCGGTTTGTCTGGGTGCAGAGCATCTGGCGATTGTCGGGGCTGCTGCGTCGTTGGCGCGGCAAGGGCGAAATGACGCAAGTGCCGACGGCGCGCTCTTGCTGGTTGTTGACCGTCGGCGGGGTGCGCGGTGCGGTGACGCTGGCGGGTGTGTTGTCAGTGCCGATACTGATGGGGAATGAGGCGTTTCCTGAGCGCGATCTGCTGATTTTCATCGCGGCCGGGGTCATTCTGCTGTCGCTGATTGCCGCGTGTATTGCATTGCCATTGTTGCTTCGCGGCATCGAGAAGAGCCCTGACGACAAGCGTCGCAGTGAAGTGCGCGATGCCTGGCGCAAGACCGCCGAAGCCGCCATTCATGCGCTCGAAACCGAAGAGGCCAATCCGCAGGACGCCGCCCAGGCAGCGCTCGCTGTCGAACTCAAGGCACGGATCATGTCCGAGTATCGGCATCAACTGGAGGTGTTCAACGATTCGGCGGAAGCCCAGGCGCTGGCGTTTCAGATGGACCTGCTGGAACGGCGTCTGCGCTTGAAGGCGCTGCGGGCGCAACGCCTGGAGTTGTATAAGCTCAGCCGTCACCACCAGATTGGTGATGACGTATTGCGCGAGGTGCTGGGGGAGCTGGACTTGAGCGAAGCCAATCTGGGGCAGGTGAAATAGCGTCGCTCGTGCCGGCAAGCCGGCACCTAAAGGTTTGTGGTTATTTGCGGCGCTGGATGAAGGCGCGGATGCGTTCAGCGGCTTCCACACACTCGGCCAGTGGCGCAACCAGCGCCATACGCACCCGACCGGCACCCGGATTCGCACCGTCAACGTCACGGGACAGATAAGAGCCAGGTACCACGGTCACGTGTTCTTCGACGAACAGATCGCGGCAGAACGCCTCGTCATCACCTTCAACATTCGGCCACAGGTAAAAACCGCCATCCGGGCGCTGCACGTCCATCACCGGGCCGAGGATTTCCAGCACCGCGTCGTACTTCTCGCGATACAACGCACGGTTGGCGCGCACATGCACTTCGTCATTCCACGCAGCAACGCTGGCCAGTTGAGTCTGAACCGGCATCGCGCAGCCGTGGTAGGTGCGGTACAGCAGGAAGCCTTTGAGAATGTCGGCATCACCGGCCACGAAACCCGAACGCAGGCCCGGCAGGTTGGAGCGCTTGGACAGGCTGTGGAACACCACGCAGCGTTTGAAGTCCTTGCGGCCCAGTTCCGCGCAGGCGCTGAGCAGGCCGGCGGGCGGGGTTTGTTCGTTGAAATACAGTTCGCTGTAGCACTCGTCCGCAGCGATCACGAAGTCGTACTCATCGGCCAGGGCGATCAGCTTTTTCAGGGTTTCGACCGGGATCAGCGCACCGGTCGGGTTGCCCGGCGAGCACAGGAACAGGATCTGGCAACGCTTCCAGATGTCCGGGGAAACGGCATCGAAATCCGGGTTGAAGCCATTCTCGTCCAGGCACGGCAGGTAATGCGGCTTGGCGCCGGCGAGGAACGCGGCACCTTCATAGATCTGATAGAACGGGTTCGGGCTGACCACCAGGGCGTCGTCGCCACGGTTGACTACGGTCTGGGTGAACGCGAACAGCGCTTCGCGGGTGCCGTTCACCGGCAGCACGTTGCGCGCCGGGTCGAGCCAGCCGTTCGGCACGTTGAAGCGGCGTTCGCACCACGCGGCGATGGCTTCACGCAGGGCCGCAATGCCGAGGGTGGTCGGATACACGGCCATCTGGTCCAGATTGCTTGCCAGGGCTTCGGCGACAAAGCTTGGCGAACGGTGCTTCGGCTCGCCGATGGACAGCGCGATAGGGCGCTTGTCCGGGTTTGGCGTGACGCTGCCGAGCAGGGCGCGGAGCTTCTCGAACGGGTAAGGCTGCAACTGGGACAGAGCGTTGTTCATCGGTAGATCTCGTTCAATGTGGAGGCCTGCCCTCTGTAGGAGCCGGCTTGCTGGCGATTGCATCACTCCGGTACGACTGACACACCGAGGCGATGCTATCGCCAGCAAGCCGGCTCCTACAAAGGACAGGTCTCCACAGGGGGAAATTTGTTGGGTCAGATACTGATTCGCGACAGTTTGATATCGGGTTCCTGGCTGACACTGAGCTGTTCGACGATCGCATCCTGCAAACGGCTGCACAACAGTGGGTCAGACAACGGTTGGTTGTTGGCGTCGGTAATGAAGAACACGTCCTCCACACGCTCGCCGAGCGTGGCGATCTTGGCGTTCTGCAGTGACAGGTCGAATTCCAGAAAAATCGTGCCAATCCGCGCCAGCAACCCTGGGCGATCCGGTGCGCTGAGCTCCAGCACCGTCACCGGGCGCTGGGCGTCGTTGTGGATCGTCACCTGAGGCGCGAACGCAAAATGCTTGAGCTGGCGCGGTACGCGACGCTGGATGATCGTCGGGTAGTCGTCGGGGTTGCGCAGGGCTTCAGTCAGGCCTTCGCGGATCTGTTTGACCCGGGCCGGGTTATCGCCGATCGAGTCGCCGTCGGTGTCGAGCACGATGTAGGTGTCGAGGGTGAACTGGCTGCTGGAGGTGATGACCCGGGCGTCGTGAATGTTCAGGTTGAGCTGGTCCATCGCGGCCACGGTCACGGCGAAGAAGTCGTGCTGGTCCGGCGCGTAGATGAAGATCTGCGTGCCGCCCTCGAACTCGCGCTGGGTGGTTTCCTTGATCAGCACCAGCGGGCCGCCATCGGCCGGCTGCTGCAGGATCGCGTCAGTGTGCCAGGCCACATCGCCGGCGGTGTGACGCAGGAAATAGTCATCGCCCAGTTGCGACCACAACTGCTCGACGTCGTCGGGGTCGTTGCCGCCGCGTACCAGAATGTCCAGGGCGGCGCTCTGGGTCTGGCGGATCTGCATTTCGCGATCCACCGGGTTTTCCAGGCCGCGACGCAACGCACGCTTGGTCTCGGTGTAGAGCTGGCGCAGCAGGCTGGCGCGCCAGGAATTCCACAGCGTCGGGTTGGTGGCGTTGATGTCGGCGACGGTCAGCACGTACAGGTAATCCAGGCGGGTTTCGTCACCGACGATCTGCGCGAAATCATGGATCACTTGCGGGTCGGATAAGTCCTTGCGCTGGGCGGTGGTCGACATCACCAGGTGGTTCTGCACCAGCCACACGATCAGGCGGCTGTCCCAGATCGGCAATTGATGGCGCTGGCAAAAGGCTTCGGCGTCCACTGCGCCGATTTCCGAGTGATCGCCATGCCGGCCCTTGCCGATGTCGTGGTACAGGCCGGCCAGGTAGATCAGCTCGGGCTTGGGCAGCTTGCCCATGAGCTTGCTGGCCAGCGGGAATTTTTCCGACACTTGCGTGTACTGCAACTTACGCAGGTGCTTGATCAGATTCAGGGTGTGCGCGTCGACCGTATAGATGTGAAACAGGTCGTGCTGCATCTGCCCGACAATGAAGCCGAACTCCGGCAAATAGCGCCCGAGGATGCCGTAACGGTTCATCCGTCGCAGGTTGCGGTGGATGCCGATCTTGCACTTGAACAGTTCGATGAACAGGCTGGTATTGCGAATGTCGTTGCGGAAATCGTCGTCGATCAGGTGCCGGTTTTCCCGCAGCAGACGAATGGTGTCGGCGCGCACGCCTTTGATTTCCGGCTGCTGGGCCATCAGCACGAAGATTTCGAGCATGGCGAACGGCGTGCGGCGGAACACGTTGTCGTTGCGCGCCTCGATGTAGCCATCGTGCAACTGGAACCGCGAGTTGATCGGCTGCGGTGGCGCTTCGTCTTCGGGCGCGAGGATGACTTCCTCGAAGTGCTGGATGATCAGGTCGCTGAGCTGGGCGATGCTCATGACCACCCGGTAATACTGCTGCATGAAGTTTTCGATGGCTTGCTTGGCGTCATCACCCTTGAACCCCAGCAGGCCGGCAATCGAACGCTGGTGGTCGAACAGCAAGCGGTCTTCCGAGCGGCCGGCGAGCATGTGCAGTGCGTAGCGGACTTTCCACAGGAATTCCTGGGATGAAGCCAGCAAGGCGTTTTCGCTCTCGACCAGAAACCCTTCCCCGGCCAATGCCCGCAGGTTCAGGGTGCCGTATTCGCGACGGGCGACCCACAGAATCGTCTGAATATCCCGTAGTCCGCCGGGCGAGCCTTTGACGTTGGGTTCCAGGTTGTATTCGGTGTCGTTGTACTTGTGATGACGGGCCTTTTGCTCGGCGCGCTTGGCCAGGAAGAACTCCTTGCTCGGCCACATGTGCGCAGTGCTGGTGACGTCGAGCATGCGCTGGCGCAAGTGCTCGGGGCCGCAGATGGTGCGGCTTTCCATCAGGTTGGTGACAACCGTCAGGTCGGCGCGGGCTTCAACGGCGCATTCTTCAACCGAGCGAACGCTCTGACCGACTTCCAGGCCGATGTCCCACAACAACGTCAGAAAACGCTCGATGGAATCGCGGAAAACTTCGTGGTCGGCGCTGTCCAGCAGGATCAGCAAATCGATATCGGAATAAGGGTGCAATTCCCCGCGACCGTAGCCGCCGACCGCGACCAGCGCGATGTCGGCATCTTCACTCCAGTTGAACTGCTCCCAGGCCTTTTGCAGGATGTTGTCGACGAACCACGCACGATCCTCGATCAGCCGGCGAATCTCCCGGCCGTTGCGAAAGCGCTCGTCGAGCACCTCGCGCGCCTGGCGGATCGCCTTCTTGAAGGCCGCGATCGGGCTGGCCTTCAGGGCCAGTTCAGCCTGGAACTGGCCACGGTCGAAGAGTTCGGGATCCACCTGCGGCATCGATTGGCTTTCCTATCTATAAGGCTGAGAGCTGTGCGGACCGGATCAGGCCGAAACGCGCGGGATGGTGTCGTCGCTGCGCAGGGTGAAGATCTCGTAACCGGTTTCGGTCACTGCCAGGGTGTGTTCCCACTGGGCCGAGAGCTTGCGGTCTTTGGTGATCGCGGTCCAGCCATCGCCCAATACCTTGGTGTCGGCCTTGCCCTGGTTGATCATCGGCTCGATGGTGAAGGTCATGCCCGCTTTCAGTTCCATGCCGGTGCCGGCTCGGCCGTAATGCAGGATCTGTGGTTCTTCGTGGAACACCTTGCCAATGCCGTGGCCGCAGAACTCGCGAACCACCGAGAAGCCGTTCTTTTCGGCGTGCTTCTGGATCACTTCACCGATGTCGCCCAGGCGGCAGCCGGGTTTGACGATTTCGATGGCCTTGTACATGCATTCCTGGGTCACTTGCGACAAGCGCTCGGCCCAGACCGGCACGGTGCCGACGTGGAACATGCGGCTGGTGTCGCCGTGGTAGCCGTCCTTGATGACGGTGACGTCGATGTTCAGCGTGTCGCCGTCCTTCAATGGCTTCTCGTTCGGGATGCCGTGGCAGACCACGTGGTTGATCGAGGTGCAGATCGACTTCGGATAGCCTTTGTAATTGAGCGGGGCAGGGATGGCTTGCTGCACGTTGACGATGTAGTCGTGGCAGATGCGGTCCAGTTCTTCAGTGGTGACGCCCGGCTTGACATGTTCAGCAATCATTTCCAGCACATCGGCGGCCAGTTTGCCGGCGACACGCATTTTTGCGATGTCCTCCGGGGTTTTGAGGGTGACGGTCATACAGGCTCTCTCTACGCTCGATGGCGCTTGTCAAAACGGAATGGGCAGTGTGCGATCAATCTTTACCGCCCTGAAAAACGCGATTCTAACAGACGAACAGCGCAAATCTGAGCCTCTGTACATCGCTTCTCTCTATAGATAGGCGCATTCTTGAGCGATTCCAAGGGCGCGGATAAAGGCGCGCGTCAGGAATTGAGAATCCGGGTTCCGTTTTTGCGAGCCTTGTGATATAAAATGCGCCGCTTTCCGGGGATACCCCGAAAGGCTTAAATCCACACACGTGTCGACACGATGACCTGGGTGCCTTCAGCTGATGCTGCTGGTTGGTCATTGGGATACGTGGAGGCCAAACCCGACTTATTAAGGAACTATCATGTCCCAAGTCAACATGCGCGATATGCTGAAGGCCGGTGTGCACTTCGGTCACCAGACCCGTTACTGGAACCCGAAAATGGGTAAATACATTTTCGGCGCGCGTAACAAGATCCACATCATCAACCTTGAAAAAACCCTGCCAATGTTCAACGAAGCTCTGACTTTCGTAGAGCGTCTGGCCCAGGGCAAAAACAAGATTCTGTTCGTCGGCACCAAGCGTTCCGCTGGCAAGATCGTTGCTGAAGAAGCAGCACGTTGCGGTTCGCCGTACGTCGATCACCGCTGGTTGGGCGGCATGCTGACCAACTTCAAAACCATCCGTGCTTCCATCAAGCGTCTGCGTGACCTTGAAGTACAAGCCGAAGACGGTACTTTCGCCAAGCTGACCAAGAAAGAAGCGCTGATGCGCTCCCGTGACCTGGAAAAGCTGGATCGTTCCCTGGGTGGTATCAAGGACATGGGCGGTCTGCCAGACGCTCTGTTCGTTATCGACGTTGATCACGAGCGCATCGCGATCACCGAAGCCAACAAGCTGGGCATCCCGGTTATCGGCGTAGTCGATACCAACAGCAGCCCGGAAGGCGTTGACTACATCATCCCAGGCAACGATGACGCAATCCGCGCTATCCAGCTGTACATGGGTTCGATGGCTGACGCAGTAATCCGCGGTCGCAACCACGTTGCTGGCGGCACCGAGCAGTTCGTTGAAGAAGCTCCGGCAGCTGCAGCTGAGTAACTGACGCCTTGGCGTTGACTCAGTAAGCAAAAAAGGGGCTTGGCCCCTTTTTTGCCACCTCGAAAACCATTTGTCCGGTGGCGCATTTACATCATTTGTAACTTGCAGCTGCTAACAAGGGTGGTTCGGGAAGAATTGAACGCCCGTTCGATCGGGTGGAATGGTTGAAAACCTATCCAAGAGGAATTTTGAAATGGCAGAGATTACTGCAGCGTTGGTCAAAGAACTGCGCGAGCGTACTGGCGAAGGCATGATGGACTGCAAAAAGGCCTTGACCAAGGCTGGCGGCGACATCGAAAAAGCCATTGATGACATGCGTGCTTCGGGCGCCATCAAGGCTGCCAAGAAAGCAGGCAACGTGGCTGCTGAAGGCGCTATCGCTCTGAAAGAAGACGGTAAATCCGCCGTTCTGCTGGAAGTGAACTCGCAGACCGACTTCCTGGCTCTGCAGGACGACTTCAAGGCATTTGTTGCTGCCAGCGTTGAAAAAGCGTTCGCCGACAAGCTGACTGACGTCGCTCCGCTGATCGAAGCTCAAGAAGCTGCTCGCCTGGTACTGGTCGGCAAGGTTGGCGAAAACGTCAACATCCGTCGCCTGGTTCGCGTTGAAGGTGATGTTGTTGGTGGTTACCTGCACGGCAACAAAATCGGTGTTGCGGTTGTTCTGAAGGGCGGCGACGTTGAGCTGGCCAAAGACATCGCTATGCACGTAGCGGCCAGCAACCCTGAGTTCCTGCTGCCATCGGAAGTTTCTGCTGAAGCTATCGAGCGCGAAAAAGCCGTGTTCCTGCAGCTGAACGAAGAAAAAATCAAAGGCAAGCCAGAAAACATTGTTGAGAACATGGTCAAAGGCCGTATCAGCAAGTTCCTGGCTGAAGCAAGCCTGGTTGAGCAGGCGTTCGTCAAGAACCCTGAAATCAAGGTTGGCGAACTGGCCAAGAAAGCCGGTGCAGAAATCGTTTCTTTCACCTACTTCAAAGTAGGCGAAGGCATCGAGAAGCCGGTCGACAACTTCGCTGAAGAAGTTGCTGCCCAGCTGGCTGCCGCCAAGCAATAAGACGGTTTTTTAACTGTCGCCCTGAAGAGGCTGCCCGCTTACGCGCGCAGCCTCTTTTCAGATGGGGCACCAATTTTTAATTGGTTTCCTTTTGGAACTGGCTTACAAAGCCATGTTCCGATGGCGCTGAAGCAGCGCCAAGCTAGAGTGAACGCCAGCTGTAAACAGCTCGCAAAGAATTTTTAAAATACGCCGCAGGAGAGATTCGCAATGGCTCAGCAGGGCAGTGGTTATCAGGCTCGCTATAAACGCATTCTACTCAAGCTTAGCGGCGAGGCCCTGATGGGCTCGGAAGAGTTCGGGATCGATCCGAAAGTTCTGGACCGCATGGCGCTGGAAGTCGGCCAACTGGTCGGCATCGGCGTCCAGGTCGGCCTGGTGATCGGCGGCGGCAACCTGTTCCGCGGTGCAGCGCTGAGCGCGGCCGGCATGGATCGGGTCACCGGCGACCACATGGGCATGCTGGCCACCGTGATGAATGCCTTGGCCATGCGCGACGCGCTGGAACGTGCCAATATCTCGGCCATCGTGATGTCGGCGATTTCCATGGTTGGCGTGACTGATCACTACGATCGTCGCAAAGCCATGCGCCACCTGAACGCCAAGGAAGTCGTGATCTTCGCGGCCGGTACCGGCAATCCGTTCTTCACCACGGATTCGGCTGCCTGCCTGCGAGCAATCGAAATCGATGCCGATGTCGTGCTGAAAGCGACCAAGGTCGATGGCGTCTACACCGCTGATCCATTCAAAGACCCGCATGCCGAGAAGTTCGATCATCTGACCTACGATGAAGTGCTGGATCGCAAGTTGGGTGTTATGGATCTGACCGCCATTTGCCTGTGCCGCGACCACAAGATGCCGTTGCGCGTATTTAACATGAACAAACCCGGCGCCCTGCTGAACATCGTGCATGGCGGCGCTGAAGGGACCCTGATCGAGGAAGGCCAACAATGATCAACGAAATCAAGAAAGACGCTAAAGAGCGTATGCAGAAATCCGTCGAGTCGCTGATGCACAACTTCGGCCGTATTCGTACTGGCCAGGCGCACCCAAGCATTCTCGAAGGCGTGATGGTGCCGTACTACGGTTCCGACACCCCGATCAAGCAAGTCGCCAACATCACCGTCAAAGACGCCCGTACCCTGCAAGTGGTCGCTTTCGAGCGCAACATGCTGGGCGCCGTCGACAAGGCCATCGGCAGTGCTGGTCTGAACCTCAACCCGACCAACCTGGGTGAGTTGCTGCTGATCTCCATGCCGGCTCTGACCGAAGAAACCCGCAAGGGCTTCACCAAGCAGGCTCGCGATGTCGCTGAAGATGCCCGTGTTGCCGTGCGCAACATCCGTCGTGATGCGAACAGCCAGCTCAAGGATCTGGTCAAGGAAAAGGAAATCAGTGAAGACGAAGAACGTCGCGCCACTGGCGAAATTGATGATCTGACCAAAAAGTACGTGGCTGAAATCGACGCGAATTTGGCGCAGAAAGAAAAAGACCTGATGGCCGTATAAGGGTCGCGTTTTCATGGAAAAGACCAAGCAGTCAGTGCCGTCCGCGGTGCCGCGTCATGTCGCGATCATCATGGATGGCAATAATCGCTGGGCGAAAAAACGCTTTATGCCGGGTGTCGCCGGGCATAAAGCGGGCGTGGACGCGGTTCGTGCAGTGATCGAGGTGTGTGCCGAGGCCAAGGTCGAGGTATTGACCCTGTTCGCCTTCTCCAGCGAGAACTGGCAGCGTCCGGCCGATGAAGTCAGTGCCTTGATGGATCTGTTCTTCAAGGCGTTGCGTCGTGAGGCCAAGCGCCTCAACGACAACAACATCAGTCTGCGCATCATTGGCGACCGTTCGCGTTTCCATCCAGAGCTTCAGGCTGCGATGCGTGAAGCGGAAGCGATGACCGCGGGCACCAATCGCTTCGTTCTGCAGATCGCCGCCAACTACGGCGGTCAGTGGGACATCGCGCAAGCCGCACAGCGTCTGGCGCGGGAAGTTCAGGCCGGGCATCTGCGTCCGGAAGACATCACCCCGGAACTGTTGCAAACCTGCCTGGCCACTGGCGATCTGCCGTTGCCGGACTTGTGCATCCGTACCGGTGGCGAGCACCGCATCAGCAACTTCCTGCTGTGGCAACTGGCCTACGCCGAGTTGTACTTCTCCGACCTGTTCTGGCCGGACTTCAAACACGACGCCATGCGCACCGCGCTGGCCGATTTCGCTTCTCGCCAGCGCCGCTTCGGTAAAACGAGCGAGCAGGTCGAGGCTGGGGCCCGGGTTTAATGCTCAAACAACGAATCATCACCGCGCTGATCCTGTTGCCGATCGCCTTGTGCGGGTTTTTCCTGCTCGAAGGCTCCGGTTTCGCGCTGTTCATCGGGCTGGTCGTGACCCTCGGTGCCTGGGAATGGGCGCGTCTGGCGGGCTTCACTGAGCAGCCGATCCGCGTTGCCTATGCTGCAGTCGTCGCGTTGATGCTGTTTGTCATGCATATCCTGCCGGGCCTGGCACCTTGGGTGTTGGGCGCTTCGGTGCTGTGGTGGGGCGTGGCGACGTACCTGGTGTTGACGTATCCGCGTTCGAGCGAGCGTTGGTCCAGTGCGGCGACCAAACTGGTGATCGGTCTGTTGATTCTCCTGCCGGCCTGGCAAGGTCTGGTGCAGATCAAACAATACCCATTGGGCAACT
Source organism: Pseudomonas sp. MM213 (assembly GCF_020423045.1). Taxonomy (NCBI): domain Bacteria; kingdom Pseudomonadati; phylum Pseudomonadota; class Gammaproteobacteria; order Pseudomonadales; family Pseudomonadaceae; genus Pseudomonas; species Pseudomonas sp. MM213. Next base: position 5,984,872 of record NZ_CP081943.1, read on the forward strand.
GGTTGATCATGGCCGTCATGGTGCTGGTCTGGGGTGCCGACATCGGTGCTTACTTTTCCGGTCGGGCCTTCGGCAAGCGCAAGCTGGCACCGCAGGTCAGTCCCGGCAAGAGCTGGGAAGGCGTGTATGGCGGTCTGGCGCTGAGCCTGGTCATCACCGTCATTGTCGGCCTGGTTCGCGACTGGACGGTTGCCGAGCTTTTCAAAGGGTTGATCGGTGCCGCAATTATCGTGTTCATCTCGGTAGTGGGTGACCTCACCGAAAGCATGTTCAAGCGCCAGTCCGGGGTCAAGGACAGCAGCAATCTGCTGCCCGGCCACGGTGGTGTACTCGATCGCATCGACAGCCTGACGGCAGCGATCCCGGTGTTCGCGGTGTTGTTGTGGATGGCTGCACCGTGAGCCGCCCTCAACAGATTACCGTTCTGGGGGCTACCGGCTCGATCGGTCTGAGTACGCTCGACGTCATCGCTCGTCATCCTGAGCGTTATCAGGTGTTCGCCTTGAGCGGTTTCACTCGCCTGAGTGAGTTGTTCGCGTTGTGCGTCCGTCATACGCCACGGTTTGCCGTTGTGCCAGAGCAGGGCGCTGCCCGAGGCTTGCAGGACGACTTGCGTGCGGCCGGGTTGTCGACCCGCGTTCTGGTGGGGGAGGAGGGGCTGTGTCAGGTCGCTGCCGATCCTGAGGTCGATGCCGTCATGGCCGCCATTGTTGGCGCGGCGGGCCTGCGCCCGACGCTGGCGGCGGTCGAGGCTGGCAAGAAAATACTCCTGGCCAACAAAGAAGCACTGGTGATGTCCGGTGCGTTATTCATGCAGGCCGTGCGTAAAAGCGGTTCGGTGCTGCTGCCGATCGACAGCGAGCACAACGCGATTTTCCAGTGCATGCCGCAGGATTTTGCTCGTGGGCTGGGTGCGGTCGGTGTCCGTCGGATCTTGCTGACAGCTTCCGGTGGTCCTTTCCGTCAGACGCCCATGGCTGAGCTGGTGCATGTAACCCCTGATCAGGCGTGTGCCCATCCGAACTGGTCCATGGGGCGCAAGATTTCGGTAGATTCGGCCAGCATGATGAACAAAGGCCTCGAGCTGATCGAAGCCTGCTGGCTGTTTGATGCCAAGCCGTCCCAGGTCGAAGTGGTGATTCACCCGCAGAGCGTGATTCATTCGCTTGTCGATTACATCGATGGTTCGGTCCTGGCTCAGTTGGGTAATCCCGACATGCGCACGCCTATTGCCAATGCGCTCGCCTGGCCGGAGCGTATTGATTCGGGTGTCGCACCGCTGGATCTGTTTGCCATTGCGCGCCTGGATTTCCAGGCTCCCGATGAAGAGCGTTTCCCATGCCTGCGCCTGGCGCGTCAGGCCGCAGAGGCTGGCAATAGCGCGCCAGCCATGCTCAATGCGGCGAATGAAGTGGCTGTCGCGGCCTTTCTCGACGGGCGGGTTCGCTATCTGGAAATCGCGAGTATCATCGAAGAAGTGTTAAATCTCGAGCCCGTGGTTGCGGTGGATGATCTCGAGGCGGTGTTCACGGCTGACGCGAAAGCGCGAGTACTGGCCGGGCAGTGGTTGAGTCGTCACGGGCGGTAAGTGCTGCAATACGTTGGCCCATGCAGCACCGGATAAGTTGCGGAGAAAGTAGATGAGCGCGCTCTATATGATTGTCGGCACCCTGGTAGCCCTGGGCGTGCTGGTCACTTTCCACGAATTCGGCCATTTCTGGGTCGCACGTCGCTGTGGAGTCAAAGTGCTGCGTTTCTCCGTGGGCTTCGGTATGCCGTTGCTGCGCTGGCACGACAAGAAAGGCACTGAATTCGTGATTGCCGCCATCCCGCTGGGTGGCTACGTGAAAATGCTCGACGAGCGCGAAGGTGAAGTGCCGGCCGATCAGCTCGATCAATCCTTCAATCGCAAATCCGTCCGTCAGCGCATTGCTATCGTGTCGGCGGGGCCGATTGCCAACTTCTTGCTGGCGATGATTTTTTTCTGGGTGCTCGCCATGCTTGGCAGCGAGCAGGTGCGGCCAGTCATTGGTGCCGTTGAGTCCGGCAGTATCGCCGCCAGGGCGGGTTTGAGTGCAGGTCAGGAAATTGTTGCCATTGATGGTGAGCCGACTTCGGGCTGGGGTGCAGTAAATCTGCAACTGGTTCGCCGTCTTGGTGAAAGCGGTTCCCTTCAGTTGCTGGTTCGTGAGCAGGGTTCCACAGCGGATTCGCCGCGTGAGCTGGTGCTGGATAAATGGCTCAAGGGCGCTGACGAGCCGGATCCGATTCGCTCGCTGGGTATTCGCCCATGGCGTCCGGCGTTGCCGCCGGTGCTGGCGGAACTCGATCCGAAAGGCCCGGCGCAGGCTGCCGGTCTGAAAACCGGTGACCGATTGTTGACCCTGGATGGCAAGGCGCTCGATGACTGGCAACAAGTGGTCGATATCGTCCGTATTCATCCTGATACCAAAATCATGCTGCGCGTCGAGCGCGATGGTGCTCAAATCGACGTCCCTGTGACGCTGGCTTCTCGCGGCGAGAAAAAGTCGCCCAGTGGTTATCTCGGTGCCGGGGTGAAAGCGATCGATTGGCCGCCGGAGATGATTCGCGAGGTCAGTTACGGTCCTTTGGCCGCGATTGGCGAGGGGGCTCGACGCACCTGGACCATGAGCATACTGACCCTCGATTCGCTCAAGAAAATGTTGTTCGGTGAGCTCTCGGTAAAAAACTTGAGTGGACCGATAACCATTGCTAAAGTGGCGGGCGCTTCTGCCCAGTCGGGCGTCGCTGATTTCCTGAATTTCCTTGCTTATCTGAGTATTAGCCTGGGTGTTCTGAATTTGTTGCCCATTCCGGTACTGGATGGGGGGCATTTGTTGTTTTATCTGATTGAGTGGGCGCGTGGTCGCCCCTTGTCGGATCGGGTGCAGGGTTGGGGGATACAGATCGGCATCAGTTTGGTGGTCGGGGTGATGTTGCTCGCTCTGGTCAATGATTTGGGTCGTCTGTAACACTTCGCTGAATTGCGAATCTGCCGCATTTTGCGGCAGTTTGTTTATTGCCAGTTGGAATAAGAAAGGACTTCATGAAACGTCTGCTGCTAACTGCGGTTCTCACCGTATTGATGATCGCCGAAGTTCACGCCGAGTCCTTCACTATCTCTGATATTCGCGTCAATGGCCTCCAGCGGGTCTCCGCGGGTAGCGTCTTTGGTGCCTTGCCGTTGAACGTCGGTGAACAGGCGGATGATCGTCGCCTGGTGGAATCCACTCGTGCGCTGTTCAAAACCGGGTTCTTTCAAGATATCCAGCTGGGCCGTGATGGCAACGTCCTGGTCATTACTGTAGTCGAGCGTCCGTCCGTCGCCAGTATCGAGATCGAGGGTAACAAGGCGATCTCCACTGAAGACCTGATGAAGGGCCTCAAACAGTCCGGTCTGGCCGAAGGCGAGATCTTCCAGCGCGCCACCCTCGAAGGTGTTCGTAACGAGCTGCAGCGCCAGTACGTCGCTCAGGGCCGCTACTCGGCTACCGTTGACACCGAAGTGGTGCCGCAGCCGCGTAACCGCGTCGGCCTCAAGGTCAATATCAACGAAGGCACCGTTGCAGCTATCCAGCACATCAACGTGGTGGGTAACACGGTCTTTCCTGATGAAGACCTGATCGACCTGTTCGAACTCAAGACCACCAACTGGTTGTCGTTCTTCAAGAACGACGACAAGTACGCTCGTGAAAAACTGTCCGGTGACCTGGAGCGTCTGCGTTCCTACTACCTGGACCGTGGCTATATCAACATGGATATCGCTTCGACCCAGGTGTCCATCACCCCGGACAAGAAGCACGTCTACATCACCGTCAACGTCAACGAAGGCGAGAAGTACACCGTTCGTGACGTCAAGCTGAGCGGCGACCTGAAAGTTCCTGAAGACCAGGTCAAGTCCCTGCTGCTGGTGCAGAAAGGCCAGGTGTTCTCGCGCAAGCTGATGACCACTACGTCCGAACTGATCACCCGTCGCCTGGGTAACGAGGGTTACACCTTCGCCAACGTCAACGGCGTACCTCAGCCGCACGATGAAGACCACACCGTAGATATCACTTTCGCGGTCGATCCGGGCAAGCGTGCTTACGTTAACCGCATCAACTTCCGTGGCAACACCAAGTCCGAAGACGAAGTGCTGCGCCGTGAAATGCGTCAGATGGAAGGCGGCTGGGCTTCGACTTACCTGATCGACCAATCCAAGACCCGTCTTGAGCGTCTGGGCTTCTTCAAGGAAGTCAACGTCGAAACCCCGGCTGTACCGGGTGTCGATGACCAGGTTGACGTGAACTACAGCGTTGAAGAGCAAGCGTCCGGTTCGATTACCGCCAGTGTCGGCTTTGCACAGAGTGCCGGTCTGATCCTCGGTGGTTCGATCACCCAGAACAACTTCCTCGGTACCGGTAACAAGGTCAGCGTTGGCTTGACCCGCAGTGAATACCAGAGCCGCTATAACTTCGGTTATGTCGACCCGTACTGGACTGCAGACGGTGTGAGCCTGGGTTACAACGCGTTCTATCGCACCACTGACTACAAAGACCTCGACGTCGACGTTGCCAGCTATGCGGTAGACAGCTACGGTGCCGGCGCGAGCGTTGGTTATCCGATCAGCGAGACTTCGCGTCTGACGTTCGGCCTGACTGCACAACAGGACAAGATCAAGACTGGCCTGTACACCGTTGACGAAATCTTCGACTTCGTTAACAAGGAAGGCGACAGCTACCTGAACTTCAAGGCTTCGGCCGGTTGGTCCGAGTCGACCCTGAACAAAGGCGTACTGGCGACCCGTGGTCATTCGCAAAGCCTTGTGCTGGAAACCACGACCCCTGGCAGCGACCTGTCGTTCTTCAAACTCGACTACCGTGGCCAGTTGTTCCAGCCGTTGACCGAAAACTACACCATGCGCCTGCATACCGAACTGGGTTATGGCGATGGCTACGGTTCGACCGATGGCTTGCCGTTCTATGAAAACTACTATGCTGGTGGTTTCAACTCGGTTCGTGGCTTCAAGGACAGCACCCTGGGGCCTCGCAGTACTCCAAGTACCGGCAAGAACCCTGGCACTGCGCTCGATCCGGACCAGGATCCGCTGCCGTTCGGTGGTAACGTCCTGATCCAGGGCGGTGTGGAGGTTCTTTTCCCTCTGCCGTTCGTCAAGGATCAGCGTTCCCTGCGCACCTCGGTATTCTGGGACGTGGGTAACGTGTTCGACTCGCAGTGCAAGTCGACCACCAATGCCGATGGTTCGAAGTCCAATACACAGTGCAACGACATCAGCCTGAGCAACATGGCCAGCTCTGTCGGTGTAGGCGTGACATGGGTTACCGCACTGGGTCCTCTGAGTTTCGCGTTGGCCATGCCGATCAAGAAACCGGATGAGGCTGAAACTCAAGTGTTCCAATTCTCCCTCGGCCAGACGTTCTAAGCGTCTGACCCAAGATAACGACAATGGATTTTGTAGGAGTGCATCGTGCGTAAGTTGACTCAATTGGTTCTCCTGGCGACCGTACTGGTAGCAGGCCCGGCTTTTGCCGACATGAAAATTGCCGTTCTGAACTATCAAATGGCTTTGCTGGAATCCGATGCGGCCAAGAAGTACGCCGTGGATGCCGAGAAGAAGTTCGGCCCGCAACTGACCAAGCTCAAGACGCTGGAAAGCAGTGCCAAGGGTATTCAGGACCGTCTGATGACTGGCGGCGACAAGATGCAGCAAGGCGAGCGTGAGCGTCTGGAGCTTGAATTCAAGCAAAAGGCCCGTGACTTCCAGTTCCAGTCCAAGGAATTGAACGAAGCCAAAGCCGTTGCCGACCGTGAAATGCTGAAGCAGCTCAAGCCGAAACTGGACAGCGCTGTGGAAGAAGTCATCAAGAAAGGTGCTTTTGACCTGGTCTTCGAGCGTGGCGCAGTGATTGATGTCAAACCTCAGTACGACATCACTCGCCAGGTTATCGAGCGCATGAATCAGCTGAAGTAATCCATGACAGCGACCATAAAACTCGGCCAGTTGGCCGAGTTCCTCGGCGCCACCCTACGTGGCGACCCAGAGAAGGAAATTACTGGGCTAGCCACTTTGCAAGAGGCTGGCCCAGCTCAGTTGAGCTTTCTGGCAAATCCTCAGTACCGCAAATACCTGGCTGACAGCCGGGCTGCAGCACTGTTGCTGAAAGCCGCTGACGCTGAAGGTTTTGCCGGGAATGCATTGGTCGTACCTGATCCGTACGCTGCCTACGCTCGTGTTTCCCACCTGTTCGATCCCAAGCCCAAGGCGGCTGCCGGCATTCATCCGACCGCAGTGATTGCGGCGGACGCGGTGGTTGATCCAGCGGCGAGCATCGGTGCCTTTGTGGTCATCGAGAGCGGGGCGCGAGTTGATGCAGGTACGACCATTGGCGCGCATTGCTTCATCGGCGCTCGTAGCGTTATCGGCGAAGGTGGCTGGCTCGCACCGCGCGTCACGCTGTATCACGACGTGCGTATCGGCAAGCGGGTGGTGATTCAGTCCGGTGCAGTATTGGGTGGCGAAGGCTTCGGCTTTGCCAACGAGAAAGGCATCTGGCAGAAAATCGCCCAGATCGGTGGCGTTCTGGTCGGTGACGATGTGGAGATCGGCGTGAATACCGCCATCGACCGCGGTGCACTGGCCGATACCATTCTTGGTAATGGCGTCAAGCTCGACAATCAGATTCAGATCGCCCACAACGTTCAAGTTGGTGATCACACTGCCATGGCGGCGTGCGTGGGGATTTCCGGCAGCACCAAAATCGGCAAGCATTGCATGCTCGCCGGTGGCGTAGGGCTGGTGGGACATATCGAAATTTGTGACAAGGTTTTCATTACCGGGATGACCATGGTGACCCACTCGATTACCGAGCCGGGTTCCTATTCTTCCGGTACGGCCATGCAACCGGCTGCCGAATGGCGCAAAAGCGCGGCACGTATCCGTCAGCTCGATGACATCGCGCGGCGGCTGCGACAGCTGGAAAAGCGAGTAGGGGAAGTGACCCCTGACGGTATTGCTTCATCAGATGGCTGATACCATTTCCATATCAAGTGTGCACAGCCGCTAGACTGCCTCCTTGATTTGCTAGAGGAGCGCGCGTCAGTCGCGCGTTCCCAATCTTTACATAGGCTTCCCCCCGAAATGATGGACATCAACGAGATTCGCGAATACCTGCCTCACCGTTACCCGTTCCTGCTGGTGGACCGGGTCGTGGATCTGGATGTGGAAGGCAAGCGCATTCGCGCCTACAAGAATGTCAGCATCAACGAACCGTTCTTCAATGGTCACTTCCCTGCGCATCCAATCATGCCGGGCGTACTGATCATCGAAGCGATGGCTCAGGCTGCCGGGATCCTTGGTTTCAAGATGCTGGACGTGAAGCCGGCTGATGGCACCCTGTACTACTTCGTAGGCTCCGACAAACTGCGTTTCCGTCAGCCGGTCAAGCCTGGCGACCAGTTAATCCTTGAAGCCACGTTCATCAGCTGCAAACGCAAGATCTGGAAGTTCGAATGCCAGGCATCGGTAGATGGCAAGCCGGTCTGCTCGGCCGAGATCATCTGTGCGGAACAAAAAGTATGAGTTTGATTGACCCTCGCGCAATCATCGATCCGACGGCCATCCTGGCCGACGACGTCGAGGTCGGCCCTTGGTCGATCGTCGGCGCTGGTGTGGAAATCGGCGAGGGGACAGTGATTGGGCCGCATGTGATTCTCAAAGGCCCGACCCGAATCGGTAAGCACAACCGCATCTACCAGTTTTCTTCGGTAGGCGAAGACACGCCCGATCTGAAATACAAGGGTGAAGAAACCCGTCTGGTCATCGGTGACCACAACGTCATCCGTGAAGGCGTGACCATTCACCGCGGGACCATTCAGGACCGTTCCGAAACGACCCTGGGCGATCACAACCTGATCATGGCCTACGCTCACATCGGCCACGACAGCGTCATCGGCAACCATTGCATCCTGGTCAACAACACCGCGTTGGCGGGCCATGTGCATGTTGAAGACTGGGCGATCCTGTCCGGTTTTACCCTGGTTCACCAGTATTGCCACATCGGCGCCCACAGCTTTTCCGGTATGGGTACCGCCATTGGCAAGGACGTTCCAGCGTACGTCACGGTGTTCGGCAACCCGGCCGAAGCGCGCAGCATGAACTTCGAAGGCATGCGCCGTCGTGGTTTCAGCGAAGACGCGATCCACGCCCTGCGCCGTGCCTACAAGGTGGTTTATCGCCAGGGCCTCACGGTTGAGCAGGCACTCGCGGAGCTGGCCGAACCTTCGGAGCAGTTTCCGGAAGTTGCGGTGTTCCGTGACTCCATCCAGTCTTCGACCCGCGGCATCACACGTTAATCATGGCTAATCTGCGTATTGCGCTGGTGGCGGGTGAGGCTTCCGGTGACATTCTGGGCGCCGGTCTCATGCGTGCGCTCAAGGCTCAGCATCCGGCGGTCGAGTTCATCGGTGTCGGTGGCCCGCTGATGCAGGCCGAAGGCCTGACCTCGTATTTTCCGATGGAACGTCTCTCGGTCATGGGGCTGGTGGAAGTGCTCGGTCGGCTGCGCGAGTTGTTGAAACGCCGCAAGAAGCTGATCGCAGACCTGATCGCCGAGAAACCGGACGTGTTCATCGGTATCGATGCGCCGGATTTCAACCTCAATATCGAACTGAAGCTGCGTCAGGCCGGGATCAAGACCGTGCATTACGTTAGTCCGTCGGTGTGGGCGTGGCGGCAGAAGCGGGTGCTGAAGATTCGCGAAGGTTGCGACCTGATGCTGACGCTGTTCCCGTTCGAAGCGAAATTCTATGAAGAGAAGGGCGTGCCGGTGCGGTTTGTCGGTCACACCTTGGCCGATGCGATACCCCTTGAGGCTGATCGTCGCGCCGCACGCGCCGAGCTCGGTTTGCCTGATGGCCCATTGGTCGCGCTGATGCCGGGCAGTCGCGGTGGCGAAGTCGGGCGTCTGGGCGCTTTGTTCCTCGATGCCGCCGAGCGTTTGCGTGCCATGCGCCCTGGCGTGCGTTTCATTATTCCTTGCGCCAGCCCTCAGCGCCGCGCGCAGCTTGAAGAGCTGCTGGCCGGTCGCGATCTGCCGCTGACCCTGCTCGACGGCAAGTCCCATCTGGCACTGGCCGCCTGCGACGCAGTGTTGATTGCCTCCGGAACGGCGACCCTCGAAGCCTTGCTGTACAAGCGTCCGATGGTGGTGGCTTATCGCCTGGCACCGCTGACGTTCTGGATCCTCAAGCGCATGGTGAAAAGCCCTTACGTCTCGTTGCCGAACCTGCTCGCTCAGCGCCTCTTGGTACCTGAATTGTTACAGGACGATGCAACGGTTGAAGCCTTGGCCCAGACGCTGTCGCCCCTGATCGAAGGTGGCGAAGAGCAGACCCGCGGCTTCGACGAAATCCACCGGACCTTGCGCCTGGATGCCTCCAATCAGGCGGCGGACGCGGTACTGAATCTGATCGGCAAAACACAATGACAAAAGCACAACAGATGGGCCTCGATTTCACCCTGGTCGCCGAAGTCGAAGAGCTGGTTGCCGGTGTGGATGAAGTCGGTCGCGGCCCGCTCTGTGGCGCTGTGGTGACGGCAGCGGTGATCCTCGATCCGAATCGTCCGATCCTTGGCCTCAACGATTCGAAGAAGCTCACCGAAGCCCGCCGCGAAAAACTCTTCGACGAAATCTGCGAAAAAGCCCTGAGCTGGTGCATCGCTCGCGCGGAAGTCGAAGAAATCGACGAGCTGAACATCCTGCATGCCACCATGCTGGCCATGCAGCGTGCGATCGAAGGCCTGCACATTCAGCCAAAACTGGCGATGATCGACGGTAACCGCTGCCCGAAACTGGCCATGCGCGCTGAAGCCGTGGTCAAGGGCGACAGCAAGGTCCCTGCCATCGCCGCGGCCTCGATTCTGGCCAAGGTCAGCCGCGACCGTGAAATGGCGGCATTTGAACTGATTTACCCGGGTTACGGCATCGGCGGTCACAAAGGCTACCCGACGCCCGTTCATCTGGAAGCGCTGGCACGCTTGGGGCCGACGCCGATTCACCGCCGCTCGTTCGCACCGGTGCGGTTGGCGTATGAGGCGCGGGAAAGCCTCATCGAGAGTTAGTCGCGAGGCTGATGTTTTCGCCAAGGCCCGGTACAATCCGGGCCTTGTTGTTTTCATGACATAACGCAGGATCACTATGCCGGCTTCATTCGTTCACCTACGCCTGCACACTGAATACTCCCTGGTCGACGGTCTGGTGCGGATCAAACCGCTGGTCAAGACCCTGGTCGGCATGAACATGCCTGCCGTAGCGGTCACTGACCAGAACAACATGTGTTCCCTGGTCAAATTCTATAAAGCCTCGATGGGCGCAGGCATCAAGCCGATCTGCGGCGCCGACTTGTGGCTGTCGAACAAGGACCCGGACAACGCCCTGAGCCGGATCAGCCTGCTGGCGATGAACGCTGTCGGCTATCGCAACCTGACTGAGCTGATCTCCCGCGGTTTCATCGACGGCCAGCGTAATGGCTCGATCATCATCGAGCGTGAGTGGGTGGCCGAGGCCAGCGAAGGCTTGATCATGCTGTCGGCGGCGAAGGAAGGCGAAATCGGCCTGGCCATGCTCAGCGGCAATCCGGCGGAAGCGGAAAAACTGGCACGCGAATGGATGGCGGTGTTCCCGGATCGTTTCTATCTGGAAATCCAGCGCACCAACCGCCCTAACGATGAAGAACAACTGCACGGCGCCGTGGCCCTGGCCGAGAAAATCGGCGCGCCACTGGTAGCGACCAACGACGTGCGCTTCATCAAGCAGGAAGACTTCGCCGCTCACGAAACCCGCGTCTGCATCGGTGAGGGCCGTGCCCTCGACGATCCGCGGCGGTCGAAGAATTACAGCGATCAGCAATACCTCAAAAGCGCCGAGGAAATGGCCGAGCTGTTCAGCGACATTCCCGAGGCGCTGGAAAACACCGTCGAGATCGCCAAGCGCTGCAACATCGAAGTGAAGCTGGGCACGCACTTCCTGCCCAACTTCCCGATTCCCGATGGCATGACCATCGACGAATATTTCCGCAAGGTGTCCTTCGATGGCCTGGAAGAACGGCTGACCGTTCTGCTGCCCAAGGACACCACCGAAGACTATGAAGCCAAGCGCCAGGTCTACGTCGACCGGTTGAATTTCGAGCTGGATATCATCATCCAGATGGGCTTCCCCGGTTACTTCCTGATCGTTATGGACTTTATCCAGTGGGCCAAGAGCAACGGTGTGCCGGTAGGCCCTGGCCGTGGATCGGGTGCCGGATCGCTGGTGGCCTATGTACAGAAGATCACCGACCTCGACCCGCTGGAATATGACCTGCTGTTCGAACGGTTCCTTAACCCGGAACGGGTCTCCATGCCCGACTTCGACGTTGACTTCTGTATGGACGGTCGTGACCGCGTGATCGACTACGTGGCCGAGAAATACGGGCGCAACGCGGTAAGCCAGATCATCACTTTCGGTTCCATGGCTGCCAAGGCTGTGGTCCGTGACGTGGCGCGGGTCCAAGGCAAGTCCTACGGCCTGGCGGATCGTCTGTCGAAGATGATTCCGTTCGAAGTCGGCATGACCCTGGAAAAAGCCTACGAACAGGAAGAAATCCTGCGTGACTTCATCAAGGTCGATGAAGAAGCCGCGGAAATCTGGGAAATGGCGCGCAAGCTTGAAGGCGTCGTGCGTAACGTCGGTAAACACGCCGGTGGCGTGGTAATCGCGCCGACCAAGCTGACCGATTTCTCGCCGATCTATTGCGATGAGGCCGGTGACGGCCTGGTAACCCAGTTCGACAAGGACGACGTTGAAGCCGCCGGTCTGGTGAAGTTCGACTTCCTCGGTCTGCGGACCCTGACGGTCATCGACTGGGCGCTGAAAACCATCAACCGCGACCGCGCCAAGGTCAACGAACCGCCGCTGGACATCGCGTTCATCCCGCTGGACGACAAGCCGACCTACACGCTGCTGCAAAAAGCGGAAACCACCGCGGTGTTCCAGCTCGAGTCGCGCGGCATGAAAGAGCTGATCAAAAAGCTCAAGCCCGACTGCCTGGAAGACTTGATCGCACTGGTGGCCCTGTTCCGTCCGGGCCCCTTGCAATCCGGCATGGTTGACGACTTTATCAACCGTAAGCACGGTCGCGCCGAACTCGCGTACCCGCACTCGGATTACCAGTACGAAGGCCTGAAGCCGGTACTGGCGCCGACTTACGGCATCATCCTGTATCAGGAACAGGTGATGCAGATCGCCCAGGTCATGGCCGGTTACACCCTCGGCGGTGCGGACATGCTGCGGCGGGCCATGGGTAAGAAAAAGCCCGAAGAAATGGCCAAGCAGCGCGGCGGTTTCATTGAAGGTTGCAAGACCAACAATATCGAAGCCGACCTGGCCGGTAACATTTTCGACCTGGTAGAGAAATTCGCCGGTTACGGCTTCAACAAATCCCACTCCGCCGCCTACGGGCTGGTGTCGTACCAGACCGCGTGGCTGAAAACGCACTACCCGGCGCCGTTCATGGCCGCGGTACTGTCGGCGGATATGCACAACACCGACAAGGTCGTGACCTTGATCGAAGAAATTCGCACCATGAAGCTGCGTCTCGACGCGCCGGATGTGAATACTTCGGAGTTCAAGTTCACGGTGAACGACGAAGGCCGCATCATTTACGGCCTCGGCGCGATCAAGGGTGTGGGCGAAGGCCCGGTAGAGGCGATCACCGAGGCGCGTCAGGACGGTCCGTTCAAGGATCTGTTCGATTTCTGCGCCCGTGTCGACCTCAAGCGCATCAACAAGCGCACCCTCGACGGTTTGATCCGCAGCGGTGCACTGGATCGTCTGGGCCCGTATTTCCATGACGAACCTAAAGCCTATCAAGCGAGCATCGACCAAAACCGCGCAGTGCTGCTGAATGCGATGGAAGGGGCGATCAAGGCCGCCGAACAAACCGCTCGTACCCACGACAGTGGTCACGCCGATCTGTTTGGCGGGCTGTTCGTCGAGGCAGACGCCGACGTCTACGCCAATCACCGCAAGGCGAAAGAGTTGACCCTGAAGGAGCGCCTGAAAGGGGAGAAAGACACCCTGGGCCTGTACCTGACCGGTCACCCGATCGACGAATACGAAGGTGAAATCCGCCGTTTTGCCCGTCAGCGCATCATCGACCTGAAGCCGGCTCGCGATACACAGACCGTCGCGGGCATGATCATCGCCCTGCGTGTGATGAAGAACAAAAAGGGCGACAAGATGGGGTTCATCACCCTTGACGATCGTTCTGGGCGGATCGAAGCTTCGTTGTTTGCCGATGCGTTCCATTCGGCGCAGTCGCTGTTGCAGACTGATGCGATGGTTGTTGTCGAGGGCGAAGTCAGCAACGACGATTTCTCCGGCGGTTTGCGCCTGCGGGTCAAGCGGGTGATGAGCATGGAAGATGCGCGCACCAACCTGGCCGAAAGTCTGCGCTTGAAGCTGCAGACCAAGGATTTGAAAGGCGATCAGCTACGCTGGCTGGGTGAGCTGTTCAAGCGTCACCGAGGTGCGTGCCCGATCACCATGGAGTACACGAGCCCCGATGCGAAGGCCTTGCTGCAGTTCGGCGAGACCTGGCGAATCGACCCGGCGGATGCGTTGATTCAAGCCTTGCGTGACCAGTTCGGGCGAGACAACGTCTTCCTCCAATACCGTTGACGGTCAGGTAGCAACTGAACGCCCTGATCTCGACCTGAATTTTTAATCTCGACCTGAACGCGCCTCTCCCTTAAGGTAGGGCGCGAATAGACAACCGGCCGGCCCAAGCTCTCTTGGACGTCGACCCAAGACGGACGCCTATGAACCCGAATTTTCTAGATTTCGAACAGCCGATCGCCGACCTGCAAGCCAAGATCGAAGAGTTGCGCTTGGTCGGTAACGACAATTCGCTGAATATCGGCGATGAGATCTCCCGCCTGCAGGACAAAAGCAGCACGCTGACCGAAGACATCTTCGGCAAGCTGACCAGCTGGCAGATCGCGCGTCTGGCGCGTCACCCGAAACGTCCATATACCCTGGACTACATCGAACACATCTTCACCGAGTTCGACGAGCTGCACGGCGACCGTCACTTCTCTGACGACGCTGCCATCGTTGGCGGCGTGGCCCGTCTGGACGACCAGCCGGTGATGATCATCGGTCACCAGAAAGGCCGCGAAGTGCGCGAGAAGGTTCGCCGCAACTTCGGCATGCCGCGTCCGGAAGGCTACCGCAAGGCGTGCCGCCTGATGGAAATGGCCGAGCGCTTCAAAATGCCGATCCTGACCTTCATCGACACGCCGGGTGCTTACCCGGGCATCGACGCTGAAGAGCGCAACCAGAGCGAAGCGATTGCCTGGAACCTGCGTGTCATGGCTCGCCTGAAAACCCCGATCATCGCCACCGTCATCGGTGAAGGTGGTTCCGGTGGTGCACTGGCAATCGGCGTGTGCGATCAGTTGAACATGCTGCAGTACTCGACCTACGCGGTGATCTCGCCGGAAGGTTGTGCGTCGATTCTGTGGAAAACCGCCGAAAAAGCGCCGGATGCCGCTGAAGCCATGGGCATCACCGCCGAGCGCCTGAAAGGCCTGGGCATCGTTGACAAAGTGATCGGCGAGCCTCTGGGCGGCGCTCATCGCGACCCGGTGGCGGCCGCTGCATCGATCCGTGCCGAGCTGACCTCGCAACTGGCGATGCTGAAGAAGTTCGATAACGACGCGCTGCTCAAGCGCCGTTACGAGCGACTGATGAGCTACGGTCTCTAAGCCGGGCGCGCAATACCCCTGTGGGAGCGAGCCTGCTCGCGATTGCGGTTTAACATTCAACTAATCGGTTGGCTGTTTGACCGCAATCGCGAGCAGGCTCGCTCCCACATTTGATTTGTGCAAAGGGAAAGATATGGATCGGCCCACGATTGATTTGCCTTCCCGGCTTTTGATGAATCTGAACCCGTGGCGCAATGCTGCGAAATGGCTCATCGCCTTCTCCGGTGGACTCGACTCCACGGTCCTTTTGCACCTTCTCGCCCATCTCGCCAAAACCGAACACCTCCCTGAGCTGAAAGCTATCCACATTCATCACGGCCTCCAGTCTGTGGCCGATGCGTGGCCGGAGCATTGCCAGTCAGTCTGTGATGCGCTGGGAATACCGCTACAGGTCGTTCACGTCCAGGTTCAGCCCGGCGCCAGCCTTGAGCGTGCAGCCCGTGACGCGCGCTATGGCGCGTTCATCGAGGCTACTCAAGCCAATGAAGTGCTGTTGACCGCCCAGCATCGTGATGATCAGGCGGAAACCCTGTTGTTCCGATTGCTGCGTGGGGCAGGGGTGAGAGGGTTGTCAGGGATGCCACGTCAACGTGTGTTGGGCAAAGGGCATCTGCTGCGACCCTTGCTCGATGTCACGCGAGCAGAGTTGGAGGGGTACGCGAACGAGTACTCATTGAGCTGGATCGAGGATCCTTCCAATGAGGATCGACGTTTCTCGCGTAATTACTTGCGCAATCAGGTGTTCCCGGTGCTGACCGAACGCTGGCCTCAAGCGATGGCGACTATGGCTCGCAGCGCCGCGCATCTGAGCGAAGCGCAGGAATTGCTCGATGAGTTGGCGCAAATCGATCTGGCCCAGGCCGGCTCCATCAGTGAATTCGATTGGCTGGGTGTGCCGTCACTTGAGCTTTCTACGCTTGTCAGCCTGTCCGCCGCTCGCCAGCGAAATGCAGTGAGTCACTGGCTCTCGGCATTGACCCGTTTACCGGATAGCGACCATTGGTCGGGTTGGGAAGATTTTCGTGATGCTGCCGCGGATGCCTCTCCGGTCTGGCGCTTGGCCGATGGGGAATTGCATCGGGCGAACGGGCGGATCTGGTGGTTGTCGGGCTGCTGGCTGCGAACGCCGCCGCCCGCGCCTGATTGGCCTTATCCCTCGAGATCACTGGCGTTGCCAGATAACGGCGTGCTCTCGCTCACCGGTCAAACCCCCGATGGCCCGCTGCATATCCGCTATCGTGAAGGGGGTGAGGTCATGAGTCTGCCCGAGCGCGGCCATCGTGATCTGAAGCGTTTGCTCAACGAACGTGGGGTCCCGGGCTTCGTCCGTGGCAGATTGCCGCTGCTCTATCAGGGCGAGCAATTGTTGGCGGTGGCGAGGCTGCAAGGTTTGAATGGCAGTGAGCAGGACGGCTGGAATTTGCATTGGCAGCCACCGAACGAAGATCAAGGTTTGAGCTGAAAGGGGCTTTCCGGTAGACTACGCTCCCTTCTTGATACAACTTCTGTGGATTCGCCTGAATTGCAGGAGTTGCCGATTACCAAGCAGTCTTTGCTGGGCGATTCCAAAAAATGTGTAGCGAGCAACGTACCGGTGTTTCATCTTCCGGTCTGTCCCAACGCGGCGGTTTTTTTGAAAGGTGCACTGTGATTAATGCAGGTGATCGGGGGCTTCGGCCTTCCTTCGCTTTCCCCGGCGGCTCGGACCGCTTTAACGCAGACTTCTAGGGTTTTTCATGACGCGCTACATATTCGTCACGGGCGGTGTTGTTTCTTCATTGGGGAAAGGCATTGCATCGGCTTCATTGGCGGCCATCCTGGAGGCGCGGGGACTTAAGGTCACCATGCTGAAGCTGGATCCGTACATCAACGTCGATCCGGGCACCATGAGCCCGTTCCAGCACGGTGAAGTGTTCGTCACCCACGACGGCGCCGAGACCGACCTGGACCTGGGTCACTACGAGCGGTTCATCCGCACGACCATGACCCAGAACAACAACTTCACCACCGGCCGTGTCTACGAACACGTCCTGCGCAAAGAGCGCCGTGGTGATTACCTGGGCGCGACCATCCAGGTGATCCCGCACATCACCGACGAAATCAAGCGCCGGATCATCAAGGGCGCCGGCGATGCCGACGTGGCCATGGTCGAGATCGGTGGCACCGTGGGTGACATCGAATCCCAACCGTTCCTCGAAGCCATCCGCCAGCTGCGTTTCGAAGTCGGCGCCAAGCGCGCGATGCTGATGCACCTGACACTGGTGCCGTACATCGCCACTGCCGGCGAAACCAAAACCAAGCCAACCCAGCACTCGGTCAAGGAGCTGCGCTCCATCGGCCTGCAACCTGACGTGCTGGTGTGCCGCTCCGATCACCCGATCGACATCTCCTCGCGTCGCAAGATCGCGCAATTCACCAACGTTGAAGAACGTGCGGTAATCGCGCTGGAAGACGCCGACACCATCTACAAGATCCCGGGCATCCTGCATTCGCAAGGCCTGGATGATTTTGTGGTCGAGCGTTTCGGCCTGCAATGCGGCGGTGCCGATCTGTCCGAGTGGGAAGCCGTGGTTGACGCCAAGCTCAATCCTGAGCACGAAGTCACCATCGCCATGGTCGGCAAGTACATGGAATTGCTGGACGCCTACAAGTCGCTGATCGAAGCGATGAGTCACGCCGGCATCAGCAACCGTACCAAGGTCAACCTGCGCTACATCGATTCCGAAGACATCGAAAACCAGGGCACCGCGCTGCTGGAAGGCGTCGACGCGATTCTGGTGCCTGGCGGCTTCGGTCTGCGTGGCGTGGAAGGCAAGATCACCGCCGTCCAGTACGCTCGCGAAAACAAGGTTCCGTACCTCGGCATCTGCCTGGGCATGCAAGTAGCGGTCATCGAGTTCGCTCGTAACGTCATGGGCTGGAAAGACGCCAACTCCACCGAGTTCGATCGTGCAAGCGGTCACCCGGTCGTGGGTCTGATCACCGAGTGGGAAGACGCCACCGGCGCCGTCGAAACCCGTACCGAAACCTCCGATCTGGGCGGCACCATGCGTCTCGGCGCGCAGGATTGCCTGCTGGAGCCGGGTTCCCTGGTCCACGGCTGCTACGGCAAGGACGTGATCGTCGAGCGTCACCGTCACCGCTACGAAGTGAACAACAACCTGCTGCCGAAAATCATGGAAGCCGGTCTGAAAATCTCCGGTCGCTCCGGTGATGGCGCGCTGGTTGAAGTGGTCGAAGCCCCGGATCATCCATGGTTCGTCGCTTGCCAGTTCCACCCTGAGTTCACCTCGACGCCACGCGACGGTCACCCGTTGTTCAGCGGCTTCGTCAAAGCAGCTTTGGCTCAACACCAGAAGAAGGCTTGAACCTTATGGCGCAGAAGATCATCCGCGTAGGCGATATCGAGATTGCCAACGACAAGCCAATGGTGCTTTTCGGTGGCATGAACGTGCTGGAAAGCCGCGACATGGCGATGCAGGTCTGCGAAGAGTACGTGAAGGTTACCGAGAAACTCGGTATCCCTTACGTGTTCAAGGCCAGCTTCGACAAGGCCAACCGTTCCTCCGTGACCTCTTACCGTGGCCCCGGCCTGGAAGAGGGCATGCGGATTTTCCAGGACATCAAGCAAGCCTTCGGCGTGCCGATCATCACCGACGTCCACGAGCCTGAACAGGCCGCGGTCGTCGCTGAAATCTGCGACATCATCCAGCTGCCGGCCTTCCTGTCGCGCCAGACCGACCTCGTGGTCGCGATGGCCAAGACCGGTGCGGTGATCAACATCAAGAAAGCCCAGTTCCTCGCACCTCAGGAAATGAAACACATCCTGAACAAGTGCGTGGAAGCGGGTAACGATCAGTTGATCCTCTGCGAGCGTGGTTCGAGCTTCGGCTACAACAACCTGGTGGTCGACATGCTCGGCTTCGGCATCATGAAGCAGTTCGAGTACCCGGTGTTCTTCGACGTGACCCACGCGCTGCAAATGCCTGGCGGTCGTGCCGATTCCGCCGGCGGTCGTCGCGCCCAGGTCCTCGATCTGGCGAAAGCCGGGATCAGCCAGTCACTGGCCGGTCTGTTCCTCGAAGCACACCCGGACCCGGACAACGCCAAATGCGACGGCCCTTGCGCCTTGCGTCTGGACAAACTGGAGCCATTCCTGGCCCAGCTCAAAGCTTTGGACGAACTGGTGAAGAGTTTTCCGACGGTAGAAACCGCGTAATCCTCATTTCTCCGGTAAAGTACCGCACGATTTGTTGCTCAGGCCCTCGGGCCTGAGCCTTATCGTCCGCAAGTCTGCCCGTTGCACATCACTTGCCGGCGATAAAAGATTTCCTTCAGCTGCGTCGTTTTCGTCAACTTTGGAGTGTTTACAACAATGGCAAAAATCGTCGACATCAAAGGTCGTGAAGTTCTCGACTCCCGTGGCAACCCCACCGTGGAAGCGGACGTGCTTCTCGATAACGGCATCATCGGCAGCGCTTGCGCGCCGTCCGGTGCTTCCACTGGCTCGCGTGAAGCGCTCGAGCTGCGTGATGGCGACAAGAGCCGTTACCTGGGCAAAGGCGTTCTGAAAGCCGTCGCCAACATCAACGGTCCGATCCGCGACCTGTTGAAAGGTACAGATCCAAGCGACCAGAAAGCGCTGGATCACGCGATGATCAAGCTGGACGGTACTGAAAACAAAGGCTCCCTGGGCGCCAACGCGATCCTCGCCGTTTCCCTGGCCGCGGCCAAGGCAGCAGCTCAGGACCAGGACCTGCCGCTGTACGCACACATCGCCAACCTGAACGGTACCCCGGGTGTTTACTCGATGCCGGTTCCGATGATGAACATCATCAACGGTGGCGAGCACGCCGATAACAACGTCGACATCCAGGAATTCATGGTTCAGCCGGTTGGCGCCAAGTCTTTCTCGGAAGGTCTGCGCATGGGCACCGAGATTTTCCATCACCTCAAAGCTGTGTTGAAGGCCCGTGGCCTGAGCACTGCCGTCGGTGACGAAGGTGGTTTCGCACCGAACCTGGCTTCCAACGAAGACGCTTTGAAAGTGATCTCCGAAGCCGTGGCCAACGCTGGTTACAAGCTGGGCACCGACGTGACCCTGGCACTGGACTGCGCGGCCAGCGAGTTCTACGAAGACGGCAAGTACAACCTGTCCGGCGAAGGCCAGGTGTTCACCGCTGAAGGTTTCGCCGATTACCTGAAAGGCCTGACCGAGCGTTACCCGATCATCTCCATCGAAGATGGCCTGGACGAGTCCGACTGGGCTGGCTGGAAAATCCTCACCGACAAGATCGGCGAGAAAACCCAGCTGGTAGGCGACGACCTGTTCGTAACCAACACCAAGATCCTGAAAGAAGGTATCGATAAAAAGATCGCCAACTCGATCCTGATCAAGTTCAACCAGATCGGCACCCTGACCGAAACCCTGGAAGCCATCCAGATGGCCAAGGCCGCCGGTTACACCGCCGTGATCTCGCACCGCTCCGGCGAAACCGAAGATTCGACCATTGCCGACCTGGCTGTGGGCACTTCGGCTGGCCAGATCAAGACCGGCTCCCTGTGCCGTTCCGATCGCGTTTCCAAGTACAACCAACTGCTGCGTATCGAAGAGCAGTTGAACGGCAAAGCCAAGTACAACGGCCGCAGCGAGTTCCGCGGTTAAGCTGTAGAAGGTAAAAAGACACCGGATTGTGTCGGAAAAATCGCGACAGCGACGTTTTTGCCACTAATCTGATGCCTTAAGAGCACAAGCCTGGATTTTCCAGGCTTCGTGCTATCAGAAGCTTCAAAGTTTTGGCATGGCTGTCTTTTTTCACTGGATACCTGATATTCGATGCGCAGTCCCAATTGGTTGTTCCTCGTCTTGCTCTTGTTGCTGGCTGGCCTGCAATACCGCCTGTGGGTGGGTAATGGCAGTCTGGCGCAAGTGGCCGAGCTGACTCAGCAGATCGCGGATCAACACGCAGAGAACGAAGGCTTGCTGGAGCGCAATCGGGTCATGGACGCCGAAGTCAGTGAGTTGAAAAAAGGCATGGAGACCGTTGAAGAGCGGGCTCGCCATGAGTTGGGCATGGTCAAGGACGGTGAAACCCTTTACCAGTTGGCTCAATGAATTCCTCGTTACCGGCCTTCTGGGCCGTTATCCCTGCCGCGGGCGTCGGTGCCCGTATGGCCGCAGACCGTCCCAAGCAATATTTGCACCTGGGCGGGCGCACTATTCTTGAACACAGCCTTGGCTGTTTCCTTGATCATCCTTCCCTGAAGGGACTGGTGGTCAGTCTGGCTGTTGATGATCCTTATTGGCCCAATCTGGCATGCGCTGGCGATTCGCGTATTCAACGCGTTGACGGTGGCGCCGAGCGTTCCGGGTCGGTGCTCAATGCCTTGCTGCACTTGCATGCGTTGGGTGCGGACGATGAGGATTGGGTGTTGGTCCACGATGCGGCGCGGCCGAATCTGAGCCGCGATGATCTGGACAAGTTGCTGGTTGAACTGGCTGACGATCCGGTCGGCGGGCTGCTGGCGGTTCCGGCACGCGATACCCTGAAGCGGGTCGACAAGCACGGTCGTGTCGTTGAAACCGTGGACCGCAGCGTGATCTGGCAGGCGTATACGCCGCAGATGTTTCGACTTGGCGCGTTGCATCGGGCGTTGGCGGACAGTCTGGTGGCGGATGCGGTGATCACTGATGAAGCGTCGGCGATGGAGTGGGCTGGTTCATCGCCACGCCTTATCGAAGGGCGTTCCGACAATCTCAAGGTCACACGTCCCGAAGATCTTGAATGGTTGAGACAGCGCTGGGCTAACCGCCGCTGATTGACTTGGGGTCAGTGTTATCCCCGATCGCGAGCAGGCTCACTCCTACAGGGTTCAACGGTGTACACAAGATGTGTGTTCGTCCCCGTCCACTGTAGGAGTGAGCCTGCTCGCGATAGCGGTAGTCCAGGCACTCGATTTCTTCCTGGCACACCAGCAACCGTCTAGCTTCGATACTCCGGCCGCTCAGCCAGCCCTTCCTTCAAATAATCCACCAACTTGCGCACCTTCGGCGACAGATGCCGCTGCTGTGGATAAAGCGCCCAAACGGCAGTATTCGGCGGCTGATGAGCCTCCAGCAGCGAAATCAAATCCCCGGTTTTCAGATGCTCCAGCACGTAGTAATCCGGCAGCTGACAGAGCCCGACGCCCTGTAACGCCGCATCCAGCACCGCTTGCCCACTGTTGCAACGCCAGTTTCCCTGCACCCGCTGGGAAAATTCCCGCCCGTTCTGTTCCAGTTGCCACAGGTCCGAACTACCGATGAGGCAGTTGTGGCGGCTCAATTCCGACAAGCTATGTGGGCGACCATACCGTTCCAGGTAGGACGGAGACGCGCACAAATACATGCGTCGCGGTGCCAGTCGCGTGGCGACCAGTCGCGAGTCCTGAAGGCGGCCGAGGCGGATCGCCAGGTCCAGGCCTTCATGCACCAGGTCGAGTTGACGGTTGCTCAGCTCGATATCAATCCGCAGTTGCGGATAAAGCCCCATGAATCGCGTCACCAGCGGCACGATAAAGCGCTCGCCGTAGGCCACCGCGCAGGTCATGCGCAACATGCCTTTGGGCTCGCTGGTCAGGTCGCCGACAGCTCTGAGTGCCTCTTCACGACCGTCCTGCAACCGTTGGCAATGCTGCAAAAACGTTTGCCCGGCTTCGGTCAGCGTGACTCGCCGGGTGCTGCGATAAAGCAGGCGCGTCTGAAGGCGTTCTTCGAGGCGTACTATTTGGCGACTGATGTGGGAGGAAGACACCCCAAGACGCTCCGCCGCCGCCGTAAACTGGCTGCACTCGGCCACGGCGACGAACTCGTCGATACCTTCCCAGCGGTTCTCGGACATTAACGATTATCCCTGTGTGGCAATAATGTTTTGCTTTTGTCCGGATTATTCACCGTAAGGCGCTGTATTACACTCACTGTCTCGTTTTATTCACTGGAGAACCAACATGATCAAGTCGCGCGCCGCCGTTGCCTTCGAGGCCAAGAAACCCCTCGAGATCGTTGAAGTCGATGTCGCCCTGCCCAAGGCCGGTGAAGTTCTGTTGCGTGTGGTTGCCTCCGGTGTCTGTCATACCGATGCCTACACCCTGTCGGGCGCTGACCCGGAAGGTATCTTCCCGTCGATCCTCGGTCATGAAGGTGGCGCGGTGGTTGAAGCGATCGGCGAGGGCGTGACCTCGGTCGCTGTCGGCGATCATGTGATCCCGCTGTACACCCCGGAATGCCGCCAGTGCAAATTCTGCCTGTCGGGCAAGACCAACCTGTGCCAGGCGATTCGTGCGACCCAGGGCAAAGGCCTGATGCCAGATGGCACCACGCGTTTTTCCTACAAGGGCCAGCCGATTTTCCACTACATGGGCACCTCGACGTTCTCCGAATACACCGTGCTGCCGGAAATTTCCGTCGCCAAGATTCCTAAAGAAGCGCCGCTGGAAAAAGTCTGCCTGCTGGGCTGCGGCGTCACCACCGGCATTGGCGCGGTACTCAATACAGCCAAGGTGAAACCGGGTGATACCGTGGCGATTTTCGGTCTTGGCGGTATTGGTCTGTCGGCGGTCATTGGCGCGGTAAAAGCCAAGGCTGCGCGCATCATCGCCATCGACATCAACCCGGCCAAATTCGAGATCGCCAAACAGTTGGGTGCAACCGACTGCGTGAACCCGAAAGACTTCGACCGTCCGATCCAGGAAGTCATCGTCGACATGACCGATGGCGGCGTCGACTTTTCCTTCGAGTGCATCGGCAATGTCCAATTGATGCGCGCCGCACTTGAGTGCTGCCACAAAGGCTGGGGCGAGTCGGTGATCATCGGCGTCGCCGGTGCCGGTCAGGAAATCGCTACCCGCCCATTCCAGTTGGTCACCGGTCGCGTCTGGCGCGGTTCGGCGTTCGGCGGTGTGCGCGGTCGTACCGAATTGCCGAGCTATGTCGAAATGGCCGAGACCGGCGAAATCCCGCTGGATACGTTCATCACCCACACCATGGGCCTGGAAGATATCAACAAGGCTTTCGACCTGATGCATGAAGGAAAAAGCATCCGTTCCGTCATTCATTTCTGAGGTCGGTCATGAGCCTGGAAAATATCTCCTGCCAGAAAAGCTTCGGCGGCTGGCACAAACGCTACCGGCACCGCTCCGACGTGCTCGGTTGCGACATGGTGTTTGCCGTGTACCTGCCGCCGCAAGCGGAGCAGGGCGGCAAACTGCCGGTGCTGTACTGGTTGTCCGGCCTGACCTGCACCGACGAAAACTTCATGCAAAAGGCCGGCGCCATGCGCATGGCCGCCGAGCTTGGGTTGATCATCGTTGCCCCGGACACCAGCCCGCGCGGTCCCGATGTGCCGGGTGATCCGGACGGTGCCTGGGACTTCGGCCTCGGCGCCGGGTTTTATCTGAATGCCACGCAGGAACCCTGGTCGCGGCACTATCGGATGCATGACTATGTCGTGCAGGAATTGCCGGCATTGGTCGAAGCCCATTTCCCGGCTTCGGACAAGCGCGGTATCAGCGGCCACTCCATGGGCGGTCACGGCGCGCTGGTCTGTGCGTTGCGCAATCCGGGGCGTTATCAGTCGGTGTCGGCGTTCTCGCCGATCAACAATCCGATGGATTGCCCGTGGGGTCAGAAAGCCTTTTCCCGTTACCTGGGCGAAGACCGTTCGAAGTGGCGCGAGTGGGATGCCTGTGCGCTGATTGCCGAGGCTGACGAGAAGCTGCCGCTGTTGGTCGACCAAGGTGATCGAGATGATTTTCTCGCCACCCAGCTCAAGCCTGAAGCCCTGCAACAGGCGGCCAAACTGGCCGGTCATCCGCTGACGTTGCGCTTGCAACCGGGCTACGACCACAGCTATTTCTTCATCGCCAGCTTCATCGATGAACACTTGCAGCATCATGGACGTGCTCTAAGCGCCTAATGACTGACAAAGCAGGTAGAATCACGCCCTGACAAAAATCGGGGCGTTTTTTTTATGCGTATTGGCCACGGCTATGATGTGCACCGTTTCGCTGAAGGCGATTTCATTACTCTGGGCGGCGTGCGCATTGCACACGGCTTCGGGCTGCTCGCTCATTCCGACGGTGACGTCCTGCTGCACGCCTTGAGCGATGCCTTGCTCGGCGCTGCTGCGCTGGGTGATATCGGCAAGCATTTCCCGGACACCGACCCGACATTCAAGGGTGCCGACAGCCGTGTGCTGTTGCGTCATGTCGTCGCACTGGTCCACGCCAAGGGCTGGAAGGTCGGCAACGTCGATAACACCATCGTCGCCCAGGCGCCAAAAATGGCCCCGCATATCGAATCGATGCGTGCGCTGATTGCCGCGGATCTTCAAGTTGAGTTGGATCAAGTGAACGTGAAAGCTACCACCACCGAAAAGCTCGGCTTTGTCGGTCGCGAAGAAGGTATTGCCGTGCACTCCGTTGCCTTGTTGCTGCGCGCATGAACGAACTGCAATTGCTTGGCCCGCGTGCCTATGGTGAAGCCCTCGGCACCGCTGTACTGAAAGCTACGGCGGAAGATTTCCAGGTCGATGAAGTCCTCAATATTCCTCTCAGCGGCGACGGCGAGCACCTGTGGATCTGGGTGGAAAAACGCGGCCTGAATACCGAAGAGGCAGCACGTCGAATCGCCAAGGCGGCGGGCGTGCCGTTGCGCACCGTCAGTTACGCCGGTCTCAAGGATCGTCAGGCGTTGACGCGTCAGTGGTTCAGCGTGCAACTGCCGGGCAAGGCTGACCCTGATCTGTCGGCGGCGGAAAACGATACGCTGAAAATCCTCAAGACCGGTCGGCACAAACGCAAGCTGCAACGCGGTGCCCACTCGGCCAACGGTTTCACCTTGCGTCTCACGCAATTCGCTGGCGACAAAGCGGCGATCGATGCGCGTCTGCAACTGATCGCCAAACAAGGTATTCCGAATTATTTCGGCGCCCAGCGTTTCGGCTTTGACGGTGGCAACGTGGTCGATGCCCGTAGCTGGGCCGCGCGCAAGGCCTTGCCGGAGCAGCGCAACGTGCGTTCGCGTCTGCTTTCCACCGCCCGCAGTTTTCTGTTTAACCAAGTGTTGGCGGCGCGCGTTGCTGATGGCACCTGGCAGCAAGCGCAGGTTGGCGATCTGTTGGCGTTTACCGACAGCCGCAGTTTTTTTCCGGCCGGTGAGGCCGAGTGCAGCGACCCGCGACTGGCGATTCTAGACCTGCACCCGACCGGCCCGCAGTGGGGTGAAGGTGACTCGCCGGCGATGGGCGCTGTCCATGAACTGGAGCAGGCAATCGCCGCCCGCGAAGCAGACCTTCGCGATTGGTTGATTAATGCCGGAATGAGCCACGAACGTCGCATCCTGCGGCTGCCCATTGGTGGGTTGACGTGGCATTATCCCGAGCCTGACATTCTGCAACTGGAATTCGTCCTGCCGGCCGGATGCTTTGCCACTGTATTGGTGCGCGAGCTTGTTGATCTGGTGCCGGTGGGGCAGACGGACAGCCCATGCGTATTCTGATTTCTAACGACGATGGGGTAACCGCACCCGGTCTCGCCGCGCTTTATGCTGCGCTGGCGGATTACACCGAATGCGTGGTTATCGCCCCGGACCAGGACAAAAGCGGCGCCAGCAGTTCGCTGACGCTCGACCGTCCGTTGCACCCGCAAACCCTGGCCAACGGCTTTATCAGCCTTAATGGCACACCGACCGATTGCGTGCACCTGGGCCTCAACGGCTTGCTGGAGCGCGAAGCGGACATGGTGGTTTCCGGCATTAACCTGGGCGCCAACCTGGGGGACGATGTGTTGTATTCCGGTACCGTGGCAGCGGCCCTCGAGGGGCGTTTCCTGAAGCGGCCATCGTTTGCCTTTTCGTTGGTCTCACGGCAGGTCGAGAACCTTCCCACAGCCGCTTACTTTGCGCGCAAACTGGTGGAAGCCCACGCTGACCTTGACCTGCCACCGCGCACGGTGCTGAACGTGAACATTCCCAATTTGCCGCTGGACCACATCCGCGGAATCCAGCTGACGCGCCTCGGCCATCGCGCCCGCGCCGCGGCACCGATGAAAGTGGTCGACCCGCGCGGCAAGTCCGGTTACTGGATCGCCGCCGCCGGGGACGCCGAAGACGGCGGCCCGGGCACCGACTTCCATGCGGTGATGCAAGGCTATGTATCCATCACGCCGCTGCAACTGGATCGCACCTTCAATGATGCTTTCGCAAGTCTCGACGGCTGGCTGGAGGGACTGCGCTGATGGCTCGTGAACAAGACCCGATGCATCGCGGTATCGGGATGACCTCGCAACGTACCCGCGAGCGTCTGATTCAGCGGTTGTACGAGGAAGGCATTTCCAACACCAAGGTGCTGGAAGTGATCCGCCTTACGCCACGACACCTGTTTGTCGACGAAGCGCTGGCGCACCGTGCCTACGAAGACACGGCGTTGCCGATCGGTAACAACCAGACGATCTCCCAGCCTTACATGGTGGCCCGCATGAGCGAGCTGCTGCTGGAGGCGGGGCCTCTGGACAAGGTAATGGAAATCGGCACAGGGTCGGGTTATCAGACCGCAATCCTGTCGCAACTGGTCGAGCGGGTTTTTTCCGTCGAACGCATCAAGGTTCTGCAGGACCGGGCCAAGGAACGCCTGGTTGATCTGAACTTGCGCAATGTGGTTTTCCGCTGGGGCGATGGTTGGGAAGGCTGGCCTGCGCTGGCGCCGTACAACGGCATTATCGTGACGGCGGTGGCGACCGATGTACCTCAGGCCTTGCTCGATCAGTTGGCACCTGGAGGGCGACTGGTCATACCGGTCGGTTCGGGTGAAGTGCAACAGTTGATGCTGATCATCCGCGAAGAACACGGGTTTTCCAGGCGTGTTCTGGGGCCGGTGCGTTTCGTTCCATTGCTCAACGGCCCCCTGGCCTGAGCATTTGTCCGGGCGCTGTGAATTCTCTTCGATTACCTCTGTCTTACAGCGGCGTCGATCGGTTAAACGGGTTTCATCGTCAGGTAGCAAACGTGTGCTTCGCTTCATTAAAGGTAAAGCCTGCACAGCCCGTTATACTGGTGACACTTCATGCCGGGAGCACGGCAATTCAATATTTCAGCCACCACAAAGGGAGCGGCGGGTGAGTCTCACAGTCATTGCGCAGCGAATGGGTATAACGAGCTTTCAGCGCCTGGTGACTGGCCTAGTCTTGAGTACCTTGCTGGTCGGTTGTTCCAGCAACAAGTCGAGCGACGTACGCGTCGTCGATCGCAACAATGCCGTGGCCCAGCGTCCGGCAGTGACCACGGGTCAGTATGTGGTTCGACCTAAAGACACCTTGTTCTCCATCGCCTTTCGCTACGGCTGGGACTACAAAGCCCTCGCCGCACGCAACAACATTCCTGCGCCTTACACGATACATCCGGGTCAGACGATTCGCTTTGACGGTCGCACCGGTTCAACGCCGGCGGCGGTGGCCAGCCCGGCCGATTCGGCGCCTTCATCGTCGAGTAAAACCACAGTAATCCGGCGCCAGCCAAATGGCGCAACTACGACGACAACGGTGGTTGCACCGTCCGTCGCCAACAAGCCAGCACCCGCTCCGATGCCTCCTGCAGGCCCGGCCCCGACCGGCTGGGGGTGGCCTTCTAATGGCATTCTCATTGGAAAATTCTCTTCAAACGGTAGTTTGAATAAAGGAATTGATATCGCCGGGGATTTGGGACAGCCTGTTTTAGCTGCGTCTGATGGGACGGTGGTATACGCCGGGAGTGGCTTAAGGGGCTACGGCGAATTGGTCATCATCAAACACAGCGACACCTACGTCAGTGCCTACGGTCACAACCGCAGGCTGTTGGTTCGGGAGGGGCAGCAGGTCAAGGTCGGACAGACAATTGCCGAAATGGGGTCAACGGGTACAGACCGGGTGAAACTGCATTTTGAGATTCGCCGACAAGGTAAACCTGTAGATCCGCTGCAGTTCCTGCCACGTCGTTGATTTGTTACCAGCCTGTTCCGTCACGTAGAGGGAACAGGCTCCAGCGTTGCCAAGGATAAAGGCGCCGCTTGAGCCTGAGGTCGAACTCACCAAAGGACTATAACAATGGCTCTCAGTAAAGAAGTGCCGGAGTTTGACATCGACGATGAGGTTCTCCTGATGGAGACCGGCATCGGTACGGATTCGATGTCGAATGATGAAGGGGCTGCTCCACCTTCCGTTCGTGCCAAATCCAGACACTCCGCCTCGTTAAAGCAACACAAGTACATCGATTACACGCGTGCGCTCGATGCCACGCAGCTGTACCTCAATGAAATCGGCTTTTCCCCTCTGCTGTCCCCCGAAGAAGAAGTTCACTTTGCACGCTTGTCGCAAAGTGGCGATCCGGCCGGGCGCAAACGCATGATTGAAAGCAACCTGCGGCTGGTGGTGAAAATCGCCCGACGCTATGTCAATCGTGGCTTGTCGCTGCTGGACCTGATCGAAGAGGGCAACCTCGGACTGATTCGGGCGGTAGAAAAGTTCGACCCCGAACGTGGCTTCCGCTTTTCGACCTACGCAACCTGGTGGATTCGTCAGACCATCGAGCGCGCGATCATGAATCAGACCCGGACCATCCGGTTGCCGATCCATGTGGTCAAAGAGCTTAACGTGTACCTGAGGGCCGCACGGGAGCTGACGCAAAAACTCGATCATGAACCCTCACCCGAAGAAATCGCCAACCTGCTGGAAAAACCGGTGGGCGAGGTCAAGCGCATGCTGGGCCTGAACGAGCGGGTTTCTTCGGTCGATGTCTCACTGGGTCCGGATTCGGATAAAACCCTGCTGGACACCCTTACCGACGACCGTCCGACCGATCCATGCGAACTGCTGCAGGATGACGACCTGTCCCAGAGCATCGATCAATGGCTCTCGGAACTGACCGACAAGCAGCGCGAGGTGGTGATACGCCGCTTCGGTCTGCGCGGTCATGAGAGCAGCACACTGGAAGATGTAGGCCTGGAAATTGGCCTGACCCGGGAACGCGTCAGACAGATTCAGGTTGAAGGCCTGAAGCGTCTTCGGGAGATTCTGGAGAAAAATGGCCTGTCGAGTGAGTCGCTGTTCCAATAAGCCAATCGCTTGAGCGGCATGCAAAAAGCCCCGACTGGTTCGGGGCTTTTTGTTGTCTGGCTGACGCGCCTGCAATGACGATATGTTTGTAGTTTTGCGGTGTAAGTCTTGGCTTACTCTTGCGTAAGTGTTCGCTATTTTTACACCCTGGAAGACGACTACTGTTTGCCGATGATTTTTTTAATGCTTTGATTTTTATAGGTATTTATAAAAATCAGGAGCATGTGACAGCGGATTTTTGCCGCGGAGGGCAATTGCTCTTGCTCGGGAATTCTCTAGTATTCAGGTTGTGTCGACGGACAGACACGCCCTTCAAGGATGAGGGGAAAGGACATTGCAGGATGCGATTCATCAGGACGATGAAAAGGAACACAGGGAATAGGGAAAAAATGTGGGCGGGTCAAACCGCCCCTTTTTTTGTCTTTTTTTTGGTTTGGATGTCACTTTATTTTCGAGTTTTGCGTGGTCTCCCCTGTAGGAGCTGGCTTGCTAGCGATGGCGGCTTGATAGCCGACCGTTTTCTTCCTGGTGTACATATCCGTTTCTGCGGTAACGGCTTCTATTGGTTTCGCTCTTACAGCGAGTCACTTGGAAAAGCCCCAAGTAACCAAGGGCTCTTGCCCCTTTCGTTCGGTGCCTCGCTAATGCTCGGCATGCCCTCGCTCCGGTCCTGCTCCGTGGGCCCGCCGCCATCGGCCATCCATGGCCGGGGGCGGCTAACCCGGCATCCATGCCGGGTTGCCCACTGCGCAGAACCTCCACTCGGCCTCTCGAGGGGGCGGGTACCTCAAGATCAAAAGCTGAAGGCGAGCTAACGCTCGGCCTGATGAGTGGTGAAAATCAAAAGCAAACGCGATTCCCTGTAGGAGCGAGGCTTGCCCGCGAAAAACGACCGGACAACGCGTGCTGTCTGGATAGACGCGGCGCACTTGAATCCATCGCCAGCAAGCTGGCTCCTACAGGAGTGGCGTGATCCCGGTTCTGTCTCACGATACAAAATTTGTAGGAGCCGGCTTGCTGGCGATGGTCGTTAACGATAACGCGTGAAACCTGCTTCAACGCGGCGTACTTGAATCCATCGCCAGCAGGCTGGCTCCTACAGGAGTGGCGTGATCCCGGTTCTCTCACACGACACAGAATCTGTAGGAGCTGGCTTGCCAGCGATGGTGGTCAACGATAACGCGTGCTGTCTGGATAGACGCGGCGCACTTGAATCCATCGCCAGCAAGCCGGCTCCTACAGGTTTTTGCGTTATCAACTTTTTTGCCTGCAGAAAAGCAAAAAAGGCCCGCAAGGGGCCTTTTCGGGAACGCAGGGTCAATCAGCGTTCGAGGTCTTTGATCTTGCCTTTGACGCCATCCCACTCTTCGGCATCGGGCAACGATTCTTTCTTCTCGGTGATGTTCGGCCAGATTTCGGCCAACTCAACGTTCAGCTGAATGAATTCCTGCATCTCTTCCGGGACTTCATCTTCGGAGAAGATGGCCACGGCAGGGCATTCTGGTTCGCACAGTGCGCAGTCGATGCACTCATCCGGGTGAATCACCAGGAAATTCGGGCCTTCGTAAAAGCAGTCCACCGGACAGACTTCTACGCAGTCGGTGTACTTGCACTTGATGCAGTTGTCGGTGACGACGAAGGTCATTTCTAATTTTCTCCTCAGGCGGCGGCAGCGGAGCCCCTTCACGTTGGGGTCGCCAGGTTTGGGAGCGATAGTCTGCAGGCCAGGCTATTAGCCTGCAGCATCCCAAACCGCGCGAGATTCTAACAGCTTGCAGGCAAGTGCGTTAGATCCGTGTCTTTAGTGTATAGAGCATTTCTAGTGCACGACGCGGTGTCAGGTCGTCCAGATCCAGTTTGGCCAGTTCTTCGAGTACCGGATGCGGCAGGCTGGCGAACATGTCGCTTTGCTGTGGCGCGGCCGATTTACCTTTGGCTGCCTTGGGCACTTCATGCGGCAGCGCGGTGGCTTCCAGGCGACCCAGGTGCTCGCGAGCGCGCACGATCACTTCGCTCGGCACGCCGGCCAGTTGTGCAACGGCCAGGCCATAACTCTGGCTGGCAGGCCCGGGCAGCACGTGGTGCAGGAACACGATGCGCTCGTTGTGCTCAGTGGCATTGAGGTGCACGTTGGCCACCAGCGGTTGCGCTTCCGGTAGCACCGTCAGTTCAAAATAGTGCGTGGCGAACAGCGTGTAAGCCCGCAGCTGTGCCAGGCGCTCAGCCGCCGCCCATGCCAGGGACAGGCCGTCGAAGGTGCTGGTGCCGCGACCGACTTCGTCCATCAGCACCAGGCTGCGCTCGGTGGCGTTGTGCAAAATGTTGGCGGTTTCGCTCATTTCGACCATGAAGGTCGAACGCCCACCGGCCAGATCATCGCTGGAACCGATCCGGGTAAAGATCCGGTCCACCAGCGACAATTCGCAACTGGCCGCCGGCACGAAGCTGCCGATGTGCGCCAGCAGTACGATCAACGCGGTCTGGCGCATGTAGGTGGATTTACCGCCCATGTTCGGACCGGTGATCACCAGCATGCGCGTGTTGTCGTCGAGGCTCAGGTCGTTTGCCACGAACGGCGTGGTCAGCACTTGCTCGACCACCGGGTGACGACCCTGGCTGATGCGCATGCACGGCTCGTCGACGAAGCGCGGGCAGTTCAGGTCGAGATTCAGCGCGCGTTCGGCGAGGTTGCTCAGCACGTCCAGCTCGGCCAGGGCTGCAGCGGTGTCTTGCAGCGGCGGCAATTGGCTGATCAAGTCTTCGAGCAGCGCTTCGTAGAGCATCTTCTCGCGGGCGAGGGCGCGGCTCTTGGCCGACAGCGCCTTGTCCTCGAACGCCTTCAGTTCCGGCGTGATAAAGCGTTCGGCGCCTTTGAGCGTCTGGCGACGGATATAGTCGGCCGGCGCCGATTCAGCCTGCTTGCTCGGCAGCTCGATAAAGTAGCCGTGAATGCGGTTGTAACCGACTTTCAGGTGCGACAGACCGGTACGGGCCTTCTCGCGTGCTTCCAGATCAATCAGGAACTGCCCGGCGTTTTCGCTGAGCGATTGCAGGTCATCGAGTTCGCTGTCGTAACCGGTTTTCAACACGCCGCCGTCACGGATCACCGCAGGCGGGTTGTCGATGATGGCTTTTTCCAGCAGGGCCGCCAGTTCCGGGTAGGTGCTGGTGGTTTTCGCCAGTTGAATAATGTGCGGTGCTTCCAGCTCGGCCATCGCCACTTGCAGCTCGGGTAATGCACCGAGGGCATCGCGCAGGCGCGCCAGGTCGCGAGGACGCGCATTACGCAAACCGATCCGCGCGAGAATCCGCTCGATGTCACCGATTTCCTTGAGCTGCGGTTGCAGCTTTTCGAAACGGTAACCGTCGAGCAGGCAGGTGATCGAGGTCTGGCGCGCCAGTAAAACGTTCAGGTCCCGCAGCGGACGATTCAACCAGCGGGTCAGCAAGCGGCTGCCCATGGCGGTCTGGCAGCGATCGACCACCGATTGCAGCGTGTTGTCGCGGCCACCGGCCAGGTTGGTGTCCAGTTCCAGGTTGCGACGGCTTGCGCCATCCAGCACCACGGTGTCGTCCAGGCGCTCATGGCGCAGGCTGCGCAAATGGGGCAGGGCGGTGCGTTGGGTTTCCTTGGCGTAGCTGAGCAGGCAGCCGGCAGCGCCGATGGCCAGGGTCAGGTTCTCGCAGCCAAACCCTTTCAGATCCTGGGTCGAAAACTGCTGGCACAGACTTTTCAGCGCCGAGTCGCGCTCGAAATCCCACGGCGCACGACGACGAACCCCACGGCGTTTCTCCGCCGGCAAATCCTTCGGCCAGTCATCCGGGATCATCAGCTCCACCGGATTGACCCGCTCCAGTTCCGCCAGCAGGTTTTCCCAGCCCTTGATCTCCAGCACGGAGAAGTTGCCGCTGGTGATATCCAGCACCGCCAGACCGAACAGACGCTCGTCACCCAGCACCGCCGCAATCAGGTTGTCCCGACGCTCATCCAGCAGCGCTTCATCACTGACCGTGCCCGGCGTGATGATCCGCACTACTTGCCGATCCACCGGCCCTTTGCTGGTCGCCGGGTCGCCGACCTGTTCACAGATCACCACCGATTCGCCGAGCTTCACCAGTTTCGCCAGGTAACCTTCCGCGGCGTGGTAAGGAATCCCACACATCGGAATCGCCTGGCCAGCCGACTGCCCACGGGCGGTCAGGGTGATGTCCAGCAACTTGGCGGCCTTCTTCGCGTCTTCATAGAAGATCTCGTAGAAGTCACCCATGCGGTAGAACATCAACTGGTCGGGGTGCTGGTTCTTCAGGCGCCAGTACTGCTGCATCATTGGCGTGTGAGAGGACAGATCGGAAATAGCTTTATTCATCAGTGGGTTACAATTTTTTATCTGAATTTGTGGGGCAACTTCAGGGGTATTTGGCGTGCGTTTTTCTTCACGCTCCCCCGCGTTCGCAGGTGTATTCAAGGGTATCACGTTGGTGGTCAAGAGCATTCCGCGCACTGCGCGTATCAGGTGGCGCAATTGTGCATAGTGTTAATGCGCCATCAGTGTATTGATGGATACGGGCATGTGGGCTGTTTTTCTGGTCATTTCTCGTTGCGAGTGAAGAGCTGCGAGATTAATTTTGGCTGGACGATTTTGTGTTGGAAACGTAGCGCCTTAGCATCGGAGCATACTTCCGCCAAAAGTTAATTTTAAGCATGGAATCAAGCCTTCTTACTAGCCATAATTAGTCTGGAGCCGCCGTGCGAAAAATTCACCCCGAATTTAATCAACCTTTGTTCGATACGCATTACGTGGAATAGCACATTATTTAATAATTTCGGGAGATGTAGTTCGGTCGTTGCATCGATCTCGGTAGATGCCATATTCGGCTTTCTACGTGAGAACAACATCGCAGGTAACAATAGACTTACGAACGAAGTGCTTCTCTCGATGCAGAAGTCTGCGTCCACGGCCTTTTTATGCAGTTCTTGAGGCGTGTATCGCCTTACATGGCAGCATAGTCATCGTTAGCACTCCACAACCAAGGATGCTGCGGTATGGTTAGTAACAATACCCTTCCTGGTTTTAGGGCTTTATGTAGTTGAGTAAGGACGGCTTCATATTCCTCGATGTGCTCAAGTATATCAAAGGCACCAATTGCATCGAATTCGTCTACAAACGGTACATGTCGCGCATCCATCTGCATGATCTGAGCAGAAGGTGCTCGAGCGGCTGCATATGACAAACCAGCAAGGAATATTTCACTCCCGCTTAGTGCCATTTCTGCATCCATTTTGGCGATGCCAGACAGAACAAAACCAGTTCCGCAGCCCACCTCTAGAAAGGTAGAAGCATTTTGCTTATAGGTTTGCAGCGCCCAGAGGATTAGTTCGTTACGCGCCCGGAACCAAAAGTTGGCAGCCTCCAACTGGGCTAGTTCCTCAAAATATTCAGGATTGCCCCCCCCCATTCGTGAACTCTGCTGCGTGAGCCTCGACGCCATTCAATCGGACGGGTTCATACCCACACGCTGGACAAACCCAGCCGTCTGAAGAAAAACTACTTGCGCACTGAAGGCAGGCTCTCATGATCGTGCTCCTTTATTTGTGGCGGAGAGCGGCGCGAATACAAAAAACCGTGATAGAACAAACAAGAAAATTGCTACCACGACGATTGCTATCGCCTGAACGATTTGATGTGGAAAGTCCAACCAGTCTACAAATAGCGACAACAGTAATAGATTTAATAAATAGCCCAGGAGCTGCGCCAGCAGGTAGCGGACTCCAGCCTTGCCAACATGCCCGTCATGGCGAAAGGTGAAGCTCCGGTTGGCAAAGAACCCAATTAACGCACCGATGAAGTACAGTGCGGTCATGGTTGATTTTGGGGTGTTTCCAAAGTATGTCAGAAGAAGATACAGCGTATAGCCTGTAAGATTGATCAGTAAGCCGATTAATACGTAACTGAACACCTGCCTTAAAGACTTTTTTCGTGCTACCTGGTTCATATGCAAATCAAGACTCATTTGTAGTGATCTGACCGAATGCGTTAGCAGAATCGTGATCAGAATATAAAAAGGCTCTCAAGGCGATGTTCTGCTCGCGCATCAGGAGTGACGGCGGATACAAATTTCCCACCCCCCACTAATCCGTAGGCTTCCTTGAACACATATCCGGGTAGCTTGAGTGTATGAGCTATTAATGTGCGAAAAAAGTGCTGCTTGAATGACGTTTCGACGATTGAGGGGGTGGAGTGGAATACGCTGAACTCTCCCTCTAGCGGCAGAACATCAATGACATTGTTCCAGAACTTTGCTCCCAGATCGTGAACATGTGCAGGGTAGGTGAAATCAAACTTTATATTAATCGCTTTGGTTATTTTTGACAGGGGGGTGACATAAGGTGTTCTGGCGTAAAAAACCCCATCTTTTTTAAGTGATGTCAATAGTTGAGCCAGAACTTCACGAGGCTCGGGTATGTGTTCTATAATTGCACTGGCAATAACCAGATGCATTGTTTTTTCCTGAATGTCTGTCAGGTCGCTCGGGCGGTAAAATTGTATGCGGTTGTCCGATGTTGCTATTGTGCTTTTGTTGTAATCAACAAGTGCAATGTTGACTTTTGCAGCGCCGAGGCCAATTAACTCCTGTGCAACTCGAGCTGAAATTGATCCGTCACCGCCGCCATAATCCAGAATAGAAATATCTCGTCCAGACAAACTGCCCAGAGTTGGAGCAGCGCACCGTACTATATGAGAGGCCATACGGTCTGGTGCATCTAAAGTGATTTTGTCCTCAGTGTCATCAAAAGTATCGTAATAGCGAGAGTAATATTTGCTCAGTGTTTCTGGTTTTGGCATTCTTGATGCGGACGCCGCATTGCAGTTTTTGCAGTGCAAAAGGGCTACATCCGGCGCGTCCTGCAATACTGCTACTTTTTTTCTTTCAGTTGCACTACAAAAAGGGCAAGAGACACTAGGCGCCAATAAATCCTGTTCTGACAAATGAGCTGACTGGTGGAATAAAGTAGCCTTCAGATTTTTTTGTGTCATGCCTTTTGCTCCAAATTGTATTCTTTCTCAAGCTCGAGAAGGTCTCGCTTACGTGTTTTCAAACGTTTGGCTGGAATTCCAAAGTAAACAGTCCATGCTTCTGTTGACTTGGTGACCAAGCTCATTGCGCCGATCGAAGTTCCTTCTTCCAGGGTGACGCCAGGGAAAACAACTGAACTGACTCCAACAATGGAGTGGCGTTTAATGTAAACCGGTGATTTGATTTCTTTTTTGAATTTGTCTGGAACAGTAGGGTTGGTCAGCGTTCGACCAGAATAGTCATCGGACTGAGCAAAGACGTGACAGCCGTATGCCAAGCCACAAAAGTCATCAAGTGTAACCCCGACCTCACCGCCCCCAACGTTACAGAAGACGGCAATATGGACGTTTTTACCAATAGTTACTTTTCCAGAAATGACACAAAAGTCATCAATGCGCGAGTTGTCGCCTATCTCCATAAGCTCCGGATTATAAATCGAAGCCTTATCGCTGATTTTGACATTTGAGCCTAGGTGTTTAAAGCCTAGAGCATTCAGAGATTCCTCATTTAAAAATGCCAAAGCCACCCTCCTTAATTATATATATGTTTCGCTTTTTGTGGACGACAGGCATGTTTAATTGTCAGGTTTTTGCTCGCTAAAGGTTATGCGCCTTACAATGTATAGAGGGCGCTTCTTGCTTTCATCGAAGGTCTTGCCAAGATAGATTCCGAGAATTCCAAGAATAGCGATGATTATTCCGCCGATAAAATACAGTGAAACAAACAAGCTGTTCCAGCCAGGAATAGATGAGCCATATATCAGCGCGTGGCTAAGAATATACGTTCCATAGCAAAAGGAGAAAAATGCCATCAAAAAGCCAAAACGTGTAGCCAATCGCAGTGGTTTGTCAGAGTGGGCGATGATGGTTTCAGACGCCAACTTCCAAAGCTTTGCGATAGTGTAAGTCGACTTACCCTCAAAGCGTTCAGCATGCTCTACATCTATGCTGGCAGTGGGAAAACCAATCCATTGCACTAGCCCGCCAAAGAATCGTAGTTGTTCTCCCATGCGGCGAAAGTTCTCCACCACCTTGCGTGACATGATGCGAAAATTACCGGTCTCTCCATCGTATTCAGTGTCGGTCAAATAGCTAAATACTTTGTAAAAGAACCAAGAGGAAATACGTTTCAGTGGTGGATCGCATCGTTCGCCGCGCCTGGCCAAGACGATGTCATAGCCTTCTTGTGCTTTGGCGTACAGGCGCGGAATTTCCTCAGGACGATCCTGTAGGTCGCAATCCATCACGACTACCCAATCTCCCTGACAAATATCCAGCCCTGCGGTGATGCCATAGTGCTGACCGAAGTTGCGGCTGAATTGCATGCCCCGCACTCGCGGATCTGCTGCTGCCAGCCGCTCGATCACATCCCAGGAAGTATCACCACCGCAGTCTTCGACCAGCACAATTTCAAAGTTTTCCGATATCGTTTCAAGTGCAGCCTTCAAACGCAGATAAAGTTCATCAAGGCAGCTTTCGGCCTTGTACACAGGGATAACGACGGAAATCTGCGGGGATGTCATGCGTTTACGTTCCAAATAATGTGCGCAACGATAACGCACGTCCATTGCGGGCTTTGTTTCGGTCGCGGCTGTGACAGAAGCGACGCGTGTACTGTATGAGGATCAACTCACCCAGGAGGGCGAAGTGGCCATTCCATCGAATGTCGTCTGGCCGATGGGGGCGACTACTTTGCATTTTTTAATTTTTTGTCGAATTCAGCGGATTGCACGATTGCCTTCACGTGGGCTGCGCTGGAAAGCTGGTGATTTTACGGGTAACAGGTGGGCTCTGTCATCTGGCAGCCTCCGTTTAGCCGGTCAGTTTTCTCCTGTTTGACGAACTGTCTGACTGATGCCGAACGTGTTGCAATTGCGGGCTGTAATGGAGCAGTGAAACCAGGTACCTATTTTTGGAGTGAATGCTCGCCAGATCTACGTGCCAAATGGCCATACAGTGCCGTTCCTGTTAATGAGGTTTGAGGACGGTGAGCAACTGAGGCTTCTCTACTGATTGTGCTCGATCTATGCAATGTATTATGCAAATACGCATTTGCTTCCCAAAAAAAGATCAAGCACTATGCGCGTTATGCAAAAACGCAATGTTTCTTCCGTCTTAAGAGCGCTGCTCGATCAGCACGGGATCTCCCCCACGGAGCTTCACCGTCGCACCGGCGTGCCTCAATCCACTCTCTCGCGGATCCTCAGCGGGAAGATTGTCGATCCTTCGGATAAGCACATTTCGAAGATCGCCGAGTACTTCGCCGTGAGCACCGATCAGTTGCGTGGCCGCGCGGATGTCGCGCCTGCCGTCAATTCCGGTCGCGATGAATTGCATTCCGAACTCAAGGACATAAGCCTGTGGGACGACGATACGCCTGTCGATGACGACGAGGTGTCGGTCCCCTTTCTTCGCGAGGTTGAATTGGCTGCTGGATCAGGAAGATTCGTCATCGAAGAAAGCGAGCGCTCTAGCTTGCGCTTCGGCAAGCGCAGTTTGCGCCACAATGGTGTGCAGTTCGACCAGGCCAAATGCGTGACGGTGCGTGGTAACAGCATGCTGCCGGTACTGCGTGACGGCGCCACCGTGGGGGTCAATGCCGGCAAGTGCGGGATCGGCGATATCGTCGATGGCGACCTTTATGCGATCAACCACAACGGTCAGCTGCGGGTTAAACAGCTTTATCGCTTGCCTACGGGGATTCGCCTGCGCAGCTTCAATCGCGATGAACATCCGGACGAGGACTACACCTTCCAGGAGATCCAGGAAGAGCAGATTGTCATCCTCGGCCACGTCTTCTGGTGGGGCATGTACGCCCGCTAACCTCGTCGCTGTCAGATAAAACCCGCCATCGTGCGGGTTTTTTTTCGCCTGCTGAAAACCGCCAACGCCTTTGTCTGCGGGGCTTTCATGCGTCAGTGCATTAGCAATGCATAAATAAATGCATTTATGCATTGACTGTATATGCATCCATGCATATTCTTTGTCTCAAGCCGCTCAACAAAGCAGCTCGAAACGAAGTTCTTTAGTTCCACGACAAAGGCAGCGATGAACCGGCCTCAACGGTTCAGAGGGTTGGCAACTGACCCGGGTGTGCAGCGTAAAGCACCGAAAGCAGTTATCCGGCGGGCAGGGACCGCGGTCGGAAAAACAATCTGAATGGACCCGTACCGCGCCAGTAGCGCCGAAAGGTCAACGCGAAGGACCGCATTACTGAAAAGCCCGGCAAGCGCCGGGCTTTTTGGAATGCCTACCTCGTACGAGGTCGATCAACCTCATCCACAGAAAGGATTCGGCACAAGCCAGGAGGCGTCGTGATGTTGAAAGATTGCAGGTGTGGGCAGTGCAAAAGACTGCTCGCCCGGGTGGGTGAGTTCACCGAGCTCCAGATCAAATGCTCCCGCTGCGGAACATTGAATCACGTGAAGGCCGCGAGCCTTGAGCGATCGCCATTGAGCGACAAAGAAGCGACGCATGCCGCAACTTCCCAATTGGCATAGAGCTGTTGGGTTAATCGTTCAGGAGAAACATATGCAACGTTTTACAGGTGTAGCCCAATCGTTCATGAATGCGTGCGAAGCGATCGCACCCGTTGCTGGTGGGAGATGGAGGATCTGGTCAAGAAAACCTTCAATCGTCCAGCGCAGGCAGAGGAGATGTTCCAATTCAAATTGTTGATGGACGGAGGTTATTTCTCCAACGAAGGCGTTGGCCCGAAGGGCACGCCACTTTATCAACTGACGTGGAAGGGTTATGCGTTGCTGCAGGCTATGCGCCGTAACGAAAACGTTTGATAGCGGGTATGCGATGGGGGCAACTCACCGGCATTGCCTGAGTTCTGCGCCCGGTAACGTGGTTGAAGGGCAGGCTTGTCGATGGGCAGGCCTGCTATCCGAAGCAAAATCAGGACGATGGTCTTCGACAGGTAGCGTGGAAAGACACGCGCCCCCTATTTATGGCCTCGTATTCGCGGGGCCTTTTCGTTACGCAATTCACCCCAGGAGGCGT
Organism: Pseudomonas sp. MM213; assembly: GCF_020423045.1. Taxonomy (NCBI): domain Bacteria; kingdom Pseudomonadati; phylum Pseudomonadota; class Gammaproteobacteria; order Pseudomonadales; family Pseudomonadaceae; genus Pseudomonas; species Pseudomonas sp. MM213. Next base: position 6,025,903 of record NZ_CP081943.1, read on the forward strand.
GACATGACAAACGAGCAACAAGCGTTGCTGGACATGCCGATCTGGCTAGTCATCGTGCTCGCCCTGGTGGGCGGGGTAACCGGCGAAATGTGGCGTGCCGACAAGGAGGGCGCTCGCGGCTGGTCATTGCTGCGGCGTCTGGCCTTGCGTTCCGGGGCCTGCATGATTTGCGGGGTGTCGGCCATCATGCTGCTGTACGCCGCCGGCCTGTCGATCTGGGCTGCCGGCGCGTTTGGCTGCCTCACGGCGATGGCCGGCGCCGATGTCGCCATTGGCCTTTATGAGCGCTGGGCGGCCAAGCGGATCGGCGTGTGTGAAGTGCCGCCGCGTGATTCCCGCCCGGATCAATAAAGCCAGGTCCCTTTGCCGTTCTGGCATCCCCGGTCCGCTGCATGAACCCACGCAGCCGGACGCCTCGAAATTTGAATGGAAGCCACTTATGTCCCTCGACATCGATAAGCCGTCGCGTCTGTTTTTTGCCATTGCCGACGCGCTGCGTGCGGTTGGCCCGGGTTTGAAGGTCGGAGGCCGTCAGGACTTCGACGGCACGTTCGATCAGGCGTGGGTCCTGATCGCCATCGAACGCAATGCAGCCGGCGACCGCGCCCATGACGGGCGCATCGCCCATGTTTTGTCGATCTCGCTGCAAATCATTGTGCCGCCGACGCTGAGTAATCCGGGATTGGCCGCAGGCGATCTGGCGAGCGTACTCAAGGGATTGGCCACGGATAACCGCTGGGGCCTGCCGGGTAGTCAATGTGACCTGCCCATGAATATCGATGCCTTGCCGTCGACGCTCATCAGCGGTTCGCAGGAGTACCTCGCCTGGACCCTCTCCTTTACCCAGACGATTTACCTCGGCGCATTGCTGCTGGAGGACCCGCTGGGCATCCCGAAATTCGCCAAAACCTGGGAAGTCTCGAACATCGACGACCCGGACCAATACACCGCACTTGAGGGCTGAGCCATGTTCGATGCGCTTTTACGTCAGCAGCTCGGCCCGATCATTGAGCGGCTGGCCGAGATGGAGGCCGAACTTGAAGACGTGCACCGGCGCAGCGACAGCCTGTGTCGTATCGGCGTGTGCCAGGAAGTCGATGCGGCCAGCAATACCTGCCGCGTCAGCCACTCAGGATTGCTGACGCCGGCCATCCGTTTTTTCAACCCCAGCGCCGGGGCGCAAAGCGAGTCGCGGATCCCCTCGGTCGGCGAGCAATGCCTGTTGCTGAACCATGGCGGCGGCGAGGGCGGCGCTCAATCCGTGGCGTTGTTCGGGCTTAACGGTAATCGGTTTCCACCCGCCTCGACCCAGGCTTCGCTGACGCGTCGCCTCTATCTGGACGGTACGGAAAGCGGTTACGACGACGCCCTCCATGCCTTGCACTGGAAGAACGGCCCGGCGGCGTTCAATGGCTCTCGCGAAGCGCTCGAGTTGAATCTCGGCCCGGCGAGGCTTGCGATCACGCCTGAGGCCATCGAACTGCAACTGGGCGCGGTCGGCTTGCGACTCGACGCTTCCGGTGTGCACCTGAGCGGCCCGGTGGTGGATCACCAGGGACGCGTCATCAGTACCGCATAAAGAGTTTCCCATGATCGGAATCGAAAGAAACACCGGGGCGGCGGTCGATGACTGGCCGCAGTTTGTACAGCGCGCAACCCGAGCGCTGACCACGCCGTTGGGTACCCGGCAGAAGCGTCCTTTGTATGGCTCGCTGATCCCGGAACTGCTGGGCCGCAACCTCGGGGACGACTTGCTGATGCTTGCCCAGAGCCACGCGGCGCAGGCGTTCTACAACCCGCAGAACGGCATCGATGATTTCCAGCCGCAGGTCATTGTGGCCAGCCGGCAAGGCGCCGGGTTGGTCCTGCGATTCGCCGGCACCTGGCAAAACCGCAAACAGACTTTCGAGGTGGTGACATGAGCATGTTGATACCCGGCCAGAACCAGTTGGCCGAACCTTCGATCGTCACCGTCGAAGCGTTCGAGGATTTGCTCGCCGAGTTCAAGACGTTTGTCGTCGAGTACGTTGGCGCCCGCGCTCCCGAGTCGGCGGCAAAGATCAAGGTCAGCCTCGAAAACGAAAGCGAGTTGCTGACCCTGGCCCTCGAGGCCTTTTGTGTGCGCCTGCAAATCCACGAACGCAAATACAACGCCCGCATTAAGCAGATGCTGGCCTGGTGGGCGACTGGCAGCAACCTCGATGCCCGCCTTGCGGACATGGGGCTTGAGCGTCAGTTGCTGGACCCTGGCGACCCGGCGGCATTCCCGCCGATTGCGCCCGTGTACGAAAGCGACGACGACGCCCGGTTGCGTTATTACCTGGCGCCACACGCACCGGCCGCCGGTTCACGCATGCAATATCGCCGCGAGGTCTTCACCCTCGGCGAGCGTCCTGTGGTGAAGGTGGACACTCATGCACCGGGCGAGGTGACGGTCACGTACACCTTCGATCCGGACGGCTACGCGGCGCAGGTCAAGGACGGCAATGGACGCCGCACGGCGCCCGGTGAAGTGATGGTCACGGTGCTGGCTCGGGAGGGCGATGGCACTGCGTCCGATGACCTGCTCGACGGCGTGCGGCGGCACTTCGCCCGGCCCGACGTCCGACCGGAAACGGATCGGGTCACAGTGCAAAGCGCCCATATCAAAAACTACAAAATCCGCGTCGTCGCCCGAATCAACGCCGGCCCTGATTCGGGGCTGACCAAGGTTGCCGCGCAACAGCAACTGCAAGCGTATGCCCAGAGCTGTCATCGACTGGAAGGGCGGATCGATCCGAGCTGGATCGACTACACGCTGCATAGTGCCGGCGCGGTTCAACTGGACATTCTCGAACCGGTCGAGCCGATTGTGACGACGGCGTTTGAAGCGCCTTACTGCACCGGGGTCGAGGTCGAGGTGCTCACGCTATGAGTGACCAGAGGCCGCGCCCGAGCCTGTTGCCAGCCAACAGCTCACCGTTGGAAAAAGCCCTCGATATCGGCTTCGGTGCATTGCTTGACCGCATCGCGCCGCCGTTCCCCGAGCTGATGAACCCGACCTCGACGCCTCAGGTATTTCTGCCTTATCTCGCCGCGGATCGTGGTGTCAGCGAATGGAGCACCGAGGCCGCCGAGGCGGAAAAGCGTTTGACCGTTGAACTGGCCTGGCCCACCGCACGGCAGGCCGGGACACGCCAGGCCCTGGAAAACGCCGCGAAAGGATTGCGGCTAATGCCTGAGGTGCGTGCCTGGTACGAGCAGACACCGCCGGGCGCGCCTTACAGCTTTTCCGTCAGGGCATTTACCGAGCAACCCTACAGCGAAGAAATCGACGCTCGTCTCGACCGGCGTCTGGCGGACGCCAAAAGCGAGCGCGACGTTCTGTCGGTGTCCGTCGGCTTGAGCGCATTCGGCAGTCACGTCATTGGCGCGGCGACGGTGTGCGGCGAACTCACCACGGTGTATCCGATTGTCATCGAAGGGCTTGAAGCCTCGGGGCAGGCCTTCATGGCCGCCGGGCTCTACGCCGTTGAAACATCCACTATTTATCCTCAGGGGTCCTAAATGGCCGACTATTACACCCTGCTTACCAATGCGGGGATCGCCTACGAAACTGCCTGCAAGGCGGCGGGCGTGCCGATCAAACTGTCGCAGATTTCGGTCGGTGACGGCGGCGGCGCGGTTTACAACCCGGCGGCAACCGCCACGGCGCTTAAACGAGAAGTGTGGCGCGGGCCACTGAATGCGCTGTTCCAGGACGAGAAAAATCCGAGCTGGCTGCTCGCCGAAGTGACCATCCCGCCAGAAGAGGGCGGTTGGTATGTGCGTGAAGCCGGGCTCTGGACCGACACCGGCATCCTCTACGCCATCGTCAAATACCCGGAGTCGTTCAAGCCGGTGCTGGCGACGTCGGGCTCGGGCAAAGAGTTCTACATTCGCTCGATTTTCGAGACCAGCAACGCGTCGCTCGTGACGCTGTTGATCGACGACACCGTGGTCAAAGCGACGCGGGCGTGGGTGATGGGGTATCTCGCCGACGAACTGGCGAAGCTGGATGGCAAGCAATCAGTTCGCGTGGCCACCACTGAAAACATCGTGCTCAGTAGTGCGCAGCAAATCGACGGCGTCGCGGTGCTTTCCGGGCAGCGAGTGCTGGTGACAGCGCAAACGCTGGCGAAGGACAACGGCATTTATGTTGCGGCCAACGGTGCCTGGGTGCGAGCGGCGGATGCCAATGCCAGCGCCAAGGTGACGCCAAGCCTGACCGTGATGGTCGAGGAGGGCACGGCGAATGGTGATTCGCTTTGGCACCTGATCACGAATGGGCCGATCACGCTGGGCACTACGGCGCTGAGCTTTGAAATGCTTGCGGGGCGGACGGGGATTCAGGCGGGGACTTACAAGAGTCTGACGGTCGATAAGTACGGCCGCGCCACGGGTGGTACCAATCCAGAAACGCTGGCCGGTTTTGGGATCAAGGACACTTACACCAAGCCTGAAGTCGAAGCGCTGATTGCGCAGGTCTCGGCGCTGCCGGTCGGGAGTATGCTCGGGTTGCCGGTGAACAAGGTTCCGCCCGGCTTTCTTGAGCTTGACGGCAGTGTTCGGAGCATTGCGACCTTTCCTGACTTGGCCGCGTTCCTTGGGACGGCGTTCAACCAGGGCAACGAAGGTGCAGGGAATTTTCGCCTTCCTGAATCGCGTGGCGAGTTTTTGCGCGGTTGGGACCATGGACGCGGGGTGGACGTTGGTCGTGTCTTGGGTAGCGGCCAGCTTGGTCAACTGGAAGAGCACGAGCACGGGGCAAGGTCCGGCTTGGGGATTACCGGAACAGGAAGCAATGCACTCGTAGCGTTCGCAAATACTTCCGTCGGTAGCTCGCTGTCGACCGGTGCGGTTTCCAAATATGGAGGAAGTGAGACCCGGCCACGAAACCTTGCCGTGATGTGGTGCATCAAGGCCTGGAACGCCCCGGTCAATCAGGGAACCATCGACGTGGCGGGCCTGGCGGCACAAGTGGGAGGCCTGGAAGCCAGACCACGCGGCGTAGGTGATGGCCAGACCTGGCAGAACGTCACCGCCAGTCGCGTGAGTGGCACCGTCTACACCAACACCACTGGTCGACCGATTCAGGTTCAAGTTGCAATCCAGTCCGGCTCGGTCACAGCCACCTGTGGTGGTGTAACTCTCACGACCTCGGGCTTTCACGCCGCCTTCGTTGTCCCGGTCGGAACAACCTACTCCGTGACTCTCTCAAGCCCTGTCAATGCTGTCTGGTCGGAGCTGCGCCCATGAAGTATTTCCACAATCCACAGACCGGTAACGTCAATGCTTACGAAGATGACGCTCCCGCGCACTTCATCTCTGCCGGGTTGGTGCCTATGTCTGATGAAGAGGTTCAGGCGTACATCCAGAGCGCAACAGCGCCCACGACCACGAAAGCGGACGATGAGCGAAAGTGGCGCGATGCCGAACTGGTTTCGCTGATGTGGTTACGTGAGCGTCATCGCGATCAGCGTGAAATCGGAGGGCATACCACGCTGACCGCAGAGCAGTTCGGTGAGTTGCTCGTGTACATCCAGGCACTGCGCGACTGGCCTCAATCACCGGACTTCCCCGATACCCAGCATCGCCCGGTCGCTCCGTCCTGGATCGCCGAGCACACCCAATAAACGCCCCGCACCGCCGGGGCGTTTTCTTATCCGCAACACAAACACACACACAACACCCGACAGCCCCTTACCCAAGGGGCTTTTTCGTTTATGGAGAAACAGAAATGGCAGAACGCCAAACGTACACCGTGCTCCTTCCATTCCCTACCGGGGGTGGTCACTGGTCGAGCATCGGCCAGGAACTGCAACTGCTCGATGTGGAGGCCAGTGCGCTACGCAGCGCTGGTCGTCTGGAGCTGAAAAAAGCCGAGGCTGCCGATTCGGCCTCTCCATCCACCGCAGCGAAAAAAGCTGCTGCCAAGAAGGCTGAATAACCATGGCTGAGGTTTTGAACTTCGAGCACAACGGCATCACCGTCAATGCCACCGAATCCCCCGAGGCCATGGGTGGCCTGGGTGACAACGTCATCGGTCTGATCGGCACCGCGCCGAAGGCAGACCCGTTGATTCCACGCAATGCGCCATTCCGCATCAACAGCTTCACCACCCAGGCGCTGCTCGACCCGACCGGCACCGAGGCAGGCACGCTGTATCACGCGGTCTTCCAGATCCTGAAAGTGGTCAAGGTGCCGGTCTACGTGGTCATCGTCGAAGAGGGCGCGACCCCGGCGGACACGCTGAACAACGTCATCGGCGGCGTCGATCCGCTGACCGGCCGCAAACTCGGCCTCGCGGCACTGGGCAGCGTGCCCGAAGACCTGACCATCATCGGCGCGCCGGGCTTCACCAGCACCAAAGCCGTGGCCGGTGAGTTCGCCTCGTTCGGCAAGCGCATCAAGGCCCGTGTGGTGCTCGACGGCAAGGATGCCGCGGTCGCCGACCAGGTGACTTACAGCCAGGAACTGGGCGGCGCGGAACTGGGTTTCGACCGCTGCCTGCTGGTGCACAACATGCCGTCGGTGTACTCCAAGGCAGCGAAGAAAAACGTGTTCCTGTCGCCTTCGAGCCTGGCCATCGCGGCCCTGGCCAAGGTCAAGCAATGGGAGAGCCCGGGCAATCAGGTGACCTTTGCCGAGGACGTTTCGCGCGTCGTGGAATACAACATTCTCGACAAATCCACCGAAGGCGATCTGCTCAACCGCTACGGCATCAGCTACTACGCCCGCACCATTCTCGGCGGCTTCTCGCTGCTGGGTAACCGTTCCATCACCGGCAAGTTCATCAGCTACGTCGGCCTGGAAGATGCGATCAGCCGCAAGCTGGTCAAGGCCGGCCAGAAAGCCATGGCCAAGAACCTCACCAAGTCGTTCATGGACCAGGAGGTCAAGCGCATCAACGACTGGCTGCAAACCCTGGTCGCCGACGAAACCATCCCCGGCGGCAGCGTGTACCTGCACCCGGAATTGAACAGCGTCGAGAAGTACAAGAACGGCACCTGGTACGTGGTCATCGACTACGGCCGCTACGCGCCGAACGAACACATGGTTTATCAACTCAATGCCCGCGATGAAATCATCGAGCAGTTCCTGGAGGACGTTCTCTAATGTTTACCAACCGCGTAAGACAGGCCATCGCGGCCACCCTGCAAGGCTTGCCGTTGTCGGCGACCGTGGAAGAGTTCACCCCGCCGAAGATCGAATTCGATATGGAAGCGATGGCGGGCGGGCGCTTCATCGCCGAAGAAATGATCAAGAGCGGCAAAGTGCTGGGCGCGACCCTCATTTTGCAAGGCGTTGGCGCCGAAGTGATGCTCTCCCTCGGCGTGAAGCTGGGCGACGACATTTTGTTGAACGTCCGTGAAGCCGGTCAGGATCAGGATGGCAACACCTGGTTCACCTACCACACCGTCGGCGGCAAGCTCAAATCGCTGACCGAGGCCAAGCTGAAGATGGGCGAAAAACCCCTCACCACGCTTGAGCTGTCCTGCCGCACCTACAACCGCCTGGAAAACGGCATCCCGGTGATCGACATCGACGTGCGCACCCAGAAGTTCGTGCTCAACGGCGTCGACATTCTCGGCGGCGCCCGTCGCGCGGTGCTGATCCCTTAAGTCGCACTGCGAGCACCGAACTGTGGGAGCGAGCCTGCTCGCGATTGCATTGTGTCAGTCGACATCACTTTTGAATGTGAACCCGCTATCGCGAGCAGGCTCGCTCCCACAAGGAGCATTGCTCAATCCCTTTTCATGATTCATCAAGGAATTCATTTCATGTCCTGGACTCCACCCGTTCACGCCTTGTTGTCGCCGATTACTGCTGACGATCAGTCGGAGATCGAACAGATTCAACTCAAACCGTTGTACTACGCCGCACAGAAAGAGGCCCTTGCCCGTGCTGGTGATGATGAGGACGATCAGTTCTTCGAGCTGGCGCTGCTGGCCACCGGTTTGTCGGTCAAGGAACTCGATCAACTCAAACGCCCGGACTACGTGAGCATCGCGCAGTACGTGCATGAGATGTCGACCTTGCCGACGTCGCATTTCCTTGAACAAGCGGACGAGAGTGAACAACCGTCGGCCGATCCCGACGAAGTGAGCTTGCTGCAACCGCTCACCGTGGCGGGTCGAGCCCTGACCACGCTGACCCTGGAAATGCCGGTGCTGCGTGCGACCAAGGCGATGAAAAAACTCAAGACCGCCAAGGAACGCGCCGAATTCATCACGGCCCATTGCACCGGCCTGATGCTGCCCGATCTGGCCAGTTTGACCGTGCCTGACTGGACACAATTGCAGGTGCGAATCGACGATTTTTTAAACAAACCGGCGGCCTTCTTTCGGAGCGCGACATCGAAGTAATCCTCGATGTGGTGCCGCTCATTTATCCGATAAGTGAAGCGGACATTCTGGAATGGGACGTCGGCAAGGCCTTGCGCCGCTACGACATTGCGATCAATCGCCTTGGCGTCAAACAGGAGTAGAGGGGGATGGCGGACGATAAATATTCGCTCAAGAACACAGCCATCAATGAAGACTGGCTGAAGTTTCGCGAGGTGGGCCTGAGCAGTGCCGTGTCATCGCTGGTGACGGGGGAGGGCACAGAGGATCTGGCGCCCGGTTTCAGCCAGGTGCTGGCCACACTGAGTCTCAAAATCAGTCTGCTGACCACGGCACTGGAATCGTTGAACCTGACGTTTTCCTCGCCGCGCTCGTTGATGCCGGCAACAGGTTCCAGCGCGAAGACTGCGTTGGCCAGCGGGCAAAACAATGTGGGCGAAGCGGGTGGTGCCATAGAGCGGCCATCGCTGCTCAAGTCGGTCGGCGTGAAGAGCACTGGTGAGGCTGATCGTTCACCCGAGCGTCGGCGCGAGACGGTGATGGAGTCAAACCAGAGCGTCGCCAGTGTCCCGCTGATGGCTGCCGCAATCTCTGCGTCGGCGTTCAGAACGCCGGCCATGATGGAGGCAGAGAAGCAGACCGGCTGGCGGATACCTTTGAGGCTCGACAGTCACGAGGTAATTGATCAGCCGCAGATCATCAATCGCCCTGGGAAAATACCCGGCGAGCAACAGTCGAACATCGACAGCGTTCGCGACAATCATTTACCCGTGGCCACCGGCAATACACCGCCCGTGGCGGCAGAAAGCACACCTGCCTCCCTCAGCCCTCGGCTCAGTGGTCTGAAGGACACTGCCACGGCAGTCTTTCCGTATTTGGTAGCCCTGTTCACACCCGTACTCGACGAGATGAAAAATCAGATGGCCAAGCGGCTTTTGGGAGCGGTATCTGCCCGGCTTCCAAAACAGTTCGGTCAGGTGTTTTCCGAAGATTTCAGAGAAAAGAATCGAGCGAACAAAGCGGAGAAAGCGGAGAAAGCGGACACAAGCGAGGCAGTCTCGCGTCCTGGACCTAGAGATGGCCCGACCGTGCGTGTCAGTCCACGAGGCTCGCGCGGAGCTTCACGTCTGATGGCGATGGGGGCCTCGATGCGCTCGCTGACCCGCCGCGCACCCGGGCCGCTGAAAGCCGTCGGTGCGGCGATGGACGTCGTCGGCGGCGTAATGACCGGCAATCGCCGCATGCTCGGTGCCGGTCTTGGTGCAGCAGGTGGCGGCTGGGCGGGTGCGACCGCCGGTTCTGCGGTGGGTGCCACGTTAGGCAGTGTTGTTCCAGTGATCGGCACCGCCATTGGCGGTGTTCTCGGTGGCCTGATTGGTGGCTGGCTGGGCAGTGAATCGGGTGCGGCACTGGGCGACAAGCTGGCCGCTCCGACAGCCGATCGTTTGGCCTCGCCAGAGCAGATCAACAAGGAACTGACCAGCGCGCCGACACAAAACCAGCAGATCAATTACTCACCGTCGATTCAGGTCACCTGCACCGGTGGGGAGAGCTCCGAGCACATCCGGACGATCGTGGCGCAGCAGCTGCAAACGCAGTTCCACGGCGAGTTTGTTCCACTGATGTCCACCAACGCCCTCGCCACCCGACGTGGTGCGGCCCTGACCGATGGAGGCAGGTAATGCGCCAGCAAATGATCCTGGGCAGTTTCATTTTCGGCCTGTCCCGCAACTTCGCCTACCACAACATCGTGCACACATCGGACGGTGGCTGGGTGGAACTGGACATTGTGACCGGCAAGCCGAAATCCAGTCAGACCGGGCAGAAAGCCCAAACGATGAAGATTACAGGGACGTCGATGTACGCGGTGGCCATGGAGCGGCTCGATGAACTGCGCACGTTGCAGGAACAGCGCAAGCCGGTGCCGTTGGTGGATGGCATCGGACGCAACTGGGGGCTTTGGCGAATCAACACGGTGACGGAAACCCAAAGCGTGATCATCGATGACGGCACGGCGATGGTCGTCGGTTGGGCAATAGACCTGTCGGAGTTCATCCATGCGTAGAGTTCGAAGTGTGGCCGGTGATTCGGTGAACCTGTTGCTGTACCGCGAACTGGGTCGCTGTGACGATGCCGTCGAAGAGGCACTGTGGCGGCTCAACCCCACGCTGGCAGAACAGGGGGCGGTATTACCTGCGGGTATCTGGGTAGTCCTGCCGGAAATTGACTCACAACCTGTGGTGACCACGCTGGTTACCGCGTGGGATTAAGGAGGTTCCATGACATTGGGTTTCACGCCAGAGGTAGAGATTTATGGGGCCAATAAGGACTTGATCAACAAGCGCCTGATCAGTTGGGAGCACATTGATGCCGCCGGTACCGAGTCCGATCAATTGACATTGACGCTCGATCTGGAAGGGCTTGAGGGGCTGCCGATCCTGGGCGGCAAGATTGGCCTGAAGGTCGGTTACGCGGAGTCCAGTCTGGTGGATAAGGGCCAGTTCACGGTGTCTCGCCTGACGCCGACGTTGTTCCCGCTGCGCTTGACGCTGGTGGCAACCGCAGCGCCGTTCAGTGCCGATGACAAGACCGGCTTCCTGCAGCGTCGATCGGCCAGTCATGGGCCGACCACCCTGGGTGCGTTGTTTCGCGAGATCGCTGAGCGGCACGGTTTTTCGCCACGGGTGGCACCCCAACTGGCACTGAAAAAAATCGACCACATCGATCAGTCCAACGAAAGTGACATGGCGTTTTTGACTCGCCTCGCCGGCATATACAAGGCCATCGCCAAACCGATAAATGAGCTGTATGTGCTGGCGCTCCCAAGTCAGACCAAGTCACTGTCGGGCAAGGTGTTGCCCCAGGTGAAACTGTCGGTGACCACCAACAATCGACCCGGCGATCGCGCCTTCATTTCCGCCACGCTCGATGACTCCGTCCGGGCGAAAAACCAGGGCTGCAAGACGAGTTGGTGGGACGCGGCAGCGGGGGTGGTGCGGGTGATTGAAACCGGTAGCGCGCCGTTCAAGGTCATCGGTCGGCTCTGCCAGAATGAAGCGGAGGCCAGGGATATCGGCGAGGGTGAAGTGCGCAAATTGCTGCGTGAAAAGCTCAAGGTGAAAATCAGTTGCCCGGGTAATCCGGCGCTGTCCGCCGAGGGTGTCTTGTTGCTCGACCAGTCCTGGCCGGATTTCCTGCGCGGGTACTGGTCGATCGAAAAGGTCATTGCCAGCGGTGACAAATATCAAAGCTATCGCTGCATGATCGAGGCGAAGTGTCCGGATGCCACGTAATAACGCAATCAAATGCACTGGCGCCGGTCTGGCGGATCAATGGCGAACGGAACATCACTCATGCCGCTTACTGTCCTGCAATTACAGCAAATACTTCCCAACGCCCGCAGCCAAGCGGGCGTTTTCATTTCTGCTCTCAATAGCGCCATGGATGGCCATGACATCAACACGCCCAAACGCAGCGCCGCTTTCCTTGCGCAAGTCGGTCACGAATCCGGGCAGTTGCACTACGTGCGCGAACTCGGCGGTGATCAGTATTTGAGCAAGTACGACACCGGCACCCTGGCCGCTCGTTTGGGCAATACACCCATGCCCGACGGTGATGGCCAAAGGTACCGAGGCCGTGGCCTGATCCAGATTACCGGCCGCCATAACTACCAGCAGTGCAGCCTCGGATTGTTCGGCGACGAGCGTCTGTTGCAGTTGCCGGAACTGTTGGAGCAACCGCAATGGGCCGCCGAATCCGCCGCCTGGTTCTGGCGGCAAAACGGCCTCAACGAGCTGGCTGATCGTGACCAGTTCAACAGCATCACCCGCCGGATCAACGGGGGGCTGAACGGGTTGCAGGATCGTTTGCAGCTCTGGGCGCGGGCGAGGGCGGTGTTATGCCAGCCTTCGGTTTGATCCCGGGGTCGTGGCGGGTGGTTGGCGTTGTTGTGTTGCTGGCTGTGTTGGCTGGTGGCTCGGCAACGCTGACCTGGCGATTTCAGGATGGGCGTTATGGGCGGCAACTGGCGGAACAGGCCAGGGCGCACGCCGAGATGCTCAACCAACTGACCCTGGCGGCCGCCACTCGACAACAGACCGAGCAGGATAAACGGCTGGCGCTGGAACAGCGGCTATCGGCCAGCGAACACACCCATTATCGAGCGCTGAGCGATGCCCAACGTGATCAAGGTCGCTTGCGCGATCGTCTTGCCACTGCTGATGTGCGGCTGTCAGTCCTCCTCGATGCCCATGACGCTGCCTCAGCCTGTGCAGTGCCAACCGCCGCCAGCACCGGCAGCGTGGATCATGGCGCCGTTCGAGCCCGACTTGACCCGGCGCATGCTCAACGAATTATCGCCATCACCGACGCCGGCGACCGTGCACTGATTGCGTTGCAGGCCTGTCAGGCCTATATCAGGGCGCTCGGTCGCTAACATTTTGATCGATCCTGTAACTTGCAAGCGTGATCCGCTCGTGTACGGTAGTCCCATTCCGCCCGCTCAGGAGATGACCGTGAAAGAAATCACCCAACTGGCCGCTGAACTGGGCAGACGCCTGCAGGTTCTCAATGCTCACGTCACCGCAGCCGAATCCTGTACCGGCGGCGGCATTTGCGAGGCGATCACCCGGATTCCGGGGAGTTCGGCGTGGTTCGAGGCCGGTTATGTGACGTATTCCAACCGGCAGAAGACCGAGCAATTGAATGTCCCGGTCGGGTTGTTTGCGACGGTGGGGGCGGTCAGTCGCGAAGTGGTCGAGGCCATGGTCCGTGGCGCGCAGGAAAAAAGCCGGGCGTATTTTGCCGTGGCGGTCAGCGGTGTGGCGGGGCCGGATGGCGGTTCGCCGAACAAGCCGGTCGGCACGGTCTGGCTGGCCTGGGGTGTGGGGGAGCGGGTGTTCAGCGAGGTGCAGCACTTCCCCGGCAACCGCGATGAGGTTCGCCGACAAACGGTGAAGGCCGCGCTAGAGGGGCTGCTGCGCCATGCCTCGGGAGAAATCTCAAATCAGGGGTAGGCGATCCTGAATCGCTGTGGAATAATACTGGCTACTTATACAGGTGTTGGCCGTCAGGCCTTATTGATTACGTGAGGACTTTAATGGACGACAACAAGAAGAAAGCCTTGGCTGCGGCCCTGGGTCAGATCGAACGTCAATTCGGCAAGGGTGCCGTAATGCGTATGGGCGATCAGGACCGTCAGGCGATCCCGGCTATTTCCACTGGCTCTCTGGGTCTGGACATCGCGCTCGGCATTGGCGGTCTGCCAAAAGGCCGTATCGTTGAAATCTACGGTCCTGAATCCTCCGGTAAAACTACGCTGACACTGTCGGTGATCGCTCAGGCTCAAAAAGCCGGCGCGACCTGCGCATTCGTCGACGCCGAACACGCCCTCGATCCTGAATACGCCGGCAAGCTTGGCGTCAACGTCGACGACCTGCTGGTTTCCCAGCCGGACACCGGTGAGCAGGCCCTGGAAATCACCGACATGCTGGTGCGTTCCAACGCGGTTGACGTGATCATCGTCGACTCCGTAGCCGCCCTGGTTCCAAAGGCTGAAATCGAAGGCGAAATGGGTGACATGCACGTGGGCCTGCAAGCCCGTCTGATGTCCCAGGCGCTGCGTAAAATCACCGGTAACATCAAGAACGCCAACTGCCTGGTGATCTTCATCAACCAGATCCGTATGAAAATCGGCGTGATGTTCGGCAGCCCGGAAACCACCACCGGTGGTAACGCGCTGAAGTTCTACGCTTCGGTTCGTCTGGACATCCGTCGTACTGGCGCGGTGAAAGAAGGTGATGAAGTCGTCGGTAGCGAAACCCGCGTCAAGGTTGTGAAGAACAAGGTTGCTTCGCCGTTCCGTCAGGCCGAGTTCCAGATTCTTTACGGCAAGGGCATCTACCTGAACGGTGAGATGATCGACCTGGGTGTTCTGCACGGTTTCGTCGAGAAGTCCGGTGCCTGGTATGCCTACGAAGGCACCAAGATCGGTCAGGGCAAGGCCAACTCGGCCAAGTTCCTGGCGGACAACCCGGAAATCGCGGCGAAACTTGAGAAGCAATTGCGTGACAAGTTGCTGTCTCCGTCATCGGTAGCGGAATCCAAAGCCTCTGCGGTCAAAGAGACTGAAGATGACCTGGCTGACGCTGATATCTGATTGATCCGATGACTGCCGTACTCGATACACTCGTCGCGGTGCGGCGAACCGCAATGGACCTGCTCGCGCGACGCGAGCACGGTCGAGTCGAGCTGACGCGTAAACTGCGTCAGCGCGGCGCTCTCCCTGAAATGATCGACACAGCACTCGACCGCTTGACGGAAGAGGGCCTGTTGTCCGAATCCCGTTACCTCGAAAGCTTCGTTTCCTACCGTTCCCGTTCCGGCTATGGCCCTTTGCGTATTCGCGAAGAGTTGAGCCAGCGTGGCCTGCAACGCAATGACATCGAACTCGCACTGCGTGAGAGCGGTATCAACTGGCAGGAACAACTGGAAGATACCTGGCGGCGCAAGTTTGCCGGGCATTTACCGATAGACGCACGGGAACGCGCCAAGCAAGGGCGGTTCCTGAGTTATCGGGGCTACTCCATGGAAATGATCAGCCGCTTGTTCAGCGGTCGAGGAATGGATGATTAAACAAAAACGGCCCGCTATTTCGATAGCGGGCCGTTTTTTTTTGCCTCACGTAACCTTTGACGGTTCCCGCGTGCGTTGTTGCGCCTGGGGTTTGGACTGCGCCCAGTTTTCCGGCAGGTTGATGTAGTCCACCAGTTCGCGCAGTCGTCCATGATCACGGGCGTTAAAGGTGAAGGCCAGGCGAGCGAGGTGGCTGAACTGCGGTTCGTCGTGCTCCTCGCCGCTGTAGGCATGCTGATGGAAGTGATCGCTCAGGCACAGGTCGGCGAACGCTTGTTGCATGTGTTCGAGCGCCGCGTCACTGAGCTTGTGGTTCATGCGGATCACGAATTGATGCTTGAGCCAGCGGCTGGAGTGGAAGTTGCTGTAGAACTGATTGATCTGCTCCACCGCTTCCTCGGCGCTGTAGACCAGGCTCACCAGCTTCATGTCGGTCGGCAGGATGTAGCGGTTCTCCTCCAGTTGATTGCGGATGAAGTCCAGTGCGCCTTGCCAGAACGTGCCACCTGGAGCGTCCAGCAACACCACCGGTACCAGCGGGCTTTTACCGGTTTGAATCAGTGTCAGCACTTCCAGCGCTTCATCAAGGGTGCCGAAACCGCCAGGGCACAAGACCAGCGCATCGGCTTCCTTGACGAAGAACAGCTTGCGGGTAAAGAAAAAGTGGAACGGCAGCAAGTTGGTGGTGCCGTTCACGGTGGGATTCGCATGCTGCTCGAAGGGCAGGGTGATGTTGAATCCCAGGCTGTGTTCAAGGCCGGCACCTTCGTGGGCGGCCGCCATGATGCCGCCGCCTGCGCCGGTGATCACCATCAGGTCGGAGCGTGCCAGTGCGGCGCCGAGTTCTCTGGCCAGGCCATACAACGGGTGTTCTATCGGTGTGCGGGCCGAGCCGAATACCGTGACTTTGCGCCGGCCCCGGAACTGTTCGAGCACACGGAAGGCGTGTTCGAGTTCGCGCAGGGCTTGCAGGGTGATCTTGGCATTCCAGCGGTTGTGATCGTCCTGGGCCATGCGCAGCACGGTCAGAATCATGTCGCGGTAGATCGGGATATTCGGGCTGTTGGGTGAAACCAGGTTGAGTTGCTCTTCGACCTTGCTGATGAGGTCGTGGCCGCTTTCTTCGAAATGACGGCTGAGGAGGTCATTCGGTTGGTAAGGCATCAACTTCTCCTTCCGTACAGGCTCTGTTGTTCCTTTGGATGAAAGAAACATTCGCATCGGAAAACGCAAACCAGGCAGCCCCTTTTCTGCCCTGAAAAGTGAACGGGAACACTATGAATCTAGACCCTCTAGATGGTTTTCGCTGACTTGATCATTGCGCTGCAAAGTCTTTCCTGGCAACCGCTTATTGACGATTTGCAAGGTGATTTCACCGCTCGTCTGAACCTGCGCCAAGTGTCCGGCACTCTGATTTACTAAATTACAGACGTGACACGACAGCTTTGCGTCAAAGGCAGGGCGCACGGTACAAGCGGTTCAAGGATTTTGTCGCTCAAGCAAGGGCGAAGTGCAAGGAGGCGGGATGCTATGGCCAGAGTCATTCTGGAGATCGATACGCAACTGTATCGATTATTGAAGTCATCGGCCGAGACCAATCATTTGAGTCTCGAAGAGGAGTGTTGCCGGCGTCTGGAGGGAGCCGAGCGGCGCTCGCGCTATTTACAGGCGTTGTTGGCCGAACTGCGCGCCGAGGATGAACAGCGGCGCGCCAATTCCCATTGATTACTTTTTCTTTGCCGGCGGCGTGGCTTTCGGGCAATCCGATTCCTCGAAGCTGGCGGAGCCGACCGCGCGATTGGTTTTCACCTCGGTAAAGTCGTAACGCATGATCGCGCCCTTCTTCATCAGCTTGCGGAACCCCTCGTTTCTGCAGACGGAGGCGCCAAGCTGGAAGTACACCGCTTTCGGATCTGCCCGCATCTTGTTGGCGTGGCTGCTTTGCACGCTCAAGTGGTTGATCAGAACATTGCCTTCGGCGGTGTAGCCCTGATCGAGAATGTCTTCGTTGATCGCCCGTGGCGTGCCGACGCTGCTTTGTGCGGCGACGTTTCGCAGCTCTCTGTTGAGATTCTGCTCACTCAAGGACGCAGCCTGAGCGCTGAAGGACGACGCCAGCAGGATGGCAGCGGTGGGAACGATAAGGCGCAGCATGAAACTCTCCTGGTTCGGTGACTGGTGGTTCGACCAGCCACAGGGCTGTGCGTTCATTGGCGGCGAATTATAGGGGAGCCCGTCTGGACGGTACAGGCTTGTGCCGGCCGCTCTGGTAAACTGCCGGCCTTTATCGCCCTGAGTGCCGTTCGTGTCGAGTTTTCCTGTCTGCCGGTGTTGCCCACGATGAACCACGCCCCCAACGCCGTAGCCCGCTTGCGCGACCAGCGCGAAGAGGAGGGCATCAAGCCGATTCAGGCCCGAGGCTGGAGGGCGACGCGTTGCCGTGCCTGCCGCGTGATCGAGAGCCATTGCCTGTGTGCCTGGCGTCCGCAGGTCGAGACCCGCTCGGGCGTGTGCCTGATCATGACCAACAAGGAAGTGTTCAAGCCGAGTAACACGGGGTGGCTGATCGCTGACGTAGTGCGCGACAACCATGCGTTCATCTGGTCGCGCACGGAAACCGACCCGCAGCTGCTGGCGTTGCTCGCCGACCCGCAATGGCAACCGTATCTGGTGTTTCCGGGCGAGTACGTCGCGCCTGAGCGCGTGACCAACACCGTCGAGGTGGATAGCAGCAAGCGACCGCTGTTCATTCTGCTGGACGCGACCTGGACCGAAGCCCGGAAGATTTTCCGCAAAAGCCCGTATTTTGAAACATTGCCGATCCTGAGCCTGCTGCCCGAGAAACTGTCGCGCTATCGTCTGCGCCGCTCGACCCGCAGCGAGCATTTGTGCACGGCGGAAGTGGCGGCGCTTTGCCTTGATCTGGCAGGCGATGTCGAAGCTGCATCGGCACTGGACGCTTATTTCGACGTGTTCAGCCAACATTACCTCGACGCCAAGCATCAGCTGGAAATGAACGTCGCAACACCGGCACATGCCGAGCTGATGCCTTTCGTACCGAAAACGGCCGTCGTCACGGCCTGATTGTCGCCCATACTGCAAAGAACTGTAGCGGCCAGGCACCTTGACCACCCCGGTTTCGCTGGGCATGCTTGGCGCCGATTGGGGCGCGGCTGTAGTTTCAGACGCCGTATTCTTTACGTGATTGCCACGTCGTTGGCGTTGAACGTGCCCTGTTGGTGCAGCTCCGTGGCTGCGCCTTGAGCTGTTAGAAGAACAGGATCATTTGAAAAATGGCCACATACGAAATCCTGATTGCCGATGACCACCCACTCTTTCGTAGCGCCTTGCATCAAGCGTTGACCCTGGGCCTTGGCCCGGAAGTCCGTCTGGTGGAAGTGGCGAGCATCGCCGAGCTGGAAACCCGCCTCGACGAAAAATCCGACTGGGACCTGGTGTTACTGGACCTGAACATGCCGGGTGCCTACGGTTTTTCCGGGCTGGTGCTGCTGCGTGGTCAGTACCCGCAAATTCCGGTGGTGATGGTGTCGGCCCAGGAAGAAGCCTCGATCATGGTCAAGTCCCGTGAGTTCGGTGCCAGCGGCTTCATTCCTAAATCGAGTGACCTGAGCGTGATCCAGAAAGCCGTGCGTTCGGTACTGGATGGCGATGTGTTCTGGCCGCCTCAGGCGTTCGAGGCGGTCAGCGTTTCCGATGAAGCCAAGGCCGCCAGTGAAGGCCTCGCCAGCCTGACACCGCAGCAGTTCCGGGTGCTGACCATGGTCTGCGAAGGGTTGCTGAATAAGCAAATTGCCTACGAACTGAGCGTGTCCGAAGCGACGATCAAAGCCCACGTCACGGCGATTTTCCGTAAGCTGAATGTACGGACCCGAACCCAGGCGGCGTTGCTCCTGCAACAACTTGAGTCAATTTCAAGCCACTGAAGGTTGGCGTCTTCACGCTTTTTTGACTTTGGTTGATCTAGCTTTCCCACTCCTTTTTGGTCAGTTGCCACGCTTATGTCCCCTTTCAAAGGCCAGACCGGCCTGAAACGCATCCTCAACGCCTCCGGTTACTCGCTGGACGGCCTGCGCGCAGCCTTCACCGGCGAAGCGGCCTTTCGGCAACTGGTGTTGCTCAATGTCATCCTGATTCCGATTTCGTTCTTTTTGAACGTCAGCCGCGTCGAGCAGGCGCTGTTGATAGCCGTCTGCTTGTTGGCGTTGATCGTCGAGTTGCTCAATTCAGCGGTGGAAGCGGCCATCGACCGCATCTCCCTGGAACTGCACCCACTGTCCAAGAACGCCAAGGACATGGGCAGCGCCGCGCAGCTGGTGGCGTTGACCATGATCGCGCTGGTGTGGGCGGTGATCCTGCTTTAAGCGATGGTGGGCAGCACGATCTCGTCGCTGCGCTGAACCCCGGCGGTGAAAGCGCGGCACAGGTCGAGGAATTCGCGCATCGCCGGAGTCTGAAATTTCTGTTTGTGCCAGATGAAATAGAACTGCCGCGCCAGATCGAGATCCGGCGTCTCTACCGGCACCAGGCTGCCGCGGCGAAACGCGTCGCGCAGTGCCAGCCGTGAAATGCAGCCAATCCCCAATCCTGATTCCACCGCGCGCTTGATCGCTTCGGTGTGTTCCAGCTCCAGGCGGATATTCAACGCGCTGCGATGATGACGCATGGCCTGGTCAAAGGTCAGGCGCGTGCCCGAGCCTTGCTCACGCAGAATCCACGCCTCGTGGCTCAGTTCTTCCATGGTCGCCGTGCCGCGCAGGGCCAGCGGATGCTGTGGCGCGCAGAACACCACCAGCTCATCCTCGACCCAACTCTGCACTTCGATGTCCGGATGGCTGCAGTCGCCTTCGATTAGACCCAGATCAATTTCATAATGCGCAACTTGTTGCACGATGTTGGCAGTGTTTTGCACGTGCAGCTTCACCTGGCTTTCCGGGTGGCGCTGCATGAAGCTGCCGATCAGCAGCGTGGCCAGGTAGTTGCCGATCGTGAGGGTCGCGCCGACCGCCAGCGAGCCGAAACCGGATTTGCCGTTGAGCAGGTCTTCGATTTCCTTGGCCTGGTCGAGCAACGCCACCGCTTGCGGCAACAATTGCTTGCCGAGGGCGTTGAGGCTCAGCCGTTTACCGGCGCGGTCGAACAGCTGGCAGCTGGACTGGCGCTCCAGTTCGGTGATCGAGGTGCTTGCCGCCGATTGCGACAGGTTGAGCAGGCCCGCAGCACGGGATACGCTTTCCTGCTGGGCGACGGCGACGAAGACTTGAAGTTGACGGAGAGTAAATCGCATATCGATATAACCGATAACCCTTATCTTAATAATCCATTTAACAGATATTGTCGCTGCCATTAGAATGCGATGCAATTGCGCAGACCACAGGCGCAGGCAAAATCTCCAGGAGTCCCACGTACATGAGCAACATGAACCACGAGCGTGTCCTCAGTGTTCACCACTGGAACGACACTCTGTTCAGCTTCAAGTGCACCCGCGATCCGGGCCTGCGCTTCGAGAACGGTCAGTTCGTGATGATCGGCCTGCAACAGCCCAACGGCCGGCCTCTCATGCGCGCTTACTCGATTGCCAGCCCGAACTGGGAAGAGCATCTCGAGTTCTTCAGCATCAAGGTGCCTGATGGCCCGCTGACTTCCCAGTTGCAGCACCTGAAGGAAGGCGACGAGATCATCATCAGCAAGAAGCCTACCGGCACGCTGGTACTGGACGACTTGAAGCCTGGCAAACATTTGTACCTGCTCAGCACCGGTACCGGTCTGGCGCCGTTCATGAGCGTCATCCAGGACCCGGAAACCTACGAGCGTTTCGAAAAAGTGATCCTGTGCCACGGCGTACGTTACGTCAACGAAGTCGCCTACCGCGAATTCATCACCGAGCACCTGCCGCAGAACGAATTCTTCGGCGAGGCCCTGCGTGACAAGTTGATCTACTACCCGACCGTGACCCGCGAGCCGTTCGAGAACGAAGGCCGCCTGACCGACCTGATGCGCAGCGGCAAGCTGTTCAGCGACATCGGTCTGCCACCGATCAACCCGCAGGACGACCGCGCCATGCTGTGCGGCAGCCCGAGCATGCTCGACGAAACCAGCGAAGTGCTGAACAGCTTCGGCCTGAAAGTTTCGCCGCGGATGCGCGAGCCGGGTGATTACCTGATCGAGCGTGCGTTCGTCGAGAAATAAGAATACCGCTCAACCGCTCTGCTCTACCTGTGGGAGCGAGCCTGCTCGCGATTGGGGAGTGTCAGTCGACATCAATGTTGACTGTCACACCGCCATCGCGAGCAGGCTCGCTCCCACAGTTGTTTTTGGTGTTCAGACCTTCGCCGAAATGACTTCGAGAACGCGGATCATGCCTGCTTCGGGATAGTGCCAGCGCACATCCACATCCCAGAATTGCGCGCCATATTCCCGCTCAGGCGCGGGCGTCTGATAAGCCGGCCGCGGATCTTGCGCCAAACACTGTTCAACCAGCTCTACCAAAGGCTCTTCAAGACGCTGAGCGTGCCCATGCGCCTGTTGCAACGCCGAGTCCGTCCACTGCACGGGAATCAGCTGCGGCGCAGCGCTGGCGATGCTATTGGACGCCGTGTCGATGATGTCGGCATAAGGCACGTAAGGTTTGATGTCGAGAATCGGTGTGCCATCCAGCAAGTCGATGCCGGATATCCACAGGCGATTGGCCTCGACCTTGTCCAGCTTCACCACGGATTGGCCGATGCCGTTGGGCCGGTGCGTCGCGCGGGTGGCGAACACGCCCATGGATTTGTTGCCGCCGAGGCGAGGCGGGCGGACTTTCAGGCGTGGTTTTTCTTCCAGGGCCTGATGGAACAGGAACAGCAGCCAGACGTGGCTGACCTGCTCCAGACCCTGCACTGCGTCGCCCTGATCGAACGGCGCCACCAGTTCCAGCACGCCGCGAGCGGCGGGTGCCAGTTGCGGCTGGCGCGGGATGGCGAACTTCTCCTTGAAACAGGAGCGCACGAAGCCGATGGGGGAAACGCTGTAGGTCATTGGTTTAGGGTCGAAGCAGGATTGAGGCGGGCATGATACCCCGACGGGCCTCAAGACTGGTGGTGGCTGAGCGGGCCTATTCGCGGGCAAGTCGGACTGCCGCACCACTCGCTCCTAAAGGGTTCTCGAGCGAACACAGAGTTTGTGTACGCCAAAGAACCTGTAGGAGCGAGTGGTGCGGCAGTCCGACTTGCCCGCGAAGGCCGCACCACCGATCTAGAGACTGAAGCCACCATCAAGAGGAATGATATTCCCGGTCATATACGCCCCGGCCGTACTCGCCAGGCTGATCGCCAACGCCGCCATCTCTTCCTCCCGGCCCCAGCGCTTCATCGGAATCAACGCCGTATCCTCCGCCAACGCCTGCTCATCGTTCCCGATGTGCTGGGTCATCTTGCTCGGAAAGCGCCCCGGCGCGATCACATTGACGTTGATGTGCTGGCTCACCAGTTCCCGCGCCAGAATCCGCGACAGTTGATGCAGGGCAGCCTTGCTCGGCCCGTAGGCATAAGCCTGCTCGCCGAAGGAAGAAATCCCCGCCACCGAGCCGATGTTGATGATCCGCGCCGGATTGGCTTCTGACCCGGCCTTGCGCAGCAGCGGCAAGAACTGCTGGATGCAGTTGAACACGGACGTCACGTTGAGCTGCATGACCTTTTCCCAGCCCTTGACCGGATAGCTCTCCAACGGCGCGCCCCACGTGGTGCCGGCGTTGTTCACCAGGATATCCAGATGGGTGATCTGCTCGGCCAACCCCGTGACCAGTTGCAGTACACCTTCTTCAGTGGCCAGGTTGGCGGCCACCGCGTGGCACGTTCCGAAGGCGCTCAACTCGTCAGCCGTTTGCTGACACGCTTCGGCATCGCGCGCGCAGACGTACACGGTGGCGCCGGCCTCGATATAGGCCTTGGCGATCATTTTGCCGATACCACGGGTGCCGCCGGTCACCAGAGCGGTGCGGCCTTGCAGGGAAAAGTACGGGTGCATGGCGAATCCTGAGAGCTGAGGGTGCATACACCCTAGTCGTCAGCCGCTGGAAGCGGAGCCACTATTTTTGTGCGGAATGGGGATTCATACAGCCAGACCTGCCACCCCGACCTGTAGGAGCCGGCTTGCCGGCGATGGCGTCCTCAAAATCGCCATCGCCAGCAAGCTGGCTCCTACAGGGGGCGGTGGTGGCCCAAGGTCTGTGGGGGTTACTGCGGGCGAACGCGCAGGGTCAGGCCCTTGAGGAAGTTGCGCAGCAACTGGTCGCCGCACGGGCGATAATTGGTGTGGCCGAACTTGCGGAACAGCGCGCTCAGCTCAGGCTTGGACACCGGGAACTCGGCGGCCTTGAGGATCGCGTGCATGTCGTCTTCTTTCAGCTCGAAGGCCACGCGCAGTTTTTTCAAGATGATGTTGTTGGTCACCGGCACTTCGATTGGCTGCGGCGGACGGCTTTCGTCCTTGCCGCGCTTGAAGATCACCAGGCCGTCGAGGAAATGCGCCATGACCTCGTCCGGGCAGCGTACGAAGCCTTCCTCGTCCTCTTCTTTCTTGTCGAGGTAGGTCAGCAGGGCTTCCAGGGACACGTCCATGCCGCCGAGCTTGATGATCTCGATGACTTTCTTGTCGCTGATGTCGAGCATGTAGCGCACGCTGCGCAGTACGTCGTTATGAATCATGGTGTGCAATCCTGATAGTCGGCAGTGGGCGCCGCATAAGCCGCGGCGCCAGAATGTGTGGCGGCGTGAAAAGTCTTAGAACTTCTCTTTGCCGGACAGGTAGCGCCATTGGCCCAACGGCACTTTGCCGATGGACACGCCGCCGATGCGGATGCGGCGGATAGCGACGACCTTCAGGCCGACGGCCTGGCAGAACAGGGCAATCACGCCCGGTTGTGGGTTCTTCATCGCAAAACGCAGGCGGTTTTCGTTCTGCCAGCTGGCCTTGACCGGCGGCAGTTCCTTGCCCTTGTAGGTGAGGCCATGGTTCAGGCGGTTGAGGCCGTGAGCCACCATCTCGCCTTCAACCTCGACCACATACTCTTGTTCGATTTTCGCGGAGTCGGCGGTGAGTTTGCGCAGGATCTTCCAGTCCTGGGTGAACACCAGCAGACCGCTGGCGTTGGCCTGCAGGTCGGTGCTGGCGGTCAGGCGCTGGAAATGGCCCTTGAGTGGACGTTTGCTGAAGCGATGTTCTTCGCTCAGGGTTTCGGCGCTGATGGTGGCCATCGCGGTGTCCGCGTCCATGCCAGCCGGCACGTTGAACAGGATGGTTACCGGCTCTGGTGCGGTGGCCTTGGCCTCCGGGTCGAGCTCGACTTTCTGAGTGTCGACCTTGAACTGCGGCTCGTCGATGACTTCGCCGTCCACGGTGACCCAGCCGCCCTCGATGAACAGCTCAGCCTCCCGACGGGAACAGCCGACGAGTTCGATGAGGCGTTTGGAGAGACGTATCGGGTCAGTCATGACAGGGCCGTAACAAAAAAGGGGTGGGCATTGTACCTGCTGGGCGCCGGTTAATCCCGGCTCCATTTCACCGTTGGGCTTTTTGTAGGAGCCGGCTTGCTGGCGATGCAGGCGATGCGGTGTGTCATTTGTACCGAGGTGATGCCATCGTCGGAGCGCCGCCCGCAGCAAGCCGGCTCCTACACAGGTCAGCCGTTGCTCGACTGTTGCCGGGTTTGGCGCAGCCGCATATGCAACAACGGATAAGGCTGCCCCATGCCGTCATGCTCGGTGCGGCCGATCACCTCGAAGCCCTGTTTGAAGTAGAACCCCAGCGCCTGCGGGTTCTGTTCATTGACGTCCAGTTCATCGGCGTTCAGGTGTTCCATGGCATAACGCAGCAACTGCTTGCCCAGGCCCTGGCCACGGTGGGCCGGGTCGATGAAGAGCATTTCAACTTTGCCCGCTGCCACGCCGGCGAACCCGGTGATGCGCTGGCGCGAGTCTTTGGTGCAGATCAGCATCACCGCGTCGAGGTAGCGCGTCAGCACCAGATTCTTCAGCAGTTCGATGTAACTGTCCGGCAGAAAGTCATGGGTGGCGCGCACCGAGTCTTCCCAGATCCGAGTCAGTTCCTGGTAGTCGCTCTGTTTCGGCGTGTGGATGACCGAATGTTGGCGCATGGCCGAATGCCCCTTTTGCAGTGGATGGCGCGAGTCCTTTCTCCCACAAAACGATAGACGTAAAAAAGCCCCGCATCTCGTCAAGAGAGCGGGGCTTTGCGTATTTTTTGCGTTTAGATCTGTTCAGCCCACAAGTCGTATTCGTCGGCGTCGGTAACCTTGCACCAGACTTTGTCGCCCGGTTTCAGGTTGCTGCCGTTGTCGATGAACACGTTACCGTCGATTTCCGGGGCGTCGAAGAAGCAGCGGCCAACCGCGCCTTGCTCGTCGACTTCATCGACCAGCACTTCGATTTCACGGCCGACGCGCATTTGCAGACGTGCCGAGCTGATGGCTTGCTGGTGCGCCATGAAGCGGTCCCAACGGTCTTGCTTGACGTCGTCCGGGACGATGTCCAGGTCCAGGTCGTTGGCCGGTGCGCCTTCGACCGGCGAGTACTGGAAGCAGCCGACGCGGTCGAGCTGGGCTTCGGTCAGCCAGTTCAGCAGGTACTGGAAGTCTTCTTCGGTTTCGCCCGGGAAGCCGACGATGAAGGTCGAACGGATGATCAGGTCCGGGCAGATCTCGCGCCAGTTCTTGATGCGCGCCAGGGTCTTGTCTTCGAACGCCGGGCGTTTCATCGATTTCAGGACTTTCGGGCTGGCGTGCTGGAACGGGATGTCCAGGTACGGCAGGATCTTGCCGGCGGCCATCAGCGGGATCAGCTCGTCGACGTGCGGGTACGGGTAAACGTAGTGCAAGCGAACCCAGACGCCGAGGGTGCTCAGGGCTTCGCAGAGTTCGGTCATGCGGGTTTTCACCGGCGCGCCATTCCAGAAACCGGTGCGGTACTTCACGTCGACGCCGTAGGCGCTGGTGTCTTGCGAAATCACCAACAGCTCTTTGACGCCGGCCTTGACCAGGCGCTGGGCCTCGTCGAGCACGTCACCGACCGGACGGCTGACCAGCTTGCCGCGCATCGACGGGATGATGCAGAAGCTGCAGCTGTGGTTGCAGCCTTCGGAAATCTTCAGGTACGCGTAGTGGCGCGGGGTCAGCTTGATGCCTTGCGGCGGCACCAGGTCGATCAGCGGGTTGTGATCCTGACGCGGCGGCACGACGTCGTGCACGGCGTTGACCACTTGCTCGTACTGCTGCGGACCGGTCACGGCCAGCACGCTCGGGTGTACGTTGCGGATGTTGCCTTCTTCGACGCCCATGCAGCCGGTCACGATGACCTTGCCGTTTTCCTTGATGGCTTCGCCGATCACTTCCAAAGATTCTGCCTTGGCCGAGTCGATGAAACCGCAGGTGTTGACCACCACGACATCGGCGTCCTGATAAGTGGACACAACGTCATAACCTTCCATGCGCAGCTGGGTAAGGATGCGCTCGGAGTCGACCAGTGCTTTGGGGCAACCCAGGGATACGAAGCCAACCTTTGGATTGGCCGGCGCAGGAGTGGTGGACATGTCTAACCTCGGTATTTGTGACGCCTCCAGCCGAAGACGGCAAGGCGACAGACGGGCGCTTGTTGCGCCTCTGATCAAAAAGTGCGCAATTCTAGCGATGAGAGACGCACTTGACCAGCTTTATGGAGGGAAATACGACGAGTGCTGCGCTATGCTTCGCGCCGTTACGCGTTACCGATTTTTTACAGTCAACAAAACGTCTGTAACGTCATGTAAAACAGCGCATGCTGCGTGACAAAGCATAGTGCTTCTTCCAAGAAGTCCGGTCTGGGTAGTAGGAGTGTTGGATGGGTCAGGCAAGTAGTCAGGCGGCGGGTGCCGAGCATTCGGCGGCGAAGCCGATCGGTATGCTGGTCGCGGCGGTCGGGGTGGTTTACGGCGATATCGGCACGAGCCCGCTGTACACCCTCAAAGAAGTGTTTTCCGGTGGTTACGGCGTACCGGTCAACCATGACGGCGTGTTGGGCATCCTGGCGCTGATCTTCTGGTCGCTGATCTGGGTCGTCTCGATCAAGTACATGATGTTTGTCCTGCGCGCCGACAACCAGGGCGAAGGCGGGATCATGGCGTTGACCGCGCTGGCGCGGCGGGCAGCGGCGGGGCACAAGAAGTTGCGCACGTTGCTGGTGGTCTGCGGGCTGATCGGCGCGGCGCTGTTCTATGGCGACAGCATGATCACTCCGGCGATCTCCGTGCTTTCGGCGATTGAAGGTCTCGGGCTGGCCTTCGAAGGCATCGACCATTGGGTGGTGCCGCTGTCGTTGATCGTGCTGGTGGCGCTGTTTTTGATCCAGAGCCACGGCACCGCGCGAATCGGCATCCTGTTCGGGCCGATCATGGTCACCTGGTTCCTGGTCCTGGGCGCACTGGGCGTCTACGGCATCATGCAGCATCCGGAAGTGTTGCAAGCGATGAACCCGGTCTGGGGCGTGCGCTTCTTCATCGTTCACCCGGGCATGGGCGTGGCGATCCTCGGCGCGGTGGTGCTGGCGTTGACCGGTGCCGAAGCGCTGTACGCCGACATGGGCCACTTCGGACGCAAGCCGATTGCCCGCGCCTGGTTCATCCTCGTGCTGCCGGCGCTGGTGCTGAACTACTTCGGCCAGGGCGCCTTGCTGCTCGGTGACCCGGAAGCGGCGCGCAACCCGTTCTATCTGTTGGCGCCAAGCTGGGCGTTGATTCCCCTGGTCGGCCTGTCGACCCTGGCCACGGTGATTGCTTCGCAAGCGGTGATTTCCGGCGCGTTCTCCCTGACCCGCCAGGCGATCCAGCTCGGCTACATTCCGCGCATGCACATCCAGCACACCTCCAGCGCCGAGCAAGGCCAGATCTACATCGGTGCGGTGAACTGGGCGCTGATGGTCGGCGTTGTGCTGCTGGTGCTGGGTTTCGAATCTTCCGGCGCCCTGGCCTCGGCTTACGGCGTTGCGGTGACCGGGACCATGTTGATGACCAGCATTCTGGTGTCGGCAGTGATACTGCTGCTATGGAAATGGCCGCCGGTCCTTGCGGTGCCGGTCCTGTTGGGATTTTTGCTGGTCGATGGCGTGTACTTCGCCGCCAACGTGCCGAAAATCGTACAGGGCGGGGCCTTCCCGGTGATCGCCGGTATTGCGCTGTTCGTGCTGATGACTACCTGGAAGCGCGGCAAACAACTGCTGGTGGAGCGCATGGACGAAGGCGGGCTGCCGCTGCCGATTTTTATCAGCAGTATTGCCGTGCAACCGCCGCATCGCGTCCAGGGCACCGCCGTGTTCCTCACCGCGCGGCCAGACGCCGTACCCCACGCGTTGTTGCACAACTTGCTGCATAACCAGGTGCTGCACGAGCAAGTGGTGCTGCTGACGGTGGTGTACGAAGACATCCCGCGAGTACCGACGACACGGCGCTTCGAGGTGGAATCCCACGGCGAAGGGTTCTTCCGGGTGATCCTGCACTTTGGCTTTATCGACGAACCGGACGTGCCGCAAGCGCTGAAGTTGTGTCACCTCGATGACCTCGACTTCAGCCCGATGCGCACCACCTACTTCCTCAGTCGCGAGACGGTCATCGCCTCCAAACTTGAGGGGATGGCGCGCTGGCGCGAGGCGTTGTTTGCGTTCATGTTGAAGAATGCGAATGGCAATTTGCGGTTCTTTAATCTGCCGCTGAACCGGGTGATTGAGTTGGGGACGCAGGTCGAGATGTAAGCCCGCGACATCAAAAAGCCCCCGTTGCCGTGAAGGCAGCGGGGGCTTTTTATTGCCCGACGCCTGACGCTGGCTAACAACGATCCCCTGTGGGAGCGAGCCTGCTCGCGATGGCGGACTGACATGCACCATTAATGTTGCCTGACAGACCGCTATCGCGAGCAAGCTTGCTCCTACAGGGACCGTGTTGCTGGCTTTTTTGTGAGTGTGGCCCGTCGTTTTTAGTTGCGCTCAGGTCATTATTTTTTTGATTCGGTTTTTGACCAAACCGGCCGCTCCAGCACCTTCACTGCATCATCAACCACTGCCTTGCTCATCGCCGTCAAATAATGCGCGGCCCAGGCGTGTCGGTCGGTGTCTCGGGCGTAGGCAGCATCTTTGGTCAGCTCCTTGGCCAGGTACAGGAAATCGGAGGCCATGGCTAACGCATCGCTGAGGGGAACGTCTCGCGTGACATGGAATAGGGGTTGGTTTGAGCAGTAGAGGACGGGGGTGAGGCCGATGGTTTTTAGTTCTGAGGCTTCGGACTGTTTTGTATTTGTCATGGTTTTACTCCAGGGTTCGAGGAGCTGCCACATTCGTTTCCAAGCGAATGGGTGGCAGCTATGCGCAGGTTGGAAACCGGGAACCATGGAACCGGCACGCCCGAGGGCGTCCCACGCACAGCCGCCATTACTCAAGAATACTGCCGTGAAATCCGCTGCATTCATGAAGGATGGCGTAGCGTTCGATTCGACGGGTTTCCAAGCCCGATCGCTGAATGGTCAGCGACGTCCGGAGACTATCCCGTCAAAGAAAAGCGCAACAAGGCATCAAAGTGCCCAAAAAACACGATTCGGAGTTTGCCTACAAGGTCTGCGGGCGTCATCCGATATCGCGCCGTCTGAAACAAACAAAAACTAAACGCCGCGAGCGGGCCACGACGATATGCGGGTACGGCACGCCAGGAAAGGCTGAAGGAGCAGGGTATGACGTGTTTCTAAGGAGCATCCAACTTTCTTTGACTTGAAGAGCAATTCATTTTCAACGTTTACACGGTCCATTGTAGGAGCCGGCTTGCTGGCGATGGACTCAAGTGCACCGCGGTGAACCAGTCCGTACGCGTAATCGTTAACGACCATCGCCAGCAAGCTGGCTCCTACAGGTTCTGTGTTTCCCGGTAATCCGTGAAGAACCATAAAAAAGCCCCCGCTACCGTAAGGCAGCGGGGGCTTTTTTGTGGGCGGGTTCAGGTCACTCCTGAGCCGCCGTCTCCTTCGCCTGGCGCTTCTCGATCACATCCACCAACCGTTGGGCCAGTTTCGGGTAGTTCTCGTCGAAGTGGTGGCCGCCGGGCAGTTTGATGGCTTCGCCTACGGCGGTTTTGTCGGTGCAGCCACTTTCGTCGATTTCTTCTTCACCGAAGATGCACACCACTTTCTCCGGCGGCAGCTTGGCCATTTCCGGGCCGGTGGCGGCTTCTTTGCCGGCGTTGCCGAGCCAGCCTTCGACTTCGATTTCGAAGCTGCCGGTGCGGGCGAAGGCCAGCAGGATGATTGCGTCGACGCGTTGCTGTTCCGAGGCTTCCAGGCGGTTGTAGATCGCCGGCAGGACGTCGGCGCCGAATGAGTAGCCCGTCAGGATGAAGCGCTTGGTGCCCCATTTCTGCCGGTAGTGCTGCATCAGTTCAGCGAGGTCCAGGGCACTTTGCTCCGGGCTTTTGTGCTGCCAGTAGTAGCGCAGGGTGTCGATGCCGACGACCGGGTAGCCGATCTTGGCCATTTCGCCCGCTACGTCGCGGTCGAGGTCGCGCCAGCCGCCGTCACCGGAGAGGAACAGGGTGACGGTGTCCTTGGCCTGGCCGGCCGGGACTTCAACCACTGGGATTTGCAGGCCGCCAGCGGCTTTGTCGCCACCGACGAGGAGCTTGCGCAGTTCGTTGTTCAGCACTTGCGGCAGGTTGATGTCGTAGTCGCTGATGCTGGTTTCGGCGTTGGGTTGGTCGCGCACGAAGCCGGCGCTGGTGTCGTCCGGGTTGTCGTTCCATGCCACCAGCCAGTGACCGTGAGCGGCGCTTTTCGGCAGCAGGTGGGTGCAGCCGGGTTTTTCCAGGGCCAGGTCCACCGACACGGCCTGGGACTTGTCGTCCTTCTGCTCGGACAACCAGCGCCATGCCAGTACGGCGCCAGGGCCGATGCCGCTGACCAGCGTCGCCGGGCCTTTGAGTTCTCTCAGGCCGGATTGCAGGGCGCGGCTTTGCAACAGGCAGTCCTTGGGCAGGATCACCTGAACGATCTGCGCCGAGCCGCTGCGGCTCAGGGTCATCAATTGTTTGTCGCTGAGCTTCTGGTCGTCATTGACCGCCACCAGCACCTGGGCGCGCGGCGTGTTGCCGGGGATGACGCGGGTCATCGCGGCGCCGTCGGCCGGTGTCAGCCGTTCGAGCGTCGGTTCTGGCGCCGGGCGTTTGAGGTACCAGTAACCGCCACCGAGAATCAGGGCCAGCACTACCAGTGTGCCCAGTACGTACCGCAAGGAGCGTTGAATCATCAGCGTTTCACCAATCCAGTCAAGCCGCCCGCAATCAGGGCAGCAGTGTCGGCCAGGGCAACCAGCGGATCGAGTCCGGCGGGCACAGCCATATAACGGGGTTCCCAGTCAGGCTGGAACTTGTCTTTGAAGCGGCGCAAGCCTTGGAAGTTGTACAGCTGCTCACCACGGCGGAAAACCATCGAGCCCAGACGCTGGGTCAGTGGTGCGCCACGACGGGGTTGCAACCCCGACAGCGGCACCATGCCCAGGCTGAAACGCGCGTATCCATGATTTTTATAATGTTGAATCAGGCCGACCATCATGAATTCCATGGTCAGTTTGGGGGCGTCCGGGTGTGCGCGCATCAGGTCGAGGCTGGCCAGGTCATGGCCGAAAGTCTCGAGCAAATTGGCGAACGCCACCGGGCGCCCTTCGAAACGGATGACAGCGATGCGGAAATGCTTGAGGTAGTCATCACCGAAACGACCGAGGGAGAAGCCTTTCTCGCGCACGTTCTTGCCGGTCAGCCAGGCATCGGAAATCACCTTGAGCTCATCCATCGGCGCATGCCCTGGCTCATGGATCTCCAGCGACAGGCCATCACGGGTGCCACGGTTCCAGGTGTAGCGCAGGTCTTTCATCTCTTTGCCCTTGGCTTCGAGATCAAAGCGCTGCAGATCGACCCGGGCTTCTTCGCCGAGCTTGATCGCAGTCAGGCCGATGTCCATGTAGTACGGCAGGTTCTCGGCGCGTACTTGGTAGAACACGGGGCGGGCGTGGTGGATGTCACAGAGGTCGCGGAACTGCCAGATCATTTCCGCCCGTTGCTGGGTCGGGCCGATCGGGTCATACAAGGCCACCAGGCTGCGTCCACGGCGGGCGTACATCAGGAACGCTTCGTCGTTAGGGTGAAACAGCAGCGCCTTGTCACCGGTCAGGGCGAGGCCACCGTCCGGTTGGGCGGAAGCCATCAGGATTTTTACCGCGCGGTCCAGTTCGTCCGGCGTGGGCAGGTGGATCACCGGGCGTGCGGTGCGCAGCAGCCAGGTCAGGGACACCACAACCAGCAGCACGGCGGCGCCGAGCAGCGAGCGCAAGCCACGCGGGGCGTCGGCGTCGAGGGTGAACTGCCACCAGAGTTGATGGCTGTAGGGAACGTCCTGATAAGCGAACAGCAGCAGCCAGATCGACGCACCGAGTACACAAAGGCTCGACACCAGATACAGCGGCGAAAACGGCAGTTCGGTCAGGCGGCTCGGGCGATAGAACGAGCGCCGGAAAACCCCCAGCAGGCTCGCGGTCAGGGTCATCAGGCAGGCTTCTTCCCAGTCGAAACCCTTGAGCAGAGAAAGCACGGCACCGACCAGCAACAGAATGGTGGTCAGCATCCACGCGGCCGACAGGCGTCGACGCAGGCCTTGGGCCAGCAGCAGGCAAAGCACGCCGACCAGGCTGGCGCCGAAGTGTGAAGCGTCGACCAGTCGATGAGGAATCAGGAAACCGATGTGTTCCAGGCGCGTATCGATTTCCGGGGTCACGCCGGAGAACAGCAGCACCACGCCGGACAGAAACACCAGCACCGCCAGAATCGGAGCGGCCAGGCCAGAGGCTGCACGCAAGGATTGACGCGTCTGAAACAAACGCTGGCCTTCATTGACCAACAGCAGCAAGCACGCGACCAGCAGCGGCAGCACCACGTAGATCAGGCGATAGAGCAGCAACGCGGCGGCCAGCGGCGCGGCGCCAAGTTTGTCGGCGAAGGCGGCCAAAAGAATGGCTTCGAATACGCCGACGCCACCGGGAACATGGCTGAGCACACCTGCGGCCAACGCCAGCAAGTACACCAGCAGGAATGCGCCGAAGGGCGGTGCTTCCGGCAGCAACAGATATAGCACGGTCGCGGCGGCGGCTACGTCGAGGGCGGTAATGACCAGTTGCAGGAACGTCAGGCGACGGCCCGGAAGGCGCAGGGTGCGACGGCCGACCTTGACCAACAGGTTGTCTGCATAAGGCTGCTCTGGCAGGCGCCGGCGATAGATACCGACGGCCAATACGGTAAACAACAGCAATACAGCGGCGGCAATCGCACCCAGCAGCATCTGAGAGAGGCCCAGGGCGGCAGAGGCGGCAGGCAGGTTGCTGAGCGTGGCGAGGGCGGCCAGCGGGGGCAGGGCGCAGCCGAGCGAGAGGCTGGCAAACAGCGTCATGTGCGCGACATCGGAAGCCCCCAGGCCATGACGCGCATATAAACGGTAGCGAACCGAGCCTCCCGAGAGCATCGACAGGCCAATGGCATTACCGATGGCAAATGCTGTGAACCCGCCCAGGGCAAGAATCCGCGGCGCCAGGGTCACGCCGGCATAGCGGCTGGCCGACCATTCGTAGCCAAGCAAGATGATGAAGCCGACCACGGTTGCGGCCAATGCGCCGAGCAGTGCCGGTTTCGGTACGTCGAGAATGGAGTCGTGCAGAGCGTACAGATCGAGTTCGCTCAACAGGTGGCGACAGGCAATCAGCGCGATAGCGAACAACAGCAGGGTGACCGCCAGGCCAATGGGCTGACGGTACTTGCTGACCAGATCAAGCAAGCGCAGACGCTCGGCTTTGATCGGTTGTGTCGCTGTGACGGTGTCTTGTGAATCAGACGAGTTGGCGCGCATCAATCACCTCTTGGATTGTGCGCGACAGGATGGGGGTATCCAGCCAAGTTACCAATCCCTGTAGAAAAAAATAATCACAAATATTAACGCCTCTCACCGATCAGCGGCGATGGCATGGCATCCGTCGTAGGGGGGGCGGTCTGCGATTCAGCATAGTCTGAACTCAGAACTCAGGTGATCCCGAACGCTTCCCTACACAGTGACAGGTCATTGTTGCGAAAGGACTTTTTCAACAGATACAAAAAAGGCCACTCTTTCGAGTAGCCTTTTTTGATGTTTGGTTGCGGGAGCCGGATTTGAACCGACGACCTTCGGGTTATGAGCCCGACGAGCTACCAGACTGCTCCATCCCGCGTCTGTGTGGCGGCATTCTATAGAGATACGCCAGTGTGTCAACCGTTAATCCGGCGCCGGGTCAAATAAGCGTAAATAAGCGGCGAACGGTCGCAGGGGAGCGTTAAGTTTCGGAATCAGAACGATTTCTCCGTGCTGTCAAAAAACAAATTACTCACGGAATGTTGGGGGACGCACCGATGCGCATTACCTGTAGGAGCCGGCTTGTCTGCGGGCGGCGTTCCGACGATGGACTCGAGTGCGCCGCGTTGATTCAGGCAGCACGCGTTATCGTTAACGACCATCGTCGGAGCGCCGCCCGCAGACAAGCCGGCTCCTACAGGAAAGCGTGCATGAATTGAAATCGAATCGCATGGCAAAACACGCGCGCACAAAAAAGGCCACTCTTTCGAGTAGCCTTTTTTGATGTTTGGTTGCGGGAGCCGGATTTGAACCGACGACCTTCGGGTTATGAGCCCGACGAGCTACCAGACTGCTCCATCCCGCGTCTGTGTGTCGGCATTCTACAGAGGATCGCCGGGCTGTCAACCTTCAATCCAGATAAAACCTGTTCTGGTTCAATCGCTTAGCTCTGAAAGAGGGCGGTGTGATCGGCTGTGAGTCAGGCCTGGCAAGGCTTGCAGCTCTATCGCAGGGGCACTTTCGATTGAGAAAATAAATTCATCTGTAACTTTTCCTACCATTGGGTAAGAACATTCAGACTACTGGTGCTATATACAGGTGTCGGTGAGATACTGCAGATCCGGCACGCCTTGACTCCAATTCTACGCCATGAACACCGCTTTTATATGAGCCAGCGAAAAATCATCCACGTCGATTGTGACTGCTTCTACGCTGCCATCGAGATGCGCGACGACCCGCGCCTCGCCGGTAAACCCCTGGCGGTGGGTGGTTCGGCGGATCGGCGCGGGGTGATTGCCACCTGTAACTATGAAGCGCGGGCGTATGGCGTGCGTTCGGCGATGTCGTCGGGGCACGCCTTGAAGTTGTGCCCTGACCTGACCATCGTCAAGCCGCGCATGGACGCCTACCGGGAAGCCTCGAAGGAAATTCACACGATCTTTCGCGATTACACCGACCTGATCGAGCCGCTTTCCCTCGATGAGGCTTACCTCGATGTGTCGGACAGTGCGCACTTCGGCGGCAGCGCCACGCGAATTGCCCAGGACATCCGTCGTCGGGTGTCCAATCAGTTGCACATCACGGTTTCCGCCGGCGTGGCGCCGAACAAGTTCCTGGCCAAGATTGCCAGCGACTGGAAGAAGCCCAATGGCTTGTTTGTCATTACGCCGGATCAGGTCGAGGATTTCGTCAGCGGTTTGCCCGTCAGCAAGCTCCACGGCGTTGGCAAAGTGACTGCCGACAAGCTGGGCAGGCTCGGCATTGTCGATTGTTCGCATTTGCGCGAATGGGACAAGTTGGCGCTGGTGCGTGAATTCGGCAGCTTTGGCGAGCGATTGTGGAGTCTGGCCCGTGGGATCGATGATCGGTTGGTGCACAACGACAGTCGGCGGCAATCGATCAGTGTCGAAAACACCTATGACGTGGATCTACCGGATCTGGTGAGCTGTCTGGATAAATTGCCCGAGTTGCTGGAAACCCTGGCGGGCCGCATGGCGCGAATCGACAACAGCTATCGGCCGGGCAAGCCGTTCGTCAAAGTGAAATTCCATGACTTTACCCAGACCACGCTGGAGCAGGCCGGGGCAGGGCGGGATCTGGGGAGTTATCAGTTGCTGCTGACCCAGGCGTTCAATCGCGGCGGGAAACCGGTGCGGTTGTTGGGGGTCGGGGTGAGGCTGGAGGATTTGCGCGGAGGGTTTGAGCAGATGGAGTTGTTTGAGCGGTAGTTTTTGCGGTGACTATCAGAGCCTCTTCGCGGGCAAGCCTCGCTCCTACAGGGACTATGCGAGACCTGTAGGAGCGAGCGGTGCGGCGATCCGACTTGCCCGCGAAGCTTTTAGTTCGGTCCCGGATCCGCGACGAGCCGCCCGGCATCCTTGGTCAACGACTTGAGGAATTCGGTCTGCAACTCAGGATCGTTACGCGTCAGCTCAATCAAACTCTGTTCAAGCTCACTGGCTTCTTCTTCCAGACCCAGCTCCGACAGGCGCTTGACCCGGTGTACCCACTGGCTCACTTCGTCGTCTTCAAGATCGTCGTAAATCAGCCCGTGGGCTTCGAGCAATTTGCCGCGTAACGAGCTGCTGACCGCCAGGGTCGAGTCCGTGTGCACATCGTCCTGACTATCTTCGACCTTGATCAGCAGGCGACTCAGGTGATTGATGTCATGTTCAGCGAACGGGCTATCCAGCAGGTTCAAGCGCAACACACCGTTTTTGTCGGTGCTCAGCTCGAACGTTTCCTTGCCGGCCTTGACCTCCACCGGGCGCTCGCTCCAGGGCAGGCTCGAGTATTCGGTGCGCTTGTCGAGCTGGACTTCGTCGATGCCGGCGAGGTTCTGCTGTGCACGACCGTGGGACGGCGCGTTCATGAACGGGTTGAGCCCGGCGAAACCGTAGCTGAACCAGTCCTTGGTCACGCTATCCGGCAGGTTGCCGAGGGCGAACACGTTGACCACGTTCGCGCCGACACCGGCCACCACGGCCACCGCACCCAGCGGGATCTCGTAGACCTCCCGCCAGGGTTGGTAAGGCGTGTAGCGATCGTAATGACGGGTGACTTCGAACTCGGTGACTTCGAAGGTCTTCTGCTCGTGGATCTTCACCCGACGTTGCGGCAGCTCAAGCACCTTGGGCTCACCGACATCGATCTGCAGGCTGTGATCGAGCAATTTGCGCTCGACACGAGCCTCGTGCTCGCTGCGTTGCGACATGTGATTGGCGCAGCCGCTGACCAGCAGGGTGCCGCACAGGGCGGCACCACCGAGGCCTAAGGTGTTTCGCTTGAACATGACTTCTCTATCTGGTGTCAGCGGCGGATACGGGCCTGGAGGAAGGACAGCACGTCAGCGACCGGCAGCGCTTGCGCCTCGGGCTCGGTGCGGCTCTTGTATTCCAGATTGCCTTCGGCGAGGCCGCGGTCACTGACCACGATCCGGTGAGGAATGCCGATCAGCTCCATGTCCGCGAACTTGATGCCCGGGCTGGTTTTCTTGTCGCGATCGTCCAGCAGCACTTCGAAGCCGGCCGCAGTCAACTCGGCGTACAGCTTGTCGGTCGCTTCGCGAACCTGTTCGGTTTCGTAGCGCAGCGGCACCAGCGCGATCTGGAATGGCGCCAGTGTGTCGCTCCAGATGATCCCGTTGGCGTCGTTGTTCTGCTCGATGGCCGCCGCTACCACGCGGGAAACGCCGATGCCGTAGCAACCCATTTCCAGGGTGACCGGCTTGCCGTTCTCGCCCAGCACTTCGCACTTCATCGCTTTGCTGTACTTGTTGCCCAGCTGGAAGATGTGCCCGACTTCGATGCCGCGCTTGATTTCCAGGGTGCCTTTGCCGTCCGGGCTCGGATCACCGGCCACGACGTTACGCAGGTCGGCAACGGTCGGAACCGGCAGGTCACGCTCCCAGTTCACGCCGAAGTAGTGCTTGTCGTCGATGTTTGCACCGATACCGAAGTCGCTCATCAGCTCGACGGAACGGTCGATGATGATCGGCAGCGGCAGGTTCAACGGGCCGAGGGAACCGGCGCCGGCGCCAATGGCGTCGCGCAGTTCGCTTTCGGACGCCATGACCAGCGGGCTGGCAACGCCAGGCTGGTTGGCGGCCTTGATTTCGTTCAGCTCGTGGTCGCCACGGATGATCAGGGCAATCAGCTTGCCTTTCTCTTCAGCGTGAACCACGAGGGTCTTGATGGTCTTTTCAATCGGCAGATTGAATTTTTCCACCAGCGCGGCGATGGTCTTGGTATCTGGCGTGTCGACCAGGCGCATCTCTTCAGTCGGTGCGGCGCGGGAGGTTTCACGCGGTACCGCTTCGGCTTTTTCGATGTTCGCTGCGTAGTCGGAACCGTTGCTGAAGACGATATCGTCTTCGCCGGATTCGGCCAGTACGTGGAATTCGTGGGAGCCGGCGCCGCCGATGGAGCCGTTATCGGCTTCGACAGGGCGGAACTTCAGGCCCAGGCGGGTGAACACGTTGCAGTACGCCTGGTGCATGCGGTCGTAGGTGACCTGCAGCGAAGGCTGGTCCGCGTGGAACGAGTAGGCGTCCTTCATGATGAATTCGCGGCCGCGCATCAAACCGAAGCGTGGGCGGATTTCGTCACGGAATTTGGTCTGGATCTGATACAGGTTGATCGGCAGCTGTTTGTAGCTGCTCAACTCGTTGCGCATCAGGTCGGTGATCACTTCTTCGTGGGTCGGGCCGGCGCAGAAGTCGCGACCGTGGCGATCCTTGAAGCGCAGCAATTCAGGGCCGTATTCTTCCCAGCGACCGGATTCCTGCCACAGCTCAGCCGGTTGTGTACTCGGCATCAACACTTCAAGAGAGCCTGCGGCGTTCATTTCTTCACGAACGATGGCTTCGACCTTGCGCATTACTCGCAAGCCCATCGGCAGCCAGGTGTACAGGCCCGAGGCGAGTTTGCGGATCATGCCGGCGCGCAGCATCAGCTGATGGCTGATGACGACCGCGTCGGAAGGCGTTTCTTTCTGTGTGGCGAGCAAAAATTGACTGGTGCGCATGGTTGGCCGTTGTCGGTTGCTGATGACGAGAAATGACGGAGCATTGTACGGGCGAGATCTGCTGGCGTACAGGCGCGCGGTCGGTGGTGTGGCAGGAGGGCGGGATTCTCCACGCCCTTTGCGATGCTTCCTACGATTCTTCCGCGACCTGGGCTGGAACCGGCTCAGGCTTTGGGGTTGGGCCTTCGCGGCGGCTCTCCTGGAACCAGTGCAAGGCGATCAACACCAGCGTCGGAACACCCAGCAGCGCGGTGATCAGGAAGAAATCATGGTAGCCGAATTTTTCCACCATGACCCCGGAATAGCCACCGATCAGGCGCGGCAGCAGGAGCATGATCGAGCTGAGCAGGGCGTATTGGGTGGCGGAGAACTTGAGGTTGGTCAGGCTCGACAGGTAGGCGACGAACGCGGAGGTCGCCAGGCCCGAGCTGAAGTTGTCCAGGGATATGGTCAGGATCAGCATGTTCAGATTGGCGCCCATGTCGGCGAGCATCAGGAACAGCAAATTGGTGCCCGCTGACGCCACGCCGCCGATGAACAGGATCGGCAGGATGCCGAATCGCACGATCAGCAGGCCGCCCATGCCGGCGCCGACCAGCGTCATGATCAGGCCGAAGATTTTGCTGACGCTGGCAATCTGATCCTTGGTGAAGCCCTGGTCGATATAGAACACGTTGGCCATCACGCCCATCACCGTATCCGACATCCGATACGTGGCGATCAGTCCGAGCAGCAGCAGCGCTTGCCAGCGGTAACGCAGAATGAAGTCGTTGACCGGTGTCAGCACCGGCGCCAGGCCACGACGGCCTATGGCCGACAGGCACATCGCGGTGAGCGAGGTGTAGAGGATCGCCCGCAGGAATGCGCGGTCCTGGAGCAGCAGGTCGAGCAGGCTGACGCCGTCAAACAGCACGCTGGCGAAGTCGGTGTTGTAGAGCTGGGTGAACATGGCCGGCACGGAAACCAGCAGCACGATCAGTACGAACACCGAGGCCAGTTGATGCACGAAGCTGTAGCGCCCGGCCTGCAGTTGCGTGCGCAATGGCACCGGCGGTTCGCGCATGAAGAAAGAGGTCAGCAGCGCCGGAACCATCAGGGCGCCGAACAGCAGGTAAGTGCCGGCCCATGCCGAATGCTTGTAGTTGAAACCGGTGGAGCCAAAACCTTCGGCAAAGAACAGGGCGCCGGCAGTGGCCAGCAGTGCCGCGATCCGATAGCCGGACATGTAGCTGGCGGCCAGGGCAGCCTGGCGGCTGTCTTCGGCGATTTCCAGGCGATAGGCGTCGACCGCGATGTCTTGCGTCGCCGAGGCGAAGGCCACGACTACGGCGATGGCGATCAGCCAGGACAGGTGTTTTTGCGGGTCGCAGAAACCCATCCCGATCAAGCCGAGGATTACCAGTGCCTGGGAAAGTACCAGCCACGATCGACGGCGACCGAGCTTGCCGAGTAATGGCAGGCGCCATTGGTCCAGCAACGGTGACCAGACCCATTTAAAGGCGTAGGCCAGACCGATCAGGCTTGCATAGCCAATGGTTTCGCGAGCCACACCGGCTTCACGCAACCAGACTGACAGTGTCGAAAACACCAGCATGTAGGGCAGGCCGGCGGCGAAACCAAGCAACAACAGCACAAGTGTCGATGGGCTGGCATAGGCGGCGAGCGCGGCGCGCCAGGTTTTACGGGGCATGGGCTGAAGTCTGCCTCAAGATTACGGAAACAAAGCGCGCACTCTAACCGCTGTGCTCTACCGGGCGCCAGCCATGGCGCTGAATATCAACACGATTGTTCAGGACACTGACGCCTTCGGAGCGCAATCGTGCGCGTTGCTCGTCCCCTGAAGGACTGCCCACGGGCAGGCTGATCCGACCGCCGGCACCGAGCACCCGGTGCCAGGGCAGTTTGGTGTCGCCGGGCAACTGGCTGAGCGTACGACCGACCCAGCGCGCGGCGCGACCCAGTCCTGCGAGTTCGGCAAGTTGACCATAACTCACGACTTTGCCCTCGGGCACCTGCGCCAGAGTGAGGTACAGCGCCGTGCGTCGGATTTGCGCAGGGCTTTCGGTTTCTGCATCGGCGTCGGTCACATCCGGGATCCCTGTAGGAGCGAGGCCGGCTTGCCGGCGATGGTCGTTAACGATAACGCGAGCTGTCTGGGAAAACGTGTCGATCTTGAGTTTATCGCGAGCAGGCTCGCACCTACAGTGGCTGACCGTCTGTAGGGTTAATCCTCGATCAGTAATTGAGAAATGAACTCCATAGAGATGGGCGGGTCAGTCCTTGTTAGGGCCTTATTCCTATGGATAATGCCGACTTTTTTCGCAAACTTGAGCCTGTCTTTGCTTATGGTGTCCAGAACCCTGTTGTGCCTCGCTGTCCTGAGTGCTTCCACGCCCTTGCTCGCCGATACCGTGTGGTTAAAGAACGGTGACAAGCTGAGTGGCAAGATCACTCTGTTCGACGGCGGCAAGCTGGTGATCCAGACCGAATACGCCGGTTCGGTTCCGATCGACTGGAAGCAGGTCAAAACCCTGGAGAGCGATCAGGAGTTGCTGGTCAAGCAGGATGCCTACAGTGGCGAGAAGGCCAAGTCGCTGCACGCGGCGGACGACGGCAAGGTGACGCTGGAAAACGGCGAGGCACCGAAGACCGTCGAGCTGGCGAGTATCCAGCAGATTCTCAAGCCCAAGCCGGTGGTCGAAGATCTGGTCTGGAAAGGCAATATCGATGCGGCGCTGGATTACCAGCGGGCGGAAAAGGATACCGACGACTACGATGTCGACTTCAAGACCACTGCGCGCCATGGCAGATGGCGGCATATCGCCGAAGGCGAGTACAACCGTGAATTCCAGGATGACGTGGTCACCACCGACAACTGGCGGGGCGAGTACTCGCTCGACCGCTTCCTGACCGAGAAGTGGTTCTGGCAGGGCCGTGCGGTTTATAAGCGCGACAAGGTTGAAGAGCTCTCCCGTCAGCGCACCGTCGGTACCGGTCCGGGTTACCAGTTTTGGGATGACGAGCTAGGCGCATTCTCGCTCGGCTCGCTGTTCAATCACACGGACTACCAGTTCTCCGACGGCAGCAAGGACAACTTCTATTCCCTGGCGATGAAGTGGGATTACAACCGCTACCTGATCGGCAAGAAGGTGGAGTTCTTCACCAATGGCGAAGTGGGCAAGCCGTTGTCGGGTGTGGCGGATTATGCGCTCGATGCCGAAATGGGCTTGCGCTACAAAGTGACCGAGTGGGCGTCGCTTAACCTGAAGGCCGAGCGAGACATCATCAGCGGTACAGACGATGCCGATCTGGACAAGACCCGTTACACCGCTGGGTTCGGCGTGGCCTGGTAAAACCATTCGCGGGCAAGTCGGATCGCCGCACCGCTCGCTCCTACAGGTTTTGCGTCGGTATCGGAAATCGCGATCGACGCAAAACCTGTAGGAGCGAGGCTTGCCCGCGAAGGCGTCAGTACTGTCCATAGCGTTTGGATCACTACAAAACA
This sequence comes from Pseudomonas sp. MM213, assembly GCF_020423045.1. Taxonomy (NCBI): domain Bacteria; kingdom Pseudomonadati; phylum Pseudomonadota; class Gammaproteobacteria; order Pseudomonadales; family Pseudomonadaceae; genus Pseudomonas; species Pseudomonas sp. MM213. The sequence continues at coordinate 6,068,372 of NZ_CP081943.1, forward strand.
CCCGCCCACAAAAAAGCCCCGCTTTTAAGGGCGGGGCTTTTTACTAAAGCAAGTACAAGTTAGATAACTTGAACTTCTTCAGCTTGCATGCCTTTCTGACCGCGGGTAGCGATGAAAGAAACCTGTTGGCCTTCTTTCAGGCTTTTGAAGCCGTCGGATTGGATAGCTTTGAAGTGAACGAACAGGTCGTCACCGGATTGTGGAGTGATGAAGCCGAAGCCTTTTTCATCGTTGAACCACTTAACGGTACCAGTTTGGCGATTAGACATGGTGTAACTCCTTGAACAAAGATAACTGCGACTCAGGAAGAACCCTGGCCGAGACTGAGTGCAAAGAGCAGGAAAAATTCTTGTAGATGGTTGGATCGAAATTCAACATATCGTGTAGAGATTCTCAGTGACACAAGCAGCACAGTGGCGCCACCTTAACCCTTTTTCCGGAACGTGCCAATGCTTCCTGCGAAGGTTTCTCTGTTTTCGTGACTGACGGTGCATTGTATTGCCGTCGAGGTCCGGAATTTAAGGGGGATCGCCAAGAATTGTGCCCCGGACTTTGAACCGGCGGCGCGCCCCGGTAAGATGCCGGACAGATTTTTTCCACCTCGCTATTCAGGACACCCGCCATGAGCATCAAATCGGACAAGTGGATTCGCCGCATGGCGCAAGAGCAGGGCATGATCGAACCGTTCGTCGAGCGCCAGGTGCGCGGCAGCGACGATAGCCGAGTGATCTCCTACGGCGTGTCGAGTTACGGCTACGACGTTCGCTGCACCAATCACTTCAAAGTGTTCACCAACATCAATTCGGCCATCGTCGACCCGAAAAACTTCGATGCCGGCAGCTTCGTCGATATCCACAGCGACGTCTGCATCATCCCGCCGAACTCCTTCGCCCTGGCCAGCACCGTCGAATACTTCCGTATTCCGCGCAACGTATTGACCATTTGCCTGGGCAAAAGCACCTATGCCCGCTGCGGCATCATCGTCAACGTCACCCCGCTTGAGCCTGAGTGGGAGGGCCACGTGACCCTGGAATTCTCGAACACCACCAACCTGCCGGCGAAGATCTACGCCAACGAAGGCGTGGCGCAGATGCTGTTCCTTGAGTCCGACGAAGAGTGCGAAGTGTCCTACAAGGACCGTGGCGGCAAGTATCAGGGCCAACGCGGCGTGACGCTGCCACGCACCTGAGTCAACCGTCTGACAAACCGTGGGAATTCCTGGGCGAGCGTACACTCTATGGGGTGTACTGCTCCGATCTGCGCAAGGCGGATCGGGCCATCGCTCAGGAGTGCTATATGAAGATCGACCCGCGTATAAGTGCCGAACTGGCAAGGCTTGAGCCCAATCAGGTTGGCGTTTTGGCCTGGTCGTTGCTGGCACATCCGCCCATCAGCATGGCGGGGGGCATCCCCGGCCAGCCTGATCCCGATACCCCCAACGAACAACCGACCGAACCCGGTGAGCCGACCCTGCCGGATGAGCCGCCTCCCGCGCCGGTTGTGTGATCAACCACGCGAATGAATGGCTTGTATTGGTAGGAGCGAAGCTTGCTCGCGAAGACGGTGGGTCAGCCGACATCTTTCTCTCCTGACCCACCGCCTTCGCGAGCAAGCTTCGCTCCTACAAGGGCTGCGTGTTACTTGAGGTTGCCGCTGAGGAACTGCTTCAGCCGCTCACTCTTCGGATTGCCCAGCACGTCTTCCGGCGCGCCTTCTTCCTCGACCAGGCCCTGGTGCAGAAACAGCACCTGACTCGACACTTTGCGGGCGAAGCTCATTTCGTGGGTCACCATGATCATGGTCCGGCCTTCTTCGGCGAGGCCCTGGATCACTCGAAGCACTTCACCCACCAGCTCCGGGTCGAGCGCCGAGGTCGGTTCGTCGAACAGCATGACTTCCGGCTCCATGGCCAATGCGCGGGCAATGGCGACCCGTTGTTGCTGGCCCCCGGAAAGAAACGCCGGGTACTGGTCGGCCACGCGTGCGGCCAGGCCAACCTTGTCGAGGTAACGACGTGCGCGGTCCTCGGCTTCCTGCTTGCTGCAACCCAGCACCCGGCGCGGAGCCATGGTGATGTTTTCCAGCACGGTCATGTGGCTCCACAGGTTGAAGTGCTGGAACACCATGGCCAGGCGGGTGCGGATCCGTTGCAGTTCATCGGCGTCGGCCACGTGCATGCCGTGGCGATCCTTGATCATGCGGATGTTCTGGCCGTCCAGGCTCATGGCGCCGTCGTTGGGCTGTTCGAGAAAGTTGATGCAGCGCAGAAAGGTACTTTTGCCCGAGCCGCTGGCGCCGATCAGGCTGATGACGTCGCCGGTGTTGGCCTTGAGTGAAACGCCTTTGAGCACATGATGATCGCCATAGCTTTTATGCAGGCCTTCGATGGTCAGTTTGTACATGGGGCATGCATCCTCAAGGCGAAAGTAGGTAGCCGCTGCGATAGGCTTCGGTGCCCGCGACGTGGGCGATCACCATGCCGGCAGTGGCCATGCGCCGTAGCGAGCGGGCGTACATCAGCCCGGCGACAGTGCAGTGAACGGGGGTGACGAGATCGTTGATCGGGTCGACGATTTCGGCGATCAGTTGCCCGGCCTCCAGGTATTCCCCCGGCAGCGCCGTGAACACCAGCAAACCGCCCACGGGCGTGGCCACCGGTTCGACGGCCGCCAGCGGCGTGGCGGGATACGGCAGTTCCGGCAGTGGCGCCGGTTCGCCGGCAATCGCGCCGAAGTAAATCAGGTAATCGATCAACGCCTGGCAGTCGAGGCTGGCCAACGGGTGATTGACGTCGCCCTGGCCACGCAATTCGACGGTGACCGAGAAGCTGCCGAGCGGAATGTCGAAGTGTTCGCCGAAGCGCTCTTTCAACTGCCACCAGAGCAGGGTGAAACATTCGTCGAACGACTGACCGCCGGAATCGGTGGCCAGCAGACTCGCTTCGGCGCCGATGTAGCGGGCCAGCGGCTCGACCTGTGGCCAGGCCTCGGGCGTGGTGTAGAGGTGCGCGACCGCTTCGAAATCGCAATGCAGGTCCAGCACCATGTCCGCGTCACAGGCCAGTCGTTGCAGGACCAGGCGCTGGGATTGCAGTTGAGTGCTGGCAGTCTGTCGCGCCAGAGCCTGGCGCAGGCTGTTGCGGATCAGTTCGAGGTTGTGCTGCGGATTGTCGCCGAGCTGGCCTTCGATCTCATTGCCGACTTCCTCGCTCAAATCGACGAACCAGCGATTGAAGTTCTGCCCGCTTTCGAGCTCGTAGCGGCCCAGCGGTACATCCATCAGCACTTGTTCGAGGCCGACCGGGTTGGCAATCGGCACCAGCACGATTTCGCTGCGCAGGTGGCCGGCGGCTTCCAGCTCGGCCAGGCGTTGTTTGAGGTGCCAGGCGACCAGCATGCCGGGCATTTCATCGGCGTGCAGGGACGCCTGGATGTAGATCTTGCCCTGGGCCGACGTCGGGCCGAAGTGGAAACTGTGAATCTGTCGTGCGGTCCCCGGCAGGGGGGCCAGCAAGTCATGTATCTGGTGGCGCATGTGCGAAAAGTCCTAGTGGGTCGGCCCGAGGAACGCCAGCCATCGGCGTTCGGCGAGGCGGAACAGGCCGACCAGCGCAAAGGTGACGGTCAGATAGATCAGCGCGGCGATGCCGAACGACTGGAAGGTCAGGAAGGTCGCCGAGTTGGCGTCCCGCGCGACTTTCAGGATGTCCGGGATGGTCGCGGTGAACGCCACGGTGGTCGAGTGCAGCATCAGGATCACTTCGTTGCTGTAATAAGGCAGCGAGCGACGCAGGGCTGACGGCATGATCACGTAGGCATACAGCTTCCAGCCGGTCAGGCCGTAGGCTTTGGCCGCTTCGACTTCACCGTGGGCCATGCTGCGAATCGCCCCGGCGAAAATCTCCGTGGTGTAGGCGCAGGTGTTCAGGGCGAAGGCGAGGATGGTGCAGTTCATCGCGTCGCGAAAGAACGCATCGAGTATCGGCTGCTCTCGCACGGCGGCCAGGCTGTAGATGCCGGTGTAGCAAATCAGCAGCTGGATATACAGCGGCGTCCCGCGAAACAGGTAGGTGTAGAACTGCACCGGCCAGCGAATGTAGAAGTGCGGCGACACCCGGGCGATGGACAGCGGGATCGACACCAGGAAACCGATGAAGATCGACGCACTGAGCAGCCACAGGGTCATGGCCAGGCCGGTGATGTTGTAGCCGTCGGTGTAAAGGAAGGGTTTCCAGTATTCCTGCAGGAGTTCGATCATCGTACGGCCTCCCGGGAGCCAGCGGCGTAGCGGCGTTCAAGCCAGCGCAGGATGACGTTGGAGGCGCTGGTGATCAGCAGGTAAATCAGCGCAGCCAGCACCAGGAAGTAGAACAGTTGATAACTGCTTTTGCCGGCGTCCTGGGCAGCCTTGACCAGGTCGGCGAGGCCGATGATCGACACCAGTGCGGTGGCCTTGAGCATCACCATCCAGTTGTTACCGATACCCGGCAGGGCGAAACGCATCATCTGCGGGAACACCACGATCCAGAACCGCTGGCCACGCTTGAGGCCATAGGCGGTGGCCGCTTCGACCTGGCCCCGTGGCACCGCGAGAATCGCGCCACGAAAGGTTTCGGTGAAATACGCGCCATAAATGAAGCCCAGGGTAATGACCCCGGCGCTGAACGGGTTGATCTCGATGTATTCCCATTCCATGAAATCGGTGAACGACGTCAACCAGGTTTGCAGGCTGTAGAAAATCAGCAGCATCAGCACCAGGTCCGGCACGCCGCGAATCAGCGTGGTGTAGACCTGCGCCGGGACGCGCACGAGTTTGACTTTTGACAGTTTGGCACTGGCGCCGAGCAGGCCGAGCAATACGGCCACCAGCAGCGATAACGCCGATAATTTGATGGTCATCCAGGTGCCTTCCATCAGCAACGGACCGAAGCCCTTGAGGCTGAAGGCTGAGAGCCCCAGATTTTGTAATAGGTTTTCGAACATAAATCAGCAACCTGATCGGATGAAAAAAGCGCCCATCGCGAGATGGGCGCCGGGCATTATTTGCCGCTGTACAGATTCAGATCGCCAAAGTGTTTCTTCTGAATGGTGGCGTAGGTGCCATCATCGTGTAACGCTTTGATACCTTTATCCAAAAGTGCCTTGAGGTCTTTGTTACCTTTAGAGATACCGATAGCTGTTTTGGCTGGCAGCAATTCGCTGTCAACCGGCTTGCTGACTTCGTAGCCTTCGCCCTTTGGCGACTTCAAAAAGCCCAGTTCGGCTTGCAACATGTCCTGGATCGCGGCATCGAGGCGACCGGACATCAGGTCCGAATACACCTGATCCTGGTTCTGATAGGCCTGGGTTTTCACGCCAGCCTTGTCCAGCACGGCCTTGGCATAGGCTTCCTGGATGGTGCCTTGCTCGTAGCCTACGGTCTTGCCTTTCAGGGACGCGACGTCTTCGGTCAGGCCGGAACCTTTCTTGAACACATAAGCGGTTGGGCCGGAGAACAGCTCGCTGGAGAAGTCGATGACTTTTTCGCGGGCCGGGGTGACGGTCATCGAAGAGATCACACCGTCGAATTTGTTGGCCTTCAGGCCCGGAATCATGCCGTCGAAATCGCTTTCGACCCATTTGCACTTGACCTTCAGCTCGGCACAGATGGCATTGCCCAGATCGATATCAAAGCCCACCAGGCTACCGTCGGCCGCTTTCGACTCGAACGGAGCATAGGAAGGGTCAACGCCAAAACGCAGTTCTTTGTATTCCTTGGCCAGCGCGGAGCCGGCAGCCATGCACAACGCCAGTGCAGAAAGGGTCAGCAATGCTTTTTTCATTATTCAATCCCTAAGAACCAATATGAGCGCTTGTGGCGCAGAATTATTGTTACTGGAAAGCGTAAGACCTATTGAAAGTAGCAATTTCCGAACCAGAGTCCCGAACAAGCGTTTTAAAAGGTGATTCAAGAAATGGCTGGACGGGATTTATGCACGAAAACGGGCGCCGGGAAATAGCTGCACCGTCATTGAACACGCAGTATGGCTTTTGTAGGAGCCGGCTTGCTGGCGATGGTCGTTAACGATTACGCGCACTGCCTGGTTAAACGCGGTGCATGTGAGTCCATCGCTGCGGTGCGGCGTTCCGGCAAGCCAGCTCCTACAGGGGGGATTGCGTTATTTACCGGGTGTCAGCGTCAACCGCTTGGTCCCGTAGACCTTGTCGAAGTTCTGCGGCTGCATCGGCAGACTCACGTATTGCCCCTTCAACCACGGATCAACGCTGTCGAGGTAGTTCGGACTCGCCGGGTTACCCGATTGGCCGGTGCCGTTCTGGCCCATCAGCGGTTCGGTCTGGCCGAAATCGACGATGAAGCGCATGGCCGGTGCCAGCGTGGTGTTGAAGTCCTGGCCCCAGGCGAACGCCGCCGTGTTCAACGTGGTGTGATCGCCGCCGGCCGCGAGCGGACCGCGCACGGTCTGGCCACTGGCGTTCTTCCATTCATAGCGGTGCAGTTTGCCCCACTGCCAGGCTTTGTGATCGCCGCCCAACTGACTGTCGCCTGCGGTGATGGCCGCCGCGAGGCTGCGGGCGAGAATCGCCGGTTTGTCTTCTTTCTGCGGCGTGCGTGCGTCATCCCAGAACGGGCTGTCTTCCCGCCCCAACAGATGATCGGCCTGCGCCGCGTAGGACAACTTGCCGTTGGCGATAAAGGCTTTCCACGCCGGACTGCTTTCCGGGCCCAGTTCGTCGAGGAAGGTTTGCTTGGCGCTTTCCTGCAGGAACAGCTCGTAAATCGCTGCATCGGCGGAGGTCGCGGCGAGTTTGCCGTCGAACGCCATCAGGCGGGTAAACGCTTCGTGCGCCTTGCCGCGATCGGCTGCCGGAAGGGCTTCAATGGCCTGCTTGAGCGGCTGGGCCATGCCCGGCGCTGCAAACATCTTTTTCAGTTTGGCGGCGAACGTGGTGGTCTGATCGTATTGCATGGCGATCACACTGCGGGTGTCGTGTTTGCCCACGCCGGCCAGTTCAGCCATGCGTTCGCCACGCTCCGGTGCCGACCACGAATTGGACAGCTGCATGCCGTAACCATGGGGAATGACCCGCTGGTTGGCGGTGCCGAGCCAGCCTTGCGCCGGGTCTTGATCGTACGGGTGCAGCATCGCGTCGGCGTAACCGTCCCAGTCATAACGACCTTCCCAGCCCGGCGATGGCAGCAGGCCTTCGCCTTCGCGGCGGTTCGGGTAACGACCGGTGACTTGCCAGCCAATATTGCTGGCGTCGGCAAAGACCAGGTTCAGCGTGATCGCACGGATTTCACGGCTGGCGTCCGAGGCTTTCTCCACGGTTTGTGCGCGAGACAGGTCGAAAAACGCGTCCAGGGATTTGTCATCGGTGAAGTTCGGTGTTTGCAACGCCAGGCCCAAACCGTTGCCCAGTGCCGTGCCTTTGGCGCTGTTGAGCAGCGGCCCGTGGCGCGTTTCGTACACCGCTTCGCGAATCGGCCGCTGGCCTTTGACGAAATAGGTTTCGTTGCGAACGATAACCGGCTGCCATTTGCCGCCGACTTCGTAGGAAAGACCGTTGCCCTGGCGTTGGATTTTTTCCAGGAACAGGTCCTGGTTGTCGCCCATGACCGAGGTCATGCTCCACGCGACTTTGCCGTTGAAACCGCCCAGCACCATCGGCAAACCGGCGATGGTCACGCCGGACGCCTGGTATTTCGGTGCACGAATCTGCACATAACTGAACAGCGACGGCACGCCCAGCGGCCCATGGCTGTCGCTGGCCAGCAGGCTTTTGCCGCTACGGCTGCGTTGCGGGGCGATCGCCCAGTTGTTCGATGATGTGGCGCCCAGCAGATTCAGGTCGGACAGTTGGCCGGTGGCTTTGCTGATTTCGGCGAGACCTGGAATCGCCCCGTTGAGCTTGAGACCCTGAAGTTTTTCGGCTTCGGCCACCGGCAGTTTTTCGTCGGGGGCGGACGGTGTCAGCCACGGCAGTTTGTCGGTGGTGACCGATTGGGCCAGTACCAGCGAGGAAATTTCCTCGGGCAGGTTCGCCGATTGGCTGAAGTTCAGCAGGCAGAAAATCAGCGCCGAATCTTCCGGTTTCCAGTATTCGGGTTTGTAGCCGGTGGCGGTGAGATCGGCCGGCAGCTTGTCGCGGTAGCGGAACAGGTAGGCGTTGACCCCGCGCGCATAGACTTCGAAGAAGCGTTTGAGGCGCGGCGAAGAGGCCTTGTACAACTCGCCGGCGCTTTTCTTCAGGTTGACGGCGCGCATGTAGCGGTCGGCGTCCAGCAGGTCCGAACCGGACATCTCCGACAACCGGCCTTCGGCCAGCAGGCGCAGGGTGACCATCTGGGTGATGCGGTCGCTCGCGTGTACATAGCCGAGGGTGAACAGCGCGTCGTGGAAGCTGCTGCTTTCGATCAACGGCACGCCCATGGCGTTACGGCGCACCGAAACGTTTTGCGCCAGACCTTTGAGCGGCTGTACGCCGGTGGTGGGCGGGAGTGTGTCTTGGGCGTTCCAGGTCTGACAACCGGACAGGCTCAAAACACCGGCCACTGCTGCGGCAACGCCGAACCGGGGAAGAAAATGTGTGAGGGCTGGCGAGGCCATGGCAAAGCTCCTGCGGGGGGTAGCGTCAGTAAAGGCGCTACGTTAGAGAGCAGGAGGTGGCCGCGCAAGCAGGGTAGGGGGTTATTTCAGGATTTGTCGGATAAACCGTGATGGTTGGGGTTGATGCTGTTGTTTTTTGGTTTGGAGTACATATCCATTTTTGGGGTGACGGCGGCTATTGGTTTCGCCCTTACGGCGAGTCACTTTCGAAAAGCGCGAAAGTAACCAAAGCGCTCTTGCCCCTTTCGTTCGGTGCCTCGCCTAGGCTCGGCATGCCCTCGCTCCGGTCCTGCTCCGTGGGCCCGCCGCCATCGGCCATCCATGGCCGGGGGCGGCTAACCCGGCATCCATGCCGGGTTGCCCACTACGCAGAACCTGCGCTCGGCCTCTCGAGGGGGCGACTACCGCCACAGCCGCCGAGGCGGCCTGAAAGCCGACCTGGCTCATCAATCGTGCGCACTCTCCCGCATCGTGGTGCGCCACTCATTCCGGACCTGTACACCGATCCTCTGTAGGAGCCGGCTTGCTGGCGATTGCGGTGGGTCAGTCGACGCATTTACTGACTGGAAGGGCGCCATCGCCAGCAAGCCGGCTCCTACAGGGATCGGGTTCACACGGTCGAAGTTGTAGGAGCCAGCTTGCTGGCGATGGACGTCAACGATAACGCGGGCTGTCTGAATGAACGCATCGCCTAGACGTTTTTCGCCGGCAAGCCGGCTCCTACAGGGATCGGCGTACGCTTTTGATCTTCACCACTCATCAGGCCGAGCGTTAGCTCGCCTTCAGCTTTTGATCTGAGCGCCCCCTCGAGAGGCCGAGTGGAGGTTCTGCGCAGTGGGCAACCCGGCATGGATGCCGGGTTAGCCGCCCCCGGCCATGGATGGCCGATGGCGGCGGGCCCACGGAGCAGGGCCGGAGCGAGGGCATGCCGAGCCACAGCGAGGCACCGAACGAAAGGGGCAAGAGCGCTTGGTTACTTGGGGCTTTTCCAAGTGACTCGCCGTAAGGGCGAAACCAATAGCCGCCGTTACCGAAGAACCGGATATACACCCAATCGATCACTCTCAAGCCTTAGCCGAATTCACCTTGCTGTATTCGTTGCGGCATCGTGAAGTTCAGACAGCAACCGCGAACATCAGATCGTCCCGTTTGCGATCGAGGACTTGCCTGTAGGAGGCGGTGATGCTCAAGTGCGTGAAACTCAATGACCTCGCGTGAGAAAAGTCAGCATGGAGCTCAAGATCAACGCAGCACTGATCATCATCGATCAACAAAAAGGCATTTTGGAACCAAGGCTTGGCCGGCGAAATAATCCTCAGGCCGAGGCGCGGATTCTGGATTTGCTGGGGCTCTGGCGGCGAACCGGGCGGCCGGTGATCCACGTACAGCACCTGTCCCGTTCACCGGATTCGGTGTTCTGGCCGCAGCAATCGGGCGTAGAGTTTCAGGAGCGGTTCCAGCCATTGGCCGGCGAGCAACTGATTCAGAAACAGGTGCCGGATGCGTTTTGTGCGACGGCGCTGGAGGCTAGTTTGCGCGAGGCGGGGATCGATCAGTTGGTCATCGTGGGCGTCGCGACCCACAACTCGGTGGAGTCCACGGCGCGAACGGCCGGTAACCTGGGGTTTGATACGTGGGTGGCGGAGGATGCGTGCTTCACGTTCGACAAGGCGGATTATTTCGGCAATGCGCATTCAGCTGAAGAGGTGCATGCGATGTCGCTGGGCAATCTGCACGGCGAATACGCCACGGTCGTCAGCAGTGCGCTGATCCTGATGACCGACTGAATGACTGTAGGAGCGAGGCTTGCCCGCGAAGAAGATGACGCGGTTTGCCTGAATAATCGCGGTGCCTTTTTCGCGGGCAAGCCTCGCTCCTACAGGGGATTGTGTCATTCACGAATCCAGTGTGGGAGCGAGACCGGCTTGCCGGCGAAGCGATTCAACAGGCGATGAAAAACATCGTCCGAAGCATCAAGCGCCGTGGCACTTCTTGAATTTCTTGCCGTTGCCGCACGGGCAAGGGTCGTTGCGGCCGACGTCCTTCAGGGCGTTGCGCACCGGCTCCTGGTGAGCGTGGCCGCAGTTCGGGCCGTGGACATGGCCATGGTCGTGATCATGGTGGTCGTGATGGTCATGATCGTGGTTGCAGTCAGGGCCATGGACGTGGGGTTGCTGGGTCATCGGGTGTGCTCCGGAATTAAATCGGCGGGGATTATCACGCCTTTGCGCGCCAGGTGCACGTAGTGCGCGATGAACACACCGGTTTCCAGCTCACCTTCCAGGCGATAGGGGATAGGTTGCTCGGGTTTTTTCAACAGTTTCACCAGATCCCGAACCTTGGGCCACAGGTTGGTGCGGATCGGCACTTTGAAATACGCGCTGTGCTTGGGGCCGACCGTAAACCAGTGTTCGTGCTCGCCTTCGGTCAGCAACATATCGCCCAGGTGAATCCGGTATTCGAGGCCGCGCACCGTCAGGTCGCTGTCGCGCGGGTTGTCGACGCGAAAGAACAACAGGAAACGTTGCTCCATCAGTTTCGCCCGGACCACTTCGACCTTGACCAGATGCACTTCAGGTTCCGGTTCATCGTCGCTGAACCAGGACGCACAGCCGCCGAGTCCGAGAAACAGGAGCAGGGTGAGCGTATGCAGGACGCGACGTCGGCTGATCATGGTTGTGTTTCTCCCTTGATCCCCAGTCTAGCCCTTCACGAATCACCTCAACTGGCGAAATACCCCGCGCAACACTTCTTGAATTTCTGCCCGCTGGCACATGGGCAGGCATCGTTGCGTCCGGCCTTGAGTGGCACAGTGGGGTCGATGAAGTACCAGTGGCCGGCGTTCTGCACGAACGACGAGCGCTCGCGGTGGCTGTGTTCGCCGCTGCCATCGTGCCAGCGTGCGGTAAAAGTCACGAACGCGTGTTCCGGTTGACCGCCGAACACCTCGGAGCTTTCCACTTCCAGGCCGAGCCAGGTGCTTTGCGCGCTCCAGTCGCTGATGGACTGACGATCAAGGCCGGACTGCTGCGCGGGCAGGGTGGTCGCTACCAGGTAATCGATCAGGCCCAACACATAAGCGCTGTAGCGCGAACGCATCAACGCTTCGGCACAAGGCGCCGGATGCCCGGCATGGTAGTGACCGCAGCAGGCGTCCAGCAGGGTGCCGCTGCCGCAAGGGCAAATGGATGTACTCATTGCGTTACCACCAGTATTTCCCGAAGTTTTCCGGATTGGCCCAGAACCGTGAGTTGAGCCAGTCGGGGACTTGTTTGTAGTCAAGCAGATCGTAGGTGAACAGGGTCAGTACTTGCTCGTCGCGCTGGAAGCGTTCGCTGGCTTGCAGGGCCAGGGAGAAAAAATCTGTCTCCTGCCAGCCACTGGCCGGCAAATCCGCCAGCACCGCAATGCGACTGGCATTGAGGTTGCGGATGCCGCCGAGCAAATTCAGGCCATCGCGTTTGGGCAAGTGTTCGAGGCAATCGACCACCAGCGCCAGATCAAAACGGCGCGCCGCCAGTTCGGCCGGCAACGGTCCGGGCGCCGCGTGGGCGACGCAGGTGTCCGGGTGTGCCAGCTTGAATGCTTCCAGCGCGGGGAATTCGCTCGCGCCGATCAGCAACAGGCGGAGGGGGGCATAACGATCCAGCAAAGCGGCCAGCGCCTGCTGGGGCGTGCGCGAAGAAATACCTGAAATCATCGAAGTTCCTCAATCAGAGCGCCAAGACTAGCCTGCCCGAAGGTCCAGATATAGAGCGCCGTCGCGCTAAAAGTGTCGATCAGCCGTGAACACTGGATAAAACTGCAATGGCCTATTGCTGGCGGAGATTAAAGCTCGGGTCTTTACTACCTGAATCGGTTCTAAGCCGATCCCTCAGGAGAAAACTAGATGAGCATAGTTCGGACAGCATTACCCTTGGTTCTGCTAACCAGTGTGTTGACTGGTTGCGCAGGTTTGCAGAAAACCGACTGGCCGACCTGTGCGGCAGTCGGCGGTGTAATCGGTGCGGGTCTCGGCGCGACCGAGAGCTCGGCGTGGGCAGGGTACGGCGCTCTGCTGGTTGGCGGTACGGCCGCTGCCTATTGCTGGGTTCACGGTGATGGCGACGAAGACGGCGATGGCGTGCCGGACAGCCGCGACAAGTGCCCGGGCACGCCTAGAGGCGTGAAGGTCGATGCCGACGGTTGCCCACCACCAGTCCCTGCGCCAGTGGTTGAAGAGGCGGTTGTGGTCAAGGAAGAAACCATCGTCATCCGCGATGTTCACTTCCAGTTCGACAAAGCCACACTCACCCCTTCTGACAAACAGGTGCTCGATAAGATCGCCACTCGTTTGAAAGCTGAAGCCCCTACTGCTCAGTTGACCGTTACTGGCCATACCGACAGCGTGGGCAGTGATAGCTACAACCAGAAACTGTCGGATAAACGCGCTCACTCGGTGGTTGAATACCTCATCCAGGAAGGCGTGCCGCGCAGCAACTTCGTGTCTGTTTCCGGTGCCGGTGAAAGTCAGCCGGTGGCCGATAACAAAACCGCCGACGGCCGTGCACAGAACCGTCGCACCGAAATCAAAATCCAACGCTAGATCCCTCGCATCCGTGGCTTGTGCAGTCACGGATGCGGGTCTTTACTCCTGTGTAACCGGCGTCGGCCGGTAACACAGGAGCTTTCACCATGAGCCTTCTCACACGGACCGTCTGGCCGGTTGTGCTGCTTGGCAGCCTGTTGACCGGTTGCGCTACTCACAGCGATGGCACTGCCCCCCTCAATCAACGTACCTGGCCGATCTGCAGCGTTATCGGTGGCCTGGTCGGTGGTGGCCTGGGTGCTATCGAAAGTGGCGGTTGGGCGGCCGGCGGAGCGGCGCTTGGTATCTTGACCGGTGGCCTGATCTGCTACGCGCAGGATGGCGACGAAGATGGCGATGGTGTCTTCGATCGACGCGATCGCTGCCCGGATACGCCGGCCAATACTCCGGTCGAACATCATGGTTGTCCGCTGCCGCAATACCCGGCCAGTGTGAATCCCGCTGAACCTGCACAATCTGAAGTCATCACCCTGAGCGATGCGGGCGATGTGTTGTTTGCGTTCAACAAATCCGACCTGACGCCCTCGGCGCAAAGTCAGCTGGACTCGTTCATACCCAAACTGCAAAGCGCCGATGTGGTCAGCATCAAAGTGATCGGCCACACCGACAGCGTGGGTGACGACGCCTATAACCAGGCACTCTCGGAGCGACGCGCCAGCAGCGTGGCCGCTTACTTGCTGGGCATGGGCCTGGCGCCGGACAAACTCACCAGCGAAGGCCGGGGCGAAAGCGCGCCGGTGGCCGATAACGAAACAGAGGAAGGCCGCGCGAAAAACCGTCGCGTGGAATTGCACATCAATCGCTGAACCCCGTGATAGAGCCGTCGGCCAATGATTGCAGTGGCGCCGACGGCCATTCGGCGGCCTTCATGAAGAATTTTCCGTTGCCCTCTGGCTTATCCCGCGTGGAAGCCGTTACTGTGCGTGCAAAGAATAATTCTCAACAGGGGGGCGTATGAAGGTGTTTTGGGGGCTGGGTAAGCTGTTGACCCTGCTGTTCTGGCTGGTGGTGTTGGTCAATCTGCTGATGCCCTTTGTCAATCCGCTGCACCTGTTGGTCAATCTGGCCGGCGGCCTGCTGGCGTTCCTTCATCTTCTTGAGGCGGTGTTCTGTTTCCGCAGTCTCAGAGGCCGCGCCCACCCTTGGCGTGATCGCTTGAAGATTGTCTTTTTCGGTGTTTTCCACCTGCAAACCATTCCGGCTCCTGCCGTACCGAAGGCTTCCCATGCGTAAACTCTGTCTGCTCGCCGCACTCGTCAGCCCATTCGCCTGCGCCCAGGTGGTCAGCGTCGAAACCAACTCGCTGATGCGCTTGCCCAATACCGCCAGCACCTTGCAGCTGGAACGCCTGGAAGTGGCCGATTACGGCACGTTGCTGATTCCCTCGAACGTGACCGAAGTCAGCGTCGGCGAATTGCGCCTGGGGCGTGAAGCGCGGATCGCCATCGTGCCCGGCGAAACGGCGCTGGAGTTGAAGGTCAGCCGCGCCCAATTGTCCGAAGGCAGCCAGATTACCGCTCGCGGTGCACCGGGTACTTACCTCAAGGCGGCCCGCTCGGGACGCAATCTGAATGTGCAGATCAAGGCACTGAATGCACCGCAGTTGGTGGTTGATGCTCGCGGCGGCGCAGGTGCACCGGGGTTTGTCGGCCTCGACGGCGCCAATGGTCAGGCACCGGGCTGCACCTGGGGCCAGGCCGGTCGCGGGGCCGATGGTAGCGATGGCAGCGACGGTCAGCCGGGTGCGCCGGGTGCGCTGGTCAGGCTGGAAGTGCCGCGTGATTATCCGGCGGAGCAGATCAAGGTTCAGGTCGCTGGCGGCGCGGGTGGTCTGGCCGGTCCTGGCGGTAAGCCGGGGGCGGGTGGCAAGGCCAAGGGGTGCTTCGTCTACAAGGCCGATGGCGGCAAGAGCGGCAAGCCTGGCGTTGACGGCCAGCCGGGGCCTGCGGGTGCGGCGGGTTCGGTGACGGTTCAAAGGTTGTAAGTGGTTTCGGACAATTTCGTCGTCTGAACGATTGCCTTCGCGGGCAAGCCTCGCTCCTACAGGGATCACGCTGTCCATTGTAGGAGCGAGCGGTGCGGCGATCCGACTTGCCCGCGAAGCTTTTAGAACATCGGCCGCGCCGAGGCGATCGCCACCAGCACCAACCCCACAATCAAATTAATCCCCACCAACCGGCGAATCCTCCCCAGTACCGCAGCCCCCGTCGGCCAATCCTGCGCCGTCACCGCCGTGCGCAATTCCGGCAACAGCAACGCCTGAATCCGGATAAACAGCGCGGTCATCACCACGAACAACCCCATCATCACCTGCACATAACGCGGCGCGGCCTCGAAACCGCTGTACTGCAAATGAATCATGCCGACACCGCTGACCGGCAACAGCACCACCGCGATCCAGACCCAGCGGAAAAAACCTTGAAACACTTCTACCCACAGCTTCAACCGGGCCGGGCCTTCCAGCGCCTTCATCGCGGCCGGACGCAAGACCATCCAGGCGAAAAACATGCCGCCGACCCACACCAGGGCGGACAGGACATGCAGGGTGTAAACGATGCCAAAAGGTGTCATTGGGGTACTCCGTTCTGCGCGGGATTAATTAGCGGGGTATGATAGCGGCCGAACCGAACCACTGAAAATTTATCCAGCGTTTTTTGCGCCCGACAATCCATGATCAGCACTGAACTCAAAACCACGATCCAGGGCGCCTACTCGCGTTTTCTCGAAGCCAAGAGCCTCAAGCCGCGCTACGGCCAACGCCTGATGATCGCCGAAATTGCCAAGGTCCTCGGTGACATCGACACCGACGACGAAGGCCGGCGCAGTGGCGACCCCGCGATTGTCGCGGTGGAAGCCGGCACCGGTACCGGCAAGACCGTGGCCTACAGCCTGGCGGCGATCCCGACCGCGAAAGCCGCCGGTAAACGCCTGGTGATCGCCACGGCCACCGTGGCCCTGCAAGAACAGATCGTCTACAAGGATCTGCCCGACCTTATGCGCAACAGCGGGCTGAATTTCAGCTTCGCCCTGGCCAAGGGTCGTGGGCGCTATATGTGCCTGTCCAAGCTCGACATGTTGCTCCAGGAAGGTCACGCACAAACCGCTACCGCGCAGTTGTTCGAAGAAGAAGGCTTCAAGATCGAGGTCGATGAGGCCAGTCAGAAGCTGTTCACCAGCATGATCGAGAAGCTCGCCGGCAATAAGTGGGACGGCGACCGCGACAGTTGGTCCACCGCCCTGGAAGACGCCGATTGGGCGCGCCTGACCACCGATCACAGCCAGTGCACCAACCGCCATTGCCCGAACTTCGGCCAGTGCGCCTTCTACAAGGCCCGCGAAGGCATGGGCAAGGTTGACGTGATCGTCACCAACCACGACATGGTCCTGGCGGACCTGGCCCTTGGCGGCGGCGCCGTTTTGCCCGATCCGCGCGACACCATCTACGTGTTCGACGAAGGTCACCATCTGCCGGACAAGGCCATCGGCCACTTCGCCCATTACACGCGCCTGCGCTCCACCGCCGACTGGCTGGAAACCACCGCCAAGAACCTCACCAAATTGCTCGCCCAGCATCCGTTGCCGGGCGACCTGGGCAAGTTGATCGAGCAGGTGCCGGAACTGGCCCGTGAGATCAAGACCCAGCAGCAATTCATGTTTACCGCCTGCGAACAGGCTGCCGATTTCAAACCCGGCGAAGACGTCGAAGGTCGCGAACGGCCACGTCACCGTTTCGTCGGCGGGGTGATTCCCGAGCACATGCGTGAAATGGGCATCGAGCTGAAAAAGGGTTTTGCCCGCCTCACCGACCTGTTCACCCGACTCACCGAGTTGCTCAAGGAAGGCATGGACGGCGAGGTCAACATCGGCATCGCCAGCAACCAGGCCGAAGAGTGGTATCCGCTGTTCGGCAGCCTGTTATCGCGCTCTTCGGGCAACTGGGAGTTGTGGGTCGCATTCACCGCCGAAGACCCGGAAGACAACCCGCCCATGGCGCGCTGGCTGACCCTGGCCGAAAGCGGCTCGCTGTTCGACATCGAAGTCAACGCCAGCCCGATCCTCGCGGCGGAAATGCTCCGGCGCAATCTGTGGAACGTGGCTTACGGCGCGCTGGTGACTTCGGCGACCCTGACCGCACTCGGCACCTTCGACCGCTTCCGCATGCGTGCCGGGCTGCCGAAAAAAGCCGTGACCGCCGTGGTCCCGAGCCCGTTCCATCACGCCGACGCCGGCGTACTGCGGGTGCCGGACCTGAAAGCCGATCCACGTGATGCAGCGGCCCACACTGCGGCGATCATTCGTGACCTGCCGCAACTGATCGAAGGTTCGCGCGGCACGCTGGTGCTGTTCTCCTCGCGTAAACAGATGCAGGACGTGTTCGACGGTCTCGACCGCGACTGGCGCAAGCAAGTGTTCATTCAAGGCAACCTGTCGAAACAGGAAACCCTGAACAAGCACAAGGCGCGCGTCGATGGCGGCGATTCCAGCGTGCTGTTCGGCCTGGCGAGTTTCGCCGAAGGGGTCGACTTGCCCGGTGCGTACTGCGAGCACGTGGTGATCGCGAAGATTCCATTCTCGGTGCCCGATGATCCGGTCGAAGCGGCACTGGCCGAGTGGATCGAAGCGCGGGGCGGCAATCCGTTCATGGAGATCTCCGTACCGGACGCCTCGCTGAAACTGGTCCAGGCCTGCGGTCGCTTGCTGCGAACCGAAGAAGACCGCGGCACCATCACCTTGCTCGACCGGCGTCTGGTCACCCAGCGTTACGGCAAAGCGATCCTCAATGCGTTGCCGCCATTCCGTCGAGAAATTTCCTGATACGACGGTGGGCAAATCTGCCCACCGCGTTGTCTATCTCTCTGCCATCGCTTTTCCACTGGCCATTGTTGGTCGTTAGGGAGATTTTCGTTCTCATGATTCGCCGTTCGTTGCCTGCTGTTTTTGCCTTGTTGTTCACCACGCCTTTGCTCGCCGCTCCCGCAGGCCAGCAGACGCTGTTCAACTTTGTGCGCCCCGCCGACGTGGTCCAGGTGGCGACTCAGGACGCCAGCCTGCCGCAATCCAATGCAGAGCAAACGGCCGAAGGCGAAGTGCTGCGCCGGGTGACGTTCAACCCGGTGGCCCAGCCAACCCTGCGCCTGACCCCGCAAACCGGGGCCTGGGACTGGTCGCAGTCCGGCGTGATGAGCCTGCGTATTCAAAGCGCAATGAACTGGGCCGTGACCCTCTACGTGAAAATCCAGAGCAACGACGGCAAGACGCTGATCAGCCGCGTCGATCTGCCGGCCGGCCCTGCGCAGACGCTGCTGGTGCCGTTGCAGCCGAGCTCGCCGCTGAGCCTGGGCATGAAGGCCGGTCCGCCGATGCCGATGACTGTCGACGGTCAACGCATCCTGTTGGCCAGCAGCGCCGGTGAGCTGGATCGCAGCCAGGTGGTGTCGGTGACGTTGTCGATGGATCAGCCGAAAGTCGCGCAAAGTATCCTGCTGGAACGCTTTGGCGTGCAGGAAGGCGAGGCCGTCACCCAAGCCGTTTATGGCGGCCTGGTGGACGCTTTCGGTCAGTCGACCCGGACCAAATGGCCGGAGAAGGTCGGCAGCGACGAGCAACTGAAAAGCGCCGCCGCCAAGGAACAGCAACAAACCAAAACCTGGCTGGCCGAGCGCGAGAAGTCGTCGCTGGACAAGTTCGGTGGCTGGATAAAAGGCCCGACGTTCAAGGCCAGCGGTTTTTTCCGCAGCGAGAAACGTGACGGTCGCTGGTATCTGGTGACCCCGGAAGGCCATCCGTTTTATTCGCTCGGGGTCAACACCGTGACCCCGGACGTCAACCAGACTTACATCGCCGGTCGCGAGTGGATGTTCGAATCGCTGCCTAAACCCGAGGAACCGCTGGCCAGTCACTTTGGCGAAGGCGACAACCGGGGTGGCAATGGCGTCGATCAGGGCCGAGGCTACAACGCCGGGCGCTGGTACGATTTCTATGGCGCGAACCTGCAGCGTCTGTATGGCGCCCCTTGCACACCGGGCAGCGACACCAAGGCCGGTGTTGCCGAAGCGGCCAAGGCCGACGCGGTTGAGGCGACGGTCGAGAAGACCGCTGAACAACCCGTCGTTCCTTCCACGGTCGAAGCCGGTGTTGCCGAAGCCGCCAAGGCCGGCGCAGAGGAAGCGACCGTCGCGAAAGCGGTCGAGCAGAAACCCGCCGAACCTTGCACCGCCGTGATTGATGAACAACGCTGGGCCAGCCACACCCTGGATCGCCTGCAAGCCTGGGGCTTCAACACCATCGGCAACTGGAGCGCCCCGGAGCTGGGCAACGCGGACCGCGTGCCCTACACCTTGCCGCTGTCGATCGTCGGCGATTACGCCAGCATCAGCACCGGCACCGACTGGTGGGGCGGCATGCCTGACCCGTTCGACCCGCGTTTCGCCATGGCCACCGAGCGCGCCGTGGCCATCGCCGCCCGCGATCATCGAGACGACCCTTGGCTGATCGGTTACTTCGCCGACAACGAACTGGCCTGGGCCGGTCCTGGTGACGACCCGAAAGCCCGCTACGCGCTGGCCTACGGCACCTTGAAAATGACCACCGACGTGCCGGCCAAACGCGCGTTCCTCAAGCAACTGCGCGACAAGTACCGCAATCAGGCAGGCCTGTCCAAAGCCTGGGGCATCGACTTGCCGGCCTGGGAATTGATGGAAGACCCGGGCTTCGTGCCGCCGCTGCCAAGTGCTGAGTACCCGGAAATCGAAGCCGACTTCAAATACTTCCAGAAGGTCTTCGCTGACACGTACTTCAAAACCATTTCCGACTCGCTCAAGTGGCACGCACCGAATCAGCTGCTGCTGGGCGGCCGTTTCGCCATCAGCACCCCGGAAGCCGTCGAATCCTGTGCACAGTATTGCGATGTGCTGAGCTTCAACATGTACACCCTGCAACCGCAAGACGGTTACGACTTCGCCAAATTGCGCAGCCTGGACAAACCGGTGCTGATCACCGAATTCAACTTCGGCTCGGCCGATCGCGGCCCGTTCTGGGGCGGCGTGACGCAACTGGCGAAGGAAGAGGATCGTGGCCCGGCTTACGCCAATTTCCTCAAACAGGCACTGAGCGAGCCGTCGATTGTCGGCGTGCACTGGTTCCAGTACCTCGATCAACCAGTGACCGGTCGTCTGTTGGACGGTGAAAACGGGCACTTTGGTTTGGTCGGCATTACCGATCTGCCGTTTCAGGGCTTCGTCGACAGCGTGCGCAAGAGCAACCTGGCGGCCGTTGATCAGTTGGGCAAAGAGGCCGAGAAGGCCAAGGCTGAAGCGGATAAAGCCAGTCACGATGCCGAAGGCGGGCGAAAAGCTGAAGCCGGCAAGGGCCCGGGGAAGGGCGCCGGGCAGGCGGGTGGGCATTCGGGGAATGGTCATTAAGGCCTGATCTACTGCGTTATCGTTCTTCGCGGGCAAGCCTCGCTCCTACAGGTTCGGCGGTGCTCCTGTAGGAGCGAGGCTTGCCCGCGAAGGCGTCCTCAAAAACACCATGAATTCCAGATCCAATAGATCGGCAATCCGACCGCCCGGCCCAACCCTGTTCCCAAAACCATCAATGGCTGGAACAATGCCGGCCACTTTGTAGAACGTTTGTCCGAGGGAGTAGCGGGTGCAGATTCAGGGTCATTACGAGCTTAAGTTCGAAGCGGTTCGCGAAGCGTTCGCGGCGTTGTTCGACGATCCCCAGGAGCGTGGCGCAGCGTTGTGCATCCAGGTTGGCGGCGAAACCGTTCTCGACCTCTGGTCCGGCACCGCCGACAAGGATGGCCATGAGGCCTGGCACAGCGACACCATCGCCAACCTGTTTTCCTGCACCAAGACCTTCACCGCCGTCACCGCCCTGCAACTGGTCGCCGAAGGCAAGCTGCAACTGGATGCCCCGGTTGCCCGCTATTGGCCCGAATTCGCTGCCGCGGGCAAGGAATCCGTCACCCTGCGTCAACTGCTCTGCCATCAGGCTGGTTTGCCGGCGTTGCGCGAGTTGCTGGCTCCGGAAGCGCTTTACGACTGGCAAACCATGGTCGATGCGCTGGCCGCCGAATCGCCTTGGTGGACGCCGGGCACCGGTCACGGTTATGCCGCGATCACCTATGGCTGGCTGGTCGGCGAATTGCTGCGCCGTGCAGACGGGCGTGGGCCGGGCGAGTCCATTGTGGCCCGCGTGGCCAAACCGTTGGGCCTGGATTTTCACGTCGGTCTGGCGGATGAAGAATTCCATCGCGTGGCGCACATCGCCCGTGGCAAGGGCAACGTCGGCGATGCCGCGGCCCAGCGCCTGCTGCAAGTGACGATGCGCGAACCGACGGCCATGACCACGCGGGCCTTTACTAACCCGCCGTCGGTCCTGACCAGCACCAACAAACCGGAATGGCGGCGCATGCAACAACCGGCGGCCAACGGCCACGGCAATGCCCGCAGCCTGGCCGGGTTCTATGCCGGGCTGCTCGACGGCAGCCTGCTGGAAAGCGAGATGCTCGATGAGCTGACCCGCGAACACAGCCTCGGCGAAGACAAGACTTTACTGACCCGGACCCGTTTCGGCCTGGGTTGCATGCTCGATCAACCGGATGTCCCGAACGCCACCTACGGCCTCGGCCCACGTGCGTTCGGCCACCCGGGCGCTGGCGGCTCCATCGGTTTTGCTGACCCTGAATACGATGTCGCCTTCGGTTTTGTGACAAATACACTGGGGCCTTACGTCTTGATGGATCCGCGCGCGCAAAAGCTCGCGCGGGTACTGGCCACTTGTCTGTAAAACGCGCTGAAGGGTTCCAGGGCCGGAACCCGAAGGCCTTTATGTTTTCCAACCGTCTGTTTATCCGGGTCATGCCGGCCTGAATTTTTATGACTTCCTTTTTGTGGATTTCCAATGTCACTCAATAAAACCACCCTCGCTTTGGCCCTGTGTGTCGCTGTTACCGGTTGTGCGCAGACACCAAAAAATGATTCGGATGGCAGCAGCTGGTGGCCGTTCGGTTCCTCCGACAAAGTCGCGGCGAAAGAGCCGGCTCCCGCGCCGGCACCTGTGAAGCCTGCCGAGGTGGCCCCGGCTGCCAAGGCTGAAGCCGACGCCGGTGGCAAATGGTGGTGGCCGTTCGGCGGCAAAGAGCAGAGCACGGCCAAAGTCGTGCCGATGCCTGACCCTAAAGTCACTCAGGCCTGGCTCGACGATTACGAACCGCGCCTGCGCACCGCGATCAAGGACAGTAACCTGCAACTCGAGCGCCGTGAAAACGTGCTGGTGGTCACCGCGCCGGTAGAAGGTTCGTTCAACCCCGACCGTCCGGCCATGCTGCTGCCGGTGACCCTCGGCCCGTTCACTCGCGTGGCGAAAATCCTTGAAGTCGATCCGAAGACCGCCGTGCTGGTATTGGGTCACAGCGACACCTCGGGCGCCGCACCGGCCAACGTGAAACTGAGCCAGGAACGCGCACAAGCCGTGGCGGCGATTTTCCGCCTCAGCGGTCTGCAGCGTGATCGCCTGATGCTGCGCGGCATGGGTGGTGAAGCCCCGCGTGCGGCCAACGACAGCGTTGAAGGCCGTGCCTTGAACCGTCGCGTCGAACTGCTGGTGACTCCGCAAAACACCATGGTTGCGCTGTTGAGCAAGTACAACATGCCAGCCCCTGCACCGGTGAAACTGGTCGCTGCCCAGGACGTCAAGCCAGTGGCCAAGCCGGTCACCCCGGCACCGGCCGCGAAGAAAGCCGCTGTACCTGCCACGAAAAAAGCGCCGGCCAAGAAAGCCGCCGCCAAGAAGGCTCCGGCTAAAACCGCGACACCGGCCAAGAAAACCGCGCCGGCCAAAGCCGCGGCAGCTGACAAAAAAGTCGTTGTCGCCGATCCTGTGAAAAAGTGATTCGTTAACCAAAAGGAATGCGCCATGACCCAGGGCCTGGCTGATATGCGTCGCGACTACACCCGAGACGGCCTGACCGAGGCACAAGCCCCGGCCGAGCCGTTCGCGCTGTTCCATCAGTGGTTTGCCGACGCGGTGAAAACCGAGCAGCCGCCGGTGGAAGCCAACGCCATGACCCTGGCCACCGTCGACCAGGACGGTCGGCCGCATTGCCGCATTTTGCTGCTCAAGGGCCTGGATGCGCAGGGCTTCACCTTCTTCACCAACTACGACAGCGCCAAGGGCCAGCATCTGACCGCGAACCCATTCGCGGCCATGACGTTTTTCTGGCCGGCCCTTGAGCGTCAGGTCCGTGTAGAAGGTCGGGTGGTGAAGGTCACGCCTGAGGAGTCCGATGCCTACTTCCAGGTCCGGCCGCTGGGCAGTCGCCTTGGCGCCTGGGCTTCACCGCAAAGTCGCGTGATCGCCGATCGTGCCGAACTGGAAGCGTTGCTCAAGAACACCGAGCAACGTTTCAGCGATACGCAGCCTCATTGCCCTGAGCACTGGGGCGGTTATCGTCTGCTGCCTGAGCGCATCGAATTCTGGCAGGGCCGTTCGAGCCGCCTGCACGATCGCCTCAACTATCGTTTACAAGGCGCCGACTGGATTCTTGAACGTCTGGCGCCCTGAGCAGTCTACCGACCGGGATAACCTGCCGCAGCGGCCTCCAGCCACTGCGGCAGGTCCCGACGCTTGATCTTCTGCGCTTGGGCGTTCGCCAGTTGCTGGAGCATGTAGGCTCTTTTCTGCTCATCGCTCCCCGCCAGGGCTAGCGCCATATCGCGGTCCATCCAGCGTTTGATCCGTACGTACAACCACCCATGGAAGTACAGGCCGGCGACCGTGGTGACGACAATGATGAAGTAATCCATGAAAATCCTTGGGGCAGCGGCGCAGATCTCGTCATTTGCCGCTACTGTTTGATGAGTTCGTGGAGGTCCCTGTACCGGGCCTGAATCAAACCAATTTTATCCGGGCGACGTCGTGACACGCGTCAAGCTGCGGAGTTTAATGGTTACCTGTCCTTTGGAGTTGATGTTATGCGTAAGTCTGTTCTGCTGGTTGCTTCCTTTTCCACGATGGCAATGTTGCTCACTGGCTGCCAATCGAGCTTGACCGGTGACTCCTATTCCCGTGACGAAGCGCGTCGTGTGCAGACCGTTCGCATGGGCACCATCGAATCCCTGCGTCCGGTGAAAATCGAAGGCACCAAGACCCCGATCGGCGGCCTCGCCGGTGCGGCGGTCGGTGGTGTTGGCGGCAGCGCCATCGGCGGTGGTAAAGGCAGCATCGTCGCTGCAGTCATCGGCGCCGTGGCTGGCGGGCTGATCGGCTCGGCCACTGAAGAAGGCCTGACCCGCACCCAAGGTGTGGAAATCACCGTTCGTGAAGACGACGGCAGCATGCGTGCCTATGTGCAGCAGGTTCAGGAGAATGAAGTGTTCCGTGTGGGTGAGCGGGTGCGGATTGCTACTGTAGATGGTACGAGCCGCGTTACGCACTAAGCGGGAAAGCGGGTAAAAGAAAACCCCGATCAGCGTGAGCTGGTTGGGGTTTTTTTTTGAGGCGGGGTTTTGGATTGGGGGGATATCCGTTTCTGCGGTAACGGCTTCCATCGGTTTCGCCCTTACGGCGAGTCACTTGGAGAAGCGCCAAGTAACCAAGCGCTTTTGCCCCTTTCGTTCGGTGGCTCGCTAATGCTCGCCATGCCCTCGCTCCGGTCCTGCTCCGTGGGCCCGCCGCGATCGGCCATCCTTGGCCGTGCGCGGCTAACCCGGCATCCATGCCGGGTTGCCCACTGCGCAGAACCTGCGCTCGGCCTCTCGAGGGGGCGCTCAGATCAAAAGCTGAAGGCGAGCTAACGCTCGGCCTGCTGAGTGGTGAGAATCAAAAGCGTATGGGATTCCCTGTAGGAGCCGGCTTGCCGGCGATGGCGTCCGTCCAGTCAATAAACAGGTTGATTGACCCACCGCCATCGCCAGCAAGCCGGCTCCTACAGGGTTAATGTGCGAGCGATGCCACCACAACCATTCAGGATTAGCGCTCGCCTTGCTTGCGACTCGCCGCCGCCGTCACCGCATATCCAACCAACGCTGCCAATATCGACCCGGTCAAAATCCCCATACGGTCCATCCCGGCGTACTCACTGACGCCCGGTTCAAACGCCAGGGAACCGACAAACAAACTCATGGTGAAACCAATCCCGCAGAGGATCGCAACCCCCAGCACCTGGCCCCAATTGGCGCCTTGGGGCAGGGCGGCGATGCCGGTTTTTACCGCGAGCCAGGTCAGGCCGAACACGCCAAGTGTCTTGCCCAGCAGCAGGCCGATTGCGATGCCCATCGGCACGTGATGGGTGAAGCTTTCGACGGTCACGCCGCTCAGGGACAGGCCGGCGTTGGCGAAGGCGAACAGCGGCAGGATGCCGTAGGCCACCCACGGGTGCAGGGCGTGTTCCAGCGTCAGCAGCGGCGACGGCTCGGCGTTTTTGGTGCGCAGTGGAATGCAGAAGGCCAGGGTTACGCCGGCCAGCGTGGCGTGGACACCGCTTTTGAGTACGCATACCCACAGGATCAAACCGATGATCATGTACGGCCCGAGCTTGACCACGCCGAGCCGGTTCATCGCGATCAGCGCGACGATGCAGGCCGCGGCCAACGCCAGGGACAGGGTCGACAGTGCGCCGGAATAGAAGATCGCAATGACGATGATCGCGCCGAGGTCGTCGATGATCGCCAGGGTCATCAGGAACAGTTTCAGCGACACCGGCACACGCTTGCCCAGCAGGGCGAGGACGCCGAGGGCGAAGGCGATGTCAGTCGCCATCGGAATGGCCCAGCCACCGAGTGCAGCGGGATTGTCACGGTTGAAGAACCAGTAGACCAACGCGGGCACGACCATGCCGCCAATCGCCGCGGCGCCGGGCAGGACCACCTGTGAAGGCTTCGACAGCTGACCGTCGAGGACTTCGCGCTTTACTTCCAGGCCGATCAGCAGGAAGAACAGGGCCATCAGGCCGTCGTTGATCCACAGCAGTGCCGGTTTGGCGATTTGCAACGCGCCGACCTGAGCCACCACCGGGGTTTCCAGAAAGCTGCTGTAGAGCCACGACAACGGGGAGTTGTTGATGATCAAAGCCAGGGCTGCTGCGGCGATCAACAACAGACCGCTGGCAGCTTCCAACTGAAAGAAACGCGTGAAAGTGCTACGCAGAGGCAAGGTCGCTCTCCATCGAGTAATCAAAAAGGTGGCACACCCTAACCCGTACCGTTAGTTGTTAAAACAAAAGTTATATTCTTTTTTGTTATATGCCGTTACAGCACGAAAGGCGACACGGACCTGAGCCTAGCAGTTGCCGGACGTATTGAACCTCAGCTGTATCTGTGCGCGATGTCGGATTTTTCCTAAGCTTGTGGGCTGAGCCTTGTGCCAAGGCCGACTCAACGAGAAAACCATCATGAGCGACAACCGACAGTGGGCCCGGGAAGCGATCCGGATCATCGAAGCGGACTTCCAGCGCAGCGCCGACACCCACCTGATCCCCTTGCCGCTGCCGGGGTTGCCGGGCATCGAGTTGTATTTCAAGGATGAGTCGAGCCATCCCACCGGCAGCCTGAAACATCGCCTGGCGCGTTCGTTGTTCCTCTACGCGCTGTGTAACGGCTGGCTTAAACCCGGCGCGCCAGTGATCGAAGCGTCCAGCGGTTCGACGGCGATTTCCGAGGCGTACTTCGCCCGTTTGCTCGGCCTGCCGTTTATTGCCGTGATGCCGGCCACCACCTCCAAAGAGAAGATCGCGCAGATCGAGTTCTACGGTGGCAAGAGCCATTTGGTGGATGATCCGACGCAGATCTATGCCGAATCCGAGCGCCTGGCGCGCGAGCACGACGGGCACTTCATCGATCAGTTCACCTACGCCGAACGCGCCACCGACTGGCGGGCGAACAACAACATCGCCGAATCGATCTTCCATCAGATGCGTTTTGAACAGCACCCGGAGCCGAGCTGGCTGATTTCCAGCCCCGGCACCGGCGGCACCACGGCGACCCTTGGGCGATACGTGCGTTATCGCCAGCATTGCACTCGCGTGCTGTGCGCCGATGCCGAACGCTCGGTGTTTTTCGATTACTACCTGACTGGCGATGCCAGCCTTCGCCTGGATCACGGTTCGCGGATCGAGGGCATCGGTCGGCCACGGGTCGAGGCGTCGTTTCTGCCAAAGGTGATCGATGCGATGGTCAAGGTGCCGGACGATCTGTCACTGGCGGCCATGCATTACCTGGCGCAGCGTTTGGGACGTCGGGTGGGCGGGTCGAGCGGGACCAATCTGATTGGTGCGTTGATGGCGGCGCAACAGATGGTGGCGGCGGGGGAAACGGGGTCGATCGTGGCGATTCTGTGCGATGGCGGCGAGCGCTATGAGACCAGTTATTACGATCAGGCCTGGCTCAAGGCGCAGGGGTATGAGTTGAGTGGGTTGATGGCGGCGGTGGCCGCGAGTGTCGAGCGCGGCGAGCCGCTTCCAGCGACCGTGCTGCGCGCCAACATCTAACGGCTAACGACGCCCCTGTAGGAGCGAGGCTTGCCCGCGAAGAACGATAACGCGGTCTGTCTGAATGTCCGCGTTATCGTTCTTCGCGGGCAAGCCTCGCTCCTACAGGGTTTTGCATTTATTCCAGGGAATGCAGGTCAGGCTTCCAGGCCGAGGATGTCGCGAGCCACGGCTTCGGCGATGCGAATGCCGTCGACACCTGCCGACAGAATCCCGCCCGCATAACCCGCGCCTTCACCCGCCGGGAACAAGCCCTTGACGTTGAGGCTCTGCATCGACTCGTTACGGGTGATCCGCAACGGTGACGACGTGCGCGTCTCGATCCCGGTCAACACCGCATCATGCAGCGAGTAGCCGCGAATCTGCTTCTCGAACGCCGGCAAGGCTTCGCGAATGGCTTCGATGGCGAATGCCGGCAAGGCCAACGCCAAATCACCCAGCGCAACACCGGGCTTGTAGGACGGTTCAACGCTGCCCAGCTCGGTGGACGGTTTGCCCGCGATGAAATCGCCCACCAGCTGTGCCGGCGCTTCGTAGTTGCTGCCACCCAGCACAAAGGCGTGGGATTCCAGGCGCTCCTGCAACTCGATACCGGCCAGCGGGCCGCCCGGATAATCGACTTCCGGGGTGATCCCGACGACGATCCCTGAGTTGGCGTTGCGCTCGTTACGCGAGTACTGGCTCATGCCGTTGGTCACGACGCGATTCGGCTCGGAGGTCGCCGCGACCACCGTGCCGCCCGGGCACATGCAGAAGCTGTAGACCGAGCGACCGTTCTTGGCGTGGTGCACCAGTTTGTAGTCGGCGGCACCCAGTTTCGGGTGGCCGGCGTACTTGCCCAGGCGCGCGCGGTCGATCAGCGACTGCGGGTGTTCGATACGGAAACCCACCGAAAACGGCTTGGCTTCCATGAACACGCCACGACCGTGGAGCATGCGGAAGGTGTCACGGGCGCTGTGGCCGAGGGCCAGAATCACGTGCTTCGAATGGATCTGTTCGCCGCCGTTGAGCTCGACGCCAACCAATTGACCGTCCTCGATCAACACGTCGGTGACGCGCTGCTGGAAGCGTACTTCGCCGCCCAGTGCACGGATCTGCTCGCGCATGTTTTCCACAACGCCCGTCAGACGGAACGTACCGATGTGCGGTTTGCTGACGTAGAGGATTTCTTCCGGCGCACCGGCTTTGACGAACTCATGCAGGACTTTGCGCCCGATGAATTTCGGGTCCTTGATCTGGCTGTAGAGCTTGCCGTCGGAGAAAGTCCCCGCGCCGCCTTCACCAAATTGCACGTTGGACTCGGGGTTGAGCACGCTTTTACGCCACAGGCCCCAGGTGTCCTTGGTGCGCTGGCGCACTTCGGTGCCGCGCTCGAGGATGATCGGCTTGAAGCCCATTTGCGCGAGCAGCAGCCCGGCGAAAATCCCGCACGGCCCGAAACCTACGACAACCGGGCGTTGCTGCAGATCGGCCGGCGCCTGGCCGACCACTTTGTAGCTGACATCCGGCGCTACGTTGACGTTACGGTCATCGGCGAATTTGTGCAGCAACGCCGCCTCATCCTTCGCGGTGAGGTCGATGGTGTAGATGAAGCACAGTTCGGAGGATTTTTTGCGCGCATCGTAGCTGCGCTTGAACAAGGTGAAATCGAGCAGGTCATCGCTGGCGATGCCCAGGCGCTGCACGATAGCAGGGCGCAGGTCTTCTTCGGGATGGTCGATCGGCAGCTTGAGTTCAGTGATTCGTAACATGACGGGATCCGGTTCGCGGGGCGCACAACTGCGCCAAGGCGTTTGAAGGCGGCGATTATAAGCCCCAAAAGCCGAGTCCCGTGAGGCTTAAACGATCAGTCGTCGCGCGATCCGCCGAAATACCCGCAACCACGCTGAACCTGGCCATCAATGCGCAGTTCGGCGCTCATGTGTTGAACACTGCCGGTGCTGCTGTCGACGCAACGTTGCGGCGCGACCCACAGTTCGATGTGCTGGCTATTGGCTTCGGTGCTGAGGTTGAAGCGGCCATCGCCCAGTTGCTCTTCAACATAAGGGACGGCCAGGGGCGGTTGGCCCGCACGGTCGACGACCATGCCTTTGCCACTGACCTTGACGTTCCACTCGGGCCCGTGGCCGGCGGCGCGCAGGATCAACGGTTTGAAATTCGGATCGCCGCAGGCGGTGCCCGAGCGCTCGACGCGGTACAACTGCTCCAGATCGAGGCGGCTGTCGACGATCCGCCCGCGAACGTCAGCGAACAGCTTGCCCTTCGCATCGGCGAGGCCTGCGGCCTCTTGCAGGACGCTGGTGCCGCCGGTGTCGTTGACCACGAAACTGCGCTGCTCATTGCACGGCTGGAACAACAGCTTGCCATCGGCTGCCGTCAACAGACCCTGCATTCGGGTCTGGCCCACGTGGGAGGCACTTTCACGCGGGCCATCGAACAACTGACAGGCCGCGAACAGTGGAAGCACGGCAACAAGGACTAAGGAACGGGCAACACGCATCTTTGGCTCTCCAGACAAGAGCCGCCACGTTACGCAGCCTGACCGTTCATCACAACCCCGCCGAGGTGTGTTGGTCCACCTGTAGGAGCACAGCTTGCTGGCGAAGGCGATCTTACGGACGCCTTCGCCGGCAAGCCGTGCTCCTACGGATTGTGTTGTTCAGCCGACGTGAAAGGTCTGACCGGTTTGCAGGCCTTCTACGCTTTTGGCGTAGGCCAGTGCCACATCGACAGCCGGAACCGGTTTGAAGCCGCGGAAGTACGGCGCGTATTTGCCCATGGCTTCAACCAGGACATTCGGGCTCACCGAGTTCACCCGCAGGCCGCGCGGCAGTTCGATCGCGGCGGCACGCACGAAGCTGTCGATGGCACCGTTGACCAGTGCGGCCGAAGCACCGCTGCGGATCGGGTCGTGGCTGAGCACGCCGGTGGTGAAGGTGAACGATGCGCCGTCATTGGCGAATTCGCGACCGATCAGCAGCAGGTTGACCTGGCCCATCAGCTTGTCGTTCAGGCCGAGGGTGAAACTGTCGGCGGTCATTTCGTTCAGTGGTGCGAAGGTCACGTTGCCCGCCGCGCAAACCAGTGCGTCGAACTTGCCGGTCTGTTCGAACAGTTTGCGAATCGAGGCGCTGTCGCTGATATCCACTTGGAAGTCGCCGCTGTTGCGACCGATGCGGATGACCTCGTGACGCTCGGACAACTCCTTGTCGATCGCCGAACCAATCGTGCCGCCTGCGCCAATCAAAAGAATTTTCATGTTGTTTATCCTCATGTGTGTTGAAAGTGGCTTCAGTCTAGAGTGGTTTTTTCTGCGGATAAGCGCGCTAATAGGCAACCTTTGGTTTTCTAATGGAAACAATCCATGAGCGAGATGGATGATCTGGCGGCGTTTGCAGTGCTGATTGAAGCGGGCAGTTTCACCTTGGCGGCGCAGCAACTGGGGTGCAGCAAAGGCCAGTTGTCCAAGCGCATCAGCCTGTTGGAGACGCGGTTTTCCGTGGTGCTGCTGCAACGCACCACCCGCCGCCTGAGCCTGACGGCGGCGGGGGCGGCGCTGTTGCCGCAAGCCCAGGCGCTGGTGGTGCAAGTGGAAAGGGCGCGTCAGGCATTGGCGCGGTTGAAGGACGATATGGCAGGGCCGGTGCGTATGACGGTTCCGGTGTCGTTGGGAGAAACCTTCTTCGATGGCTTGCTGCTGGAGTTTTCCCACAAGTACCCGCAGGTGCAGATTGAGCTCGACCTCAGCAACAATTACCGTGACTTGTCCCGCGACGGTTTTGATCTGGCGGTTCGATCCGACGTCGGCAATGACGAACGTCTGGTGGCGCGACCGCTGTTGGCCTGGCACGAACTGACCTGCGCCAGCCCGGCTTACCTTGAGCGACACGGCGAACCGCTGACCCCGCAGTCGCTGGCTGAGCACCAATGTTTGCTCAACAGCCACTACAGCGGCCGCGAAGAATGGCTGTATCACCAGCAGCACGAATTATTGCGTGTGCGTGTGTCGGGGCCGTTCGCCAGCAATCATTACAGCCTTCTGAAGAAAGCGGCGCTGGCGGGCGCCGGCATTGCGCGTCTGCCGTCCTACCTGTTGCAGGCGGAATTGGCTGACGGCCGTTTGCGCTGGCTCCTGCGCGATTATCAGACGCGTCGCATGCCGATGTATTTGGTGCATCCGTATCAGGGTGGGTTGCCCAAGCGCACGCAGGTGCTGGCGGATTACTTGATTGGCTGGTTCAAGCGCAGTGGGGAGGCGTTGGACAGGCTCTAATGATCATGCAAAACCCTGTAGGAGCCGGCTTGCTGGCGATAGCGGTGTATCAGTCAGCATCTCTGTTGAATGTAATACCGCTATCGCCAGCAAGCCGGCTCCTACAAGGGTTATTCATTGTTCTCGGGGTTGTGCCTGGCACAAAAAAACGGCCCGAAGGCCGTTTTTTTGTTTACCGCAAACGCTTAACCACCGAGGTACGCTTCGCGCACTTTCGGGTCGGTCAGCAGTGCTTCACCGGTGCCTTGCATCACCACGCGGCCGTTCTCCAGAACGTACGCGCGGTCAGCGATTTTCAGCGCCTGGTTGGCGTTCTGCTCGACCAGGAACACCGTCACGCCATCCTTGCGCAGCTGTTCGATGATGTCGAAGATCTGCTGGATGATGATCGGCGCCAGACCCAGCGAAGGCTCGTCGAGCAGCAGCAGCTTGGGCTTGCTCATCAGCGCACGGCCGATGGCGAGCATTTGCTGTTCGCCGCCGGACATGGTGCCGCCGCGCTGATTGAAACGCTCTTTCAGGCGTGGGAAAAGTCCGAGGACCTTGTCCATCTGTTCCTGGTAATCGCCCTTTTCAGTGAAGAAGCCACCCATGGAGAGGTTTTCTTCTACGGTCAGGCGAGCAAACACCCGACGACCTTCCGGCACGACGGCGATGCTCTTGCGCATGATCTGCGACGAACTCTGGCCGACGAGCTCTTCGCCCATGTAGCGGATGCTGCCGCTGTGGGCTTGCGGCGAACCGCAGAGGGTCATCAGCAGGGTCGACTTGCCGGCGCCGTTGGCACCGATCAGGGTCACGATCTCGCCCTGACGGACTTCGACGTTGACGCTGTGCAGCGCCTGGATCTTGCCGTAGAAGGTGGAAACGTTTTCGAATTGCAGCATTTACGCTTCCCCCAGGTAGGCTTTGATCACTTCAGGATTGTCGCGGATCTGTTCCGGCGTACCGTCGGCCAGAGGCGTGCCCTGGTTGATCACGACGATGTGGTCGGAAATGCTCATGACCAGTTTCATGTCATGTTCGATCAGCAGCACGGTGACGTTGTGCTCTTCACGCAGCATGCTGATCAGCGCCTTGAGATCCTCGGTTTCCTTCGGGTTCAGGCCGGCAGCCGGTTCGTCGAGCATGAGGATCCGCGGACGGGTCATCATGCAACGGGCGATTTCCAGGCGACGTTGCTGACCGTAGGCCAGGGTGCCGGCCGGACGGTTGGCAAACGCCTTGAGGTTGACCTTGTCCAGCCAGTACTCGGCGAACTCCATGGCTTCGCGTTCGCTTTTGCGGAAGCCCGGGGTCTTGAACAGGCCCGCCAGGAAGTTGGTGTTCAGGTGACGGTGCTGGGCGATCAAGAGGTTCTCGACCGCTGTCATGTCCTTGAACAGCCGCACGTTCTGGAAGGTGCGCACCACGCCTTTGAGGGCGATCTTGTGGCCGGGCAGGCCTTCGATCGGCTCGCCGTCCAGCATGATGCTGCCGCCGCTCGGCTTGTAGAAACCGGTCAGGCAGTTGAACACGGTGGTCTTGCCGGCGCCGTTGGGGCCGATCAGTGCCACGACCTGTTTCTCTTTCACGCTCAGGGCTACGCCATTGACGGCCAGCAAGCCGCCGAAGCGCATGCTCAGGTTTTCGACTTTAAGGATCTCGCGGCTCATTTGCGCAGCTCCATGTGAGGGCGTTGCATGGGCAGCAGACCTTGAGGACGCCAGATCATCATCAGCACCATCAAGGCGCCGAACATCAACATGCGGTATTCACTGAACTCACGCATCATTTCCGGCAACAGGATCATCACCGTGGCGGCGAGTACGACACCCAGCTGCGAGCCCATGCCACCCAGCACCACGATGGCGAGGATGGTCGCCGACTCGATGAAGGTGAAGGACTCCGGTGTCACCAGGCCCTGACGCGCGGCGAAGAAGCTGCCGGCGAAACCGGCGAAGCACGCGCCGAGGGTGAAAGCCGAGAGCTTGATGATCGTCGGGTTCAGGCCCAGTGCACGGCAGGCGATTTCGTCTTCACGCAACGCTTCCCAGGCGCGGCCCAGGGGCATGCGCAGCAAGCGGTTGATTACGAACAGTGCAAACAGCGCGAGGAACAGCGCGACCAGGTAAAGAAAGATCACCTTGTTGATCGAGTTGTATTCCAGGCCGAAGTACTCGTGGAACGTCTGCAGGCCTTCAGCCGCCTTACGTTCGAAAGTCAGACCGAAGAACGTCGGTTTCTCGATGTTGCTGATGCCGTTCGGACCACCGGTGATGTCGGTCAGGTTACGCAGGAACAGACGGATGATTTCACCGAAGCCCAGGGTCACGATCGCCAGATAGTCACCGCGCAGACGCAGGACCGGGAAACCGAGCAGGAAGCCGAAAGTGGCCGCCATCAGGCCGGCGATCGGCAGGCAGATCCAGAAGCTCAAGCCGTAGTAGTGCGACAGCAGCGCGTAGCTGTAGGCGCCGACGGCATAGAAACCGACGTAACCGAGGTCGAGCAGGCCAGCCAGGCCGACCACGATGTTCAGGCCCAGGCCGAGCATCACGTAGATCAGCACCAGCGTGGCGATATCCACCGCACCGCGAGAACCGAAGAACGGCCAGACCAGCGCGCCGACGATCAGCGCGATGATGATCCAGCGTTGGGTGGTCGGCAGGGTCAGGAAATTACTGGCCTTGGCCGGCATCACCGGCAGGTTGGGCGAGGATTTCCAGGCCGAGCTGATCTGCTGGTCGAACAGCACCCGCAGGAACATCAGTACCGAGCACACGGCGATGGTGATCAGCGTTGCAGTGCTGGTGCCATGGACTTCGAGGTTGATGCCGACAATGGTCAGCTTCAGACCGAGTACCGGGTAGGCAACGGCCCACACCAGCAAGGCGCTGAACAACGCCTGTTTAAGATTCCTAGTCATACTTTTTCAACCTCCGGACGGCCCAACAG
The DNA here is from genome assembly GCF_020423045.1 of Pseudomonas sp. MM213. NCBI lineage: Bacteria > Pseudomonadati > Pseudomonadota > Gammaproteobacteria > Pseudomonadales > Pseudomonadaceae > Pseudomonas > Pseudomonas sp. MM213. The sequence goes on from NZ_CP081943.1 coordinate 6,103,272, forward strand.
GCCGGTAGGCCGGAACAACAACACCAGAACCAATAGGCCGAACGCCACGACGTCCTTGTACTGGTCGCCGAAGATATCGGCACCGAAGGCTTCCGCCACCCCAAGCACGATCCCGCCGAGCATGGCGCCGGGGATGCTGCCGATACCGCCCAGTACCGCTGCGGTGAAGGCCTTGAGGCCGACCAGGAAACCGGCGTTCGGGTTGATCACGCCATATTGCATGCTCAGCAGCACGGCCGCGATGGCCGCCAGTGCGGCACCGATGACGAAGGTCAGGGCGATGATGTTGTTGGTGTTGATACCCAGCAGGTTGGCCATCTTGATGTCTTCGGCACAGGCGCGGCAGGCGCGACCCAGGCGAGAGCGGGAGATGAACAGCGTCAGGCCGAGCATGGCGATCAGGGTCACCACGAACACCACGATTTGCATGTAGGAAATCAGCACTTCATGTGCGCCACCTGGCCCGATGGCGAAGTTGCCGGGGATCAGGTTGGGGATGGATTTGTCCTTGGAGTCTTGCGCCAGCAGAACCGTGTTCTGCAGGAAGATCGACATGCCGATGGCGGAAATCAGCGGGATCAGACGGTTGCTGCCGCGCAAGGGGCGGTAGGCAATCCGTTCGATGCTGTAACCGTAGGCACTGGTCACGACGATGGTCGCGAGGAAAGCGGCGGTCATCAACAGCGGAACACTGTCGAGTCCCATCATGGACAGGCCCGCAATGGCGATGAACGCCACGTAGGAACCGATCATGTACACCTCGCCGTGGGCGAAGTTGATCATTCCAATGATGCCGTAAACCATCGTATAGCCGATGGCGATCAGGGCATACGTGCTGCCAATGGTCAGACCATTAACCAGCTGTTGGAAGAAGTGATAGATGTCAGGCATTACAGCGCTCCTAAAAACCTGATACGCATTTCACTGGTGGAGTCATTTTCCCGCTCGAGCCCCGTGGATCTGCATCCACTTCGAACGCGAGGTTTGCCAGCGAACCGCTGATGACGGTTTTGAGATTTTCAGGTGGGGAGACTGGCGGATCACGCCAGCGCGGCCCAATACGTTCGTAAAACAAAGCCCACGGCACGCCGTGGGCTTTATTGGCAGTCAGTCAGGCAACGCCTTACTGAGGCTTGGCTTCAGTTTTTGGTTTGCCGAAGTGCCACTCGTAAACCACAAATTTGAAGTCTTTCAGGTCGCCCTTCTCGTCGAAGCTCAGGTCGCCGGTAGGGGTCTTGAAGGTGCCTTTGTGGATGGCTTCAGCCACTTTGGCGGAGTCTTCGGACTTGGCAGCCTTGATACCGTCGGCAATTACGGTCACCGCCGAGTAGGCCGGGAACACGAACGGACCGCTCGGGTCTTCTTTCTTCGCTTTGAACGCGTCAGCCAGGGCGATGTTGGCAGGATCCTGGTCGAAGGATTTCGGCAGGGTCACCAGCAGGCCTTCGGAAGCTTCCTTGGCGATCTGCGAAATGGAGTCGTTACCCACGCCTTCCGGACCCATGAACTTGGCTTTCAGGCCTTTTTCCTGGGATTGACGCAGGATCAGACCCAGCTCCGGGTGGTAGCCGCCGTAGTAGACGAAGTCGACGTTGGCTTGCTTGAGCTTGGAGACCATCGAAGAGAAGTCTTTGTCGCCGGCGTTGATGCCTTCGAACACGGCAACCTTGACGCCTTTGCCTTCCAGGGTTTTCTTCACGGCGCTGGCGATGCCTTCACCGTATTGCTGTTTGTCGTGCAGGACAGCAACGATCTTCGGTTTTACGAAGTCGGCAATGTAGTTACCGGCGGCAGGGCCCTGGGCGCTGTCCAGACCGATAGTACGGAAGATCATTTTGTAACCGCGATTGGTGATGTCCGGGCTGGTGGCAGCCGGGGTGATCATGATCACGCCTTCGTCTTCGTAGATGTCCGAAGCTGGTTGAGTGGAGCTGGAGCACAGGTGACCGACTACGAACTTGACGCCGTCGTTGACGACCTTGTTCGCGACAGCCACAGCTTGTTTTGGATCACAGGCGTCATCGTATTCAACGGCTTCGAGTTTCTTGCCGTCTACGCCGCCCTTGGCGTTGATCTGTTCGATGGCCATTTTGGCGCCACTGAACTGCATGTCGCCGTATTGGGCTACAGGACCGGTTTTAGGGCCGGCGATGCCGATCTTGATGGTGTCAGCTGCGAACGAATGGCTGGCAACCCCGGCCAGAACCATAGCGGCAAACAGTTTGGAAATCTGCTTAGTAGCCTTAGTCATAGTGCTCCACTCTTACTGTTGTAGTTTTTATAGTCCTGGCGCCGTAGCAGCAGAACCGGGTCAGATATCTTCGAATATCCTCCGGAAAATGCCCCCGGCAACTGTACCGGTACAGTGTAGAGCGCCGATTGTTAGCCTGGGAAGGCAGCGCCGGGGGGCAAAACCTGAGGGTGTCGCTTTTTTGAAAGAAAAAGACAGAATTGCGGCGGGGGTTGTAGCTGAATTCTCAGCAATCCTTGGCTTTCCTGCAGTTTTCAATCGGTAACTCAATTGCATCCGGGTTTTTCTGCCTGACCACCGACGTTATCATCCACGTCGATTTCTTTTCCGGACAGGACCCATGACTCAAGAACCTAGCACCCTCTATGCCAAGCTGCTTGGTGAAACCGCATCTATTACCTGGAAGGAGCTGGAGCCCTTCTTCGCCAAGGGTGCCCTATTGTGGGTCGATCCCGGTCTGGATTTGATCGCCGTTGCCGAGGCCGTGGCCACCGACGAGGGCGAGAAAGTGGCTGCCTGGCTGGCCGCCGACACGGTCGCCAAGCTGTCTGAAACGCGGGCGCTGGATCTTTTCGAACGTGATCCGCAGCTGTGGGCAGTGGTGGTTTCGCCGTGGATTCTGATCCAGGAAAGGGCGACGAAGTGAAGTTGCGCACCGAATGAGTGCATCGCTTCGCCGGGGAAAAGTGTGTAGCCGAGTAGCGTGATGGCATGTTGCCGTAGAGAAAGGCCACAGGCGGAGTTGGCATAACGGTGACGTAAACGTAACGGGCACAGTTTATTGAGCAGCCGATGGGCTGCTTAATTGTTTCTGGATGTTGGATTTGGGGGGCTATTCAGACTGGGAGTTGTGGTTTGTGGGTTGTGTACATATCCATTACTGCGGTAACGGCTGCTAATGGTTTCGCCCTTACGGCGAGTCACTTGGAAAAGCCCCAAGTAACCAAGGGCTCTTGCCCCTTTCGTCCGGTGCCTCGCCATGGCTCGGCATACCCTCGCTCCGGTCCTGCTCCGTGGGCCCGCCGCCATCGGCCATCCATGGCCGGGGGCGGCTAACCCGGCATCCATGCCGGGTTGCCCACTGAGCAGAACCTCCACTCGGCCTCCCCATGGGGCAAGCAGATCAAAATCAAAAGCCAGATCAACACCGCGCGAGGCGGCCTTAAAGCCGACCTGGCTCTTTGGTGGTCCGCGTTGTCCTTCTTTGTTTCGTACACTCATTCCGGACTTGTACACCAATCCCCTGTAGGAGCCGGCTTGCTGGCGATGGACGTTAACGATGACGCGGGCTGCCTGAATGTGCGCGGTGGCTGGGCGTTTTTCGCGAGCAGGCTCGCTCCTACATGGGATCGGCGTCAGCACGGTCAAACAAGCGCAGCGCGCCCGCTTGACGCCCCGTTCGGCCCAAAGGCCGCTTCGTTTTTGATTTTGATTTTGATCGCAGGCGCCCCGTTAACCACGCTGGCCGAACGCAGGCATTGCGCAGCGGGGAAACCGGCAAGGATGCCGGTTTAGCCGCGCTGGGCCAGGGATGGCCCATCGCGGCGACCCGCGGAGCAATGCCGGAGTGAGGGCACACCGAGCCAGAGCGAGGTGCCAAGTGGTGGGGCAAGAGCGTTTGGTTACTTGGCGCTTTTCCAAGTAACTCGCCGTAAGGGCGAAACCAATATCCGCCATCACCCAAAAAACGGATATACACCCCGAAACAATGGAACGACGCGATTTCAGATCAGACGGTAAACGTCTTGCCCGTATGGTTATTAAGCGAAATAACCTTGGTCTTGCCAATCCGGTGACGGTAGATCTCGCGCAGGTACTTGATCGCCTTTTTCACGCAATCGCGCGACAGGCGAATGTCATTGATCGAGACAAATTTCTCCTTGTCGTTGATCAGCTCGCGGTACTTCTTCTCGTACATCGGTTTGATCGCATACCAGTTGGTATCGAGGATCTTCGCCGGGTTCTCGAACTCGTTCAGCAAGTCGTCGATCAGCTCTTCGTTGAAGTCTTCGTTGATGATGAAGTCGAGGATCGAGTTATCCAGCGTGTCGTCGAAGCGGTACGGGTTCTTCGCGAAGCAGCGCTTGATGAAGGCCACGATCAGCGTCAGGAAGTCGTCCGACAGGCACGGGCTCTTGGCGATCAAGGTGGTCAGCGACAAGTTGGCCGACGCGCCGATCACCAGCGCATAACGCTTGAGCGTGGTGTTCGGGAACAGGCTGTTGAGGTGAGTCTTCAACCGGTTCAGGTCCATGTACGACAGCTTGTAGTCTTTTGGCAGCGAAACAATCGACACCACCGACGAGCAGTTCTTGAAGAAGTGCAGGTCGTGCAACGCGGCCGCGTCGTAACCGGAATTCTTGTACTGCTCCAGCGAGGCGCGATAGCGCTTGGACTCGATCGGCAGCAGGCTGATGCCTTCAATGGCCTGGGTCACTTTGTTGAAGTGCGGCAGGTCGATGGAGCGGAAGAACAGGTCATCGATGTTCAAGCGCTGCGGCTCTTTCTCGAACACCTTGAACTTGTCACTGCTTGGCGGCGGGGTTTCCGGCACGACCGATTCGGCGTAGGCAATCGCCACCGGGCCGGCCAGGCTCATGAACAGGTCGTTGGCGTCGAGGCGAATGGTTTCGCCGATGTCGATGCCGGCGCGACGGAAATAGTTCTGGTCGTAGTCAGTCGTGACCGCCTGCGCCGTCAGAATGTTGAAGATCTGCTGCGAAATGTATTGGTTGGCGTGCTTTTCCATCGCGTTGACGTCGATGTTCTGGATGTTGCCGTCATCGCTTTCTTCGGCATAACGCATGATGTCGTTGGAAATCAGCATCATCGCGTTCCATGGGCGGATACGGCCCATGACGCTGGCTTCGCTGCTGTCTTCGTTGGCGAAGTTGTAGGAGAAGTCCCATTCTTCCGAGAGGTATTTGCACAGCAGGCGACCGGCGTTGATGTGCAGCGCCTCGGACATTTCACTGCGGTGATCGGAAATGTTCGGCAGTACGCAGATGCCGCTGGTGAAGATCGGTTCGAAGACGAAGGAATGACCGCTTTTGCCGTCGTGCTCGTCCATCGGCTTGGTGTCGAACGTCTTGTTCATGTACGAGTGCTGCTGGGCCAGGCCGAATTCCGAAGCCATGCCCGAACCGGTACCGCCGCCGGCACTGAAGATCGAGAAGTACAGGCGCGACTGGTTGGCCTTGATGCCGCAGCTGTCGATCAGGTACGAGTGAATCATTTTCCAGTCCGGGCTGGAGAAGCGCTGGGTGTCCTTGTTCAGGATGATCTTGGCCAGGTACTGACCGAGGATCGGCGCGTTACCGGCGCCACCGGCGTGGACTTCCGACAAGTCCATGATCTTCATTTTGCTGTAGTCGCGCAGGAAGCCGCTTTTTTCGCCTTTGCGCGAGAAACGGATGCGACCGGCGATGTCTTTGTCGAGGTCGCCGAGCATTACCAGTGGTTCGACCAGGAACACCGGCTTGGTGGCCTTGTTCGGGCCCAGGCGCAGGTTGTTGCGGATCCACTGGGCCGGGCTGTAACCCTTTTCGGCGTAGCGCTTGTCCGGCGACAGGCGATCTTCGTTGTTGAATTCGTTGAGGTAGAACTTGCGGGCGTTGTACACCAGCTCCGCGACGTCCAGCGCGATGTTCGAGCCGCAGCGACCGAGGCCGATCAGGCACACCGACGGGAATTCCTGGTCGTTGTGCTGTTCGTTATCGCCTTCCAGGTGCGGCGGGCGCGGGAACACCATGTCGCGCAGGCCATCGAGGTTATCGAGGATGCGGTCGGTATTGGTCTCGGTGAAGTACAGGTATTGCTGAGTCGCCAACGGGCGCGAGGGGCTCAATGGCTTCGACGGCGTGGGGCTGTTCGCCGCGGGGCTCAGCGTCAGATCGGAAATCGCAGTGGCCGGATTGTTTTTAGAAGTCATTGTGCGCCATGTACCTGGGCTGGTTGGCTGGACGACAACGTGTCGTCAAACCATCACGGATGGGTTCTCGCGTCTTTTTTCAGCGCGTATTGGGCCCAAGCGTCAGGGACTGGGCCTGAACATCACTCGGGGGAATCCTTTCCTTAGTCATGATGAATCGGCCAATATTTGGCGATCTTTAATGAAAAAGGAGGCCAAATGATGTCAACCCTACCTTCGTTGGGTTTTGCCGGTATCGGCCTTATGGGCCTGCCGATGTGCCGGCGCCTGCTGGCTGCGGGGTTTTCGCTGACTGTATGGAACCGTAATCCTGCCAAATGTGCGCCGCTGGTCGAGGCGGGTGCGCGACAAGTTGCCACGCCTGCCGAGCTGTGTCGGCACGCCGATGTGCTGATGTTGTGCCTGGCCGACACGGCCGTGGTGCGCGAGGTGGTGTTTGGTCCGGGCGGAGTGGCCGAAGGTGGGAAAAGCGGCCAGTTGCTGGTGGATTTTTCCAGCCTGGAGCCCACCGCGACGCGGGAAATGTCGGCGCAGTTGGCCAGCCAGACCGGCATGCGCTGGCTGGACGCTCCGGTGTCCGGGGGCGTTGTCGGCGCCGAGGCCGGGAGCCTGGCGATCATGGTGGGCGGCGAAGCGGCGGACCTTGAGCGTGTCAGGCCTGTTCTGCTCAGCCTCGGCCAGCGTGTCACTCATATGGGCGCGGTCGGGGCGGGGCAGGTGACCAAGGCCTGCAATCAGATGATCGTTGCCTGTAACGCGCTGGTCATCGCCGAAGTCGTGGCGCTGGCCGAACGTTCCGGTGTGCAGGCCAGCCTGATTGCCGAAGCGCTGGCCGGCGGGTTTGCCGATTCAAAACCGTTGCAGATCCTCGCCCCGCAAATGGCCGAAAGCCGTTTTGAACCGGTGAAATGGCACGTGCGCACGCTGCTCAAGGACCTCGATACCGCGGTGAAATTTTCCCGTGAGCAAGGTTCGGCCACGCCCATCAGCGGATTGGCCGCACAATTGATGCGGTTGCATGGTAGCCAGGGATTCCTGGAAAAAGATCCGTCGACCCTGGTGCAGCTGTACCGCGAACCGGACTCAGCGGGCTGATCGTGTGCCCGTGTTGGCGCTGGTTGATTTCACTCAGCACCGGACGCAGTTCCGCCAGCGGCACCGGGCGGCTGAGCAGGTAGCCCTGGACGAAATCGCAGCCGTTGCGCTGGAGAAACTCGTATTGCTCAAGGGTTTCGACGCCTTCGGTGATCACCTGCAAATGCAGGGTGTGAGCCATGACGATAATCGCCTGAACGATTTCCATGTCCTGAGTCGATTTTGGAATGTCCTGGATGAACGAGCGATCGATCTTCAGCGAGTTGAGCGGCAGGCGCTTGAGGTAGGCGAGGGAGGAATAACCGGTGCCGAATTCGTCGATCGACAGCGACACGCCGAGGGCGCGGATCTGGCGCAACAACACCAACGAATTGGCGATGTTGACCATCAGCGCGTTCTCGGTCACTTCCAGTTCCAGTCGCTGCGGCGCCACTCCGGCAACCCGCAACGCGTGTTCGATTTCATCGGCGAGGTCTTCGCGCGCCAGGTTCAGCGGCGAGCAGTTGACGGCGATGTGCAGTTCTTCGTAGCCCTGACGTGACAACTCGCTCAGGTCCTCGCAGGCTTTGCGCAGAACCTAATTGTCCAGCTCGGCAATCAACCCGTTGGCCTCGGCGATGGCAATGAAGCGGTCTGGTGTCAGCAGCCCGTGAACCGGATGTTGCCAGCGGACCAGCGCTTCCAGCTTGCTGACCTGTGCGGTTTGCAAGTCGAAAATCGGTTGGTAATGCAGGATCAGCCCGGTGTTTTCATGCAGGGCGTGGCGCAGTTCCTCTTCGAGTTGCAGCTCCAGCGTGGCTCGGGTTTTCAGGTTCGGGCTGAAGAAATTCAGGCCATTGCGGCCGCCGCCCTTGGACTGGTACAGCGCCAGGTCGGCGTGTTTCAGCAATTCCTCGCAGGTGGTGCCATCCTCCGGAAACAGGCTGATGCCGATGCTGGTGGTCATGACCATGCGGCGCCCGGACAGCTCGATCGGTTCCTTCATCTTCAGCATGATGCGCTGGGCCATGGCCCGTGCTTCCTCGCGTTCACGCAGGCTGATGAGGAGGCAGAACTCGTCACCGCCGAAACGCGCCACCACATCTTCGTGACTGCGTACCGAACCCTTGATGTGCTGGGCCAGGACTTTGAGCAATTCGTCGCCGGCGTCATGGCCGAGGCTGTCGTTGATCCGCTTGAAGTGGTCGATGTCCAGAAACATCACCGCGAGCATGCCGCCTTCATCGGTTTTCTGGAGCAGCTTCTCGGCGAAGATCTGGTTGAAGCCGCGGCGGTTGATCAGGTTGGTCAGGGCGTCATAGTTCGCCACTTCTTGCAGCGACATGCGCGCCTGGTCCAGTTGGCCGAGCAGCGTGTTGACCCGTTGCAGGTCGCGTTCCTTGTGTTGCAGTTTCTTGTCCGCCAGTGCTGCGCCGATGCTGCTGCCGATGATCAGCAGCGTGATGACCGCCACCGTCAGCCCCAGTTGCAGGTGATTGTTGTCACCGGGCAACGTCAGCGGGCTGCCGGTCGGCAGCACCAGGCTGAAGGCGGCCATGCCGGTGAAATGCATGCTGATAATGCCCGCCCCAAGCACCAGGCTGGCGCTGAATTTGACCAATTGATGGAGCAGGCCAGAGCCTTCGCGCAATCGACTCGACAGCAACAGCGCCGCGAGGCTGGCGCCAATGGCGATGACGATGGAAAGGATGAACAGCACCGGTTCGTAATACGTCATCGCATTCGAACGCATCGCCGCCATGCCCACGTAATGCATGATCGCGATGCCCAGGCCAATGCAAATGGCCGCCTGGATGTACTGCCGGATGCTCAGGTGAGGATGACTGAGGGTGTGCATCGCCAGCCACGAGGCGAACAGGGCAATCAGCAGGGAGGCAAGGGTGACGGGCAGTTCGTATTGAATCTCGACCGGCGCCTGAAACGCCAGCATGCCGATGAAGTGCATGGCCCAGATGCCGCCGGCCAGGCATCCGGCGCCGATCCAGCGCCACAGCCGTTGTGACGCCGGGTTTTCCGAATGCCCGACTCGTTCGGCCATGTCCAGCGTGGCGAAGCCGCCCACACAGGCGACCAGATAGGCCAGCAGCACCAGAAAAGGATCATGTGTGCAATTGAGGACAACTTGCCCGTTCGCGGTCAGCTCGGTAAAAAAATGCAAACCAAGCCACTCCATAGCATGCCCCGTCTTGTCCCGGCCCGCGCCATGCACGCTGGCGAATGCTTTGGAGTATAGAGGTCATACAAAGAGCGTCAGCGGTGATGGCACATTGGCACTAATGATTTTGGCATAAGTGTTATAGCGTTTACGGCTAAGGCTCAGGCGATCTGCTCATAAGGTAAATCGGGTTGCAGCGCTGGTAACCCGAAGGCGGCTCGTGCCGCATCGCAATCCACATTCGCCTCGCCGTTGGCCCAAGAGGCATCGAACTCGCGGCAAGTGCTGGAGCGTTGGTCGTAAATCGAGCATTGCACCGCGGTGCCGACTTCACCGACCAATCCGACACAACGAGTCGGTTTGCAGTCGGTGCCGAGCATGGCCACCCGGCTGGGGCTGATCGGCGCCACCAGTTCATCGGGCACTACACCTCCGGCCGAGGTGCATTCACCCCAGAAAAAAGACACGCGAAAGTGAGAACAGCAGGCACCGCAATTCAGACACGGACTGGCTTCGGACATGGGCGATAATCAAAGGAGGGATGGGGGCATGGTGTGGCAGACAAGGCCGCTATTCTAGGCTTCGCCTCGGGCTTTGGAAGGGGGGCACAGAGGTATTTTTCAACGGTTGGTCGGATCATGGAAAACACCACCAACCCACTGTGGGACGGGCGATGCGACCGGTATATCAGTCATATGAATGTTGAATGTGGCACCGCCATCGCTTGCAAGCCGGCTCCACTGGCGCCATGGGTTGATATCAGCCTTACGAATAATTACAGACAGTTGCACCGGGCCTGACTAGATTGCAGGTTCCGGGGACAGTGATGCCCCAAAAACAATAAAAAGAGACGGACCCATGCAGAACTCGACCCAAGCGGCGAATGCCTGGCGCATTCTGTTCCTGCTGTTCCTGGCCAATCTGTTCAATTTCTTCGATCGCACCATTCCGGCCATCATCATCGAGCCGATCCGTATGGAATGGCACCTCAGCGACTTTCAACTGGGCATCATCGGTACCGCCTTCACCATTGTCTATGCGATTGCCGGGTTGCCGCTGGGGCGGATGGCCGATACCGGTTCGCGCGCCAAGTTGATGGGTTGGGGGCTGGCGGCCTGGAGCGGGCTGACAGCGGTCAACGGGCTGGTGGGCAGTTTCTGGAGTTTCCTGATCGTGCGCATGGGCATCGGTATCGGTGAGGCCAGTTACGCACCTGCCGCCAATTCGCTGATCGGCGACCTGTTTCCGGCCCACCGCCGTGCGCGTGCGATGGGCATTTTCATGCTGGGTCTGCCGTTGGGCCTGCTGCTGGCGTTCTTCACCATCGGCTGGATGGTCAAGGCGTTCGACAGCTGGCGTGCGCCGTTCTTCATCGCGGCGGTGCCGGGGCTGATCCTGGCGGTCTTCATGTTTTTCATCAAGGAACCGAAACGCGGCGCAGCGGAAAGTGTGCAGGTCTCGCAGGAGCGTGTGGACCGGCCGATCCGCCGGGTGCTGGCGGTGCCGACTTTTCTGTGGCTGGTGATGGCGGGGCTGTGCTTCAACTTCGCGACCTATGCCTGCAACTCCTTCCTGGTGCCGATGCTGCAACGCTACTTCCAGATGCCATTGCACGAAGCGGCGGTGGCGACCGGTGTGATCGTCGGTGTGACGGGGCTGTTCGGCCTGACGTTGGGCGGCTGGGTCGCGGACAAGATTCACCAGCGGGTGGCCAATGGGCGGCTGCTGTTTGCGGCGTTCAGCCTGATCGTTTCGACGGTGTGCACCGCGTGGGCGTTGCATGCCGGGCGGATCGAGATCGGGGTGTTCGTGGCGGTGTTCAGTCTGGGCTGGTTGTTTGCCTACAACTTCTACACCTGCGTTTACACGGCCATCCAGGACGTGGTCGAACCACGCCTGCGGGCCACGGCGATGGCGCTGTTCTTTGCCGGGCTGTATTTGCTGGGTGGCGGATTGGGGCCGGTGGTGGTGGGCGGTTTGTCCGATCACTTCGCACACACGGCGATGCTGGCGGCCGGCGCCGAACAGATGACCGAAGCGTTCAAGGCTGTTGGCCTGCATGACGCGATGTACCTGATCCCGGTGGCGCTGTTCTTTACGATGGTGTTCCTGTTCATGGCGTCGCGGTGTTTTGTGCGGGATGCGAAGCGGATGAAGGAAGGCTTGGTGGCGGTGGTTGAGCCGCAGATCCCGGCGGTCACCGCTTAAAAAAACTGGAATAGAAGACCTGTAGGAGCCGGCTTGCTGGCGATGGACTCGAATACGCCGCAGTGAACCAGTCAGTACGCGTTATCGTTAACGACCATCGCCAGCAAGCCGGCTCCTACAGGGATTGTTTGGTTTTTCCGAGACAAAAAAAGGCCCGCATCGCTGCGGGCCTTTTTCATTGCGCGAGGTGGGGCAGGGCGATTAACCCGCCACCAACACCCGAATCGCTTCCAGTCGCAGCGCTGCCTTGTCGAGCATCGCCAGACCTTGTTCACGCTGTTTACGCAGGGCAACCAGTTCGCTGTCGCGTACGGTCGGGTTGACCGCTTGCAACGCGGTCAGGCGCGCCAGTTCTTCATCGGTATCAGCCGCGAGACGACGTTGCGCCTCAGCCACGCGCTCGGCATGACGCGGGAAGATTTTCTCTTCGCCGGCGTTGATCCGTGGCGTCAGCTGATCGCGCTGGGCCTGGATGAATTTGTTGGCGCTGGCACGCGGTACGCTTTCCAGTTGATCGTTCAGGGTCTCGAACGACACCCGGGCCGACAGGTCGTTGCCATTGGCATCGAGCAGGCAGCGCAGCGCGGCCGGCGGCAGGTAACGGCCCAGTTGCAGCGAGCGCGGTGCAACCACTTCGCTGACGTAGAGCAGTTCCAGCAACACGGTGCCCGGTTTCAGCGCCTTGTTCTTGATCAGCGCCACGGCGGTGTTGCCCATCGAACCGGACAGCACCAGGTCCATGCCGCCTTGCACCATCGGGTGTTCCCAGGTGATGAACTGCATGTCTTCGCGAGACAGCGCCTGGTTGCGGTCGTAAGTGATGGTCACGCCTTCGTCGTCGCCCAGCGGGAAGCTGGCGTCGAGCATTTTTTCGCTCGGCTTGAGGATCAGGGCGTTTTCCGAGTGGTCTTCGCTGTCGATGCCAAAGGCGTCGAACAGGGTTTCCATATAGATCGGCAGCGTGAACTGATCGTCTTGCTCGAGGATGTCCTCGACCAGCGCATCACCTTCGCCAGCGCCGCCGGAATTGAGTTCCAGCAAACGGTCACGGCCAGTGTGCAGCTCGGCTTCCAGGCGCTCACGCTCGGTGCGAGCCTCGTCGATCAGCGCTTGCCACTCGCCGTCGTCGGCATTTTCCAGCAGCGGCAGCAGGCGCGGGCCGAACTGATGCTGCAAGGCGTTGCCGGTCGGGCAGGTGTTGAGGAAAGCGTTCAACGCTTCGTGGTACCACTGGAACAAGCGCTCTTGCGGGCTGGTTTCGAGGTACGGCACGTGCAGTTCGATGATGTGCTTCTGGCCGATCCGGTCGAGACGACCGATCCGCTGCTCCAGCAGGTCCGGGTGCGACGGCAGATCGAACAGCACCAGGTGGTGCGAGAACTGGAAGTTGCGACCTTCACTGCCGATTTCCGAGCAGATCAGCACTTGCGCGCCAAATTCTTCATCGGCGAAGTAAGCGGCGGCGCGGTCACGCTCAAGGATGTTCATGCCTTCGTGGAACACCGTCGCAGGAATACCGGAACGCACGCGCAGGGCGTCTTCCAGGTCCATGGCGGTTTCGGCGTGGGCGCAGATCACCAGCACTTTGGTGCGCTTGAGCATTTTCAGCTGGTCGATCAGCCACTCGACGCGCGGGTCGAATTTCCACCAGCGTTCTTCTTCGTTGGCGTCCGGCTGGGCCTGGAAGCTGACTTCCGGGTACAGCTCGGCGTGATCGCCCAACGGCAGTTCGAGGTATTCGTCCGGGCACGGCAGCGGGTACGGGTGCAGTTTGCGTTCCGGGAAACCCTGCACAGCGGCGCGGGTGTTGCGGAACAGCACGCGGCCAGTGCCGTGGCGGTCGAGCAGTTCACGGACCAGGCGGGCACTGGCTTCGGTGTCGCCATCATTGACGGCGCTCAGCAGCGCTTCGCCTTCGTTGCCGAGGAAACCGTGAATGGTCTTGTGCGCTTCAGGCGACAGGCGCCCCTTGTCCAGCAGCTCCTGAACGGCTTCGGCCACCGGGCGATAGTTCTCGCTCTCGGCGCGGAAGGCGTGCAGGTCATGGAAACGGTTCGGGTCGAGCAGGCGCAGACGCGCGAAGTGGCTGTCCTGACCCAGTTGTTCCGGGGTGGCGGTCAGCAGCAAGACGCCGGGAATGACTTCGGCCAACTGTTCAACCAGCGAGTACTCAGGGCTGGCCTTGTCTTCGTGCCACACCAGGTGGTGGGCTTCGTCGACGACCATCAAGTCCCAACCGGCAGCGAACAGCGCGTCCTGGGCCTTTTCGTCTTCCACCAGCCATTCCAGGGCGACCAGCGCGAGCTGGGTGTCTTCGAACGGGTTGGCGGCATCGCTTTCGATGAAGCGTTCTTCGTCGAACAGCGCGACTTGCAGGTTGAAGCGGCGGCGCATTTCCACCAGCCACTGGTGCTGCAGGTTTTCCGGCATCAGGATCAGCACGCGGTTGGCGCGGCCCGAGAGCAGTTGGCGATGGATCACCAGACCGGCTTCGATGGTTTTGCCCAGGCCCACTTCGTCTGCCAGCAATACCCGCGGCGCAATGCGGTCGGCGACTTCACGGGCGATGTGCAACTGGTGCGCGATGGGTTGCGCACGCACGCCGCCCAGGCCCCAGAGCGAGGATTGCAACTGGCGGCTGGTGTGTTCCAGGGTGTTGTAGCGCAGGGAGAACCAGGCCAGCGGGTCGATCTGCCCGGCGAACAAACGGTCGCTGGCCAGTCGGAACTGAATGAAGTTCGACAGCTGGGTTTCCGGCAGGGTGACCACTTCGTTCTGCGCGTTGAGGCCGTGGTAGATCAGCAGGCCGTCGATGTCGTCGACTTCCTGTACGGTCAGTTTCCAGCCTTCGAAGTGAATGATCGAATCGCCCGGCGAAAAACGCACGCGGGTGAGGGGCGCATTCCGTAGCGCGTACTGGCGAGTCTCGCCAGTGGCCGGATAGAGCACGGTCAACAAGCGGCCGTCCTGTGCCAGAACGGTGCCTAAACCCAGCTCGGCTTCGCTGTCACTGATCCAGCGTTGCCCCGGTTGATACTGCTGCGCCATGCTGCCTGACTCCCACCTTGAAAAAGCGGGCTATCTTAACGGAATGAGGGCTTCAGGGCCAAAGGACTCTCAGAAAAACTCACAGTCTTACGTTAGTTCACCGCTTGAGACGTGTGCGGGCCGGGGCACTTGTTAGTGCCAATCCGGTCACAGTTTGCGACCGATGGCTCAAGTCGCCATCCCCGCAGCCGACAGCCTGCTGACAGGAGACAAATAATTATGCTGCCACCGATGCTCCCCTTGAGTGCCGTGCCGATTACTTCACAGCACGACCCGATCCGCCAGCGCCCGGATATTCCGCCTGTTGTGCCGGTGCAGGAAAGCTCCAACGAAAGCACGATCGACCTGCAACAGCGCGATCCGGAAGAGGCGGCGTTTCAGCTGCGCGAGGAACAGCGCCGCAAGCAGGAAAAAGAACGCCGTCGCCGTGAAGCCGATGAAGATCCTGAAGAGCACCTGGCCATTCCCGGCACTGAGCTCAACGCGGATAACACCGTGCCGGTCGCGCCATTGATGGACGACGAGCCGCGTCAGGGGTTGTGGGTCGACATTCAGATTTAGTCCTTGATGAGGGAAAGTTCGTTGAGGGCGTTGAGCAGTACATCCATTTCTTCTTCGGTATTGAGGTAACTGACGGCAATCCGCGCGATGCTGTCCAGCCCTCGGGCCTGCATATCCAGCGGCGTATAGGCCACGCCATTGGCGCCGATGTTGATCCCTCGTTGCGCCAGCCGCTGCTTCAATTCAACGCTGTCCCAACCCTTGAGCGTGAAGGCGACCAAGCCTGATTGCTGATTCGCCGGCCCCAGGTTGTGTAGCGTCAGCCCGCTGACCGACTCAAGGCGTTCGCGCAGTTGCCCGCTCAAGCTTTCGATCCGCTGACGAATCCGGGTTGCACTCAAGTGGTTGAACTCCTCCAGCGCATTGGCCAGCCCGGCCAGCAAAGCCACCGACACTTCACTGGTTTCAAACCGCCGCGCATCGTCACGCACCGAGAAACCTTCGCCGTCCCACGGTGCGGAAAGCACGTCCAGATGGCCGGGCACGAGCCGTTCGAGAAACCCCGGTTTGATGTACATCAACGCCGTTCCTCGTGGGCCACGGAGGAATTTGCGCCCGGCGCCCTTGAGCACATCGCAGTTCAACGCCTGCACATCGCAGGGCAATTGCCCCAGCGCCTGGCCGGCGTCGATGAAGTAGGGAATGCCGTGCTGGCGCGCCACGGCACCAATGGCCTCGGCCGGGTTGATCAGGCCGCCGTTGGCCGGAAGCCAGGTCAGTGCGATCAGCTTCACCTTCGGGTCGATCATCTGCTGGAGGGCGGACACGGACACGGCGCCCGTCTCATCGCAGGGAATCACCTCCAGCCGCGCCCCGGCGCTGACGGCCCGTGCGATGCAGGCCAGATTGCCGCCCCATTCATGGCGCCCGACCAGAATCCGCTCGCCGTCCTGCCAGGGCCCCAATGCATTGAATGCCATGCCCCAGGCAGCCGAACCGCTGCTGGCGAACGCGATGTTTTCAGTGTTTGCATTGAGCAGCAGGGCCGCCGCACGGCGAGCGCGGGCCTGCACGCTCTGGTCGGCGGCTTCCATGGGGCCGCAGAGGGCTTCGAGTCGCAGTTGCTCGATAATTGCGTCGAGGGTGGCCTGGCTCGGCAACGAGGCGCCGGCGTGGTTGAAGTGAATCACGCTGGCGCACCCCGGCGTCGCCGCTCGCAAACGCTCCACTTCGCCGAGGTTCATGGACGCAGCTCGAAAATCGCGTCGATTTCCACGGCCACGCCGCCGGGCAGGCTCGATACGCCGACAGCCGTGCGCACATGCCGGCCTTTTTCGCCGAGGACATTGACCAACAGGTTGGATGCGCCATTGGCGACCGCACCTTGACGCGCAAAATCCGCGGCGCTGGCGATGAACACGCCAAGACGGATGATGCGCACCAGTTTCGACAGGTCATCGCCGAGTGCATCGCTCAATTGTGCGAGCAGGCCCAGCGCGGCAAGTTCGGCGGCGTTGGCGCCTTCTTCATCGGAGATCGACTCTCCCAATCGGCCGATGAATGCCGGTTTGCCGTCCAGTAACGGAATCTGACCGGAAATGAACAACTGGTTCTGGCTGACCACGTGGTTGACGTAATTGGCGATGGGCTGGCTCGGTGTCGGCAGGCTCAGGCCAAGTTGCTGGACGCGGTGGGCGAGTGAATCGGTCATGGTGAATCCTCCTGAATGAAGGCTTCAGCATGTTGGCGGACGGGGAGCGCGACAAACGGATAGATTTAATCCGACGTATTTAATTAGCTCATGCGTAGATCGAATGTGGGAGCGAGCCTGCTCGCGAAAGGGTGTATCAGTCACATGAATGTTGGATGGGACATCGCCTTCGCGAGCAGGCTCGCTCCCACCTTTGATCTTTAGTCGCCGTGAGATTTGTGTGCGATGTTGGCCATCTCATTCAGCCATTCACTAAAGCATTGTGCCGCGTGGCTCGGCGGTCGCTCGGGCGTGACCAGCCAATAGCCGATATCGCTAATGAACGGTGGGGTGGAGAAGGCTTCTACCAACGAGCCGTCCTTGAGTCGGCGCTCGATCAAGTGATGACGTCCCATGGCGATGCCTTGGCCGGCCACGGCGGCTTCGACGACGATGTTGTAGTCGTGGAGCATGACGCTGGGGCAATGGCTGAGGTCGATGGCGTTGTGCGCGCTCCAGTCGATCCACTCGAACGGCTGGTGCGACTTGGCCATGAGCAGCGGGCCTTGGTCGGTGCCCTTGGCCTTGAACGCCGGGCTGCAGACCGGGGTCAGTGTTTCCACCATAAAGCGCCGGGCCTGGACTTTCGGCCAGCCACCTTTTCCGTAGCGAATGGCCAGGTCGACTTCGCCGCCGCCGACGTCGGCCAGTTGCACCGAGGGCAGGAGTTCGACATGAATGTGCGGGTGGCGCGCATTGAAACTGGCCAGGCGCGGCGCCAGCCACAGGGTGGCGAACGAGGCGAGCAGGCCAATGCGCAGCGTGCTTTCCTGGTGCTCATTGCCCCGCAGTTCACGGGTGGCGAGGGCGATGGAGGCGAGGGCCGGTTGAATCTGCCGGTAGTAGGCTGCCCCGGCTGGTGTCAGATCGATGGCCCGGGTGCGACGGATAAACAGCCGCTGGTTGAGGAACTGTTCCAGTTTTTGCACTTGATGGCTGATTGCACTTTGGGTCACCGACAATTCATCGGCGGCCTTGATGAAACTCAAATGACGCGCCACGGCCTCGAAGGCGCGCAGGGCCATCAAGGGAGGCAGATCCTGGTGCAGTTCCACGGCGCGGGTCCTTTGGGTCCATCGCAAAGTCGCGATTGTGCGTTGAAAAAACGCCATGAGCACATATTTTGTTAAGCCGCTGTTACGCAGGCGACTGGTCAGCGCGGGCGCCAGACCGCATTATTGGCGCAATCCTGCCGAGCGATGCGGCAGTTGAACTTCATTTCACGCGATGCACCGAAGACCATGAGCCAAGACGACAAACTGATCGACCTCAATTCCGAACGCGCCAAGCGTGTTCATGACCTCAACGAAAAACGCCTGAACGAAGTGCGTCAGGCATTCGAGCAGGCAATGCCGTTGGGCAAGGCGAAGAAGAAGCCGAAGAGCAAACCGAAAAAGCGTTAAACCCCTTGCATCCGTTGATGCAGATCAGTTTTCTCCCTCCTTTGCGCCCAGTCTCGGGCGATATTGATCCCGGTCAATTTCCTCTCCTGCCTGATTGGTTAACTTAGCCCCATCGCAACAGGGCAAGTGCAGGAGGCCAGTCATGTTTTTCGACAACGTGGTGATCGCCGGAGTGCTGACAGTCGGCCTCATGGTTCTGTTTTTCGCAGGGTTTGGATTTTTTATCTGGAAAGATTCGCACAAACGGAAAAAACCGTAGGTCTTTCTGGATGCAATGAGCACGCAAGGCATTTTGGGCAACTTCGGTTGCCCTTTTTTTTGCCTGCGAGAATCTGGTGGTTTGTGTGGGTTGGTGGTGGGGGGCTCTATGTTGGGCAACGGCCTGGGGTTTTCAGGTTGGTTGTTGGGTGGGGTACATATCCGTTTCTGTGGTGATGGCGGCTATTGGTTTCGCCCTTACGGCGAGTCACTTTCGAAAAGCGCGAAAGTAACCAAAGCGCTTTTGCCCCTTTCGTTCGGTGCCTCGCCTAGGCTCGGCATACCCTCGCTCCGGTCCTGCTCCGTGGGCCCGCCGCCATCGGCCATCCATGGCCGGGGGCGGCTAACCCGGCATCCATGCCGGGTTGCCCACTGCGCAGAACCTGCGCTCGGCCTCTCGAGGGGGCGACGACCGCCACAGCCGCCGAGGCGGCCTGAAAGCCGACCTGGCTCTTCGGTCATGCGCACATTCCCGCACTGTGGTGGCCGCACTAATTTCGGACATTTACGCATTCCCCCTGTAGGAGCCGGCTTGCTGGCGATGGCGTCCGTTCAGCCAATACATACGTTGACTGACCCACCGCTATCGTCGGAACGCCGCCCGCAGCAAGCCGGCTCCTACAGTTGATCGTATTTATCCAGACACATATGCATTCCCCTTGTAGGAGCCAGCTTGCTGGCGATGGACGCCAACGATAACGCGGGGTGTCTGAATGAACGCGTCGCCTAGACGATTTTCGCCGGCAAGCCGGCTCCTACAGGGATCGCGTGCGCTTTTGCTTCTCACCACTCATCAGGCCGAGCGTTAGCTCGCCTTCAGCTTTTGATCTGAGCGCCCCCTCGAGAGGCCGAGTGGAGGTTCTGCGCAGTGGGCAACCCGGCATGGATGCCGGGTTAGCCGCCCCCGGCCATGGATGGCCGATGGCGGCGGGCCCACGGAGCAGGACCGGAGCGAGGGCATGCCGAGCCTAGGCGAGGCACCGAACGAAAGGGGCAAGAGCCCTTGGTTACTTGGGGCTCTTCCAAGTGACTCGCCGTAAGGGCGAAACCCATAGCCGCCGTTACCGCAGAAATGGATATGTACCCCATCCAACACTGCCACCCCCCCAGCCCGCGTGCTTCGTGATGTTCACTAAAACACAGCGATAAAAAAAGGCGCGAACCTCACGGAACGCGCCTTTTTCGTTGCAGCGATGTATCAGCTGGCCAGTGCCTTCGACGCCAGCCAGAACAGGCCGGCCGACAGGCCCACGGTTGCCGGCAGGGTCAGGACCCAGGCCAGCAGGATGGTTTTGACGGTGCCGCCCTGCAGGCCGCTTTTGTTGGCGACCATGGTGCCGGCCACGCCCGAAGACAGAACGTGGGTGGTGGACACCGGCAGGCTGAAGATGTTGGCCATGCCGATCAGGCTCGCCGTCGTGATCTGCGCCGACATGCCCTGGGAGTAAGTCATGCCTTGCTTGCCGATCTTCTCGCCGATGGTCAGTACCACGCGTTTCCAGCCGACCATGGTACCGAGGCCCAGGGCCAGTGCGACCGCCAGGATTACCCAGAACGGAGCGTATTCGGTGGTGGTGGTCAGGTCTTTGCGCAGTTTGTCCAGGTCAGCCTTTTCACGGGCCGCGAGGCTTGGCAGTTTGCTGACTTTCTTGGCCGTGTCGTCCAGGCAGAGCAGGTAGCGACGCACTTCGATGCGGCTTTCCGCCGACAACGAGTGGTAATCGGCCACACCTTTAAGGGTGTCGAGCAGGGCGGAAATAGTCGGTTCGGTCTGTTTCGGGTTGCAACGGAATTTCTCCGGCAGATCGCCTTCCACGCTTTTGCCCAGTGCCAGGAACTCGCCCAGCGTATCGGCATTGCGTTTGTAGAACTGGCTCAGGTGCAGGGTCGCATCGCGAGTCCGTTCGATCTGGTACGTGGTGCTGCCCAGGTCGAGCACGAACTGCGCCGGCACGATACCGATCAGCACCAGCATGATCAGGCCGATACCTTTCTGACCATCGTTGGAACCGTGCACGAAGCTCACGGCCATGGCCGAGATCACCAGCACCAGGCGGTTCCAGAAAGGTGGATGCTTCTTGTCGTCGATCTTGCGGCGCTGTTCCGGCGTCTTGTGCATCTTCGACAGCGGACGCCACCATTTAAGGCCGATCAGAATCAGCGCGGCGACCAGGAAGCCGGCCATTGGCGAGAACACCAGGGAGGCACCGATATCGATCGCCTTCTGCCAGTTCACACCATCGGCCAACGGAATGTCGTTGATCAGGGCGTTGGCCAGGCCGACCCCGAGGATCGAACCGATCAGCGTGTGGGAGCTGGAGGCCGGGATACCGAAGTACCAGGTGCCCAGGTTCCAGGTGATGGCGGCGGCGAGCAACGAGAACACCATGGCCAGCCCGTGACCGGTGTTCACATTGATCAGCAGTTCTACCGGCAGCAGGTGGACGATGGCATACGCCACGCCGACACCGCCCAGCAGCACGCCAAGAAAGTTGAACACACCGGAAAAGAACACGGCCAGATGAGGCGGCATGGCTTTGGTGTAGATAACAGTGGCCACCGCGTTTGCAGTGTCATGAAAGCCGTTGATGAACTCGAAGGCGAGGACAAAGGCGAGGGCGAGCAAGAGGCTCACAAGCACCCAAGCATCCAGTCCGCTGAATAAATCGATCATGAAGGTTTTCTGACCCGGTCATAAGGGGGCGCGATTATGCCAGAAAAGACTGCTAATCGATGCACTAGCTGCTCATCGGTAACATTCTTCAACGAATTAGTTTGCGGCAATAGCCCAGGCGCCGGGCTTTTACCGGGTTTTGCAAGTCGTTGAATTTCTTTGGAAAGCCCGCAGGCACAAGGTTTTCTCTCTTGTAGGCGAGAGGTTTGAACGCTTGTGTGAAATATCTGAGAAGAGGGCCAGACATGAGCCATTTGCCTCATCAGATGGATGAGGAGGCCGCTGCCCGCTCGTAGCGGGCGCGAATGGCAACATCATTGCTTCCCGCTTTTAACGGGGGCAGGCGCGGGCCCTTGAAAGGAATCAGGCCGGAGCAATCATGGCTCTTCGGCTTTGAGTTCCTTTTCCATCTTCTGCAATTCCTGGGAAAAAGCCTGGTCCTGAACGGTGGCGCGTTTACGCCAGGGTTTGCGTTCCGGTTCGGGCTGAGCGGCGTAGGTGGTGACTTCCCCGCCGTAAACTTCCTTGTAACGTTGTTCCTGGCGCTCAAGTTCCGCGCGCAGTTCGTCTTTCGTCACAGTGCTACCTGTATGGGTTGAGATTAATTCTGGTAAATCGCGCTGCAGCAAATGCATTGACCACGCTCGCCGAAAGGACAATGCCCGCAAAGGCATCGTTTTACGACACGGCAATCAATACTTCCATGTTGCAGGCGGCCACGGCACCAGAGCAAAACGGCTGACGTAGCATCAGATTCCTGTTTCAGCGAGCGCGCTGGCGGAGCATATGAAATGAACGACAGGCACTTGCTGCGGGCAGCCGCGATGGAACATCGTGCTGCCGGGTGACGCAATCGGCAAGTAAAAACCGAGGGGTCACTGAGTTGCATTATAGCGGTCGATTTGCAGAACACTATCGCCAAAGAGTTAAAAATGAATGGCAATGTGTGATTGTTTTGTTACTTGAAAGTTTTGCCGTCACTTAGCAGTGATGTCTTTCTGGCGTCATTAAGCCGAACAAGTTAAAGAATACATGGGGTGCTTTAACGGCGGGTTCAAGCAAAGGTAAAACATATAATAGAGGGCGCGAGCCGAAACCTGCACAGCGACTGTCGCGTCCATAGGGCTGATTGCGATTATCGGTCGGCCGTTCGATAATCGCCCGATCTTGGCTGCCTGTGGCTTGTGCGCCGAACCCGGGGCCGCATGTAATAGCCTTCGCCGATCCGTGTGGGAAAAGGACCTGATATGAACGAGCAAATGCGCAATTCCTTCGCTTCAGTAGCGCCGCCGATAGTCGCGTCGCCCGCCAAGCGGATCCAGGCCCTGACCGGCGACCCGGATTTCATGACGTCCCTGGCCCGTGGCCTGGCCGTGGTGCAAGCGTTTCAGGAGCGCAAACGGCATTTGACCATCGCCCAGATCAGTCACCGCACGGAAATTCCCCGCGCCGCTGTGCGACGTTGCCTGCACACCCTGATCAAACTCGGCTACGCCACCACCGACGGTCGCACCTATTCGCTGCTGCCCAAAGTGCTGACCCTCGGCCATGCCTATCTGTCCTCGACCCCGCTGGCGGTGTCGGCCCAGCCTTACCTCGACCGTATGAGCGAGCAACTTCATGAGGCCTGCAACATGGCCACGCTGGAAGGCGACGACATTTTGTACATCGCCCGCTCGGCGACCACTCAGCGTCTGATCTCGGTGGACCTGTCGGTGGGCGGACGCTTGCCCGCCTATTGCACCTCCATGGGCAGGATTCTTCTCGCGGCACTGGACGACACGTCGCTGCGCGAATACCTCGACCATGCCGACCTGCAAGCCAAGACCAGTCGCACTCTGCATACCCCCGAAGCGTTGCTCGAGTGCCTGCAGGAAGTACGGCAACAAGGCTGGTGCATCGTCGATCAGGAACTGGAACAAGGCCTGCGCTCGATTGCCGTTCCGGTGTACGACGCTTCCGGGCAAGTGGTGGCGGCGCTCAACGTCAGCACGCACGCCGGCCGGGTCAGCCGCAACGAGCTGGAGCAACGGTTCCTGCCGGGTCTGCTGGCGGCCAGCCGCAACCTCAGCGCCCAGCTGTTTGCCTAAGCTGTTCGGTAATCGCCCAGACTCGCGTTTAACGAATTGACGCACTTTCCCCAGGATCACTAATGTCGCGGCAGCGCCAGCCTAGGCTGGCACCTGTCCGACTGCGTTCTTGCGTGGAATAAAAATAATGAACCAGCCTCAGTCTGCTGTAGGAAACTGCCTCGACGTGCAGTCCTTCATCAATGCTCAACCCATTTCGCGCTACCAGTGGCGAGTGGTGATCCTGTGTTTCCTGATTGTCTTCCTCGATGGCCTCGACACCGCGGCCATGGGCTTCATCGCGCCGGCACTGTCCCAGGACTGGGGCATCGATCGCGCCAGCCTCGGCCCGGTGATGAGTGCGGCGTTGATCGGCATGGTCTTCGGCGCACTGGGTTCCGGCCCCTTGGCTGATCGCTTCGGGCGAAAAGTCGTACTGGTGGGCGCCGTGTTGTTGTTCGGCGCCTTCAGCCTGGCGTCGGCTTACAGCACCAATGTCGATCAATTGCTGGTGCTGCGCTTCCTGACCGGCCTGGGCCTCGGTGCCGGTATGCCGAACGCCACGACGTTGCTGTCGGAATACACCCCGGAGCGCAAAAAATCCCTGCTGGTGACCAGCATGTTCTGCGGCTTCAACCTCGGCATGGCCGGTGGCGGGTTTATTTCGGCCAAGCTGATTCCGGCGTTCGGCTGGCACAGCCTGTTGCTGATCGGCGGAGTTCTGCCGCTGATCCTCACCGTCGTTTTGCTGCTCTGGCTGCCGGAATCGGCGCGTTACCTGGTTGTGCGCAATCGCGGCACCGACAAGGTACGCAAGGCGCTGGCGCCGATCGATCCGAGCGTTGTCGCTCAGGCATCCAGCTTCAGTGTGCCGGAACAGAAAACCGTGAAGGCGCGCAACGTGTTTGCGGTGATCTTCTCCGGCACTTACAGCACCGGCACCTTGCTGTTGTGGCTGACCTACTTCATGGGCCTGGTGATCGTTTATCTGCTGACCAGTTGGCTGCCGACGCTGATGCGTGACAGCGGCGCGAGCATGGAGCAAGCGGCGTTTATCGGTGCGCTGTTCCAGTTCGGCGGCGTGTTGAGCGCCGTGGGTGTGGGTTGGGCGATGGACCGGTTCAATCCGCACAAAGTCATCGGTACTTTCTACTTGCTGGCCGGGGTGTTTGCCTACGCAGTTGGGCAGAGCCTGGGCAACATCACGCTGTTGGCAACCCTGGTGCTGGTGGCGGGGATGTGTGTCAACGGCGCGCAATCGGCGATGCCTTCTTTGGCGGCGCGGTTTTATCCGACTCAAGGGCGGGCGACGGGGGTGTCGTGGATGCTCGGGATTGGTCGCTTTGGCGCGATCCTCGGGGCGTGGATGGGCGCGACGTTGCTGGGGTTGGGCTGGAACTTTGAACAAGTGCTGACGGCGCTGGTGATTCCGGCGGCTTTGGCGACCACGGCGGTGGTGATCAAGGGCATGGTCAGCCATGCGGATGCGACCTGAGTCCAGGTTTCAGGATCTTCAGTGGGTTTGATGGACTCTTCGCGGGCAAGCCTCGCTCCTACGGGTAATCACTGAACCTGTAGGAGCGAGGCTTGCCCGCGAAGCTTTTTGGGATCGGTAGCCAAACAACAATCTGTTCGATAAACGAACACTCAGTCGATTATCGGATTGTTTGGCGTTTTTATGGGGCTTACTCTCTAGTCATTCCGGCGCGCGCATCGCGCCTTTTTCTACCACTGTCGGTTCATAACAAAACGGGAGCCTGCCCCATGGCTGAAATCCTTTCGCTGCACGACGCGGTGAAGCAATTCGTTAACGACGGCGATACCGTTGCGCTCGAAGGCTTCACTCACCTGATCCCTACGGCGGCAGGTCACGAAATCATTCGTCAGGGCAAGAAAGATCTGACGCTGGTACGGATGACGCCTGACCTGATCTACGACCAGTTGATCGGCGCCGGTTGTGCTCGCAAGCTGATTTTCTCCTGGGGCGGCAACCCGGGCGTGGGTTCGCTGCACCGTCTGCGTGATGCGGTCGAGAAGCAGTGGCCGCACCCGCTGGAAATCGAAGAACACAGCCACGCCGACCTGGCGAACGCCTACGTCGCTGGTGCATCCGGCCTGCCGTTCGCGGTGCTGCGTGCCTACGCCGGTTCCGACCTGCCGAAGGTCAACCCGCTGATCAAATCCGTTACCTGCCCGTTCACCGGCGAAGTGTTGGCCGCCGTGCCTTCGGTGCGTCCGGACATCACCGTGATTCACGCGCAGAAAGCCGACCGTAAAGGCAACGTACTGCTCTGGGGCATCCTCGGCGTGCAAAAAGAAGCCGCACTGGCCGCCAAGCGTTGCATCGTCACCGTTGAAGAAATCGTCGACGACCTCAACGCACCGATGAACTCCTGCGTGCTGCCGACCTGGGCGTTGAGCGCGGTCTGCCACGTTCCCGGCGGTGCGCATCCGTCCTACGCCCACGGCTACAACGAGCGTGACAACCGTTTCTACCAGGCCTGGGACCCGATTGCCCGCGACCGTGAAACCTTCACCGCGTGGATCAACGAGTACATCCATGGCTGCGCTGACTTCAGCGAGTTCCAGGCCAAGCTGGCCGCTGCTTCGGAGGCGAAGTAATGACTTACACCACCAATGAAATGATGACCGTTGCCGCCGCTCGCCGACTGAAGAACGGTTCGGTGTGCTTCGTTGGCATCGGCCTACCGTCGAAAGCGGCCAACCTGGCGCGGCTGACGTCCTCGCCCGACGTAGTCCTGATCTATGAATCGGGTCCGATCGGTGCCAAGCCGAGTGTATTGCCGCTGTCGATTGGTGACGGTGAACTGGCGGAAACCGCTGACACCGTGGTCCCGACCGGTGAGATTTTTCGCTACTGGTTGCAGGGCGGGCGCATCGACGTCGGTTTTCTCGGCGCCGCGCAAGTCGACCGCTTCGGCAACATCAACACCACGGTAGTCGGCGATTATCACGCACCGAAAGTCCGTCTGCCGGGCGCCGGTGGCGCGCCGGAAATCGCCGGTTCGGCCAAAAGCGTGTTGATCATCCTTAAACAGTCGTCGCGTTCCTTCGTCGACAAGCTCGACTTCATCACTTCGGTCGGCCATGGCGAGGGCGGCGATTCGCGCAAGCGTTTGGGTCTGCCGGGCGCCGGTCCGGTCGGCATCATTACCGACCTGTGCATCATGGAACCGGAAGCGGGCACCCATGAATTCGTGGTCACGGCGTTGCACCCTGGCGTGACCCGCGAGCAAGTGGTTGCGGCCACCGGTTGGGCGATTCGTTTCGCTGACACTGTTGAACACACCGCCGAGCCGACCGAGGTTGAACTCAAGGCACTCAGGGATCTGGAAGCCCGCACTGCCGCCGCCCACGGCCAAGCACCCGGAGAAGCGTGATGCGTGACGTTTATATCTGCGACGCGATTCGCACCCCCATCGGCCGTTTCGGCGGTGGCCTGTCGGCGGTTCGCGCCGACGACCTGGCCGCCGTGCCGATCAAGGCCTTGATGGAGCGCAACCCGTCGGTGGACTGGAACGCCGTGGACGAGGTGTTCCTCGGCTGCGCCAACCAGGCCGGTGAAGACAATCGCAACGTGGCGCGCATGGCGCTGCTGTTGGCGGGCCTGCCGGAAACCATTCCGGGCGTGACCCTCAATCGCCTCTGCGCTTCGGGCATGGATGCCATCGGCACCGCGTTCCGCGCCATCGCCAGCGGTGAAATGGAACTGGCGATTGCCGGCGGCGTCGAGTCGATGTCCCGCGCACCGTTCGTGATGGGCAAGGCCGATGCGGCGTTCTCGCGCAACATGAAGCTGGAAGACACCACCATCGGCTGGCGTTTCATCAACCCGTTGATGAAAGCGCAATACGGTGTCGATGCGATGCCGCAGACCGCCGACAACGTGGCGGACGATTACGAAGTGTCCCGCGAGGATCAGGACGCGTTCGCCCTGCGCAGTCAGCAGCGGACAGCCGCCGCGCAAGCTGCAGGATTTTTCGCGGAAGAAATCGTTGAAGTGCGGATTGCCCACAAGAAGGGTGAAACCGTCGTCAGCCAGGACGAACATCCTCGCGCCGACACCACGCTGGAAACCCTGGCCAAACTGAAACCGGTCAACGGTCCCGACAAAACCGTCACCGCCGGCAATGCGTCGGGTGTGAACGACGGCGCGGCGGCACTGATTCTGGCCTCGGCCGACGCGGTGAAGAAACACGGTTTGACCGCTCGCGCCAAAGTGCTGGGCATGTCCAGCGCCGGTGTCGCACCGCGTGTCATGGGCATTGGCCCGGTGCCGGCAGTGCGCAAACTGACCGAACGCCTCGGCCTGGCGGTCAGCGATTTCGATGTGATCGAACTCAACGAAGCCTTCGCCAGCCAAGGCTTGGCGGTGCTGCGTGAACTGGGCCTGGCGGACGACGCGGCGCAGGTCAACCCGAACGGTGGCGCCATTGCCTTGGGCCATCCGTTGGGCATGAGCGGTGCGCGCCTGGTGTTGACGGCGTTGCATCAGCTGGAAAAAACCGGTGGCAAGAAAGGTCTGGCGACCATGTGCGTCGGCGTTGGCCAGGGTCTGGCCTTGGCCATCGAACGGGTCTGACCCACAGCAGTGACAATAAGAACTGAGGAAAGCGAAATGACTGACAAGCCTGGTTACCGTCGCCCGCAGGAAGGCACCCAGCCGGAGTACCTGCACCCGACGTATCAATCCACCAATCGTCGCTCACCGTCGAAGCCGTTGGTGTTTTTGCCTCATTCGTTGTCGGAAATTACCGGTCCGACCATCGGCGCCGAACGCGTCAACGAGAAGGACAATGACCTGACCGCCCAGCACAAGGGCGAGCCGCTGGGCGAGCGCATCATCATTCACGGCCGCGTGCTGGATGAAAACGGTCTGCCGGTGCCGGGGATTCTGGTGGAGATCTGGCAGGCCAACGCCGCCGGTCGCTACAACCATGCCCGCGACCTGCACGACGCGCCGCTGGACCCGAATTTCACCGGCACCGGCCGCACCGTGACCGACGCCGATGGCTGGTATCAATTCCAGACCATCAAGCCCGGCGCTTACCCGTGGGGCAACCACCACAATGCCTGGCGTCCGGCGCACATCCATTTTTCGCTGTTCGGGCCGAGCATCCTGACGCGCCTCGTCACGCAGATGTATTTCCCCGGCGACCCGTTGCTGGCGTACGACCCGATCTACAACTGCGTGCCCGATACCAGCGCCAAAGAGCGCTTGATCGCCAGTTTTGACCTGGAAAAAACCATCCCTTCCTATGCCCTCGGTTACCGCTGGGACATCGTATTGCGCGGCCGCGACGCCACGCCGATGGAGAAATAAGATGACGCTGACTGCGACCACGTCCCACACCGTCGGGCCGTATTACCACATCGGCCTGACCTGGCTGAACCGCGAAAACCTGACCGTCGAACAAACCCTGGGCGAGCGCGTGGCGATCACCGGGCAAGTCATCGACGGCAACGGTGACATCGTCAACGATGCGATGCTGGAAGTCTGGCAGGCCAACGCCGCCGGCAAGTACGACCATCCCGAAGACGATCAGGCCAAACCGCTGGACCCGAACTTCGAAGGCTTTGGCCGGATCCCGGTGGATGCCGAAGGGCGCTTCCGCTTCACCACGATCAAGCCGGGCACGGTGGAAGGCCTGAAAGGTTCGACCCAGGCGCCACACCTGGTGGTGCTGGTGTTTGCTCGCGGGCTGGTGAAGCACTTGCTGACGCGGATTTACTTTGATGGCGAACCGGCCAACGTCGCCGACCCGCTGTTGGAGTGCGTGCCGGCCGAGCGTCGCAATACCTTGCTGGCGAAGCAGGATGCGACCGGTGTTTACCAGTGGAATGTGATTCTGCAAGGCACGGATGCGGAGACGGTGTTCTTCGATTATTGAGTTGGCTTGAGATCATTCGCGGGCAAGCCTCGCTCCTACAGGTTTTGTGCCGTTCACAAAATGTGATGACCAATTCAAAACCTGTAGGAGCGAGGCTTGCCCGCGAAGGCGTCCATAAGTACGCCACCAAATGTTCTTGTGGAACGGGACTGTTGCAAAGTGTGTCTAGACTCTCACTGTCCCCATTGAGTGAAAAACAATGACAACGCCAATCGCTTCAACCGCGCTATACACCGGCGAAGAGCGCAGCAAACGGATCTTCGCGATTGTCGGCGCCTCGTCCGGCAACCTCGTCGAATGGTTCGACTTCTACGTCTACGCCTTCTGTGCGATCTATTTCGCACCCGCCTTTTTCCCGTCCGACAACCCCACGGTGCAGTTGGTCAACACCGCGGGCGTGTTTGCCGCCGGGTTCCTGATGCGCCCGATTGGCGGCTGGATTTTCGGTCGCGTTGCGGACAAGCACGGGCGCAAGAATTCGATGCTGATATCGATTCTGATGATGTGCTTCGGTTCGTTGCTCATCGCCTGCCTGCCGACCTACAAGGATATCGGCGTCTGGGCGCCGATCATGCTGCTGTTCGCCCGTTTGCTCCAGGGCCTGTCGGTGGGCGGCGAATACGGCACCACCGCCACCTACATGAGCGAAGTCGCCCTCAAGGGCCAGCGCGGTTTCTTTGCCTCGTTTCAGTACGTCACACTGATCGGCGGGCAGTTGCTGGCGGTGTCGCTGGTGGTGGTGCTGCAACAGTTCCTCACCGAGGATGACCTGCGTGCCTACGGCTGGCGGATTCCGTTCGTGGTTGGTGCCATGGCGGCATTGGTTTCGCTGTACCTGCGTCGTTCGCTGAAAGAAACCACCAGCAAGGAAATGCGCGAGAACAAGGACGCCGGCAGCATCCGCGCGCTGTTCCGCGACCATAAGGCCGCGTTCATTACCGTGCTCGGTTACACCGCAGGCGGCTCGCTGATTTTCTACACCTTCACCACGTACATGCAGAAGTACCTGGTGAACACCGCCGGCATGCATGCCAAGACCGCCAGCTACATCATGACCGGCGCTCTGTTCCTTTATATGTGCATGCAGCCGATCTTCGGCATGCTCTCGGACAGGATCGGCCGCCGGAGCTCGATGCTGTGGTTTGGCGCACTCGGCACGCTGTGCACCGTGCCGATTCTGCTCAGCCTGAAAAGCGTCACCAGTCCGTTCATGGCCTTCGTGCTCATTAC
Organism: Pseudomonas sp. MM213; assembly: GCF_020423045.1. Classification (NCBI taxonomy): domain Bacteria; kingdom Pseudomonadati; phylum Pseudomonadota; class Gammaproteobacteria; order Pseudomonadales; family Pseudomonadaceae; genus Pseudomonas; species Pseudomonas sp. MM213. The sequence continues at coordinate 6,133,757 of NZ_CP081943.1, forward strand.
CCTGGCGCTGGCGATTGTCAGTTTCTACACCTCGATCAGCGGTCTGGTAAAAGCCGAAATGTTCCCGCCCGAGGTGCGTGCATTGGGTGTTGGCCTGGCTTACGCGGTGGCGAATGCAATATTCGGTGGTTCAGCGGAGTATGTAGCCTTGAGCCTCAAAGCGGTCGGCATGGAAAACTCCTTCTACTGGTACGTGACGTTGATGATGGCGATAGCGTTCCTGTTCAGCCTGCGTCTGCCCAAACATGCGAAGTATCTAGAAAACGACCTTTGATCCACACCCGCGGGCCCAAGCGGCCCGCGCCTCCAGGGACTGTTTATGAACCAGCGACCGGGCAATCAATTGTTCGATGCCTATTTCACTGCGCGCGATATGCGTGAGGTGTTTTGCGATCAGGGCCGGGTTCAGGCCATGCTCGATTTCGAAGCGGCGCTGGCCCGCGCCGAGGCGCATGTCGGGTTGATTCCGCAGACGGCGGTGGCACCTATCGAAGCGGCTTGCCGCGCCGGGCACTACGATTTCGCCGCCCTCGGCGAGGCGATTGCCACGGCCGGTAATTCGGCGATTCCACTGGTGAAGGCGTTGGGCAAACAGATCGCGACCACCGATGCCGACGCCGAGCGCTATGTGCATCTGGGCGCCACCAGCCAGGACGTGATGGACACCGGCCTGGTGCTGCAATTGCGCCGGGCGCTGGAACTGATTGAGAGCGATCTGACGCAATTGGGTGAAACCCTTTCAACGCAAGCCCAGCGTTATGTCGCCACGCCGCTGGCCGGTCGCACCTGGTTGCAGCACGCAACGCCGGTCACCTTGGGCATGAAGATCGCCGGATGGCTGGGCGCCGTCACCCGCAGCCGTCAACGCCTGCAAGAACTCAAACCGCGCCTGCTGGTGCTGCAATTCGGCGGCGCCTCCGGGACCCTCGCGGCCCTCGGTGCGCAAGCGCTGCCGATTGCCGACGCGCTGGCCACGGAGCTGCACCTGACGTTGCCCGACCAACCGTGGCACACGCAACGCGACCGCTTGGTGGAATTCGGTTCGGTGCTGGGATTGATCGCCGGCAGCCTCGGCAAGCTCGGTCGTGACATCAGCCTGTTGATGCAGACTGAAGCGGGCGAAGTGTTCGAGCCCTCGGCGCCGGGCAAGGGCGGTTCGTCGACCATGCCGCACAAACGCAACCCGGTGGGCGCCGCCGTGCTGATCGGCGCCGCAACACGGGTTCCCGGTCTGCTCTCGACCCTGTTCAGTGCGATGCCGCAAGAGCACGAGCGCAGCCTCGGCCTGTGGCATGCCGAGTGGGAAACCCTGCCGGAGATTTGCTGCCTGGTGTCCGGCAGCCTCAAGCAGGCATTGCTGGTGGCAGACGGACTGGAAGTGGACGCCGAACGCATGGCCCGCAACCTCGACCTGACCCAAGGCCTGGTGCTGGCCGAAGCGGTGAGCATCGTCCTTGCGCAACGGGTCGGCCGCGACACCGCGCATCATTTACTGGAGCAGTGCTGCAAGCGCGCCGTGGCCGAGCAACGGCATTTGCGCGCGGTGCTGGGCGACGAGCCGCACGTGACCGCCGAGCTCTCGGCCGCTGAACTCGATCATCTGCTGGACCCCGCTCACTACCTCGGACAGGCCCGTACCTGGGTCGAGCGAGCGGTGGCTGAACATTCTGCGTTAACTGCCTGAAGGAGACTGCTGTGGCTTTCGTACAACTCGCCGAGGGCGAACTGCACTACCAAATTGAAGGGCCGCACTTCGATGGCCCGGTCGATGCGCCGGTGCTGGTGCTGTCCAACTCGCTGGGCACCGACCTGCACATGTGGGACGCGCAAATTGCCGCGTTCACCGAGCATTTCCGGGTGCTGCGTTTCGATACCCGTGGCCACGGCAAATCCCTGGTCACGCCGGGGCCCTACAGCATCGAGCAACTGGGCCGAGACGTGCTGGCGCTGCTGGATGCGTTGCACATTGAGAAGGCGCATTTCTGTGGTCTGTCGATGGGCGGCCTGATCGGCCAGTGGCTGGGCATCAATGCCGGTGATCGATTGAACAAACTGGTGGTGTGCAACACCGCCGCGAAAATCGGCGACCCGTCGATCTGGAACCCGCGCATCGAGACCGTGTTGCGTGATGGCGCGGCGGCCATGGTTGCGCTGCGCGATGCGTCGATTGCGCGCTGGTTTACCCCGGACTTTTCCGAGGCCAATCCGGCGGCGGCGAAACGGATTACCGACATGCTCGCGGCCACTTCACCGCAAGGCTACGCAGCCAATTGCGCTGCCGTACGCGATGCCGATTTCCGTGATCAGCTGTCCTCGATCAAGGTGCCGCTGCTGGTGATCGCCGGCACCGAAGACGCGGTCACGCCGCCGTCCGGTGGGCACTTCATCCAGGAACATGTGGCAGGTGCCGAGTACGCCGAGTTCTACGCGGCGCACCTGTCCAACGTGCAGGCCGGCGATGCGTTCAGTGATCGCGTTCTCGCTTTTTTGCTGGGCCATTGAGGGGAACATCCGTGGACGAGAAACAACGTTACGACGAGGGCATGAACGTACGTCGCGCAGTCCTCGGCGACGCCCATGTCGACCGCAGCCTGAACGCGCTGACCGAGTTCAATTCGGAGTTTCAGGAGATGATCACCCGCCACGCGTGGGGCGACATCTGGACCCGCCCGGGCCTGCCGCGCCATACCCGCAGCCTGATCACCATCGCCATGTTGATCGGCATGAACCGTGAGGGTGAACTCAAGTTGCACCTGCGCGCCGCCGCCAACAATGGCGTGACCCGTGGCGAGATCAAGGAAGTGATCATGCAGAGCGCCATCTACTGCGGCATCCCGGCGGCGAATGCGACGTTTCATTTGGCCGAGTCGGTTTGGGATGAGTTGGGCGTCGAGTCCCGGGAATAATGTTCGCGATTTGCGGTGCATGAATTGACGCCTTCGCGGGCAAGCCTCGCTCCTACAGAGGTTGTGATAATCCTGTAGGAGCGAGGCTTGCCCGCGAAGGCAATGTCATGTGTTACACCGTCGCGACGATGAATATGCGCTTGAACGGAAACAGCGTTCGCCCGTCGCTCTCCGGCGGGTAATGCGCGTGTATGCGCATCAGGTAGTGGTAAATGAAGCGCGCCTGTTCGTCGGCCTTGAGTCCCTGCATCACTGCCCGTAGCGCCGAGACCTTGACCCAGTCATAGATCGGCGTATGGCCGCGGACCACTTGCAATTGCTCGGTCTCCCAGATGTCCAGGGTTTCGGTGATCGGGGCGAGCAAGCGGTAGTAATCTTCCAGCGACAAGAGCGTTCGTGCGGCCATTGCCTCGCGCAGTTGCGCCGTGCCTAACGGTTGACCACAAGCCCCTGCGTCTTCCAGCGTGTCGAGCACCAACCGATACCACAACGCATCCCGCCAGTCGGGCATGTGCGCTGCCAGGCAACCGCCTGGATTGAGCATCCCGAGCAGTCGCGGCAGCAGTTGATGGTGATCCTTGATGAAGTGCAAAACGGCTGCGGCGAACAGCAGGTCTGCTGGCTGTTCGGGCTGCCAGTCGAGCAGGTCACACTGTTTCCACGATGCCTTGATGGGCAGAAGGCGGGCTTCGTCGAGCATTTGTCCGGAGCTGTCGATGCCCTGCAACTGAGCGCGAGGCCAACGCTTGGCCAACAGTTGCGTGGCGATGCCGGTGCCGCACCCCAGGTCATAAATGCGTTGGGGTGATTTGAGTTCGACACGACCGAGCAATTCATTCACCGGTCGTTGCCTGAGGCGCGAAAACTGCTGGTACGCCTTGGCGTCCCAGTGCGTGCAGGCGCTCCCTGCCTTATCAAGTTTGACGCTCATGAGGTGGTCCTCTCTGGCGGTTACAGTTGTCTTCCGATGACGTTCAGGGTTTTCAGGACAACAGCCACACCTTTGCGCGTGTCCGGCTCGTTCAGCAGTTTGATCAAGGCGTAGACCCCCGGTGGTTCCGGGGCGGCGGCGACTTCGGCGCGGGCCATGCGCACGGCGTTACTGACGGTCCAGGTGGCTGCGGTAGCGTTTTCGAACAACCGCGCCAGTTTTTCCACCATGGCGGCGTCCAGCAGGTCGACCATGTCCGAGGTCAACGAGAGCAAATCGACAAGGTTATCCAGTCGCCCGCCATCGATCAGCGGTTTCAGTTTTGCCATCAAGGCATCGAGTCCCTCCGACCTGTCGGCCGTGCCGATGGCGAGGGTTTCATCTGTCAGGTTTGTCATTGTGTTTGTCTCCCAGAACCCGTCACAGCATGCCCCGGGCAACCGCCCAGTACAGGCCACGATTGAAGCCGTTTCTGAGCAGCCCACCGAGTTTGGTCGGTGGGGTCGGTTGAACATCGCAGCCGTAGTCGTACCACAGCGGCATGCCGGCATTGAGGCCCATTTGCGCGACGGCCTGAACCCGTCCGTCGTAGACATCGACGGGACCACCGAGGCGGATTTCAGCGGCAATGTTGTTGGCGATCACCGGTGCCTGGTTATGGCACGCGCCACCGGCCTTGCTCACCGGCAAATCGACGGTGTCGCCGATCACCCAGACGTTTTCCTGGCCATAGACTTGCAGGGTTTCATGGTTGGTGGGCAACCAGCCTTCATTATTGAGCGCTTGCGACGCTCCGGACTCCAGCACGGCATCCACGGCGCGGATCGGCGGCGTTACCATCAGGATGTCGTAGGGCTGAGAGTCGCCTTCTGCGGAGTAGGCGATTTTGCTGTCGGGATCGACACGATCCAGGGTGAACCCACGCTGAAAACGGATGTTTTTCTGCTCGAAAATACTCGGCAGAATTTCCCCTGTCGGTCGTTGCAGGAACAGGCAGTTACGCAGTAACTGAGCGGTTGTCGGGTAGGTGTAGATAATTTCCACCTTGTCCCGCACACCCCGACGCCGCAAATAATCATCGAGCATCAAGGTGGTTTCGACGGGCGCGATACCGCATTGATGCGGCACGTTGGGTGTTAGCGGGAAAGACACGGTAATGAAGATCCGGCCTTTTTCGATGGTGCTCAGCTTCTGCGCCAGTTGCCGGGCCGGATCGTATTGATAGAAGTGGTCGCCGGCTTCTTTCAAACCTTCGATACGTTCCGGGGCGGGCACGCAACCGGTGGCGATGACCAGAAAATCGTAGTCGTAGACTTTACCGCTGCGGGTCTTGAGGCGTTGCCCGGCGAAATCGAAACGCGTCACCTCTTCAACGTTGAAGGTGATTTCCGGGCGCAACAATGAGCGTTCCGGGCGTTTGAGTTCTTCCTGAAAAAACAGGTTGAACGCCACGTACATGAACGCAGGTTTGTAGTAGTGATCGGGGGAGTTGGACAGCAGGGTAATCAGGACTTCGCCGCGCAGGATTTCTGGATACAGCTTGTTGACCAGTTGATTGGCCAGCATGGTTCCACCGACGCCGCCACCGACGATAACTATTCGCTTGCTCATACCTGACCTCCGTGGTCATGGCAGCTTCGCGTACAGCATCCGGAGATAACGGAAGAAAATGGGGGCTCCTACATCAGGCTGGAGAACTTGAACGCCTTGATGACTGTATCTGCGGTTCAATAATTCGCCAGTTCATCGCGACCAGCGGTCAGCGCCAGCGTTTCCCCCAAGGAGTCAACGCTGGCGCTGAGGCTTACAACAAACTGATCGGGTAGCTGATGATCAACCGGTTCTCGTCGAACTCGTTGTTGCTGTAATCGCGGCGCATGGTCGAGTTGCGCCATTTGACGTTCAGGTCTTTCAGCGCACCGCTTTGTACGGTGTAGCCCAGTTCACTTTCGCGGCCCCATTCCTTACCGTCGGTGATGGTGCCGGTGTGTACGTTTTCGCCGCTGATGTAGCGGTTCATCAGGGTCAGGCCCGGTACGCCGAGCGCAACGAAGTTGTAGTCGTGGCGCACCTGCCAGGATTTTTCCCGCGCGTTGTCATAGCTGGAGTTGTAGCTGTCGTTGGCCAGTGTGCCGCCGCTGGTGCCGTTGACCCGCATCCAGGCGCTGTCGCCGGTGAGTTTTTGCAGGCCGACATAGAAAGTGTTGCCGCCGTACTTCGCGGAGAACATTCCCGACCAGGTCTTGTTGTCCAGATCGCCGGCGCGGGCGCTACCGTCTTCTTTGCCATAGAAGAAACCGAGGTTGGCACCCAGGGTCCAGTCGCCGACGGGTTGGCTGTGGGTCAGGTTGACGAATTGCTGGCTGTAGATGTCCTTGAGTTCGGCGTTCCACAGGCCGATCTGGGTGCGCTTCTCGTTGAACAGGTATTCGCCGCCCTGGAAGTTGAAGCGGTCGGAGGTGAACGCCGCTTTGCCGGTCATCGACATGTCATTCATGCTGCTGTCGTCACGCGGGCTGTTCTGGCGGAACTGGCCGCCGTAGAGCGTCAGGCCGTTGATTTCCTTTGAGGTGATCTGACCGCCACGGAAGGTTTGTGGCAGCGAGCGCCCATCGTCCGAACGCAGGATCGGCAGCACCGGCATCCATTCGCCGACCTTCACTTCGGTCTGCGACAGCTTGGCCTTGAACGCCACGTTGGTGCGACCGAAGTTGTCCGCCGGGCGACCATCGTGGTCCAGCGGCAGCAACTGCGTACCGCCGGTGCCTTTACCTCCGTCGAGTTTCACCGAGTACAGCCCCAGCACATCCATGCCGAAGCCGACGGTGCCTTGGGTGAACCCGGACTTGGCGTCGAGGATGAAACTTTGCGTCCACTCTTCAGCCTTGCCCTGTGCCTTGGTCGGGTTGGTGAAGTTGCGGTTGATGTAGAAGTTGCGCAGGTTCAGGTTGACCTTGGCCCCTTCGACAAAACCCGCCTCTTCGGCCGAGGCGGGCAGGGCGGCGCCGGCCAGTGCGAGGGCGATCAGGCTGGGAACGAAATAAGTGGAAGGCGTCATGGGCTCGGTCTCTCTAATTCTTGGAGATGAAACGGGGCGATGCCGCAACCGTCGGGTTGCAGACAAAAAGATTCGAATTCAAATGAAGCGGGGCGAGATCAGCCGGACAGGGCGGGGCGCGGGGGCATGGTGTCGAACCTGTTGTTATTGGTTTTGTGTGGCGAATGGTGCGGGGAATGAACTGGATGGTTCAATTGGTAAAAGCGGGTTTTGGGCGATTATCGAACCAAGATTGGCTTGGATTATGTGTTGGCAATACTGACCCCATCGCGAGCAGGCTCGCTCCCACAGTAAACCGAGTTCCTTCCGAACGAATGCAATCCATTGTGGGAGCGAGCCTGCTCGCGATGGGGCCATAACAGACACCACAACTTTTCCAGCAGACAACAAAAAGCCCACCAAACGGTGGGCTTCGTGTTTACAGCCGTTGGATCAGAACAACTTCAGCTTCGGCGCTTCTTCTTTCAGCGGCTCGACTTTCGCAGTCTGCTCGTTCCAGCCACCGCCCAGTGCCTTGTACAGATTCACGGCGCTGGTCAGTTGCGCCAGGCGGTCGGTGATCAGCGCCTGTTGGGCACTGAACAGCTGACGCTGGGCATCGAGGAAGGTCAGGTTGCTGTCGACGCCGATGCGATAACGACGCTCGGCCAGACGGTAGTAGTCCTGGTTGGCGGTGACGAAATCACGCTGGGCCTGCAACTGCTCGGTGTAGGTCTGGCGGGCGGCCAGGCCGTCGGCGACTTCCTGGAAGGCCGTCTGAATGGACTTCTCGTAGTTCGCCACGCCGATGTCTTTCTGGATTTTCGAGTAATCCAGGCTGGCACGCAGGCTGCCGGCGTTGAAGATCGGCAGGTTGATTTGCGGCTGGAACAACCACGTGCCCGAACCACCCTTGAACAGACCGGACAGGTCCGGGCTCAACGTACCGGCATTGGCGGTGAGGCTGATGCTCGGGAAGAACGCTGCGCGCGCCGCGCCGATGTTGGCGTTGGCCGCTTTCAGGTTGTATTCGGCTTGCAGAATGTCCGGACGACGTTGCAGCAGGTCCGACGGCAGGCCGGGCGGTACGTCGCTCAGCAAATCGTCAGACAGCGGCCTGGCTTCTCGAAGATTGGCCGGGATGCCAGTGCCGAGCAGCAGTACCAGGCTGTTTTCATCCTGGGCGACCTGACGGGTGTAACGGGCCAGTTGCGCACGGGCGTTTTCTACAGAGGTGCGCGACTGCGCCAGGTCCAGTGCCGAGGCTACGCCCACTTCGTTGCTGCGTGCGGTGAGCTTGTAGCTCTCCTCGAACGCAGCGAGGGTGTCCTGAGTCAGCTTGCGCAGCTCTTTGTCGGCCTGCCAGGTCAGGTAGGCATTCGCCACGCTGGCCACCAGGCTGATTTGTGTGCTGCGACGGCCTTCTTCGGTGGCGAAGTACTTCTGCAGGGCTTCTTCGTTCAGGCTGCGAACCCGACCAAACAGGTCGAGTTCATAGGCGCTGATGCCGACGGTGGCCGAGTAGGAACTGGTGATGCCTGCCTGACCGCTCTGTGAAGCGTCAGCCGGAACCCGCTGACGGCTGCCGGTACCGTTGGCCGAAACCGCCGGGAACAGGTCGGCGCGCGAGATGCGGTATTGCGCAGCGAACGCGTCGATGTTCAGCGCCGCGACACGCAGGTCTCGGTTGTTTTCCAGGGACAGCTGGATCAGCTGCTGCAGCGCCGGGTCATGGAAAAACTGCTTCCAGCCTTGTTCAGCGGCGGCCTGACTCGGCGCCTGGGCCGGCGAATACGCCGGGCCTTGCGGGTACTGGGCGGCCACCGGTGCTTCAGGCTGCTGATAATCGGGTATCAGCGAGCAGCCGCTCAGCACGAAGGCCGCGACTGCGATGGAGAGTAGCGACTTGCTCATTAGCCAGCCTCTTTAGAAGGTTCAATAGCGTCGTCCTGATCGGCGATTTTTCGCTGACCCATGGCCGACACGGTGACGAAGAACAACGGGACCCAGAAGATCGCCAATACGGTGGCGGTGATCATACCGCCAATTACCACGGTACCGATGGCGTGTTGGCTGCCCGAGCCGGCGCCGCTGGAAATGGCCAGCGGCACTACGCCGAGAATGAACGCCAGGGAGGTCATGATGATCGGGCGCAAACGCATGCGGCAAGCCTCGATGGCTGCCTCCTGCAAGCTCTTGCCCTGTTCATGCAGATCCTTGGCGAACTCGACGATCAGAATGGCGTTTTTCGCCGCCAGACCGATGGTGGTCAACAGACCCACGAGGAAGTACACGTCGTTGGACAGACCCCGCAGGCTGGTGGCCATCAACGCACCGATAATCCCCAGTGGCACCACGAGCACGACGGCAATCGGAATCGACCAGCTTTCGTACAGCGCCGCCAGGCACAGGAACACCATCAGAATCGACAGCGCGAACAGCGCCGGCGCCTGGGAGCCCGCCAGTCGTTCTTCATACGACAGACCGGTCCAGGAAATACCGACACCGGCCGGCAGTTTCAGAGCAAGCGCCTCGACTTCGGCCATGGCTTCACCGGTGGAATAACCCGGGGCAGGGGAGCCGAGGATTTCCATCGCTTCTACGCCGTTGTAACGGGCCAGTTTTGGCGAACCGTAAATCCACTCACCCTTGGCAAACGCGGTGAAGGGAACCATGGTCCCGGTGCTGTTGCGCACGTACCACTTCTTCAGGTCTTCAGGGCTCATGCGCGCGCCGGGCTGGCCTTGCACGTAAACCTTCTTCACACGACCACGGTCGATGAAGTCGTTCACATAGCTACTGCCCAAGGCAATCGACAGGGTGTTGTTGATGTCGGCGATGGTAACGCCCAGCGCACTGGCCTTCTCGTCGTCGATTTCCAACTGGAATTGCGGCTCGTCGTTCAGACCGTTCGGGCGCACTTGCGCCAGCACTTTGCTCTGCGCCGCCATGCCGAGGAACTGGTTACGGGCAGCCATCAGCTTTTCGTGACCGATACCGGCGCGGTCTTGCAGGAACACGTCGAAACCGGTGGCGTTACCCAGCTCCAGTACCGCTGGCGGTGCGAACGCGAACACCATGGCGTCACGGAAGGTGAAGAAGTGCTGTTGGGCACGGGCCGCGACCTTGAACACGTTGTTGTCGGCGTTACGTTCGTGCCACGGCCTCATCATGATGAACGCCATACCCGAACTCTGGCCACGGCCGGCGAAGTTGAAGCCGGTCACGGTAAACACCGAGTTCACCGCATCGCCTTCACCGCCATCCTTGCTTGGACGCAGCAGGAATTCACGCATCTCGTCCACGACGACCTGAGTGCGCTGGGCAGTCGAGCCGGCCGGGGTTTGTACTTGAGCAAACAGTACGCCCTGGTCTTCCTCCGGGAGGAACGAGGAAGGAATACGCATGAACAACCAGATCATGCCGACGACGATGATCACGTAGGCCAGCAGGTACGGCGCCTTGTTGCGCAGAATGTTGCCGACGCCACGCTCGTAGCTTTTCACGCTACGGTCAAAGTTGCGGTTGAACCAGCCGAAGAAGCCGCGTTTCGGCACGCCGTGCTCGCCCTTGGGAATGGCTTTGAGCATGGTGGCGCAGAGGGCCGGGGTGAAGATCAGCGCGACCAGTACCGACAGGGCCATGGCCGAGACGATGGTGATCGAGAACTGCTTGTAGATCACACCCGTGGAGCCGCCGAAGAACGCCATCGGCAACAGTACCGCCGAGAGCACCAGGGCAATACCGACCAGCGCACCCTGGATCTGCCCCATGGATTTCTTGGTGGCCTCCTTGGGTGACAGGCCTTCTTCGCTCATGACCCGTTCGACGTTTTCCACCACGACGATGGCATCGTCCACCAGCAGGCCGATGGCCAACACCATACCGAACATGGTCAGGGTGTTGATGCTGAAACCGAACGCCGCGAGGATGCCGAACGTACCCAGCAATACCACCGGCACAGTCATCGTGGTGATGACGGTGGCGCGGAAGTTTTGCAGGAACAGGAACATCACCAGGAACACCAGCACGATCGCTTCGACCAGGGTTTCAACCACACCCTTGATCGACTCGGTCACCACTGGCGTGGTGTCGTACGGGAACACCACTTCCATCCCCTGCGGGAAGAACGGCTTGAGGCTGTCGATGGTCTTGCGCAGGGCTTTCGCGGTGTCGAGGGCGTTGGCACCGTTGGCCAGCTTCACTGCCAGGCCGGAAGCCGGGGCGCCGTTGAACTGGGCGTTGATGCTGTAGTTCTCGCCACCCAGACCGACGTCGGCGACATCTTTCAAGCGAACCTGGGAGCCGTCCTTGTTGACCTTGAGCAGGATTCTGTTGAATTGCTCAGCGGTCTGCAGGCGGGTCTTGCCGATGATTGTCGCGTTCAACTGAGTGCCGGGCAGGGCCGGCAGGCCGCCGAGCTGGCCGGACGATACCTGGACGTTTTGCGCGGCGATGGCGGTTTTGACGTCGATCGGGGTCAGGTTGAAGTTGTTCAACTTGGCCGGGTCGAGCCAGATACGCATGGCGTACTGGGAACCGAACACCTGGAAGTCGCCCACGCCGGCTGTCCGCGAGATCGGATCCTGCATGTTGGACACGATGTAGTTGGACAGGTCGTCCTTGGTCATGCTGCCGTCACGCGAGACCACGCCGATCACCAGCAGGAAGTTTTTCACTGCCTTGGTCACGCGGATACCTTGCTGCTGTACTTCTTGCGGCAGCAGCAGGGTGGCCAGGTTCAGTTTGTTCTGGACCTGAACCTGCGCGGTATCGGAGTTGGTGCCTTGCTCGAAGGTCGCGGTGATCGTCATGGTGCCGTCGGAGTTACTTTCCGAGGACACATAACGCAGGTTGTCGATACCGTTGAGCTGCTGCTCGATCACCTGAACCACGGTGTCTTGCACGGTTTGCGCGGAAGCGCCCGGGTAAGCCACGGAAATGGCGATCGCCGGAGGCGCAATGCTCGGGTACTGGTTGATCGGCAACTTGAGGATCGATAGAGCCCCGACCAGCATGATCACCAGGGCAATTACCCAGGCGAAAATCGGACGGTCGATAAAAAATTTCGACATGGTTTACTCCCCTTTGCCGCTGGAAGCCTTGTTAGCTGCCTGTGCGGGGGCCGGGTTCTTTGCGCCAACGTTAGTCGCCTCAGTGGCCTTGACTTCAATGCCAGGTTTGACGAATTGCAGCCCTTCGGTGATCAGGCGATCGCCGGCTTTCAGGCCGTCCTCGATCAGCCACTGGCTGCCGACAGTGCGGCTGGCCTTGAGCTGACGCAGTTCGACCTTGTTGTCCGCACCGACGACCAGCGCGGTCGGGGAGCCTTTGAGGTCGCGGGTCACGCCTTGTTGCGGCGCCAGGATGGCAGCTGCATTCACGCCGGCCTGAAGCTGGGCGTGAACGAACATGCCGGGCAACAGGGTGTGATCAGGGTTCGGGAACACCGCACGCAGGGTGACGGAACCGGTGGTCTGGTCAACCGAGACTTCGGAGAATTCGAGCTTGCCGTCGAGCTTGTACTGGCTGCCGTCTTCGAGGGTCAGCTTGACCGCCGCCGAGTTGTCGCCGGCCTTTTGCAGACGACCGCTTTCCAGTTCGCGGCGCAGTTCAAGCAGCTCTACCGAGGACTGGGTGACATCGACGTAGATCGGGTCGAGTTGCTGGATCACCGCCATGGCGTCCGCCTGGCCACTGGTGACCAGTGCGCCTTCGGTCACGCTGGAACGACCGATGCGACCGGACAGTGGCGCGTACACCTTGGTGTAGCGCACATTGATCTGGGCGCTTTGCAGGGCGGCTTCCGATTGCAGGCGGTTGGCCTGTGCGGTGTCGTATTCCTGACGGCTCACAGCCTGTTCGTTGACCAGTTGCTTGTAGCGATCGGAGATCGACTTGGTCTGTTGCAGGTTGGCTTCGGCGCTTTTCAGCGTGGCTTCATAAACCGCCGGATCGATCTGATACAGCTGTTGGCCGGCCTTGACGTCGCCGCCTTCCTTGAACAGACGTTTGAGAATGATGCCGTTGACCTGCGGGCGAACTTCCGCGATGCGGTAGGCGCTGGTGCGACCCGGCAGCTCGGACGTCAGGGTGAAGGCTTGAGGTTGCAGGGTGACAACGCCGACCTGAGGCGGTGGAGCGGCCGGTGCCGCTTCTTCCTTTTTGCATCCGCTGAGCAGCGATGCCAAGGCGACGGCAGTGACCAGAGCGGTAACAGCTGGCTTGAATTGCATGAAAATCCTCGGGTCAGGCGCGCAAAAAAACGCACAAGAAAAGATGGAAGGTTAAAAATTGGGTACCGGGTGGATAAGTAGCATGCTAAGGAATATACTTACATTCACGGTTGTTTGTAAATACCTTGGCTGTGTACCCTCGCTGTTACAGAGGCCGTCGCAAGGTTGGAATTGTAGGCCCGGGGACGAGTCCCAAGAGCGCTCGCCCCACTTTTATTCAGCTGATATTCAGACATCGCTGAAGCATCCTGATTGAGGTTGTACTGCCATGGTCCGTCGCACCAAAGAGGAAGCTCAAGAAACCCGCAGCCAGATACTCGAGGCGGCCGAAAAAGCCTTTTTCGAGCGGGGCGTGGCCCGCACGACGCTGGCGGACATCGCAACCCTGGCCGGCGTCACTCGCGGCGCCATCTACTGGCATTTCAGCAACAAGGCCGATCTGGTGCAGGCCATGCTCGACAGCTTGCATGAGCCCCTTGATGAGCTGGCCAAAGCCGCGGAGAGCGAAGACGAGCTCGATCCGCTGGGCTGCATGCGTCGGCTGCTGATTCATTTGTTTCATGAAGTTGCGTTGGACCCCAAGACCCGGCGCATCAACGAGATTCTGTTTCATAAGTGCGAATTCACCGATGAAATGTGCGATCTGCGCCAGCAGCGCCGAACGGCCAGCCTCGAATGCAACACGCGCATTGGCCTGACCTTGCGTAATGCCGTGAATCGCGGGCAGTTGCCGGAAAACCTCGACACCGCCCGTGCGGCCATCAGCATTCATGCCTATATAGATGGCCTGTTGTACCAATGGTTGCTCGCGCCGGACAGTTTCCAGCTGCATACCGAGGCCGAGCGTTGGGTCGATACCGGGCTGGACATGCTGCGTTTCAGTCCCAGCCTGCGAAAATGAAGCAACATGCGTAATTGGATCCGTTTATGTCAATAGACGCGGGCGAAGATCAACTCTTCGCCCGCGTTGGCGTACTGGGGTGCTTTTATATAGGGACGCGCTCCGGGATGACAGGTAGCGAGCTACGTATTTTGTAGGAAATTTGTGTCGCAGATGTGAAAAGGTAAGAGCGATCCCCAGTGGTCGCTGCTTCAGCCCAGTGTGATTTCCACCTCGAAGTTGAAAGGCTGATCCTCTGCCATGCTGGTGATTTTGGTGGAACAATTGATTTTGGATGAGCCAATGGAGGTGACGGTGTTTTTTACCGTTGCCCTGTGTATTGGCGAAATAACGCCGAAGGATTTGTTCATGATCATGCCGAGCTCAAAACGTACTCCGACGTTCTGATCGATAAAATCTACGAACTGATTGAACATGATTTTGTTCTTCGGCCACGGCGCGGCGTACGTATAGGCAAAATCGGATTTGATTGCTGTCTTTGCGTGAGCCTGGAGCAGGAATGACTCACGCTCTGATGGGCGTAAAGGCAGACTGGTTTGTGCGATTTTAAACGTGTGCGGTGTGTTGTTAATGAGTTTGACGATCACGCGAGTGTTTTTCGGGCTTTCATCTTGATGTCGCCACTGTTCGATTTTCTGATTCAACTCGCGCTCTGATTCAATCTTTTCGAGGTGGCCGATTAATTCCACTTGGGCGATCCCGATCAACTCATCCAGTGCTTGTTGATTCTCTTCGCTGAATAGTAGTGGTGTCAGGTTGTAAAGTGTGCCAATGGAAGTGTAATTGAAAAACGATAGTAGATCTTCGTACTTGTTACTGGCTTCTTTGATGTCGTTCATGTCGATTTTTCATTTTGCTAAGTAGGTGAGCTCCAGGTGCTTTTACCTGGGGGTTTATTTATTAAGAAACGCAGATGCTGCTGAGCACCGCTTTGAACGCAATCGGGTTCTTCAGGCTAATTCACCAAGAGTAATTAGCACGCCGTAGCTATAAGGACTCTCTCTCATGCCTCGTGAGAGGCTGGAAGTACAAGTCAGTGAAGATTTACCAATAGAGTTTATCTGGTGATCCGCGTAGGGGGTTGACTTGCCGCCCGAATGCCTTAAATAAAGCTGCGAGGAAAAATCGAATGCGAATTTTTCGCTACGATACGTAAAGCCGTGGTTCACTTTGCTCGACACATGAATCTGCCGATGGGGGATACGTTGAGGTATGTCGCTGCGCAGTATGAATGACGTGTACTGCAAGGGCTTGATTTCATAGTCTTGAGCGGGGGATTTGTCGTTGTTCCAGCTGGAGTAATCGAGTTTGAAAGTTTCTTCGGTAGCATTGAAAATGTAGAAGAGAACACTGGTGTGAGATTTTATGCGTTTAAGGGATGCCCATGTTTCTTCCTCCCTCTTGAGGCTTTCCTCGCCAAGGGCCTCAAAGTATTTGTCGACTTCCAGTTCTGCTCTTAGTCTTTCCTGAGTCTCAGGAGAAAAAAGAGTTGTGGCAGCACTTTGAAGAAAACTTAGTATCATCGGAAAAGTGGAAAGAGTTGCAAGAGTGCTGGCTTGCTCATAGAGGTTTTTTTCAAATGTCACATTCTGAATGTCTTCGTAGACTTCCTGGTCTTCGGAGGCGGCCTTTATAGGGGTATCATCCATGATGTCGATCTCTCTTGAGTTGAATTGAATTGAGAGATTGAATATATCAGTGGGTCAAAAGGTCTGTTAGTTGGGTGTGTATTTGTTTGTTGCGCGTGGTTGATGGCGCGCATAAAAAAGCCCCGGCTCTTTCGAGCCGGGGCTTTGCAATCGTTTAGTTGAAGTTACATCGCTGGATAGTCGATATAACCGACCGGGCCTTTGCCGTAGAACAACTCCGGGCGCGCTTCGTTCAGCGGCGCATCGGCTTTCAAGCGTGCCGGCAAATCCGGGTTGGCAATGAACGGCACGCCGAAGGCGACCGCGTCAGCCTTGCCACTGGCCAGCCAGGCGTTGGCGCTGTCCTTGGTGAAGCGTTCGTTGACGATGTACGGACCGCCGAAGGCTTCCTTGATTTGCGGGCCGAGGCTGTCGGTGCCTTCTTTTTCGCGGGAGCAGATGAACGCGATGCCACGTTTGCCCAGTTCGCGAGCGACGTAGGTGAAGGTTTCGGCCAGGTTATCGTCGCCCATGTCATGGGAATCTGCACGCGGTGCCAGGTGCACACCGACGCGGCCGGCGCCCCAGACTTCGATGGCGGCATCGGTCACTTCCAGCAGCAGGCGTGCACGGTTTTCCACGGAGCCGCCGTATTGGTCGGTGCGTTGGTTGGTGCTGCTTTGCAGGAACTGGTCGAGCAGGTAACCGTTGGCGCCGTGGATTTCCACGCCGTCAAAACCGGCGGCCTTGGCGTTTTCGGCACCGATGCGGTAGGCGTCGACGATGTCGGCGATTTCAGCGGTTTCCAGGGCGCGCGGCGTCGGGTAATCGGCCAGAGGGCGAACCAGGCTGACATGGCCTTTGGGCTGGATGGCGCTCGGTGCGACCGGTTTTTCGCCGTTCAGGTACGACTCGTGGGAAACCCGGCCGACGTGCCACAGTTGCAGGAAGATCTTGCCGCCCGCGCCGTGGATCGCCTTGGTGACGTTAGTCCAGCCGCGCACTTGATCGTTGGACCAGATGCCCGGAGTGTCCGGGTAGCCAACGCCCATCGGCGTGACCGAGGTGGCTTCGCTGAGGATCAGGCCGGCCGAGGCGCGTTGAACGTAGTACTCGGCCATCAGCGCGTTCGGCACACGGCCTTCGTCGGCGCGGCAACGGGTCAGCGGAGCCATGATGATGCGGTTGGCCAACTCGAGGTCGCCCAGTTTGATCGGATCGAAAATAGTCGTCATGAAATGCACCCTCGTGAGGTATCAGTGAGTCAGTTGGTAGCAGGGGCCAGTTCGGGATTACCGCTCTGACGGAAAGTAATCAGGGTCACCAGCAGGGCGAGTACCGCCAGTGCGGCGGCCGCCAGTGGCACGCTGGTCAGGCCGTAGCCGTGGGCGATGACGCTGCCGCCGACCCAGGCACCGAGTGCGTTGCCGACGTTGAAGGCGCCGATGTTCAGGGTTGAGACCAGGTTCGGTGCAGCCTTGCCGTAGGTCACCACGTTCACTTGCAGGGCGGGCACGGCGGCAAAGCACGCGGTGGCCCAGAGGAACAGGGTGATTTCGGTCGGGATCAGCGCGACGCTGGTCCAGGTCAGTACGGTGGACACCACGGCCATGCTGATGAACACCCCGACCAGCGTCGCCGCCAGGCCTTTGTCGGCCAGTTTGCCGCCGATGATGTTGCCGACCGTCAGGCCCAGGCCGATGAGCATCAGCGTCCAGGTCACGCCGCGTGGCGAGACGCCGGTCACCTCGCCCAGCAGCGGGGCGACGTAGGTGAACAAGGTGAACACCGACGCGGCGAACAGCGCGGTCATGCTCAACGACAGCCAGATGCCGGCGCCTTTGAGGGCACGCAGTTCGGCGCGCATGTCGAGTTTCTCTTCATCGCGCTTGGCCGGCAGGAAACGGATCAGGCCGATCAAGGCGATTACGCCGATAACGGTCACCGCCCAGAACGTCGAGCGCCAGCCGGCTTGTTGACCCAGCGCTGTGCCCAGCGGCACGCCGAGGACGTTGGCCAGGGTCAGGCCGGTGAACATCAGGGCCACGGCCGAAGCGCGTTTGTTGGCTGGCACCAGGCCCGCAGCCACTACCGAACCGATACCGAAGAACGCACCGTGGCAGAGGGCAGTCACCACTCGGGCGAACATCAGCACGTTGTAGTCACTGGCCACTGCGCAGAGCAGATTGCCGATGATGAATATCCCCATCAACGCCACCAGTGCGGCCTTGCGCGGCAGCCTGGCGGTGGCCAGTGCCATGAACGGCGCACCGATGGCCACGCCCAGGGCGTAACCGGTCACCAGCCAGCCGGCACCGGGGATCGACACACCGAGGTCAGCCGCCACATCGGGCAGCAGGCCCATGATGACGAACTCGGTGGTGCCGATGGCGAAGGCGCTCAAGGCCAGGATGAGGAGCGAGAGGGGCATTGTTGATTCCTTGTCGGCTGACTGACTTTAAGGGTCAGAGCTCTTTGCTGAAGGTGCGGAGGAATTCCTGGATGGTTTCCTCGTTGCGTTTGAAAAAGTGCCACTGGCCGACTTTGCGGCTGCTGATCAGGCCGGCGCGTTGCAGGGTCGCCAGGTGTGCGGACACCGTGGACTGCGACAAACCGCACCGTTGATCGATCTGCCCGGCGCAGACGCCGTGCTCGTTGCTGTGGGTCTGGTCGGGAAATTCGACGTCCGGGTCTTTGAGCCAGTGCAGGATTTCTCGCCGTACTGGGTGTGCCAGGGCTTTTATTATTTCGTCGAGGTCGAGGTTCATGGCTTGGGGCTCGTGATGAGTAAAACGCTATATCGCGATGAGGCGAACTTTAAATCGGTATTTCGCGATATACCAATATGATTTTGATCTGATGACCGCATAAATCGGTATATCGGGTTATAACGATATGAATGCCGCAGTGTTAAGCTGGGCGGCATGAACTATCTCGCACATCTTCACCTCGGTGGCCAGCGTCCCGGTCAATTGCTCGGCAGTCTGTATGGCGATTTCGTCAAAGGACGGCTGCAAGGGCAGTTCGACCCGGAGATCGAGGCGGCTATCCAGTTGCATCGCAGCATCGACGTGTTTACCGACCGCCATCCAATGGTGGACGTGGCGTTGTCGCGGTTTTCCCTGACCCGCCGGCGTTATGCCGGGATCGTGCTCGATGTGTTTTTTGACCATTGCCTGGCGCGGGACTGGACGCTGTATGCCGACCGGCCGCTGGCGCTGTTCACCGGCGACGTGTATCGGGTGCTGTCCAATGAGCCGCAATTACCGGAACGCCTGGCGAGGATTGCGCCGCACATGGTGGCGAATGACTGGTTGGGTTCTTACCGGGAATTCGACGTGTTGGAGCAGGTACTGCGGGGGATTTCGCGGCGGCTGACCAGGCCCGAGGAACTGGCGGCGGCGATGCAGGAGTTGCGGGTGTTGTATGAGCCGTTGAGCGAGGATTTTCGGTTGTTCTATCCACAGCTCCAGGATTTCGCCCAAAACTACCCAACACCATAAATCCCTGTAGGAGCCGGCTTGCCGGCGATGGCGGTGTATCAGTCAACATCTCTGTTGAATGTTATGCCGTCATCGCCAGCAAGCTGGCTCCTACAGGGGTATGTGTTCAGGCAGCGATGGCAGGGCGCATTGGCGCTTGCTGTTTTTCGGGAATAGCGCCAAACAACACCTTCTGCACCGCCTGCTGCGCTTCGAACGCCAGCGCCGCACGCTCGCGGCCCTCACAGGCAATCGGCTTGAGCAGATGAATCTCTACATCGCCCCGGTCATTGGCAAACAAGCGCATCAGGTGCGAGAGCAAGTCATCATCGCCAATGAACGGCGCCAGCGAATCGATTTCACCCTCGCGCAGGTAACGAATCGCCAACGGTTGCAGCTTCGCTTGCGAATCAATCGCCGCCGACAGCAAGCGACCATGGAAGGTGCGCAACGAACGGCCATCGGTGGTGGTGCCTTCCGGGAACATCAGCAGCGGATGCGCTTGCTCCAGGTGGCGCGTCATCTGTTTGCGGATCAACTGACTGTCACCCGAACCACGGCGGATAAACAGGCTGCCGGCCTTGGCCGCCAACCAACCTGCTACCGGCCAGGTACGCACTTCGGCCTTGGACAGGAATGACATCGGCGTGAGCATGCCCAGCAGCGGAATGTCCGTCCAGGACACGTGGTTGCTGACCCAGAGCATCGGCTCCTTCGGCAACTCACCGTGCACGGTCACGCGAAAGGGCAGGGCATTCGCCAGGCGTGCCATGAAAAATCGCGACCAGCGCTGACGGCGGACCATCGAATGGGCGATGCCCAAGCGCTCGAACAAGCCGAAGACACTGGCCATGCTCAACCCCAATGCCACCACGACCAACACTCGCGCAATCCGCGCGTACACCCGCAAGCGGCTCATTACACAGCCGCCTTGAAGTGTTTGGCGTAGCGCGGGCAGAGTTCGTCGCGCTTGAGCAGGATGAACACGTCGGCGACCTGGAAGTCTTCGTCCCAGCACGGCTCGCCGCAGATCTTCGCACCGAGGCGCATGTAGGCCTTGAGCAGCGGCGGCATTTCGGCGATGACGTTGGAGGGAATGTCCAGAACCGGCAACGGTTTTTTCGGTTCGGCGCGCAGGTTCTCGGTGCACAGGTAACGTTCGCGCAGACGCTGCATGATCGCGTGAGCCTGAATGCCACCGTCCTGCATCGGGATGCTCGCGCACCCCATCAGATAGCTGTAGCCGCCCTGGTTCAGGACTTCGGCCAGTTCACCCCAGAGCACGGCGATGGTGCCGCCGTTGCGGTAGGCCGGGTCGACACAGGTACGGCCGATTTCGAGGATCGGGCCTTTGAGTTGGATCAGGCCGTGCAGGCTGAATTCTTCTTCGCTGTAAAATTTGCCCAGGCTGCTGGCGGCGGTGTGATCAAGCAAACGGGTGGTCGCCACCAGGCGCCCGGTGTTCAGGTCACGCACGCCGATGTGGGCGCAGTGAACATCATAGTCATCCATGTCCAGACCCAGTTCCGCGCCTTTGAGCTTGGCGTTGAACTCGCCGCTGAACACGTTGAAGCGCAAAGCCTGGGCTTCCTGCAAGGCCTCGGCGCCCACCAGGCGTTCGGCTTGCAGGCGGCGTTCATTGCCGGTGTCGCTGATGCGGGCGATCTGAGTCATTGCGATTCTCCGTGCGGGCTGGTCACCCGTCTTGGGTTAGAGCCGATCGACTTTCTTTATGCGGCCGTGTTGTGCAAAGTCAGGCTATGTAGCCCCGGTGTCATCGCCATGAAGCTTTGGTGATGCTTATATGACAGCCCACAAGGAGCCTCTTATGCCCTGGCAAACCCTGTTGAAACGCCGCGATCGCTTGCCCGCCAATCCGGACCTCGGTGAAGGCTTCGCGACCTTGTTGCAGCAGTTGGGCACGGTCACGCCGTTTGAGTTGGCGGTGGGCGGTGGACGCCTGATGGCGACACCGGGGCTGGCGTTTCTGGTGGGCTATCAGGCGGCTTTACGCATGCTGTGGCCGAGCGCGCCGCCGAGTCTTGGCGCGTTGTGCGCGACCGAGCAACGCAGCCTGCGGGTGGCGGACATGCAGACGCGCCTGAGCGAACTGCGCCTGAGCGGACGCAAGGATTTCGTGACCGCCGGCGATGCGGCCGACTGGCTGCTGATCGCTGCGCGCAGTGAAGCGCCTGGCGAGTCGCCACGCCTGAGCCTGGCGGTGGTTTATCCCGGTGAGCCGGGTGTGCGCCTGGAAAAACTCCCGCCGATCCCGCTGATGCCGGACATCAGTCATGGCCGGCTGTTTCTCGACCATGCCTTGTGTGAATTGCTGGCGGGGGATGGCTGGGATGCGTACGTCAAACCGTTCAGAACGCTGGAAGACGTCTATGTGTTGAGCGCGATGACAGCGTGGTTGTATGGCGTCGGCCAGGACAGCGACTGGCCGCAGGCCTTGCAGTTGCGTTTGCTGGCGCTGTTGGCCGGGTGTGCGGAAATGAGCCGGCAGGCACCGAACAATCCGGCGGGGCATGTGTTGCTGGGCGGGTTGTTTGCGCAGTTCGACGGGTTGAAGGTTGAGGTGAACCAGGCATTGGCCGATGGCCCGCCGCAGTGGGCGGCGATGTGGCAGCGGGATCAGGCGGTGATGGATTTGGCGGCGGGGGCGCGGGGCAAGCGGTTGGCCAAGGCGTTGGCGGCGATCTGACGGGCCTCTTCGCGGGCAAGCCTCGCTCCTACAGGAGAGCGCATACCTCTGTAGGAGCGAGGCTTGCCCGCGAAGGCGTCTTCATTGACGACACAAATTTCAGATCTGTCATAAACCTCAACTAGGCTCAGCAATCAAATCCGCCGAGCCCCCGCCATGTTCAAAGGCTTGTCCCTGTTTTTCATGCTGCTGCTCAGCCTCTCGACCCAGGCCGAAACCTGGCCCGCCGAGCAATGGTCGACTGGCCCGACCCTGAGCGGCCCGGCGCTGCAAGCCCTGGAAACCTACGCCTTCCCACCCCGAGATGACATCAGCCGAAAGGGCATCCGCACCGACGCCTTGCTGGTGATCCGCGACGGTCAGTTGATCTACGAACGCTACGCCGGCCCGACCAGCGCCGACACGCCGCACCTGACCTGGTCGATCAGCAAGAGCCTCATGGCCACGGTGCTCGGCGTCGCCTATGGCGAAGGCCTGTTCAAATTGAAGGACCCGGTGCTGAAGTTCTATCCAGCGCTGAAAAAACACCCGGCGATCACCCTGGCCGATCTGCTGCACTGGGCCTCGGGCCTGGACTGGCAGGAAGACTATGAATACGCACCGTTGAAGTCCTCGGTGGTGGCGATGCTCTACACCCGCGGCCATCACGACATGGCCGCCTTCACCACCGATCACGCCGAGTACGCCAAGCCCGGCCAGGCTTTTCGCTATTCCAGCGGCGACAGCAATCTGTTGTCCGCGGCGCTGAAAAACATCGTCGGCCCGGCGCGTTATCCCGACTATCCGTGGACCGCGCTGTTTGAGCCGCTGGGGATTCGCCACGCGGTGTGGGAAACCGACGGCACGGGCACTTTCGTTGCCTCGTCCTATGCCTATCTCACCGCCCGCGACCTGGCGCGAGTCGGCCTGTTGATGGCGCGTGACGGCCGTTGGGGGGACCGGCAATTGCTGCCCAAAGACTGGGTCACCTTCAATCGTGAGCCCTTCGCTCACTATCAAGCGAATCAGGACGATGCTGTGCCAGGCGGTCAGTGGTGGCTCAACCGCGCCGTGGATGGCGCCGCACAACCCTGGCCCGATGCACCCCCCGACACCTTCGCCGCCCTTGGCCATTGGGGTCAGGCGATGTACGTGATCCCCAGCGAAAAACTGGTGATAGTGCGCTACGGCGATGACCGCGACGGTAGCTACAGCCACAACGCATTGCTCAACCTTGCGCGCAAGGCATTCGCCGGGAAGGTGCAGCCATAAGCCGTCTCCCGTTTGTCCGCCGCCGACCGTTCAGCTCGGTGTTGCTGATCCTGCTGATCGCCTTGCTTGGCTGGATGTGGCACGAGCGTGTGGCGCTTTGGGCCTTCCCGGACATCATCAGCGCCTACACCGCCAAGGAATACTGCTCGTGCCGATACGTGATGAACAACGACGCCGAGTATTGCCGTGGCTATGTGAAGCAATGGCTGCCCTTCAGCGGTTTTGCCGATGACGCCGCCGGCAAACGCGTGACGGTCAGCGGCATGGGGCGCAGCAACAGCGCGCAATGGATCGGCGAACACCAAGGCTGCCGCCTGCAACCCTGACAGGTCGTCTTTGTAGGAGCCGGCTTGCCGGCGATGGCGATCTCAGGGACGCCATCGCCGGCAAGCCGGCTCCTACGGATTTGCGGTGTGCTCAAGAATTGAAGGTTCACGCCAAACCTGTAGGAGCCGGCTTGCTGGCGATAGCGATCTCAGGAACGCCATCGCCGGCAAGCCGGGCTCCTACAAGGGTGGTCTTCAATCTTCGCGGTTTGCAATGCGCTCGCGGACGGTTAAGGTTCGTTCAGGTTTATCTGCCCCACGAGTCTTTATGTTCAAGCGGTCCCTCACCAAAACCCTCGCCTTTGTGCTGCTGGCCAGCGCTACTTTGTCGGCTCAGGCCAATTGGTACCTGGACGGCGAATCCTCGCGGCTGTCGTTCGTCAGCACCAAAAACGCCAATGTTTCCGAAGTGCAGCGCTTCCTGGTGCTGCACGGCAAGGTCAGTCCCAAAGGACTGGCCGAGGTGGAAGTCGAGCTGGATTCGATAAACAGCGGCATCCCCTTGCGTGACGAACGCATGCGCAAGGAACTGTTCGAGATCCAGACCTTTCCCGAAGCGTTGATCACTGCGCAGATTGATTTGCGCCCGATCAACGACCTCGCCCCCGGTGCGCAACTCGAGCTGCGCTTGCCGGTCACCGTCAACCTTCATGGCAAAACCCGTGAGTACAACGCCGAGTTGTTGGCGACTCGCCTTGATGACCGACGCTTTCAAGTGGTGACGCTCGAACCGCTGGTGATCAACGCCGAGGATTTTGATCTGGCGCCGGGGCTGGACAGCTTGCGCAAGGTCGCCGGGTTGTCGGCCATCAGTCTGTCGGTGCCGGTGGGTGCGGTGCTGATTTTCACGGCGCGCTGACATGGCCGGCGCGATTTTTCCCTGGCGTGAAGGCAACAGCTTCGAACTGCTGATCGACGGTCCGCAGTTCTTTCCGCGGATGCTGGTCGCGATTGCGCGCGCCGAGGAACAAGTCGAACTGGAGCTGTACCTGGTGGAGGCGGGCGCGTGTGCCGAGGCCATGGTTCAGGCACTGGTCCAGGCCGCCGAGCGCGGCGTGCGGGTGCGCTGCCTGTTCGATGATTACGGCAGCCTCGCGTTTACCCTGACCTTGCGTCAGCGGCTGATGGCGGCCGGCGTAGAGCTGCGCTTCTACAACCGCCTGAGCTGGCGGCGCTGGGTCGGCAATTTCTACCGCGATCATCGCAAGTTGTTGCTGGTCGATCAGAGCATGGCCGTGGTCGGCGGCACCGGTGTCACCGATGAGTTCTGGACGCCGGGCGAAGACGTCAGCGAATGGCATGAAGTGATGGTGGAAATCACCGGTCCTCTAGTCATCGACTGGCAGTTGTTGTTCGATCGCCAATGGATCGCCAACCGCCATCGCCGCGCGTGGAAACCGGCCTCGCATTTCGGTTTGCCGCGATTGCCCCGCGTGCCGCCAATGGGCGAGGGCATGGGCCGGGTCGCCTATGCCGACGCCCGCCAGCACCGCGACATCCTGCAATCGCTGGTTCGTGCGCTGAACAGCGGGCAAAAGCGAATCTGGCTGGCCACACCGTATTTCCTGCCGACCTGGAAAGTCCGCCGCTCGTTGCGCCGGGCGGCAGCTCGAGGCGTTGATGTGCGTCTGTTGTTGACCGGCCCGCGCACCGATCACCCGTCGGTGCGTTATGCCGGGCATCGTTACTACCCGCGATTGCTCAAGGCCGGGGTGCAGATCTTCGAATACCAGCCGTGTTTCCTGCACCTGAAAATGGTGCTGGTCGATGATTGGGTGAGCATTGGCTCGTGCAACTTCGATCACTGGAATTTGCGATTCAACCTGGAAGCCAACCTTGAGGCGCTGGACCCGGGGCTGACGCGTGCGGTGGCGGCGAGTTTCGAGCGGGACTTCGCATTGAGCCAGGAAGTCAGCCTGGAGGCCTGGCAACGCCGGCCGCTGTGGCGGCGGGTAAAGCAAAGGATCTGGGGATGGGTGGATCGGCTGGTGGTGAATCTGCTGGATCGTAGAGGCTGATCCCGCTCTTCTGAACACCACAAACCACTGTGGGAGCGAGACCGGCTTGCCGGCGATGAGGTCCTGACATTCAACATCTCAGTTGACTGTCAGGCCGCCATCGCCGGCAAGCCGGTCTCGCTCCCACAGGGAATAGAGGTTGGATCGTGATTTTTTTGTCGACCCATCCCTTGTAGGAGCCAGCAAGCCGGCTCCTACAGGAGATCGGGGGTTACAGGAGTTCGAAGCTCTGCTGCGTCACGTCCTGGGAATCCAGGCCGATCTGCACGTTGAACTTGCCTGGCTCTGCTGCGTACTTCAACTGAGCGTTGAAGAACTTCAGGTCATCCTCGGTGATGGTGAAGTGCACGACTTTCTGTTCGCCGGCCTTGAGCGTGATTTTCTGGAAGTTCTTCAGTTCCTTCAGTGGCCGGATCATCGAGCCGGTCACGTCCTGGATGTACAGCTGCACCACGGTTTCGCCGTCGCGCTTGCCGGTGTTTTTCACCATGACGCTGGCGTCGAGCTTGCCGGTCTTGTTCAGCGTGGTCGATGACAGGGCCATGCCGGTCAGGCTGAAATCGGTGTAGCTCAGACCGAAGCCGAACGGGAACAGGGGCCCGGTGGTGTCATCGAAATACTGAGAGGTGTAGTTGCCCGGTTTGCCCGGCGTGAACGGCCGGCCAATGCTCAGGTGGTTGTAGTAGGTCGGAATCTGGCCCACCGAACGCGGGAAGGTGATCGGCAGTTTGCCCGACGGGTTGTAGTCGCCGAACAGCACGTCGGCGATGGCGTTGCCGCCTTCGGTGCCACTGAACCAGGTTTCCAGAATCGCGTCAGCCTGTTCCTTTTCCTGGAGAATCGACAGCGGACGTCCGTTCATCAAGACCAGCACCAGTGGTTTTCCGGTGGCCTTCAAGGCGCGAATCAGTTCACGCTGGTTTTCCGGAATATTCAGGTCGGTGCGGCTGGAGGATTCGTGGGACATGCCACGGGATTCGCCGACCGCCGCGACGATCACGTCCGCATCCTTGGCGGCTTTCACCGCTTCGTCGATCAGCACTTGTGCCGAGCGCGGGTCATCGACCACTTCCGGTGCATCGAAGTTGAGGAAGTTCAGGTAGTCGAGGACCTTCTTGTCGCTGGTGATGTTGGCGCCACGGGCGTAGACAAGCGTCGCCTTGTCGGCCACGGCAGCGTTCATGCCGTCGAACAGTGTCACCGATTGCGCGGGGCGGCCGGCGGCGGCCCAGCTGCCCATCATGTCGATCGGAGCCTTGGCCAGCGGGCCGGTCAGCATGATCTTCGCGGTTTTCTTCAACGGCAGGGTTTCGCCCTGGTTCTTCAGCAATACCAGGCTACGGCGCGCAACGTCGCGGGCCTCGGCGCGGTGCAGGCGGCTGTCGGCGTAGGTGTCAGCCGGATCATCTTCCGCCTTGCCGATGCGCAGGTACGGGTCCTTGAACAGGCCCATGTCGTATTTGGCGGCGAGCACTTCACGCACGGCGTTGTCGATGTCGCTTTGCTCGATCTCACCGGCCTTCAACAGCCCCGGCAGTTCTTTGCCGTACAGGGTGTCGTTCATGCTCATGTCGATGCCGGCCTTGATCGCCAGCTTCGCAGCTTCGCGACCGTCAGCGGCAACACCGTGCTTGATCAGCTCGAAAATCGCCCCGTGGTCGCTGACCGCCAGGCCTTTGAAGCCCCATTCCTTGCGCAACAGGTCGTTCATCAGCCAGGTGTTGGCGGTGGCCGGCACGCCGTTGATCGAGTTCAACGCAACCATGACGCCGCCGGCACCGGCGTCAATCGCCGCGCGGTACGGTGGCAGGTAGTCCTGGTACATCTTGACCGGGCTCATGTCGACGACGTTGTAGTCGCGACCACCCTCGACCGCGCCGTACAAGGCGAAGTGCTTGACGCTGGCCATGATGCTGTCGGCCGCGTTCGCGCCGGTGCCCTGGAAGGCCCGGACCATGACGCCGGCAATGCGCGACACCAGATAGGTGTCTTCGCCGAAGCCTTCGGAGGTGCGGCCCCAACGCGGGTCACGGGAGATGTCGACCATCGGCGCGAAGGTGATGTCGAGGCTGTCCGCCGCGGCTTCCTTGGCGGCGATGCGCCCGGACAGGCCGATGGCGTCCATGTCCCAGCTCGAAGCGAGGGCGATAGGGATCGGGAAAATCGTGCGGTGACCGTGGATCACGTCGTAGGCGAAGAACATCGGGATCTTCAACCGGCTACGCATCGCCGCGTCCTGCATCGGACGGTTTTCCGGGCGGGTGATCGAGTTGAACGTACCGCCGATGTTACCGGCGGCAATTTCCTTGCGGATCATCTCCCGAGGCATTTCCGGGCCGATGCTGATCAGGCGCAACTGGCCGATTTTTTCATCGAGGGTCATCTGCTTCATCAGGTTGCTGATGAAAGCGTCCTTGTTTTCCAGAGGTGTGGGCGTCGTGGCGGCCAATACGTTATGACTGGCCAGGCTGACGAACAGGCCCAGCAAACACAGCTTCTTCATGAATGGTTTTCTCAAAAGCCCAAACGGCAGTGAATACGCGCCGGTCAGCCAAAATTTAGGGAGCGACTATTGTTGTTCAGGTAAATGCGGGCACACTTGCGCAGTGTTTTCGCGCAGGGGCATCTTTTAGCCCATTGGCTCGATGCAATCCAGTAGCGGCGGCAGATTATGCCCGAAGTGTCCGGTCAGGAGGTTGCTGGTTGTTTTTTCAACGGAATGTGCACGGGAGCGTCAACCAGATGAATGTACGACATCACACTCGGTCGAGCCTGCAGGTCGCAGCCTTGATGTTGCTGACCACGTTGCTGGCCGGTTGCGGCATCAACAATATTCCGACCCTCGACGAACAGGCCAAGGCCGCCTGGGGCCAGGTGCAGAATCAATACCAGCGCCGCGCCGACCTGATCCCCAACCTGGTGGAAACCGTCAAGGGCTATGCGAAACACGAGGAGGAAACCCTGACCGCGGTGATCGAAGCCCGGGCCAAGGCGACGTCCATTCAGGTGGATGCCAGCACCCTCGACAACCCCGAGAAACTCAAGCAGTTCCAGCAGGCGCAGGATCAGTTGACCGGCGCCTTGAGCCGTTTGATGGTGGTGTCCGAGCGTTACCCGGACCTCAAGGCCAACCAGAATTTCCTGGCGTTGCAATCGCAACTGGAAGGCACCGAGAATCGCATCGCCGTGGCGCGTCGGGATTTCATTCTCGCGGTGCAGAACTACAACACCGAAATCCGCACTTTCCCGGGACGCTTGTGGCACACCGTGATGTACAGCGACTTGCCGATCCGCGAAACCTTTGAAGCCACCACCCCCGGTGCTGAGAAAGCGCCTGAAGTGAAGTTCTGACCGGCTTGAAGCATTACCACGGATGAGGTTGCCAATGCGCGTGTTGAATGTGGGCCTGGCGCTGTTGCTTTGGGTGTTTGCTGCCACGGCCCAGGCCGAGCTGAAGTTTCCGGAGTTGACCGGGCGGGTGGTGGACAACGCCGGGATGATCGAGCCGTCGGTGCGCGAGCAGTTGACGCAACAGCTCAATGCCCATGAAAAGGCCACTGGCGAGCAGTTGGTGGTGGTGACGTTGCCGGACTTGCAGGGCGCCGAGATTGCCGACTTCGGTTACCAACTCGGGCGCCATTGGGGCATCGGCCAGAAGGACAAGAACAATGGCGCGCTGCTGATCGTCGCCCGTGATGAGCGCAAGCTGCGGATTGAAGTCGGTTATGGCCTGGAAGATCGCCTGACCGATGCGCAGAGTTCGGTGATCATCCATCAGGTGATCACCCCGGCGTTCAAGACCGGTAACTTCAGCAAGGGCATCAGCGACGGGGTCGCGGCGATGCTGGTGGTGTTGGGCGGCAGCCCGCTGGATGAACCGTCGACTATTTATGAGTCGGGCGGCGATCAGGACGGTGATTTTGTTTCCCGACACCCGGGGATTTTCGTGTTTCTGGTGGTGCTGTTCATCCTGACGATATTCGTCTTGCAGATGTTCGGGATTCTGCCGGCGGGTCGAGGCGGGTCGGGTGGTTCGAGTGGTGGTTTCGGCGGTGGTGGTTTTGGTGGCGGTGGTGGAGGCGGGGGCTTCAGCGGCGGCGGGGGCAGTTTCGGGGGCGGCGGTTCGTCGGGCGGCTGGTGATAACAATAATGAACGGGCACTTTAAGACATGGCATTACTGACTGAACACGAACAACGCAAAGTCGCCGAGGCAATCGCCCGGGTCGAGCGCGACACCGACGCCGAACTGGTAACGGTGCTTGCAGCCCGCGCCGACGACTATGCGTACATCCCGCTGCTATGGGCCAGCCTGCTGGCGCTGGTGGTGCCGGGTGTCGTGCATTATTTAACCGGCTGGCTGACCATGCACAGCCTGCTGCTGGTGCAATGGCTCACCTTCATCGTGCTGTGCCTGGTGTTCCGCATTCCGAAAGTCACCACGCACCTGATCCCGCGCTCGGTGCGTCACTGGCGCGCCTCGAACCTGGCGCGCCGGCAGTTCCTGGAGCAAAACCTGCACCACACCGTCGGCAGCACCGGCATGCTGATTTTCGTTTGCGAGGCCGAGCGCTATGTGGAAATCCTGGTGGACGAAGGGATTTCCAAACGGCTGGACAACAAGAACTGGGACGCCATTGTGGCGGCGTTCACCCAGCAGGTGAAACAGGGGCAGACGTTGCAGGGCTTTGTGACGTGCGTGGAAGCGTGCGGCGAGTTGCTCAAGGTGCACGTGCCGGTGACGCATGTACGCAATGAGTTGCCGAACCGGTTGGTGGTTCTAGGCTGACGCTGATCCCCTGTGGGAGCGAGCCCGCTCGCGATGGTCGTCAACGATGACGCGGGGTTGCAGGAAAATCGCGGTGCTCTTGAATCCATCGCCGGCAAGCCGGCCTCGCTCCCACAGGGGAATGCGTTCACATGCTGAACCGTTCGGGAAATTAGCCGTGCCCTGAACGGCCATCCCCCCTAAAATACCCGCCATTCCCGATTCGCTCCGCCCGAGGCCGTTTTTTCCATGTCCGTCACCGCCACTCCCGCCAGCCTCGCGCCGGATCACCATGCCCAGTTCATCGACCTGCTGCAAACCAGCCTCGACGCCAATGCCTTCATCAAACTGGTGCTGGCCAAGTACGTCGGCACCGAAGCGGATCTGCAACGGCTGATCATCAAGCAACTGACGGTCAAGGATCAGCCTTGCCTGTCCTTCGTCTATCGCTACAAAACCCGCGACATCACCAAGAACCTGCCGCTGGCCGAGGGCGTGGCGACCATCGCTGCGTTGCTGCCGGCCTCGTTCAAAAATGCGCATTTGTTGTCGCTGACCGACGAAGCCCAGCTCGAATACAGCAAAAAGGGCAAGTCTTCGCTGTTCAAGAGCAAACCTCAGCAATTGCGCGAAGTGCCGTCCGCCGAGCACAACCGCGAGAAAAACCGCTTCCTCGACCTCAGCCGGCCGTTCCTTGCCGACCTCGGTGTGACCAACAGCAAGCACGAGCTCATCCCGGCGATGTCGCGCAAGTGGAAGCAGATCAACAAGTTCATCGAAGTCTTCAGCCATGCCCTGACCACTTCGCCGCTGGCGCTGGACAAACCGGTGCGGGTCGCGGACTTCGGTTCGGGCAAGGGCTACCTGACGTTCGCGATCCACGACTATTTGCGCAACACCTTGAACGCCGAAGGCGAAGTGACCGGCGTCGAACTGCGTGAAGAAATGGTCAACCTGTGCAACGCCGCCGCCGCGAAACTGGAACACCCGGGGCTGGTGTTCAAGTGCGGTGACGTGCGCAGTGTGGCGCCGAGCGAGCTGGACGTGATGATCGCGCTGCATGCCTGCGACATCGCCACTGATTATGCGATCCACACCGGCATACGTTCCGGCGCGTCGATCATCATGTGCTCGCCGTGCTGCCACAAGCAGATCCGCCTGCAAATCCAGAGCCCGGCGCTGCTCAAGCCGATGCTGCAATACGGTTTGCACCTGGGTCAGCAAGCGGAAATGGTCACCGACAGTTTGCGTGCGTTGTTTCTTGAAGCCTGCGGCTATGAAACCAAGGTCTTCGAGTTCATCTCACTGGACCACACCAACAAGAACAAGATGATCCTGGCGGTCAAGCGCGCCGAGCCGGTGGACCCGGCGCAGTTGTTGGTGAAAATTCAGGAGCTGAAGGATTTCTACCACATCACCGAACATTGCCTGGAAACCCTGCTGCGCGCTGACAACTACCTCTAAACCTTGCTGCGTGCCGACGACTACCACTGAACTGTAGGAGCCGGCTTGCTGGCGATGGTATCTCCTCGGTCTGTCAGATACACCGCGGTGATGCCATCGCCAGCAAGCCGGCTCCTACAAAGGTGTGTGTCCGTTCGGGTTATGCAGTGGCAACACGTGCGGGTTTGACCGCGGTTTTGCGTCCGAGCATCACGGTAACAATCACCCCGGAAGCAAACAGCCAGGTGATCGGCTCGATGTGTTCACCGAAAAACAACGCCGAAAACGCGATGGTGAAGAAGATCTGCAACAGCTGGATCTGACTGACCCGGGCAATGCCACCCATGGCCAACCCGGCGTACCAGGCGAAGAAGCCGATGAACTGCGAGAACAGTGAAACATAACCAAAGGCCCACCAGGTCTTGGCCGAAATTTCGCCCTGGTGTTGCAGCGCCAGGTACACCACCGGTCCGATCAACAGCGGCGTCGACAACACCAGCGCCCAGCAGATCACCTGCCAGCCACCCATCTCCTTGGCCAAACGTCCCCCTTCGGCATACCCCAGACCGCCCACGGCAATCGCGCCGAGCATCAGCAGATCCCCAGCCTGAATGCTCCCGGCACCGCTGATCAGCGCGTAACCCAGCACCAGCGCACTGCCCAGCGCGGCGCAGGCCCAGAAGGCTTTCGACGGGCGTTCGTGGGACAACCACGCGGCGTACAGCGCCACGCACAAGGGTTGCAGGCCGTTGACCAGTGCGCCGTGGGACGCGGGCAAGGTTTGCATCGCCCAGGCGGATAAAACCGGGAAGCCGAGGATCACGCCGGCGATCACCAGCGTCAGGCCTTTGACCTGTTTCCAGGTCGGCCATTTTTCCCTGCGCCACAGCAACAACAGCGCCGCCGGAATCGCCGCGAACAACGCACGGCCGAGGCCGTTGAGCAACGGATGGAGTTCCTGCACGACGATCCGTGTGAAGGGCAGGGTCAGGCTGAAAATCACAACGCCGAGCAGGCCGAGGGCCATGCCGGTGTTTTCGCGCGTGGACATGAGGGCAACCAGAATTCAGGGTGGCGGGAAGTGTCTTCATCTAGCCATAAACCCGGTCGCCACTGCTGTTACAGCTAGGCACAGAGTTATCCGTACAGTTGAGGACGCCTTCGCGGGCAAGCCTCGCTCCTACAGGGATCACGCATAACCTGTAGGAGCGAGGCTTGCCCGCGAAGAACGATAACGCCGTAGTAGCTGGTTATTACCCGCCCCTCTGGATAACGACTACCTTGAATACTCCTGCCTATTTCCCAGAGGAGTCCTCCCCATGGCTGCCAAGAAAATCCTGATGCTGGTCGGCGATTACGTCGAAGACTACGAAGTGATGGTGCCGTTCCAGGCATTGCTGATGGTCGGCCACACGGTGCACGCGGTGTGCCCGGACAAGTCCGCCGGCCAGACCGTGCGCACGGCGATCCACGATTTCGAAGGCGACCAGACCTACAGCGAAAAGCCCGGCCATCTGTTTGCCTTGAACTTCGATTTTGCCAAGGTCGCTGAAGCCGACTACGACGCGCTGCTGATCCCCGGCGGTCGTGCCCCGGAATACCTGCGCCTGAACGAAAAAGTCCTGGACCTGGTGCGTGCCTTCGACAAGGCCGGCAAGCCGATCGCCGCCGTGTGCCATGGTGCGCAATTGCTGGCGGCGGCAGGCATTCTGGAAGGTCGCGAATGCAGCGCCTACCCGGCTTGCGCACCGGAAGTACGCTTGGCCGGCGGTACGTTTATCGATATCCCGGTGACGGAAGGTCACGTTCAAGGCAATCTGGCCACTGCTCCGGCCTGGCCGGCCCACCCGAGCTGGCTCGCCGGTTTCCTCGGGTTGCTGGGCACCAAAATCACGCTGTAACGAGGGACTTTTCCATGTGCGAGCTCTACGTCAAGGCCGACCCGATTCTCTACGAATCGCGCTCCCGCTCGCTGCGCATCTGCGGGGTGGTCACCACCCTGCGGCTGGAGAATCAGTTCTGGGACATCCTCAGCGAAATCGCCGAGGTCGACGGCATGACCACCAACCAGTTGATCGCCAAGCTGTATGAAGAGGTGATGGATTATCGCGGGGAAGTGGTGAATTTTGCTTCGTTCTTGCGGGTGAGTTGTACGCGGTATTTGTCGCAACGGCGGGTGCAGACGCCGGAGTTGTCAGTGGTTCGTGCTGCGGTGAAATAGCGTAGACCGTGTCGATCCATTCGCGGGCAAGCCTCGCTCCTACAGGGGAATGCGTTCCCCTGTGGGAGCGAGCCTGCTCGCGATGGGGCCGGTTCAGGCGACAAAAATCCATGACTGGTCTTTACTCTGAAGCGCGAAACCCCTCAATCGCCAAGGAGAAAAATTATGTCTGGATGGTATGAGTTGAGCAAAACCAGCAACGGCCAGTTTCGTTTCGTGCTGAAAGCGGCGAATGCCGAAACCATTCTGAACAGCGAGCACTACACCACTCGCAGCGCCGCCGAAAACGGCATCGCCTCAGTGCAGAAGAACAGCCCGCTGGATGAGCGCTACGAGAAAAAGACTACCAAGGATGGCCATCCGTATTTCAACCTCAAGGCTGCCAACCACGAGATCATCGGCAGCAGCGAGGCCTATTCTTCCGAGGCTGCGCGGGAAAAAGGCATCGCCAGCGTGAAGGCCAACGGCCCGACCACCGTGATCAAGGACAAGACCTTGCCGGTGCTTTGAGCACATCTTCCAGACCCAATACAAATCCACTGTGGGAGCTAGCCTGCTAGCGATGGCTGCTGAACATTCGACGAAGATGTTGAATGTCAGGCCGCTATCGCTAGCAGGCTAGCTCCCACATTGGTTTTTTGTGAACTTCGAGATCAGCGCAATGCTTTCAACAAGGTTTGTAACTGACCAAGGCCATCCTCACCCAACGGAAACACCGGCAACCGTGGATCGCCCACTTCCAGCCCGGTCGCACGCAAACCGGCCTTGATCGTCGCCGGCAACCCACCCTTCAAAATGAAGTCCAGCAACGGCAACTGGCGATAGAACAGTTCACGCGCCTTGCTCAGATCATTGGCCAAAACCGCTTCATACAAATCGAGATTGAGCTGCGCAATCAGGTTCGGCGCCGCCGTGCACCAGCCTTTCGCACCCGCTGCAAAAGCCTCCAGCGCCAGCGGATTGCAGCCGTTGTAGAACGGCACCTGACCTTCGCCGAGCCGTTGCAATTGGTGCATGCGCTGGATGTCGCCGGTGCTCTCCTTGACCATGGTCACGTTGTCCACGGCGTTGACGATGCGCAGGATCAGGTCGACCGACATGTCCGTGCCGCTGGTGGCCGGGTTGTTGTAGAGCATGATCGGTACGCCGATGCTGTCGCCGATGGCCCGGTAATGGGCGAGGATTTCCGCCTCGCTGAGTTTCCAGTAAGACGTCGGCAAGACCATCACCACGTCGGCGCCATGGGCTTCGGCGAAACGTGCGCGGCGCACCGCTTTGGCGGTGGTCAGGTCGGATACGCTGACGATGGTCGGCACCCGTTTGGCCACGTGCTTGATGCTGAATTCGCTGACCTGGTCCCACTCCGCGTCGCTCAGGTAAGCGCCTTCGCCGGTGCTGCCCAGCGGCGCGATCGAGTGGACGCCGTCGTCGATCAGGCGGTCGATGGAACGTCCGAGCGCGTCGAGATCAACGCCTTCGCCATTGGCGGTGAACGGGGTGATGGTGTAGCCGATGATGCCGTGAATCGTTGGGGTCGACATGGCGACGCTCCTCTTGAAAATGCGTGGGTTCAGTTCAGGCAATCGGCGTGTTGGCGCAGGTTCTGCCGAGCGTAGTAGTTGAACGCAGCGCCATGGCGCTTGGGTTTCGAGATCCAGTCGTGGGCTTCACGACCCAGTTCCGGAATGATCGGCTTGATGGTCCCGGCGCTCATGGCCAACAGTTGCAGCTTCGCGGCGCGTTCGATCAGTTGCGCGATCACACAGGCTTCCTCGATGGTCGTGCCGGTGGACAACTGACCGTGGTGCGACAGCAGGACCGCGCGCTTGTCGCCGAGGGCGCCGGCAATCAGCTCGCCTTCTTCGTTACCGACCGGCACACCCGGCCAGCCTTCGAGAAACGCGCAATCGTCGTAGAGCGGGCAGAGGTCCATGTGGGAAATCTGCAGCGGCACTTCGAGCATCGACAGCGCCGCGACGTGCGTCGGGTGCGTGTGGATGATGCAATTCACGTCCGGCCGGGCGCGGTACACCCAACTGTGGAAACGGTTGGCCGGGTTGGGCATGCCGTGGCCTTCAAGCACTTCCAGGTCTTCGTTGACCAGCAGCAGGTTGCTGGCGGTGATTTCGTCGAAACCCAGGCCCAGTTGTTGAGTGTAGTAAGTGCCGGGCTGCGGGCCACGGGCGGTGATCTGCCCGGCCAGGCCGGAGTCGTGGCCGTGCTCGAACAGAATGCGGCAGGTCAGGGCCAGCTTTTGCCGGTCGGTCCACGTATTATCTGCCAGGGTATTTTGCATCTGGGTCAGCGCTTGCTTGACCAGTTGCTCTTTGGGTAATGCTAAGGTCTTGGCCATATCGGTGTCCTTTGGGTGGTTCAATGGACGTCGGATTTGCCGTTCACTCGTTGCTCGCAAGGCCTTGGTGAATGCAAATGACACAAATGATGCTATATGACACTTTGTGTCATTGGCAAGGATGAATCGTTGCCTCCTCGATGGATTAATCGTTCTGCATGTCTATCCGTTTGAAATTACTGAGAAAAAAACTGGGCGTGACGCTCGAGGCCCTGGCTGAAAAATCCGGGATGACCAAGAGCTATCTGTCGAAAGTCGAGCGCGGGTTGAATACGCCGTCCATCGCGGCTGCGCTGAAGCTGGCCAAGGCGCTGAACGTCAAGGTCGAGGAATTGTTCTCCGAAGACAGCGTCAGCCTCGACAGCTACAGCCTGGTGCGCAGCCATGAGCGTCAGTCGCTGGCGGCCAATGATGAGAGCCCCGGCTATGCGGTGCTGGCGCATCAGGTGAGTGAGCGCAGTCTGCTGCCGTTCATCATTTATCCGCCGTTCGAATTCGCGGACAAAACCTTCAAGGAACACGTGGGGGAGGAGTTTCTGTTTGTCCACGAAGGGCAGGTGGAAGTGGACTTCATGAACGAGCGCGTGCTGCTAGAGCGCGGTGATGCGCTGCACTTCAATGCGCAGAAACCGCACCGGATCCGCTCAGTGGGCGAGGTTCAGGCGCAGTTGCTGGTGGTGGTGCATAGCGCTGAAGAGTGAGCTGCATAACACCGCGCACCCCTGTAGGAGCCGGCTTGCTGGCGATTGCGTCCGATCAGGCGATAAATGCGTCGACTGACCCACCGCCACCGCCACCGCCATCGCCAGCAAGCCGGCTCCTACAAAATCGGTGTTACACCTCGACGGGAACGGTGAGCTTGGGACTTCCAAGCGCATGCGTCTTCGAATCAAAAAACCGCAGCTCTGATCCGGTCCCCTCAAACACCTTCGCGTAATGCCGCTTCTGATGCTGGATAAACGCCTTGCTGCGCGGATAAATCGAAATCGCGACCACCTTGGGTTTCGCCTGGCGCAACGCATGAATGATGTGGCTGTCCTGCTCGCCCAGCGCATGCCCAAAGATGCACAAGCCCTCGGCATGCCCCAATAACTGGTCATAGCAAAACGACAGATAATCCGAGCTGCGGATGGTCTTGAGCTTGTCTGCGCTCGGCCCTTCGTTCACAAACAGCGGCACGTCATCCAGCGTCTTGATCGTGTTGTTGATCGCAAAGCTGCCCAGCAGCGTGCCTTCGGTCGACATCAGTTTGCGTGCCGTGCCGTCCTGATTGCGCACCAGATGCAAACCGCCGTGCAGGTACAGCAGACGGGTTTTATCGGTCGCCGTGGCGCTCAAATCAAACCCTGGCTCGGCACCCTGGAACAGGTCGGTGATCGCATCCGGCTGGTGCTGGATCGCCCAGTAGTTGAGCAAGTCGTAATTGGTGGTGAACACCGTCCGGTAACGCCCCAGTTCCTGATTGATCGTCGCCAGTGTCGAAGGCACCACCAGTCGCCACGGGATGTGCACCGCGTGCACGGTGTTGATCAGCGCTTCCTTGATCGCGTAGTAGCGATTGCGCGGCGCGGCGGAGCTGACGGCCAGGGCCTTGTTCACCCGGCTGGTGGTTTTCAGCGCACCCAGCACCTGCTCGAAACTGCGCGTTTGCATCGCATCGAACACGCTGAGCTCGGACTGGCTCAGGGGTTTTTCTTCGACGGTGCGGGCGTTTTCGAACAGCGAGTCGTAGCCGAAATCGTCCCAGACCGCGCGGCTGGCGCCGTTGCCCACCAGCAGGCCGCTGATCGAGGCGGTGGCGCGCAGGGCGTTCCAGTCTTCAAGTTGGGCATCGACATCCTGGAAATCGGTCATTGCGGTCGTCGTCTCAAAAAGCAAAAGGTCGGATGGGCGGCGACTTTATCACGACCCGGACTTGAGCCAGATCAAGTTAACGCCGCGCCGATGGGTCGATCCTGTGGGTATCCGCCGGATCGAACCACCGATACGGCCCAGACCTGGAGATTCGCCATGAGCAGCACGTTTTTCATCCCCGCCGTGAACATCATGGGTATTGGTTGCCTCGACGAGGCCATGGACGCCATCGGCAAGTACGGTTTTAAAAAGGCGCTGATCGTCACCGACGCCGGGCTGGCCAAGGCGGGCGTGGCTGCGATGATCGCCGAAAGGCTGGCAATGAAAGACATCGACTCGGTCATCTTCGACGGCGCCAAGCCCAACCCGAGCATCGCCAACGTCGAGAGCGGGCTGGGCCTGCTCAAGGAAAGTCGCTGTGATTTCGTGGTGTCGCTGGGCGGTGGTTCGCCCCACGACTGCGCCAAAGGCATCGCGTTGTGCGCGACCAATGGCGGGCAGATTCGCGATTACGAAGGCGTCGATCAATCCGAGAAGCCGCAACTGCCGTTGATCGCCATCAACACCACCGCCGGCACCGCCAGCGAGATGACGCGTTTCTGCATCATCACTGACGAAACCCGTCACGTGAAAATGGCCATCGTCGACCGCAACGTCACGCCGCTGCTATCGGTCAACGACCCGGCGCTGATGGTCGCCATGCCCAAAAGCCTGACCGCCGCCACCGGCATGGACGCGCTGACCCACGCCATCGAAGCCTACGTGTCCACCGCCGCCAACCCGATCACCGACGCCTGCGCGCTGAAGGCGATGACGCTGATCAGCAGCAACCTGCGCCTGGCCGTGCGCGATGGCAGCGACCTGGCCGCGCGGGAGAACATGGCTTACGCACAGTTCCTCGCAGGTATGGCGTTCAACAATGCGTCCCTTGGCTACGTGCATGCCATGGCTCACCAGTTGGGTGGTTTCTACGACTTGCCCCATGGCGTCTGTAACGCCGTGCTGTTGCCGCATGTGCAAAGTTTCAACGCGCTGGTATGCGCCGAGCGCCTGACCGACGTGGCCCACGCAATGGGCGCCGATATTCGCGGCTTCAGCCCGGAAGAGGGCGCGCAGGCAGCCATCACGGCGATCCGCAGCCTGGCCAGGGATGTGGAAATCCCCGCCGGATTGCGTGAACTCGGTGCCCGCCTCAACGACATCCCGACGCTCGCCAGCAACGCCTTGAAAGACGCGTGCGGCGTGACCAACCCACGTGCAGCGGATCAGCGGCAGATCGAGGAGATTTTCCGCAGCGCGTTCTAAGCGGTTTTACGGCCGGGCGCGATGATCACGCAGAGCATCGCGCCCAGGGACAGCAACGTGCATAACAGTGACAACGGCCATGCCTGCTGGCTGGCGATCAGGCTCGCGATACCACCGATGACGGCAGCCATCAGTTGATGGATGAACCCGCTCAACGCCATCGCATACGCACCGCCGACCGGCGAACCGTCGTTGGCCAGCGCCAGGCTGATCGGGTAATTCAACGACTGGCCGAACACCGCTACGCAGTAAGGCAACCAGAACAACAGCGCAATCGAAGTGCCGGCGATGCTCCCCAGCAACATCACCGCACTGCCGGCCAGCACCAGCCCCACCACCGCCGTCATCATCCGACGCTGACCGGTGCGCAGCACCAGACCGTTGACCGCCAATGCCCCGAGAAAATACCCCGCGCTGATGGGCCAGCCCAACAGCCCGTATTCCACGGCCGACCAGTTGAACGGTCCTTGCAGAATCAGCGGCGCCGCGGTGTTGAAGGCGATGATCACCCCATAACCCAGCCCGCCGGTGAGCGCCGGCAGCAGGAAGGCCCGATCACGCAGAATGTGCCAATAGCTTGGCCACGCGGACGACTGAACGGTGTCTTCCACCCGCACCGGGAACGTGACCCGTGCCACGACCATCGCCAGCAACAGACTTACACTGCCCAGCAGGTAGAAAATCGCCGGCCAGCCCAACGCGACCTGGATGACCGACCCCAGGTACTGGCCGATCCCCAGCGCCACCACGAAAGAAATCGAAAGCCAGGACAGCGCTTTGGCCAACAGGTCGCCACGAAAACTGTCACGGATCAACACCCGGGCCATGACCGAAATTCCGCTGGCGCCGATGCCCTGAACCAGTCTGAAAAAGAGAAAGGATTCCAGCGTCTGGCCCAAGGGCAGCGCAAGGTTGCCCACCCCATAAATACCAAGCGCCGCCAGCAGCACCGGTTTTCGGCCGATGCGCTGAGCAAGGCTGCCCCAGAACAGCATCGGCAGCGCCATGCCGATCAGATACACGGCCAGTCCCCACGAAACCTGCGAGGCGTCGGCAGACAGATACCGAGCCATCTCCGGCAGCGCCGGCAGGTAAATGCTCATGCCTAACTGCGCGAGAAAAACCGTGCTGCAGGTGACGAGGAGGGTGGTGCTGCTCTTCATGAATGTTCCCTGGCTTCAGTCGCTGACATCTGCGGCGTGTGAGTGCAACAGCTCGGTCACGCGTTCACAAAACTGGCGAATCAGCACCGGCTCCATGTCGGCACGCAGAGTGATTCTGATCGCAGCATTGCCTTGTGCAACCACCGGAAAAAATACGGCCGAGGTAAAGAATCCGTGATTGGCCAGTTCAATGGCAACGCTATTGGCCAACGACGCTTTACCGCAGCGAATCAATCGAATGGCCATGTTGCTGCCGCATTGTGCGGTTCGAATCAGCGTGTCAAAAAGCCGGATATTAACCTGAAGTTTTTCCTGCAATGCAGCGAACTCCAGTGTGCGGTGCAACTGGATGGACGCTCTGCCCGCACCAATCGCTGCACTGTTCAGACTTTGCGACCAATTGCTGGGGCCGCCATAACGCTGAATGAGGGTCTTGTGCCGATCGCTGCCGAGCATCACCAGTCCACCACTGGCGCCAAACGATTTGGCCAGGGACGCGACGATCAGGCTGTCTTCATCAAGGGCGTTCATCCAGGGACGGACGAGACCGGCACCGAAGGTTCCAACCGCTGAAAGTGCGTGGGAATCATCCAGA
The DNA here is from genome assembly GCF_020423045.1 of Pseudomonas sp. MM213. Classification (NCBI taxonomy): domain Bacteria; kingdom Pseudomonadati; phylum Pseudomonadota; class Gammaproteobacteria; order Pseudomonadales; family Pseudomonadaceae; genus Pseudomonas; species Pseudomonas sp. MM213. The sequence goes on from NZ_CP081943.1 coordinate 6,174,880, forward strand.
TAGAGAAACAGCCCATAGCGTTCCTTAAGGTACAAAAGGCTGTTCATGTCTGCGACTCCGCCCATGCTGTACGCACCGTCGGCGATGTACGCAACGTTGGCGTGTCGTTTACACAGGTCTTCGACGAAATCCATATCGTTGTGCGGGCACGTCACCACCCGGGTTTCATCCGCACACGCCGATTTCAAGTGGTTCATCGAATAATGGGCCAGTCGGTCGAACGCCATCAGCGGAGGCCGGTTTTGCGTAAATACACCACTGGCGAGCATTGGCAGTATCCCTGCACTCGCGGCGCTGCATGACAGGGTGCTCAGGCAGGTAGCGCCGAACAACTCCGACAGTTCGCTTTCGTACCGTTCCAAAGCGGCCAGTTTGCAGCGGTTTTTTGAGTTGGCAATGCGCAACGTGCCGACTTCCCGCAACGCAGTCATGGCGCCTTCAAGCAGGGCGGGATGATGATCCAGTCCTAAATAGGACGTGGTACAGAAGTGATGGAACGAGCGCCCGAACTGGTCAACCATCTGGTTTGGGCTTTTGACCTCAACATTCAGCCCCGCAATTTTCCCGGCTTCAGCGGTCTCCCAGTCGTGATCGGCTAGCGAGACAAGTTTTCGATAGTTGGTAAAGGTGTTTGCCGCGTGCGCTGTCTGGTCCATGTGTGCGTTTCTTTCCTTGAGTGCGAAGCGATCCATTGCTTTGAAGCAAGCGGTGTACGTTCCCAGACTTTACAGCGTGTGGTCAGGGGCTTTGAATCAGCCGTTTCCGGTACACCTGAGTGTTACAAGAGATAAGTGTGTAGGGCGATGCCTCGTGAGGTTGTGGGTCAATTGCTTTGCCGAGTTGCACAAAAACCGGGCTATCCTCCCGATTCAGCCACTCCCCAAACAATCGAGCCCTCCATGCTGCAAAAAAGCCTGATCCGCCGTCTCGATCTGATGACCCTTCAACTGTTTGTCGCCGTCCACGAAGAAGGCACGCTGACCCGTGCCGCTGCGCGCGAAGCGATTGCGGTGTCGGCGGCGAGCAAGCGGTTGATGGAGTTGGAGGAGGCGCTGGGCATCAGTCTGTTTGTGCGTCAGGCCAAAGGCATGACCCTGACACCGGCCGGCGAAACCCTGTTGCACCACGCTCGGCAGATGTTGTTCAACGTCGAGAAAATGGGCCTGGAGTTAGGCGAGCACAGCCACGGTATTCGCGGCTATGTGCGGATGCTCGCCAACCTGTCGGCGATCATTCAATTCCTGCCGGAAGACCTGCGGGACTTTTCAGAACGTCATCCGCAGGTCAAGACCGACCTCGAAGAACGCCCCAGCAGCGGGGTGATTCAAGGGGTGCTGGATGGCGTGGCGGACCTCGGGATCTGTTCCAGCGACAGCGATGTGAAAGGTCTGCACAGCGTGCTGTATCGCCAGGACAAACTGGTGGTGCTGATGCTGCCGGATCATCCCTTGGCCAGCCGTTCCAGCCTGGCGTTCGCCGATACGCTGGACAGCGATTACGTCGGCCTGCACGCCGCCAGTTCCATCAACATGCGCACCCACGCAGCCGCGCGTCAGGCGGGCAAAGTGCTGCGGCTGCGGATTCATGTGCCGGGGTTCGATGCGATGTGCCGGATGGTCCAGGCCAACATGGGCATCGGGATTTTGCCGCAGAAGGCTTACGAGTTGTTTGGCCGGGCGTTGGGTTTGCATGCGGTGCCGTTGACGGATGACTGGTCGGATCGGGCGTTGATCATCGTCGTGCGCGATGAAGCGGCGTTGTCGCCGGTGAGCCGGATGTTGTTTGAGCAGTTGCGCGGGCAGGGTTGAGATTATTGTTGGCTGGTCCGGCGCCTTCGCGGGCAAGCCTCGCTCCTACAGGGATCTCGCAAACCTGTAGGAGCGAGGCTTGCCCGCGAAGGCGGACCTGAGGTCGCGACAATCTTCCAGAGCGTTCGCGTTTGGCGAACGCCCGTTGCCAACTGAAGGTTGGATTCCATTCCCCTCGCTCCTCTAGCCTTGGCGCATATTCCAAGAATAAGAGGTACCCCGCGATGACTGCCCCCCTGAGCGCAATCAAAGTGATCGAAATCGGCACGCTGATCGCCGCGCCGTTCGCCGCCCGCATGCTCGCCGAGTTCGGCGCCGAAGTGATCAAGATCGAAGCCATGGGCCAGGGCGACCCCCTGCGCAAATGGCGCAAGCTGCACGAGGGCACCTCGCTGTGGTGGTACCTGCAATCGCGCAACAAGAAGTCTCTGGCGCTGAACCTGAAATCCCCTGAAGGCATCGAACTGGTCAAGCAACTGGCGACCAGCGCCGACGTGCTGATCGAAAACCTGCGCCCCGGCGCCCTGGAAAAACTCGGTCTGGGCTGGGACGTGCTGCACGCGCTCAATCCCAACCTGACGCTGGTACGCATTTCCGGTTACGGCCAGACCGGCCCCTACCGCGACCGCCCGGGTTTCGGCGCCATCGGCGAGGCCATGGGCGGCATTCGCTACACCACCGGCACCCCCGGTTCGCCGCCGGCGAGGGTGGGTGTCAGCCTCGGTGATTCCCTGGCGTCTTTGCACGCGGTGATTGGTGCGTTGATGTCGCTGCTGCGGGTCAAGACTGGGCAGGGCGGGGGGCAAGTGGTCGATGTGTCGCTGGCCGAAAGCGTGTTCAATGTCATGGAAAGCCTGGTGCCGGAATACGACATGCTCGGTCATGTCCGTGAACGCAGCGGCGGCGCCTTGCCGGGCATCGCGCCGTCCAACACCTACCTGACGGCCGATGGCGCCTACGTGGTGATCGCCGGTAACAGCGACCCGATCTACAAACGATTGATGGAAGTGATCGGTCGCCGCGATCTGGCCGAAGCGCCAGAGTTTGCTCACAACGATGGCCGCGCATTGAAAAGTAATGTGCTCGACGCCGCCATCACCCACTGGACCAGCAGCCTGCCCATCGATGACGTGCTGGCGGCACTGGAAGCCGCTGAAGTACCGGCCGGACGCATCTATTCCGTGGCCGACATCGTCGCCGACCCGCACTATCAGGCGCGGGACATGTTGCTCAGCGCCGACCTGCCCGGTGGTGCGAAAGTGAAGATGCCGGGCATCGTGCCCAAACTTTCCGAAACCCCCGGGGGTGTGAACTGGTCGGGGCCAAGCCTGGGCCAGCACACCGACGGGATTCTCGCGGGGCTGGGCCTGACGGATGCGGACATCGAACGCCTGAAAACTGAAGGGGTGGTGCAATGATCACTGATTTTTCCGAGAGCCTGATCGTTCAGGAAGTCTCCCCGCGCGACGGCCTGCAGATAGAGCCGACCTGGGTGGAAACGGTCGACAAAATCGCGTTGATCGATCAGCTGTCACTGGCTGGATTCAGCCGCATCGAAGCCGGCTCGTTCGTGTCGCCCAAGGCCATTCCCGCACTGCGCGATGGCGAGCTGGTGTTCAAGGGCATCACCCGCCAACCGGGGGTGATCTATGTTGCGTTGATCCCCAACCTCGAGGGCGCGCAGCGGGCGTTGGCGTGTCGCGCCGATGAGCTGAACCTGGTGATGTCCGCCAGCCAGACTCACAACCTGGCCAACATGCGCATGCGTTGCGAAGCTTCATTGGCGGCGTTCGGCGAGATCGTGCAATACGTGGGAGACACCAAGGTTCGATTGAACGGCAGCATCGCCACCACTTTCGGTTGCCCGTTCGAGGGCAAGATCGATGAGGACCGCGTGCTGCAAATCGTCGATGAATATCAGGAGCTCGGGATTCAGGGCATCACCCTGGCCGACACCACTGGCATGGCCAATCCACGGCAGGTGGATCGGCTGGTGCGGCGGGTGTTGCAGCGGGTTTCGCCAGCGGATCTGACCCTGCATTTCCACAACACCCGCGGCCTCGGCTTGTGCAACGTGCTTGCGGCTTACGAGGCGGGTGCCCGACGCTTCGACGCGGCCCTCGGCGGGCTCGGTGGTTGCCCGTTTGCCCCCGGTGCCTCGGGCAATATCTGCACTGAAGACCTGGTCAACCTGTGCGATGAAGTCGGTATTCACACCGGCATTGATCTGCCGTTGTTGCTGAAGCTTTCGCGAGGATTGCCCGCGCTGCTCGGCCACGAAGTCCCCGGCCAACTGGCCAAGGCCGGCCGCAATTGCGACCTACACCCGTTGCCTTCCTGACCCACCCAATACCCCTGTAGGAGCGAGCGGTGCGGCGATCCGACTTGCCCGTGAAGGCGGCCTGTCATTCAACATTTCTAACGACTGACACACCGCCTTCGCGGGCAAGCCTCGCTCCTACAGAACGAACCACAACAAACCAGACAACAAAAACAATCGGACACCTACGGGAAGTCCGCCTGGAGAAAGCACCATGAGCCTCAATGTACTGGAGGCGGGCGCGAGCCCGTCCGTTAGCCACGACGAAGAAAAAGCCCTGGTCAGCAAAGTCGCCTGGCGCCTGATGCCGCTGATCATGGTCTGCTACCTGTTCGCCTTTTTCGACCGCATCAACATCAGCTTCGCCAAGTTCCAGTTGCAGGCCGACCTGAGCCTGAGCGACACCGCATACGGCCTCGGCGCCGGGCTGTTCGTGGTCGGTTACGTGATCTTCGAAGTGCCGAGCAACATGATGCTGTACAAGGTCGGCGCCCGACGCTGGATCGCCCGAATCATGATGTCCTGGGGTCTTGCGACGGCGGCGATGGTCTTCGTCAACAGCGAATGGCAGTTCTACGCGCTGCGCTTCGTGATCGGCGCGATGGAAGCGGGTTTTGCGCCGGGCGTCCTGTATTACCTGACGCTGTGGTTCCCGCAGCATTATCGTGGGCGCATCACCTCGATGCTGTTCCTGTCATCAGCATTTGCCGGGCTGGTCGGCGCACCGTTCTCCGGGTTGGTGCTGCAACACCTCGATGGTTTCCTGGACATGCGCGGCTGGCATTGGCTGTTTCTGCTCGGCGGCGTGCCTTGCATCGGCCTCGGTTTGCTGGTGCTGACCTTGCTCAAGGACCGCATCGAAGACGCCCATTGGCTGACACCGTCGGAGAAGACATTGCTGGCCAGCCGCATCGCCCACCACGAACCGCACAAGAGCGGTGGCTCGCTGCTCGCCGCGCTGCGGATTCCCGGTTTTCTCACGCTGGGCCTGATCTACTTCCTGATTCAGGTGGCGTCCTACGGCTTGAACTTCTGGGCACCGCAACTGATCCGCAGTGCAGGCACCGAGAGCCCGGTGATGATCGGTTTGCTGACGGCGATTCCGTACATCTGCGGCGCGATCAGCATGGTGGTGATCGGGCGGTTGTCCGACTCGACCGGCGAGCGGCGCAAGTTTGTCGCCGGGCTGGTGGCGGTGGGCGCGCTGGGGTTCTTCTGTGCCGGGATCTTCGCTAACCACACGACTTTCCTGATCGTCGCGCTGGGCTTGCTCGGCGCCGGGATCATCGCCTCGATTCCGAGCTTCTGGACCCTGCCACCGAAACTGCTGGCCGGTGCCGGCGCAGGGGCTGCGGGCGGGATCGCGGTGATCAACACCCTCGGCCAGTTCGGCGGCATCGTCAGCCCGGTCATGGTCGGGCGAATCAAAGACCTGACCGGCAGCACCACACCGGCGCTGTACGTCATCGGCGTCTGCGCGCTGATCGCGGTTGCGCTGTTGTTGTGGGGGCTGCCGCAAAAACTGCGCACACTCGACAAATTCTAGGGAAGTACACAACCCTGTAGGAGCCGGCTTGCTGGCGATGGGTCCCTCGAAAACCGCATTGCAACTTCAGACCGCCATCGCTGGCAAGCCAGCTCCCACAGAACCGCAGCGTGCAGGCAGTAACGATAGCTCCCAAAGCACGCACAACCCCGTAGGAGCCGGCTTGCTGGCGATGAGTCCCTCGAAAACCGCATTGCAACTTCAGACCGCCATCGCTGGCAAGCCAGCTCATACAAGGGATCTGGTCCTGAATCAGACATTGAACAGGTTGTATGAGCGGATTGAGGAGGAGATATTGCACAGCCTGTCTTCCGACGTTCGAGGTAATCAGATTGCTAACCGGCCTCAACCACCTGACCCTCGCCGTCACCGACCTGAACCGCAGCGTGGCGTTCTATCACGACCTCCTGCAACTTAAGCTCGAAGCCACATGGGACTCCGGCGCCTATCTTTCGCTACCCGGCCTGTGGCTGTGCCTTTCCCTCGACCCTCTGCGCAACACCGAGCCCGCCACCGACTACACCCATTACGCCTTCAGCATCAGCGCATCCGGCTTCCTGCCATTCGTCGAACGTCTTCGTGCCGCCAACGTCCGCGAATGGCGCGATAACCGCAGCGAAGGTGCGTCCTTCTACTTCCTCGACCCCGACGGCCACCAGCTCGAAGCCCATGTCGGCGACCTGGCGTCGCGATTGGCCGCCTGTCGTCAGCGGCCGTACGCAGGAATGAAGTTCTTCGACGATCAGTCAGTCGATTCCCCGGGACCTGATATAGACTTGCGCCCATTCACCGGATAGTACAAAAGGATTTCCCGATGACCCCATCGCTGCTAATGGCCGTTCTCGCCTCGGGCTTTATCTACGGCATCACGCCCGGGCCCGGCGTTTTGGCGGTGTTCGGTATTGGTGCAGCGCGTGGGCGAAGGGCAGGGGCAGGCTTTTTGTGCGGGCATTTGCTCGGGGACGTGGTCTGGTGCAGCACCGCGCTGATCGCGATTGTCGGTGCGCGGGAAATCGGCAGCACTGCGTTTGACGTGTTGGGCGTGCTCAGCGGGCTCTATCTGTTCTGGCTCGGTTTGCGCGCGGTGCGGGCCAAACGCAGCAGCGCCGAAGCGCCGCAAGGCCCGGCGCGGCAGCCGTTCTGGCACGGCATTCTGTTCGGTCTGACCAATCCCAAAGCCTATCCGGTGGCGGTGGCGACTTTTACGGCGTTGCTGTCCAGTCGTGCGGAACTGCTGCATTGGTCGATGTTGCCGTGGCTGATCGTTCTGAGCTTCGTTGGCGGTTTGATCGCCTACGCTATCCTCATTGGCATCGTCGGTGCACGGCAGGTGCGCAGCCTGTATCAACGGCATGAACTGGCGATCACCCGGTTGTGCGGGGTGATGTTTATCGGTTTCGCCATCAACGCCCTGGTGCATGCCTTGCCGGGGTTGATGCCGAACAAGGCTTGAAACTGATCGCAGGGACGCGTCAGCGGCATCATCACTGGTCAGGGATGGTTCTTTATTGCTGCATTGTTCGGACATGCTCTCTGCACCATGGCAACCAGAAATTCCGCGCCGTCGGCGAGTTACATCGATCTACTGCTGGACGCCGTTTGCGCGGTCGATAAACAGGGTCGCTTCGTTTTTGTCAGCGCGGCCTGCGAGCGCATTTTCGGCTACACGCCTGACGAGTTGGTCGGCCAGCCGATGATCGAACTGGTGCATCCCGCCGACCGCCAGCGCACCCTCGACGCCGCGCGGGAGATCATGGGCGGCGACCCCAAACTCAACTTCGAAAACCGCTACGTGCGCAAGGATGGCCGGGTGGTGCATATCCTGTGGTCCGCACGCTGGTCGGAAGTCGATCAACTGCGCATCGCCGTGGCCCGTGACATCACCGAACGCAAGCAGGCCGAGTCCCGACAAGCGGCGCTGTACGCGATCTCCGAAGCGGCCCACGCGGCGGAGGATTTGCTGGCGTTGTTCAAACGCATCCACCTGATCATCGGTGAATGGCTGCCGGCGCTGAACTTCTCCGTGGCGCTGTATGACGAGCATTGCGCGCAGCTCAATTTCCCTTACCACGTCGACGACAACGAGCAGCAACCCGAACAGCCTGGAACGGTGACCGGACGCTTGTGTGCCGAAGTGATCCGCAGCGGTCAACCGATCCTGCTGACCCCGAATCAGGAAAACACCCCCGCTGGATTCGAGGCGCTGGTCACGGGCCAGCATTCGCCATGCTGGCTGGGCGTGCCGTTGAACTCCCAGAAAGGCACCATCGGCGCGCTGATCGTCAAAAGCGTGGCGGGCGGCGAGCGCTACACCGAGCAAGACAAGGAACTGTTGCAGTTCGTGTGCGCCCAGGTCGCCACCGCCATCGAGCGCAAGCAGTTGCACGCCCGACTGCAGCGCATGGCCCAATACGATCAACTGACCCAACTGCCCAATCGCGAGTTGCTCCGGGACCGGCTGAAAGCCTCACTGGCACTGGCCAAGTCGGAAAGCGGGCGCATGGCGCTGTTGTACGTCGACCTCGACCGCTTCAAGGAAGTCAACGACACCCACGGCCATGCAGTCGGCGACATGCTGCTGCAAGCGGTCGCCAATCGTCTGAAAGGCTGCGTGCGGGAAACCGACACCGTGGCGCGCATCGGCGGCGATGAGTTCGTGGTGCTGCTGCACACCATTCAGGCCTCGGAAGATGCCGACAGCGTGGCGGGCAAAATCCGTCATATCCTGGCGCAACCGCTGCGGCTGGATGGGCACAGCCTGAACATTCAATTGAGCATCGGCGTCGCACATTTTCCCGAGCATGGCACGGAAGAAAAGCAATTGTTCCGCCATGCCGACGAGGCGATGTACACAGCCAAACGCCAGCATCACCTGCGACTCGGGGCCTGAAAACCACGGCACCGTTCGTCGCGTCGATCCCTTTTTTTTTAAACCTTTGCGGTGATGGAAATTCAGATCCTATGCGGGCTCCTGCTCGCTGCGATCATCACCAAGAGGTAGAGAATCATGCCTAACTCAAGAAACTCGAACTCGGGAAGTTTCGCCAACGATCGAACGAAGGCGTCTGAAGCCGGTCGCAAAGGTGGGAAAACGACCACCACGACTGTCGATAAAGAACCTTTGAAACCCGACATGGGCCGCAAAGGTGGCCAGAAATCCAAGTAGTGGTGAAAGTGGTTTTGATTGAGAGGCGGGAGCGAAAGCTCCCGTTTGAATTTATAGAGAGGAGGGCGCGACCATGAGCCAGATGGCCACCCGATTATGCAGCACCGGATTTGCCACGTTACTGGGCCTGTGTGCCAGCAGTGCCTTTGCCCAGTCCCCCGCCGAATTCATCAACGATGCCTCGGCCAAAGGCATGGCCGACATCGAAGCCAGTCGCCTGGCGCACCAGAAATCCGAATCCAAAGAGATCAAGGACTTCACCATCATCGTCATCAACGACCGCACCACTGCGAACCAGCACCTGGCGAAAATCGCCAGGCAACTGGATCTGCCGGTAGCGCCACGGGAAGAGGTGGTCGACAAGGCCAAAGCCTTGATGCCGCAAGTGCAGGAGGGCGATTCTTTTGATCAGGCATACGCCGCCAGCCAGGTGAAAACCACGCAGGAAGCCATCGAACAACTGGAGCAGGAGGCGCAGAGCACGGACGTACCGGAAATCAAAGCCTTCGCTGAAGAAACCCTGCCCAAACTGCAGAACCACCTGCAAATGGCCAGGGCGCTGCAAGCAGATTGCTGACGCGCTTTCTGTAGGAGCCGGCTTGCTGGCGATCCGGACAACGCGGTGTGGCTGATTAACCGCGGTGATGCCATCGCTAGCAAGCCGGCTCCTACAGATCAGGGCACCCTTACTTCAACCGCCCAACTGAAATACCCCAACGCCTCGCAGTTTTTATCAACCAGCATGAAATGCAGCTCACACGCCTCAACTCCGGCGGCGAGTCGGGTGCATGCCCAATAATGATCATCGGCCTGGTGAGTGCCCGGTTCAGTCGGGTTTTCAGCGTCGGGTGCTGGCACTGTCAGGCTGCCCCGTACCACCAGTTCCGGCGTCGACAATACGCCGGCGTCACCCACAGACATCTCGTAAAACACCACGCTGTGCTCAGCGAGCAAGCTGACGGTTCTTCCACGGATATGGAAAGTCGCATTGCTGCCAGCGGTCAACGTGATCAGGCTGTCATTTGTTGTACTTTGTGGTTCTGGCGATCCGTTGATGCTGAAGACGAATCCATCGGAAATGGGTGTCGGATTGTCCGCCTCAAGACTCGGGTCCGGGTAGCGTAGAAGCAGTGATTCGGCATCGACGATCAGCAACACATTGTTGGCAGTCGCGACGCTTGAGGAAGGAGATTTGATCGGTTCGGAAGTCATCATGGATTCCTTTCATGATGGTGACACTTGACGGTAGCCGCTTCGGTTTATGCAAGGCATTCCGTTCCTGTCGAGGCGGCAACGCAGTCAGCAAAAGCCCCTCGTTGCCAAGGGGCCTGACGCTCGTCAGTTGCGGATGGTAATGAACGGGTCCCACGAGCAGCAGCCGACGATCTTGCACTCGCGATCCACGATCAGGAAGTGGAAGTGATACGTCACGCTGCCGCTGGACAGGGTTTCCGAAGACCAGTAATGGTTATCGACTTTCTGGCAGCTGGGCACCGATGGATTGCTGGTGTTGGGCACGGCAACGCAGGCGACAGCCTTGCGTGGCGTGGGTGTGGAGATCAAGTCGAGGCCGATATTGCCGACGAACTTGTAGAAAATCACTGCGGTCTCGAAGCTCTGCGACAGGCTGGTTTCACGCCAGCGAATCAGGTCGCCCACCTGGGCCTTCAAGTTGAGTTCGCCGCCGGCCTGGCCGCTCACCACGTTGTTCTGGTTGGTCACCATGTACACGTGATTGACGTCGATCAGCGTTGGTGCAGCAGGGTTTTTGCTGATGTTCGGGTAGTTTTTCAGAATGGTTTCGGTGTCAATGGAAACCAGTACATCCGTGACTCGAGACATAGTGAAACTCCTTGTTCATAGTGAATGCCTGGCATCTTTCCAGGCTCAACAACGCTTGCTTGCCTTGCGGTCGTTGCGCAAACACTACGGACGGAACCCACCTGTCACGGGCATGAGCTGGCCTTGCTCCTTGAGTACAAACCAACGGGTTCGGGTTCCTTCCGACGGGCCGCGATTGGACTATAGAAGTGAAATTCAGGCTGTCAAAACTGCTTTGGTGGTGGCTCGACGAACGGTCGATATGGTTATGGATTCTGATCATTTGGCGATAAGAAACGACCTGCATATCCTTCGAACATCCAAAAGTCGGGTAGGGAGGGATGCGTGGGGCGAGGTATCGTAGCGAACCGGTTGTCGGCCAAGGCCCGGACAACGATTCGACAGGAGAACGCAATGAGTTGGTCCGCCAAGCAATACGTCGCTTTTGAAGATGAACGCACGCGCCCGGCCCGGGATCTGCTCGCGGCGATCCCGCCCGTTGAAGCACGCTCGGCCATCGACATCGGTTGCGGCCCCGGCAACTCGACCGAGCTGTTGCTGGAACGCTTCACCAGCGCCACGGTGCGCGGCGTCGACAGTTCGACCGACATGATCGAAGCCGCCCGCAAGCGCTTGCCGCAGGTGCAATTCGACACCGTGGATATCGGCACCTGGAACGAGAGCGGCCCGTTCGACGTGATCTTCGCCAATGCGGTGTTGCAGTGGCTGCCCGATCACGCGAATTTGCTGCCGGCTCTGGTGAGCAAGCTTTCTCCCGGTGGCAGCCTGGCGATTCAGATGCCCGACAACCTCAACGAACCGTCCCATCGCCTGATGCGCGAAGTCGCTGCCGATGGCCCGTGGGCCAGCAAATTGGCCGACGCCGCCGGGCAACGCACGGAAATGGCCAGTGCCAGCGACTATTACTCGATGCTGCGACCGCACTGCGCGCGCGTCGATGTGTGGCGCACCACCTACCATCATCCGCTGGCGGGCGGTGCGTCAGGCGTGGTCGAGTGGTTCAAGGGCAGCGGCTTGCGGCCGTTTCTCGAACCGCTGGATGACGCGGAAAAGGCGCAATACCTCAAGCAATATCACACCGCTATCGAACAGGCGTACCCGACGCTGAGCGATGGTTCGGTGCTGCTGCCATTCCCGCGATTGTTCATCGTCGCCACCCGCTAAGTGCGGAAAAGGGACGGATAACGCGGAACGTCATCTGTCCCTTCGCTTGGTGCTCAAGTAATCGAAAAGAAACGACGCAAAGCCGAATAACCCGATCATTGAAATGATCATGAGCCCCAACTCTGAATTGTCCATGCTGATCTCTGCGTGAAAGGTGAGAGGGCAGGGTAGGTGGTTTTTGGGCGGGTTTGAGGGGGCGCTACGGCTTCTTTACTGGGGGGCGGGGATCTATACGGAAACTATACGTGGGGCGGTTAAATGCGGAGAGCGCCTCGAAAGACGCCCTCAAATCACGGCACTACTTTTCCGTATCCATACGTCGCGCAATGACATCCATCACATCGCAGCCATCGCGTAGCGGTATGGAGCAGAGCAGTGCGAAGTCGCTGAGAATCACCGAGTCGGTGATGATTTCACCACGCATCGCGAGGTTTTCCAGGACCTGCGTTACCGCGCCGATTCTGTAGCGGGCGGAGCTGAGAAGGGAATGCAGCGGTTGGGTGGTGTTGACGTAGAAGGTGGGGAGGTCGTCGGCGTTGCTGGTTAAAGCCATGTAGTCATTCATGAGTGGTTACCTTGAAGTGAAGTGAAGTCACCTGCCACTCGTTGTCGCCAAACAATGGGTGGCAGCTGTACGCGGGTTGGCGAACCGGACAAGGCACAAACCGGCAGACCCGAAGGTCTCCCACGCACAGCCACCAAAAAAAAGTAGCCAAGCGCTTAGAAACGCTCCGAGCGGACCCGGAGGTTTCTATGCCTTTACCATCGAGTCGCCAAACCCAATACGCCATTTGGGCGCGTTCGGACTATAGGTCTCATGACAAAAGCACAGCAATGGACAAGTCTACGGACAATTCCCAGAGTCGTGTAGGACCTTGCCTATTCAGCTATTGGCCACTTTTTGGCCACCAGTATTCGTGTACTTGACCCCTGGTTTTTCAGGTGTTGATTGGCCGTTCAGGATGAAGTGTCAGTGTCCCAACAAGTCCCGCCCATAAAAAACCTTTACTGGCCCGAGAAAAACGCTAACAAAGCATCGACTTTATGTGAAAACGTTAATTTATTCCTATGCCCCACCCGACACCTTATCGTCGCGACGCGTTGATGAAGCAGGGGGCAGACGCCACTCTTTTCGTCCGCCCCTTTCGCGCATTTGAGAACCGAAAATCCCTTAGCCGCTAATCAATCAACTGATCAACCAAAACCGCGTTGCTGTAGATCAGGCAGCCATCACTCGCTCGATGTCCCACCAGATGAAACTGGCCGCGCTCGTTGTGGATATAGACGCGCATCTGGCAGTCGGACAAAGGCCCGTAGCCCCCTGGCAAGATCAACTCCAGTGTGCTCATGTCGACGTCAACCATGGCTTCCTTTTCATGGGTCTCCTGCAAGCGTTCTTCAGCCTCCTCCAGGCCCCGGTGGAGGGGGCCATCGACGTAAAAATGGATTTCACCTATTGGGGTCGATTTTTGTGCGCCGTTGAATTTGCACCAGCCTTCGATCGTCAAGGCACTCATGACGAAATCTCCGTTGTGGACGGCTGGACGTTGTAGCTCTTAGCCGTCATGGGTCTGACCGCTATACCCGACAAGGACCGTCTTCAGTGGCATTTTCAGCCGATCCCTGCCTGCGTAACACAGATACTAATTATAGCTGGCCACCGCGTTTCGCTTACTCGATGTCTCTGCGCGCCTTATTAGTCCGAAGGGGTGTTACTTAATAGAGACAGTTAGATATAGCGAATGGATTTTAAATAATCAGCTTGATGCCCAGGTTGGAATATCCAGGTGCGCGGGCCTTGTAGCAACAGCGTCTGTAGCGCCCATGAACTATACTTCCAGCGAACTTTGCCACGACGAAAGGTGGTATTGGGTCAGCCTGTTTTGGCGTCGGATGAGTCGTGATTAGACGCTGCTGTTCTGTGGGGATGCTTATGCATGCCAATGAGTGACAGGAATAGGAAGAAGGCAAAATGGCAATGGCAATTATTCTTGTCCTGATCGTTATTGCATCCGTGCTCTTCCATTTATTAGCGCCCTGGCATGCGGCACCACCCGCTTCCAATTGGGGTTCAATAGACACCACGCTGTTCATCACGCTGGTCATCAGCGGGATATTTTTCATCGCCATCACCGTGTTCATGGCGGTGGCCGTCATGCGTTTCCGTCACAAGGAGGGCGTCAGGGCCGCCTACCAGCCAGAAAATAAACGGTTGGAATTCTGGCTGATTGTCGTGACGTCGATCGGGATTGCCGGGATGTTGGCGCCGGGTCTTGTTGTTTATAACGATTTTATCCGGGTGCCAAAAAATGCGTATGAACTAGAGGTGGTCGCCCAGCAATGGCAATGGGCTTTTCGTTTTCCGGGCCAGGACGGGAAGTTGGGGAAGTCGGATATCAAGCTTGTTGATTCGGTCAATCCACTCGGTCTTGATCCCAAGGACCCTGTTGGGCAGGACGATGTAATAGTCAGAAGTAATGAAGTTCGTCTGCCGGTCGATCAACCGGTGAAAGTCTTGTTGCGCTCCAAAGATGTTCTGCACAATTTTTATATACCGCAGATTCGCAGCAAGATGGACATGGTGCCGGGAATGGTGTCGTACTTCTGGTTTACGCCAACTGTCATGGGCAAGTATGAAGTGCTGTGTGCCGAGTATTGCGGCGTCGGTCATTACAATATGCGCGGCAATATGATCGTGGTCGACCAGGCCGCCTTCGCGCAATGGCTGGGCAGCCAGCCGACCTTTGCGCAGACATTGACCACAGCCGCCAGGCCCGGTCGGGACAGCGTGCTGGAAAAAGGTCGCCAACTGGTCGAGCAATACGGCTGCCATGCCTGCCATAGCCAGGATGGCAGTGCCAGTCTCGGCCCGGGATGGAAGGGCTTGTACGGCCGCACCGAACAACTCGCCGATGGCAGCAGCGTGCAGGTCGATGAGGCTTACCTCAAAGAGTCGATCCTCGATCCGAAGGCCCGCCTGGTGCAAGGCTACCCGCCGGTGATGGTGGCCTATACTCTCAAGGATGATGAATTGGCTGCTCTCATCGCCCTGATCAAATCGCTGGGTGCCGGGCAGCCAGCCGAAGAACCGTCTACCGGCGACGTGTCGGGTTCAGGTGACGATCTGGTGGCGCAGGGACAGCGGCTGGCGCAGTCGCTCGGTTGTCTGGCCTGTCACAGTGTCGATGGCAGCAAGGGTATCGGCCCCGGTTGGCAGGGCCTGTATGGCAAGGCAGAAACCCTTGCCGACGGTACGAGCATCAAGGTCGATGAGGGCTATTTGAAAGAGTCGGTTCTCAATCCCGCTGCCAAAATCGTCAAGGGCTACGCAGCCGTTATGCCGCCCTTCACGCCGAGCGACAAGGAGCTGAACGCCCTGATCGCTTTTATCAAATCCAAAGCGAACGCTGACGCTGAAGCGAGCAAGGCTGAGCCAGGGAAATCGCCGTAAAGCCGCCAGAAACACACTGAAACTTCGGCAGGAGGATGACGTGATGGCCTATGCGGAGCAAGCCGAAACAGAGGCACTGCACGAGCCGAAAAGTTTCCTGACCAAATACATCTGGAGTCAGGACCACAAGGTCATTGCCGTTCAATATTCCTTGACGGCGCTGTTCGTGGGTCTTATCGCCGTGGTGCTGTCCGGCTTGATGCGCATGCAGATCGGCTTCCCCGGCAGTTTGGCGTTCATGGACGCCAGTGCTTATTACCAGGCGATGACCATGCACGGCATGATCATGGTTATTTATTTGCTGACGGCCTTGTTTCTGGGGGGCTTCGGCAACTATCTGATCCCGCTGATGGTGGGCGCCCGCGACATGGTCTTCCCCTACGTCAACATGCTCAGCTACTGGTTTTACCTGTTGGCGGTCGTGGTGTTGCTCTCCAGTTTCTTTGTCCCGGGCGGCCCCACCGGTTCGGGCTGGACGCTCTATCCGCCACAGTCCATTACTCAGGGGACACCGGGAGTCGAGTGGGGCATCGTCCTGATGCTCGTCTCTCTGGCGATTTTTATTGTTGCCGCCACCATGGGCGGGTTGAACTACGTCACCACGGTGTTGCAGGCGCGCACCCACGGCATGACGTTGTTTCGCATGCCGCTCTCGGTGTGGGGAATCTTCATGGCCTCGATCATGGCCTTGCTGGCGTTCCCGGCGTTGTTTGTCAGCGCCGTCATGATGCTGTTCGACAAACTGTTGGGCACCAGTTTCTTTATGCCGGCGATCATCTCGCTGGGGCAGCAACTCGATCATCAAGGGGGCAGCCCCATCTTGTTCCAGCACCTGTTCTGGTTCTTTGGCCACCCGGAGGTCTACATCGTTGCGCTCCCGGCGTTTGGCCTGGTCTCGGACCTGATCAGCACCCATGCGCGGAAAAATATCTTCGGTTACCGAATGATGGTGTGGGCCATTATCGCGATTGGCGTACTCAGCTTTGTGGTCTGGGCGCACCATATGTATGTCAGCGGAATGAACCCGTACTTTGGCTTTTTCTTCGCCGTCACCACCTTGATCATCGCGGTGCCGACTGCATTGAAGGTATACAACTGGGTGCTGACCCTGTGGCACGGCGACATTCATCTGACCGTGCCGATGCTGTTTGCCCTGGCCTTTATCGTCACCTTCCTGGTCGGTGGCCTGACCGGGTTGTTTCTCGGCAATGTGATCGTGGACATTCCGCTCTCGGACACCTATTTCGTCGTCGCCCATTTCCATATGGTCATGGGCGTCGCGCCGGTACTGGTGGTGTTTGGCGGCATTTATCACTGGTTTCCGAAAGTCACCGGGCGCCTGTTGAATGACACGCTGGGCAAGTTGCATTTCTGGATTACCTTCCTGGGCACCTACGCCATCTTCTTCCCCATGCACTACCTGGGTTTCCAGGGCATGCCGCGCCGTTATTACGCTTATGACAACTACGCGTTCATCCCGCAGTCGGCGCAAGAGTTGAATGCTTTCATTACGGTGGTGGCCTTGACCGTCGGCGTTTCCCAGTTGCTGTTTGTGTTCAACCTGGCCTGGAGCACATTCAAGGGCAAGCCCGCTGGCGGCAACCCGTGGGGCGCGGCCAGCCTGGAGTGGCAAACGCCGAACACTCCGCCGATACACGGTAACTGGGGCGCGAAGCTGCCGGTCGTGCATCGTTGGGCCTATGACTACAGCGTTCCGGGGATCGAACAGGATTTCGTGCCGCAAACAGTCTCCGCCGAGGAGCTGGAGCAGATGCGGCAGCTCAGTGCCGGAACCCGGGCAGCGGACGTTAAAACATGAACAGACTGCTGTTGAAAAACGCCGATGGCGCGGACCCTAACGGCAGCTGGAGTCGTGATCCCGAAGGGATTCAGTCCGCTGAAGGTGCCAATCGAAACCAGACCGCAAAAATAGGCCTGCGCCTGTTTCTGGTCGTGGTGAGTTCGTTGTTCTTTCTCTTTCTGCTGGCCTTTATCGCCCGTTCACAAATGTCTGACTGGCTACCGCTGACAGAGCCCTTGGCGCCGTTAGCCAATCCATGGCAACTCTGGGTGAATTCGGCATTTCTGGTGTTGAGTTGCATCGCGTTGCAGTGGGCGCGCATGGCCGCTCGCCAGGCCCGGCTGAACGCAACGGTCATTGGCTTTGTAGTGGGAGGCGTATTTGCAATTGCGTTTCTGGCGGGGCAGTTCTGGGTCTGGCAGCAGTTTGTCGCCTGGGGCTACTTTGTCGCCAGCAACCCGGCCAATAGTTTCTTCTACCTGTTGACCGGTGTACACGGGCTCCACCTGCTGGGCGGGTTGTTTGCCTGGGGCAGGACCGTCGCCAGATTCCTGAGTCGCGTGCCGTTGCCGCAACTCAGCGCCAGCGTAGAACTCTGTGCCATCTACTGGCATTACTTATTGGGTCTGTGGATTGTGTTATTCGCTTTGCTGACCAGCACGCCACAGACTTATGAAGCCATCGCCAGACTCTGCGGCTTGAGGTGATCAGCCATGGCATCGCATCCACAAGCTCCAGGCGAAAGTTCATCCAATCCCCTCGGCTCGCCGTCTGCACCAGGATGGCAAGGCATCGCCAATGACTGGGCCTCGGACAAGGAGGCTTTCAAGCAGGTGCCTTGGGGCAAGGCGATGATGTGGATATTCCTGCTCAGCGACACGTTTATATTCACCTGTTTCTTGACCGGCTACATGTCGGTTCGCATGACCATCACCACGGCCTGGCCAAACCCCAGTGAAGTGTTCGCCTTGACCATCGCCGGTCGAGAAATCCCGCTGATTCTGATCGCCATCATGACGTTTGTGCTGATCAGCAGCAGCGGCACCATGGCCATGGCCGTGAACTATGCCTATCGCCGTGATCGCGCGAAAACCACGGCCCTGATGTTGGCGACCGCTGCCTTGGGCGTGACCTTCGTCGGCATGCAGGCATTTGAATGGAGCAAGCTCATCGCAGAAGGGGTACGTCCCTGGGGGAACCCCATGGGAGCAGCGCAATTTGGCGCCAGCTTTTTCATGATTACCGGTTTTCACGGGCTGCATGTGTCCATCGGCGCCCTCTACCTCAGCATTGTGGCGAGGAAAGTATTGCGGGGAGATTATGAGCGCTCCGGAAACTATCAAAACGTCGAGATAGCCGGGCTGTACTGGCACTTCGTGGATTTGGTGTGGGTGTTTATTTTTGCGTTTTTCTACTTATGGTAAGTCCGGGACGCTGTTCATGAAGGGGAGAGCAGGATCCGCAGAGGAGCACTGATGATGGCGCATGCTCAAGGTCAGCAACATCCGATCAGCCTGTACCTGAAAATCTGGGGGCTGTTATTCGTCCTCAGTACCCTGTCGTACCTGGTCGATTACTTTCACTTCCACGGCTACCTTCGCTGGGCCCTGATCATCACCTTCATGTTGCTGAAGGCCGGTTTGATCGTCTCCATCTTCATGCACATGGCCTGGGAGCGATTGGCCATGGTCTACGCCATCCTGGTGCCACCGTTGTGTTTGCTGGTGCTTGTCGGACTGATGGCCACCGAGGCGGACTATGTGTTTCTCAGCCGGGTGATTTTCTTCGGTCAATAGGAAACGCCCGGACGACCTTGAGCCTCCGGGGACTGATCGGCAACCAATGCCGTTATATCGTTCGTTTGAACTGATGCCACCTGTGCAGCCAGGCGACTGTCCAGTGAGGGGCTGCCGTGCCCGTACCGGCAATCTTCAGCAGTGGATGGTGTTCGATAACTCCGTCCAATACCGGTTCTTGATTCGGCTCGACGTCCACAAAGAAAATGTGTTTTCCCTCTTCTACCACCTGTTTAAAACTGCGGAAGTGAGCGTTTGGCACCTGAATACCAAAAAAACCGCCTTCCCAGATGCAGAAGCCGAATATAACAACGGCGAGAAAGATAAAAGGCATCCAGCCTGCGACGGATTCGGTCCAGCCCAGCCAGTAGGCGCCGCCAAGGACCAACGCGGCGAGTGGCAAACCGATCACCGCACCGATTTCGCCAGAGTGAACGACATCCTGCTCCATCAGCGAGTTGATCTCGTGCAGGTGATGTTGTTCAACATCAGCCACACGTTCGCTGAGCACATGGATTTGTTCGGAGTTGATGCCGTTGGCTTCCAGTTCATTTTCAACGGCTTCAAGGTCGTCGAGATTGTCACTGATGTAATAGTGTCGATTCATGCCACACCTCCCATCCCGTGCTTGCCGTAGACCTCCTTTGTCTTGCAGCCGTTTGCCGGAATTTGCAGTCGGTTTCGGTACCCGTGGGCAACGCTTCTCACTTCGTTCAAGCCATGAAAAAGTATAGCACCGCATGGCGTGCGGGCAGGGTAGGGGCATCGGGTCGGCTGGCCTTGCGGCTGGCTCGCGGGATTCCAGATTCAGGGCACAAAAAAACCGGTCACTTGGACCGGTTTTTTGTGTTCCTGCATCCCCCGTCAAAACCATCCTGACGTGAGACATAAATTCGATTGGAGCGGGTGAAGGGAATCGAACCCTCGTTATCAGCTTGGGAAGCTGGTGCAGGTGGGCTACTGGAATTGATTAAATTTCATGAGCTCCTTCCAAATGTAACCGTAGCTGTAGCGTAGCCATGTAACTTTTAACAGGTCGAAGCTACGTCGCAGCCAACTGTTTTCTCGCGCTTTGAGTTCTTTGGCTATTTCATCTAGTAACCATTCATCCTGAAAACCAGTCCAAACAGGAGGGACGGGCGTTTCAAGGTTGCTGAAACACACAGGCGCGACCTCTGAGTACAAGATGTCTTCAACGACCTTTGGGTCATAGCCCCGGATTCGTTCTGCAATAGAGGCGTAGTCGACAGTGCTGTCTACAAAAGCCTCTGCCAGCGCGATCTGGATGCTGGCTCGTTCCGCGGGGGTCAGAATATGTCCCAATGGGCCAGCTCCTCTAGCTCTGCGTCGAACGTATCAGCCGCGACCCCGCCTGCAATGCCACCAGCAATGCTACCGATGAGAACAACGGCTATGGCGCAAGCCGGAGCTCCAGGACCACAAAGTGCGGATATGCCCAAACCCGCCAGAAATCCACCCGCCGCACCACCACCCAGGATCGTGGCTTGACGAGCCGTTTCCTTGGCCTTGTCGTCTGCGTTCAGTATTTGGTAAGTGGCCAGCACCGCTGTCATGATGATGCCAACCTTGCCCATAACAGACATGATTTTGGTGCCAGAGGTGAACTTGGCATTGGCACTTCCGGACCGCTCCAGCGCTTTGTACAGGACTTCTTTTTGTTGGGCCTTTGAAAGTTGTTCGTAATTTTTGTTGAACTGGGTTTGAGATTTTTCGTTCAGGATTTCGCTGTGTGTTTTCCCGGTTTTCTTCTTTTTTTGCACGATGGCCAGGCCCTGCGCAGAGGTCAGCTTGCGGTGTTCGAGCATGATTTTGTTGCGCATCTCATTGCTGAACTTTGTCGCGTCCTCAACGCTTATGTTGCCGGCCCGCACCTCGGCGAATATCTGCTGTGACATTCGTCGAATATTGCCCTCGTAGCTTGCGCGGACGCGTTCGTCCTTTATGGCATGCCTTTCCGGTGGGGTTGGAAAATTTGACCGAGTTGTTTGCGTCAAAGACGCCGGGCATGGAAGACCCATCGTCAAAGTGAGCCGTGCAAGCAAATCCTTTGTAGCTTTCTTCTGCGGAAATCTTAAAACCGATCCAGTTCCCGTGAATGACCATGGGCGTAGGCGGAGTAAAGGGGGCAGGGGTGTGGGAGCTTCCGATGATGACCGTACCCGAACCGCCGATCACGACGTCGCCATGGGTGCCGACAGTGCCGACCAATGCGGCGTTCTTGCCGTTGATAAACACTGTGCCGGACACTTCCGAGGCTAACGCACTACCGCAAGTGCACGTGTCCCCTTTGCGAGCGGCTGCAAGGCCGTCGAAGAACACATCGATAGCTTTGGAGCCGTGCCCAGGTATGGGACAACTGGTTGGGTCGGTGATTCGTGCAGCTGGCTTTGCCATGCTTGACTCCCTGTCAACGAATTTAACGGGGCCGACTGTATCAGACTTGTGCTGAGAAATAGCCCGCGCGGATGTTCGCGGGGTCATGCCTGGGCATGGGATGGGAGATGATGAGCCAGAGTTGTATGACTAAGCTTGATCAGCTGTGGGTGGCATGCGAATAGTGGTGTGTTGGCCAGTTGCAAGCGTGCAGGAGGGGGGGATAGGTCTAAGTCAACTAAGCGCTGGTATCTGTTTTTAGTTTGTTCGTGTTCTGAAAAACCAGAAACAGACACCTTAACAGACACCTTAACAGACACCTTTTTGACGCGGGGTAGGCTGGAGGCCTTGAAAATAGTGGAGCGGGTGAAGGGAATCGAACCCTCGTTATCAGCTTGGGAAGCTGGAGTAATGCCATTATACGACACCCGCTCAGAGCGGCTGACTTTGTACCAGATGTGCGCGTGGAAATGAAGTTTTTCTTTGCGCGAGATGGCTTTGGCACAGGTGAAACAAGACATCAGACCGGGTGACGGTCGTTCGCGGGCAAGCCTCGCTCCTACAGGACTGCATTAGGCGGCGAAGCTTGCTCGCGATGACGCTGTTTCAAATGGACAATGCATGTTGGTCCTGGACGTAGTGGTAACGCGGTCGGCTTGCCTGTTGCTCAGGTTTCAGGAAACCCAGCAACGCATTGCGACTGTCTCGGCAGGCGGCTTTGTGTTCCATGTCGAGAAAGTGGCCCGTCGCATCCAGCGTCGTGAACGTGGCGTGTTGCACGTGGTTGGCGAACAAAGCCGCGCCATCGGCGGCGGTGTATTCGTCCCATTCGCCGTTCATGAACAGCACCGGCACGTTGATTTTCTCTGCCGCCTTGAAGAAGCACTGGCGGTCGCTGTGCAGCAGGTCGCTGATGTGGAAGTGCATCTGCCCGTATTCATGATCGGCCAGGCTGCTGACGTGACGATAGTTGAAGCGCTTGAACAGGGTCGGCAGGTGTTTGCCGATGGTGCTGTTCACCAGGTTGCCGACCCGGTCGCCGTCACGGCTGCCGAGGTAGTCGACGCCGCGCTCGAGGTAGTCGAGCATGTGCGCGTTGATCTCCGGGGAGAACGAGCTGATCACGGCTTTTTCGATCCGTCGCGGTTGTTGGGCGAGGGCGACCAGGGTCGCGGCGCCGCCCCAGGAAAACGACAGCACGTGTTCGGCGGCGAAGTGGTCGATCAGCTCCAGGAGGATCTGCCCTTCGACTTCCTTGGTCAGCAATTTCTCATGCAGGTTGTGGGCTTTTGACTTGCCCGCGTAGGGCTGGTCGTAGCAGACCACATTGAACTGCGGGTGGAGGTTTTTCACGGTTTGTGCAAACGACGCAGTCGTGGCCATCGAGCCGTTGACCAAGATAATGGTCTTCTCTGCGGCGTCTGCGCGATAGAACTCCGTGTAAACCCGATACTGACCTTGTATATCCAGCACAGCGATTTCTGGCCTCATGTCATAAGACTCCTGGCAAGCGGGTATGCGCGCAAATGAGATTGCACGAGCTTTGTGACAGGTAGGCATATGCCTGGAATTTGAAGGCCCATGTCGATCCATTGCAGTCCGGTCGACGGGTGTTGTTATTGGCGGGCAGTCTGTCGGTCTGAGGCGGAACCTTGAGGTTCTCTAACCGACAAAAAGTTTCTTAGATGTATGTTGTGACTCGTCAGTCACATTTCGGCTGACGACCTGATTCAAGCAGGGGAGTCGGCATCGCGCAAGTGCCATTCGTAAATTGTTCGACAACTTCTGCTGAGCGGTAGGCTGCTTAGATCAATCCGATCTCTTCATCGCTCAAAGGGCGGTATTCGCCCGGTTTCAACGTGCTGTCGAGCACCAGCGGCCCCATGCGTTCGCGGTGCAGGCGCAGTACTTTGTTGTCGAAGTGGCCGAACATCCGCTTCACCTGGTGATAACGACCTTCGACGATGCTCAGCCGTGCTGACTTCGGCCCGAGCAGCGCCAGTTCGGCCGGCAGCGTGGTGAGGTCTTCGAAGGCGAAGTACAGGCCCTCGGTGAATTTCAAAGCATATTCCGGGCCGATGTTCTGCTCGGTCTCGACGTAGTAGACCTTGGGCAATTTGGTCTGCGGCTGGGTCAGTCGTCTCGACCAGCTGCCGTCGTTGGTGATCAGCATCAGGCCGGTGGTGTTGAAATCCAGGCGGCCGGCGATGTGCAGGTCGTCCTTGTCCGGTTCGTCGAACAGATCGAGCACCGTCGGGTGCTCCGGATCGCGGGTGGCGCTGACGCAACCGGGTGGCTTGTGCAGCATGAAATAGCGGGCGGGTTTGCCTAGTTGAAGCACTTCTTGATCGACTTCGACGCGGCTGAACTCCAGCACCTCGGTGTGAGGGTCGCTGACGATTTTTCCGTTGACCCGCACGCGCTTTTCCACCAGCAACAGGCGAACCTGCTTACGGTTGAAGCGGGGCAGGTTGCTGAGGAAACGGTCAACACGCATGACAAAACATCGGCAGGAAAGGGGCCGCGCATCTTACGTGATCGGCCACAAGGATGCTTACAACTGCGCCTCGACCTGCGCGCAGCGCGGGCACAGGCAGGATTTGTCGCGCAGTTCGGGCGGCAGTGCTTCGAGCACTGCCGGGTCGATGCTGACGCCGTAGCACCAGCAGGCCCGATCGGCGGTTCGCGGGTCGGCCAGGGTGCAGTCGTTGGAGGCGCCGCAGGCCGGGCAGAATTCAGGCTTGTTCATGTAGGACTATGCATAACTGGTGTGAGGCATTTCCGCGCAGGTACGGTTACGGCCGGATTGCTTGGCCCGATACATCGCATGATCGGCGCGGGAGAGCAGGGTGTGCAAGGTGTCATCCGGTTGCAGCGTGGTCAAGCCAATGCTGACCGTCAGATGCAAGGTGTGACCGTTGTAGGCATAAAGCTGTTCTTCGACATGCTGACGAATTTTCTCGGCAATCATCAGACCGGTCTCACCGTCCGTGTCCTTGAGCAGCACGATGAATTCTTCGCCGCCCCAACGGCAGACGATGTCGGAATGGCGCAGGCAACTCTCCAGATCCCTTGCGAAGCCGATCAGTACCTGATCGCCGGCGAGGTGACCGTAGGTGTCGTTCAAGGCCTTGAAATGGTCCAGATCCAGCAGCAACGCGGTCAGCGGTTTCGGCTCGCGTTGGGCTTCGTGCATGGCTTGTGCGGCCAGCAGATCGAAGCCGCGACGGTTCGGCAGTTCGGTCAGGCTGTCGAGGGTCGCCTGCGCCTGGATCTTGCCCTGATAACGCTTGATCACCCGATTGAGCAGGGCCAGCACAGTCAGGGTCACGAGCAAGCAGATCAGCAGGTTGAGGTACAGCGACTGGCGGATTTCGCTGAGGGCGCCGTCTTCGCGTTTGTCGACGAACAGGTACCAGTTCAGTTCTGGAATGAAGCGCACGTTGAGGAAATGGCCCTGGCCCTGGACGGAATATTCGTAGCTGCCGCTGTGGGGCTTGGGCAGCTGGTTGACCAGGCCTTTCATGCTTTCCAGGTCGTTGAGTTTCTGGCCGATATGCGCGCCCTGCGGGCCACCCTCGGCACCGGTAAGCACCAATCGGCCGAAGCTGTCGACGAAATACACGCTGCGTTGATAGCGCTGTTGATACTTGTCGATCAGCTTGATCACCGCATCGACGGTCAGACCAACGCCTGCCGCGCCGATGAAACGGTTGTTGTAGTCGTAGACCTTGTAGTTGATGAAGAACGTCAGGTTGTCCTTGTTGGCCAGGTCCGGGTCGACGTTGATCTCGTAAGGGGCAGCCATGTCACGCACGCGGAAATACCAGGCATCGCGCGGCTCAGTGACCTTGACCTGCTTGAGCACGCCTTTGGCGTGGTAGTAGGTGAGCGTGCCGTTGGAGACGAAAAATGCGGTGTAGGCGCCGTAGTGGGTCATGACTTCGTTGAGGTAGCGGGTCATCTGGTCGGGGTCGTGTTCGCCGTTGACCACCCAATCACGCATGAAGGTGTCGCGGGACATCATCGAGGAAATCAGGATCGGTCTGACGAGGTCTTTCTGGATTTCCGAGTAGACCGTGTCCGAAGTCAGCGGCAGCTCGGTGTTGACGATGTTGTCGCGGATCGAGGCGCGCGAGGCGTAGTAGCTGAGAAATGACGTGGCGAGAAAACCTGCGCCCAGCAGCGCGATCAGCGTGAGGACCAGCGAACGTTGCGAATACAGCGGCGAGTGAAGCAGCATGGCGATTCCGTTGGCAGTGACCCGTTGGGGAGCATTCTAGTGGGACTGCGGGGAAATAACTGCGGGATTTGTGGGGTGAATCGGCGAGGATCAGGTCTTGTGGTGCCTGTGCTGACGTCTTCGCGGGCAAGCCTCGCTCCTACAGGGGATTGCGTAAACCTGTAGGAGCGAGGCTTGCCCGCGAATCGAAAGATCACCTCAAATCTGTCAGGTACGCACGCCATCCGCCCAAATGACTGATATCCACCGCCCCCTCCAGCCCATACGCCTCACAGATAAACCCACTCTCCCAACGCCCATCCGCCAGTTGCACCTTGCCCAACCCCAGCGGCGCCGGAATCCCGGTCAAAAACGACCCCAACTCACTGCTCGGCAACTCCCAGACCTCCACCGCAATCGCTACGCCGCCATCCTTCACCCGCACCATCCCCGGACGAAACGGCGGGCCACCGGCCAATGCATGCAGTTGATAGTCCGGCGAACTGAACGTCGTCTCGACCAACGTCGCACCGCGCCGCTTCAACTGCCAGTTCAGTGCCAGCCCATCGAGATGCGCGCCGCACACCACCAACCGTGCACGATCGTTGCGCGCGACCGTTGCGGGCGCAGGAGAGCGACGCTGAAACGCATCCGCCACACTCAACAAATACTGATCGGTAAACGCCCGGCCAAACACCGTCACGCCCCACGGCAAACCATTGCCCATGAACCCGCTCGGCACCGCGACGGCGGCGTAATCGAGCAGGTTCATGAAGTTGGTGTAGTAACCCAGTTCCGAATTGCGCAGCACCGGCTCAGCCTCAAGCTCTGCCAGTGTGACGGGACGGCCGATGGTTGGCGTGACCACGCAATCGAGTCCTTCCAGCGCTTTGTCGCACAGCGCTTTCAAGGCTTGCAGCCGATATTGGGCGCGGAAGGTTTGCACACCGTTCACCGCCGGTGCCTTGGCCAGCACCGCACGAATCACCGGCAACACCGCTTGAGGATTTTGCTCCATCAACTCGCCGGCGACGCTGTAGCGCTCCGCCACCCACGGGCCTTCATACAGCAGGCGCGCCGCTTCAAGGAAAGGCGACAAATCCAGTACCACGGCTTCACCGCCCAACGCCTTGAGCCGGTCGATGGCATCGCCGAACAACAGCGGACCTTCAGGGCAACCGAAGAACTCCAGGTCCTGCGCACGCGGTACGCCGAAGCGAAAGGGGCGCGGTGTGCCGAACGCCGAGCCGTCATTCCACAGCGGATTACGGCGGCTGTATTCGTCCCGTGGATCGAGATGCGCGGTGAGCGCCAGTAACTGACTGGCTTCCCGAGCCGTCGCGGTAAAGGTCGTGACGCAATCGAGCGTACGACACGCCGGCACCACGCCCGCCGTGGAGATCAACCCCTTGGTGGCTTTCATCCCCACCAGATTGTTCAACCCCGCCGGCACTCGCCCCGAGCCCGCCGTGTCCGTGCCCAACGAAAAACTCGCCACGCCCAGCGCCACCGCCAGCGAAGAACCGGCGCTGGAACCGCCCGACGGATATTCCGGCAACACGCTGTTCGGGCACGCGCCATACGGCGAGCGGCTGCCGTTGAGGCCGGTGGCGAACTGGTCGAGATTGGTCTTGCCCAGCGGAATCGCGCCCAGCGCCAGCAATTGCTCGACGATGGTCGCCGACTGCTGCGGCACATAGGCAAATGCCGGGCACGCTGCCGTGGTCGGAATGCCCGCCAGATCGATGTTGTCCTTGATCGCGAACGGCACGCCGTACAGCGGCAGGCTGTCGATATCGCGGCCGTCGAGCGCGGCGAGGTACGGCTCCAGTTCTTCAATGCTGAGCAAATGAATGAACAGGTGATAGTCCGGGTTCAGGGCGGCGGCTTTATCGCGCAGGTTCAGCAGCAGCTGTCGCGGTGTGATGCTGGCGTCGCGATAAGCGCTGCGCAGGGCGTCGAGTTGCAGATTGATGGTCATGAAGTGAGTCCTTTGCAAAATGGGTTCAGTCGAGTTCCAGCACCACGACGCGCTGTCCGGCGCGCACGGCCGAACCCGGTTGCACGCGGATTTCGCGCACCACGCCGGCCATCGGTGCGAGCAGCGGGATTTCCATCTTCATCGACTCCAGAATCACCAGCACATCGCCGGCAGCGACGCGGCTGCCGGTCTCCACCTGGACCTGCCAGAGGTTGCCGGCGATGTGGCTGTCGACGCTCATTTCGCCACTGGCCAACGGTGCGTCTTCGGTCGTTTCCGGGGCCGCTTCCTCACTGTCGAAGTGGGCCTGGCCGCTGGCGATCCAGCGCTCGCGCTCGGCGTTGAACGCGCCTTTCTGTTGATCCCGAAAAGCTGCAATGCTCGAGGACTCTTTGGTCAGGAACGCCTGGTAGTCCGCGAGGTTCAACTGGCTGTGTTCGATGTTCAAATCGAAGCGCCCGAGGGGGAAATCCCGACGGATGCGCAGCAGTTCATCGGCGCTCACCGGGTAGAAACGGATCTGGTCGAAGAAGCGCAGCAACCACGGTTTGCCATCGAACGCGGCGACTTCGCGGTAGCGGTTCCACATCTGCAACGTGCGACCGACGAACTGATAACCGCCGGGGCCTTCCATGCCGTACACGCACATGTACGCGCCGCCGATGCCCACCGAGTTTTCCGCAGTCCAGGTGCGGGCCGGGTTGTATTTGGTGGTCACCAGACGATGACGCGGGTCGAGCGGGGTGGCGACCGGCGCACCGAGGTAGACGTCGCCCAGCCCCATCACCAGATAGCTGGCGTCGAACACCGTGCGCTGCACTTCATCGAGGTTCGGCAGGTCGTTGATGCGGCGGATGAACTCCAGATTGCTCGGGCACCACGGTGCGTCCTTGCGCACGGTGGTCATGTATTTCTCGATCGCCAATTGGCAGGCCGGATCGTCCCAGGACAGCGGCAGATGCACGATGCGCGACGGCACTTGCAGATCCTTGGCGGCGCACACCGCGTCCCATTCACCGGCGACGATACCGAGCAGATCGGCCAGCGGCAGTTGCTCGGGTTGGTAGTGCACTTGCAGCGAACGGATGCCGGGTGTGAGGTCGATCACGCCGTGCAGGTGTTTGCTTTCCAGGGCTTGCATGAGGGCGTGGGCGCGGAAGCGCAGGACGAGGTCCAGTTCCGGTGCGCCGATCTCAAGCAACAGGTGCGTATCCCCCGACAGTCGCGCAACCAACCGCGTATCGTCCTGGCCAATCTCCATAACAACAGGCGATACAACCCCCTGTAGGAGCCGGCTTGCTGGCGATGAAGTTGACGCGGTGTCTGTTAGGGCCCCATCGCCAGCAAGCCGGCTCCTACAAGGGTTCCATTTCAAGGCTAGGTTGCGGGCGGTTTTGAGATCGACGGGAAGGAACTGCACTTTGTCCCCGGCCTTGAGCTGGCCGAGTTGCCAAAGATCCGCCTCGATCACTGTCACCGGGCACACAAACCCGCCGAGGCTCGGGCCGTCGGGCCCCAGAATCACCGGCATGTCCCCGGTGAAATCCACGGCGCCAATCGCATACGGATTGTCGTGGATATTCGACGGGTGCAGCCCCGCCTCACCGCCGTCCGCACGCACCCATTCCGGCTTCGGCCCGATCAGACGCACGCCGGTGCGGCTGGAGTTGAAATGCACTTCCCACTGAGTCTCGAAAAACGTGCCGATGTAGTTTTCGGTGAAATACTCCGGTGCGCCATGGGGGCCGTAGATCACCCGGATCTGCCGCACGGCAGGCAGCTCAGCGATTGCAGGCAGTTGCTCACCGACGCTGTGATCGGTCAACGCCGGCACATGCAACACATCGCCGGCCCGTAATGCGCGACCACCATGGCCGCCAAACTGTCCAAGGGTGAAGGTGCTTTTGCTGCCCAGATAATCGGGCACCTGCAGCCCGCCGCGCACACACAGATAGCTGCGGGCGCCTGCGCCGCCAATCGTGCCGAGACTCAACGTAGCGCCTGCCGGAATCAACAGCGCCGTGTTCATCGCCACGGTTTCGCCGTTCAACGTCAGCGGAATCACTGCTCCGGTGACCGCCACCACCGCCTCGCAATTGAAGCGCAGCAACGGCCCGCTCATGGTGATCTCCAGGGCGGCGGCGCCTTCGTCGTTACCCAGCAAAAGGTTGCCCAATCGCAATGCGCGACTGTCCATCGGCCCTGACGGCGGCACGCCCACGGCCCAGTAACCGAGTCGCCCCGGATAGTCTTGAACGCTGGTCTGCGTACCGGCGCTGAGCACTTCAAAAGTGTTGGCCTGATACACCAGGCCTTCGAGGCAACGGGTCCACGGTTGGCCGCTGGTGAACGGCGCGTCGAGCAAAATCTGCCGCAGGTAATCGCGGTTGGTTTCCACGCCGTAGAGCTGGCTGTCGCCCAGTGCTTGATGCAAATCCGCACGCGCTTGTTCGCGGGTCGGCGCCCAGCAGATGACCTTGGCGATCATCGGGTCGAAGTACGGCGGTATCTCGCAACCGGCCTCGACCCAGGTGTCGATCCGCAGCTGTTTGCCGTCGGCGACAGGGAAATTTACAGCGGTCAGTAAACCTGGGCTTGGCTGAAAATCGCGCCCCGGATCTTCCGCATAAAGCCGCGCCTGAATCGCATGGCCCTCGGCTTTCAAGCCTTGGCTCAATACGCTCAGCGGCGGCAAATCACCCGCCGCCAGTTCCACCATCCAGCGCACCAGGTCCACGCCCCACACCTGTTCGGTGACGCCGTGCTCCACCTGCAAACGGGTGTTCACTTCCAGAAAGTAGAAGCGCTGGTCTGCGCTGTCGAACACAAATTCCACGGTGCCGGCGCTGCGGTAGTTCACCGCTTTTGCCAGTTTGATCGCCGCCGCGCACAGCTCATCGGCCATGCCGTCGGGCAGGTTCGGCGCCGGGGTTTCTTCGAGGACTTTCTGGTTGCGCCGCTGTACCGAACAGTCGCGCACGCCGAGGGCGATCACTTCACCGCGACCGTCGCCGAACACTTGAACTTCCAGGTGTCGGGCGCGTTGGATGTACTTCTCGATGAACACGCCGGCATCGCTGAAATTGTTTTGGCCGAGGCGTTTTACGGCTTCGAAGGATTCACCCAACTCGCCAGCGTTGCGGCACACGCGCATGCCGATGCCACCACCACCGGCAGTGCTTTTGAGCATCACCGGGTAGCCGACCTGATCGCCGGCGATCAATGCCGCGTCGAGGCTGTCGAGCAGCTCGGTGCCTTCGAGCATCGGCACGCCGTGTTGCTTGGCCAGGGCGCGCGCGGTGTGTTTGAGGCCGAACACGCGCAGCTGTTCTGGCGTCGGGCCGATGAACGCGATATCGGCGGTTTCGCAGGCTTCGGCGAATGCGGCGTTTTCCGAGAGGAAACCGTAGCCGGGATGGATCGCCGTGGCGCCAGTGGCTTTGGCGATGGCGAGGATTTTATCGACCGCCAGATAGGTGCCGGCGGCGGCGCCTTCTCCAAGGCTGTGGGCTTCATCGGCATGCAGGATGTGCAGGCTCGCGGCATCGGCTTCGGAATAAACGGCGACGCCTTTGACGTGCAGTTCACGCAAGGTGCGCAGGACGCGGCAGGCAATGGCGCCACGGTTGGCAATCAGGACTTTTTCGAACATGGCATAACCCCTGGAGGGGATGCGGGCCGTCCCGCAGTTTTTCGTTGGGCGCCGGGGTCGTCCCCGGCGGAAAATCACAAGTCTTCAGAACACCGCTGAACCCTGTGGGAGCGAGCCTGCTCGCGATGGTCGTGAACGATTACGCGTAAAACCAGATGCCCCGCGGTGCACTTGGGTTTTTCGCGAGCAGGCTCGCTCCCACAGGGGGTTAGTGGTGTTCCTGAGGTTTGAGGCACTGCCCGGAACGGGCCTGGCACAAGGCAAACAACCAGCGACGCAGACGGTTCAGTTTCAGTTCCATACCAGCAGCTCCGCAGGCGTAGGGTTGTAGGCATTGCACGGATTATTCAGTTGCGGACAATTGGAAATCAGCACGATCACGTCCATCTCCGCTCGCAAATCCACGTACTTGCCCGGCGCCGAAATACCGTCCTCAAACGTCAGCCCGCCATCCGCCGTGACCGGCACGTTCATGAAGAAGTTGATGTTCGGCCCGATGTCGCCCTTGCCCAGTCGCCCGTCGTGGACGCAGGCGCGCAGGTAGTTGTCGCGGCAGCTGTGCATGTAGCGTTTTTCCAGGGCGTAGCGCACGGTGTTGCTCTCTTGCGCGCAGGCACCGCCGAGGGTGTCGTGGCGCCCGCAGGTGTCGGCGACGATGGTCAGCATCGGTTTGCCGAGGTTGGAATAGAGCACGCTGCCGGTGCTCAGGTAGACGCTGTTCTGCCGGCGCAAGGTGCGTTGCACGTCGTAGCGTTCTTTCGGGTTGGCGACGCTGTAGAACAACGTATCAACCGCCTGATTGCCTTCCAGGTCGAGGATGCGCAGGGTCTGGCCGGCCTTGACCTCCATCAGCCACGGTTCGCCGGCGGGAATGGTGGCGCGGTAGACCGCTGTTTCTGGATGCTTTTGAGCGGTAGCGATTGCGAGTGACATGGCAGCGATCCTCAGGCGAACAGGCGGTCGGTGTTGATGAAGCCGCGCTCGTTTTCCGGGCGCGAGGTGCGGCAGTGTTCGGCGACACTGGCGTCGGCGTTCATCCAGCTCAGCTTCAACGGTTTTGGTGCATATTCCGGCGACGGGTCCATCGGATGTTGCAGGGCGGTGAGCACCACCAGCGTGTCCATCGGCGCGTACAACTCGATGTAGTCGCCGGCCCTGGAGTTGCCTTCGACGAAGTGGAAACGCCCGGCCTCATCGACGTTTACGCGGCTGAACAGGTTGAGGGTCATCAGCAAGTCCGACAGGCCCAAACCCCACTTGCCGAGTTCCACCAACAGGTTGTCAGTGCCGTTGCGGAAGAAGCCGTTGCGCAGTTCCTGATAGCGGCCCGCGCCGTATTTTTCCGCGACTTCTTCAGCGCACAGCACACCGCCGAGGCTGTCGCTCCAGCCGCAGGTGTCGGCGGTGATCGCCGCCAGCACGCGGCCCATGTCCGAATACAGGCAATGACCGGTGGTGAGCTTGGCGGTGTGTTGGCATTTGAGGCTGTCGGGCAGGTTCAGGCGTTCGGTTTTTTCGTTGGCGTTGAGCAGCGTCAGGCTGACGTTGGCGCCACCGCGCAGGTCGGTCAGGCGCAGCAATTGGCCGCGCTTCAGGACGAAGGAACGATGGCCGCCGCCGGGGAGCATTTCCTCGGCGAAGGGGGGGAACAGTTGGGTCGAATCAGTCATGTGCAAAATCCTCTTAAGCGGTGCGAAGCGCGCCTGCCAGTGTTTCCGGCAAGGCATCGACGGCGGCGCGTGTGGCGCGGCGGTCGCTGTTCAAAGGGATGTCGTAAGTGATGCGCGCGCCATAGGCGCCGGGGGCGTGCGGGTCGACGCGGACCTTGTCGAACACCAGCAGTCGCGTGCCGAGGCTGAAACCTTCGGACAGGTCGTGGGTGACCATGAACACCGTCAGTTGCGTCTCGCGCCACAGCTCCAGCAGCATGGCGTGCATGTCTTTGCGGATGCCCGGGTCGAGCGCGCCGAACGGTTCGTCGAGCAGCAACACCCGCGGTTTCATGATCAGCGCCTGGGCGATGGCCAACCGTTGCTGCATACCGCCGGACAGTTGCGCCGGGTACTTGTCCAGCGAGTGGCCGAGGCCGACCTTTTGCAGCAGCACCGAGGCCTGTTCGCGGGCGTCTTTTTTGGCGCTGCCGAACAGGCGCCCAAGCAGCGGTGAGCGCGGCAGTTCGAGGCCGAGGGCGACGTTGTCCAGCACCGTCAGGTGCGGGAACACCGAGTAGCGTTGGAACACCACGCCACGGCTCGAATCCGGTTCGCCGGCCAGCAGTTGACCGTCCAGCAGAATCTCGCCGCGACTGGCGCGTTCCTGGCCGAGCAACAGGCGCAGGAAGGTCGATTTGCCGCAGCCCGACGCGCCGACCAAGGTGCAGAACTCACCCTCGTTGACGTTCAGGTTCAAGCCTTCGAGCACCACTTGATCGGCGTATTGCTGCCAGACGTTTTTTACCGTGATGAAGCTCATGCGCGGGCTCCTTCATACCAAGGGAACGCACGTTGAGTCAGGCGCTTGAGGCCCCAATCCATCAGCCAGGCGAGCAGGGTGATCCACACCACGTACGGCAGGATCACGTCCATCGCCAGGTAACGGCGCACGAGGAAAATCCGGTAGCCGAGGCCGTCGGTGGAAGCGATGGCTTCGGCGGCGATCAGGAACAACCACGCCGAACCCAGCATCAGCCGCAACGAGATCAGCAGGCGCGGCAGCAATTGCGGGAGCACCACGCGCAGCATCAGCGTCCAGGTCGATGCACCGAGGGTCTGGGCCTTGATCAGCAACTCGACCGGTATTTCCCGGGCGCGCTGTTCCAGATCCCGCGCCAGACACGGGGTGATGCCGATGACGATCAGCATCACTTTCGATAACTCCCCCAGTCCAAAGACGATGAACAGAATCGGCAGGATCGCCAGCGGCGGCACCATCGACAGCACCGTCAGCAACGGCGACAACGGCGCGCCGAACAGCGGCAACGTGCCGGCGGCGATGCCCAGGCACAACCCGGCCAACGCGCTGATGCCCAGACCAATGGCCAGGCGCCGCAGGCTGGACGCGGTGTCTTGCCACAGCACGAATTCACCGGTGCGGCTGTCGGCAGTGAACGCCAGGCGCTTCACTGCGTCGGTCATTTGCACGGCGCTCGGCAACAGCTTGTCGTTAGGGTTGTCCAGCAGCCGTTCGGCCGAGCCCATGAAGTAGGCGAACAGCACCAGGGCGAACGGCAGGATCACCAACAACAGGCGACTCGGGCGATCCGGGTGACGATTGATCAGGCGCATGGCCAGGTCCTCTTGTTACAGCTTGGCGTCGGCAGCCATCTGCACGTAACTCGGATCGAAGCGCAGCTTGAGGTTGCTCTTGTCGCCGCTGGTCACGCCGTTGGCGAAGGCCATGCCGACTGCGCTGGTGTCCTTGGCGCCTTCACCGAGCAAGCCGTGCTGGAAGGAAAACTCCGCGACCTTGCGCATGGTTTCCGGCAGTTGCTTGCTGGTAGAAAACGCCAGGGCTTCTTGCGGTGTGGCGAACAGTTTGGTGGTGTCTAGTTGCGCCTGGAAACCCGCGAGGTCAGTGCCCGAGGCCTTGGCCATGTGTTCGAGCGCAGCCTTGCTGGCGGCGTTTTTCGCGTTCATCAACTCGACCACTTCGAACCAGGCGCCGGTCAGTGCCTTGCCCAGGGCGGGGTTGTCTTTGAGGGTGGCGCTGTTGACCACCATCATGTCCATGATCTCGCCGGGGATCTGGCTGGAATTGAACACTTCGGTCACGCCCGGCTTGGCCTTGATGTCCGAGAGCATCGGGTTCCAGGTGGTGACGGCGTTGACCTGCTCCGTGTTGAAAGCGGCGGAGATGTCGGCGTCGGAGGTGTTGACCACTTTCAGGTCTTTCTCGGTGAGGTCCACCGAATCAAGGGCCCGCGCCAGCAGGTAATGGGACACCGAGAGCTCGACCAGATTGACGTCCATGCCCTTGAGGTCGGCGACTTTCTTGCCGTCGCCCTTGAGCACGATGCCGTCGTTGCCGTTGGAGAAATCGCTGACGATCAGCGCGGTGCTGTCGACGCCGCCGGCGGCCGGAATGGTCAGCGCGTCCATGTTGGTCATGGTGCAGCCGTCGAACTGGCCGGCGGTGTATTGGTTGATGGATTCGACGTAGTCGTTGAGCTGCACCACATCAATCTTGATGCCGTACTTCTTCGCCCATTTGTCGACGATGCCTTGGCTGCCGGCGTATTCCCAGGGCATCCAGCCGGCGTAGATGGTCCAGCAGACGCTGAAGTGGTCTTTTGGCGCGGCCTGGGACGAGACGCTCACGATGGCTGCGAAGGCAGCGGCGAGGAGGGCGGGTAAACGAAGTCGGGACATGGTGGTTCTCCAGTTGATCAAGGGCGGGCAGGAGTCAACGCGGCACCGCGAACGGTGGCTTGTCTCCCGGGCTTTTGTCCCGCCGTGTAACCTCAACTGGAGGTCGCCAACTCTCGGACCAGCCACTCGCCTTAGCGAGCCGGAACCCTAGTCAGCCATTGCAAATTGTGGTGCCGCGAACCTGTGATGACTCCTGCACGGGTTTGCTAAAGCGAGAGCCGTGCCAAGTCGCTCGAAGCGCTCTGGGCCGGGGGATTGCCATTTTTCGGGAGGCCGCAAGGGCCGTTCGCTGCGTTGTGATGGTGCGCCCGTGCACTGAGATGCAGCGTGGCTGGCCGCTGATCCGAAGGTCAGGCGTCGTCCGGCACTCGCCAACGCATTGCCAGTCAAAACAGGTGTCAGCCGGCTGTATCGGCTGTGGTCTTTCAGGAGGCCGCCATGTTTCGTCGACTGTTACTGGGCGTTGTGCTCGGTGTCGGGTTGTCCGGCTGCTACTACTACGCCGGCACCTACGACGTGTATTCCACGCCTTATTACTATCCCGGCTATGCGCCGTATTCCTACTATTACGGCCCGCGTTATTACTATGTTCCGCGCTTTTACGGTGGCTATCGCTACTACTATTGGGGCGGGCATCACCCTCGTTATTACGGCGGTGGATACCATGGGCGGCACCATTAATCAGCGGGTGAATAGATGAAAAACCTTTCATCGGCTAGATGTTTCAACTTGTTTCAAGGGCGCACCGGATGTCGAAAACGATGTCTGATCTTTCGACAGTCAGCGAATAATTGACTGTCGCTCGCCAGCGTCGCTGGTGTGGCTCACTCGCGGTCCAGGAGGCCGCCATGCTCTGTCGAAAACAGCTCCGCCCAATTCTTCTGATGGCTGTATTGGGATTGTCACTTGGCGCGTGCGTGCCTTATGCCGATGGAGGAGGCAGCTACTACAGTTCCGAGGTTTATACGTCCCCCGCGCCGTACTACTCAGATGGCGGGGGTTACTACTCCAGTGGCGGTTACTACACCTCGCCGCGCCGGTATTACTCACCGCCGGCCCGCTATTACCAGCCAACGCCGCGGTACTACCACCAGCCGCGGGTGTATCAACCGGCACCGCGTTATTACCAGCCTTCGCCACGAAGCGATTACCGGGCGCACCAGGGGCGCGGTTGGGACGGCAATGGCCGGGGCGGTTGGGATGGCCGTAATCGTGGCAATTGGAACAATGATTACCGTGGTGGCGGACGCAATCACGGTGGACGAGGTGACCACTACGGTCGCGGCGATCACTCTGGCCGAGGCAGCCACCGATAACATGAGTTGAATGCAATACCTGTGGGAGCGAGCCTGCTCGCGATGGCGGATTGTCAGTCGCATCATTGATGAATGACAAACCGTCATCGCGAGCAGGCTCGCTCCCACATTTCGTTTTGTGACCTTACAAATCCGCCAGCGGATGCCGGCCTTCCCAGACCTTGCGAAAATGCGCCTCCACCACCGTATCCGGCACGTGATTGATATCAGGCCAATGCCAGTGCGGTTTCTGGTCTTTGTCGATCAACCGCGCACGCACGCCTTCGCTGAACTCCGGATGCCGGCAGCAGTTGAGGCTCAAGGTGTATTCCATCTGGAAAACCTGAGCCAGCGACATATGCCGGGCGCGGGATATCTGTTGCCAGATCAGATGAGCAGTCAGCGGCGAACCTTCACTCAGGGTCCGCGCCGCGCGGCTAAGTACCAGGTCCGTGCTATCACGCTGTTGGCTGATGGCTTTCCAGGCGCAGCGCACATCACTGACGTCCAGCAATTCGTCGATCTGCTGGCGGCGCGGCAGCCACTGGGCTTCGGGCATTTTCGCCAGCGCTTCCTGCTGCAGGGCCTTGAGCAGGCTGTTGAGCTGCATCGGCGTCTGTTCCTGCCAGTTCAATTGCAGCAAGCCTTCGATCAGCTCTTCTTGCTGTTCATCGAGCAGGAAGCGGTCGGCCAGGCCCAGATCGATCGCATCGCGACCGTTCATGTGCGCGCCGGTCAGGCCGAGAAACAAGCCGAGCTTGCCGGGCAGGCGCGACAGGAACCAACTGGCACCGACATCCGGATACAAACCAATGCTGATTTCCGGCATCGCCAAACGGCTGCTCGGCGTGACAATACGGATGTTCGCGCCCTGCAGCAGGCCCATGCCGCCGCCGAGGACATAACCGTGACCCCAGCAGATCAGCGGTTTCGGGTAGGTGTGCAGGCTGAAGTCCAGCCGATATTCCGCCGCGAAGAAAGTTGCGGCCAGCGGGGGCACTACGCCGGGGTGCGCGCGACACGCTTCCACCAGGCTGCGCACTTCGCCACCGGCGCAAAAGGCCTTGGCGCCATGACCGCGCAATAGCACGCAGACGATTTGCGGATCCTTGGCCCAAGCGTCCAGTTGATCGCGCAGGGCGTTGATCATCGGCAAGGACAGGGCGTTCAGGGATTTTTCGGCATCCAGGCTGGCAACGCCGATGCGGGCGCCATCGGTGCCGGTGAGTTCTTCGAAGTGCAGATTCATCGTGACCTCGATCGGGAATTTGAGCGTTCAGTATGATCGCAATGCAGGAAAGTGCCGGATCTGCGTCAGATCAATTGACAAGCGTGATGGGCTTTCCTAGGGTTCGCCCCATTGTTTTTGCCGGATGTAACCATGACTGCTGACGACCGTATCAAACTCGAACCGAGCTGGAAGGAGGCACTGCGTGCCGAATTCGACCAGCCCTACATGGCAGAGTTGCGCGATTTCCTGCAACAGGAGCGTGCGGCCGGCAAGGAGATTTATCCGCCGGGCCCGATGATTTTCAACGCGCTCAACTCGACGCCGCTGGACAAGGTCAAGGTCGTCATTCTCGGTCAGGATCCGTATCACGGGCCAGGCCAGGCCCATGGTTTGTGCTTCTCGGTGCAACCGGGCGTGCCGGCGCCACCGTCGCTGGTGAACATCTATAAAGAGTTGAAACGCGACCTGAACATCGACATACCCAATCACGGTTATCTGCAGAGCTGGGCCGATCAGGGCGTGTTGATGCTCAATACCACCATGACCGTCGAGCGGGCCAATGCCAATG
The DNA here is from genome assembly GCF_020423045.1 of Pseudomonas sp. MM213. Taxonomy (NCBI): domain Bacteria; kingdom Pseudomonadati; phylum Pseudomonadota; class Gammaproteobacteria; order Pseudomonadales; family Pseudomonadaceae; genus Pseudomonas; species Pseudomonas sp. MM213. The sequence continues at coordinate 6,213,484 of NZ_CP081943.1, forward strand.
CGCACAAGGACAAGGGCTGGCAGTTTTTTACCGACCGGATCATTGAAGTGGTCAGCCAACAGCAACCGCATCTGGTGTTCATGCTGTGGGGCGCCCATGCCCAGAGCAAGCAGAAGCTGATCGACGCGACCAAGCATCTGGTGCTGACGTCGGTGCACCCGTCACCGCTGTCCGCTTATCGCGGTTTTCTCGGGTGCGGGCACTTCAGCCGGACCAACAAGTTTCTTGAGCAGAATGGCGAGACGCCGATTGATTGGAGGTTGCCGCCAGTCTGAAAAGCTTCGCGGGCAAGCCTCGCTCCTACAGATTTCGTGCAAAACCTGTAGGAGCGAGGCTTGCCCGCGAAGGGAACACCTCGGTCTATCAGACCGAATCCGGATTACGGTTCCAATACTTGAACAACGGCTCCGCCAGAAACAACACAAACAACAACCGCATCACCTGCATCGCCGTCACCAGCGGCACCGACAATTGCAGGGTCTCCGCCGTCAGGCTCATCTCCGCAATCCCGCCGGGCATCATGCCCAGGGTCAGCGAACGCAAATCCAGATGTGTCAGCGCACTCAATCCCAAGGCTGCCGCCGTGGCGATCAACATGGTCAACACCGTACCAATCAACGTCCGCCCCATAAACGAAGGCGCACGCCGGAAAAACTGCCGATTGAAGTGGCAGCCCAAGCCACTGCCGATCAGCCATTGGCCAATCTGGCTACCGCCGTTGGGCAAACCAATGTGCAGATCCCAACCAATGCTCACCGCCGCACTCACCAGCAACGGCCCGAACAGCCATGGGTTGGGTTGACGCAAACGCTCCCAAATCCACGCCGCCAAGGCGCCCGCCGGAAATAGAAGGGCCAGCCACCACCAGTTGACGGCCGTCGGATGAAAAACCGGTGCGCCGTCGCCCAGCAAATACTTGAACGCCGCCGGTACGCAAAGCACCACCACCAGCACCCGCAGGCTTTGCCCGGCCGCTACGCGACTGAGCACCGCGCCATTGCGTGCGCCGAGGTTGACCATCTCCCCGGAGCCGCCGGGCATGCTGGAAAAAATGCGGTGGCGCGATCCTCACCGGTACGGCGCATCAACCAGACCCCGACCACGGCGGACAGGCTGGTGATCAACGCACCGAAGAAGATCAGGCCAAAGTGGCTCAACACCTGCTCCATCACCACCGGGGTGAAGTGCAGGCCGATGCCGATGCCGACGACCCACTGGCCGACCTTGCGGCCGCCAGGGATTTCGGCCAATTGCCAGGGCGTCAGGCAACGTACGAGGATGATCGCCAGCAACGAGCCGACCATCCATGGCAGTGGCCAGCCGATCTGGCTGGCCAGGTAACCGCCCAGCGCGCCGACCAGCGGCGTACCCCACCAGGCCTTGAAGGGTGTTCGATCAGACATCGGCGACCGCGCGACGAGCGACCGAACGTTTGCGCCAGATCCGCAGGATCGGCACCAGCAACATCACCACGATCAGCGCCCAGACACCCAGCGTGATCCCGCTCGACCAGAGAATCTCCAGCGAACCGTTGGAAATCGACAGTGCGCGGCGCAGATTCTGTTCCATCAAACCTCCGAGAATGAAGCCCAGCAAAACCGGCGACAACGGGAAATCCAGCTTGCGCAGAATGTAGCCGAAGATGCCGATGCCGATCATCAGGAACAGGTCGAAGGTGGTCGCATGCACCGCGAACACGCCGATGGCGGTGATGATTGCGATCATCGGCACCAGCGCCCAGTTCGGTACGGCGAGGATGCGGGTGAAGATGCGGATCATCGGAATGTTGAGGATCACCAGCATGATGTTGGCGATAAACAACGATGCGATCAGGCCCCAGACGATGTCCGGTTGCTGTTGGAACAGCAGTGGGCCCGGCGTGATGTTGTACAGCGACAACGCACCGATCATCACCGCCGTCGTGCCCGAACCGGGAACGCCCAGGGTCAGCATCGGCACCAGCGCGCCGCAGGCTTCAGCACCGATGGCGGTTTCCGGAGCGGCCAGACCGCGCTTGTCGCCCTGTCCGAATTTGCCGCTTGGGCCGGCGATACGTTTCTCGGTCATGTAGGCCACGGCGCTGGCAAGTGTTGCACCGGCGCCAGGCAAAACGCCCATGATGAAACCCAGCACACCGCACCGCATGTTCACCCAGAACACCGACGCAGCTTCCTTGAAGTTGAACATCATGCGGCCGGTGGCTTTGAACGCTTCCTGGCCGCGATGGGTTTTTTCCAGCAGCAACAGAATCTCGCTGATGGAGAACAGGCCCAGCACCAATACCACGAACTGAATGCCGTCGGTGAGGTGGATGTTGTCGCCGGTGAAACGGTAGACACCGCTGTTGGCGTCGATGCCGACGGTCGACAGGAACAGGCCGATCAGCGCCGCGATAAAGGTCTTCAGCGGTCGATCACCGGCCATGCCGCCGAGGCAGACAATCGCGAACACCATCAGGACGAAATATTCCGCCGGACCGAAGGCAATCGCCCATTTCGCCAGGATCGGCGCGAACACCACCATCCCGCACGTGGCAATGAAGGCGCCGATGAACGAACTCCACGCCGACAGCGACAGCGCGACACCGGCCATGCCTTGACGGGCCATCGGGTAGCCGTCGAGGGTGGTCATGACGGTGGACGCTTCGCCCGGAATGTTCAGCAGGATCGAACTGATCCGGCCGCCGTACTCGCAACCCAGGTAAACCGCAGCCAGCAGGATCAGTGCCGATTCCGGTGGCAGCCCGAGGGCGAATGCAATCGGGATCAGCAACGCCACGCCGTTGATCGGACCGAGGCCGGGCAGCAGGCCGACGACGGTGCCGATCAGCGTGCCGCTGAGTGCGGTGACCAGGTTGTAAGGGGTCAGTGCGACGCCGAAGCCGTGACTCAAATAACCAAGCGTATCCATTTCAGTTCTCCAGAACGTCGAGCAGGCCCAGAGGCAGCGGCACGTCCATCACTTTGTCGAACAGCAGGTACAGACCGATGCTCATCAGGCTGATGATCACTGCGCTTGGCAACCAGCGTCCGCCGTACAGGCGCGCCATCGGAATGCCGATCAAAATGCTGCTGAGGATGAAGCCCAACGGTTCGAACAGGCCGGCGAACACCAGCAGCAGCACCACGCAGCGGCCGATCTTGTGGAGGGTTTCACGGTCCAGCGGCGGGTCTTCTTCAGAGTGTTTGATCGGGGACGGGCGAAACACCATGTAGATCAAGCCCATTCCCATCAGCCCCAGCATCAGCAAGGGGAAGGCGCGAGGGCCGATCGGTTCGTAGGAAAAAGGCGCCTGGTAGGGCCAGGCCATCAGCACCAGGCTGGCGCAGGCCAGCAGCAGCACCGATGCGAAAATGCGTTGTACGAGCATGGGGAACTCCTGTGCCGCGACCCCGCAGTGCGGGGCCGCAGCCGCTAGACAGAGGCGATCACTGAATCAGGCCGAACTCTTTGGCCAGCACTTTGTAGTCCGCGACCTGCTTCTTCACGTAGGTGTCCAGTTCCGGGCCGGTCATGGCGAACGGAAAGAGTTCACGCTGATCGCGCAACTTGGCGAAATCATCGGAAGCCAGCAGTTTGTCGAAGGAGTCTTTCCACCAGGCGTAGTCTTCATCGCTGACTTTTGGCCCGAGGTAGAAACCGCGAACCACTGGCCAGACGATGTCGTAGCCTTGCTCTTTGGCGGTCGGAATGTCTTTCATTTCCGGCTCGTCCAGGCGCTTATCGGAGAACACCGCCAGCAGGCGCATGTCGCCGCTCTGGATGTGCGGCATGGAGTCGGAGATGTCCGTGCTGCCGACCTGGATGTGGCCGCCGAGCAGCGCGGTGGCGATTTCGCCGCCACCTTCGAGGGCGACGTAACGCAGATCGCGCGGGTTGATCCCGGCGGCCTTGGCGATCAACGCGGTTTGCATCCAGTCCTGGCTGCCGACGGTGCCGCCGGAACCGATCACCACTTTGCTTGGATCTTTCTTAAGCGCCTGAACGAGATCGTCGAGGGTCTTGTAAGGCGAATCGCTTTTCACCGCGATGGCGCCGTAGCTGGTGCCGACCGCTGCCAGCCAGCGCACGTTGGTTTCATCGAAGCGACCGAACTTGCCCTGGGCCAGGTTCAGCAACGAGCCGCTGGACCACGCCACGAGCGTGCCGGCGTCGGCCGGACGCTGAGCGACCACCGCGTTGTACGCCACTGCGCCGACACCGCCGGGCATGTAGGTCACGCGCATCGGTTTGCTCAGCAGTTTCTCGTTCATCAGCGCGCTTTGCGCCAGTTTGCAGGTCAGGTCGAAACCGCCGCCGGGCGAGGCCGGGGCGATGCATTCCGGGCGCTTGGGCTCGGCCATCAGTTGGCCGGCAAACAGCATGCAGCTGGCGGCGAGGGCGAAACGGCGCAGTGATCGATTCATTGTTGTCTCCACGGGAGTTGTTGTTTTTGGGGATGTTTCAGGTGCGGCAGTTTCGCGTCGCGCAGCCGTTGATGGCGCTGACAAACGTAAACGACGGGAATTGAAAAAAGAGATGAGGCGGGCAAACCTGGGGCTGTGTGGACAGCATGGCGAAGTACCTCGTTATTGTTCTTATTGGCGAAAACGCATCGAGGCGTTTTTCGGGAGCTACATTTCAAAGCACGATCGATGGCTTTCAGTCGAAACCATCCGTGGGCCGACTCTAACGGTCGAACCTTTCACTAACCTTTCAGCGGACTTTCACGGTTTTCGGGCTTCACAGCGGCGGATGCGGCTGTAAACTCCGCGCCAAAGAATGGCGTCGAACATCCCTGAATGAGGTAAAGATCCATGCGTGTTCTGCTCGTCGAAGACCATCTGCAACTCGCCGACAGTGTCGCCCAGGCGCTCAAGAGCACCGGGCTGACCGTGGATGTGCTGCACGACGGCGTGGCCGCCGACCTGGCGCTGAGCAGCGAGGAATACGCCATGGCGATCCTCGATGTCGGCCTGCCGCGCATGGATGGCTTCGAGGTGCTGGCGCGCTTGCGGGCCCGGGGCAAGAACCTGCCGGTGCTGATGCTGACCGCCCGCAGCGACGTCAAGGATCGTGTGCATGGCTTGAACCTCGGCGCTGACGATTACCTGGCCAAACCGTTCGAACTGACCGAGCTCGAAGCCCGGGTCAAAGCCTTGCTGCGTCGCAGTGTGCTCGGCGGCGAACGGCAGCAGACCTGCGGTGTGCTGGCTTACGATCTGGACACCCGACGCTTCACTCTCGGTGACGAATTGCTGACCCTGACCTCCCGCGAACAAGCGGTGCTCGAAGCGCTGATTGCGCGTCCCGGTCGGGTGATGAGCAAGGAACAACTGGCCGCCCAGGTGTTCGGTCTTGACGAAGAGGCCAGCCCCGACGCCATCGAAATCTACGTCCACCGCTTGCGCAAGAAGCTCGACGGCCAACCGGTCGCCATCGTGACGTTCCGCGGTCTTGGCTACTTGCTGGAAAGCCGCGATGCATAAGCCCAGCAGCCTGCGCTGGCGGTTGCTGTGGAACCTCGCGCTGTTGCTGGTGGTGTTGATGCTGGCCAGTGGATTGAGCGCGTACTGGAATGGTCGCGAAGCCGCCGATACCGCGTATGACCGGACGCTGCTGGCTTCGGCGCGAACCATCGCCGCCGGGGTGTCCCAGCGTGACGGAACACTCAGTGCCGATGTGCCTTACGTGGCGCTGGATACGTTTGCCTACGACAGTGCCGGGCGAATTTTTTACCTGGTCAACGACATTCACCAGAACCTGATTTCCGGCTACGAAAACCTTCCCGCTCCACCACCGGGAACGCCGCGCACCGATGACTATCCGGCGCTTGCCCGTTTCTACAACGCGACGTATCGGGGGCAGAACGTGCGGGTGGTCAGCCTGCTCAAACCCGTGAGCGAACCGAACATGAACGGCATGGCGGAAATTCGCGTGGCGGAAACCGACGAGGCACGCGTCAGCATGGCCCGTAGCCTGGCGGCAGACACGTTGTTGCGGCTGGGCATGCTGGCGGTCGGCGCGTTGCTGATGGTGTGGTTTGCGGTGAGTGCGGCGTTGCGTCCATTGGAACGCTTGCGCACGGCGGTGGAAGAGCGCCAGTCCGATGACTTGCGGCCGCTGCCGCTGGTGGAGGTGCAGCGAGAATTGTGGCCATTGGTGCGTGCGCTCAATCACTTTACCGAGCGCCTGCGCGGGCAGTTCGAACGTCAGGCGCAGTTCATTGCCGATGCTGCGCATGAACTGCGCACGCCACTGGCGGCGCTCAAGGCGCGACTTGAACTCGGCCTGCGTTCGGGCGAACCCGAAACCTGGCGCAACACGCTGGAAACGGCAGCGCAAGGCACGGATCGTCTGACCCATCTGGCCAACCAATTGCTGTCGCTGGCGCGTGTCGAAAACGGTGCCCGGGCGATCGCCGAGGGCGGTGCGCAATTACTCGATCTGAGTCAGCTGGCCCGGGAACTGGGCATGGCGATGGCGCCGCTGGCCCATGCCCGCGGCGTGGCGCTGGCGCTGGAAGCCGACGAACCGGTGTGGCTGCGCGGTGAGCCGACGCTGCTGAACGAGCTGTTGAGCAATCTGGTGGACAACGCACTGGCCCATACGCCGCCCGGCGGCAACGTGATCCTGCGGGTCTCGGCACCGGCGGTGCTGGAGGTCGAGGATGACGGGCCGGGGATTCCGCTGGAAGAGCGTGATCGGGTGTTCGAGCGCTTCTATCGGCGCAACCAGCAGGTGGCCGGGTCGGGGTTGGGGTTGGCGATTGTCGGCGAGATCTGCCGCGCGCATCTGGCACAGATCAGCCTGCACGATGGCGAGCAGGCGGGGTTGAAGGTGCGGGTGAGTTTTATCGCGGGAGAATAATGGTGGCATCTTCGCGGGCAAGCCTCGCTCCTACAGGTCGTCATCGAACTTGTAGGAGCGAGGCTTGCCCGCGAAGCTTTTAATAGAACATCGACCGCGATTCTTCCAGGTCCCTGCACATCGACTCATTCTCCGGGTCGATTCCCAGCTTCTTGAAGGCCGGCACGCCGAGCGGGTCGATACGGGCGATGGGGTGGTCGGTGTCCTTGTGGCAATACAAACTGGCCACTTGCACCAGATCCACATAGTCGACGCGCTCGGACTCGCGCTTGAAGTCCAGATACAGCCCCGGCACCTGTACCAGCATTTCCGGAAACTCCCAGACCCTGAGCAGCTTATCGCCGAGCAGCGGGTGAATGTGGTCGATCACATGGTTCAGGCTGACCGGGTCCGACAGCAGCTCGTAGTGGTCTTCGGCGTAGGTCAGGATCGGCAGTACACCAATCTGATGCACCAGCCCGCCCAGCGCCGCCTGATCAGGCTTGAGCTGCGTGTAACTGCGGCACAGCGCGTAGCTGACCCCGGCGATTTCCAGGCTTTTGCGCCAGACATCGCGCATCTTTTTCTCCACCACGTCAGAGCGCGCATGGAAAATCTGCTCCATGACCAGACCGATGGCCAGGTTGCTGCTGTAATTGACGCCCAGGCGCGTGATTGCCGTGTGCAAGTCAGTGACTTCCTGGGTCGCGCGCAGCAGCGGGCTATTGACCACTTTGATCAGGCGCGCCGACAGCGCCGTATCACGGCCAATCACTTTACTCAGGGTGCTGACACTTATTTCCGGGTCTTCAGCGGCCTTGCGAATCTGCAGGGCCACTTCCGGCAACGTTGGCAGAACCAGGTCATCGTTATCGATGGCCTCAACCAAATCCTGTTGGACCTTATCCGCCAAATCGCTCATTTCTTTTCTCTAGGGTGTTGCAACAAGTACTGCTGTTAACGCTGGATCTCGCGATCGCGATCCAGTTCATAAGGCAAGTCAAGCAGATGCAGGGCCGGCCCTTCGATCGCGCCGAGATGGACGTCGCCACCTTCCGCCGCTTCGGCTTGCAAGACGGCCAGGAGTTCAATGTTTTGTCCGGCGTGCGCGGCAATCACCACTTCGCCGATGGAACTGCCGTGTGTCGGGGAAAACAAGGGGGTGCCGGGTTCAGGCAATGCACTGGCGTCCAGCTTCAGACGATACAAGCGGCGCTTGAGTTTGCCCAGGTACTGCATCCGCGCAACGATTTCCTGGCCGGTGTAGCAACCTTTCTTGAAGCTCACGCCGCCGACGGCCTGCAGATTGAGCATCTGCGGAATGAACAATTCGCGTGTGCCCGGCATCACCTGGCCGATCCCTGCGCGGACCTGGCCCAGCAGCCATTGATTGAGATCGCCCTCGGTCAGCACAGCTGATAACCGGCCCTTGATGACGTCGGCCTGATCGGCGGCAACCCAGAGTTCGGCGCGGTCCGGTGAAACGCGGATGGCGATCAATCCGTCATTGCGCGCCACGCTGTCGGTGTCCGCCGGCAGTTCGAGACCCAGGCCGATCAGGGCGGCATCGCCATGGTCAACGCCGAAGCGGACCCAGGCAGTGCTTTCATCGGTCAATTTCGATTTGGAGAACACCGCGTACTTCTTCAAGTCCGCCAGTTGCGGCTCCAGCAGCTCGGTGGCCATGGCCATGAGCACGCCATCACCTTGCAGCAGAATGCGGAAGCTCGATTGCATCCGGCCTTTCTGGGTGCAGCGCGCGCCGAGGCTGGCCTGGGTGTCGCTCAGGTAATTGAGGTTGCAGGTCAGTTGGCCTTGCAGAAATTTGCTGGCATCCGCGCCGCGGACCGCGAGAACGCCTTCGTGAGACAGGGTGCAGAAAAAAGCAGAATCGGCCATGGGAGATCGCAGGGTAAAAGAGTCTGGGGGACATCATAAGGGGGCGCCCATGAAATGGGTAGTTCACAAAAGGTCGACAGTGCCCGACCAAAGCCGACTGTTCGATGGTGTCCGGGGCTGTATACTTGCCGCCTATTTGAGGAGCGCTCCATGGTCGAAGATGTTGAACTGAATCGCCTCTACTGGCACAGCCGCCGCGGCATGCTTGAACTTGACGTGTTGCTGGTGCCGTTCGTGAAAGAGGTCTACCCGCACCTCAATGATGTCGACCGCGATTGCTACCGCAAGCTGCTCGAATGCGAAGATCAGGACATGTTCGGCTGGTTCATGGAACGCGCCGAGTCGGAAGATCCGGAGCTGCAGCGCATGGTTCGCATGATCCTGGATCGTGTCCAGCCCAAGTAATGCGTTCGAATGCCGCTGGCATGCCTCTGGGCAGTTGCTGGCGGCGTATCTGTTGGCCCAGCTGTTCGCGCTGGGTGCGTTGTTTCTGCTTGCCATACCGGTCTGGGCCAGCTTGCTCGGCGCTTTTTGCTGCCTGGCTCATTGCGTTTTGGCATTGCCGCGCCAGATTTTACTGACACACCCACAGGCGTTTCGCGGCTTGCGTCGCGATGCGGATGGCTGGCAGTTGTGGAATCAGGCGGCGGGTTGGCAGGCGGTTCAGCTACGGCCGGACAGCCTCGCGCTGCCGCTGGTCGTCGTCCTGCGTTTTCGCCTGCAGGGCGAGCGGCGGGTCCGGGCGATCTGTGTGCCCCGGGATTCGCAGGCGGCGGATGTGCACCGACGCCTGCGGGTTCGGCTCACGTTCAGTCGGCGTAGGTGGGCGGCACCAGAATAGTGTCCAGCGCCTCCGGCAGCAGGTTCGGGTAGTCGAGGGTGTAATGCAGGCCGCGACTTTCCTTGCGTTCCATGGCTGACTGAATCATCAGTTCCGCCACTTGGGCCAGGTTACGCAGCTCGATCAAATCCCGGCTGACCTTGTAGTTACTGTAGAACTCGTCGATTTCGTCCAGTAACAGCCGCACGCGGTGCTGCGCACGTTGCAGGCGCTTGTTGGTGCGCACAATGCCGACGTAGTCCCACATGAATCGCCGCAGTTCATCCCAGTTGTGCGCAATGATCACGTCTTCATCCGAGTCGGTGACCTGGCTGGCATCCCAGACGGGCAGGGCGACCGGAATCGAAACCTGCGGCAACTGCTCAAGAATGTCTTCCGCTGCCGAGCGTGCGTAAACGAAACATTCCAGCAGCGAGTTGCTGGCCATGCGGTTGGCGCCGTGCAGGCCAGTGAAACTGGTTTCGCCAATTGCATACAGCCCCGGCACGTCGGTGCGGCCCTGCTGATCGACCATCACGCCGCCGCAGGTGTAGTGCGCCGCGGGAACCACCGGAATCGGTTGCTTGGTGATGTCGATGGAAAACTCCAGGCAGCGCTCGTACACCGTCGGGAAGTGCGTCTTGATGAACGCTTCCGGCTTGTGACTGATGTCCAGATAAACGCAATCGACACCCAGGCGCTTCATCTCATGGTCGATGGCCCGGGCGACGATGTCCCGTGGCGCCAGTTCGGCGCGCGGGTCGAATCGCTGCATGAAGCGTTCGCCATTGGGCAGCTTCAGGTGCGCACCTTCGCCGCGCAGGGCTTCGGTGATCAGGAAACTCTTGGCTTGCGGGTGATACAGGCACGTCGGGTGAAACTGGTTGAACTCCAGGTTTGCCACCCGGCAGCCCGAACGCCAGGCCATGGCGATGCCATCACCGCAGGCGCCGTCGGGGTTGCTGGTATAGAGGTAGACCTTGGCTGCGCCGCCAGACGCGAGGATCACGAAGCGTGCGCCGTAGGTGTCGACTTCCCCGGTGCCGCGGTTGAGCACGTAGGCGCCGAGGCAGCGGTCGCCTTCAAGGCCCAGGCGCTTCTCGGTGATCAGATCGACGGCGACCCGCTGTTCCAGCAACTCGATGTTGGGCCGCTGTCTGGCTTTGTCGAGCAGGGTTCTGAAAATCGCTGCGCCGGTGGCATCGGCGGCGTGAATGATGCGCCGATGGCTGTGACCGCCTTCGCGGGTCAGGTGAAACTCGAAACCGCCATCTTCGGTGCCGGATTGTTCATCGCGAGTGAACGGCACGCCTTGATCGATCAGCCATTGAATGGCCTCTTTGCTGTGCTCGACGGTGAAGCGCACGGCGTCTTCGTGGCACAGGCCACCGCCGGCATTCAGGGTGTCATCGACATGGGATTCAACGGTATCGGTGTCATCCAGCACGGCAGCGACACCGCCCTGGGCCCAGAAGGTCGAGCCATTGGCGAGGTCGCCTTTGCTCAGTACGGCAATGCGCAAATGATCGGGCAAGGTCAGCGCAAGGCTCAAACCGGCAGCACCGCTGCCAATCACCAGAACATCGTGTTGAAACTGTTGGCTCATTTCAGGATTCCGCTCAAAGCGACCCGGGTCGGGGTTGGCGCATGACTCCCGCATCGGCGAGTCAAGGCGGCCACACAGCGCACTAGTATATAGAGGGGGGAGCGGCACAATAGCCGAGGTCACATGGCATTGTGAAACTACTGTGACGGAAAAGACTTGACGCTTCGTCGGATGATTTTTCGACCGGTTCGGCGACAAGAAGACTGTATCGTCGATTTAACAGTCTTTTTCCATTCACGGTTGCACAATGTCGGTCTTGCGCAGCTATAAATATTTGGAACTTTTGCCAAAGGCCCAAGATCAATAGACCGTTGCCTGAATCAAGGGACAGTGTCGGCTTCAATGCAGGATTGCGGTTTGATCCTTGCCGGCGAATCCGATGACAAGATTATTCGCGCAGCCGGGTTATGCCGAGCTGCGCTTTTCGTGCGTGCCAAATCAGAGCCCGCAGGAAACTTGCTTGGAGGGGGAGAACTTTTGCGAAAAGCCCGAGTCTATGTTTGCAAGTCTGGTCGTTTAGTTATGCAAGCTTCCTCCGAGCTTATCGAGGAGAGTTCATGCTAACCCAGGAAGAGGATCAGCAGCTGGTCGAACGCGTTCAGCGCGGCGACAAGCGAGCTTTCGATCTGCTAGTGCTGAAATATCAGCACAAAATTCTCGGGTTGATCGTGCGTTTCGTGCACGACACCCATGAAGCCCAGGATGTGGCACAAGAAGCCTTTATCAAGGCGTACCGTGCGCTTGGAAATTTTCGCGGGGACAGCGCGTTTTACACGTGGCTTTACCGCATCGCCATCAACACGGCGAAAAACTATCTGGTTTCACGCGGCCGTCGGCCGCCGGATAGCGATGTCAGTTCCGAAGATGCAGAGTTCTACGATGGCGATCATGGCCTCAAGGATCTCGAGTCGCCTGAGCGTGCATTGCTGCGGGATGAGATCGAAGGCACCGTCCATCGAACCATTCAGCAACTGCCGGAAGATTTGCGTACGGCTTTAACTTTACGTGAGTTTGATGGTCTGAGTTACGAGGACATTGCGGCAGTCATGCAGTGTCCGGTGGGTACCGTGCGCTCCCGGATTTTCCGCGCTCGGGAGGCCATCGATAAAGCCCTGCAGCCGTTGTTGCAGGAAAACTGAGACAGCGGCGACAGCCAAGAGAGGAACGCCATGAGTCGTGAAGCCCTGCAGGAATCGCTGTCCGCAGTGATGGATAACGAAGCGGACGAACTGGAATTGCGTCGGGTATTGAATGCCTTTGACGATGTTGAAACCCGTGAAACATGGGCTCGTTATCAAATCGCTCGGGCAGTGATGCACAAGGATCTGCTGCTTCCACGTCTGGACATTGCAGCGGCCGTTTCTGCTGCGTTGGCTGATGAAGCCGTACCGGCGAAAGTCTCCCGTGGTCCATGGCGCAGCCTGGGTCGCCTCGCTGTAGCCGCTTCGGTTACCGTCGCCGTGTTGGCAGGTGTTCGTCTGTACAACCAGGACGAGATCGCGGGTGTCGAGTTGGCTCAGCACTCCACTCAACCGGGTCTGGCCGTTCCTCAGGTCAAGGGTCCAGCTGTTTTGGCAGGCTATAATGAGAGCTCGGAAGCCACTGGTCCTATGGCCAACGGCGTATTGCAAGCTCAGCCGGGCTGGCACGATCAGCGTTTGCCGGGCTACTTGCGCCAACATGCTCAACAGGCTGCACTGAAAGGTACTGAGAGCGCTCTGCCTTACGCTCGTGCAGCGAGCCTGGAAAACCGTTAAGGAGGATCATGCGCGCCATACCTCTACTTTCGCTTCTGCTTAGTGGCTGGTTCATTGTTCCAGCCCATGCCGATGAGGCACAAGACTGGTTGACCCGTCTTGGTCAGGCCGAGCAGCAGCAAAGCTTTCACGGTACTTTTGTCTACGAGCGAAACGGTAGTTTTTCTACCCACAACATCTGGCACCGCGTCCAGGATGGCAAGGTCCATGAGCGTTTACTCCAGCTCGACGGCCAGGCTCAGGAAGTTGTGCGCATTGATGGGCATACTCAATGCGTCAGCGGTCTTCTGATTGCAGGGCTTGGGGATTCCCCCAATTCCGCTGCTCGTACACTCGATCCACAGAAGCTCAAGAATTGGTACGACCTTGCCGTCATCGGCAAGTCGCGTGTGGCCGGACGTGCGGCAGTCATCGTTACCCTGACGCCTCGCGATCAACATCGCTACGGTTTTGAATTGCATCTGGATAAAGAAACCGGCCTGCCGCTCAAATCATTGCTTCTGAATGAGAAAGGGCAGTTGCTGGAGCGGTTCCAGTTCACGCAGCTGGATACCTCCGATTTGCCTTCCGACGACGATTTGCAGGCAGGCCCGGATTGCAAAGCCATCACCCTCGACAGCGACAAGGCTTCGGCAGTCAAGGCTGCCCAGACTTGGCATTCGGACTGGTTGCCTGCCGGCTTTGAGCTGACCAGCAGCACTTCACGCAAGGATCCCGCGACCAAAACCCAGGTCAGCAGCCTGATGTATGACGATGGTCTCGCACGTTTTTCGGTGTTCCTTGAGCCGCTCAATGGTGCCCCCGTCACCGATACCCGCACTCAGTTGGGCCCAACCGTCGCTGTATCCCGGCGCTTGACCACCCCTCAAGGCGAGATGATGGTCACCGTCGTCGGTGAAATTCCGGTAGGCACCGCTGAACGGATTGCGCTGTCCATGCGCTCCGATGCCACTGCAACCCAGTAGTGAGCTGAAACCGAAATGTTTGGTGAGCATTTCAATTTGCAAATATCCCCGAAATTTTTTATAGGTCAGAGCCCCTCGGCTCTGGCCTTGTTTGTTGTTCCCGGAACAAAAATACCGGCGTATCGTTCCCGGTGTTCCTTGCTCCATATCGCTTAACCATGCTCGTCGTAACGGGAGCCGTATGTCGATACCACGCTTGAAGTCTTACCTCTCCATATTTGCCACCATGCTGGTGCTCGGTCAGGCGGTCGCTGTACAAGCGGCCGAGTTGCCTGACTTCACGCAGCTGGTCGAGCAGGCCTCGCCCGCGGTGGTAAACATCAGTACCACGCAGAAACTGCCGGACCGCAAAGTGTCGAGCCAGCAGATGCCAGACCTGGAAGGCTTGCCGCCGATGTTGCGCGAGTTCTTCGAGCGCGGCATGCCGCCACAACCGCGTACGCCGCGCGGTGATCGTCAGCGCGAAGCCCAGTCGTTGGGGTCGGGTTTCATCATCTCGTCTGACGGCTACATCCTGACCAACAACCACGTGATCGCCGATGCCGACGAAATTCTCGTCCGTCTCGCTGACCGTAGTGAGCTGAAAGCCAAACTGGTCGGCACCGATCCACGCTCCGACGTGGCGCTGCTGAAAATCGAAGGCAAGGATCTGCCGGTCCTGAAACTGGGTAAATCCCAGGACCTGAAGGCTGGTCAGTGGGTCGTGGCCATCGGCTCGCCATTCGGCTTCGACCACACTGTGACCCAAGGCATCGTCAGTGCCATCGGTCGCAGCCTGCCGAACGAAAACTATGTGCCGTTCATCCAGACCGACGTGCCGATCAACCCGGGTAACTCTGGTGGTCCGCTGTTCAACCTGGCGGGCGAAGTGGTGGGGATCAACTCTCAGATCTACACCCGTTCCGGTGGTTTCATGGGCGTGTCGTTCGCAATCCCGATCGATGTGGCCATGGACGTTTCCAACCAGCTGAAAAGCGGCGGCAAGGTCAGCCGTGGATGGTTGGGCGTCGTGATTCAGGAAGTGAGCAAGGATCTGGCCGAGTCGTTCGGTCTTGATAAACCGGCCGGTGCACTGGTGGCGCAGATCCAGGATGACGGTCCGGCGGCCAAGGGTGGCCTGCAAGTGGGTGATGTGATCCTGAGCATGAACGGTCAACCGATCGTCATGTCTGCCGATCTGCCGCATCTGGTCGGCGCGCTGAAGGCTGGCGCCAAGGCAAACCTTGAAGTGATTCGTGAAGGTAAGCGCCAGAATGTCGAGCTGACCGTCGGCGCTATCCCTGAAGAGGGCAAAGAGCTGGATGCCCTGCCGAAATCGACCACCGAGCGCAGCAGCAATCGCCTGGGTGTTTCCGTGGTCGAGCTGACTGACGAGCAGAAGAAAACCTACGACCTCAAAGGTGGCGTGGTGATCAAGGAAGTTCAGGACGGTCCTGCATCCCTGATCGGCTTGCAGCCAGGCGACGTCATCACTCACCTGAACAATCAGGCGATTGGTTCCGCCAAGGAGTTCACCGATATCGCCAAGGCGCTGCCGAAGAACCGCTCGGTGTCGATGCGGGTTCTGCGTCAGAATCGCGCCAGCTTCATCACCTTCAAACTGGCTGAATAAACCGGTTGTCGGCTGAATAAAAAACCGCCTCGAAAGAGGCGGTTTTTTTATGCCTGGTGAAAAGTGTCAGCCCATCATGTCCTTGATCATGCGCTCCTGCTCCATCAGCTCCCGTTGGCGGGCGTCGATACGCGATGACAACGGGAAGTTGGTCCCGGCCTTGCGCTTGGCGAAGTCCAGTTGCTGAATGGCCTGACGGTAGTCGCCAACCAGCGCAAAGTACTCGGCGCGCGCCTGATGCAAGCCGATGATGTTGCCTGAAAGGCCACGGGTTTCCGCCACCATGTACCAGACATCCGGATCATCGGGACGGCTTTTGAGCAGGTTCTCCAGCGCTTTTTCCGCTTCGGGCGCCCGGTTTTGCTTGAGCAGCAAATCGACGCGCACCTGATTCAGTGGATAGTTGCCCGGATATTGAGTCAGCATCCGGTCCACCCGGGTTTGGGCGTCCGGCAGGCGATTGTTGGTGATGTCCAGATCGATCTGCGCCAGGTTGTAGATGATCTCGTTTGGCGACTTGGCCAGCAGCAACTTGAGATTTTCCCGTGCTTCGTTCAGTTGGCCGCCCTTTATCTGGGCGATCGCCAGGCCATAACGCGCAACGTCGTTTTTCGGGTTTTCATCCAGTTGTGCGCGGAAGCGCTTGGCGCCCAGGCCTGGGGTTTCTTCGTAGATCAGCTGGACTCGCGCACGGATCAGTTGATAACGCATGCTGTCTTCAATGCCGCCGGGTTTGGCCTGCTCGGCGCGGTTGCGGGTGTCGGCGATACGCGATTCGGTCACCGGGTGAGTCAGCAGGAACTCCGGTGGCTTGGCGTCGAAGCGGTATTGGCGCGCCAACCGCTCGAACATAGTTGGCATCGAGCGTGGGTCGTAACCGGCTTTTTCAAGGTTGAGGATGCCGATGCGGTCGGCCTCTTGCTCGTTCTGGCGCGAGAAACGTCGTTGTTCCTGAATCGCTGCCGCCTGCGTGCCCGCAATGGCCGCGATCCCGGCATCACCGGCACCGGCAGCGGCAATCACGATCCCGGCCAGCAGTGCGGCCATCATCGGCACCTGCATGCGTTGTTGCGCTTCGACGCCACGGGCAAAGTGGCGCTGCGACAAGTGAGCCAGTTCGTGAGCGAGTACCGAGGCATATTCGCCTTCGGTCTGGGCATTAAGGAACAAACCACCGTTGACCCCGACAATCCCGCCCGGCGCCGCAAAGGCGTTGAGCTGCGGGCTGTTGATCAGGATGAACTCCAGACGCCGGTCATTGACCTGGCTGGTCTCAACCAACCGGTAGACGCTGGACTCGACATAGTCCTTGAGTTGCGGGTCATTGAGCTGGTCAACCTGACTGCGCAGCAGCGCCAGCCAGGCGCGGCCCAGCTGATATTCCTGTTGTGGCGAGACGATTGCAGAACTGGCGTCACCGAGTGACGGCAGGTCGTCGGCGAAGCCCGGTGAGGCGAGCAGGCAAGCGAGCGTCAGCAGGGTAGGGCGCAAAAAAGTCATGCACAAAGCCTTAGTCGACAAAGACCTTACTGTAGCCGGACAGTACGCTTCGGACCAGATATTCTAAGCCGCTCGACCACCTGAACCGGAGTAACGCAATGACCGACGCTGTAGCCCATGACGCCGAACTGGACGCCAGCGGCCTGAATTGTCCGTTGCCGCTGCTCAAGGCCAAGATGGAACTCAACAAGATGGCCAGCGGCGCGGTACTCAAGGTGATCGCCACCGATGCGGGTTCGCAGCGCGACTTCCGCACCTTTGCCCGTTTGGCCGGTCATACGCTGCTTCGCGAAGAAGATGAAGCGGGTGTTTACCGCTATTGGCTGAAAAAAGCCTGAAAATTGCTGCGTTCGTTTCTAAGGATTATTGATGTTCAAAGTGTTACGCGACTGGATTCAGCGCTATTTCTCCGATGAAGAAGCGGTGGTGCTGGCGGTCCTGCTGTTTCTGGCGTTTACCGCCGTGCTCACCCTTGGCGGCATGCTTGCGCCGGTGCTCGCCGGGATGGTGCTGGCGTATCTGATGCAGGGATTGGTGGTGACACTTGAGCGCCTGCGGGTGCCGGGTGGGGTGGCCGTCGGAGCGGTCTTTGCCTTGTTCATGGGCGTTTTGCTGGTGTTCATTATTGTCGTGGTGCCGTTGCTCTGGCACCAGTTGATCACCTTGTTCAACGAGTTGCCCGGCATGCTCGCCAAGTGGCAATCACTGTTGTTGCTGCTGCCCGAGCGCTATCCGCATCTGGTGTCCGACGAGCAGGTGTTGCAGGCCATTGAGGCGGCACGCGGTGAGATCGGCAAGTTCGGCCAATGGGCGCTGACGTTCTCGCTGTCGAGCCTGCCGCTGCTGGTCAACATCATGATTTACCTGGTGCTGGTGCCAATCCTGGTGTTCTTCTTTCTCAAGGACCGGGAAATGATCGGCCAGTGGGTTCGCGGTTATCTGCCTCGTGAGCGCGCGCTGATCACCCGTGTTGCCCACGAAATGAACCGGCAGATCGCCAACTACATTCGCGGCAAGGTCATTGAGATTTTCATCTGTGGTGGCGTGACCTACATCGCGTTTGTCGTGTTGGGGCTCAACTACGCGGCACTGTTGGCGTTGCTGGTAGGCGTGTCAGTGGTGGTGCCCTATGTCGGGGCCGTGGTGGTGACCGTGCCGGTGCTGCTGATTGCGTTGTTCCAGTGGGGCTGGAGCGATCAGTTCATCTATTTGATGGCGGTCTACGGAATTATTCAGACGCTGGATGGCAATGTGCTGGTGCCGCTGCTGTTCTCGGAAGCGGTCAACCTGCATCCGGTGGCGATCATCTGCGCGGTGTTGTTGTTTGGCGGGTTATGGGGATTCTGGGGGGTGTTTTTTGCGATTCCGCTGGCGACGCTGTTCAAGGCGGTACTCGACGCTTGGCCGCGCAAGGAGCCTGTTGTGGCACCTCTGCTTTAACGTTCAGGCTTGATGGCCCCTTTCGCGGGCAAGCCTCGCTCCTACAGGTTTTGAGTCGCACCCAAGAACCCGGTAGGAGCGAGGCTTGCCCGCGAAGGCGCCAGAACAGGCGCCATCAAAATCAGGCTTTGTTCAATGCCTGTGCAGCAGCCAAAACAGCATCCACATGCCCCGGCACCTTCACGCCGCGCCATTCCTGACGCAGTACACCGTTCTTGTCGATCAAAAACGTGCTGCGATCAACACCCATGTATTCCTTGCCATAAAGCTTCTTCAGCTTGATCACATCAAACAGCTGGCACAGCGCCTCTTCCTTGTCGCTGATCAGCTCGAAGGTGAACGCTTGCTTGGCCTTGAAGTTCTCGTGAGATTTCAGGCTGTCGCGGGACACGCCGAAGACTTCGGTGTTCGCCGCTTTAAAGGCATCGAGCTGATCGCGAAAGCCCTGGCCCTGGGTCGTGCAGCCCGGCGTGCTGTCCTTTGGATAGAAGTAGATCACCACTTGCTTGCCTTTAAGGCTCGCGAGGCTGACGGTCTGTCCGCTGGTGGCGGGTGCTTCGAAGTCGGCAACCGGTTGGTCGATGGCTACGGCCATGAAAGCTTCCTTACATTGGGTTTTGTGGGCGCCACGGTTCGATCAGGGCATCCAGGTTCAGCGCGTCGGCGAAATCCAGGAACTGGTCGCGCAACCAGCTGATCTGCACGCCAGCCGGCAAGGTCACGGTGAACGTGGCGTTGAGCATGGTCCCGCCGGTTTGCGGTGCCTGATAGGTGTCGCAGGTCAGGTTTTCCAGCTCGACGTTATGGTCCATGAAGAACTGGCACAGCTCGTTGATGATGTCCGAGCGGTAAGCCGAGCTGACATAGGCAACGTACGGCAGGGCCTGGGGACGGTTCTCCAGTGCTGCGCTGCGCACCACGTTGACCGTGAAGGCGTGCTTCTTGGCGAGGCTCGGCAGGCTGCCTTCCAGGCGCGCCAGGGCGTCCCAGCTACCGGAGATCTCGAGGATCAACGCACTGCACTCGCCATGACGGGTCAGGCGAGAGGTGACCACGGCGCAGCGGTTTTCATGGCTGGCGCGGCACAGGACGTTAGTCAGCTCCATGGGGTTGGCGCCGAGGGCACTGATGACAAGGAATTGTTCGCGAACTGTGGGGGTGGACATGCAGCATTCCTAAAGCGATGAGCGGTCGATACTTCTACGGGCTTTTATTGCCGGGGGCGAGCCTGCGGATGCGAATTCAGAAAACCCGAGCCGGAAGGTTGCAACGTGCTCCATCAAGGCAAGAGCGAGGGGTGGCAACGCTGGATCGGGGCTTGTGATGCCGAAAATGGAGGCTGAAACCCGGCGTACGAGCTTGTCAGTACCGATCAAAGTCTGAAGGGTAGCGAAAAGCAGCGCCAAGGGGAATGGCAGCAGCGCAGTACTTCGCTTGTACAAGCATCTTGGCGCCAGTACCATTACGGCTCTCTTTTTCCGGCAGGAGCGGTTGCATGATTGCGGGCAGTATGGTGGCACTGGTCACACCCATGGATGCACAGGGTCGTCTCGACTGGGACAGCCTGAGCAAACTGGTGGACTTTCACCTGCAAAACGGCACCCACGCCATCGTGGCGGTCGGCACGACAGGTGAATCGGCCACGCTAGACGTGAACGAACACATCGAAGTGATTCGTTACGTGGTCAAGCAGGTTGCAGGGCGCATTCCGGTGATCGCCGGTACCGGCGCCAACTCGACCCGCGAAGCCATCGAGCTGACCACCAATGCAAAGACCGCCGGCGCCGATGCTTGCCTGCTGGTGACGCCGTACTACAACAAGCCGACCCAGGAAGGCTTGTACCAGCACTTCAAGGCCATCGCCGAAGCCGTCGACATTCCGCAAATCCTGTACAACGTACCGGGCCGTACGGCGTGTGACATGCTGACCGAAACCGTGATCCGCCTGTCGACCGTGAAAAACATCATCGGTATCAAGGAAGCCACCGGCGACCTGGCCCGTGCCAAAGCGATCATCGACGGCGTGAGCGAAGACTTCGTGGTGCTTTCCGGCGACGACGCGACAGCGGTCGAGCTGATCCTGCTCGGCGGCAAAGGCAACATTTCGGTGACCGCCAACGTTGCCCCGCGCGACATGGCCGACCTGTGCAACGCTGCTCTGAAAGGCGATGCCGTCACGGCCCGCGCGATTCACGAAAAGCTGATGCCGCTCAATAAAACCCTGTTTATCGAATCCAACCCTATCCCCGTGAAATGGGCGCTGCATGAAATGGGCTTGATGCCGGACGGTATCCGTCTGCCGCTCACCTGGCTCAGCGCTGCCTGTCACGAACCGCTGCGGCAGGCCATGCGCCAGTCCGGCGTACTGGTTTAATTGAGGAAGCACTACGCATGAAGCGATTGGCCGGACTTTCCGCACTTGCCTTGATTATCTCCAGCACCAGTGGCTGTGGATGGGTCTGGGGCCCGGAAGGTTATTTCCGTGACCGTGGTAGCGATTACCTGGAAGCGCAACAGACTGCACCTATGCAATTGCCAACGGACGTCAGCACTGCCAAGCGTCTGGATCCGCTGCTGCCGATCCCGCGCAACGTGGCCGATGACACCGTCAAGGGCGAATACATCGTGCCGCGTCCGCAGCCGCTGTCCGCTGCTGCCGATGCCAGTGCCTACTCGCTGCAGAAGAGCGGTGATTCGAGGTCGATCCTGGCCCAAAACCCGCCAGCCGAAGTCTGGCCAGTGGCTGTGCAGTTCTTCCAGGACAACGGTTTCCGTCTGGATGAACAGCGCCCGCAAACCGGCGAGTTCACCACCACCTGGCAGCATTCCGACGAACTGTCCGCAGCGATGGCCAAGCGCCTGAGCGCAGCCGGTGTCGGCGCCGACAGCGAAACCCGCGTGCGGGTCCGTATCGAGCCAGGCGTGCAGCGCAACACCAGTGAAGTCTATGTGGTCAGCGCCGAGCGTCCTGCCGGCAGCACCGCCGATGTGGCCTTCACCAACCGTTCGGTCAACACGGGCCTGGACGCAGCGCTGGTCGACGACATGCTGGCAAGCATGAGCCGCACGTCGGAGAAGGGCGGTTCGGTCTCCATGCTGGCCTCGCGTGATTTTGATGCGCCAAGCCGTGTCAGCCTGAGCGAAGACGGCAGCGGCAACCCGGTTCTGAACGTCGGCACCGACCTGGATCGTGCCTGGTCGAGCGTCGGTCGTGCGCTGGAGCAGGGCGAATGGCGCGTTGAAGACATCAACCGCAGCCTGGGCCTGTACTACATCAACCTGGCCGAAAAAGCCGAGAAGAAAGACGAGAAGCCTGGTTTCCTCAGCGGTTTGTTCGGCAGCAAGCCGGACAAGGAAGAAGTTGAAGCCCGTGCCGAGCGTTATCAGGTTCGCCTGAGCAAGGTAGGCGATACCGTTCAGGTCACCGTCGAGAAAAACATCAACACCGTGGCGCCGGCTGACGTGGCGCGCAAAGTGTTGAGCGTGATTCAGGACAACCTGGGCTGATCACATGCGTTTTGCCGTTCTCGGCAGCGGTAGCCAAGGGAACGGCACGCTGATAGCCAGCGCTGATACGTATGTGCTGGTGGATTGTGGTTTCTCCTTGCGGGAAACCGAAAAACGCTTGCTGCGCCTGGGTGTGAACCCGGCGCAGTTGAGCGCGATACTCGTGACCCACGAACATGCCGACCACGTGCATGGCGTGGGTTTGCTGTCTCGGCGCTACAATCTGCCTGTCTACCTCAGTCGCGGCACCCTGCGCGGGATGCGCAAACCGATTGAACCGGCTGGCCTTCTGGCTGGCGGCGAGCAACTGCAGATCGGCGCACTGAGCATCGGCGTCATTGCCGTGGCCCACGATGCACAGGAGCCGACGCAATATGTGTTCAGTGACGGTGAGCGGCGCTTCGGCCTGTTGACCGACCTGGGCTCGTACTGCAACAAGGTGCTGGACGGCTATCGTGACCTCGATGCGTTGATGATCGAGGCCAACCATTGCCGTGACATGCTGGCTCGCGGTCACTACCCGTACTTTCTCAAGCAGCGGGTGGGTGGTGAACTGGGACATTTGAACAACCACCAGGCGGCATTCCTGGTGTCCGAGTTGGGCTGGCAAGGCCTGCAACACCTGGTCCTGGCCCATCTGAGCAGCAAGAACAACCTGCCGCAGCTGGCCCGGCAATGTTTTGTCGACACCCTCGGGTGCGACCCGGACTGGCTGCAACTGGCCGATCAAGATTCAGGGCTCGACTGGCGACACATCGCCTAGCCCACCTACTTAGCAAGCGGAGCCCATCATGGAAAAACGTGAAGAACTCTACCGCGGCAAAGCCAAATCGGTTTTCAAGACCGATGACGCTGACCGCTTGATCCTGCTGTTTCGCAACGACACCTCGGCGTTCGACGGCAAGCGCATCGAGCAGCTCGACCGCAAAGGCATGGTGAACAACAAGTTCAACGCCTTCATCATGCAGAAACTCGAAGCAGCCGGCGTGCCGACTCAATTCGACAAACTGCTGGGCGACAACGAATGCCTGGTGAAAAAACTCGACATGATCCCGGTCGAGTGCGTCGTGCGTAACTACGCCGCCGGTAGCCTGGTCAAGCGCCTGGGCGTCGAAGAGGGCATGAAGCTCAACCCTTACACCTTCGAACTGTTCCTGAAGGACGACGCCAAGGGCGACCCGTTCATCAACGAATCCCACGTCGTGGCGTTCGGTTGGGGCACCGCCGAGCAACTGGTTCGCATGAAAGAACTGTCGCTCAAGGTCAACGAAGTCCTGAGCAAACTGTTCGACGACGCCGGCCTGCTGCTGGTCGACTTCAAACTCGAATTCGGCGTGTTCTCCGACGGCTCCATCGTCCTGGGCGACGAATTCAGCCCGGACGGCTGCCGTCTGTGGGACAAGGCCACCGGCAAGAAAATGGACAAGGACCGCTTCCGTCAGGGCCTCGGTGACGTCATCGAAGCCTACGAAGAAGTCGCCAATCGTCTGGGCGTACCGCTTTAATCGACGCAAGCATCTGATAGCACGGAAAAAATTTCGCTTTGGGGGTTCGCTTCCGGCAAAAGTGTTGTTATGATGCGCGCCGTTGGAGAGATGCCAGAGTGGCCGAATGGGACGGATTCGAAATCCGTTGTACCTTCACCGGTACCTAGGGTTCGAATCCCTATCTCTCCGCCATTATTGAATACGACTAAGCCCCTGAAATGGTTAAACATTTCAGGGGCTTTTTCGTTTCTGTCCCATTGTTCAGGGCGTTCCCAGGGGCATAAGTCATGCTCCATGCCTCGTTCTAGTCCACCCGGCGCCATGCTTCAAATTTGTGGTGTCCACGTTCTCTGACTCAGCGACGTTGGCTCGTTCCCCAGGCGCTGCATTTGGCACAGTGTGGTCGCGTTGCACAGGTGTTCGTATGAATGCATCGGTGTGAAAGCTGATCGGTGGCGGAGGTTGTTGTTGGTAAGAGGTATGGCGGCTGTTGCCATGGCTGCAGCAGGACAACGCTGGACGGGATGGTGGAGGGGTTGGGGGGAGGCTGCGCGCGCCACCAAGGCTGTTTCAGAGTTCGGTCACGCCAAGTGCAAGCAGGTAAAGCGAATGGCAGTACCGGAGTGGAAAACTTGCCATGTCAGCCATTGTTGGATGGGTGATGTGCCTGGAGCTTTTGTGGGAAGAGGCGGCAACTACGCGCCGCCCTGATGTTCGCTCTAGTAATCGAAAAAACCGGAACCGGTTTTTCTTCCTAGTCTGTTCCCTCGAACCATTTTTCTCAGGAGGGGATGTGCTCGATACTTGGGGTCGCCAGTTTCATTGTGGAGTGTTTCCATAATTGAAAGGTTGACGTCATTGCCAATGAGGTCCGCCAGAGCCAGCGGGCCTATTGGGTGGTTTGCGCCGAAGCGCATTGCCTTGTCGATCTCCTCGGCACTGGCCACGCCCTCCGCCAGTATTCCGATAGCTTCATTGATCATCGGAATCAGCATCCGATTGACGATGAAGCCTGGCGCTTCATTCACCACTACCGGGTCTTTACCGAGTTTTTTTGCAAAATCCAGCGCCCAATCAATAGTCTGTTGAGACGTGGCTATCCCGACCACTACTTCAACAAGTCGCATGACCGGTGCCGGGTTGAAAAAGTGTAGGCCTATTACCTGTCCTGGATTTGAGGCGATGCTCGAAAGCTCGGTGATGGACAGGGAGGACGTGTTGGATGCGAGGATGGCTTCAGGCTTTGCAATTCGAACGAGGTGCTGGAATATCTCTCGCTTCGCGCTCATGTTTTCTGCAACTGCCTCGATAATGCAGTCAGAGGCAGAAAGTTCTGAGTATTCACTGCAGCATATAATTTTACTCGCGTAAGCCTCTGCGCTTTCCTGGGCAAGCCGCTTTTTTGCAACGAGCCTGTCCCATTGAGTTTTTAAGCTCGTGTAGGCTTCAGTTGAGCCACGTTCATCGCGTCCCTTCCAGTAGACGGTTGATACGTGCTCGGATTGCGCGAGGATTTGAATTATACCTCTGCCCATGGTTCCTGTTCCGATAACAGCAACAGTGTTTGGCTTGCTAAGAGTACTCAATTCGGCACCACATGATTTAGTTGATGGTTTTATGTGTTGGACGGTGCAGGTCTCAATGCCTTTGCAGGATTTCCAAAAACCGTAGTAAAGGGAGGAACACTTTTGGTGACGACTGCGCCCATACCTACAATGGCACCCTCACCGATGATGATTGGCCTTTCTGGCGTGCCCTGTTTAATCAGGGCGCCCGTTCCGATGTAGGCATGATCTTCAATGATTACGCCGCCGTTACAGTGCACGTTTGGCGCAAACGTTACGTAATCGCCAATGATACAATCGTGCGCGACGTAAGAATAAATGTTCGCGTGGAAGAACTTGCCAATTTTCGCATTGGAAGTAACCATTGTGAACGGACAGAAAATGGAGCCCGGGCCGATACTGTTGTTGCTGAGTTTTATCGAGTTGCTCGCAGATATCGAGAATGGTTTTATTCCTGCTGCGATTAATTTCTCTGCAATCAATTGTCTTACTTTGCTATTGGCAATCGTAATGTTGAAATACTTGTTCCCGTCCAGTTTCAGGAAGGAAGCGGTATCTACTACCTCGTATCCATTTATCGAGGTTTCTTTAGGCGTGTCATCGACAAAGATTAACTTGAATTGCTCCTTACTGATCGTGCTAAGTAACTCGGTAGCGAGGGGGGCTACTTCCCGGCCAAATCCGCCAGCACCGACAATTCCATAAATATTCATTACACACCCTTGATCTGACTGAAGTCGCGTCCAAAAAATGGTCGCTATTGTAGCGAGCGTTCCCCCTTTCGCGCGACCCTGTGTTGATTAATTGTAGGATTGTTGGCTGCCCTGGGAGTGGGGGCTGTCATTCATTGCGGTAGAAGGGCGGCGTATCGAAGCCGGCAGTGTGGGGGGAGTGTTCCGTTTTTCTATACGTACCCTTGGTCCACAGGTGGCGGCGCTCCACCTGTCGTATTTTCGCAAGCTTTTTTCGTAGGAGCGATCAGCGTTCTGGCGTAAGAAAAATAAGCATATTCAGCGGAAAGGTTACTCACGCAAGTAGCTCGAATGCCTGTCCCCCGTGAGTGTTGGCCGCCCCGAGAGTAAAGAGTTTTCCCTCGAAATATCCCCTGACATTGCAAAGCCTCGCCGCCCAAAATCCTCATCTACTCTGGTTTCGCAGGTCACTGACCTGCCGTTATCAGCAATCGCAAGGAGCGATCAATGTACTTTGAGATTTACAGGCAAACCCGTGGCACCCCGCACACCGGCAAAGGTCAATGGCGGTGGCGTTTACGGGCGGGGAACAATGAAACGATTGCCAGCGGGGAGGCTTACGTCAACAAGGCGGATTGCGTGCATGCCATCAGCCTGATCAAGGGCACTCAGGATCAGACTCCGGTGAAGGAAATCTAGGCCTCAAGTGGTGAAGCTGCTCAATCAGGGCAGCTTCGTTTCAAGCAGCCTTGCAGCCCGATCAAATGCAAACTGCTTGAGTCGCATAGACGCCCGTTGCGACAGCTACCTAAACTGTCAGCAGATTTGGGGATTGGGGGCAGTGGATGAATCGCAACGAACTACGCAAGGCGGATATCAACCTGATGGTGGTGTTCGAAACCTTGATGCTCGAACGCAACGTTACCCGTGTGGCGGAGAAGTTGTTTCTCGGGCAGCCAACCATCAGTTCGGCGCTCAACCGCCTGCGCACGATGTTCAACGACCCGCTGTTCATTCGGGTTGGCCATCGAATGGAGCCGACCGCCCGGGCCGAGGAGCTGATTCAGTATTTGTCGCCGGCGCTGGACTCGTTGTCGGTGGCGTTAAGCCTGACCCATGATTTCGACCCGACCGTCAGCACCATGACCTTTCGGATCGGGCTGTCGGACGATGTCGAGTTCGGCCTGTTGCCGCCGTTGCTGCGTGCCTTGCGTCAGGAAGCACCGAAGGTGGTGTTTGTGGTGCAGCATGTCGATTACTGGCGAATTCCCGATTTGCTGGCATCCGGCGACATCACGGTGGGTATCAGCCAGACCCGGGGTCTGCCGGCCAATGCCAAGCGCAAATTGTTGCGGCACATCCAGCCCAGGATCCTGCGCGCCGATGCGTCCGACACGCCACTGACCCTCGATGAATATTGCTCGCGCCCGCACGTGCTGGTGTCTCACACCGCCAACATCAGTGGTTACGCTGACGAGTGGCTGGCGGAGATCGGGCGTACACGCCACGTAGTGTTATCCGTGCCGCAATACAGTTCCTTGCCAGCCTTGCTCGCCGGAACCGATCTGATCGCCAGCCTGCCGGATTACACCGCCGAGGCGATGGCGGCATCCGGTCAGTTGTTCATGGAGCCTTTTCCGTTCAAGACACCGACGCTTGACCTGTCGATGGTCTGGCTCAGCCACGTCGACACCGACCCCGCCGAGCGCTGGTTGCGCTCGCGACTGGAGGCGTTCATGAGTGAGCGCTTAGCGTCGCCGCCGTCCCGGTGAGCAGGACCACTCTGTGTTATATGTACGACCTTTCCGCCTACTTTCAGGAGCCACGTCATGCCCCACCTGCACATGGAATACACCGCCAACCTGCCTGATGTGAACGCCGACGTGGCGTTGATCCGGCTCAACAATACGCTGGTGGCTTCCGGTCAGTTTGCTGCCGAATACGACATCAAAAGCCGAGCCGTGAAGGTCGAAACCTTCAAGGTCGGTACTGCATTGGCTGAGCGGGCATTTGTGCACGTGAAACTGGCGTTGTTGAGTGGCCGCTCGCCGCAGATCAAAAAGCAGTTATCCGAAAGCCTGCTGGCGGTGGTGCAGGATTTGTGTGAATGGCCGGCGGGGGTTGAAGTGCAGTTGGCTGTAGAAATCCTCGACATCGATCGGGAGTCCTACAGCAAAGTCGCCATCAACAACTGAGTCTCAGGCCGTGGCCTGTTCAGTGCAGGCCTTGACCACTTGTTCACGCAGCCAGGTATTGGCGCTGTCCTGATCGGCGCCTTGACTCCATTGCATGTCGAGGGTGAAACCCGGCAAGCCGTTGGGCGCTTCGCAGTGATTGAAAATCACCTCGCTGGCCAGTAAATGCTGGATGCGTCGGGGCAGGGTAACGATGAAGTCGGTGCCTGTGATCATTTTCAGCGCTGCGCTGTAGCTGTTGGAGCGTGCGACGATTTGCCGTTTTTGCGCTTGCTGCGCCAGCCAGCCGTCGACCATGTTGGTGGTCGATGTCCAGGGTGTAGGAAACACGTGCCGGCGTTCGGTGAAGGCTTGCAGACTTAAACGCGGCTCCAGCGGCGTGGCGCGTTTATCGAAGACGCAGACCAGATCGTCCTCCAGCAGCATGCGGGATTTGAAGTCGGTGTGACTGCGATGAAAATTCGGGCCGAAGCAAATCACCAGGTCGAGACTGCCGTCGCGCAGTTCTTCGGCCGGGATGTCGGTTTCGAACTTGTGCATGTTGACCATCACCGGTAAGTCGGCGAAATCAAAGCTTTTCAATAAACGCGGCAGGATTAACTGCTCGAAGTATTCCGGTGCGCAGATGTTGAAGGTGACCGGTTGCAGGGTCGGGTCGAACGCCTGCGCCCCTGCGTGACAGAGGTTGATGCTGTCGAGGATTTTCAGCACGTGGGTGTACATGGTGCTGGCTTTGTAAGTAGGGCGCATCCCCGCGCGGGTGTTGATGAACAATTCGTCTTCGAATCCGCTGCGTAGCTTTTTCAGGCAGTAACTGACGGTGGACTGACTGACGCAGAGTGTTTCGGACACTCCGGTGACGCTGCTTTGTTCATACACGGCGATAAACACCATGAGGTCCTGCATGTCGAGTTTTCTAAGCAAGTTACTGTTCAGCATCCATTCCATCTCGCTGTGATCCTTGCGCTGACTGAGCGCAAACTCGTGCGAATGATCCTAGCGGAACGATGGTCCCAGGAGAATGCCTTGTGGGAAGTTTCCCTTTTAGTTGTGAGGCAGTGCCAAATGCACAGTGCGACGACTGGACATCAATAACGTCAGCATGCCGATGCCTACGAGTACCGCACCGACGATTTCCAGCGGCATCGGCGATTGACGCCACCAGAACCAATGAAACAGCGTGATGAACAACGTGCTCAGGTAAATGTACGAAATGACCGATGAGGGGGCGATGACACCGATGGCCCGGTGCAGCAACCAGAAGGTCGCCAGGGTGGCGAACAACGCCAGGTAAATCAGCCAGTAAAAATCGTTCAGGGTCAGCAACGATGCCGATCGCCAGCCTCCACTGACCCCACAGAACACCAGCAGGAACAACGCACCGAACAGCATGTTCCAGAAAGTCATGCCCACCGGGCCACGACCCTTGAGGCTGCTGGTTTTCAGCCGCTGACTCAGAGGCGAATAGAGCGCCATCGCTAGGCAACCGAGCCCATACACCGACACCGCATAGAACGACGGCAACTCGCCGGGCCCAGTGCCTTTCAGCACCAGCATCACGGCCCCGGCGGCCGCAATCAACATCGGCAATACCCGTTGTTTCAGGCTGCTGTCCGGCATCAACACGGCTTCGAAAAGCAGGGTCAGCAACGGCACCAGCGTGAACATCGTGCCGGTGTTTACCGCGCTGGTGTAGCGCAACGCTTCGAACAGCGAGCCAAAATAAACCGCCAGCAGCAGGCCGAGGACGGCATGGCCGAATAACCCGCGTCGATTCATGGCGGTGTCGCCCTTGATCAGCAGCAGCGGCAAAAACACCAGGGCGCAAAACAGCAGGCGCAAGCCGGTCAGCAGGACCGGATCAATGGCCTGACTGACCTGCGCCGCTGCGGAAAACGAAGCAGCGATCAACAGTGCCCAGAGCAGCATGCCGACGTGGGCGGCGGCGAAACCGGTGTGTTTCATGAGGGCGTTTCCGGGTCAGTAAATGTGGCGGGCGTAGTGCCGCGGGTTGAAGCGCAGGACCATCAACATCATCAGCGCCATGACGCCGGTGAGTGACCACCAGGCCCATTCGAAACTGCCGAGTTGATCGCGGATGATCCCGGCAATCAGCGGCGAGAGGCCGGCGATCAGGTAGCCGATGCCTTGGACGAAAGCCGTCAGCCCGCCTGCACGTTGCGGGTTGTCCAGATGATCCAGCGACACGATCAGGCTCATCGGGAACAGTCCGCCGATGCCCAGCCCCAGCAGGCACGGCCACAACAGACTCAGGTGTTGCGGGCTCACTATCAGCCCACAGAAACCGGCCATGATCAGCGCCAGCAACACCACCAGCACCAGGCGACGGTCACGGCTGCTGTTGGCGATCGCAGGCGTCACCAGGCCGGACAGTACTTCCATGGCCGTGAGGAAACCTGACAACAAACCGGCGTTTTGTTCGCTCCAGCCTTTTTCCATGTAGTACGGCGCCAGCCAGGCCAGCACACAGGTGTAGGACGCTGTGCCCAGACCAAAGAAGATGGCGAGTAACCAGGCGCGGGAATTGGCGAAGAACGACCTGTTTCGTTGCTCATGAGCGGGCAGTGCCGGCATCGCCGCACGTTGGCCGAGCCAGAAGAGTAGCGCCACCAACGCCAGGATCGACCAGATCGCCAGGCCTCCCCGCCAACTGCCGGTGCGCATCATCACCAGCGGCGCGAAGGACGCGGCGAGGGCGGCGCCACCCATGATCGATGTGACGTAGAGGCCCATGCACACGGAAACGTTGTCGCTGAAACGCGACTTGATCAGCGTCGGCATCAACGCCTGAATCAGCGCGATACCGACACCTGCCAGAACGGCGCTGAGGATCAGTTCGGCCGCGGAGTCGAGGAACAGGCGCGACACCGTCGCCAGGCCGATGACCAGCAACGACACCACCACCGTGCGCTGTTCGCCAAGCCATTGGCTGACGCTGAGGCCGAAGAACATCGCCAGTCCCATGGCCATCACCGGCAGCATGGTCAGCAGCGACGCCAGGCTGAAACTCAGCGGGATGTCGCCGCGAATCGCCGAGAGCAAAGGGCCGACCGCGGCCATGGACGGGCGCAGGTTCAGGGCGACGAGCATGATGCTGACCATCAACCAGAAGGCAGGGCGAGAAGTGGCGCGGACGTTTTCCATCGATTGGACCTTGAATGACAGGGCCCGATTAGGCGCGAGCGGCCTGGAAGCCGCAAATCAGAAAGTCCGTCGCGGTATTTAAAAATCAAATACCTCTGCCGCAACACAGAACCCTGTAGGAGCGAGACCGGCTTGCCGGCGATAGCAATTTTTCATTCAATATTTATGTTGCCTGACTCTCCGTCATCGCGAGCAGGCTCGCTCCTACAATGGTTTGTGTGGCGGCAGCCACATTGGGTATAGGGTGGCTGGTTGATTGTTTAGCCAACCCACAACCAAAGTTCTTCAAATCCCGATTTAACGACTTAACCAGCCATGTGACGCTGCTGCTCATCTGTCTACTGCGGTCTTCTTTATGGACGATTGTCCAGTCGCACTTCCTTCCGAACTCGCCTTCTGGGCGTTGTGGCATTGCCGTCACGCGCGCCCACCGGATTCCTGCCTTTCCCGTTGATAGTTCCTACAGGTCCTGCGCTGTGCGCCGGGATCAAACCGGCAGCGCCTGCGCGTTTGCCTGACGCGGAAACAAGAGAATTCCTATGAGTTGTGCCACGACCTCCTTCGCCACGAAACAAGAAGCCCTGACTTTTCTGGAACAGAATCCGGATATCGAGATGTTCGAGTTGTTCATCCTCGACAACAACGGTGTGCCACGGGGCAAGTTGTTGCATCGCGATGAACTGCTGGCGGTCTACGAAAGCGGTCGCCCCCTGCCAAGCACTATCCTGGGCCTGACCATCAACGGCGATGACGTGGAAAACTCGGGTCTGGTCTGGGACGTGGGGGATATCGATTGCCGGGCCTACCCGATCAGCGGCAGCCTGACGCGCATGCCATGGCGATTGATTCCGACGGCGGCGGTGCAGGTCAGCATGCACCCGAAGGAGGGCATGCCGGCGACCATCGCCGACCCGCGGCACCTGTTGGCGAAGGTGATCGAAGGCTTGCAGGCGGACGGCTATTACCCGGTGATGGCCGCGGAGCTGGAGTTCTATCTGCTGGATCAGCAGCGCGACAGCAACGGCCGGCCGCAACCGGCGCGGGATGTCGATGGCGGGCGCCCGCGCGCAACTCAAGTCTACGGCTTGCGTGAACTGGAGCAGATCGAGCCGTTTCTGGCGGATCTCTACAGCGCCTGCAAACTCCAGGGCATTCCGGCACGCACGGCGATTTCCGAGTACGCGCCGGGGCAAGTGGAAATCACCCTTGAGCATCGCACCGACGCCTTGCAGGCGATGGACGAAGCCGTGCGCTACAAGCGCCTGGTCAAGGGCGTGGCGCACAAGCACGGGATGACCGCGTGCTTCATGGCCAAACCGTTCGATGACCTGGCCGGCACGGGCATGCATATGCACGTCAGCCTCGCGGACAAGGACGGCAACAACCTGTTCGCCAGCGAAGCCGCAGACGGTACGCCGCTGCTTAAACAGGCGGTTGGCGGGATGCTCAGCACTTTGCTCGATTCGTTGTTGCTGTTCTGCCCGAACGCCAACTCCTACCGTCGCTTCCAGACCAACAGTTACGCGCCGCTGGCGGCCACCTGGGGCGTGGACAATCGCACCGTAAGTCTACGCGTGCCAGGCGGGCCGGCATTCTCGCGGCACATCGAACATCGCATTTGCGGCGCCGACGCCAACCCGTACCTGGCGGCTGCGGCGATTCTGGCGGGTATCCATCGCGGCATTCGCGAACAACTGGACCCGGGGGCGCCCGTGGAAGGCAATGGTTACGCCCAGGCCACGGAACTGTTGCCCACCGACTGGCTGACCACCTTGCGCGCACTGGAAGGTTCGGGCTGGGCGCGAGAGGCCTTCGGCAGAGAATTTCTGGGTGTTTACCTCGCGGTGAAGCGTGCCGAGTATCGTCAATTCATGGGCGAAGTCGGTGAGCAGGATTGGCGTTGGTACCTGAACCAGGCCTGAACCATTCTCAAATACATCTCAAGATGTAGTTAAACGCCTTAAGCCAACTAATCGTTGGCTTCTTTTTCACAAAAAATTGATGGTTGGCTACTTAAAATTAGTGCTGTCGCGGTCAATGAAATTTTCACATTGGCCGACGGCACTTCTTTTCAGGAACAGCCGATTATCATGTGGAAACTCAAAGCCGTTCGCCCCGAGTGGGTGACGTTGATTGCCAGTGCCTTTTTATTGACAGGCTTTAATTTGGTGCTCTGGCAACATTTGTTTGAAATCACCGCGTTCGACGGTCAAGGCATCGTCATGCGTGTGGCTTTTGGCTTGATGATTCTGGCTGCTTTCAACATCGTATTGACCCTGCTGGCGTTCCGCCCGCTGTTAAAACCGGTCTTGACCCTACTCTTCATGATCAGCGCCGGGGTGGCGTATTTCATGGGGCAATACGGTGCACTTATCGACACCGGCATGTTGCGTAACTTTGCGCAAACCAATGCCACGGAAGTGCGTGACTTACTCTCGATAAAGTTACTTGTTTATATTGTTCTGCTCGGGGTTTTACCTTCGTGGTTGTTGTGGAAGACGCCAATTAATTACCGTCGCTGGCACCGTGAGTTGCTCAGTAAAGTACTGGTAAGTGTTGCGTCGGTGGCGGTGATCGGTGGCGTCGCACTGGTCAACTATCAGGGCCTGTCCTCACTGTTTCGCAATCACCATGAATTGCGTTTGATGGTGGTTCCGAGTAACTACATCGGCGCCTCGTTCAGCTACCTGCGTGAGCAAGTCGCTTCGGCCCATCAGCCTTTCGTTAAAATCGGTGAGGACGCCGAGAGAAATCCGACCTGGCAAGCGCACAGCCGCAAATCCCTGACCGTGCTGGTGGTCGGTGAAAGTGCCCGGGCCGAAAACTTCGGTGTGCTGGGTTACAACCGTGACACCACGCCGAAACTGGATAAAGAAGCCGGCCTGATTGCGTTCACCGATGTGCATTCCTGTGGTACTGAAACGGCCGTGTCGGTGCCCTGCATGTTTTCCAACATGGGCCGCAAGGACTACAACGCGAGCAAGGCCAAGAATGAAGAAGGCCTGCTGGATGTGCTCAAGCGTGCAGGCCTGGAGGTGATATGGCGCGATAACCAGTCAGGCTGCAAAGGCACGTGCGACCGCGTCACCCTCGACGATGTCAGTAACCTGAAAGACCCGGTGCTCTGCGCCAATAGTGAATGCCGCGATGAAATTCTCCTGCAAGGTTTGCAGCACTTCATCGACACCCTGGATAAAGACACGGTATTGGTGTTGCACCAGATGGGCAGTCATGGCCCGGAGTATTTCAAGCGCTACCCGAAAGAGTACGAACGCTTTACGCCGGTGTGTGAAAGTAATGCCCTGAATAATTGCAGTCGCGAAAGTATCGTCAATGGTTACGACAACACCCTCGTTTACACCGACCACGT
Organism: Pseudomonas sp. MM213; assembly: GCF_020423045.1. Lineage (NCBI taxonomy): Bacteria > Pseudomonadati > Pseudomonadota > Gammaproteobacteria > Pseudomonadales > Pseudomonadaceae > Pseudomonas > Pseudomonas sp. MM213. Next base: position 6,247,892 of record NZ_CP081943.1, read on the forward strand.
GCTGTCGACCCTGATCGATCTGTTGCGCAGCAACCAGGACAAAGTTGATACCGCGATGCTCTACCTGTCGGACCACGGCGAATCCCTGGGCGAATACAACCTGTTCCTCCACGGTACGCCTTACATGCTGGCACCGGAGCAACAGAAGCATGTTGCGATGCTGGCCTGGTTCTCCGACAGCTATCAAAAGTCGTTCTCGGTGGACACCCACTGCCTGCAATTGAGCCGTGAGAAGCCGCTGAGCCAGGACAATCTGTTCCATTCGATGCTCGGTCTGCTGGAGGTCAACAGTAAGGTCTACAACCAGGATCTGGACCTGTTTGCCGGCTGCCGTGGTGCGGTGATCGACGGCGTTTTGGCCAAAGAGTGAGGGGCACGACCTTTTTTTCACGTATCGGCCGCTAACCTGCGGCCGGTAGATTTTCCTACAAGAGCAATCACACATGTCCCCTCAACCCCCATCTGCCTTCGAGCTTGAGTTCGCCCGGCGCTATGACCAGGAACACGCCCGCGTCTGCATGCAGCCGCGTCCGCGTGGCCTGGCCGGGCGCCTGGCGTTCTGGCGGGACGAGCAGTTGGTGCGCAACGCGCTCAAAGTGGCCGGCGAGCCGGGGTTGATTCTTGACGTCGCTTGCGGGGCCGGACGTTTCTGGCCGGTGCTGGCCGAACATGCTAACCGGGTGATCCTGGCGTCCGATCCGTCGCAGGACATGCTCGATCACGCCCCGATCCATCATCCGCAAGAGCTGCTGAAGCGGGTCAAGACCTTTCAGAGTTCGGCGTTCGCCATCGGCTTGTCGGCGAATGCGGTGGACTGCATTTTTTGCATGCAACTGTTTCAACACATCGCCTGCGCCGAGCATCGCTCGGCCATGCTCGGTGAGTTCCACCGGGTCAGCCGCGACACCGTGATTGTCGCGGTGCGGGTCGAAGCTCATTTCAAAGGCCGACAACCCGATGTACAAGGCACTCATGCCCGGCATCTGGCCAGTAAGGCCGAGGTGGAAGCCGAGTTCAAACAGGCCGGGTTCCGTTTACTCAGCCATCAGGATTTCCTGCCCGGTTGCACGCGGATGCGCGTCTACGTGCTGCGTAAGGCCAGATAACCTCCCTCCGTCAGACTATTCTTGCTAACAAGCAGGTGTTTTCGCTAAAGCTCTTGTTCAGTGGAGGCGCGGAAATCGCCGGGGGCGATATATACTGCGCGCCATTCTTCAAGGGAGAGCCGTGTGGCCATCGATATTCACTGGATTCGCGACAACGATAGCCTCGGCCGGTTTTGCGCCGAGTGGCAGCAGCTGCCCTACGTTGCCCTCGACACCGAATTCATGCGGGTCGACACCTTTTATCCGATCGCGGGTTTGCTGCAGATCGGCGATGGCGTACGCGCTTACCTGATTGACCCGTTGACCATCGACAACTGGCAACCCCTGGCCGCGTTGCTGGAAAACCCGGCCGTGGTCAAAGTCGTCCACGCGTGCAGCGAAGACCTCGAAGTGTTGCTGCGCCTGACCGGCAGTCTGCCGGCGCCGCTGTTCGACACGCAATTGGCCGCCGCCTACCTGAACCTCGGTTTCTCCATGGGGTATTCGCGGTTGGTGCAGGAAGTGCTCGGCATCGACCTGCCCAAGGGCGAGACCCGTTCCGATTGGCTGCAACGCCCGCTGTCTGACACCCAGATCAGCTACGCCGCCGAAGACGCCTTGCACCTGGCGGAAGTTTTCGTACAGCTTCGTCCGAAGCTGTCTGACGACAAGTACGCCTGGGTCCTGGAAGATGGCGCCGAGCTGGTGGCCAACCTGCGTCGTGAAGTCGACCCGTATGAGGTTTACCGCGAAGCGAAACTGGCCTGGAAGTTGTCTCGCGCTCAGCTCGCCGTTTTGCGTGAACTCTGCGCCTGGCGTGAGCGCGAGGCTCGCGCCCGTGATCTACCGCGCAATCGCATCATCCGTGAACATTCCCTGTGGCCGCTGGCGCGCACGCAACCGGACAACCTCGGGGCGTTGGCGAAAATCGAAGACATGCACCCGCGTACCGTGCGTCAGGACGGCGAATTTCTGCTTGATCTGATCAAGCGCTCTGGCAGTGTGTCGCCAGATCAATGGCCGCCTGCCGTGCCGGAACCGTTGCCGGTGGATGCTGCCGCACTGATCAAACAGTTGCGTGCGCTCGGCCAGGCCGAAGCCGAGCGACTGAACGTCGCGCCGGAACTGATGCTGCGCAAGAAAACCCTGGAAGCGCTGCTCAAGAGCGGCTTCCCCAATGGTCCTTACCAATTGCCTGATTCGCTGCGTGGCTGGCGCCGCGAATTGATGGGCCAGGCGCTGCTCGACAGCCTGGCCACCGCCGGAGAACAGCCTTGAAACGTATTTGCTCCATCTACCGCAGCTCGAAAAGAAACGAAATGTACCTCTATGTGCTCAAGAGCGATGCACTGGAGCGCGTGCCCGAAACACTGATGGCGGCCTTCGGCAAAGCCATCCACGCCTTCGATCTGGTGCTGACCCCCGAGCGCAAGCTGTCGCGCGAGGACATCGCCGTGGTCCTGGAAAACCTCGACAAGCAGGGCTATCACCTGCAAATGCCACCGGCCGAAGACGAATACATCGAACACTTGCCGGAAGAGTTGTTGCGACGCAACGACCCGATGTAGTCGGCAGACAGGCTCTGTTCAGAGCCTTTATGAAAAACTGGAATGATTTTGGCGATGGCCGCAACGAGGGAGCGACACTCCCTCGGCGGCCGTCTGCACTGCTTTTGAAAGGTTTGAACCATGCGCGTTCTGATTGCTGAACACGACCACCCTGTGTATGCCCAACTGTTGCGTCAGGCAGCACCTGATCTGGAAGTGCTGACCAGCGGTGACTCCGCCGAACTGGCCAGTCAGGCTGCCGATTGCCCGATCTGGCTGGGTCAGCCGGACCTCCTGGCCACTCTGTTGCGTCAGGGCCACCAGCCACAATGGTTGCAGTCGACGTGGGCCGGGATCACGCCGCTGCTGGCCGACGGTTTGCCGCGCCACTATCGCCTGACTCGCGCTGTAGGGATTTTCGGTCAGGTCATGGCTGAATACGTGCTGACCTACATGCTCGGCCACGAACGCGAAGTGCTGCCGCGGCTGGTCAGTCAGGTCGAGCGCAAATGGGACAGCCGTCAGGGCCAAAGCCTGGCGGGGCGCAAGGTCTTGATCGTCGGCACCGGTGATATCGGCCAGACCGTCGCGCAGTTCCTGCTGCCGTTTGGCGTCGAGTTGTATGGCATCGCCAGCGAAGCCCGCGAGCAGGCACCGTTTGTCGAAGTGGGAGCGCTGGCGGACTTGCCGCGCCTGGTCGGTGAAGTGGATTACGTGATCAATCTGCTGCCGAACACCCCGAGCACCCACGACCTGTACAACGCGGCGCTGTTCAAGCAATTCAAGCCGACCGGGTTGTTCATCAACGTCGGGCGCGGCGTGGCGGTGGTCGATGCGGATCTGGTGGAAGCCTTGAAGGAAGGGCATCTGGCGGGCGCGGTGATCGACGTCTGCCGTCAGGAGCCGCTGCCGCAACGTCATCCGTTCTGGACGGCCTGGGGCCTGCTGTTGACCGGCCATAGCTCCGCACCAACGTCGCCGACGATGATGGTGAAGTTGTTTGTCGAGAATTTGCGGGCGTATCAGGCGGGCGAAGCGTTGCGCGGCGAAGTGGATTTCAATCGCGGGTATTGAGCCCATCGCTGGACTTGAATGGTGTGCAAATAACTGTGGGAGCGAGACCGGCTTGCCGGCGATAGCGGTGTGACAGTCTCCGTAAATATTGACTGACACACCGCTATCGCGAGCAGGCTCGCTCCCACATTTGGTTCTATGTTGTGGCTTAGAGGGTGAAGTCGCCTTCAGCCGCCAACTCGCTCAACGGACGACGCGGGCTTGGCTCTTCGCGGGCTTGCAGGTAATCCGCCAGCGTCGCCTTGTCCCCCAGCTTGCCCACCGCCACTGCCGCGTGCAGTGCGTAACCTTCAGGAATGTTCAGCTCCTTGCGGGTCAGTTCCTGATCGAAACCGGCCATGCCGTGAGTGTGCCAGCCGCTGAGGCTCGCTTGCAGCGCCAGATGGCCCCAGGCAGAACCGGTGTCGAAGGTGTGCCACAGCGCCGGGGTTTCTTCAGTGGCGCCGGGTGCTGTGAAGGTGGTTTTCGAGATCACGATTACCAGCGCCGAGGCGTGTTGCGCCCAGCTGCGGTTGAACTCGTTCAGCAGGCCCAGGTAACGCTCCCAGTTCGGCGTATCGCGGCGCGCGTAGAGAAACCGCCAAGGCTGCGAGTTGTAGGCCGATGGTGCCCAGCGTGCGGCTTCAAAGAAGCTCAGCAGGGTTTCCTCGGAGATGGCCTCGCCGGTGAAGGCGCGGGGCGACCAGCGATCAGTGAATTGAGGGTGGATGGCATAATCGGCAACGCGTGGATTGGCACTCATCAATAAATTCCTTGCTACGTTTGAAAGTGAGGGGCGACGCGAAACCCTACTGGGCAGCGCAAAAACTGACAAGCGCGTTCTACCGGCAGTCGCCAATGCTTGGCCCGCAACGGCCTTGGCACTAGACTGGCGGCCTTTTCACCACCTGATGTTGATGCTTGAGCCATGGCCGCCAAAGTCGAACCGTTCTGGATACGCAAAACCCTCGATCAACTCGATCAAGAGGAATGGGAATCGCTGTGCGACGGTTGTGGCCTGTGCTGCCTGCAAAAGCTTGAGGATGAAGACGACAACAGCGTTTATTACACGCGCATCGCCTGCAAACTGCTGGACCTGAAAACCTGCCAGTGCAGCGATTACCCCAACCGTCGTGAATTCGTGCCGGACTGCATTCAGCTCACACCGGGCAAGGCCGATGAGTTCAAATGGCTGCCGCCGACCTGCGGTTATCGCCTGGTCAGCGAGGGCAAGGATTTGCCACTCTGGCACCATCTGGTGTGCGGTGATCGCGATGCCGTGCATCACGAACGTATTTCCCAGTCCGGGCGCATGCTCGCCGAAGGCAGCGTGCCCGAGGACGATTGGGAAGACCATCTGATTTTCCGCGCAGGTTAGTTTTACAAGGGAGTGTGTATGGCTGTGGGATTGCGGCTGGCGTTGGCCGTTGGGCTGCTGGCCCTGAGTTCGTCGGTGTGGGCGGCGAAGAAAGTCGATCTGGATTACCACGTGCGCCTGTTGCCGCAAAGCGATCAGGCTGAAGTGCGCCTGACGCTGGCCCAGGGTTCGGCGGTGCGCAGTCTGGATTTCGACCTCGGCGACGGCAGCCATTACAGCGACTTCAAGGCCGACGGCCAATGGCAACTCACGCCGGGCAAAGAGGCCCGGGGTGTCTGGCGACCGGCGGCCGACAAGGCCAGCCTGACCTACCGCGTGCGCATCAGCCACGGCCGCAAGAGCGGCAGTTTCGACACACGCATGACCCCAACCTGGGCGCTGATGCGCGGCGACGACCTGGTACCGGCCGCCAGACTCGATCAGCAGGACGGCATCGAATTGGTGTCACGCCTTGAATTCGAATTGCCCAGCGGATGGAAAAGCGTCGAAACCGCCTGGCCGCGGATCGGCAAGAACAAATTCCGCATCGACAACGTCTCGCGCCTGTTCGACCGGCCAACTGGCTGGATGCTCGCCGGTCACCTCGGCAGCCGTCGCACCCGGCTTGGGGAAACCGAAGTCACCGTCGCCTCGCCTCAGGGCCAGGGCATGCGCCGCATGGACGTGCTGACCCTGCTGACGTTCGTCTGGCCGCAAGTGCAGGCTGTGTTTCCGCGTCATCCCGCCAAATTGCTGATCGTCGGCGCCAACGACCCGATGTGGCGCGGCAGTCTGGCGGCGCGAGAGTCGATCTATCTGAATTCGCGTCTGCCACTGGTCAGCGAAAGTGGCAGCAGCGCACTGGTGCGTGAACTGGCCCAAGTGTTCGGGCGGATCAACGACAAGCAGCGCAGCGACTGGATCAGCGAAGGCTTTGCCGAGTATTACGCCATCGAACTGGTGCGCCGCGCCGGTGGCATGAGTGATGAGCGGTATGAAAGTTTGCACAAGAAGTTGGCCAAGGATAGCCAGAAGGTCACGACGTTGCGGGGCGAGCAGATCAGCCCGGCGCAGATTGGCAAAGCGGTTCTATTGCTGAGTGAACTGGATCAGGAGATCCGTATCAAGACCCGCAACAAGCGCTCGCTCGATGATGTGTTGCGCGGGGCGATGCACTTGGAGAGTGTGGATACCAAGGAATTCGTCCAACTGGCCGAGAGCGTTATTGGCGAGTCCTCGAAAGTCCTCGATAACGATTTGATTCAGTGACACCGCTATCGCTAGCAGGCTAGCTCCCACACTGGGGCTTCGTCGTTACACGGGACCAATGTGGGAGCTAGCCTGCTAGCGAAGAGGCCACAAGCCTCAACGGATATTTCGGATCAAACCCCGGCTTTCGGCGACTTCAACGACTCATTCCCGGTCACGCTGGCAGTTTTGGTCGCCGCCTCGGCATTCGCCTTCAACCGAGCCAGGTCTTCCCCGGCGCGCTCGATTTTCGCCCGCACGTTGTTCATGTCCTGACGGCTCTTCTCCAACAGGCTCTTGGCCGAACTGTGGCCAGTGATGCCACGGGCCAGCGCCACGCCACCGATCGCCACCTGGATCAATCCGAAAATACCGCCGCGACGCAGGCCTTTGCCCACCATCACCAGACCGCCGGCGACGGAGCCTGCGCGTTCCCAGCCGTGGACGTTATGCTCGGAAGGACTCTGGAACGGGGTGGACTCGATGCGCTCCACGCGTTTGAGTTCGCTCATGATCTGTCTCCTGCTGGAAGGACTGCTTCAAGAATAGATAATTAAGCTGACTGCCGAGGCGGGCGGCTTGTTCCATCGGATGTGCGTCGGTTCAGCGGAATTTCGGCCCGGAGCGGGTGTTCAGGCCCTTGGCCATGCGGTCGTACAGCACGACGTTGACGGTGGCCGCAAGGTTCATGCAACCGGTGGTCGGGATGTAGACCACGTCTTCGCACCAGTCGCGAATCTCTTTATCCAGCGAGCCGTCTTCCGGGCCAAAGATGTACAGCGCGCGATCCGGGTGGGTGTATTCCGGCAGCGAACGGGCGCCGTCGACCAGTTCCACGGCCACCGGCACGCAGCCCAGCGGCAGGATTTTTTTCAGGTCGTCGATGCCGATCAGCGGAATGTCGTAGTGAACGCGCTTGGTGTCGGTGACGAAGTCGGCGGCGCGGTCATAGCGCTTGCCGGTGTAGAACACGGACGCCACGTTGTAGCAGCCGGCGGCGCGCATGACCGAGCCGACGTTTTCCGGTGATTTTGGGTTGAACAAACCAATGCAGCTGTACCGTTTGTCTGCCACGAGCGGGGTGCCTTCGGGGAAAAAACGGCGATTATACGGGGATTGGGGGAGGGGGTGTCTGGTTTGAGATTGGTGGTGCCTGAACAATTGCTATCGCTAGCAGGCTAGCTCCCACATTGGATCTTGGGTGTTCACAAACACTTATGTGCACAGAAGATCCCCTGTGGGAGCTAGCCTGCTAGCGATGGGGCCGGGTCAGGCAATGAAGATATTCAGTCGTCTTTCTTCATCAACCCGGCCAACGCCGCAAACGGGTTATGCGTCGCCTTGGCAATCTTCGGCGTGCTCAACGAGCCCTCACCGAAATATTGCTGGTCGGTATACCGCGAGTGTTCGTTGTCGTGGCAATACAGGCACAACAATTCCCAGTTCGAACCATCCTGCGGGTTGTTGTCGTGGTTGTGGTCGCGGTGGTGCACGGTCAGTTCGCTCAGGCGCTTGCCGGAAAACTCACGGGCGCAGCGGCCGCACACGTGCGGGTACATCTTCAAGGCTTTGTCGCGGTAACCCATTTCCTTGTCGCGCTGGTTGTCGGCGAGGATGCGGTCCAGCTTCGAGGTGTTGGTCGGTGTTGACGAACTCATGGGTTCACCTTTGTAAAAGACTAATGACGGTTATGACGTAAGTTTAGCCTAGCCCTTGAGCTTCTCGGCAATCCAGATGGTGTGGCGGGTGCCCTTGTTGCCGTGGGCGAAGACCTGGACTTCCTCGGCCTTGAAGCCCGCCTTCTTCAGTTTGTCGGAAAACTGCTTGTCGGCGCTGGCCGACCAGACGGCCAGCACGCCTTTTGGGCGCAGGGCTTTGGCGCAGGCGCTCAGGCCGCCCGCGGAATAGAGCCAGCTGTTGGCTCGCTGGGTCAGGCCTTCGGGACCGTTGTCGACGTCGAGCATGATCGCATCGAAACCTTGCGGTTCGGCCTGCAGCACGTTCGCCACGTCTTCCATGCGAATCACCGTGCGTTTATCCAGCAGCGGGTTCCCGGCTTTCTCGCCCAGCGGCCCGCGATTCCACTCGACCACGCCCGGTACCAGTTCGGCGACCACCACTTCAGCGCTCTTGCCCAGATGCTTGAGGGCCGAGGCGAGGGTAAAGCCCATGCCCAGGCCACCGATCAATACCCGTGAATTCGGCCGTCCGGCGACCTTGCGGCAGGGGATCTCGGCCAGCGCATCTTCGGAACCGTGCATGCGCGTATTCATCAATTGTCCGCCGTCGCCGCCCTGGATCTTGATGACGAAATCCTCTCCGTATTCGAACAGGCACAGGGCACCGCCGTTTTCAGGGATAGGCGCGGTGTCGAGCAGAACGAAACGTTTCATGGGGATCTCTTGAGGAGGAAGGGCATGGGGGAGGCAAACGAACGCAGTTGGGAGTAGCCTGCAAACAGACAACAAGGCTAACGGAGCCATTGATGAAGCGCACCATTCTAACGGTCATTGCCTTGGCCGCGCTCTCGATAACTGCAGTGCAGGCCCAAGAGCTGCAAACCATTCCGACCAGCCCGTCGCCGCTGCCCGGTTCGCCCGGTACGGCAACGCCGACGCCGTACCCGCAGATCACCCCCAACAGTGTGCCCAAAGTCGGGCCTGGCAGTGGCGGGCCGCCGCTGTTGCCGCCGATCATCGTGCCCAGCCCGCCCAAGGATCAGCCCTTGCCGGGGCTTGAGCAGAACCGCACGAAGATCAAGTCGCCGGGCGGTTAAACCTGCTGCGAGAGTAGCTGGCCGTCGGCCATGCGCAGGCGTTTGGACAGGGAGACGGCGAGGGCGCGGATGATCTTGGCGGCGATTTTCGGCGCGTCGTTGAGCATCTTTTCCAGGGAATCCTTGCCCAGGTTCAGCAGCTGGCAATTGCTCGCGGCTACGCAACTGGCGGAGCGCCGTTCGCCATCGAGCACGGCCATTTCGCCGAACGCCCGACCGCTGCGCAGCGTGGCCATGGTCACCCGTTGTCCGTCGCTGTTGGTTTTTTGTACCGCGACCTGGCCGGTATGGATGATGCACATGAAACTGCCGGCATCGCCTTCGCGGAAGATCTCTTCGCCCTCGGCCACCGTGCTGATGCTGAAGTAGCCCGAGGCGGCTGCGAAGTCGGCGGGCAGCAGTTGATCGAACAGGCCACAGTCCATCAGCCAGTCGCGGATTTCGTTGTTCAGTAAGGTCGGTTCTGACATGTCGTCACGGTCTTTTTCTTGTGTCTGTAGCGGTTCCGGATCATACGAGTTCCCCAGTAGGAGCGAGGCTTGCCCGCGAAGGCATTATCACAGCCAACATAGATGTTGAATGTTACGGCCTCTTCGCGGGCAAGTCGGAACGCCGCCCGCTCGCTCCTACAAGGGCAGGCTCGGCGTTCTGGTGTTAAGACCGAATCACCGAGCCAAGTTCCTCAGGCAATGCCCAAAACCCCGAAAACAAATGCGTATTCGAGTGCTACGTCACGCAATCCCTGATAACGGCCACTCATTCCGCCATGCCCGGCGCCCAATTCGGTCTTGAGCAGCAGTTGATGGGTATCGGTTTTGGTCGCGCGCAATTTCGCTACCCACTTCGCCGCTTCCCAGTACTGCACGCGACTGTCGTTGTAGCCGGCGATTACCAGCGTCGCCGGATACGCCTGCGCGGTGACGTTTTCGTACGGGGCGTAGGCCTTGATCCGATCATAAACGTCCGGCTCTTCAGGATTGCCCCACTCGTCGTATTCCGTGACGGTCAGCGGCAGGTCCGGGTCGAGCATCGTGTTCAACACATCGACGAACGGCACTTCGGCAATCGCCGCGCCGAACAACTCCGGCCGCATGTTAAGCACCGCACCGATCAACAACCCGCCGGCACTGCCACCGCTGATCGCCAATTGCTGTGAGGTGGTGAAACCGTTGGCGATCAGGTGCTCGGCGCAGGCGATGAAGTCGCTGAAGGTGTTGTGCTTGTGTTCCTGTTTGCCAGCGCGATACCAGGCTTCACCCAATTCGCCGCCGCCGCGCACGTGCGCAATGGCAAACGCCACGCCTCGGTCCAGCAGGCTCAGGCGCGCGTGGGAGAACCACGGGTCGAGGCTTTCGCCGTAGGCGCCGTAGCCGTATAGATAAAGGGGGGTCGGCTTGCCGAGGGCTTCGCGCTTGACCACCAGGCTGATTGGCACTTGCGTACCGTCCGGTGCGGTCGCCCAAAGACGCTGGCTGACATAGGCGTCGGCGTCGAACGGGCCGAGCACCGGGGTTTCCTTGAGCACTTTCTGTTCGCCGCTGACCAGGTCCAGTTGGCGGATTTGTGCCGGACGGTTCAATGCTTCATAGCGCAAGCGGATCCGCTCGCTGACGAACTCCAGGCTGTTTTGCACGTGCAGGCTGTAGGCCGCATCCGGCAATTGCACGCGGTAGCTCGGCAGGTCTTGCGGGTGAACCTCGATGATCGGCAAGCCGCCGACCCGCAGGCTCAGCGTCAGGGCGCCGGCGTTGAGGCTCATGCCGTCGATCATCGTGGTGTCGCTGTGGGGGATCAGGTTCTGCCAGTCGGCTTCGGTCGGCGCGACGCCGGTATCGACGGCCGTGTACAGGGCAAAGTTGATGCCGTCGCGGTTGGTGCGAATGAACCAGGTCCACTCGCCGTCGAGGGCGCCGTGGTCGACGTCGTACTCGTGGTCTTCGACCCGTGGCGCCACGCAGGTAAACGCCTGTTGCGGCTGGAACGCGTCGAGCACCCAGACTTCGCTGGTGGTCTTGCTGCCCAGCGCCAGCAGCAATTGCTGCTCCGAGCTTGAGCGGTAGCAATGCATGAAGAAACGGCCATCCGGCTCATGGAACACTTCTTCGGCCGCCGTGCCGTCCAGTCGATAGCGGAACAGCTTGTGCGGGCGATGGGTGTCGTCCAGTTCGCCGAAAAACAGCGTCAGGCTGTCGTTGGCCCAGGTCATGCTGCCGTCGCAGTCGGCGAATTCCAGTTCGCTGACGCGGCCGCTGGATAATTCCTTCACGAACAGCGTGTAAATCTCATCGCCCGTGGTGTCGAGGCTGTAGGCCAGGCGCTGGTGGTCCGGGCTGATGCTGAACGCGCCGAGGGAAAAGAAACCGCCGTTGGCCAGTTCGTTCGGGTCCAACAGCAGCTGTTCCTGGCTTTCGTCGAGTTGCAGGCTGTCATCCGCCGGGCGCGGGCAGCGGTAGTGACGGGCGTATTCGTCGCCGGCGGTGGTGCGCGTGTAATACAGGTATGGGCCCCACGGGGAGGGCAGCGACAGGTCGGTTTCGAGAATCCGGCCCTTGATCTCTTCGAACAGGGTTTCGCGCAGGCCGGCCTGATCGGCGGTTTGCGCCTCTAGATAGCGGTTTTCAGCCTTGAGGTAATCGAGCACCACGTCGGTGTCACGTTCCTGCAGCCAGGCATACGGGTCAGAACCTTCAGCCTTGTGGGCAATCGGGGCGCTGGTGATGTTGGCGGATTGGGGCATGAAGGGCTCTCGGGCGATGTACGGAATAGAGGGGTTCGCAGGCTATAGGCAAATGACGCAAATCCCTGCTCGCGAAAGCGGTGTGTCAGTCGCCATCAATGTTGCTGACAGGACGCCTTCGCGAGCAAGCCCGCTCCCACAGGGTTTGTGCATAGCCGGCCGGCATTGGGGCAAGCCTGATGTGCGAAAAGTCGTTACTATAAGCGCCTCTTTGCCTGCCTTGCCATGGACACCATGACCGAGAACGACTATCTGATCGCTTGGGGCCTTTACGCCTTCGCCGCTTTAGGCTGCCTGTTGGTGTGGATGCGCATGACCCGCTGGATGTGGCGCTGGTTGCGCGAGCCCCTGCGGCTGCTGGTCGCTGTATTGCTGTTCAGCCCGACGATCATCGATCCGGTGAAGGAAAAAGTCGCACCGGCCATCGCCATTACCACCCTCGATCTCGCGTTCAAGGTTGGCAACAATGCCTGGCGGGCGGTCTCCGACCTGTTCATGTACGGCATGATCGCCTTCGGTATTTACCTGGTGTTCGTGGCGATCCGTTTCCCGATCGAACGCGCTTCCAACGCTCGCAAGGAACGCACGGCGGCCGCCAAGGCTGCGGCCCGGGCCGACGACCCTGACGACGATCATCCTTTCGGCGGTGCCGGTGATGACCGTTACGGTCGTCCGCCGGTCCCGAGCAACCCTCAGCGTATGCGCGTCGAACCGCGTTTGTAACCTTGCCCCTGCCTTACAGAGAGTCCGAGCATGTGTGAGTTATTGGGCATGAGCGCCAATGTGCCGACCGATATCGTGTTCAGCTTTACCGGGCTGATGCAGCGCGGCGGCCGCACCGGCCCGCACCGTGACGGTTGGGGCATCGCCTTTTATGAAGGCCGCGGCCTGCGCCTGTTCCAGGACCCGGCGGCGAGCAGCGAGTCTGAAGTCGCCAACCTGGTGCAACGCTATCCGATCAAGAGCGAAGTGGTCATCGGCCATATCCGCCAGGCCAACGTCGGCAAGGTCTGCCTGTCCAACACCCATCCGTTCGTGCGCGAACTGTGGGGGCGCAACTGGTGTTTCGCCCACAACGGCCAACTGGCGGACTTTCAGCCGATCACCAGCTTTTATCGCCCGGTCGGCGATACCGACAGTGAAGCGGCGTTCTGCGATCTGCTCAACCGCGTACGCGCGGCGTTCCCGGAACCGGTAGAGATCGAAACACTGCTGCCGGATTTGGTAGCCGCGTGCGCCGAATACCGTAGCAAAGGCGTGTTCAACTGCCTGCTCAGCGACGGTGACTGGCTGTTCTGTTATTGCTCGACCAAGCTGGCGCAGATTACCCGTCGCGCACCGTTCGGCCCGGCGCGCTTGAAGGATGTCGACGTGATCGTCGATTTCCAGGCCGAAACCACGCCCAACGACGTGGTCACGGTGATCGCCACCGAACCCCTGACCGAAAACGAAACCTGGACCCGCTACGAACCGGGCCAATGGAGCCTCTGGCGACGCGGTGAATGCGTCAGCCAGGGCAAGACCGAATAAGGATTCTCCCCCATGTTGCTCAGTTATCTACGGCTGGTGTTGTTCGCGGCGGGCCTGTTGATCGGCGTCCAGGTGCCGGGGTTCATCAACGACTACGCCAAGCGGGTCGAAGCGCACCTGATTGAGGCGCAGACCGGCTTGAGCGGTTTTCAGGGCACCGCCATTCAATTCTTCAAGGGTGACATGCAGGCCCTGGTCGCCCACTACCGCGCCAGCGAAGACCCGGTTTTCCGCAGCGATGCCGACAGCCTGAGCAACCTGCTCACCCGTCAACTGGCCCTCGATAAACAATTCCAGGCCATGCAAGGCCCGTGGTACATCCGCTTCCTGCAGGTTGTACTGGCCGCCGACCCGGATATCCGCAAGGAAACCTGGAACGGCTACAGCTACCAGATCCTGCTGACACCGGAAGCGATGATCTGGGGCATGAGCGGCGCGTTGCTGCTGTCGTTCGGGATTGAATGCCTGTTCCGGCTGATCGACTGGGTGGTACTGGGCGGCAAGCGCCTGCGCCAGAGCCGGCCGATTGAAGAGCGGGATTTACGCGGGTTGTAAGTGATCAGCGCGCAAGGACGATGTAGTTTTCGCCGACCTTGCGCGCATACCCCGCCAACACCTGCTGACACAGCGCGACAATCTCCTCGACCCATTCCGCCCCGGTCCGCCAGGACACCACCACTTGTAAATCCGGTGGCCGTTGATCGATGGCCAGCAAGGTCAATTCGCCGCGCGCCAGCTCCTCGGCCACCAGCACCGGTGGCAACGCGCCAATGCCGAAACCGTCCCGCAGCAGCCGGGTAATCGCCGACACCGAATTCACGCAGTTCAGCCGTGGCGTCATGACGCCATTGGCCTGCATCAACGCGAGCACCTCTTGATGCGGGTGTGAGTTTTTCGAGTAGGTAATGATCCGCTCCCGCGCCAGATCGGCCACGCTGGAATACTCGCGGTTGTAGATCGAATTGCTGGCAGCGATCCAGCCCATCGGGTGACTGGCCAGCTCCAGGCTGCGCACGCTCTCCTGACGCAGCAGGTCGGTTTGCAGGATCAGGTCGAGGAAGCCTTTTTGCAGCTGATCGCAGAGGTTGAGCGAGGTATCGGCCACCAGCTCGATTTCCACCAGTGGATAGTGATCCGTCATCTGCGCCACCAACGGGCTCAGCCAGGTATGAATCACCGTGTCCATCACGCCGATGCGCACCCGGCCGACCTTGCTGGAGCGGGTCTCTATCGACTGCTTGAGCGCTTGCATGGTGTCCATCATCTGCTCGGCATGTTCGAGCACTTTCAAGCCTTCGGGCGTCAGGCTCACGCCGCGTGAATCGCGCAGGAACAGCTTCACCCCGAGTTCGCCTTCGAGCACGGCGATGCGGCTGGAAATCGACGCCTGGGTGGTGAAGAGCTTGTCGGCGGTCAGGCGAAAACTTTTGAGTCGGGCGACCCAGACGAAGGTCTCGAGAAACTTCAGGTTCATGGGGTCAGCTCGTGGATAAAGTTTTCTTATGTCTAAGGCGGGTTTTTATTAGTTGGACGCAATAGGGGCGTGCGCCCAAAAATCAGGCCATCCGGTTCCCACGATAGGCGTCGTCGGGGCTCAGAACAATACCAATAAAATTTGCACGGAGAGTTGCCATGAGTGCGCCCGACACCACCGTCATCCCGAAAGCCACGGCTCGCCCGGGACCTTTCGACTGGTACCGCAACATCAATCAGCAGGAACGCCGCACATTCTGGAGCTGCAAGATCGGCTACGGCCTGGACGGCATGGACACCCAGATGCTCAGCTTCGTGGTGCCGACCCTCATCGCGATGTGGGGCATCACCACCGGCGAGGCCGGGCTGATTCACACCAGTACGCTGATTGCCTCGGCCATCGGCGGCTGGGTGGCGGGGATTCTCTCCGACCGCATCGGCCGCGTGCGTACCTTGCAACTGACGGTGCTGTGGTTCGCCTTCTTCACCTTCCTCTGCGGCTTCGCGCAAAACTACGAACAACTGCTGATCAGCCGCACCTTGATGGGCTTCGGTTTTGGCGGCGAGTGGACCGCCGGCGCGGTGCTGATGGGCGAAGTGATTCGCGCCAAGGATCGCGGTAAAGCAGTGGGCATGGTGCAATCGGGCTGGGCGCTGGGTTGGGGGCTGACGGCGATCCTGTATGCGCTGCTGTTCTCGGTGTTGCCACCGGAAGACGCGTGGCGCGCACTGTTTATCCTCGGCATCGTCCCGGCGGTTTTCGTGATCTTCGTCCGCCGCCTGGTCAAGGACCCGGAAATCTACCGCGAAGCCAAGGCCAAACAGGAACCGAGCAACCCGGCGAAGTTCTACGAGATTTTCGCCCCCGGCATCCTCTTCACCACGCTTCGCGCTTCGATACTGACCACCGGCGCACTGGGCGGTTACTACGCAATCACTTCCTGGCTGCCGACGTTCCTGAAGAACGAACGCGGTTTGAGCGTACTCGGCACGGGCGGTTATCTGGCGATGGTGATCGTCGGTTCCTACGTCGGTTACGTCATCAGCGCGTATTTGACTGACATCCTTGGCCGTAAGAAAAACTTCATTCTGTTCGCGGTGGGCTCGTTCACCATCGTGTTGCTTTACACCCAATTGCCGGTCAGTAACGGCGTGATGCTGTGGCTGGGCTTTCCGTTGGGCTTCTTTGCCTCGGGGATTTTCAGCGGCATGGGTGCTTTCCTGACCGAGTTGTTTCCGACGCGGATTCGCGGTTCGGGCCAGGGCTTTTGCTACAACATAGGCCGGGCGCTGGCGGCGTTGTTTCCGCTGTTGATCGGCTTGCTCAGCCAGAAGGTGCCATTGAGCGTAGGCATCGGGGCGTTCGCGGCGGTTTCCTACGGGGTGGTGATCCTTGCGGCGTTGAGCCTGCCGGAAACCCGTGGCAAACAACTGGATGCGCAGTAATCTGCCCACATCTGAAAAGAACAAAACCTACAGGAGTGTTCACCGTGAGCCGCCTGCTATTGAACTGCGACATCGGCGAGAGCTACGGCAACTGGACCATGGGTCTGGACGCCGAGGTCATGCCCTTCATTGATTGCGCCAACATCGCCTGCGGTTTCCATGCCGGCGATCCGAGCATCATGCGCAAGACTGTCAGCCTGGCCCTGAGCAACGGCGTGCAGATCGGCGCCCATCCGGCCTATCAGGATCTGGTCGGGTTCGGCCGTCGCTCCATGGCGTATACCGCCCAGGAACTTCAGGACATTCTGCACTACCAGATCGGCGCCCTCGACGGCCTCTGCCGGGCACAGGGCGGGCGCGTCAGCTACGTCAAACCCCACGGCGCGATGTACAACGACATGATGGCCAACCCGGCGCAATTACGCGCCGTGCTGCAGGCCGTGGCGTCTTATGACAAGACGTTGCCGCTGATGCTGATGGCCACCCGCGACAACAGCGCCGCACAGCGATTGGGTGATGAGTACGGCGTGACGTTGTGGTTCGAAGCGTTCGCCGATCGTGCCTACGACAGCGCCGGCATGCTGGTTTCGCGGCAACTGCCGGGTGCAGTGCATCACGACCCGGAAAAAATCATCGACCAGGCACTGACCATCGCCCGTGGTGACAACCTGACCGCCAGCGACGGCAGCGCCTTGCATTTGCAGGCCAACACTCTGTGCGTACACGGTGACAACGCCAGTTCCGTGGCGGCCGTGCGGCGCATTCGCGAAGCCCTCGATCAGCAGAGTGCGCCATGAAACTTCGGGTGGAAGTGGTGGCGCTGGATTGCCTGATGGTGCGGCTGTTCGATGAGATCGCCGAAGCCAACATGCCGTGGATGCTCGCTGCCAGCGAAAACCTGCGTGCGGCGTTTGGTGCGCATCTGATCGATCTGGTGCCGTCGTATACGACGTTGATGGTGCATTACGATCTGACCGCATTGAGCCCGGCGCAGGCGCGGGAATTGATCGCCGAAGCACTGATCGATTTGTCGCCCAACACCCGCACCGGTGGCAAATGTCACGTGCTGCCGGTCTGGTATGACGTGAGCGTCGGTCCGGAATTGCGCCTGTTGTCTCAGCGCAGCGGGCTGGCCGTGGAGGAGGTGATCCGCCGCCACAGTGACCGTGAATATCAGGTGTTCGCCTTGGGCTTCGCGCCGGGTTTTGCCTTTATGGGGTTGGTGGAAGAGGTCCTCGCCGCACCGCGCCTGAATACGCCGCGCAAAAAAGTCGCGGCCGGCAGCGTGGGGATCGCCGAACGGCAAACCGCTGCCTACCCGGTGGTGTCCCCCGGCGGCTGGAACCTGATCGGCCGCACCCCGGCCAAACTGTTCGACCGCGAACGCGATGGCTACAGCCTGATGCAACCGGGCGACACCGTGCGTTTTCAAGCGGTCAGCCACGCCGAGTTCATCAACCTGGGCGGTGACGATACGCCACTGGAGGCGCAGGCATGAGCCGGCTATCGATTGAAGCGAGCACACCGTTGTGCCTGTTGCAGGACGCCGGCCGTTTTGGCGTGCGGCATCTGGGCGTGACCCAGGGCGGCGGGCTGGATTGGCGCTCGATGTTCTGGGCCAACTGGCTGCTGGGAAATGCGCTGGATGCACCGGTGATCGAAGTCACCCTCGGCGGGTTCAGCGTTGTTGCCGAAGAGGATTGCTTGCTCGCGCTGGCCGGGGCAGACCTTGGCGCGCAACTGGACGGTCAGGCGCTGGCGCCGTGGCGCAGTTTCAAGCTGCGCAAAGGTCAGCGTTTGCAGTTCACTCAGCCACTCCTGGGGGCGCGGGCTTATCTCGCGGCGCCTGGCGGCTTTGATGCGCCGAAGGTGTTGGGCAGCAGCGCGACGGTGGTGCGTGAGGAGCTGGGTGGGCTGGACGGCATGGGGCGGGCGTTGGCCAAAGGTGCGTCGCTGAGCTATTCGGCTGAAGCGCCATTACTGATGCGCGAGTTGCCTCGCGAACAAGCACCGGACTTCAAATCCGATTTGCCACTGGACGTGGTACTCGGCGCGCAGATCGGCGAGTTCAGCGGCCAGAGCTTGTTCGATGCATTCAACAGCGCCTGGACCCTCGACAGTCGTGCCGACCGCATGGGTATTCGCTTGCTGGGAACGGCGTTGCAGTACCAGGGTAAACCGATGATTTCCGAAGGTATTCCGCTCGGCGCGGTACAGGTACCGCCGGACGGGCAGCCGATTGTGCTGCTCAATGATCGGCAGACCATTGGTGGTTATCCGCGACTGGGGGCGTTGACGCCGTTGGCACTGGCGCGCCTGGCGCAGTGTCTGCCGGGGGCGACGGTGCGGTTGCGGCCGGTAGTGCAGGATGTCGCGCATCGGGAGCAGGTTGAGTATTTGCGGCGGTTTCAAGGCAGTTAAAAGCTTCGCGGGCAAGTCGGATCGCCGCACCGCTCGCTCCTACAGATTTCGGAGTTACCCCTGTAGGAGCGAGGCTTGCCCGCGAAGAGGCCCTTACAAGCGATGAATTTCTACTTGGAAAGAAACCGCATCCCTTCCTCAAGCCCCCGCAACGTCAGCGGGTACATCTGGTCATCAATCAAATCCCGAACAATATTGGTCGACGACGTATAGCCCCACGTATCTTTCGGATACGGGTTGATCCAGATGAGCTTCTTGTACTTCTCCTTGAACCGCTGCATCCACACGTAACCGGCTTCTTCGTTCCAGTGCTCGACGCTGCCGCCGGCCTGGGTGATCTCATAAGGCGCCATCGCCGCGTCACCGATGAAGATCACTTTGTAGTCGGCGCCGTACTTGTGCAGCAGGTCCTGGGTCGACGTGCGCTCGGAGGTACGGCGCATGTTGTTCTTCCACACCGATTCATAAATGAAGTTGTGGAAGTAGAAGTACTCCAGGTGTTTGAACTCGGTCTTGCAGGCCGAGAACAACTCCTCGCAGATCTTCACGTGCGCATCCATCGAACCGCCGATGTCGAACAGCAGCAACAACTTGACGGTGTTACGCCGCTCCGGCCGCATCTGGATACTCAGCAACCCGGCATCTTTGGCGGTGTGGTCGATGGTGCCATCGATGTCCAGTTCTTCGGCCGCACCCTGACGGGCGAATTTACGCAGCCGGCGCAGGGCGACCTTGATGTTGCGCGTGCCCAGTTCCACCGAATCGTCGAGGTTCTTGTACTCGCGCTGATCCCAGACCTTGACCGCCTTGCCCTGGCGCTTGCCGGCATCGCCGACCCGAATGCCTTCCGGGTTGAAACCGCCGGAACCGAACGGGCTGGTGCCACCGGTGCCGATCCACTTGTTGCCACCGGCGTGGCGTTCTTTCTGTTCTTCCAGGCGTTTCTTGAATTCTTCGATCAGCTTGTCCAGGCCGCCAAGGGACTGGATCGCCGCCCGCTCTTCGTCGGTCAGCGAACGCTCGAATTCCTTGCGCAACCAGTCTTCAGGAATCAGGGCCTGAAGGTGATCGTCGAGTTTTTCCAGGCCATTGAAGTAAGCACCGAACGCTCGGTCGAACTTGTCGAAATGCTTTTCGTCCTTCACCAGAATTGCCCGGGACAAGTAGTAGAACTCGTCCATGTCGGCGAAGGTCACGCGCTGTTTCAGCGCGTTGATCAGGTCCAGCAGCTCGCGCACCGAGACGGGCACCTTGGCTGCGCGCATTTCATTGAACAGGTTGAGCAACATGGCGTTAGCCCCTACTTAATCAGAGCTTAGCGAGTACCGCGACGACTCATGAACGCCAGGCGCTCAAGCAATTGCACGTCCTGTTCGTTCTTCACCAAGGCACCGGCCAGCGGCGGAATGGCCTTGGTCGGATCGCGCTCGCGCAGCACTGCTTCGCCGATGTTGTCGGCCATCAGCAGCTTCAGCCAGTCCACCAGTTCGGAGGTCGATGGCTTCTTCTTCAGTCCCGGCACCTTGCGCACGTCGAAGAACACGTCCAGCGCTTCGCTGACCAGATCCTTCTTGATGTCCGGGTAGTGCACGTCGACGATCTTCTGCAGCGTGACGCGATCCGGGAACGCGATGTAGTGGAAGAAGCAGCGGCGCAGGAAAGCGTCCGGCAGCTCTTTCTCGTTGTTGGAGGTAATGATGATGATCGGGCGCTTCTTGGCCTTGATGGTCTCGTCGATCTCGTAAACGTAGAACTCCATCTTGTCGAGTTCTTGCAGCAGGTCGTTCGGGAACTCGATGTCGGCCTTGTCGATTTCGTCGATCAGCAGAATCACCCGCTCTTCAGACTCGAAAGCCTCCCAGAGCTTGCCCTTTTTCAGGTAGTTGCGAACGTCGTGGACCTTTTCCGTGCCCAACTGCGAATCGCGCAGGCGGCTGACCGCGTCGTACTCGTACAGGCCCTGATGCGCCTTGGTCGTGGATTTGATGTGCCAGGTGATCAGCTTGGCGCCGAAAGACTCGGCCAGTTGCTCGGCCAGCATGGTCTTGCCGGTGCCCGGCTCGCCCTTGACCAGCAGCGGACGCTCCAGGGTGATGGCGGCGTTGACCGCCAGCTTCAAGTCATCGGTGGCGACGTAGGCCTGGGTGCCTTCGAACTTCATCTGCTAATCCTCGAACGGTAACGCCGACCTGACAGGGCAGGGCGGGGCGCAATAATTGTAGTACCCGACTATAACGCGCTGCCCGGTCGACTGTGAACGCAGACGGCTTATTCAGTCTCTGAATGGGGCGTCACATCTTGACTCAGTCTCGGCGGCTGGCCAGTATTGAGCTATCGCCATTTTGGCGATAGTTTGCTGAGGTTTTTCAAGAGTTGAAACGATGTTACCCATGAAACGACCACGGTTGTCTGCTGTGCAGGCGTTGCCGGATTACCGTTTGGCGCTGACATTTATCGATGGTCAGCAATTGACGCTCGATTTGAGCCGTGACCTGTGTACCTATCCTGGATTGCAGCCGTTGCTGGAGGCGGGAGCTTTCGCCAGTGCAACCCTGGGCGATGATGGCTGGTGCGTCGAATGGCCCGAGCAGGATATCCAGATCGGCGCAGACACTGTTTATCTGGATGCCCTCGCGCAAAACGCAGCGGATGAAAACACCCGGATCTTCATCGACTGGCGTGCGCGTACCGGGTTGCCGCTCAATCAGGCCGCCGAGGCTTTGGGGGTGAGTGCCCGCAGCATCACGCGCTACAGCAGTGGCCGTGAAGCCGTGCCCCGGTCATTGGCGCTGGCCTGTCTGGGGTGGGATTTTCTGCAGCTGCGAGATCCGGCGCGGGCGGCTGAAGAAACCGGCCGTTACACCGTTACACGCAAACCCTAACCGGCCTCCGGCTTCGGCCGTTCATACCGGGCATTGAAGGCCTCGACAAAACCGTTACGTAAAATCTGCAAAAACGCGTGGAACGCGCTGATATCTTGCCGGTGAACGCTGCCACTCAATTCAACGCGCGTTGCAAACTGGTTCTTGCCCTGGTTTTTCAGCACGGTTTCGGAGCCACCGACAATGGCCTCCCAAATGGAGCGGAACAGCCCTTTGTCCTTGTTCTCGACGTCCTGTTGCCAGTTGAACACATCGACGTCTTTGAGCAGTGGCTTGATGTAGCCAGTCAATTGGGCTTTTTTCGCTTGCGCTTCAATCACTACATCACCATGCCCGGCATTGAAATCGAACTTGCCGTAGGCCGAGGCGAAGTCGTTCATGCGTTTGAGTTCGATGCCCGTGGCGCGTAGTCGGAACTGGAAATCTTCGAAGTCGCTCAGCGGATCGAAGGTCGCGCTGGTTTCCAGTGGCGCGTGCCCCAGCAGCAGCGCTTTGCCATCGAACCGTGCGTCGCGCTTGCCTTCCTTGTCGACGACGTTGGTCAGGTTGTAAATGCTGGCGTTGACCTGGGTGGCGTTCATGTTCACGGGGGGCTTGGAATTGAAGTTCCGGAAGCTGATCTTGCCGTCGCTGATCCGCACTTCGTTCAGGGTGATCGGTAGCAATTTCTCCAATTGTGCCCGCCAATCGGTGCCTTCACCGGTCTGGGAGTTTTTCTTGTTGGCGCCGCCGTCGACGAAGTTCACTTCGGGTTTGACGAACTGCGCCTTGGCCACGACCGCGTGGTCGTACCAGAGCGAGTGCCAACTGACGGAAAGATCGATCAGCGGCGCATTGACGAAAGGCACCGGGACCTTGCCTTCGACCTTGACGACTTTCAGGCCGTTGATTTTGTAGGCGCCGCGCCACAGAGCCAGGTCTACGTCGGTGATCTGCCCGCGATAGTCACCCATATTCGCCAATCGTTCGTTCAGGTAGTCACGCACCAGATAGGGCAGGGCGATGTGCAGGGCAAACAGCAACATGAGGAGGCCGGCGAGGGTCCACAGAGGCCAACTGTATCGACGCTTCATGGCGGCAAATCTCTGGCGGTGTAATGCGATTGACTGCTGTGCGGGCCGGACGTTCGACTGACTGGACGACCACGGGCAACAGGCATACCGTGGAGGGCTAATTCAACGCTGCATAAGGACCCAGCCATGAGCCGTATCTTTGCTGACAACGCCCATTCCATCGGCAATACGCCGCTGGTGCAGATCAACCGCATTGCGCCGCGTGGCGTGACCATCCTGGCCAAGATCGAGGGGCGCAACCCTGGTTACTCGGTGAAGTGCCGGATTGGCGCGAACATGATCTGGGACGCCGAAAGCACCGGCAAACTCAAGCCTGGCATGACCATCGTCGAACCGACCTCCGGCAACACCGGCATTGGCCTGGCGTTTGTCGCCGCCGCACGGGGCTACAAGTTGGTGCTGACCATGCCGGCGTCCATGAGCATCGAGCGGCGCAAAGTGCTCAAGGCGTTGGGCGCCGAACTGGTGCTGACCGAGCCGGCCAAAGGCATGAAAGGTGCGATCGAAAAGGCCACTGAAATGGTTGCCAGCGACCCGTCCCTCTACTTCATGCCGGCGCAATTCGAAAACCCGGCCAACCCGGCCATTCACGAGAAAACCACTGGTCCGGAAATCTGGAACGACACCGACGGTGCCGTCGATGTGCTGGTGGCCGGCGTCGGAACAGGCGGAACCATTACGGGGGTTTCGCGGTATATCAAGAATACCCAGGGCAAACCGATTCTCTCGGTGGCGGTGGAGCCCGTGGTGTCTCCGGTGATCACGCAAGCGCTGGCCGGTGAAGAGATCAAGCCTAGCCCTCACAAGATCCAGGGCATCGGTGCCGGCTTTGTGCCGAAGAACCTCGATCTGTCGATGGTGGACCGGGTCGAGTTGGTCACCGATGACGAATCCAAGGCAATGGCTTTGCGCTTGATGCAGGAGGAAGGGATTTTGTGCGGCATCTCTTGCGGTGCGGCCATGGCTGTGGCCGTGCGCCTGGCTGAAACGCCGGAAATGCAGGGCAAGACCATCGTGGTGATTCTGCCGGACTCCGGTGAGCGTTACCTGTCGAGCATGCTGTTCAGCGATCTGTTTACCGAGCAGGAGAATCAGCAGTAATCGTGAACAAATCAAAGCAGTGATGTTTCGATTTTGATCCCGACAAGTGGGCTGATCCAGGTCAGCCCCCGTTCAGGAGACATATGTTAAGAAGTGCGTTGTTGCACAATCTTTAACAGTGAATGTTGAGGAAAGCGGGTTTTTCCCGAGGCCGGTAGTGTTTATCATGGCCGACTGCCACGTCGGGTAAATGGCGTAGTGCAGAGTTGCTAATTCTCAAGGAGTTGTAGATGACCTTTACCATTGCCGCGAAGGCATCGCTGTTGCTGCTGTTCCTCGGCAGCACCCTCTATGTGCACTTGCGCGGCAAGGCGCGATTGCCGGTCTTGCGTCAGTTCGTCAACCACTCCGCTTTGTTCGCACCTTACAACGCCTTGATGTACCTGTTCTCCAGCGTGCCCTCCAAACCCTATCTGGATCGCAGCAAGTTCCCGGAACTTGATGTGCTCAAGGACAATTGGGAAGTCATCCGCGACGAAGCGATGCACCTGTTTGATGAGGGTTACATTCGCGCCGCCGAGAAAAACAACGACGCCGGTTTTGGCTCGTTTTTCAAGAAAGGCTGGAAGCGTTTCTACCTCAAGTGGTACGACAAACCCCTGCCATCGGCCGAAACACTGTGCCCGAAAACAGTGGCCCTGGTCAGCAGCATTCCCAACGTCAAAGGCGCCATGTTCGCCTTGCTGCCGGGTGGCAGCCATCTCAACCCGCACCGCGATCCGTTTGCCGGTTCCCTGCGTTATCACCTGGGGTTGTCGACGCCGAATTCCGATGATTGCCGCATCTTCGTCGACGGTCAGGTTTACGCCTGGCGTGATGGCGAAGACGTGATGTTCGACGAAACCTATGTGCACTGGGTCAAGAACGAAACCGAGAAGACCCGGGTCATTCTGTTCTGCGACATCGAACGTCCGTTGAGCAACCGTATCATGACCCGCATCAACCGCTCGATCAGCAGCCTGCTCGGTCGTGCCACTGCGCCGCAGAACCTCGATGACGAGCGTGTCGGCGGGATTAACCGGGCCTACGCCTGGAGCAAGAACTCCAGCGACAAAGTCAGCGGTGTGGTCAAGCAGTGGAAGCGGCGCAATCCTAAAGCCTACCGTGTGCTGCGGCCGGTGCTCGCGGTGGTGGTGTTGACGTTGTTGGGGTATTGGTTGTTTGGGTGAAACCGGACTTTGAATAAAGAACCGCTCCTTGTGAGCGGTTTTTTTATGAGGAAAAGGTGAACGAAGCTCCAGCGAGAACGCCCATCGGCTCTTCTGTTACCGGGTTTGCCAGTGTATCTCTGATGCGACGCAAAACACTTTCTGGCAACTCAGTGGGTGGTCGCTTCGGAGTTGCCTTGATGGGTTGTCTATCTGCAATATTTGTTTCAGCGAGAGCTTTCATTGAATCTCCAGCGTTGATCATTAAATGAGCAGTTGGCCCGATATTAGTCGCACTCCATAAGCATCACAAGCCGACCCTCTGTGTCGAATTCAAAACCAAGCTGCTGATAGATGGCGATGGCACCCTTTACAGGCTCCTGTATTTCGATCTGTCTGCAGCCAATGATTTGTGCAAAGTGAGTAACAGCGGTCAGTGCGAGCGAAGCAATCAGGCTTTTCAGGGGATGACCTCTTTCTGGATTACCCTCCAATCGCACGTTCTTTACTCGTTGACGACTCTGGTTTGGATTCGCAAAACACAGCCCGCATAACTCCAGATCAAACCAGATCGCCAGATCAAAACACATCGGCTCTTTTGCCTTCCATCCAACGACTTCATTCCATGAATAGTGCGGATCATTCCAGTGCTGGAATGCATTCAATGCCTGTGCGTTGATTGGTTCGAAACGAATCCTGGAAAAATCGAAGCCGACTTGCCCTCCATGCTCCAGTTCTTGATGAAGTCGGGATAGGGTGGCAATTGCCAGCTTTCGAGCATTTGATCTGTACAGCTGATACCGAAGATGCGTCCGTTCCCTTGGCATTTGATCTCTTGCATTCCCTTTCCCCCTCAGTGGGCGATTTCCTTTCCCTCAGAGTAAGCAGCAGGCCTAAAGCTGTATCTACTGGCCCTTTGTCCAAGTCATTGCAATCCATGTCGAGCGCTGGTTATAGTCGGCGCTCGGTGATTTCCGTTCACCGTCCATCCCATCAAAAAAGATCAGCCCATGCCTGCTTCCCTCATCAACGCGGTAGTCGATTCAGCGGTCCACGCTGGCGTCGTGCCGTGCGGGGATCAGCAGCCTGCGCAGATCAGTCATTACCCCCCACCTGTCCGTAGCACGCCGGTGTACGCAGTCGTATCACCGCCGGGCGTTGGCGTTTCGGGCTGATCAGCTTTCCCTGCTGTTCCCTTGCCCTTCTAAAAGCGTTCGCCTGAAAAACTACTGGATTTCAGCTTCGGCTGAGTTGGCTTTTTATGCCTGACTACAGGTGGTATTCATGTTTGTCCTTTCGAAAAAATCCGCGCTCGCGGCGGCGTCCACGAGCCTGTTCGTTTTGCTGTGGAGCAGCGGGGCGATCTTCTCCAAATGGGGCCTGGCCCACGCGTCGCCCTTCGCTTTTCTGCTGATTCGTTTCGCCATCGCGCTTTGTGGATTGGTGCTGCTGGTGCCATTGCTCAAGCTGAAATTGCCCAAGGGTGGCAAGCCGATGCTGTATGCGATGGCCACTGGGGTGGTGTTGCTGGGCGCTTATCAGATTTTCTATCTGCTGGCCCTGGACCTGAAGGTCACGCCAGGCGTGATGGCCACGATCATGGGTGTGCAGCCCATCCTCACGGTGGTGATCATGGAGCGCCAGCGCTCAGCGAACCGGGTGTTCGGTCTGATGCTGGGTTTGGCCGGATTGATCATGGTGGTGTATCAGGGCATTGGGATGGCCGGCATGTCGCTGGCCGGGATGTTTTTCGGTTTGCTGGCGTTGGCGAGCATGACGTTCGGTTCGATCATGCAGAAACGCATCACCGATAATCCCCTCGGTACGCTGCCGGTGCAGTATCTGGCGGGGCTGTTGTTGTGCGGGATTTTCGTGCCGTTCCAGCCGCTTCACTTTGAACGCAGCAGCGGTTTTATCGTGCCGGTGTTGTGGATGGGGCTGGTGGTGTCGGTGTTGGCGACGTTGTTGCTGTATCGGCTGATCGCCCGGGGCAATCTGGTGAATGTCACCAGTCTGTTTTATCTGGTGCCGGCGGTGACGGCGGTGATGGATTATCTGTTTTTCGGCAACCAACTTGCGGTGTTGAGCATGGTGGGGATGGTGCTGATTATTGTTGGTCTGGGGGTTGTGTTTCGTCAGGCGCGGTAGAGCGGTTGGCGGGCATATCCGTTTTTTTTGTGATGGCGGCTATTGGTTTCGCCCTTACGGCGAGTTACTTGGAAAAGCGCCAAGTAACCAAGGGCTCTTGCCCCTTTCGTTCGGTGCCTCGCCTAGGCTCGGCATGCCCTCGCTCCGGTCCTGCTCCGTGGGCCCGCCGCCATCGGCCATCCATGGCCGGGGGCGGCTAACCCGGCATCCATGCCGGGTTGCCCACTGCGCAGAACCTCCACTCGGCCTCTCGAGGGGGCGCTCAGATCAAAAGCGGAAGGCGAGCTAACGCTCGGCCTGATGAGTGGTGGAAATCAAAAGCAAACACAGACCCCTGTAGGAGCCGGCTTGCTGGCGATGGCGGTGAGTCGGTCAACCTATTTATTGGCTGGACGGACGCTATCGCCAGCAAGCTGGCTCCTACAAGGGAAATGCAGATGTGTTTGGATAAATACGATCAACTGTAGGAGCTGGCTTGCCGGCGATAGCGGTGGGTCAGTCAACGTATGTATTGGCTGGACAGACGCTATCGCCAGCAAGCCGGCTCCTACAGGGGAGCGGTGCCAATGTCCGGAATGGGTGAACGCATCAGAGAAGGACAACGCGGACATCAAAAGAGCCAGGCCGGCTTTCAGGCCGCCTCGGCGGCTGTGGCGGTAGTCGCCTCCTCGAGAGGCCGAGTGGAGGTTCTGCGCAGTGGGCAACCCGGCATGGATGGCGGCGGGCCCACGGAGCAGGACCGGAGCGAGGGCATGGCGAGCATTAGCGAGCCACCGAACGAAAGGGGCAAAAGCGCTTTGGTTACTTTCCGCCGGGCCGCGCAGGCTTTTCGAAAGTGACTCGCCGTAAGGGCGAAACCAATAGCCGCCGTTACCGAAGCAACGGATATATACGCATACCCAAAGGCCTACTTACTCAAAGCATGCTCAGCCCGCACCGAGTTCATAAACGCCTGCATCGCCGAAGACTGAATACGATGACGCCGGGTAATCAACCCATACGGCGGCAACCGCGCTTCAAACTTGATCGGCAACACCGCCAGCAAATCACGCCCCGGATAATCCTCGACCACCGACACCGGCGTGACGCCGAGCATGTCGGTCTGCTGGATCAATGACAGCAAGGTCATGATCGACGTGGTCTCGACGATGCTGCTGGGAATGTCGACCCGCGCATTGTGAAACACCTGATTGATGATCGCGCGCATCGGGCTCGGTTGCTGTTGCAACACCCACGTCATGTTCTGCAATTCCGCCCAGCTCAGGTTTTTCTCCCGCGCCAATGGATTCTGCGCACCGGCAATCACGCACAGCTCCTCTTCACCCAAACTATCGAACAGCAATTCTTCGGCCCGCGCACCCGCCGGAATCCGCCCCAGCACAATGTCGAGCTGATCCTGCAACAGTGCCTGCACCAGTACATCACTGGTGTCGACCTGAATGCTCATCGACAACCGAGGATGGCTTTTCTTCAAGGTGGCGATGGTGCGGGTCAGCAACCCCGAGGCCAGCGCCGGAATCGCCCCGACGGCGACTCGCCCGAGGTTGCCGGATTCCAGGGCGACCAGTTCTTCACGCATGCCGCTGAGTTCGGCAAACACCATGCGCGCGTAGTAGATGACGGTCTCCCCGAACGGGGTAGAGCGCATGCCCCGAGGCAGACGTTCGAAGAGTTCGACGCCGAGCAAGTCCTCGGCCTCGTGCAACATCTTGGTCGCTGCCGGTTGGGTCATGCCGATGTGGTCGGCGGCGCGGCGCAGTGAGCCGAGTTCCTGCAACGCCAGCATCAACCGCAATTGGCGCAGACGCAGTCGACTGTGGATCACATTGGCATCAGGAATTCGGGTCATGGGCCGCGCTCGCGAAAAAGACTGCGGCAAGCCTGACAACAAATGTCAGGCGTTGCCAGCATTGCTGTGTCACAGCACCGATTTGGTCTTGGCGACGTGAGGTTTGCGCAGGCCCATCAGGCTGCTCAACCCTTTGGAAATCAGCGGCCAGAACAGCATCAGCAGCGCCGCCGTGGTCAGGCTGCCCACCAGCGGGTTGGACCAGAAAATCCCCAAGTGGCCGTCAGAAAACAGCATCGATTGACGGAACGCATCCTCAGCCTTGTCGCCCAGCACTGCCGCCAACACCAGCGGTGCAATCGGGTAACCGAGTTTCTTGAACAAGTAACCCAGCGCGCCGAAGCCCAGCATCAGCACCACGTCGAAGAACGAGTTGTGCACTGAGTAGGCACCGATGGCGCAAACCATGATGATGATCGGCGCAATGATCGAGAACGGAATGCGCAGGATCGAAGCGAACAGCGGCACGGTGGCCAGCACCACGATCAGGCTCACCACGTTGCCCAGGTACATGCTCGCAATCAGGCCCCAGACAAAATCGTGCTGCTCGACGAACAACGTCGGGCCAGGGTGCAAGCCCCAGATCATCAAGCCACCGAGCATCACCGCTGCCGTGGCGGAACCGGGAATGCCCAAGGTCAGCATCGGTAGCAGGGCGCTGGTGCCGGCCGCATGGTCGGCGGTTTCGGGAGCGATCACGCCTTCGAGTTCACCCTTGCCGAAGTTCTCGCGATTCTTCGAGAAGCGCCGCGCCAGGCTGTAGCTCATGAACGAGGCCGCCGTCGGGCCGCCGGGCGTGATGCCCATCCAGCAACCGACCAGCGTGCTGCGCAGAATGGTCCACCAGTAACGCGGCAACTTGGCCCAGGTACGCAGAATCACCATTGGCGTAATGCGCGCGTGCTCGCCGCGAAACACCAGGCCTTCCTCGACCGTGCAAAGGATTTCACCGATGCCGAACAGGCCGATCACCGCCACTTCGAAGCTGATGCCCGTCATCAGGATCGGCTGGTCGAAGGTCAGGCGCAGGTTGCCGGACACGGTGTCCATGCCGACCGCCGCCATGGCGAAACCGATCATCATCGCCACCACGGTTTTCAGCGGCGGGTTCTTGCTCATGCCGATGAAGGTGCAGAACGCCAACAGGTACACCGCGAAGAACTCCGGTGAACTGAACGACATGGCGAATGCGGCGATCTTGGTCGATAGAAAGGTCAGCAACAACACCCCGGCCAGCGCACCGATCAGTGCCGAACTGAAAGCGGCGGTGAGGGCTTCGGCGGCGCGACCTTCGCGGGCCATCGGGTAGCCGTCGAAGGTCGTCGCCACCGATGAGGGCTCACCGGGGATGTTGAACAGGATCGAGGTGATCGAGCCGCCGAACAGCGCGCCCCAATACATGCACGACAGCAGAATGATCGCCGACACCGGCGACATGGTGAACGTCAGCGGCAGCAGCAACGCCACGCCGTTGGGGGCACCGAGGCCGGGCAGTACGCCGACCAGAATGCCCAGCAGCACGCCGATCACCATCAGGCCGATGTGGCCCGGGGTCAGGATCAGGTTCATGCCTTGCAGCAGGGAATCGAACTCGCTCATTTGAAATTTCTCCCGGCCAGGGCAATCCAGTCGCCCATCGGGCCGGCATCCAGCGGGACCTTGAACCACAGCGCGAAAATCAGGTAGCTGGCCAGCACCGCGCCGAGGGATACGCTGCCGATCATCAGTTTGCCGTAAGGCTTGGCGCGGACCTTGTCACGCCACATGAACCAGGCGATGAAGCAGGCCGACGCCACGTAGATGCCGGTGAACGGCATGGCGCCCACGAACAGCGCAATCGGGATGAACACCGACAACACTTGCTTGAACGCACTGCGGCTGACGAATGCAATGCTCAGGGCGTGCCAGCGCACCAGGGTCAACACGCCGTTGGCCACGCTTGCGGCGCTGAGCATCAGGCCGATGTAGAAGGGGAAGTAACCCGGCTCGGGGCCGGAATCGCCCCAGCCGATACCTTGTTCGACACTGCCGAACATCACCACCACGCCGATCAGCGCAGTGAAGACAGTCAGGCCGAGTTCGACCCAGCGGGTACCGACCAGCGCCGGTGAATCCGAAGAATGGGACATGAAGACACCTCCAGAGGTGACGGCCGTGCGCAGGCGGACGGCCGTCGGCAACTCAGTTTTTCAGCCAGCCGGCTTCTTTGAACACCGGGGTGACGCGGGCGGTGTCTTTCTCAATGTAGGCGGTCAGCGGCTCGCCTTCGAGGAAGGTGGGCACCAGTGCGTTCTGTTTGACGTAGGCCTTGAACTCCGGGGTTTCGGTGACTTTGCGCATCAGCTCGACATAGAACGCCCGTTGCTCGGCGGTGACTTCGCCGGGCATGAACACGGTGCGCGGGAAGCGGTACTGATCGATGCCCAGGCCCTGTTCGTGGCAAGTCGGCACGTCGGCCCAGGATTTGTCGCCGGCGACTTTCTCGGTGTAGCTCATGCGCTCTTTACTGAACACGCACAGCGGCTCGACCTGATCACCGCGCCATTGGCTGATGCTTTCGCTGGGGTTGTTGACGTTGGCGGCGATGTGTTTGCCGGCCAGTTGGGTCGCGGCTTCGCTGCCGCTCTTGAACGGGATGTACACCAGTTTGCTGTTAGTTGTCTGGTTCAACAGCAGGGTGAGGGTCTGGTCCACGTCCTTGGACTGGCTGCCGCCCATGCGCAGGTTCGACGGGTCAGCCTTGACCGCTTCGTAGAAGCCCTTGGCGTCCTTCCACGGTGCGTCTTTGTAGCTCCAGAGAATGAAATCGTCCTCGGCCACGGCGGCGATGGGGGTCAGTTCCTGCCATTGGTAGCCGAGCTTGGACACCAGCGGCAAGAGGTAGATGTTGTTGGTGCCGATCACCAGTTTTTCCGGATCGCCCTTGTTCATTTTCAGGTCGAGGAAAGCTTCGGCGCCATTGCCGCCACCCTTGTTGAGGACGATGGTATTCACGTCGAGCAGCTTGTGGGTGGTGATGATCGACTGGATCAAACGGCCGAGCTGGTCGGTGCCGCCACCGGGACCGCCAGCGACGACAATTTCGACGTTCTTGTCTGGTTGCCAGGCTGCATGAGCGAGAGCGGGAAGGGCGCCGGCGGCGACCAGCGTGCAGCCAAGAAACAGACGGGATGTGCGACGGACGAATGCATTTCGCATGGAAGGGCCTCGTTTTTGTAGTTGTTATGAGTGACTTGTCTGAGCGGTAAAGCTGCAAGCCTGGCCCGAGTGTGGGAAGCCGCAGGCGTCGCGTCTAGTCAAAACAATACATACACCGATAGCCTGGGGTTATAGCTCGGGAGGGGGAAAATCGTGAAGATCGCCGCAGGCCTTGCGCCAGAGCAGTTTGAGTGGAAAGTGTGTGCAGGCCTTATTCATTGAAAGCCCCCTGAAAGCAGGGCATGACATAACCCGAGGCTATCGCCTTATTTCAAGTTTTGATTAGACGGTTATCAGTGAGCCTTCGATAGTGCTCACCAATGCCGTGAAAACGCGGCAAAACGCGAACCCTGTAGGAGCCGGCTTGCTGGCGATAGCGGTGTATCAGTCAACATTGATAGCGCCTGACCCACCGCAATCGCCAGCAAGCCGGCTCCTACAGGTCGGTGTTTGCAACTTCACAAAAATAATAAATTCGAGGTGCGCACCATGGCTCGTTCCAGTGCTTCCCTGCAATTACCCGCCGCAGCGGCCACACCGCTGACCGGCACGACCAAGGCCAGCAATGTGCGCTGGCGGATCTTCGCGATCATCTTCGCGCTGACCATGGTCAACCTCATCGACCGGGTGTCGCTGTCCATTGCGATGCCGACCATCGCCCATGAGTTTTCCCTGTCGCCGAGCATGCAAGGCCTGATCCTCAGCAGCTTCTTCTGGGCCTATGCGCTGTTGCAGATTCCCGGCGGCTGGATGATCGACCGCTTCGGCCCGCACCGGGTCATCAGTTGGTCCACCGGGTTGTGGGGGACGTTTCAAGTGTTGGCGGCATTTGCCACGGGCGGCTTGTCATTGTTGTTCGCCCGCGTTGCACTCGGTGCTGCCGAGGCTCCCTTGTTCCCGTCGGGCGGCAAATTGATTTCGTTGTGGCTGGCGCCAAGCGAGCGCAGTCGCGGCGCGGTGCTGATGGACAGCGGCAGCCCGTTGGGCGTGGCGTTGGGCGGGCTAATCATTGCTTATCTGATCGCGTCGCTGGACTCATGGCGCCTGGCGTTCGTGATTGCCGGTATCGCGACGCTGGTACTGGCCTGGCTGGCGCGGCGGTATCTGCGCGATGACCCGGCCAGCCACCCGCAAGTGAATGCCGAAGAGCTCGAGAAGATCAACGCCGGGCGCGCCACGCCGGCAGCCGAAGCGGCGCGAGTGCCGGTCAAAGGCCTGGGCATTGCGGCCCGTTCCCTGAGCGGTTTGCTGGTCGGCCGCGCCAGTTGGGCGATGGTGTATTTCGGCTTGCTGACCTGGGGCCCGAGTTATCTGGCGCAGGCTCGCGGCTTCGATATCAAGGGCATTGGTGCGGCGACGTTCGTGATTTTTGTCTGCGGTGCGCTCGGCTCGTTGACCGGTGGTTTCCTCTGCGACGGGCTGATCCGCAAAGGCGTCAGTCGCGGTGTGGCGGTCAAGAGCCTGCTGGCGTTTTCCGGTCTGGTGGCTCTCGGCGCGTTTCTGTTGTTGCCGACCCTGACTAACCCTTTTGCCGCCGTGGCGTTGTTGGCCATGACTGCGTTTTTCCTGATGTGGGGCAGCCTCTACTGGAGCTTCCCGGCATTGCTGGCGGCGCCGGCGCGGGTCGGCCTGATCGGCGGCGTGATGAACATGGCCGGCAGCACGGGCGGGATTGCGGTGCCGATCCTGGTCGGCGTGATCCTGCAAATGGCCGGTGGATTCGCGCCGGTGCTGGGTTTCTTTGCGGCGTGTTCGGCGGTCTTTGTTTTCGCCACGCTGTTCATCAGCCTCGACGAGGTGTGCCATGACTGAGTTGTATACGGGGCCGATCATCGACGCCCATCACCACTTCTGGGACCCGACGATCAATCACCATCCGTGGCTCGCGCCTGAAGCCAGGATCCCGTTTCGCTACGGCGACTACAGCGCGATCAAACGGCGCTATTTTCCAGACGATTACTTCGCCGATGCCGGGCCGCATAACGTCGTGCAAACGGTGTACATCGAGACCGAATGGGACCCGCAAGACCCGATTGGCGAAACCCGATTCATTGAAGGTTTGGCGGCGCGTTACGGCGTACCGAATGCAATCGTCGCGCAGGCCTGGCTCGATCATCCGGACGCCATCGCGGTGCTCACCGAGCAGGCGAGTTTCAAGTGCGTACGCAGCGTGCGCCACAAACCCGGTGGCCCGACTTCGACGGCGCAGGTGGGCCATCTGCGCAGCCTGATGAGCGATGAACACTGGCGCCGCAGTTACGCCGCGCTGCAAGGGCTGGGGCTGCATTTCGATTTGCAGACACCCTGGTGGAACCTCTACGAAGCCGAACGGCTGGCCCGGGACTTTCCCGGCACCACGCTGATTCTCAACCACGCCGGGTTGCCCAATGACCGCAGCGCCGAAGGCCTGGCGGGGTGGCGTCTGGCGATGGCACGACTGGCCGAATGGCCGAACGTGCAGGTGAAGGTTTCCGGCCTGGGCCTGAAAGGGCAGGCGTGGCGCGCCAAAGACAATGCCTGGATCGTGCGCGAAGTGATCGCCATGTTCGGCACCGACCGCGTGATGTTCGCCAGCAACTTTCCGGTGGACAGCCTGTGCGGCTCGTTCGACGACATCTACAGCGGTTTCAAATCCATCGTTGCTGACCTGCCATGGGCGGATCAGGAGCGCCTGTTCTACAGCAACGCGCAGCGGGTTTATCGCTGCGAGCCTAGCGCCATTGACCGTACATGGCCCGAACCCTTGAGGAGTGAAGCATGAGCAAGACAACCATCGCCATGGTCCTGGGCGACCCGGCGGGCATCGGCCCGGAACTGATCGCACGCCTGCTCGCCGAGCCTCAGGTTCGCAGCCAGGCCAACGTGATCCTGATCGCCGACGAAGCGGAAATGCGCCGCGGCATGCGCATCGCCGGGGTGGAATTTCCATACCGTCGCGTCGAGTCGCTGGATCAGCTGTCATTTGTCGATGACACGCCGTTGTTCTATGACTTTCGCGGCGACACCATTGGCGAATTCCCGCGCAGTGAAGCCAGCGTCATTGGTGGCCGCTACAGCCTCGACACTCTGGAAAAAGCCCTGCGTCTCACCGAGGCCGGCACCACTGGCGCGGTGCTGTTCGGGCCGCTGAACAAGACCTCGCTGCACATGGCCGGCATGGCCCACAACGACGAGTTGCACTGGTTCGCCGAGCTGCTGGATTTCCACGGGCCATTCTGCGAATTCAATGTGCTCGACAACCTCTGGACATCGCGGGTGACCTCGCATGTGGCTTTGGCGGAGGTGCCGGGCATGCTGACGCAAGCGCGGGTGGTGGAAGCGATCCAGCTGATCGACACCGCGCTCAAACGCAACGGCCTGGCGAAACCGCGCATCGGCGTGTGCGGCCTGAATCCGCACAACGGCGACAACGGCTCGTTCGGTCGCGAAGAACTGGACATCATCGGCCCGGCCGTACGTTCGGCGCAGGCGTTGGGGATTGCGGCCGAAGGTCCGTACCCGGGCGACACGATTTTCCTCAAGGTGCAGGGCGATGCGAGCGCCTTTGACGCGGTGGTGACGATGTACCACGACCAGGGACAGATCGCGATCAAGTTGATGGGCTTCTCCCGTGGGGTGACGGTGCAGGGCGGCTTGCCGATCCCCATCACCACACCGGCCCATGGCACCGCGTTTGATATCGCCGGCCAGGGCAAAGCCAACCCCGGCGCGATCCGCCAGGCGTTCGAAATCGCCTGCCGCATGGGCACCAACCACTACTGACCCCCCACAAAACTCACCAACACACCGCAAAGCTAACTGACACACCGCAACTCCCTGTAGGAGCCGGCTTGCTGGCGATGAGGTCCTGACAGACACAGATGAAGTGCCTGTCAGACCTCAATCGCCAGCAAGCCGGCTCCTACAGTAATGCGTGGTGCTGCCAGGTTGTTCAATCAACGCAAAACCCCATGTGGGAGCGAGCCTGCTCGCGATAGCGCTCTATCAGTCACTGCAATGTGCCTGTCAGATCGCCTTCGCGAGCAGGCTCGCTCCCACAGTTGTTTTAGGGGACGCCTGATAACTCGATCTAGGCAATAACCGCGCTTACCTATCACCCCAGGTTATCGATGGATGTGCATAAGTGATTATCCGCCGCCCTGTGCGCTGGCTAAAGTCGCTCCATCGAATGACCAGAGCCGGCCACCCGAGCTGCCTCGATCGCACGATTCAACAACTACAAAAAGCCCGTCTTGTCACTTCCGCAAGGCACATACCGGCAGCAAAGGAACCTTCACATGACTCGTCCAGATTTCGCCCTGGCTCTGTCCAGTGCCATCTCCAAAAGCCGGCTGCGTCTGCTGCCGTTTCTGATCCTGATGTACATCCTCGCCTTCATCGATCGCTCCAACGTCGGCTTCGCCAAAGCCGCGCTGCAGGCCGACACCGGTTTGGGCGATGCCGCGTTTGCGTTCGGCGCGAGCATCTTCTTCATCGGCTACGCGTTCTTCGAAGTGCCGAGCAACTACATGCTGCACCGCCTCGGCGCGAAGGTCTGGCTGTGCCGGATCATGGTCACCTGGGGCCTGGTGTCGGCGGCGATGATGTTTGCCCACAACGCCGAAACCTTTTACGTACTGCGCTTCCTGCTGGGTGTCGCCGAAGCCGGCTTCTTCCCGGGGATCATCCTTTACCTCACCTACTGGTTCCCGGCACAAAGCCGTGGCCAGGCGCTCGGTCTGTTCTACTTCGGCTTGCCCCTGGCGCTGGTGCTGGGCAGCCCGCTGTCGGGCTGGTTGCTGGACTTCCACGGCGTGTTCGGCCTGACCAACTGGCAATGGTTGTTCGTCGTCGAAGGCTTGATGGCATCGGTGGTCGGCATCGCTGCGTACTTCTATCTGGTCAACCGCCCGGCCGATGCCACGTGGTTGAGCGTCGATGAAAAGCAGGCGCTGCAAACCGCACTCAGCGAAGAAGACGCGAAGAAAAAAGACAGCAGCCCCCATGGTTTTCTCAGTGCGCTGCGCAACCCTCGGGTGCTGCAATTCTGCCTGGCGTATTTCACCATTCAGATGAGCGTGTACGGCGTGGTGTTTTACCTGCCGACGCGCATCGCCGGGCTGCTTGACGGCCACGTCGGACTCAACGTCGGCCTGATCACCGCGATTCCGTGGGTCTGCGCCCTGGTCGTGACTCGCCTCGTCACTCGCTACGCCGACCGCACCGGGCAACATCGTCGCCTCGCCGTGTGCATGCTGACCATGGCCGCGCTCGGGATCGCCGCCTCGGCGCTGGGCACCAGCATGGTTCCGGTGGTCATCGCCTTCTGTTTCGCCGCCGCCGGTTTCGTCTCGGTGCAGCCATTGTTCTGGACCATTCCCACCAGCTACCTCAGCGGTGCCGCCGCAGCCGGCGGGATCGCCCTGATCAACTCCATCGGCAACCTCGGCGGCTTCGTCGCGCCGAACCTGAAAACCGTGATGGAAACCAGCTTCGCCGACCCCCGCGCCGGCATGTTCGCCCTGGCCCTGGTCGGCATTGTCGGCGCCGTCCTGTTGTCCCGACTTCGCAGCACCCACACCCCTAAATCCCCCTCGCAGCTCACACCGGCTCAGGTTGGCTGATCACTACCCAAGCGTTAGCAAGGAATTGAATTCATGAAAATCAAAGCAATCCGTACCCGCGTTTTCGAGTGGAAAGGCAAAGTCGTCCCACCACAAGCGCACTTCTGCACCAACGCCAGCGACATCCTGTTCGAGCGCGGCGACGCCATGGGTTCGTTCCGTTTCCACGGCTGGCTGGTGGTGGAAGTCGAGACCGACACCGGTCTTGTCGGCATCGGTAACTGCGCCCTGGCGCCGCGTGTGGCCAAGGAGATCATCGACACCTACCTGGCGCCGATTGCGATTGGCGAAGACCCGTTCGACAACGAATACATCTGGCAGAAGATGTACCGCCAGAGCCACGCCTGGGGCCGTAAAGGCATCGGCATGGCGGCGATCTCGGCGATCGACATCGCGATCTGGGACATCATGGGCAAAGCGGTCAACAAACCGGTGTTCAAACTGCTGGGCGGTCGCACCAAGGAAAAGATCTGGACCTACGCCTCCAAACTCTACGCCAACGACAACCTCGAGCTGTTCCTCGAAGAGGCCCAGGGTTATCTGAACCAGGGTTTCACCGCGCTGAAAATGCGTTTCGGCTACGGCCCGAAAGATGGCCCGGCGGGCATGCGCAAAAACATCGAACAAGTGCGCGCACTGCGTGAGCTGGCCGGCCCGGACATCGACATCATGCTCGAATGCTACATGGGCTGGACCCTGGAATACGCACGGCGCATGTTGCCGAAACTCGCCGAATTCGAACCGCGCTGGCTCGAAGAACCGGTGATCGCCGACGACATCGAGGGCTACATCGAGCTGAAAAAAATGGGGATCATGCCGATCTCCGGCGGCGAGCACGAGTTCACTTCCTACGGCTTCAAAGACCTGCTGGAACGCCGCGCCGTCGACGTGATCCAGTACGACACCAACCGTGTGGGCGGCATCACCGCTGCGCGCAAGATCAACGCGATGGCCGAAGCCTGGTCGGTGCCGGTGATCCCCCATGCCGGGCAGATGCATAACTACCACCTGACCATGTCCACCACCGCCTCACCGATGGCCGAGTTCTTCCCAGTCTTCGATGTCGAGGTCGGCAACGAACTCTTCTACTACGTGTTCAAGGGCGAGCCACAACCGGTCAACGGCTACATCCAGCTCGACGACAACAAGCCGGGCCTGGGCCTGGAAATCTCCGATGAGTACCTGAGCGACTTCAACATCATCGAGTGACCTTGAGGCGCCGCTTTTGGGCGGCGCCATCCCCGACTTTATGGAGGGCCGTCATGCGCCTGATTCAATTTGAAAACACTGCCGGCGAGCGCCAGGTCGGCGTCGTCGAGGGCTCGCAGGTCCAGGTGCTCAAAGGCACCCGCAGCACCCGTGAACTGGCTCTCGCGGCGATCCGCGCCCAACGCAGCCTGCAAGAAGAAGTGGCCCAACGCGGCACTGAACCTGGCCCGGATTACGCGCAACTGTTGCAGCAGGGCAAAGTCCTGCCGCCGCTGGATCACGAAGACCCGGCGCACTGCCTGATCAGCGGCACCGGCCTGACCCATCTGGGCAGCGCCTCGGCGCGGGACAAAATGCACCAGCAGGATGGCGCCGTTGAAGCCGGCATGACCGACACCATGCGCATTTTCAAGTGGGGCCTGGAAGGTGGCAAACCCGCAGCCGGACAGGTTGGCGCGCAGCCGGAATGGTTCTACAAAGGCGACGGCAGCATCGTCGTGCGCCCCGGCGCGGATTTCCCGGTGCCGCCGTTTGCCGAAGATGCCGGTGAAGAACCGGAGCTGACCGGCCTCTATGTGATTGGCGACGATGGTCAGCCGTATCGTGTCGGTTATGCCTTGGGTAACGAGTTCTCCGACCATGTCATGGAGCGCCGCAATTACCTGTACCTCGCGCACTCGAAACTGCGTTTCTGCGCCTATGGTCCGGAGCTGCGTGTCGGTGAATTGCCTAAACACCTGGCGGGCACCAGCCGCATCATCCGCAACGGCGAAACCCTCTGGGAAAAAGAGTTTCTCAGCGGCGAAGACAACATGTGCCACAGCCTCGCCAACCTCGAATTCCATCACTTCAAATACGCGCAGTTTTTGCGTCCGGGCGATGTCCACGTGCATTACTTCGGCACTGCGACGCTGTCGTTTGCCGACGGCGTGAAAACCCGGCCGGGTGATCGCTTTCAGATCAGCCTCGACGCGTTTGGCGCACCGTTGGAAAACGGCATCGGCGAAAGCGCCCAGCCGTTGGCCATCGGCCACGTGCGTTCGCTCTAAAAGCCGGCGGAACATCCGCCCTTGTAGGAGCCGGCTTGCCGGCGATTGCGTCCGAGAGATCGATGCAAGGCTTGAAGGCCAATCGCCGGCAAGCCGGCTCCTACAGGTCTGTGCCAATCGATCAGGAATAAATTATGACCACGCTCTCTGGACACAACTACATCGGCGGACAGCGCAGCGCCAACGGCACGTTGCAACTGCAAAGCCTCGACGCCTCCACCGGCGAGCCGCTGCCCGGCACCTTCTTCCAGGCGACTGAAGCCGAGGTGGATGCCGCCGCCAAAGCCGCCGCTGCGGCTTACCCGATCTACCGCAACCTGAGCGCGGAAAAACGCGCGGCGTTCCTCGATGCCATCGCCGATGAAATCGATGCGCTGGGCGATGACTTCGTCGCCACGGTCTGCCGGGAAACGGCACTGCCGGCCGGGCGTATCCAGGGCGAGCGCGGGCGCACCAGCGGCCAGATGCGTCTGTTCGCCAAGGTCCTGCGGCGCGGTGATTTCTACGGTGCGCGGATCGATCGGGCCTTGCCGGATCGCCAGCCGTTGCCACGCCCGGATCTGCGCCAGTACCGCATCGCCATCGGTCCGGTGGCGGTGTTTGGCGCCAGCAACTTTCCGCTCGCTTTTTCCACGGCGGGCGGCGATACCGCTTCGGCACTGGCCGCCGGTTGCCCGGTGGTGTTCAAGGCGCACAGTGGACACATGGCGACCGCCGAACGGGTCGCGGATGCCATCATCCGCGCCGCCGAACGCACCGGGATGCCGGCCGGTGTGTTCAACATGATTTATGGCGGTGGCGTTGGTGAGTGGCTGGTCAAGCACCCGGCTATTCAGGCCGTGGGCTTCACCGGTTCGCTCAAGGGCGGCAATGCCCTGAGCCACATGGCCGCGACCCGGCCGCAACCGATCCCGGTGTTCGCCGAAATGTCGAGCATCAACCCGGTGTTCCTGTTGCCCGAAGCCCTCGCCGTGCGGGGCGAGCAGATCGCGGCGCAACTGGCCGGTTCGGTGACCTTGGGCTGCGGGCAGTTCTGCACCAATCCGGGTTTGGTCATCGGTTTGCGTTCGCCACAGTTCAGCGCTTTCCTTCAACAGTTCTGCGCCAACATGAACGAGCAGCCGGCACAAACCATGCTCAATGCCGGCGCGCTGGTCAGCTACAGCCAAGGCCTTGGGGAATTGCACGAACATCCGGGGCTGACGCACCTGGCGGGCAAACCGCAGCAGGGCAATCAGGCGCAACCGCAGGTGTTCAAGGCCGATGTCAGCCTGCTGCTCAAGGGCGATGAGTTGCTTCAGGAGGAAGTGTTCGGGCCGACCACCATCGTCATCGAAGTCGAAGATCGGGCGCAGCTCGCGGCGGCGCTGCACGGCCTGCGCGGGCAATTGACGGCGACGCTGATCGGCGAGGCCGAAGAGCTGCTGGAATACCGCTGGCTGGCGCAATTGCTACAGGAAAAAGTCGGGCGGATCTTGCTCAACGGCTATCCGACCGGGGTCGAAGTCTGCGAGGCGATGGTGCATGGCGGGCCGTATCCGGCGACGTCGGATTCTCGCGGGACGTCGGTGGGGACGCTGGCGATTGATCGATTCCTGCGGCCGGTGTGCTTCCAGAATTACCCGGATGCGTTGTTGCCCGAGGCGTTGCAGAACGCGAATCCGCTGGGGATTCGGCGGTTGGTGGATGGCGAAGTGAGTCAGTTAGCCTTGTAGTGCACTGGCGATCGCCTTCGCGGGCAAGCCTCGCTCCTACAGGTCCTGCACAAAACCCGTAGGAGCGAGCGGTGCGGCGATCCGACTTGCCCGCGAAGGCGTCATCAGCGGCACCACAACTCTATTTGGCGGTCACCTCGGCGACCTTCATCACCGAAGGCTTCAACACCAACCACAACGCCGCCGCAATCAACACCCCGCCATACACATGCGCCATCGACAACGGCTCATCCAGCAGCAACGCCCCCCACAACACCCCGAACGGCGGAATCAGGAACGTCGTTGTCATCGATTTCAAAGGCCCGATCGAGCTGAGCAGACGGAAGTAAATGATGTACGCAAACGCCGTGCACCCCAGGCCCAGCCCCAGCAACGACAGCCACACGCTCCAGCCGCCCCAGCTCGCCGGTGGCTGGCTGATCACGCTGTAGCCGAACAGCGGCAGCAGGAACAAGGTCGCCCCGAGCATGCTGCCCAGTGCCGAAAGACGACTGTCGAGCCCGCCGGCCTGATCGAGCCAGCGGCGGGCGAGGAACCCGGCAAAACCATAACAGGTGGTGGCGAGCAGGCAGGCGAGGGCGCCCATCAGCAGTTGCAGGTCGAAGGCCACCGGGCCGGCACGGGTCAGCACGCCAACACCGAACAAACCGAGAAACACCCCACCGAGCTTGGCGGCAGTGAGCCGCTCACTGAAGAACAGGCCGCCGATCAACACGCCCATCAGTGGCGTGGTGGCGTTGAAGATTGCCGAGTAACCGGCGGGCAGCACCTGGGCCGCCACTGAATAGAGGGTCGCTGGTATCCCGGAGTTGATCACCCCGAGCAGCATCACGGTTTTGAGCTTGCCCTTGAAATCCCAGCTGATGCGCATCAGCCCGACAATCACCAGCAACCCGACCGCCGCAATCGACACGCGGAAAAATGCCGTGGGGATGCTGCCAATCACTGGGGCGATGATGCGCATGAACAGGAAACTCGCGCCCCAGATGGCCGCCAGCGACAGTAAACGAACGATATCGACAGGGCTCACGGTGCACTCCTTCCTTGATGGGGACGAGAGTGTTGCCGAGAGCCTTGCCTATGGCAACCG
This sequence comes from Pseudomonas sp. MM213, assembly GCF_020423045.1. Taxonomy (NCBI): domain Bacteria; kingdom Pseudomonadati; phylum Pseudomonadota; class Gammaproteobacteria; order Pseudomonadales; family Pseudomonadaceae; genus Pseudomonas; species Pseudomonas sp. MM213. Next base: position 6,290,630 of record NZ_CP081943.1, read on the forward strand.
AAAAACCGGCATCAAATTATGAAACGTGTCACCAGACCGTTGAGGTCGATTGCCAGCCGCGACAGTTCCTGACTGGCGGCTGAAGTCTGGGTGGCGCCGGCGGCGGTCTGGGTCGAGAGATCGCGAATGGTCACCAGGTTCTGATCGACTTCCCGGGCCACCAGCGCTTGCTGTTCGGCGGCGCTGGCGATGACCAGGTTGCGTTCGTTGATCTGCGAGATCGATGCGGTGATTTTTTCCAGCGCGCTGCCGGCACTGTTGGCCCGGCGCAAGGTCTGGCTGGCGTGTTCGGCACTGCTTTGCAGCGCGCTCACCGTGGCCCCGGTGCCGTGCTGGATGTTGTTGATCATCAGCTCGATTTCTTCGGTGGAGTTCTGGGTGCGTTGCGCCAGCGAACGCACTTCATCGGCCACCACGGCAAACCCGCGTCCGGCCTCACCGGCGCGTGCGGCTTCGATGGCCGCATTGAGCGCCAGCAGGTTGGTCTGCCCGGCGATGCCGCGAATCACTTCCAGTACTTTGCTGATGTCCTGCGCCTGAACCGCCAGGCCCTCGGCCCTTTCCGAGGCGCCGAGCACTTCGCTGACCAGCCCCTGAATCGCGGTGATGGTTTCAGTGACCTGCACGTGGCCGTGCTTGCTGTCCTCGTTCGACGCCTGGGAGGCCTCGGCGCTGGACACGGCATTCGCGGCGACTTCGTCCACCGCAGTGCTCATCTCGGTGACGGCGGTGGCGGCCATCTCGATCTGGTCGTTCTGCTGCTGCAGGCCGCGAGTGCTTTCCTCCATCACCGAACTCATTTCCTCGGCTGCCGACGCCAGCTGGCGCGCCGAGTCGCTGATGCCGCGAATGGTCGTGCGCAGGTTGCCTTGCATGTCGGCGAGGGCGTTGAGCAATTGCGCGGCTTCGTCCTTGCCGTGGCTGGCAATCTGTCCGCTGAGGTCGCCCGCGGCAATCCGGCGTGCGACCTGCAGCGCCTGATTGATCGGCGTGGTGATGCTGCGCGTCAGCAACCAGGCCAACAGCAGCGTGGCAAGCAGCGCAATCACGATGATCGTGCCGACGATCCATTGCGCGCGCTGGTACATCAACGCGGCGGCGTCCGCAGCGGTATCGGCGCCTTGCTGATTGAAACTGATCATCGATTCCAGGGATTTATCCAGCACGATGCCCTGCGGGGCCAGTTCACTGTTGAGGCGGGCGTAGGCCTGCTCATCCTGGCCGGCATCGATCTGCGCGAGGATCTGGTCGAGGATGGCCAGGTACTTCGCGACGGCGGCATTCAGGCTGTCGAGCATGACCCGTTCCTGGTCGCTGGACAGCAGCGTCTTGTGGTCGTTGAGGCGTTTTTGCAATTCCTGGCGTTGCACGTTGAGGATGCCTTTGCTCCTTTCCCGCACAGCGCTCTGGCTGTTGGCGATCAACCGCAACGATTCCAAGCGGATGGTGGCGATGTTGGACGCGCTGTCATGGATGCTCTCGATGCTCGGCATCCACGATTCCTCGATGACCGATGCACTCTCGCGCAGGGTCGCCATCTGACCCAGGCCGAACAGCCCGACCAGCACCAGCAGGCTGGCCAGCACAGCAAAACTCAAGCTCGCGCGCAAACCTATGCGCATGTTCCTTATAGGCATCTTATGTGCTCCTTGGGCATTTTGAGAGGTAGTCCTCGTGGACCGAGGATCTTGTTTTTAGGCGGGTGAACGCGGGGTGTATATCAAAGTGCCATTATCTTGGTAAGACCAGTTCGAGAGCACTTTTCAGGCGGGCAGGCTTTCAGGAAAAAGCAGAAAATCTGGCGGCTGACATTTGCCTGACCGTGGATTGGATCCGTACGCCTGATAATCAGAGGGTTGTAGATGAATCGATTAAGTGGATGGAGAGTGACTTTTGAGGTCGTTTACTGACCGAACGGTCGATTAAAAAAAGTCTGAAAAAACTGCGCCCATGAGCGATTCATTCGTTTTCGGACCGAAATTAGGCTTCTCCTGCACCCGGTTCACTGGCTAAGCTCAGGCCTTCCGAATTCCCGTAGAGGTCTCACCATGCCGCAGCAATGGCCAGCCGCCGACATCGCCCGAATGATCCTCGATGGCTTTGACGATTACCGCGAGCATTTCCGGCAGATCACCGACGGCGCCCGGGCGCGTTTCGAGCAAGCCCAATGGCAGGAAACGCAAATCGCCTCGGCGGCGCGGATCAACCTCTACGAAGATAAAGTCAGCGAAACGGTGGACCGGCTGCGCATCGCGTTTGACGCCGATACGCTGGATGTCAGCTGCTGGCCACTGGTCAAAAGCGCCTACATCAGCCTGATCGACCTGCGCTTCGACGATGAACTGTCCGAGACCTGGTACAACTCGATCTTCTGCGGGCTGTTCAGCCATGACCTGATCAGCGACGGCTGCATGTTCATCCACACCACCCGGCCAAGCCTGCGCCGGGCGCGCGCCGCACAAACCCGCACCTACAAACCTCAGGGGCAGTTGTCAGGCATGTTGGCGAGCATTTTTGCCGACTACCGTTTCAGCGAGGATTACGCCGACCTCGCGGGCGATCTGCGTCGCCTCGAAGCACAGCTGCGCGAGAACCTGCCGGACTGGGTGTGCAAGGATCCCGAGCTGAGCGTCGAGCTGTTCTCCTCGGTGTTGTACCGCAACAAGGGCGCTTACCTGGTGGGGCGCATCTACACCACCGACGAGCAATGGCCGCTGGCGATTCCGCTGCTGCACCTTGAGGGTCGCGGCATCCAGATCGATGCGTTGATTACCGACGAAGCCGACGTGTCGATCATCTTCTCGTTCACCCGTTCCTACTTCATGGTCGATGTGCCGGTGCCAGCGGAGTTCATCGGTTTCCTGCGGCGGATCCTGCCGGGCAAGCACATCGCCGAGCTGTACACCTCGATCGGTTTCTACAAGCACGGCAAGTCGGAGTTCTACCGGGCGCTGATCAACCACCTGGCCAGCACCGACGACCAGTTCATCATGGCCCCCGGCGTGCGCGGCATGGTGATGAGCGTGTTCACGCTGCCGGGTTTCAACACCGTGTTCAAAATCATCAAGGACCGTTTCTCGCCGTCGAAAAACGTCGACCGGGCGACGGTGATCGAGAAGTACCGGCTGGTGAAAAGCGTCGATCGTGTCGGGCGCATGGCCGATACCCAGGAATTCGCCGATTTCCGTTTTCCGTTGAGCAAGTTCGAACCGGCGTGTCTGGAAGAATTGCTGGACGTGGCGGCGTCCACCGTATCGGTGGAAGGCGACACGGTATTGATCCGTCACTGCTGGACCGAGCGGCGGATGACCCCGTTGAACCTGTACCTGGAAAACGCCAACGAGGCGCAGGTGCACGACGCGCTGGAAGATTACGGCCTGGCGATCAAGCAACTGGCGGCGGCGAACATTTTTCCCGGCGACATGCTGCTGAAAAACTTCGGCGTCACCCGTCACGGTCGCGTGGTGTTTTATGACTACGACGAGATCTGCTTCCTGACCGAAGCCAACTTCCGCCACATCCCGCAACCGCGTACGCCGGAAGACGAAATGGCGTCCGAGCCGTGGTATTCGATCGGGCCGCTGGACGTGTTCCCCGAGGAGTTCCCGCCGTTTCTGTTTGCCGATTCCGCGCAGCGGCGCTTGTTCGATCAGTTGCACGGCGAGCTGTACAACGCCGATTACTGGAAAAGCCTGCAAGAGGCGATTCGTGCCGGCAAGGTGATCGACGTGTTCCCGTATCGGCGCAAGGGCCTCGATACCGAGTAGTTCTCTGCGATTGCTGCGCAATCGAATCGCGAGCAGGCTCGCTCCCACATTTGACCGCGGTGCCCCGATTTTGTGGTCGCATCAGATCCAGTGTGGGAGCGAGCCTGCTCGCGATTCGGCCGCGCAGCGGCCGTAAAATCTGCGACAATCCGCCCCCTGCGCCACTAGACGACTTATTGCGTACCTGATGACTGACGAATCGCCTTCACTCGACAAACTGCTGAAAAACCTCGATCACGCCATGCTCGCCGACCGCCACCGGCTGCGTCGGCAGTTGCTTGAGCTGCGCAAGAAACCCGACGAAGCCAAGCTGGCCCAGTGGGTGGCGCGCATGCAGGCGTCCTGTGATCAGGTGTTGGCGCGACGTGCCAGCCTGCCGGTGATTCGTTACGACGACAGCCTGCCCATCGCCGCCAAGCGCGATGAAATCAAGGAAGCGCTGCTCAAGCATCAGGTGCTGATCATCGCCGGCGAAACCGGCTCGGGTAAAACCACCCAGTTGCCGAAGATCTGCCTGGAAATCGGTCGCGGCCAGCATGGCCTGATAGGCCACACCCAGCCGCGTCGAATTGCGGCGCGCAGCGTGGCGAGCCGGGTTGCCGAAGAACTGGCGACGCCATTGGGCGCGCTGGTCGGCTATCAGGTGCGGTTCGAGGATCAGAGCGACTCCAACACCCTGATCAAACTGATGACCGACGGCATCCTGCTGGCGGAAACCCAGAACGATCGCTACCTCGAACGCTACGACACGATCATCGTCGACGAAGCCCACGAACGCAGCCTCAACATCGACTTCCTGCTCGGTTACCTGAAAACCCTGCTGCCCCGTCGTCCGGACCTGAAAGTCATCATCACCTCGGCGACCATCGACCTGGAGCGTTTCTCCAAGCACTTCGACGATGCGCCCATCGTTGAGGTCTCCGGCCGCACCTTCCCGGTGGAAACCTGGTATCGCCCGCTGACCCTGGAACAGGACGAAGAGGGCAACCGCGTCGAGGATGACCTGACCGTGGATCAGGCGATCCTCGCCACCCTCGACGAAATCGCCGCGTTCGAACGCAGCGAGCGCAAGAGCCCCGGCGATGTGCTGGTGTTCCTGCCCGGCGAGCGCGAGATTCGCGACGCCGCCGACATGCTGCGCAAGGCGCAACTCAAACACACCGAAATCCTGCCGTTGTACGCACGCTTGTCGCCGGCCGAACAACAGCGGATTTTCCAGTCGCACCCGGGGCGTCGCGTAGTGCTGGCGACCAACGTCGCCGAAACGTCGCTGACCGTGCCGGGCATTCGTTACGTGATCGACAGCGGCACTGCGCGCATCAGCCGCTACAGCTACCGCGCCAAGGTCCAGCGCCTGCCCATCGAAGCGATTTCCCAGGCCAGCGCCAACCAGCGTAAAGGTCGATGCGGTCGGGTTGAGCCAGGCATTTGCGTACGGTTGTTCAGCGAAGAAGACTTCATCGGTCGCCCGGAATTTACCGACCCGGAAATCCTGCGGACCAACCTCGCGGCGGTGATTTTGCAGATGCTGCATCTGCGCCTCGGCGAGATCACCGATTTCCCGTTTATCGAGCCACCCGATGGCAAGGCCATCAGCGACGGTTTCAACCTGCTGCAAGAGCTGTCGGCGGTGGACCGCAACAGCCAGTTGACCCCGCTGGGGCGCCAATTGGCGCGCCTGCCGGTGGACCCGCGCATGGGCCGCATGCTGCTCGAAGCGGCGAAACTCGGCAGCTTGCAGGAAGTGCTGATCGTCGCCAGCGCGATGTCGATTCAAGACCCGCGCGAGCGTCCGCCAGAGCGTCAGCAAGCGGCAGATCAGGCGCATGCGCAATGGAAAGACGTGGACTCGGACTTCGCCGGGCTGGTCAATCTGTGGCGTGGTTTTGAAGAGCAACGCCAGGCGCTGACGGCCAGTCCGCTGCGTAACTGGTGCCGCAAGAATTTCCTCAACTACCTGCGGCTGCGCGAGTGGCGCGACTCGCACCGTCAGTTGAGCCTGATCTGCCGCGACATGCAGTTGAGCCTCAATAAAGAGCCGGCGGATTACCCAAAACTTCACAAAGCCGTGCTCTCGGGCCTGCTCAGCCAGATCGGGCAGAAAACCGATGAAGGCGATTACCTCGGTGCCCGGCAGCGGCGCTTCTGGATTCACCCGTCATCGGGCCTTGGTAAAAAGCGCCCGCAATGGCTGATGACCGCCGAACTGGTGGAAACCACCAAGCTCTACGCGCGCATGGTCGCGAAGATCGATGCCGACTGGATCGAGCCGCTCGCGGGGCACCTGATCAAGAAAAACCACTTCGAACCCCATTGGGAGAAGAAGCGCGGGCAGGTCGTGGCGTTCGAGCAGATCACCTTGTTCGGGCTGATCGTGGTCGGTCGCCGGCCGGTGCATTACGGGCCGATCGATCCGGTAGTGTCCCGTGAGTTTTTCATTCGCGAAGGCTTGGTGCGCGGCGAGATTCAGTCCAAAGCCAAGTGCCTGACCGCCAACCAGCAACTGCTGGAACAACTCGACGAGCTGGAAGCCAAGGCTCGCCGTCGCGACATTCTGGCCGACGAAGAAACCCTGTTCGCCTTCTACGATGCGCGACTGCCGGCGGAGATTCACCAGACCGCGACCTTCGACAGCTGGTACCGGATTAACAGCCAGAAAGACCCGCAACTGCTGATCATGCGCGAAGAAGACGTGCTGGCCCGCGAGGCCAGTGAAGTCACCGCGCTGCATTACCCGGACACCTTGCACATCGGCGATCTGGAACTGGCGCTCAGTTACCATTTCGAACCGAACCACCCGCGTGACGGCGTGACCCTGCGCGTGCCGGCGCCGCTGTTGCCGATGCTGCCGCCGGAACGTCTGGAGTGGCTGGTGCCCGGCGTGATCGAGGCCAAGTGCATTGCCTTGGTGCGCAACCTGCCCAAGGCGTTGCGCAAGAATTTCGTGCCGGTGCCGGACTTCGTCAAAGCCGCGTTGCAGCGCATGACCTTTGCCGAGGGTTCGTTGCCTCAGGCATTGGGTCGCGAGTTGCTGCGCATGACCGGTGCGCGGGTCAGCGATGAGGCGTGGGCCGAAGCGGCGCAGCAGGTCGAAAATCACCTGCGGATGAACCTGGAAATCGTCGATGGCCAGGGCAAGTTCCTCGGCGAAGGACGAGATCTGGCGGAGCTCACCGCGCGATTCGCTGAAGCCAGCCAAGCGGCATTGGCCGTCCCGCAAACGGCAAAAAGTCAGCAACCGGTGGAGGCGAAAGTCTTCGCCGCCGTGGCGGAAAAGACCCAACAGAAGATCGCCGGGTTGTCGATGACGGTGTATCCGGCGCTCGTCGAAGAGGCCGGCACGGTCAAGGAAGGGCGGTTCTCGACGCCGGCCGAAGCCGAGTTCCAGCATCGCCGCGCGTTGCAGCGCCTGCTGATGCAACAACTGGCGGAACCGGCGAAGTTCCTGCGCGGCAAGTTGCCGGGCCTGACCGAGCTGGGCCTGATGTACCGCGACATGGGCCGCGTCGACAGTCTGGTGGAAGACATTCTGCTGGCCAGTCTCGACAGCTGCATCCTCGACGGCGAAGACCCGTTGCCGCGTGATGGCGCCGGATTGGCGGCGCTGGCCGAACGCAAACGCGGCGGCTGGACCGAGCATGCCGAGCGTCTGGCGAAGCTGACCCTGGAAATTCTCAAGCTCTGGCACGGCCTGCAAAAACGCTTCAAGGGCAAGATCGATCTGGCGCAGGCCGTGGCGTTGAATGACATCAAGCAGCAACTCAGTCATCTGGTGTATCCGGGTTTCGTCCGCGAAACGCCGATGCAATGGCTCAAGGAACTGCCGCGTTACCTGAAAGCCATCGAGCAGCGCTTCGAGAAACTGGCTGCGCAGGTGCAGAAGGATCGGGTCTGGAGCGGTGAGCTGTCCGGCCTCTGGACTCAATACCAGACCCGCGCCAACAAACACGCCCAGGAAGGCAAACGCGATCCGCAGCTTGAGCTCTATCGCTGGTGGCTGGAGGAGTACCGGGTTTCGCTGTTCGCCCAGCAGTTGGGGACCAAGGTACCGATCTCTGACAAACGCCTGAACAAGCAATGGACCCAGGTCGAACCCTAAAACCTGTAGGAGCACGGCTTGCCGGCGAAGGCGTCTTTGAGTGCGATGCAAGGTTCAAGGCCGCCTTCGCCGGCAAGCCGTGCTCCTACAGGTTGGATATCTGCCATTTGTCATTACTTGAAACGTAGTGCCGTTGCACTCGCAAAAGGCGCCAAACCCCAACGTTTATGGCAAACTTCGCGCCTATAAACGCCGGCCCCGCGGTTTTGAGCCTCTCAAGGTTCGGGCGGTTCGGAATAAAGCGATGCCAGGTTTGCTTCCTGTGACGGGAACAGACCCTTTATGTATTGGTACGTCGGTGCCAATGCTTTCTGCCTGAACAGATTAGAGAAACGACCATGCATAACGTCGTCATCAGCGGCACCGGCCTGTACACCCCGGCCAACAGCATTTCCAACGAAGAGCTGGTGCAGTCTTTCAACGCTTACGTCGCGCAGTTCAACGCCGACAACGCCGACGCCATCGCCCGTGGCGAAGTCGAGGCATTGACCGAATCCAGCGCCGCGTTTATCGAAAAAGCCTCCGGTATCAAAAGCCGCTTCGTCATGGACAAGGACGGCATTCTCGACCCGCAACGCATGGCGCCACGTCTGCCGGAGCGCTCGAACGACGAGTGGTCGGTGCTTTGCCAGATGGCCATCGGCGCAGCCGAACAAGCCTTGCAGCGCGCCGGCAAAACCGCAGCGGACATCGACGGCGTGATCGTCGCTTGCTCCAACCTGCAACGCGCTTACCCGGCCATCGCCATCGAAGTCCAGGAAGCGCTGGGCATCCAGGGTTTCGGTTTCGACATGAACGTGGCCTGCTCCTCGGCAACCTTCGGCATTCAAGCTGCGGCCAACAGCGTGCAACTGGGCCAGGCCCGGGCAGTGCTGATGGTCAACCCGGAAGTCTGCACCGGTCACCTGAACTTCCGTGACCGCGACAGCCACTTCATCTTCGGCGACGCGGCCACTGCAGTGATCATCGAGCGAGCGGACCTGGCGACGTCCAAGTACCAGTTCGACGTGGTCAGCACCAAGCTGCTGACCAAGTTTTCCAACAACATCCGCAACAACTTCGGCTTCCTCAACCGCGCGGCGGAAGAGGGCATCGGTGCCAAGGACAAGCTGTTCGTGCAGGAAGGCCGCAAGGTGTTCAAGGAAGTCTGCCCGATGGTGGCCGAGCTGATCGGTGCGCACCTGGAAGAGAACCAGCTCAACGTCGGCGACGTGAAGCGCTTCTGGCTGCACCAGGCCAACCTCAGCATGAACCACTTGATCGTGAGGAAACTGCTGGGTCGCGAAGCCACCGAAGCAGAAGCCCCGGTGATTCTCGACACCTACGCCAACACCAGCTCTGCGGGCTCGGTGATTGCGTTTCACAAGAACCAGGATGATCTGGCGGCGGGTTCGCTGGCGGTGCTCAGCTCGTTCGGCGCCGGTTATTCGATTGGTAGCGTGATTCTGCGCAAGCGTTGAGTTGTCGCGGTAAATGAAAAGATCGCAGCCTGCGAAGGCTGCGATCTTTTTTTGCATAAAAAAACTCGCGCTGCTGAATCGGACGGATGATGGGGACCGATACAGCAGCGCGAGTTTGTAAAAGCAGTTTGGGCGTCCTTGCCCGAACCGTGTAGCAGGGATCAGAACTTGGCTTCGGCATCCAGTTGCAGGGTGTTGATTTTCGAGTCCCGCAGGGTGGCGTTGGTGTAGTCGGAATCAGCCATGAAGTACGTCGCGCCGAGGGCGAAGTTCTTGTCGATCTCGTAGCTCACTTTCAACTTGCTGCCGCGCGAACCGGTGAAACCGTTGGCGAAGTCAGAGTCGGTGAAGGCGCCGACCACGGCGTTACGCTGTACGTCACGATAGTTGTAGTCCACGCCGAAGCCGAAGACGTTGGTCTTGACACCGGCCAGCCAGCCCATGTCCTGATCGTTGCTGGCATCGTCGTTGTTGACGACTTGACCGTAGATCGACAGTGGCATTGGCAGGCCGCCGATGTCGAGCTGACCAAAGCCTTCGTACAGTTTGAACTGTTCGTTCGCCGTGTTGCCGTTAATGGCCAGTCGGCAGGTGTTCGCCGCACAGGTATTGTTGATGTCGTTGTCGTTGTCGTAAGCGTAGAGACTGCCACCCAAGGTCATTTTCAGGTTGTCAGTGATCGCGAAACGCGCGCCCAACTGGCCTGAGTACAGACGCAGGTCGTGGCGGAACTGCTTGCCTTCGCCGTCGACGTTGTCCTTGAGGGTGAAGTGGCCGGCGCTACCGAACAGCTCGGTGCTGCCGCCCAGCGGGTATTTGTAAGTCACTGCCAGACCTTCCGGGTTGATGTCGCTATCCCAGATGATGTCGCCCATGCTCACCCATGGTTGCGCCATCTTGCCGCCGATCAAGTGCAGATTCTTGATGGCGTCAGGGTGGTAGTCGACGTAACCCTGGTCCAGCCAGATATCCTTCTTGGTGAAGTTGCCATCCAGGCTCTGGTTGGTGGAACGAGAGTCGTTGTCGCTGCCAGTGGCAATACGGATGCCGGTGTCCACTTGCGGGTTGATTGCAGTGTAGGCACCCAGGCGGACGCGAATACGTTGACGATCCTGGTCGCCGGTGTTGGAAACACCGTCGTTCTTGACCGTTTCCTGGCGGAAACGCACGTCACCCTTGAACTGGGTCTTGGCAGCCCACGCCAGTTTCTGGTCGAAGGTGCTCAGTGCTTCGGTTTTCTTCGCGGTGGCCGCGATCTGCTCGTTAGTCTCTTGCTGAGCCTGACGGGCGATTTGCTGATCCTTCTGATCCCTGGCCAGCTCGGCTTGCAACTCGCTGTACTGCGCGTTGGTAATCGAACCGTTAGCCTTCAGCATGTCGAGCAGTTTGGCGTCGACTGCGGCGCTGGCCGGAACACTCATGGCCAGCAGCAGACCGCCACACAGGGCCGCCGCAGTTTTCGTGGAAGCAAGACGCATATCAATCTCCGAAGATGAGAGGGGATGACTTAGCCATCCAGGGCACAACCGACCGATGTCGGACGGAAAACAGTGATCGGGCTAAGAACCCGACGCTCTAAAAACTGGCGCCAGTATCGCGATGGTTTATGACAAGGCAGTGGCAAAGTGATGGCGGCTCGATGACGATACAAAGTGCGAAGGAACTTTCTATTCCGGGCCCTGTCGGCGGATCACGAGTGTGGATTGCGCCTCGATAGGCGATACTCGCGAGGCTTTTACGCCAAGAAGTGGAGAGGGAAGTGATGCCGCTGCAACGCCTGGAACGACTGTCCGAAATAGCCCCGCACACCTGGGATGCCCTGGTGCCGGATGATCAGCCGTTTCTGCGCCATGCCTTTCTCAGTTCACTGGAGGACAGCGGCAGCGTCGGTCCGCATTCCGGTTGGCAGCCCGAGCATTTGTTGCACATGGACGGGGACCGGTTGATCGCCGCGCTGCCCAGTTACCGCAAATGGCATTCCTATGGCGAGTACGTGTTCGATCACGCCTGGGCCGATGCCTGCGAGCGTGCCGGCATCGACTATTACCCCAAACTGTTGACCGCCGTGCCGTTCAGCCCGGTCAGCGGACCGCGCTTGCTGGCGGCCTCGGTCGAGGACGGTTTCGAACTGCTGAAGAGTTTGCCGGGCTACCTCGAGATCGAAGAACTCTCCAGTGCGCACATCAATTTCACCGATCCGTTCACCGACGCGGCGCTGGCCGAACAACCCGGCTGGCTGCAGCGCATCGGCTGTCAGTACCACTGGCAAAATCGCGGCTATCGGGATTTTCAGGACTTCCTCGACGTCCTCAGTTCGCGCAAGCGCAAGCAGATGCGCAAAGAGCGCGAGCAAGTGGCGGGGCAGGGGTTTGATTTCGAGTGGCTGGAAGGCAAGCAACTGGATCAGGCGCAGTGGGATTTCGTGTACGCCTGTTATGCCAACACCTACGCGGTGCGCCGGCAACGGCCCTATCTGACGCGGGAATTTTTCAGTCTGTTGGCCGAGCGCATGCCGGAATCGATTCGCGTGGTCTTGGCCAAACAGGGCTCACGGCCGGTGGCCATGGCCTTCAGCCTGGTGGGCGGCGACAGTTTTTATGGGCGTTACTGGGGCTGTCTGGCGGAGTTCGATCGTCTGCATTTCGAGACGTGTTTCTATCAAGGGATGGACTACGCAATTGCCAACGGTTTTCAGCGTTTCGATGCCGGTGCTCAGGGTGAGCACAAACTGATTCGCGGGTTTGAACCGGTGATCACCCATTCCTGGCACTACTTGCGCCATCCCGGCTTGAAAGCCGCCGTCAAAGACTTCCTTCATCAGGAGCGTCTCGGCGTCCTGGCCTATGCCGAGGAAGCGAGGACCGCCTTGCCTTACCGACAGGACTGATCCTCCTCCATGGGGTCAAGTGCCTTCCTTGCCCAGCCACCGATACGTCACACCACCGACCACCGCACCCAGCAGCGGCGCGACCCAGAACATCCACAGTTGCGCGATCGCCCAGCCGCCGACAATCAGGGCCGGGCCGGTACTGCGGGCCGGGTTGACCGAAGTGTTGGTGATGGGAATCGAGATCAGGTGGATCAGTGTCAGGGCCAGGCCGATAGCGATCGGTGCCAGCCCGGCCGGCGCACGTTTGTCGGTGGCGCCGAGGATGATCAGCACAAACATCGCCGTCATCACCAGCTCACAGACAAAGCCTGCGGCCATCGAGTATTTGCCGGGGGAGTGTTCGCCGTAGCCGTTGGAGGCCAGGCCGGCGGAGAGGTCGAAGCCTTCCTTGCCGCTGGCGATGTAGTAGATCAACGCGGCGGCGATGATCCCGCCGATGACCTGGGCGATGATGTAGGCGGGTAGTTCCTTGGCGGGGAATCGGCCACCGACTGACAAACCGACCGATACGGCGGGGTTTAGATGGCAACCGGAGATGTGGCCGATGGCGAAGGCCATGGTCAGTACGGTGAGACCAAACGCGATGGCCACACCGAGTACTCCGATCCCAAGCGGAGAAGACGCGGCCAGAACCGCACTGCCGCAACCCCCCAACACCAGCCAGAACGTACCTAACAACTCAGTGACTGAACGTTTGAACAGAGACATGAGAGTGTCCTTGATAGGTTTCCTATCGAGACTGTATCGAGTTATGCATCCTGCAGATTTACGACAGGCTCATCTCCAGAACCTTGGCTGAGTACAGCAGGGTTTTTCTGGAATTCCAGTGGGCTTAGAGCTGTTGGGGGCTGGGGGTTATGGGGGTTATGGGGGGGTGTGGGTTGGGGGCATATCCGTTTCTGCGGTAACGGCGGTTATTGGTTTCGCTCTTACAGCGAGTCACTTTGGAAAAGCCCCAAAGTAACCAAAAGGCTCTTGCCCCTTTCGTTCGGTGCCTCGCTAATGCTCGGCATGCCCTCGCTCCGGTCCTGCTCCGTGGGCCCGCCGCGATCGGCCATCCTTGGCCGTGCGCGGCTAACCCGGCATCCATGCCGGGTTGCCCACTACGCAGAACCTGCGCTCGGCCTCTCGAGGGGGCGACCACCGCCACAGCCGCCGAGGCGGCCTGAAAGCCGACCTGGCTCTTTGGTGCACGCGTTCTCCTTCACTGCTGCGTTCACTCATTCCGGATATGTACACCGATCCCCTGTAGGAGCCGGCTTGCTGGCGATCGCGTCCTTTCAGGCAATAAGTACGTCGACTGACCCACCGCCATCGCCAGCAAGCCGGCTCCTACAGTTGATCGTATTTCTCCAGACAACTATGCATTTCCCTTGTAGGAGCCAGCTTGCTGGCGATCGCGTCCTTTCAGGCAATAAATACGTCGACTGACCCACCGCTATCGCCAGCAAGCCGGCTCCTACAGTTGATCGTATTTCTCCAGACACCTATGCATTTCCCTTGTAGGAGCCAGCTTGCTGGCGATCGCGTCCTTTCAGGCAATAAATACGTCGACTGACCCACCGCCATCGCCGGCAAACCGGCTCCTACAGGGGGCACGTACGCTTTTGATTTCCACCACTCATCAGGCCGAGCGTTAGCTCGCCTTCCGCTTTTGATCTTGAGGTGCCCGCCCCCTCGAGAGGCCGAGCGCAGGTTCTGCGCAGTGGGCAACCCGGCATGGATGCCGGGTTAGCCGCCCCCGGCCATGGATGGCCGATGGCGGCGGGCCCACGGAGCAGGACCGGAGCGAGGGCATGCCGAGCCTTAGCGAGGCACCGAACGAAAGGGGCAAGAGCGCTTGGTTACTTGGCGCTTCTCCAAGTGACTCGCCGTAAGGGCGAAACCCATAGCGGCCGTTACCGCAGCAACGGATATGCCCCCAATCCCAACCCCAATCCCCAATCAATCGATCCCAACAAACCCCCCAGTCTGATGCTGCCACAACCGCGCATACAACCCGCCATGCGCCAGCAACTCAGCATGGGTCCCCGTCTCGGCAATCCTGCCTTTCTCAAGCACCACCAGCCGGTCCATCCGGGCGATGGTCGAGAGCCGGTGAGCAATGGCAATCACGGTTTTACCCTTCATCAGGGTTTCCAGGCTTTCCTGAATCGCCGCTTCGACTTCCGAATCCAGCGCCGAAGTCGCTTCGTCCATGATCAAAATCGGCGCGTCCTTGAGCAGCACGCGGGCAATGGCGATCCGCTGACGCTGACCACCGGAGAGCTTCACCCCACGCTCACCGACATGCGCATCGAAACCGGTGCGTCCCTCGGCGTCCGAGAGCAACGGGATGAACTCGTCGGCCCGGGCCTTGTGCACCGCTTCCCAGAGTTCGGCATCGGTGGCGTCCGGTTTGCCATAGAGCAAATTGTCGCGGATCGAACGGTGCAGCAGCGACGTGTCCTGGGTAATCATGCCGATGCGCTCGCGCAGGCTTTCCTGACCGACTTCGGCAATGTTCTGGCCGTCGATCACGATCCGCCCACCCTGCACGTCATAGAGGCGCAGCAGCAGGTTGACCAGGGTCGATTTACCGGCGCCGGACGGACCGATCAAACCGATTTTTTCACCCGGTTTGATCGTCAGGTTTAGGTCGCCAATGATCCCGCTCTTCTTGCCGTAGTGGAAATCCACGTGCTCGAAACGCACTTCGCCCCGGGCGACGGTCAGCGGTTTGGCCTCCGCACGATCGGTGACGCTGACCGGTTGCGAAATGGTCTGCAAACCGTCCTGAACCATGCCGATGTTTTCGAAAATGCCGGTAACCACCCACATGATCCAGCCGGACATGTTGACGATCCGGATCACCAGGCCGGTGGCCAGTGCAATGGCGCCCACTGTGATCAGCGACTGCGTCCACAGCCACAGCGCCAGGCCCGTGGTGCTGACGATCAGCAAGCCGTTCATGCTGGTGATGACCACGTCCATGCTGGTGACCACGCGGCCAGCCAGTTGGGCTTTTACGGTCTGTTCCTGGATGGCTTCCTTGGCGTATTGCTGTTCGAAATTGGTGTGGGCGAACAGCTTCAGCGTGGTGATGTTGGTATAGCCGTCGACGATCCGGCCCATGAGCTTGGAGCGCGCATCCGAGGACACTACCGAGCGTTCTTTCACCCGTGGCACGAAGTAGCAGAGGGCGCCGATGTAGGCGGCGATCCAGGTCAACAACGGGATCATCAGGCGCCAGTCGGCCTCGGCGAACAGCACCAGCGAACTGATCGCGTAGATCAGCACATGCCACAGCGCGTCCACCGCTTGCACGGCGGAATCGCGCAGCGAGTTGCCGGTCTGCATGATGCGTTGGGCGATGCGCCCGGCGAAGTCGTTCTGGAAGAAATTCAGGCTCTGTTTGAGCACGTAACTGTGGTTTTGCCAGCGGATCATGCTGGTCATGCTCGGGCTCAGGGTCTGGTGCACCAGCAAGTCATGCAGGCCCACGAACACCGGGCGCAGGATCAGTGCCACGACGGCCATCCAGGCCAGTTCGATGCCGTGTTCCTTGAAGAAATTGACGTTCGGCGTGCCTTGGGCCAGGTCGATGATGCGGCTCAGGTAGCTGAACAGCGCCACTTCGATCAATGCACCGAACAGGCCGACGGTCAGCAGGGCGGCGAAACTCGGCCAGACCTGCTTCAGGTAATAGGTATAGAAGGGGAAAACACGGTCGGGCGGAGCCGCCGTCGGGGCGTCACGGAACACGTCAATCAATTGTTCAAAACGGCGATAAAGCATCGGTTCTCCGCCCGCGTGCGGGCTCTCCTTTAAACACTATGAGCGGCGCCGAATACCGGCGGCCGCTCAACATCCCTGTGCCTGTGGATCTTAGTCGATACGTTTGGCCGACTTGATCAGCACCGGGTCGATAGGCACGTTCTGCATGCCTTGTTTGGTAGTGGTTTGCGAATTGACGATGATGTCCACCACGTCCATGCCCTTGACCACTTTGGCGAACACCGCGTAACCGGCGTCGCGACCCGGGTCGAGGAACGCATTGTCGGCGACGTTGATGAAGAACTGGCTGGTGGCCGAATCCGGGTTCGACGTACGCGCCATCGACAAGGTGCCGCGCACGTTATGCAGGCCGTTGCTGGCTTCGTTCTTGATCGGTGCCTTGGTGTCTTTTTGCGCCATCTGCGCAGTGAAACCGCCGCCCTGGGCCATGAAGCCCGGGATCACACGGTGGAAAATCGTGTTGTTGTAGAAGCCGCTGTCGACGTACTCAAGAAAGTTCTTGGTACTGATCGGCGCCTTGACCGGGTCCAGTTCGATTTCGATCTGGCCGTTGGTGGTTTCCAGCAGAACGTGTGGGGCCTTGGCGGGCGTAGCGGCCATCAGGTTGGCGGCAAACAGAACGGTGCCAGCGACGAGGGCGATTTTTTTCAGCATGGGTCAGTGATCCTGAGTGTGGTGGTGTCGACTGCGGTGAGAAACTCGAGCAGGGTTTGGTTGAAGCGTTCGGGTTGATCCAGCGGGGTGGCGTGACGCGAATCGGCGATCACCACCAGCCGCGCATCGGGCAGCAGTTTTACATAGTTCTCTTTCAACGCTACCGGCGTGTAGTCCCGGTCGGCGCTGACAATGAGGGTTGGACAGGACACCCTGGAAAGTCGTTCCTGAACCCCCCAACCAACAATCGCGTCGAAGCTGGCGAGATAAGCATGTTTGTCGTTTTTTGCCCAGCGTTCGGCCATCTTTTGACGCAATTCGGCCTGTTCCGGCTTGGGGAACAGTTTGCCACCAAGGGCCTTGCCGATGGTGCCCAGGCTAAGCGCACGCATCAGGCTCCAGCGCTTGAACCATTGCCAGTAATCGTCGCGGCTGCGCAATTTGACCTCGGGCGCGCTGTTGACGATGCACAGGCTCTTGAGCAATTGGGGCTGATCCACCGCCAGTTGGAAGCCGATCATGCCGCCCATCGACAGTCCCACGTAATGTGTCGGGCCGAGGTTCAGATGTTCGATCAGGGCGATCAGGTCGGCGCTGAACCCGGCGATGGTGTAGCGCTCGCGGGGTTTGTCGGAGCGACCGTGGCCGCGCACATCCGGGACGATCACCCGGTAACGGGCCGCCAATGCCGGGATCTGTTTTTCCCAGTCCAGGGTGCTGGAACCGAGCCCGTGAACCAGCAGCAACGGCGTGCCGTGGCCATACTCCTCATAGTGCAGGTTGCAACCTTCGTGTTCGAAATAGGCCATGCGATCACTCCGTGTCAGGCTTGTTCTGGGGCAGCGAAGGGCGCATCCAGCGGCGCGGTGTCAAAGGTGCGCAGCAGTTCGATGAGGATTTGCGTGGCCGGGCCCAAGGGTTTTTCCTTGTTTGAATACAGGTAGAAACTCGGGTTCCGGCTACCGCCCTGATCCAACGGTAGCAGCTTGAGCGTCCCTTCCTTCAGTTCGCGTTCGATCATGTGCCGCGGCAACCAGGCAAATCCCAGGCCGCTGCTGACAAACGTCGCGGCGGTGGCCAGGCTGCCGACGGTCCAGCGCTGTTCGGCGCCGAGCCAGCCGACGTCGCGTGGCTGTTGACGGCCGGAGTCGCGGATCACCACCTGCATTTGGCCTTCCAGGTCCTGGAAATTCAGCTCACGGTTCAATCGATGCAGGGCGTGCTCGGGGTGGGCGACGGCGACGAATTCGACGTCGCTCAATTCCGCACCCAGATAGCCGGGAATACTGAACCCGGTGATCGCTAGGTCGGCCACGCCTTCGAGCAGGACTTCTTCCACGCCCGACAATACTTCTTCGCGCAGACGCACGCGGCAGCCACGGCTTTGCGGCATGAACGCGGTCAAGGCGCGGACGAGGCGGGCGCTGGGGTAGGCGGCGTCGACCACCAAACGCACTTCCGCTTCCCAGCCTTGTTCCATGTGATGCGCCAGGTCTTCCAGTTGGCTGGCCTGTTTCACCAGTTGCCGCGAGCGACGCAGCAAGACGCCGCCGGCCTCGGTCAGCACCGCCTTGCGGCCGTCGATGCGCAGCAATGGCACGCCGAGTTGATCCTGCATGCGCGCCACGGTGTAGCTGACCGACGATTGCGAGCGATGCAGCGCTTCGGCGGCCTGGGCGAAACCGCCGTGGTCGACCACGGCCTGTAACGTTCGCCATTGATCAAGGGTCACGCGGGGCGCTTTCATCTTGAGCTCCTCTTGTCCTAAGCTGGCGGTCCTTATTGGAGACTGCCGAATGAAAAAATTCTGTTGTGTGGTGCTGGCGATGTTGCCGTTGACTGCGTTTGCCTACCCGATCGACGTACAAAAACAGCTGAACGGCATGGACATCGACTACAACGCGTATGACACGGATACCGACATCGCCTCCATACAGGTCAACAACTTCGGCAGCACCGATGCAGTCTGTAAGGTGGTTTTCAATAACGGTCCGGAAGCGCCGCGCACCCGCAATATCGAAGTGGCGGCCGGCAAGCACAAAAATGCCACTGCCAAGTTCAACCGGACCATCATCAAGATGCGCATCAACCTGACCTGCACCCCGAAATAACACCAACCCCCTTGTAGGAGCGAGCGATGCGGCGATCCGACTTGCCCGCGAAGGCGATGTACCAGTCGACATCAATGTTGAATGACACGGCCCCTTCGCGGGCAAGTCGGATCGCCGCACCGCTCGCTCCTACAGGTCATGCTCAGCTTATAAACGAATTTATTGATGGGTTATAGCAGTTATTTGCGCTTTTTCATCGATATGACTCTGTTTAACCTTCACTCCATCGACTTACAGCATTCTCAGATGGAGGCTACATCCCATGTCCCGCGTTCTGATCATCGAAAGCAGCGCCCGTCAGCAAGACTCGGTTTCGCGTCAACTGACCCAGACCTTCATCAACCAGTGGAAAACCGCTCACCCGAACGACCAGATCACCGTCCGTGACCTGGCTGTCAATCCGGTGCCGCACCTGGACATCAACCTGCTGGGCGGCTGGATGAAACCCGCCGAGCAGCGCAACGACATCGAACAGGCTTCCCTGGAGCGCTCCAATCAGTTGACCGATGAATTGCTGGCCGCCGACGTATTGGTCATGGCCGCACCGATGTACAACTTCGCGATCCCCAGCACGCTGAAAGCCTGGCTCGACCACGTGCTGCGAGCCGGTGTGACCTTCAAATACACCGACACCGGCCCGCAAGGCCTGCTCAGCGGCAAACGCGCTTACGTGCTGACCGCTCGCGGCGGGATCTACGCCGGTAGCACCGCGGATCATCAGGAACCGTACCTGCGTCAGGTCATGGGTTTCATCGGAATCCACGATGTGACCTTCATCCACGCCGAAGGTATGAACCTGGGCGGTGACTTCCAGGAGAAGGGCCTGAACCAGGCCAACGCCAAGCTTTCCCAAGTGGCTTGAGGCTTTAATCGCCAGATAATCGC
The DNA here is from genome assembly GCF_020423045.1 of Pseudomonas sp. MM213. Classification (NCBI taxonomy): domain Bacteria; kingdom Pseudomonadati; phylum Pseudomonadota; class Gammaproteobacteria; order Pseudomonadales; family Pseudomonadaceae; genus Pseudomonas; species Pseudomonas sp. MM213. The sequence goes on from NZ_CP081943.1 coordinate 6,310,273, forward strand.
TGGATGGTCTAGTGACCTGGCGCAACCCTTCAAGCCTGTACGCGCATCGACCTCCCTTTGCACTTGTTGCTCCTGAGTGCTGTAGCCCGATTGAACGCTTTAGCGAGATCGGGCTTTTTTTTGCCTGCGATTTGGTGGTTTGCCACAAACCTGTAGGAGCGAAGCTTGCTCGCGAAGACGGTGTCACAGTCAACAGAGATAGCGGCTGACACACCGTCTTCGCGAGCAAGCTTCGCTCCTACAGGGGCCTGCGTGTCTCGCGATCGTCGGCAAAACCCGCTATCGTCGCCGCCATTCAAAACGAGGCGAGCATGGGCTATCTACTTTTTGTCACGCTGATCCAGGCGTTTTCCTTCAGTCTGATCGGCGAATACCTGGCCGGTCATGTCGACAGTTACTTCGCGGTGCTGGTGCGCGTGCTGCTGGCGGGGCTGGTGTTTATTCCGTTGACGCGCTGGCGCTCGGTGGAGCCTGCGTTCATGCGCGGCATGCTGCTGATCGGTGCGTTGCAGTTCGGCGTGACTTACGTCTGCCTGTACCTGAGCTTCCGGGTGCTGACGGTGCCGGAAGTGTTGCTGTTCACCATCCTCACACCGCTGCATGTGACGCTGATCGAAGACGCGCTGAACCGACGCTTCAATCCTTGGGCCTTGGTCGCGGCGCTGGTGGCGGTGCTCGGCGCGGCGGTGATTCGCTACGACCGGATCAACCCGGATTTCTTCATGGGGTTCCTGCTGCTGCAACTGGCCAACTTCACCTACGCCGCCGGGCAGGTGCTTTATAAGCATCTGGTGGCGCGTCATCCAAGCGATCTGCCGCATTACCGGCGCTTCGGTTATTTCTATCTCGGCGCATTGGCGGTGGCGTTACCGGCGTTTCTGTTGTTCGGTAAACAGAACTTCCTGCCCGAAGCACCGCTGCAATGGGGCGTGCTGGTGTTCCTCGGCCTGGTCTCGACCGCGCTGGGGTTGTACTGGTGGAACAAGGGCGCGTGCCTGGTGAATGGCGGGACGCTGGCGGTGATGAACAACCTGCATGTGCCGGTGGGGTTGCTGATCAATCTGCTGATCTGGAATCAGCATGAAGAGCTGGGGCGGTTGTTCTTTGGCGGGTCGGTGATTTTGATGGCGGTGTGGATCAGCAGACTGGGTGTACGAAAGTCGTTGGCAATCACCTGACTCCTGTAGGAGCCGGCTTGCTGGCGATCGCGGTGTGACAGGCAACAGGTATGTTGACTGACACTCCGCCTTCGCGGGCAAGCCTCGCTCCTACAAGGGATGTGTTATTTCTCTGCCAGTTGCGCCACCAGAAACTCGATGAACGTCCGGGTCTTCTGCGGTACCCGGCGTGCCGATGGATAGACCGCGTTAATCGTGATCGCAGGCGCCTGCCATTCACACATCACCGGTACCAACCGGCCAGCCGCCAGCGCATCCTCGACAATGAAATTGGGCAACAGCGCGATGCCCATGCCGGCCTCGGCAGCCTGGGCGAGCAAGTCGCCATTGTTGGCGTGCAGCGGGCCCGTGACGTTGACCCGTTGGGTTTCCTTGCCGTTGCACAGCTGCAAACTCACGCCACTTTGCAAATACCCGTAGTTCAAACATTGATGGGCGCGCAGATCCTGTGGCGTCTGCGGAGTGCCTGCGCGTTCGAGATACGCAGGTGAGGCGACCATGATTCGCGGGGCGGGCGCCAGTTGCCGGGCAATCATCGTCGAGTCCGGCATGCTGGCGATGCGGATGGTCACGTCGAAACCACCGCGAACCGGGTCAACCTGCTGATCGCTGAGCACCAGTTGCAGCTCTATGTTCGGGTGTTGTTCATGAAACAGCGGAATCAGCGGCCCCAGCCGGCGCAACCCGAAGGACATCGGCGCATTGACCCGCAGCACCCCGCGTAACTCGCCGATGCCGTTACGGGCACGCTGTTCGGCCTCGTCCAGCGAGGCCAGCACTTCCCGCGCCGCGTCGAAATACTCCGCGCCAGCCTCGGTCAGGTGCAGGCTGCGCGTGGTGCGCTGCAGCAGTTGCACACCGATGGCTTCCTCCAGCGCCTGAATCTGTTTGCTGACTTTTGATCGCGGCACATCCATTGCCCGTGCAGCGGCGGCGAAGCCGTTCTCGCCGACCGTGACGACGAACGCGCGCATGCATTCGATGCGATCCATGATTGTCCCTATTTTAGAATCAATGATTCTCGATTTTAGGTAATTGTCCCTTTCCTTGCTAGCCCCTAAAGTGACATCCAAGCCGACGACAAAGCCTCTGGAAGCCACGTCGACTAACCCATTACTGATTTGAACTATCGACATCAAAAGGAACGCGCCATGTCTATTCGTGAACTGCTCAACCCAACCAACTCCGCTCTGATCCTGATTGACCACCAGCCGCAAATGGCTTTCGGCGTGCAGTCGATCGACCGTCAGACCCTGAAGAACAACACCGTCGGCCTGGCCAAGGCCGCCAAGATCTTCAACGTGCCGACGATCTACACCTCGGTGGAAACCGAAAGTTTCAGCGGCTTCATCTGGCCGGAGTTGCTGGCTGTTCACCCAGAGCAGAAGCCGATCGAGCGCACCTCGATGAACTCCTGGGAAGACAAGGCGCTGGTTGACGCGGTGAAAGCCACCGGCCGCAAGAAGCTGATCATCGCTGCGCTCTGGACTGAAGTCTGCCTGACCTTCCCGGCGCTGGAAGCCCTGGCTGAAGGCTACGAGGTGTACATCGTGACCGACGCGTCTGGCGGCACAACCAAAGAAGCTCACGACATGTCGGTGCAGCGGATGATTCAGGCAGGCGCGGTGCCGGTCACTTGGCAACAAGTGCTGCTGGAATACCAGCGTGACTGGGCACACAAAGACACTTACGAGGCGGTAATGGAACTGGTGCTGGAACACAGCGGCGCGTATGGCATGGGTGTGGATTACGCCTACACCATGGTGCACAAGGCGCCGCAGCGTCAGGTCAAATAACACCGGTGTTGCTAAATCAACTCTGCAACCTGTAGGAGCGAGGCTTGCCCGCGAAGGCGGTGCGTCTATCGACATTAATGTTGACTGACACACCGCCTTCGCGGGCAAGCCTCGCTCCTACAAGGGTTTGGGGGTTACATGATGTGTTTTTCGGGTTCGGGGATGTGGCTTGCGCCAAGCATCGCCGGGAGCAACCCGGCCCGCAGATCCCCGCCACTCGGCTGCTGATAAAGGCTCAAGCCAAACTCCGGCAGCACCGCCAGCAGATAATCGAAAATATCCCCCTGAATCCGCTCGTAATCCGCCCACGCCGTGGTGCGGGTGAAGCAATAGATTTCCAGCGGAATCCCCTGCGCCGTGGTCTGCATCTGCCGCACCATGCAGGTCATGTTCGGCTGGACCTCCGGATGGCTTTTCAAATACGCCAGCGCGTAGGCGCGGAAGGTGCCGATGTTGGTCATCCGCCGACGGTTGGCCGACATTGCCGCGACGTTGCCCTGAGCTTCGTTCCAGGCCTTGAGTTCAGCCTGCTTGCGGCTGATGTAGTCGGTCAGCAGGTGCACCTGGGACAGCTTTTGCTCTTCGTCATCACGGATGAATCGCACGCCGCTGGCGTCGATGAACAGGCTGCGCTTGATCCGTCGTCCACCGGACTGCTGCATGCCGCGCCAGTTCTTGAACGACTCGGACATCAGGCGCCAGGTCGGAATCGAAACGATGGTCTTGTCGAAGTTCTGCACCTTGACCGTGTGCAGCGTGATGTCCACCACATCGCCATCGGCGCCGACTTGCGGCATCTCGATCCAGTCGCCGACCCGCAGCATGTCGTTGCTGGTCAACTGCACGCTGGCGACAAACGACAACAACGTGTCCTTGTAGACCAACAGAATCACCGCCGACATGGCGCCCAGACCCGACAGCAGCAACAGCGGCGAACGGTCGATCAACGTGGCGACGATGATGATCGCGCCAAATACGTACAACACCATTTTCGCCAGTTGCACGTAGCCTTTGATCGAGCGGGTGCGGGCGTGTTCGGTGCGGGCGTAGATGTCCAGTAACGCATTGAGCAGGGCGCTGATCGCCAGCACCAGGAACAGAATGGTGAAGGCCAGTGCGACGTTGCCGAGGAAAATCAGGCTGGTTTTGCTCAACTCCGGCACCAGGTGCAGGCCGAACTGGATCACCAGCGACGGCGTCATCTGCGCCAGGCGATGAAACACCTTGTTCTGGCGAAAGTCGTTGACCCAGTGCAACGCCGGTTGGCGGCCGAGCATTTTGGTCGCGTGCAGGATCAGGTAACGCGCCACTCGTCCGAGGGTCAGCGCCACCACCAGCAACAGAAGCAGCCCGAGGCCGGAATGCAGGAGCGGATGCTGATCGAGAGCACCCCAGATGTCTTGGACGTTGAGCCAGAGCTGTTTGATATCCATGGGTAAAACCGTTTCTTCTATTGTCCGTGTCGGACCGATTAGAGCATTTAAGACGCTTTGCATGACGTTTAAGGACAAAAGAGGCAACAAAAAAGCCACTGTTTACGGTCGATTGCATAAAGAAACTCGGCCTTCGCGCTCGAAACCGTTACCCTATGCAGCTGTTTTTTTGTATTTCTTCGAGGTAGCACCCGTGTTTTCCCAATTCGCCCTGCACGAACGCCTGCTCAAAGCCGTGGCCGAGCTTAAATTTGTCGAGCCAACGCCTGTGCAAGCAGCGGCTATTCCGCTGGCGCTCCAAGGGCGTGACCTGCGGGTGACAGCGCAAACCGGTAGCGGCAAAACCGCTGCTTTCGTTTTGCCGATCCTCAACCGTCTGATCGGCCCGGCGAAAATCCGCGTCAGCATCAAGACCCTGATCCTGCTGCCGACCCGCGAGCTGGCCCAGCAGACCATCAAGGAAGTCGAGCGCTTTGCGCAATTCACCTTCATCAAGTCCGGCCTGATCACCGGCGGTGAAGACTTCAAGGTCCAGGCCGCCATGCTGCGCAAGGTGCCGGACATCCTGATCGGTACGCCGGGCCGGATGATCGAGCAACTGAACGCCGGCAACCTCGACCTGAAAGAAGTCGAAGTACTGGTGCTCGACGAAGCCGACCGCATGCTCGACATGGGCTTTGCCGAAGACGTGCAGCGTCTGGTGGACGAGTGCACCAATCGCCAGCAGACCATGCTGTTCTCCGCCACCACTGGCGGTTCGGGCCTGCGCGAGATGGTTGCCAAGGTTCTGAACAACCCGGAACACCTGCAGCTGAACAACGTCAGCGACCTGAATGCGACCACTCGTCAGCAGATCATCACCGCTGACCACAACCAGCACAAAGAGCAGATCGTGAACTGGCTGCTGGCCAACGAGACCTATCAGAAGGCCATCGTGTTCACCAACACCCGGGCCATGGCCGACCGTATCTACGGCCGCCTGGTGGCGCAGGAATACAAAGCGTTCGTCCTGCACGGTGACAAGGACCAGAAAGACCGCAAGCTGGCGATCGATCGCCTGAAGCAAGGCGGCGTGAAAATCCTCGTGGCCACCGACGTTGCCGCTCGCGGCCTGGACGTTGACGGCCTGGACCTGGTGATCAACTTCGACATGCCGCGCAGCGGCGACGAATACGTTCACCGCATCGGTCGTACCGGTCGTGCCGGCAACGATGGCCTGGCCATCTCGCTGATCTGCCACGGCGACTGGAACCTGATGTCGAGCATCGAGCGCTACCTCAAGCAGAGCTTCGAGCGCCGCACCATCAAGGAAGTCAAAGGCACCTACGGCGGACCGAAAAAGGTCAAGGCCTCGGGCAAAGCGGTTGGCGTGAAGAAGAAAAAGGTCGACGCCAAGGGCGAGAAGAAGAAAACCGGCGCCAAGGCACCGACCAAGCGCAAAATCGCCAACCGCCCGAAGACCGACGCCCTGTCGCTGGTCAGCAAGGACGGCATGGCCCCGCTCAAGCGCCGCAAGCCGGAAGCCCCGGCTGCTGAGTAAAGCGCCGTAGCGATCTCATAAAAAAACCGGACAAATGTCCGGTTTTTTTTATAACGCGATCCCCTGTAGGAGCCGGCTTGCCGGCGATGCGATCTAACAGATACACCGCGGTGCAGCCATCGCCAGCAAGCTGGCTCCTACAAGGTTAGCTCTCAGCTTTTTTATCCGCTGTTTCCAACTCCTTCATGCGCTGATCGATCAACTGGCACTTGTCCGGCAGATCCGCGCTGGCCGTGCCCAAATCCATTTTCTGTAACTCGTCGTTGATCTCCTTGGCCTTCTTCGGATTCTGCTCGGTGAGTTTGGCCACTTCCTTGGCCAGTTGTTCGCGTTTGGTGGTGGCTTCCTCGGGTGTGCAGGCCCAAACGGGCAGGGCGCACGCGAGGGTGGCGGCGAGGGTGAGTTTAAGCAGGGTTTTCATATGGCGGGCCTCAGTTCCGGTTAAGGCGGGTTATCCGGTTGAGGGTTGAGATCAGGGGAAAGTTCAGCGTATCGGCTTCTTTTGTTCGAGTGACAAGCTGAAAGCCAATCGCTGGCGATAGCGGTGTGTCAATTGCATCGGCGTTGATTGTAAGTAAGCATCGCGAGCAAGCTTGCTCCTACAGGAATTGCGGTGTTCACGGACATTGTGTCCGGCCCTGACCGCTGAGGGAGCAAGCTGGTTCGCGAAGGTGTGGTCTACCCCCCATGGCAGCAGCTCGAACTCACCTTGTCTTCATACCTGTCGTGATGCCGTACCCATTCCATGATCTGCTCTTCGTTACGCCCCTTGGGTGTCAGGTCGAGGTAGTTATAGGCGCCGACCAGCATGTCCAGGCCACGGGCATAAGTTGAATAGGTGTGAAAAATCTCGCCTGCTTCGTTGCGATAAAACACGCTGAGGCCTGGGAGTTCTTCTTCGGCGCCGTCAGTTTTTTCGTAGTTGTAGGTGGCCTTTCCAGCAGCAACATCTTCAGCTCGGGCCGAGACGCCAAAGTCATAGTTAAAGTCGCAACCTTCTGACGACACCCAATCGAATTTCCAGCCCATGCGTCGCTTGAACGCCTGGAATTCAGCGAACGGGGCGTGGGAAACCGCCACCACCGCCACGTCGTGATGCGCCAGATGCTGGTTGGCACCGTCGATGTGGTCGGACAGGAATGAGCAACCGGGGCAGCCTTCGTCCCAACCGTCGGCAAACATGAAGTGGTAGATGACCAGTTGGCTGCGACCGCTGAACAGGTCGGCCAGCTTCAATTCACCATTGGGGCCCTGGAAGTGATAGTCCTTGTCGATTTTCACCCAGGGCAGGGCGCGGCGTTCGGCGCTGAGTTTGTCCCGTTCCCGGGTGAAGGCTTTTTCGTGGGCCAGGTGTTGTTTGCGGGCGGCGAGCCATTCTTCTCGCGACACGACCGGATGGTTCTGAACGTTCATCGGGTTTTCTCCTGCGCAATGCTGGGCGGTGACTGACACAACCTTGTCGTTTGACCTATGCCAAATTCGACATACCGCCGGTCAGCGCCGTTAAAGAACTGCGCTGAACGGCGGCGAGCGCTGTCGGTCACAAGCTATGAAGGCCATCACACTCACAGGTTTTGGAGGTTGGACAGGATGACGACTTATAACTGGGATTTGATTGAACGCCTGCTGCACGAAGTGCAGAACGCAGCACCCAGCTTCACGCCACGGCCCTATGCCGAACAGTACGCGGCGGAAAAAGCCACGGAGGGCGAAGAGACTGAGAACCTGGATCACCTGAAAGCGGTGGCCGGCGAGTATGAAAAGTTACTGTTGGCGCGTGGCTACATCGAGCCTCGACCTGAAGAGCAGGGCGGAACCGGTTCGAATTACAGGCTGACGATGCGGGGTTCAAGGTTGTTGAGCCTGATCGACAGCAGCATTCCGGGCAATGATCATCCGCGGCAGGTGCTGGATGAGCAGGACGATGCGCTGGATGAGGTGACGTTTGATGAGGTGGCGTCCCACGCGCAGATTGCCTGAAGAACTTCGATTACCAATGTGGGAGCGAGCCTGCTCGCGATGGCGGTGTGTCAGTCGACATCCATGTTGTCTGAAACACCGCCATCGCGAGCAGGCTCGCTCCCACATTGTTTTTGTGTTGTTCTTAGCTCTGTTGTGCTGCCTTAAGGCACTTCAAGTCGTTGAAGTCTTTGCGCACTCCTTCGATTTTTTTCAGCAGCCGCTGGCGTTGAGCCGGTGTGCTTTCGGCCATCAAATCCACAAACAGGCTTCGTGCCTGTGCTTCGGTGTTGGCGTAGGCCTTGCGGTAATCGGCTGTCCATAAGCTCTCGCGATTCACCAGAAGCGTCTCGATGCGCTGTGGGAATCCTGGACTTTGGCGCTGCGCAACCGCCGCGCTGAACTGTTTCTGCCAATGCACGCGGTTGGCAATCCATTGCGTGTTCTGGTCGCCCAACGCATTTGACCAGTCAACGACCCGTTGTTGTTGGGGCGGGCTCAGCGGCCCGATCCAGCCGTCCAGACGTTTTTCCATGCGCTGGCTACGTTCCTTGACCTGCTGAATGAGCGACGGTTTTACGTAGTCCTGCTGGCGTTTGCGCTGGTCTTTGGCAAAGGCTTCGTTCATTTCCGCGACTTGTTTGTCGTCCAGCCCCTGCAACAGCTCGATGGCCGACGGGGTGATTTCCCGGGCGGTCTGGGCGATGGCTTGTTTGGCTTCCTGGGTGCGGGATTGCAGCGCGGCGTCGGTGACCTGATTGGTTTCGACCATCACCTGCAAACGGTCCAGCCAGTCGAGATAGCCTGGCAGTTGCGTGGTGCAGTGCCAGCTCAGGTGTTCCTTGAGGCGCTCGTTGAACCAGCCTTTTTGCTCGCCGTTCATGTCCAGGTAATCGCTGAGCGTCCACGGGATGATCACGTCGAGGTTGCGATAGGCCAGACCCATGCGGCTGCAGGCACCGAGGGCAAGACTGAGAGTGATGACGACAGCGAGACACTTCAACCAGCGCGACATGGGCGAGTCCTTGCGAAAGCGTAGGTTCTCATGTGATCGCAGGATGAGCCTGCCAGTTCAGCCAATCAATAAAACGCGCGTTCAGCCTTGAGGGTGACCAGGCCATCGCACTGACTGTTGTGCCCGGAATAGGCGGAGCTACCGGCGAATGCTCGGCATCGAGGGCCGTTCGTCGATTTTTGAAATATTGATGGGGTTTGGCGGGGTGTTGCGGGGAGGGTTCCAGTCCAAGCGCTTCGAAGCTCAAAGCGCTTAGGGACCAGGTAACGCGGGTGTTATTTTTTGCCCAAGGTAATCTGCTTGGACGGGCCGAACGTCTGGCCGCTGACGCCTTTGGCAATTTGCTGGATCTCGCCGCCGGATTTGAGGAACGCAGCAATCTGATTGTTGATCGATTCGCTGGTTTCAACGGCTGGAGCTGGCTTTGCTTTGCTGGTGGATGCTTTTACGCGCATGGCGGCCATTAACCTGTAGAAAATTAACTTGGCCACGCATCGTACAGGAAATACTTGACAATTGCTTGGCAAATATCCCCCTGAAATACACATCACAAAAGCGCTATTAATCGCAAGTTATTATTCGAGTTATGTCCCTAAGCTGCTGTTTTAAATAAGAACATCGGTAGGGAAGAATGGATTTTTACCTGGCTGGAAGGGCGATGAATCGACAGGTCGGCCTGACGAGCGGCCAGACCCGCCTGTCAAACCCCAGGAAAATTAAGGCCCCCAGAGGATTTTCTCGCGCCACCGGGCCGGGCGCCGAACGCGGCCTGCAAAAACGGGTAGAATGCCGCCCACGCAATGAGGGTATTGGAAATGGCTTTAGTCGGGCGTTACAACAGTTTGCAAGTGGTTAAACACACTAACTTCGGTTTATATCTGGACGGTGGTGCGGACGGCGAAATCCTTCTGCCTAATCGTTATATTCCCAAAGATATTCCCAGCGAAGATGAAGACTGGCTCAACGTTTTTATTTATCTGGACAGCGATGACAAACTCATCGCAACTACCGAAAAGCCGAAAGTTCAGGTCGGTGAATTCGCCAGTTTGAAAGTCGTTGAAGTCAACAGCATCGGTGTCTTCCTGGATTGGGGCTTGCCGAAGGATCTGTTGCTGCCGTTTTCCGAAGAAAAGCGTCAGATGACCGCGGGCGAGTACGTCGTGGTGCATGTCTACCTCGACAAGCACACCCGTCGTATCACCGCGACCGCGCGTCTGGACCGTTACCTGGACAAGACCCCGGCCAACTACACCCCTGGCCAGGAAGTTGATCTGCTGGTTGCCGAAGCCACCGATATGGGCTTCAAGGCAATCATCAACAACAAGCACTGGGGCTTGATCCACAAGAACGAAATCTTCAAGTTCATGCGCGCCGGTAAAGAAGAGAAGGGCTTCATCAAAGAAGTCCGTGCCGACGGCAAGATCAGCCTGAGCCTGCAACCAGTGGGCGAAGAAGCCGCCACCAGCCTGAACTCGAAGATCCTCGCCAAGTTGCGCGACAACAACGGCGCGCTGCCGGTGAGCGACAAGAGCGATCCGGCGGTGATCACCAGCATGTTCGGTGTCAGCAAGGGCAACTTCAAGAAGGCTATCGGCGCGTTGTACAAGAATGGCCAGATCGTCATTCATGCCGATCGCATTGAACTGAAGTGACGTCGCGCAAGATGGCGTCCGTGGTGACTTGAAGGTCTCCCACAGGCTACTTTTTCTGGCCATCTGGTTAATAATCGACAGCATAAATATTTGCCCCGACCTTGAGTCGGGGCTTTGCTTTCTACTGTGAGTCACTGCCATGGATTGTATTGTCGAGGTGTTCCGGTGAGCGCCAGCCGGCGTAGCGCCGATGGGTTTGCCCTGCAAGTGATGGTCGGGTTGTGCCTGATCTGGGGCGTACAGCAAGTCATGATCAAGTGGGCGGCGCCGGACATCGCGCCAGTCATGCAGGCGGCCGGTCGGTCAGGCATTTCTGCGTTGCTTGTAGGATTGCTGATCTGCTGGAAGGGCGGTTGGGATCAGGTCAGCCATACGTGGCGCGGTGGATTACTGGCCGGCGCGCTGTTTGGACTGGAATTTTTCTTCATTTCCGAAGGCTTGCAGCTGACCACGGCCGCACACATGTCGGTGTTCCTTTACACCGCGCCGATCTTCACCGCGCTGGGTGTGCACTGGCTGTTGCCGAGTGAGCGTTTAAGACCGGTGCAATGGTTGGGGATTTTTCTGGCGTTTGTCGGGATTGCCATCGCGTTTGCCGGTGGGGTGTCCTGGGACAACCTCGATCACCGCATGTTGATGGGCGATGCACTGGGCGTATTGGCCGGTGCCTCCTGGGGGGCGACCACGGTCGTGGTGCGGGCCTCGCGCCTGTCGGAAGCGCCGGTGACGCTCACGTTGTTCTATCAATTGATTGTCGGTTTCGTCGGCCTGCTGCTGATCGCGATGCTCAGCGGCCAGGTTACCCACGTCAGTCTGACCACCGTGGCCGTGGCCAGCGTGTTGTTCCAGGGGCTGGTGGTCTCGTTTTTCAGTTACCTGACGTGGTTTTGGCTGTTGCGCCGGTATCTGGCGGCGAACCTCGCGGTGTTTTCGTTCATGACGCCGTTGTTCGGTGTCACGTTCGGCGTGGTGTTGCTGGGTGAGGCGCTGAGTCTCAACTTTGTCATCGGTGCCGTGCTGGTGCTGCTCGGCATTACGTTTGTCAGCGCTGAGCAGTGGGTGCGCCGTCGTTTGCGCAAAGCCCTTGGCCAGCAGTGACCGGTCAACCCAGGGTGTCGATCCAGGCCCAGGCGATTGCCTGAGCTAATGGTCAGGTATTTTGATCAATTCAGTAACAGATCATTGCGGATTTTGCCGAGCATTTCGTAGGACTTCGGACTATTATCAGTGCGAAGGGGCTACAGAATTTCAGCCGCTCGGCACTACCCTGAAGGGGGCACCATGAAAGAGAAAATTCAAAACTGGCTGCATGACCTGGGTGTCGCACTCGGTTTGATCGAACCGCCTCTGCAACCTGTGCCTATTCGCACTGACGATGAACAGCGTCGACGCCAGCAGCGTCGTCGGTAACGTCAAGGTCTGGAACACCGCAGCCGTGTTGTAGCAGCTGTCGACGGCTGCATTCGGCTGCGTAGCAGGTGTAAATTCAAAAATCGGGCGAAATCAGTACCGCCCGATCTCCATCAAAAACCGACTCAGATCATTCGCCGTCCTGGCGATTTTGAGCATCCGCTCTTCTTCGGCGCTAAATGCCTGTTGTTTTCCCTGGTGTCGAGTACAGCAGGCGTCAGCCATGCGAGCGCTGCCACTCATCAATCATCGTGCGCAAATGTTCCCCGGAAAAACTCCCGAAATGCCCGCCATGCACGGTGCGGATCGGCAGCTCACGCAAGCGTTGCAGACTGCGCGCGTAGTCGTCGAGGTTGGAATGGTAAGCGTCTTCGATCAGCGGCCCGTCGTAGATGATGTCGCCGCTGAACAGGGTTTCGGTCGCCGCTTCATACAGGCTGATGCCGCCCGGTGAATGTCCCGGCGTATGCAGCACCTGCAACACGCGATTGCCCAGATCCAGCACGTCACCTTCCTCGATCATTCCCGTGGCCGGCGCGGCTTTGACCCGGTACTCGGCGTAGCACAGCGGGCAATCAGGATGCGCCTCGAACATATCGTCGCCGACGAATGCCCGGCTCAAATCGTTTTCGCCGTCAGGTGCCGCCAGGATGTCGGCCTCGGCCGGATGCACCAGGCGTTCGGCAAATTCGTGATGGCCGGCGATGTGGTCGAAATGGCAATGACTGGCCACCGCCACCAATGGCCGTTCGGTGATCCACGGCAGTTGCTCGCGCAGGCTCACCAAACCGGAGCCGCTGTCCAGCAGCAGGTCCTTGTCACGGCCCTGAATGTGCCAGAGGTTGCAGCGGTAGAAGGGACGGATGTAAGGCTCGTGAATCAGACGGATGCCGTCGCTGAGTTGCTTGACCTCGAACCACTGATCGCGAGAAACAATCTTCATCAAAGGTTTTCTCCAGGCGAAAAAAAACGGGTGTGGCAACCGACGCCACACCCGTCGAAGAAAGCATCAAGTCGTTATAGAAAGCTTAGATGGCGTTCGCCACCGCAGCCGGGCGGCGAGACATCAGGCTCACCACTATGAAGCTCACCAGACCTGCGAGCAGGCTGTAGTAGATCGGGGTGTTGGCATCCAGACCGTCCTTGACCATGAACAGCAGAGCGGTTGCGAAGCCCAGGCCCATGCTGGCGATGGCGCCGGCGGTAGTGGCGCGTTTCCAGAAAATCGCACCCATCAGCGGGATCAGCATGCCGCCGACCAACAGGTTGTAGGCCAGGGTCAGGGCGCTGATCACATCGTTCACCACCAGGGCGATACCCAGCACGACAATACCGGTCAGCAGCGTCACCAGGCGGTTCAGGCTCAGGCTCGACTGTTTACCGCCACGCAGTTTAGGTAGCAGGTCTTCGCTCAGAGTAGTGGCGGCAGCCAACAGGCCTGCGCTGGCGGTGGACATCATGGCGGCCAGTGCAGCGGCGATGACCAGGCCACGGATACCGTCAGGCAGCGACAGTTTGACGATGGCGGCGAAAGCGTTGTTGACGTTGTCCAGATCCGGGATCAGTACGTGAGCGGCCATGCCGATCAGGGCGCACGCCAGACCGTAGATGATGCAGTAGAGGCCTGCGGCAGTACCGGCGTATTGCGCGACCTTGGCGGTCTTGACGGTGAACACCCGTTGCCAGATGTCCTGACCGATCAGGATGCCGAAGAAGTAGATCACGAAGTAGGTGATGATGGTGTCCCAGCCGATGGTGGTGAAGCTGAAGCTCGCCTCCGGCAGTTTGGCCACCAACTGATCCCAGCCGCCGACGCGGTACAGGCAGATCGGCAGCAGGATGAACATCAGGCCCACGGTCTTGATGACGAACTGGACGATGTCGGTCAGGGTCAGGGACCACATGCCGCCGATCGCCGAATAAATCACCACCACGCCACCGCCGACCAATACCGACAGCCAGAACGGCAGGTCGAACAGCACTTGCAGCACGGTGCCGATGGCCAGGATCGAAACCACGCCGATCATCAGTGCATACGCCAGCATGATCACCGCGCTCGCGGAGCGGGCCATCGGGTTGTAGCGTTTTTCCAGCACCTGGGTAACGGTGTAGATTTTCAGTTTCAGCAGCGGTTTGGCGAGGAACAGGTTCAGCGCCACGATCCCGCAACCGAGGGCCGCGCAGAGCCAGAAACCGGAAATGCCATGGACGTAGCCCAGGCGCACGGTGCCGACGGTAGATGCGCCGCCCAGAACGGTAGCGGCCATGGTGCCCATGTACAGGCTTGGGCCGAGGTTACGACCGGCGACCAAAAAGTCTTCGTTGGTCTTGGCCTTGCGCATGCCGTAGTAGCCGAGTATCAGCATCGCGGCGGCGTAGATGAGTACGACGAATAAATCCAATGCCATGATGGCGTGTCTCCGATTGTCTTTTTTATGGTGAGGCGAAAATCAATCCCTGTGGAAAAACCATCTCTGTAGGAGCGTGCGATGCGGCGTTCCGACTTGCCCGCGAAGGCGGTGTGTCAGTCAACATTGATGTTGAATGTGCCGCCGCCTTCGCGGGCAAGCCTCGCTCCTACAGGTCATCCCTAACCACAGGTAATGCGTTTAATCAGGCGGCTTGTCGCAACGCCGGTTTACCGAGCGAATCCGTGCTCTTGCTGCGTGGATCATTCGGGCCGAACACCGCAGCCGACTCCGGGAACAGGCTCAGCAGCGCCAGGTACACCAGCGAGGCCAGGCCGAGGGTTACCGGCAGGCTGATGTCGATGCCATCCGCCAGGTTCCCCAGTACACCCACGAATTGCCCCGGCAGGTTCACAAAGCACAAACCGACCAATGCACTCGGGATCCAGGCACCCAGCCCACGCCAGTTCCAGCCGTGGGTGAACCAGTAACGACCGCCTTTCTCGCCGCGGGTGAACACTTGGAGGTCATCCGGGCAATAGAAGCCGCGGCGTACCAGCAGGCCGATGATCATGATCACCATCCACGGAGTGGTGCAGGTGATGATCAGCACGGCGAAGGTCGACACGCTCTGCACCAGGTTCGCCGCAAAGCGTCCGATGAAGATAAAGGCAATCGACATCACACCGATCAACAGGGTGGCCTTGACCCGCGACAGCACACGCGGGAACACGCTGGACATGTCCAGCCCGGTGCCATACAGCGAGGTGGTGCCGGTGGACATGCCGCCGATCACCGCAATCAGGCACACCGGCAGGAAGAACCAGCTCGGCGAGACGGCCAGCAGGCCGCCGACGTAGTTGTTGGCGGCGATGTAGTCCGGCGCCTTGATCGCTACGATAGTGGCGGTGGCGAGGCCGAACAGGAACGGGATGAACGTTGCGATCTGCGAGATCACCACCGCGGCCATGATCCGGCGCTTGGAGGTTTCACGCGGGATGTAACGCGACCAGTCGCCGAGGAACGCGCCGAAGGAAATCGGGTTGCTCATCGCCACCAGCGCAGCGCCGATGAAGGCAGCCCAGAAACCCGGTTGGCCCATGCTCACGGTGCCGGCGTAGTTCACATCGAAAGGACCGGCAAAAGCGAAGATGCCCAGCAGGAACAGCAGGCTGGCGCTCCACACCGCGATCTTGTTGACCCACAGCAGGAAACGGAAGCCGTAGATGCAAACTGTCAGCACCAGGATCGCGAACAGACCGTAGGCCAGGCCCAGGGTCAGGTCGGTTTCCGGCAGGCCGATCAGGCGTTTTGCGCCACCGATCAGCGCATCACCCGAACTCCACACCGAGAGCGAGAAGAAGGCGATGGCGGTCAACAGCGACAGGAACGAACCGACGATCCGCCCGTGCACGCCGAAGTGCGCACCGGAAGACACGGCGTTGTTGGTGCCATTGATCGGGCCGAACAGGCCCATCGGCGCGAGGATCAGCGAGCCCAGCAACACGCCCAGCACAATCGCCCAGACACCCGCCTGGAATGACAGGCCGAACAGCACCGGGAAACTGCCGAGCACGGCGGTGGCAAAGGTATTGGAACCGCCGAAGATCATCCGGAACAAATCCGTCGGGCCTGCGGTGCGTTCGTTGTCCGGGATCTGTTCGACCCCGTAGGTTTCAATGTGCGTAAGGCTTTGGTCGTTGTTGTTGTTATTCATGATCTGCTCCGATCATAAAGGCGCGCTCATCGTGTGTGAGCGTCACCTGTTTGGCTAAGGGGTTGGCAGCCCTTCCGGCATTGCGGACAAATGTTCGTGGCAGGCCAGCCATAGGCCTTGTTGTTCTTGGCCAGACGCTTGTTTCTTGAAAACAATCGTCTCGCGCTCCTGGCTGAAGTGTTGCTCCCCTTGCATGCGCAGCTCGGTGGCCACGTCATGGATGAAAATCGCGACGTCACCCTGCAGGCTGACGAAAGCGTTGCTCGAGGTGCACGACAGCACCTCGAAGCCATCCTCGGCACGCCAGGTGTCCCACAACGCCTGATAGGCATCGCGCGACAGCAGAGGCTGCTCGAGGGTGTAGAAGACGAAGCTGGCATCGGCGCTGAAGGCGCCGAAGTAGGCTTCGCGATCGTTACGGGCAAAGGCTGCCACCAGATCGGCGGCAGCGTGCAGAACCTGATCACGTTCGTTCATGACCAATCCTCAGCGGTGGGCCACGCCAGGCAGTACGCAGAGCATTTCGTACAGCAGGTTGGCGCCCAGCAGCGAGGTGTTGCCGGTGGTGTCATAAGCGGGCGAGACTTCTACCAGGTCGCAACCGACCAGGTCGAGACCTTGGCAGCCACGAACGATCTCGATTGCCTGAATGGTGGTCAGGCCGCCGATTTCCGGAGTGCCGGTGCCAGGTGCCCAGGCCGGGTCGATACCGTCGATATCGAAGCTCAGGTACACCGGACCGCCGCCGACTTTCTCGCGAACTTCGGCCATCAGGGGGGCCAGGGATTTGTGCCAGCATTCTTCGGCCTGAACCACACGGAAGCCCTGATTGCGGCTCCAGTTGAAGTCATCGGCGGTGTAGCCCTGAGCGCGCAGGCCAATTTGCACTACACGGTCGCAATCCAGAAGACCTTCTTCGACGGCGCGACGGAAGGTGGTGCCGTGGGCGATTTTCTCGCCGAACATGTGATCGTTCACATCGGCGTGAGCGTCGATGTGCACCAGGCCGACCTTGCCGTGCTTTTTGTGGATGGCACGCAGGATCGGCAGGGTGATGGTGTGGTCGCCGCCGAGGGTCAGGGGGATCACATCGTGTTCAAGGATGTTGTCGTAGGACTCTTCGATGATCCGCACGGCGTCGAGCAGGTTGAAGGTGTTGATCGCGATGTCGCCGATGTCGGCAACCGACAGCGAGTCGAACGGTGCCGCGCCGGTGGCCATGTTGTACGGGCGGATCATGACCGATTCAGCGCGGATTTCACGCGGCCCGAAACGGGTGCCAGGGCGCAGGGAAGTACCGATGTCCAGTGGGATGCCGATAAAGGCAGCGTCCAGGCCGGCAGCGGTAGGTACATGGGGGAGTCGGAGCATGGTGGCGATGCCGCCGAAGCGCGGCATTTCGTTGCCGCCCAGTGGTTGGTGAAGAATCTTGTCCACGGGTAAGGCCTCATCGTCGTTGTTTTATTTATGTCGGTTGCACCGCACCGGGGAGGCTCGGGCACCGTTAGGGGCCGATTCTGCGAAATGTAGTGGCCGGGAAGAATCGCTACGGACAAATACTTAGTTCAGATTTTTCTAAACTAATGGCGGGAGGGGGGATAGACTTCTCGTCTGCCCGGAGGTCCTCTTCGCGGGCAAGCCTCGCTCCTACAGGATTTGTGTGTGTCTCGAAATCGGCGCCGACCTGTAGGAGCCGGCTTGCTGGCGATTCGGTTGCGCAGCAACCGCCGTCAAACAACGCGGACTCACCGATACACGCTACGGAGCCCCCATGGCCAACGCTTTACCCGACCTGAAACTATTACGCATCTTCGTCAGCGTGGTCCGCCATCAGGGGTTTGCCAACGCCCAGCAAGAGCTCAACCTCTCGACCTCGGCGATCAGCACCTACATGAGCCAGCTCGAAGCGGCCCTCGGCCTGGTGCTGTGCCATCGCGGGCGCGGCGGTTTCAGCCTGACCAGCAAAGGCGAGCTGTTCCATCAGGAAACCCTGCGCCTGCTCGGCGAACTCGAAGGCTTCGAGCAATACGCGGCGGCGCTGAAGGGCGAATTGCGCGGTACGCTGAACCTCGGCGTCATCGACTCCACCGTCAGCGACAAGGCCTTGCCGTTCGCCGAAGCCATCGGCGCCTACAGCCAGGAACACCCGGCCGTGCATTTGCACCTGTCGGTGATGAGCCCGTACGAGCTGCAACTCGGCGTACAGGACAACCGCCTCGACCTGGCCATCGGTGCGTTTTCCACGCGCATGAGCGGGCTGGTCTACATGCCGTTGTACCGCGAGCAACACTGGCTGTATTGCAGCAGCCGTCATCCGCTGTTCACCGAGCGGCGCATTCCCGAACAGGTCATCACCCAGCAGCGCATGGTCGGTCGCGGCTATTGGAGCCAGGCCGAACTGGCGCGCCACGGCTTCAAGCACAGTGCCGCGACCGTGGAAAGTATGGAGGCGCAGTTGATTCTGGTGCTGTCCGGCGCCTACATCGGTTACCTGCCGGAGCATTACGCCCAGGCCTGGGCCGACAAGGGTGATTTACGCGTGTTGCTGCCGGCGACCTTCGGTTACCAGGCACCGTTCTCGATGATCATGCGCCGGGGCCGCAGCCGCGAACCGTTGATCCAGACCTTCCGCGACCTGCTCAAGGCGCAGCTCAATCAGGCTTGAAACCATGTCCAGAATCCAATGCCCGCGCTGCCTGCGCCCGCAAACCCACTGCCTGTGCCCATTGATCCCGAGCCTCGACAGCCGCACTCGGGTGTTGCTGTTGCAGCATCCGAGCG
Organism: Pseudomonas sp. MM213; assembly: GCF_020423045.1. Lineage (NCBI taxonomy): Bacteria > Pseudomonadati > Pseudomonadota > Gammaproteobacteria > Pseudomonadales > Pseudomonadaceae > Pseudomonas > Pseudomonas sp. MM213. The sequence goes on from NZ_CP081943.1 coordinate 6,329,162, forward strand.
AAGTGAACCATGCGCTGAACACCGCAAGGCTGGCGGCGTTGGGGTTGAAGAATGCCGAGTTGATTGTGGGTGAGGTGTTCGAGGATTTGCCGGCGCTGTTGAATCAGCCGGGCTATCAGGCGCGATTATTGTTTCCGGCCGATGATGCGCAACCGATGCAGGCGTATGCCGCAAACGATGAGCCACTCTTGTTGGTCGTCCCGGATGGCACCTGGCGCAAGGCGCGCAAAATGCTGCACCTCAATCCGCTGCTGGCGGCATTGCCCCGAGTGACATTGGCGGATGGCGGTGTGTCGCGTTATCGGTTGCGCAAGGCGCCGGCGCCGGGGGCGTTGTCGACGGTGGAGGCGATTGTGCAGGCGTTGCAGACGCTGGAAGCGCCTGTCAGTTTCGAGCCGTTGTTGAAACCGTTCGAGGCGTTGATCGAGGGGCAGATTGCGGCGATGGGGGAGGCCGTTTTCCAGCGCAACCACGGTCCGAAATAATCGGTGTCAGTGAGGGCCTCTTCGCGGGCAAGCCTCGCTCCTACAGGTATGCGTAATGTCGAAATCAACGCATAACCTGTAGGAGCGAGGCTTGCCCGCGAAGAGGCCGGGTCAATCACCAAATTTTTCGGAAAGTGATTACCGCTCCCGCATCGCCTCCGTCCGCGCTTTCAACACCGGTTTCAGCAGATAATCCAGCACACTTTTCTCCCCGGTAATGATATCCACCGTCGCCACCATCCCCGGAATGATCAGCAGTGGTTTCACATCCCCGCCCAAGTGGTTTTTATCGGTCCGCACCTGAATCAGATAGAAGCTGTTGCCCTTGTCGTCAGTAATCGTGTCCGCACCAATCAGTTCAAGCCTGGCACTCAACCCACCATAAATCGTGTAGTCGTACGCACTGAACTTGACCATCGCTTTCTGCCCCGGATGCAGGAACGCCACGTCTTGCGGGCGCACCTTGGCTTCGATCAGCAGGTTGTCTTCGATGGGCACGATTTCCACCATATCGCTGCCCGGCTGGACCACGCCGCCGATGGTGTTGACCTTCAGCACTTTGATAATCCCGTGCACCGGCGATACCACCGTGGTGCGGCTGACGCGGTCGTCGATGGCGATGCTCGACGCGGTGATTTTCGACAGCTCGGTGCGTTTCTCATTCAGCTCTTTCGCCGCGTCCGAACGGAAGGTTTGTTCCGACTCGTCGATCTTGCTTTTGATCTCGTTGATCGCCGACTCGGCGCGAGGAATCGCCAGCGTCGTGGCATTCAGTGAACCGCGGATCTCCACTGCGCTGCGTTTGAGCCGCAGGATTTCCACCGGCGACACCGCCCCGGTGCCCACCAGTGGCGCAGACATGTTCATTTCCTGTTGCAGCAACGCCAGGCTTGAACTGTATTGACCCTGTTTGGAGCGGAACTCCGCCAGTTCCTGGGTTTTCTGCCGCAGTTGCTCGGTCAGCGTGCGTTGCTCGCTGGCCAACCGGCGTTGCCGTTGTTCGTACAGCGAGCGCTCGTCCTCGGCCACTTGCGGGGCTTTGGCGATCACCTCCGGCGACAAACTGAACGGCCGTCCCTCGGCCTCGGCAGACAGGCGTTCGACCTGCGCGGTCAAGGCATAACGATCCGCTTCACTCTCGCCCTTGTTCGACAGAAACCGCGTGTCATCCAGGCGCAGCAGCGTGTCGCCCTTGTTCACCATTTGTCCTTCGCGCACGAAAATCTCGGTGACGATGCCGCCCTCCAGGTTCTGGATCACTTGAACCTTGCTCGACGGAATCGCCTTGCCTTCGCCCATGGTGACTTCCTGCAACACGGCGTATTTGGCCCAGACCACGGCGCTGATGATCAACGCAGCGGCGAGCCACACGGTGATCCGCGACCAGCGCGGTGAATCCTGCAACGAAGCGCCGGCCGTTTCCGGCATGAACTCGCTTTCGGCGCTTTTGCTGAAGCTGTCGAAGTAGCCGCGTGAGCTTTGTGACGATGACATGAGCGGACTCCTAGACGGCCGCAGAGCCGACACGGCCCTTGCGCAGTGCATCGATGACCGCTTCTTTCGGACCGTCGGCGACGATCCGCCCGTTGTCGAGCACCACCAGCCGATCCACCAGGCTCAGCATCGAGGTGCGGTGGGTCACCAGCAGCAAGGTTTTGCCCTGGACCCAACCGTGAAGTTTTTGCCGCAGGACATCTTCGCTGCTGTTGTCCATGGCGCTGGTGGGTTCGTCGAGCAGCATGATTGGCGGGTCGAGCAACAAGGCGCGGGCCAGCAATACGGCTTGGCGTTGCCCCCCCGACAACAACTGCCCGCGTTCGCCGACGGGGCGGTCAAACCCTTGTGGGTGTTGGCGCGCGAGCTCGGTGACGCCGGTCAGTTCGGCCACCTCCAGCATCCTCGCATCGCTGATGTAGCGTGCGCCGAGTGTCAGGTTGTCGCGCAGGCTGCCGGCCAGCAACGGCAGGTCATGGGCGACGTAACCGATCTGCTGGCGCAGGTCGGCGACGTCCAGTTGCCGCAGGTCCAGGCCATCGAGCAGCAACTGGCCTTCTTCCGGTTCGTAGAACCCCATGACCAGTCGCCCCAGGGTGCTTTTGCCCGAACCGCTGCGACCGATGATGCCGACCCGCTCACCAGGTTTGAGGCTGAAACTGATGTTGGCCAGCGCTGGTGCATTCTGGCCGTTGTAGCGAAAGGTCACGCCGCTGACGTCGAGGGCGCCTTGCAGTTGCGTGCGCTCCAATGGCCGCTGTTTCGCATCGCGCTCCTGCGGCAGGCCCATCAGCGCATCGGTACTTTTCATGGTCAGTTGCGCTTGCTGATAGCGCGTGATCAGCCCGGCGATCTGCCCCAGCGGTGCGAGTACGCGGCTGCCAAGCATGTAGGTCGCCACCAGCGCGCCGACGCTGAGGTTGCCGGCGATGATGCTGTAGACCCCGGCGACGATGGTCGCCATGCCGGAGAACTGCTGGATGAACAGCGTGCCGTTGGTGGCCAGCGCCGAGAGGTTGCGCGCGTGGCTGTCGAGGCGGGTGAGGGCGCCGTGGGTGCTTTCCCATTTGTGCTGGCGCTCGCTTTCGGCGCTGCAGGCCTTGAGGGTTTCCAGGCCGCCGAGGGTTTCGATCAGCAGCGCCTGGCGTTCGGCGCCGAGGGTCAGGCTTTTTTGCACGGTGTCGCGCAGCCGTACCTGAATCACCATCGCGAACAGGATCGTGATCGGAAACGCCAGCAACGGAATGACTACCAGCCAGCCACCGAGCAGGCCGATCACCACCAGCATCAGTGCGGCGAAGGGCAGGTCGATCAGGCTGGTCAGGGTGACGGCGGTGAGGAATTCGCGCAGGCCCTGGAAGTCATGGATGCTCTGGGCAAAACCGCCGATGGTCGCTGGCCGCGCTTTCATCGACATGCCGGTGATGCGTTCGAACAAGGTCGCGGACAGGATCACGTCGGTCTTCTTGCCGGCGGTGTCCAGCAAGTGCGCGCGGACCACCCGCAATGCCAGCTCGAAACCGGTGCCGATCAGCAAGCCGATGGAAAGCACCCACAGGGTCGAAGTGGCCTGGTTCGGCACCACTCGGTCGTAGGTCTGCATCACGAACAACGGCACCATCAGCCCCAGCAGGTTGATCAGGAAACTCGCCAGGATCGCATCGCTGTACAGCCACTTCGACAGCTTCAAGGTGTCGCGAAACCACGCCTCCACACGCGGCACCAGAGGCGAGCGCAGGTCTTCGAGTTCATGCCGTGGCCGGGCGAACAAGGCCTGGCCGCTGTAGCTTTCGGCCAGCTCTTCACGGCTGACCCATTGCTCGCCGCCGTCGGCTTCGCTTGGCAGAATCAGCAGGCGACCATCATCGCCAAAGCGACGCAGCACGGCGGTGCGACCGTTGTCGAGGATCAGCAGCACGGGCAGGTTGAGCGCAGAAATGTCGTCCAGTTCACGGCGCAACAAACGCGCCTGCAAACTGGCCCGGGCCGCTGCGCGCGGCAGCAGGTCCAGGCTCAGGCGTTGGTGTGCCATTGGCAGCCCGGCACTCAGGCTGGCGCGACTGACCGTCGCGCCATGAAGTTTGCAGAGAATCAACAGACCGTCCAGAAGCGGGTCATCGAAGCTCAGCCGCGGATCGACACCAGTGTTGCCGGATTCCATGCTGGTCACATTGCTCGCTCCAGTACGCTACTTCAGTTCAGGCAAACGGGCTTCGTTTTTCACTTCGGTCCGGGCAATCGCATCGGCGGGCAGCACCACGCGTTGTTTGCTCAGCAACTGGCCCATGTTTGCCAGCACGCGGTACATCGAGAATTCCTCGGTGTAGCGCACTTCGGTATAGCGACGGTTGGCGTTGTAGAGTTCGTTTTCACTGTCGAGCACGTCAAGCAGGGTCCGTTGGCCGAGGCCGAACTGGTCTTGATACGCCGCCCGTACGCGGGTAGTGGTTTCGGCGTATTCGCGGGCCGTCGGGGTTTGTTTTTTCGCGTTGACCATGGCGTTCCAGGCCAGGTGAATGTTCTCGTTGAGCTGGCGCAGGGCGTTGTTGCGGATGTCCATGGCCTGGTTGATCTTGTGCGCGTCGGAGGCCAGTCGTGCCTTGTCGCTGCCACCGCGGAACAGGTTGTAGTTCATCACGACGCCGACGCGCCATTCGTTGTCGTGACCTTCTTCACCGGCGATGTTGTTATTCGCCCCCACCGCGGCTTCAGCGTCGAAGCGTGGGTAGAGCGGCGACTTGGCGACTTCGTACTGGCTCTCGGCCGATTGCACATCTGCCTGGGCCGATTTCAGGTACGGGTTGTTGTCGACCATGCTCTGTTGGGCATCCCGGATCGTGGCCGGCAATTCGCCGCGAATCGATGGCAGCGTTTCCAGTTCATCGGGCATGCGCCCCGTGACGGCGTAGAAATTCGCTTCGGCATCGGCCAGATCGACTTCCGCGGTGTCGAGGTTGTTTTCCGCGAGGGCCCGACGCGCCACGGACTGGTCGGCGTCAGCGGTGCTGCCGATCCCGCGCTGGGTGCGCAGGCCGATCTGGTCGTTGACCCGCAGGTGGGCTTGCAGGTTGTTCTTGGCCAGCGTCACCAGTTCGCGGCGCTTGAGCACTTCGAGGTAGACCTCGATGGTGCGCAGGGCCAGATCCTGTGCGGTGCCCTGCGCGTAATAGGCCCGGGAGTTGACCACGCCTTTGGTGCGCTCGACTTCGTTGGCCGTGTTGAAGCCATCGAACAGCATCTGCCGCAGACGCAGTTCCGATTGGGTGTAGTTCAGGATTTCCGTGTGGTGATTGCCGAAGGCCCGGGTGTTGGTGTTATCGCTGTACCCGCGCCCGTACGAGGCGTTCAGATCCACGGAAGGATAAAAGCCCCCCTTGGCGACTTTCACGTCTTCATCGGCCGACAGACGGCTGTCCACCCGCGACGCCAGTTCCGGGTGGGTCGCAATGGTGCTCTGGATCGCCTCGGTCAGTGACATGGCGTGAGCCTGAGAAGTACAGGCCATCGCCAATAGAATCGCACTGCAGATGGGGTTCAATCGGCGCATGGGTACATCTCCCTGAGTCCTAATGGTGCTTATTAGTCGCCAATTATTTGACGACATTTATAGGTGCAACCGTTTCATGCTCTTTACAACAGAGCTAAGAACATTCTGGGAGGAATCTAAGAAGGATTTCTCATAAGGGTTATGCCAAAAAAAACTTATGCGCTCTGCAAAATCCAGCACATTGTTCACGTCGAAAGCCCTTGATTTATGAGCGTTAGGGCGCTCGAAAGGGCAAAAGGAAAGTTCCACCCACATATCGACTAGGGCGTAGAAGTGCTGGAGGGGAGGGACGCGAAACGGTTTTCTTGGTGACGGTTTTTTGTCACTTGGTTGGTTCAGAACCGTTACGCATCGCTCACTGGACGAGGTGTTACCGAACAGGATCCCGATGCCTTTGATTGCAGAGGGTTTTATTCCGTAGCGGACACGTCGCCCGTGAGCGACACGCTTGGCGAGATAGTCGCCAGGGCAGTGGCTTGGTGTTGACGAGCTGCTCCCCGGAAGAGGCTCGCCGGCCACCGCTTGACCCATGAGCACGCTCTTCGCAAACAACAGGATGCCGGCGGCAGTCGGCAGCGGAGGAAGTGCACATGGCTACGCTCATCGGTATCGTCAGTAAGGTCATTGGTCAGGTGTTCGCCCAGGGGAGCGACGGTACCCGGCGTGTGCTGATCGAGGGGGACCGGCTGTTTGCCGGCGATCAACTGATCACCGGGGCCGAAGGCGCGGTGGCGGTGCACCTGCAAAATGGCCAGGAACTGACGCTCGGGCGTGGCAGCAGTCTGCAAATGAACCCTCAGTTGCTGGTGGATCACGCCTCCCATGTGAATACACCTGAAGCGACCACGCCGACTCAGGCTCAACTGTCAGATGTCGAGCGAGTACAAAAAGCCATCGCGGCGGGCGACGACCCGACCCAAACCGCTGAAGCGACCGCGGCGGGGCCGGGCACACCGGGTGCGCCCGGCGGTGCATTGGGCGGCGGTCATAGTTTTGTGCTGCTGGAGGAAGTGGCCGGGCGGGTCGATCCGACTGTCGGTTTTCCCACGGCGGGCTTCAATGGTATTCCCGAATTTCCCCGGGAGCGTCTGGCCGGTGATCCGGACAATGGCGGCAATGCGACCGCTGCACCGATTGTGGCGGATACCCCGGATCGTCCGGACATTCCGGATACTCCAGACAATCCAGACAATCCCGTCACCCTGGATGGCCTCGACGTAGAGGGCGGCGAGCTGACCGTCTACGAGAAAAACCTCACCTACGGCACCGACCCGGACGCACCGGCCCTGACCCAATCCGGCACCTTCACCGTCACCGCGCTGGACGGTCTGCAAACCCTGACCGTGGGCGGCATTGCCGTGGTTACGGCGGGCGTGGCGGCAGGTTTCCCGCAATCGAGCGAGACCGACACCGGTGCGATCTTCACCATCACCGGTTACAACCCGGCCACCGGTGTGGTGAGTTACAGCTACACGTTGCGTTACGACAGCGACCACCCGAATCCCGGTGGTGCCGACAGCATCTCCGAGAACTTCGATGTGACGGCCAAGGATGTCAACGGCAGCACCGCGACCGGACAGATCAACGTCAACATCGTCGATGACACACCGAACGCCAACCCGGACGCGACCTCGGTGGTGGAGGGCGGCACCGTCAGCGGCAACGTGCTGTGGAATGACGTCGCCGGCGCCGACGGACCCTTGCTCGGCGGTGGCGTGGTCGGCGTGCGCGCCGGCTCGGATACTTCGACCCCGGTCAACGGCGGCCTCAACACTCACATCAACGGCACCTACGGTTACCTGACCCTGGACGCCCAAGGCAACGCCGAATATCACAGCTACCCGAACGGGGTGAACGGCCCCGGTGCGACCGACGTGTTCACCTACACCTTGCGTGATAACGACGGTGACGAAAGCACCACGACCATCACCATCGACGTCAGCAACGGCTGCATCAGCCCGGTCACCCTCAACGGCCTTGACGCGTATGGCGGTGAACTGACCGTCTACGAGAAAAACCTCACCTACGGCACCGACCCGGACGCACCAGCGCTGACCCAGACCGGCACCTTCAACGTCAACGCGCCGGATGGCCTGCTGACCCTCACCGTCGGCGGCATCGCCGTGGTCACGGCGGGTGTGGCGGCAGGTTTCCCGCAATCGAGCGAGACCGACACCGGCGCGATTTTCACCATCACCGGTTACAACCCGGCGACCGGTGTGGTGAGCTACAGCTACACGTTGCGTTACGACAGCGACCACCCGAATCCCGGTGGTGCCGACAGCATTTCCGAACACTTCGACGTGGTGGCCAAGGATGTCGACGGCAGCACCGCGACCGGGCAGATCAACGTCAACATCGTCGATGACACGCCGAACGCCAACCCCGACGCAACGTCGGTGGTGGAGGGCGGCACCGTCAGCGGCAACGTGCTGTGGAATGACGTCGCCGGCGCCGATGGCCCCTTGCTCGGCGGTGGCGTGGTCGGCGTGCGCGCCGGCTCGGATACTTCGACCCCGGTGAATGGCGGGCTCAACACCCACATCAACGGCACCTACGGTTACCTGACCCTGGACGCCCAGGGCAACGCCGAATACCACAGCTACCCGAACGGGGTGAACGGCCCCGGTGCGACCGACGTGTTCACCTACACCTTGCGTGATAACGACGGTGACGAAAGCACCACGACGATCACCATCGACGTCAGCAACGGCTGCATCAGCCCGGTCACCCTCAACGGCCTCGACGCGTATGGCGGTGAACTGACCGTTTACGAAAAAAACCTCACCTACGGCACCGACCCGGATGCTCCGGCCCTGACCCAGACCGGCACCTTCAACGTCAACGCGCCGGATGGCTTGCTGACCCTCACCGTGGGCGGCATCGCCGTGGTCACTGCCGGCGTGGCGGCAGGTTTCCCGCAATCGAGCGAGACCGACACCGGTGCGATCTTCACCATCACCGGTTACAACCCGGCCACCGGTGTGGTGAGTTACAGCTACACGTTGCGTTACGACAGCGACCACCCGAATCCCGGTGGTGCCGACAGCATCTCCGAGAACTTCGATGTGACGGCCAAGGATGTGAATGGCAGCACCGCGACCGGACAGATCAACGTCAACATCGTCGATGACACGCCGAACGCCAACCCCGACGCAACGTCGGTGGTGGAGGGCGGCACCGTCAGCGGCAACGTGCTGTGGAATGACGTCGCCGGCGCCGATGGCCCCTTGCTCGGCGGTGGCGTGGTCGGCGTGCGCGCCGGCTCGGATACTTCGACCCCGGTGAATGGCGGGCTCAACACCCACATCAACGGCACCTACGGTTACCTGACCCTGGACGCCCAGGGCAACGCCGAATACCACAGCTACCCGAACGGGGTGAACGGCCCCGGTGCGACCGACGTGTTCACCTACACCTTGCGTGATAACGACGGTGACGAAAGCACCACGACGATCACCATCGACGTCAGCAACGGCTGCATCAGCCCGGTCACCCTCAACGGCCTCGACGCGTATGGCGGTGAACTGACCGTTTACGAAAAAAACCTCACCTACGGCACCGACCCGGATGCTCCGGCCCTGACCCAGACCGGCACCTTCAACGTCAACGCGCCGGATGGCTTGCTGACCCTCACCGTGGGCGGCATCGCCGTGGTCACTGCCGGCGTGGCGGCAGGTTTCCCGCAATCGAGCGAGACCGACACCGGTGCGATCTTCACCATCACCGGTTACAACCCGGCGACCGGCGTGGTGAGCTACAGCTACACGTTGCGTTACGACAGCGACCACCCGAATCCCGGTGGTGCCGACAGCATCTCCGAGAACTTCGATGTGACGGCCAAGGATGTCAACGGCAGCACCGCGACCGGACAGATCAACGTCAACATCGTCGATGACACACCGAACGCCAACCCGGACGCGACCTCGGTGGTGGAGGGCGGCACCGTCAGCGGCAACGTGCTGTGGAATGACGTCGCCGGCGCCGACGGACCCTTGCTCGGCGGTGGCGTGGTCGGCGTGCGCGCCGGCTCGGATACTTCGACCCCGGTCAACGGCGGCCTCAACACTCACATCAACGGCACCTACGGTTACCTGACCCTGGACGCCCAGGGCAACGTCGAATACCACAGCACCCCGAATGCCGTGAACGGCCCCGGCGCGACCGACGTGTTCACCTACACCCTGCGTGATGACGACGGTGACGAAAGCACCACGACCATCACCATCGACGTCAGCAACGGCTGCATCAACGCGGTCAGCGACAATGGCGTCACCATCATCACCAACGTCCTGTCGGGCAACGTCACTGTGCCGGGCGACGTGCTGCTGGCCAACGACATCGATGCCAACGCCAACCCGCTGACCGTATCGCCAACCACCTTCAACACTGGCTGGATTGTCAAAGGTGCGGACTTTACCGGCAGCAACCCGAGCTACAGCTTCACCGGCAACAACGCTCAATCGGTGACCATCGCGCGCAGCGCATTCGTCGCCAACACCGCAGCCATGACCGCGGTGCTGGTGGTCAGCGGAGCGTTGGGCGAAGCCAAAAACAACAACGGCAACGGCAACGGCAACGGCAACGGCAACGGCAACGGTAACAGCAACAGCAACAGCAATGACGAGGACCACATCACCGTCACCCTCAAACAGGGTGAAACCCTGAACCTCGATCACAACCTGGCGGGCGGTCACGTCAGCATGGAGTACTCGGTCAACGGCGGCTCGTTCATCGGCATCGGCGATGGCCAGACCATCACCGCCGCAGTAGACGGCACCTACCAGATCCACATCATCAACATCGATGACGGCGGGCATGGCAACGGCAAGGGCGCGGAAAATTATCAACTGACCCTGACCGTCGACTACTCCGGCGCCCACAACACCACCCCGGACTATCACGGCGCCTACGCCGTCGACGACAGCACAGCGGTGACCATCAGCTATCAGGACGGACACACCCTAACCGGCACAACGGGTGACGACATGCTGGTGGCGGGCACCGGCAACAACGTGATCAACGCCGGCGACGGCAACGATGTGCTCACCGCCGGTGCGGGCAACAACGAGCTGCACGGTGGCGCCGGCAATGACTTGCTCTACAGCGGCGCGGGCAACGACCTGCTCGACGGCGGCGCCGGTATCGACACCGCGAGCTACGCCCACGCCACCGCCGGGGTCAAAGTGGATCTGAGCCTGCTCGGCGCGCAAAACACCGTGGGTGCCGGCACCGATACCCTGACCGCCATCGAAAACCTCACCGGTTCCAGCTTCGATGACAAACTGACCGGCGACAGCCACAACAACATCATCACCGGCGGCCTCGGCAACGACGTGCTCAACGGTGGCGGCGGCGATGACGTGCTCATCGGCGGCCTCGGCAACAACACCCTCACCGGTGGTGCCGGTGCCGACTCCTTCCTGTGGCTCAAAGGCAACAGCGGCCACGACGTGGTTACCGACTTCACGCCAGGCACCGACAAACTCGACCTGTCGCAACTGCTGCAAGGGGAGAACGGCACGGCGGCGTCGCTGGATGACTACCTGCACTTCAAAGTCACCGGCAGCGGCGATTCACTGGTCACCAGCATCGACGTCAGCGGCATGGCGGGTGCTGCGCCGAACCAGACGATCGACCTGGCCGGTGTCGACCTGGCCAGCCATTACGGTGTGACACCGGGCGCGGGAGGGGTGATTGCCGGGGCGGATACGGCGACCATCATCAACGGCATGTTGAATGACCACTCGTTGAAGGTGGATACCGTGTGACCTGAAACCTTAAACAACAAAACCCGCCATCCCTGTGTAAGGGATGGCGGGTTTTTTGTTGTGTGCAGTTTGGGGAAGTGTCCGACCGGCGGTAGCAAAACCTGTGATTTCTGACAGTAGCCAGCGCTAGCGGCCTGTCTTTAAATCCAACCATGAGGTTGCAGGTTTTTAGTTGTAGCGAATGTTTGCAAAGCAGGTTGTTTATCGGCGCCTTGCAGTCGTTGGTCAGGCGCTGGGTCGTTATACCTAAGGGCAGGTAAAGCCCAGGCACTGAAAGGAACGATAATATGTCGAACTACATCAAGCTGACTCGACTGACGAAGGAACAGGAAAACGCACTGGCTTATCGAAAGTTGCGATTTTCAGCAGACCCAGTACCGGCTGCTCCGCCAAGACTACACTCGGATAACCCCTTCATGAACCATGAAGTCGATGACGATGTGAACCAGCTTCATTTCCAGTTTCAGGGTTTGCCACTTAAGGTCCAGATCGACCAGTTTGAACAGTCGCAGCAAACTACTCCTTCCATCGACGGGATCATTCAGTTTTTATGGAACGGGACTCCGCTGAATGAGCCAAGATATCGTTATAAAACCCCCGTTAACCCTGCTGATTTCCCTTTTAATTTGACGCTGCCTGCTGGATTGACAGATAAAGCCGGTAAGCACGAGTTAAGTTATCGTATAAATCATGGGGGGAATACCGGGGCTAAAGTCACTCCATTGACTGTCAATGTCGACAGGGAAGCACCTCCGCCCATTAAGCCGACGGCCCCGGTTACTGAAATTACCAAGGAGTACCTAGATCTTCACGGATATATAGAAGTGACAGCGCCGCTGACCCAAGCCAACAAAATTGGTGATGTCATCCGCTGTTGGTTTGGTTCACGCATAAACGATACCGTATTGGTCGGGACAGAGACTCTCAAAAACCCGATTACTGCGCCGGTGTTCCGTTTAACCAAAGAGATGGTAGGCACGGAGGAAATCCCTAAAGCGCTTTGGACTGATCATACTGACCGTAAAGGCAATCGAACGGCGCAATCGGATCGTCTGCATCTTGACTTGGTTCTGACTGATCCTCCGGTGTTGGTACCACCCTCTGTTCCACTGTACGAGGACGACGGGGTCATCAGCTTGATTGACGCGCAGACCGTTACCGGCGTGGGAGTTTGCATCAAAGAACAGTATGTGGGTTTTGTGTCCGGTCGTGACTATATGCAAATTATCTGGGATAGCAAGGTACAACAGGAAAAGTTGATCACTGGTTTTCCAGTCTTTACTGACGTGCATTTTAGAGACGTCTACAACGGTGTTGCCTTTAAGGATGACGTCCCGGTAGGACTGCGGGTTCGGCGTGGTAACAAACACCACCCTGCTGCAGGCCCCATCGTTACATTTGTCAAAAAAGATTTGAGAAGGCCCGGCACCATAGACCCCGAAAGACCAGGGCCGCCGGACGAAAGTTTGCCTTTGGTGACGGCTAAAGGCGCCGTTACACCTGAGAACAATGTGATACGCAAAGTTGACTCAACGGGGCCTGTGACAGTCACTGTACCTTTGTACGATGGGTCTAAAGCAGGCGAAGAAGTGCAGCTTTACTGGAACGGCGTAGAAGTTCCGGTATCTGCCACGCCGAATGAAGGTGGGCGTTATGTCGTTCTCGGCACCGAACCCACCGGCTTTGAAATTACTTTTACGGTCCCGTGGACGTTGGTTGATGCATCAGGCAATGATATCGATACGCTGGTTCACTACATCGCCTTTGATGCAGTTGCGGATGGCTATGCTGTTTCTCTGCCGACAGAAGTTGACGTTCAAATTCATGATGTTGATGTGTCTGATCCGGTATTCCAGCATCTTGATGAGGACTTTGGTTATCTTAACTGTAATTCCGTTCGCAGAGTTTCGGGTGGCGGATTGGCAATTATTGTCTTGATTCCGCCGGATGCTCAGCTGGCGGATAAAGATATCGAGCTTGTTTATCAGGCGTATTCAGATGCCGCTGGTATTACTCCAATCGTTGGTGTAACCGACAAGGTTAATTACAAAATCAGTGAGCGGGAGTCCATCGATGGCGCCTATATCAATTTCCCATTCGCTGTCTTCGATCAGACTGGCAGTGCCTACGGTGCTGTTGAATACACTGTGACGCTAGGGGGGTTCAACAACATCCGGTAGGCATTTGGTTCAGGTGCATATGAGGGAGGGTGAAGGCGGGTCATGTGTTGTCCCTCCGTTGGAGTAACTGAAGTGGAGGCGCTTTATGCGCCTCCTTTTTTTACGGCGTGTTTTTAGTTTTATTTTATTGAGCTCTCTGGTTTGACGCGGGGTGATTTCCTCATGCTCAGAGAGATTAATCCTACATTTTTCTGTAAGACGAGCCGGTATCGTGCGCACCTCTCGACGTCACCCGCAATTCGATGAGGTTGACGAACTGACGAACAGGACGCACGAACATGACTTTTAAAAATATCAGGCCGCGTACAGCCGCAGGCACAGGCTCATTCAAGAAACTGGCAATGCTGCCAGCATTTTTTTTCGTAAATTCGTCGCTATTTGCTGCTGATATTATCGATAACGGCACCATTAAGGATATCGATACGGCAACCCCCGTTACTGATTATCTGGTCCGCAATAACAGCACTTTGAATGTGGCAGGTAGTACCACCAAGAGTATCTTTGTCGAAACCGGATCTACGCTAAACATCAACGGCGGGACCATTAATGCCGACACTGGTATTGAAGGTATATCGATTACCAACAGTACTGCCACCATTAACTCGACCAAGGTTTTCAGCGATACAGTCGGCCTGGTGGTCAATCGGGTCAACAACTCGTTACAAGGCTCGGTTGTCTCTGCCACAAACAGTGAGTTCCATGGCGGTGAACTCGGCGCCAGGGTGACTGGCTTCAGCACCCTTACCCTGTTCAATACGAGCTTGACGGGAACCGACGTCGGCAGCGTTGGCTTGAACGTGCGCGGTGGTGAAGTGCTCGCATCGGCCGGTTCTCGTATTAGCGGTGACAGGGCTGGCGTGATAATGGACAGGGACCCTGCCGGCGTCGGCGCTAATACATTGGTGCTGGATAACTCGACAGCTGAAGGGCGCAATGGAGCGGCCATTGTTGTGGAGCAGGGCATCAACGCCACCATCGAGGTGTTGAACAACTCCACGCTGATTGGCGGAAACGGCAATGTACTTGAAGTAGAAGGCGCCTCGACGGCGAACATGCGAGTTGCGAACAGCGCCTTGCAAGGCAATGTGCAAGTGACTGGCAATAGCACCGCCAATCTCACCTTCAATAGCGCTTCGATGGTAGGCGATATCCTGCGCGAGAACGGCTCGACGGCCAATGTCACCTTGAACAATCGCTCATCGTTCACCGGACGCCTGAACAACAGCAACCTCAGCCTTAACAGCGGTTCGAGGCTGACCATGGTTGGCGATGACCGCATCGGCACCCTGACGCTGAACAACAGCACGGTTTATTTCGGTGCGCCTGGCGTGCCACGCGCGAATCGTCAACTTGAGGTGAGTACGCTCAATGGCAGCGGCATCATTGCCATGCAGGGCAACTTCCAGACCGGTGAAAGTGACTTGCTGAAAGCCGGCACGGCCACTGGCAGCTATGAATTGGCCGTCAACGCTTCGGGCAAGGACGCGACGGCTCCTCAACAATTGACGCTGGTGCAGATCGGCAACAACCAGGCAGATTTCAAGCTGTTGGGTGGCCGGGTCGATGTGGGGACATGGCAATACGATTTAGCCGAAAGAACCAATGCCTCCGGCGAAGCGGAGTATTACCTGAACCCTACCACCCGGCTCAGTGCCGGTGCTCAATCGGTAGTGGCATTGTTTCAAACAGCCCTTACCGTGTCCTATGGCGAGTTGAAGTCGCTGGAAAACCGCATGGGCGAGTTGCAGGCGGACGACAAGCGCCATGGCTTGTGGGTACGAGCTTATGGCAACAAGTGGAACGTTGACGACGGTTCGACGGGTGTGGGTTATCGTCAAGAACAGCAGGGCTTCACCCTGGGCGCCGATACCCGACTGGGTGACAGTCCGTGGACTGTCGGCATGCTGGCGGGTTACAGCAAGTCCGATCTGAATCTCAGCGGCGGCACCTCGGCCACGGTTGACAGCTACTACTTCGGTCCTTATTTCGGCTGGCGGAATCAGGACAATGGCTACTTCGTTGATGGCGCCCTGAAGTTCAACCATTTCCGTAACGAGTCCAAAGTCGGTATGAGCGATGGCAAACGTGCCGAAGGCGATTACAACAACTCGGCTGTGAGTGCGATGGTAGAAGGGGGTCGCCAAATTGATCTGGGGGATGGCTGGTTTGCCAAACCTTCTGTTCAGGTATCCGCTGCAATCATCCAGGGAGAAAGCTATTACTTGGACAATGGCATGAGCGCTGAAGGTGACGACACGCATTCATTGCGCACAAAGCTCGGCGTAATGGCGGGTCGAAGCATCAACCTGGGCGACACTCAGGTGCGTCCATACGGGCGAGTGGCGGTGGTCCATGAGTTTGCATCGAACGATAACAACGTGCGGGTCAATGGAAACTCGATCAATAACAACCTGTCGGGCAGCGGTTTCGAAGTCGGTGCCGGGGTGATGGTTTCAGTGTCCGAGAGGCTGCACCTTGGTGTCGGTGTCGATTATGCCAAGGGTAAAAATATCGAACAGCCCGTGGCTGCCACCTTCAGTGCGAACTATCAGTTTTAAATGTGTGAGACAAAAAAAACCGCTAAAAGCGGTTTTTTTTGCACTGCCACAATGGACTTTGTTAACTGTCGGTAGAGCCGTTCGCCGAAACCCGCGTGAACCTTACTTTATTCGATTCGGCGTTATGATCTTCGGAAGCAACGGCACTGACCTCATAGGCTCTGCCTACTGCCAATCCGGTGAGGAGTGTCGCCCAATTACCATCCTCGTTGGCCGACTCTGATTTCGGGTCGACGGTCCCGTTGACCTTGAGGTTGACCGACGCTAGCGGTTCGGTTTTGCCGCCGACTCTTACATAACTGGAGGTGGTGTTACCGTTATCGATAATTTCCTCTTTGGCATCATGCACTTGGGTTTCGCGTGGTGCGATGGATTTTCTGACCTCAAACGAGTACGGGCCAGACTCACCGCCATCGGGGTATTTTGCCTTGGCAACAAGGCGATAATTATCGAGTGGCAGCGGGCCGATGGGGACTTCGTAGCCATCAGCTCCGATTTGCCCCTCACCTAAAGAGTCGTCGCCGTTGAATATCTCGACGTACTCGCCTGCTTCGCCTTCGCCTTTGGCAATCAGGTTGCTCTCATAGGTGAAACCACCGTCATCGACGGTTGTTCCATGGGTGTCAGTCACGGTGTCCAGCGTTACAAGATCCGCCCCTTTAACGGTAAAGGTTCTGGGCGTAGGGGTTACTTCCCCGTCACCGTACAGTTTTTTGGCTTTCAGGCTGTGCTCGCCAGGGGCCAGGCTGATTTTGATTTCCCACTCTCCGTTACCCTTGGCGGTCGCCGGCGGAAATCCTTCTGGGTCGTCGTGGTCGAGGAGTTGAACATCCTTGCCTGGCCTGCACTTGCCCGTGACGGTGAGGTTTTGGTCGGAGGTAGTGTCGCCTTCGTTGACAGGATTGCCGTCCGAGTCTTCGACAGCATCGAGAGACAGGCCGATGTCCGCTGCAACGTTGAAGTTTCGTGGTTCGGATGATTTACCTTCGCCGTAGAGTGCCTTGACGGTGATGGTGTAGGAGGTGCCTGACAGCAGATTCTTGAGTTCAAGTGTGTAAACGCCATTTTGGTTAACCGGCGCCTCTTCAAGTGGTGTGCTGCCATTGAACGCCTGAACCTTCTGGCTCGGGAGGGCTTTACCTGTGACGCTCACCGATGAGGAGTAGGTCGTTTCGCCTTCATCAATCGTTCCCTCGTCATCTTCTATGTACTCGATGATGGGGGCGTCGGCGACCACGGTGAAGACTCGAGGGGGGTAGAAGTGTTGTTAGGGGGGGCTTCATTCCTGGCTATCAGGCTGTAACGTTTGACCTGCGTGACCCCGAATAAATCGGTCTTCCATACGCCTTGCGCATTGCTTCGCGCGTATGCCAATGGAGTAAAGCCGTCCCGTACTGCAATCTGCGTGTCCGGGTCAGCGGTTCCACTGACCGTGAAGAAGGTGTCGGAGGTCTCGCGGTTTTGACCTACAAGGACCCCTTCGGAGTCCCAGACGGCTGTGATACTCAATATCAAATCTGTTTCCTCGGGCGCAGTGCCCGACGGGACGTTCGGTTGTCTGGCTGTCATGGTGATGGACTCCGGTCCTGGTGTGAGTGCCGGATTGATTTAATGCGTGAAGCATCAGCATTGACTACTGTCAGAAATAACAGTTGTGGGAGGGTTTCCGATAAGCGGTTGGAGTGACAGCCAGCATCACATCGCAATGGCCCGGATTTTCAGAGAGTTTTTTGCCGAAGAATATATACCGTCACCAGCACCGCACTGGTCAGCATGAACCCGCGCGCCCACGGCAGGGGCACCAGGTAGCAGGACAACAGAATGCTTACCCACATCAGGCCGATGGCGTAGACCTTGCCCTTGAGCGGGATGCCGTTGCCGTCGAGGTAGTCGCGAATCCACGGACCCAGCCGTGGATGCTCCACCAGCCAGTTGTAAAAACGCGGCGAACTGCGGGCGAAGCAGGCGGCCGCCAGCAGCAGGAAAGGCGTGGTGGGCAATACCGGGAGGAAAATCCCGATCACCCCCAGCGCTACGCTCAGCCAGCCGATGGCCAGCAGCCCGTAACGCAACATCAGGGAGCGGTTGCCTATGGGGTTGTCCATAGGCAAAACCTTAGTGGTGACGTGGCTTGAGGATCGCCGGTTTTTCGTCTGGCGCGTTGCACAGCAGGTACAGCGCGGTCAGGGCTTCCGGGATCTGCACGATCATGTCGTCCATCAGGTTGGCGTCGGCCGCGATGTCGGAGAACTCGGGCTGCTCGTCGAACAGACCCGAACCGACCATGATCGGCAGCAGCATTTCGCTGACTTCGTCTTCGGCGGTTTCGAACCAGGCCGCTTCGCGCAGGAACACGCCTTCCATGAAGCCGATGCACCAGCCACGCAGGTCGGAATCGTCCGGGTCGTCGCCCAGGTCCAGTTCGCACGGCAGCTCGAACTCTTCATCGGACGCCAGTTGACGGGCGATGTGAGCCTTGAGGGCCAGCAGGGTGGATTCGATGGCTTCACGCTCGGTGTCGTCGGCGTAATGCGGCTCTTCGGCGAAGAGGGCGTCGATCCATTCACGGTCGGGAACGCTTTCGGAACAGATCGACAGCGCGGTGAGGTAGCCGTGGGCGGCCACGTAGTCCAGCGCCTCGTCATGCAGTTCATCGGCGTCGAGGAAGACTTGCAGGCGGGTTAGTTGCTCAGCGAAGGACATTAAAGGGCTACCTTGGGAATTAACAGATGCGGGAATTCTAGGCCTTCTTGAGCACTCAGGCCAGCCGCGCGGCATATTTGCCCCCAGCGATTTTCCAGAACAGCGCATTCCTTGCTGGAGCGAGCCTGCTTGCGAATGCTGTGTGTCAGTCGGCGAGGATTTTGATGGTGTACATATCCGTTTCTGTGGTTACGGCTGCTATCGGTTTCGCCCTTACGGCGAGTCACTTGGAAGAGCCCCAAGTAACCAAGGGCTCTTGCCCCTTTCGTTCGGTGCCTCGCTGTGGCTCGGCATACCCTCGCTCCGGTCCTGCTCCGTGGGCCCGCCGCCATCGGCCATCCCTGGCCGGGGGCGGCTAACCCGGCATCCATGCCGGGTTGCCCACTGCGCAGAACCTGCGCTCGGCCTCTCGAGGGGGCGCTCAGATCAAAAGCGGAAGGCGAGCTAACGCTCGGCCTGATGAGTGGTGGAAATCAAAAGCACACACGATTCCCTGTAGGAGCGAGGCTTGCCCGCGAAAAACGACCGGACAACGCGTTCATTCCGACAGTCCGCATTATCGTTGACGTCCATCGCCAGCAAGCCGGCTCCTACAATTTTGAATCGTGTGAACCCAATCCATTGTAGGAGCCGGCTTGCCGGCGAAAAGCGTCGGGGCAACGCGTTCATTCAGACAGCCCGCGTTATCGTTGACCTCCATCGCTGGCAAGCCAGCTCCTACAATTTTGAATCGTGTGAACCCAATCACCGTGTAGGAGCCGGCTTGCTGGCGATAGCGGTGGGTCAGGCAATGAGTGCGTGACTGAACGGACGCCATCGCCAGCAAGCCAGCTCCTACAGGGGGGCGGTGTACATATCCGGAATGAGTGAACGCAGCAGAGAAGGACAACGCGGACATCCAAAGAGCCAGGTCGGCTTTCAGGCCGCCTCGGCGGCTGTGGCGGTAGTCGCCCCCTCGAGAGGCCGAGTGGAGGTTCTGCGCAGTGGGCAACCCGGCATGGAGGCCGGGTTAGCCGCCCCCGGCCATGGATGGCCGATGGCGGCGGGCCCACGGAGCAGGACCGGAGCGAGGGAACCCTGAGCCTTGGCGAAGGGCCGAACGAAAGGGGCAAGAGCGCTTGGTTACTTGGCGCTTTTCCAAGTAACTCGCCGTAAGGGCGAAACCAATAGCAGCCATTACCGCAGAAACGGATATGTACCCAACCCCAACCCCAACCCCAACCCCAACCCCAACCCCAACCCCAACCCCAACCCCAACCCCACCTGATCGCGGTGCAACATGAAATATCCCACGGACGTTACATCGTGATCCTCTTCTAAGCGGCGCCCTTTGCAAGGAAGCCCTCGGGTATACTCCCGCGCTTTGTGATGCCCTGCTGGCGTCGCGGCTGAAATGTGAAGCGTCATGCAATGCGCACTTACGATTTGTCAGTGCAGCCTGCGTGGTTCTGAACCAGCCTTGCAGGGATGTTTCGGTGATTTTTGGAGTTTTTATGCTCGAACAGGCTCAACGCGTCCTCAAGGACATCTTCGGCTACGACAGTTTCCGTGGCCGTCAGGGTGCAATCATTGAGCGCGTGGCCAGTGGCGGCGACGCCCTGGTGCTGATGCCTACCGGTGGCGGTAAATCCCTGTGCTTCCAGGTGCCGGCGCTGCTGCGCGAAGGGCTGGCGGTGGTGGTGTCGCCGCTGATCGCGCTGATGGACGACCAGGTCGCGACCCTCGAAGAATTGGGCGTCGCTGCCGCTGCGTTGAACTCCACGCTGAGCGCCGAGCAGCAGCGCGATCTCGCTGCGCGGATCAAGCGCGGTGAAGTGAAGATGCTCTACCTCGCGCCGGAACGTCTGGTCCAGCCACGCATGCTGGCCTTCCTGCAAAGCCTTGAAATTGCCCTGTTCGCCATCGACGAAGCCCACTGCGTGTCCCAATGGGGCCACGACTTCCGCCGCGAGTATCTGCAACTGGGCCAGTTGGCGGAACTGTTTCCCAATGTTCCACGCATCGCCCTGACCGCGACGGCGGACAAGCGTACTCGCGAAGAAATCGTCGATCGTTTGCACTTGCAGGATGCCGAGCGCTTCCTCTCCAGTTTCGACCGCCCGAACATTTTTTACCGCATCGTGCCCAAGGAGCAGCCGCGCAAACAGTTGTTGGCGTTCCTCGCGGAGCGGCGCAGCGATGCCGGCATTGTCTACTGCCTGTCGCGCAAGAAAGTCGATGAAGTGGCGGTGTTCCTCAGCGAGCAGGGTTTCCCGGCGCTGCCGTACCACGCCGGCCTGCCCAACGAAACACGAGCGCTGCACCAGAAGCGCTTCCTCAACGAGGAAGGCCTGATCATGGTTGCCACCGTGGCGTTCGGCATGGGCATCGACAAACCCAACGTACGTTTTGTTGCTCACCTCGATTTGCCGAAATCCCTTGAGGCTTACTATCAGGAAACCGGTCGCGGCGGCCGTGACGGTCTGCCGGCGGATGCCTGGATGGCTTACGGCCTGCAAGACGTGGTGATGCTCAAGCAGATGTTGCAGAACTCCGAAGGTGACGAGCGCCACAAGCGTCTGGAGCATCACAAGCTTGATGCCATGCTCTCGCTCTGCGAAGAAACCCGCTGCCGTCGTCAAACCTTGCTGGCCTACTTCGACGAAGACATGCCCGAGCCGTGCGGTCACTGCGACAACTGCGTTGACGGCGTGCAGACCTGGGACGCTACCGAACCGGCCCGTCAGGCGCTCTCGGCGATTTATCGCACCGGCCAGCGTTATGGCGTCGGGCATCTGGTGGATGTGTTGCTGGGCAAGGACAACGAAAAGGTCCGCAGCTTCGGCCATCAACACCTGTCGGTATACGGTGTCGGCAAGTCGATGGGCGAGAGTGAGTGGCGCTCCCTGTTTCGCCAATTGGTGGCGCGCGGTCTGGCCGACATCGATCTCGAAGGTTATGGCGGCCTGCGCCTGAGTGACACCTGCCGACCGCTGCTAAAGGGTGAAGTGACCCTGGAACTGCGTCGCGACCTCAAGCCGCAAACCACGGCGAAAAGCAGCAAGAGCCAGGCAAGCCAGCTGGTTCGCGGCGAAGAACGCGAACAGTGGGAAGCCTTGCGCGCCTTGCGCCGCAAGCTCGCCGAGGAGCATGGGGTGCCGCCGTACGTCATCTTCCCCGACTCGACCTTGCTGGAAATGCTCCGCAGCCAGCCGACCTCTCTATCGGAAATGGCCACGGTCAGCGGTGTCGGTGCGCGCAAACTGGAGCGTTACGGCGAGGCCTTCCTCGAAGTCCTCGGCGGTCAGGTCGAGGCACCAAAAGTGGTGGCCGACGTGCGCCACGAATTGATAACGCTCGCGCGGGCCGGCATGACGCCGCTGCAAATCGCCGGTCAGCTGCAATGTTCGGAAAAGAATGTCTACACCATGCTCGCCGAGGCCATTGGCAAGCAGCAGTTGTCGCTGGAACAGGCGCTGGATCTGCCCGAAGACTTGATGGGGGAAGTGCAGGACGCGTTCCTCGACGGCGAGGGTGAGTTGCCGCCGGTGGCGGAGATTGCTGCGCTGTTCGCCGGTCGTGTGCCGGAAGGTGTTTTGTACTGCGTACGTGCCGCACTGCAATCGGAATTCGAGATCTGACGCTCAAATCCTGAAACGGTTGTATTGATGTAACGATTCAGTACAGAGCAAACCTTGCCTCAAGCCAAGGGTCATGCTTAGCTGACTAATAATTAGTTTTTCTCTATTTCAGTCTAACCATGAGTGTTTTATGCCGTTAACCGATCAACACCGCTTTGGCATGCAACTGGCCCAGATGTCGCGCGGCTGGCGTGCCGAACTGGACCGCCGTCTGGCCGGCCTGGGTTTGTCTCAGGCGCGCTGGCTGGTGCTGCTGCACCTCGCGCGTTTTGACGACGCCCCGACCCAACGTGAATTGGCGCAAAGCGTCGGCGTCGAAGGGCCCACCCTGGCACGACTGCTCGACAGCCTGGAAAGCCAGGGCCTGGTTCAGCGCCAGGCAGTGCTCGAAGATCGCCGGGCAAAAAAAATCGTCCTCTGTGCACCGGCCCTTCCCCTGATCGAACAAATTGAAACCATTGCCACTCAACTGCGCCACGAGCTGTTCGACGGCGTCGATGAGGCGGATTTGAAGGTCTGCATGCGAGTCCACGGGCACATACTGGCCAACCTGGAAAAATCTTGAGGCATAAGCAAGCGCCGGCTTTTTGAGATACCCCGTTGGGCAGACTATAAAGAACTACCAGGCAATATCGTGTTCGTAACGGATGTGCGAACACGCACTGGTTGGTTCTGGTTATCTAAGGGATGCTCATGCTTGAGAGTTGGCACGTTGTATTGCGGTGTTGCGCCAGGCTGCTGCTGGCCGGTGGGTTTGTCAGCTACTCGGCATTGGCGCCTGCACTGGGCCTGGGTGAGATCACCCTGCATTCGGCGCTCAATCAACCGTTGCGTGCCGACATCGCCCTGGTGGATGCCGTCGGTCTGGAGGAGGGCGAGCTGTCGGTCAGCCTGGCGACGGCAGACGAGTTCAGCCGTGCCGGTGTCGAACGGCTTTTCTTTCTCAATGACCTGAAGTTCACACCGATCCTGCGGGGCAATCGCAGCCTGATCCGGGTGAGCTCCAACAAAGCGGTCAACGAACCCTTCCTGAATTTTCTCGTGCAACTGAACCAGCCGAACGGCCGTGTGCTGCGCGAGTACACCGTGCTGATCGATCCTCCGGGAACGCCGGGCATTACTCCGGTCACTGACGAACCCGCCGCCAGTTCACCGAACTCTCCATTTCCGAGCGTTACACCCGCCGTTGCGCCTCCACCCGTAGCGAAGAAAACCGCCCAGGCGAAGGTTGAGCCGCCGGCCGCTGTACCGGTGATTGATCCTGTCGCAGAACAGCTGACTGCCAGCGTGCTGCAAAATCAGCAACTGCAAAAAACCGTCGATGAGTTGAATGCGAAGCTGCAGGCTCAAGACGAACAGATCGCCGGCCAAAAAAAACAGATCACCGAATTGCAAACCCGCCTGGCGGAGGTCCAGCAAGCACCGCCGGTCACGCCGCAAGCCGTGGTGCCTGCCCCGGTCGTGGGACAAGAGCCGGAGGCGTTCAACTGGCCGCTGATTATCGGGTTGCTGGCGCTGCTGGGGCTGGTGCTGGGGCTGATTGTTCGTCGGCAACGACAGCAGATTCAGGCATTGCCCGAAGATCTCCCGGTTTTACCGTCACGGCATGAACCGGTGCTTGATCGAACCGTAGCGCCGGTTGTGAAGGCCGCCCCTGTGCATCACGAAGAAACGCCGTCCGGCGATGTGCTGGAGGGTGTGGGCATCTATCTGACGTATGGGCGTTTTTCCGAAGCGGCGGCATTGTTGCGAGATGCCCTGGTCAAGGAACCACAGCGCACGGATCTGGCGGTGCAACTGCTGGAAGTCCTCGGTAAACAAGGGGATGTGCCAGCCTATGATGCGCAGGAGAGCAGCTTGCGAGACGCCGGGTTCGATTCCCGGCAACTTCAGGAAATCCGTGCCCGCTACCCGAAGCTGAACAGCGCGGTGCCCGAGGCTGCGACCAGCGTTATCACGACTCCGGTAAAAACCGAAGCAGCGCCGAGCGATGAGTTCCAGTTGAACCTGGAGGACCTGTCGATGGATTCGAGTTGGGACCTGGTCAGTCCATTCGAAAACCCTAAACCCTCGGACGAACCGCCCAAACCCGAAGAACCGACCCTGGGCGAGCCCGAGCTGGAATGGATCGCCGAACCGGACTCACAGTCTCTGGACGACGATTTTCTCAATGAATTCGCCGATGCAGGTCAGTCGCTTGAGCTTGTACCGCTGAAACAGGAACCGGTGGAACCGACCAACGCAGGCAAACTGGAACAGGCTCAGACCTGCATCGATGACGGCGATCTGGACAGCGCCATCGAGCTGCTGAACGAGTTGCTCAAGGACGGTGATGAGCCACTCAAACAGACTGCGCGGACCTTGTTGGCCGGCATCCGCTGACGCTCTATCATGGCGGTGCCCCTTGGCTCAGGAGTTTCGCCCGTCATGACCGCGCATAAACCGGAAATCGTCATCACTTACTGCACGCAATGCCAATGGCTGTTGCGTGCGGCGTGGTTGGCGCAAGAACTGCTCAGTACCTTTGGCGACGATTTGGGCAAGGTGTCGCTGGTGCCTGGCACCGGTGGCGTGTTTCACATTTTCTGTAACGATGTGCAGATCTGGGAGCGCAAGGCTGACGGCGGTTTTCCGGAGGCCAAGGTACTCAAGCAGCGGGTCCGCGATCAGATTGATCCGGACCGCGACCTGGGCCACAACGACCGCACTCAGTGAGACGCGGCTTCGGCAGCGACCACTTTCTTGCTTGAACCGCCGGAGAGCCTGCTGGACACGACAATCGCGACGATGATCAACGCGCCGCCGATCAGCATGCGCAGCGTCGGATTTTCATTGAACAACAACCACGCCATGGTGATGCCGTACACCGGCTCCAGCGCAAATACCACGGCGGCGGTTCGTGCCTTGATCACCGCGAGGCTGGCGACGAACAGACTGTGGGCGACGCCGGTACAGAATACTCCCAGCAGGCCGATCCACAGCCAGTCAATGGTGCGCACTTCGCTCAGTTGCGGTGCCGCTACCGGCAGCAAACACAACGCGACCACTACGTTCTGACACAGCGCAGCCTGTACCGGCGGAATTCGGCCGGAACTGGCGCGGTTGGTCAGCGACAGCAACGCGAACAGCAGGCCAGAACCTACCGCCCATAACAGGCCGGTGGTGGCGCCGCTGGCCAGATCGAAGTCTGGCGTGACCAGCACCAGCCCAACACTCACCAGTACCACCAGCAGGATCTCGTTGGCGCGAATTCGCTCGCGGAAGATCAACCCTTCCAGGATCACGGTGAACGCCGGGAAACTGGCGAAACCGAGGGTCGCGATCGCCACGCCCGCCACCTTTACCGCAATGAAGAAACTCACCCAGTGTCCGGCCAGCAACAAACCGCTGAGCAGCAATCGGCGCCAGTCCACGGCGTCGAGTTTTTGCCAGCGGGTGTGGCTGGCGAACCGTGCGAAAAGGGCCAGGGCGAGCACGGCAAAGGCCGCACGACCGAAGACGATAACGGCGGGGGAGGCGGCGGCGAGTTTGCCGAACACGCCGGTCAGGCCAAACATCAATGCGCCGATATGCAGTGCGCCCAGGGCGGTACGGGGAGTCATTGCGATCCTTGATAAACATAACCAACAGAGGTGCAGTCTAGAGGGCTGTCGGTATGCCTGTCTGTCGTCAGGCTCGCATCATTTGTCGCCAGCCTCGCGCCGCAATTTGCCGGGTGAGACACCAAACTCCCGCAGCACCGCCGCTGAAAATGCACTTTGAGAGCTGTAGCCGACCCGACTCGCAATCTCGCCAACGGGCAATGCTGAATCGCGCAACATACTCACGGCCATGTGCAAACGACGGCTGCGGATGTAGTCCATCGGCGTCTGCCCGCATTCAGCGACAAATCGCGCATGCAGCCGAGCGCTGGACAGCCCGGCAATGCGCGCCAGATCGGCCACTTGCAACGGATAGGCCGCGTATTGATCGATGTGCGCATTCAATGCGGCGTACGGCAGGCGCCGACCGCCCACCCCTTCGCTTTTGGCGTTGTTGAGGCTGGCCAGCAACAGTACCGCGCCTTGTTGCGCGATCAGCGGGTCGCTGACCTGACTGCCCGCCAGCCAACTGACCAATTGGCTTTGCCCGGCATCCAGCGGCAGGCGCCCTGCGTTGTCGAGCAAGCGGCGGCTGGCATCGGCGTGCTCGCCAAGGGACTGAACCACCCATTGATCGCTCGGCACATCCAGCACCAGGCAGCGGCTGCCATTGGCGCTGCCGCACGCATGATGGAAGCCGGACGGGACGACCACGAAACTCTGCTGAACCACCTGGCTGCCATGCCCGTCGACTTCGAAATCCAGCGCACCCGACAACCCGAACACCAGTTGCGCGTGGTCGTGGCTGTGGACGATCAGGTCGTGAGTGTATTGGCGCAGCGTGAGGATCGGTCTCATCGCAGGTCTCCCGATTAAGGCTGCCAGTCTACACCGAGGGCGTTCATGTGCGTTGTCACAGGACTGACTTGTCCCTGTCATGGGCAATTAACCCGACCGGCGCAAGCTTGCGCAAACAATCGCAGAGGGTTGCCCATGACCAGCGCCGAGCTCGCCAAACCCAGTCGTAAGCAACGTGTGCGGACCTTGTGGATTTCCGATGTGCATCTGGGCACCCGGGATTGCCAGGCCGAGCACTTGTCGCAGTTTCTCAAGGGCTACCACGCGGACAAGATCTACCTGGTCGGCGACATCATCGATGGCTGGAAGCTGCGCGGCGGCATGTACTGGCCCCAGGCGCACACCAACGTGATCCGTCGTCTGTTGACCATGAGCAAGCGCGGCACCGAGGTGATTTATGTCACTGGCAACCACGACGAATTCCTGCGCCGTTACTCGAAGCTGATTCTGGGCAACATCCAGTTGGTGGATGAGGCCGTGCACGTGACCGCCGACGGCCGTCATTTGCTGGTGATCCACGGCGACCAGTTTGACGTGATTACCCGCTATCACCGCTGGCTGGCGTTCCTCGGCGACTCGGCCTACGAATTCACCCTGACCCTCAACCGCTGGCTCAACCATTGGCGTGCCCGGTATGGCTACGGTTACTGGTCACTGTCGGCGTACCTCAAGCACAAAGTGAAAACCGCGGTCAGCTTCATCAGCGACTTCGAAGAAGCCATCGCCCACGAATGCGTCAAACGCGAGTTGCACGGCGTGGTGTGCGGGCACATTCACCATGCCGAGATTCGCAAGGTGGGCGAGGTGGATTACCTCAATTGCGGGGATTGGGTGGAGTCGTGTACGGCGCTGATCGAACATTGGGATGGTTCGATCGAGTTGTACCGGTTGGCGGATGCCCAGGCGCGGGAGGCGGAGTTGAAGGCCATCAAAATCGCGGAGCCCGCGTAGGCCGGTCAGACGCCTTCGCGGGCAAGCCTCGCTCCTACAGGGCCAGCGCCGCATTTGTAGGAGCGAGGCTTGCCCGCGAAGAGGCCAGGCCTGACACCGCAGATCTGTCAGGCCGGCGCGTGTTCTTCCATCGCCGCCCTGTAAATCGAGTTCTTCGGATGAGCAAACAACCGCTCCATCATCGGCTCGAAGAAGCTCAGCGGTAACGTTTCATACTCGGGATCAAACGCCGCCGCATCATACTTCGCGCAAAACTCGATGGTCGCCTGATACTGCGGATGCCCGCTGAATTGCTCGCGTAAATGCCGGTCCATCCCCAAGTGATGGAAAAAGTAGTAACCCTGGAAAATCCCGTGTTTCTCCACCATCCACACATTCTCGGCGCTGACAAATGGCTTGAGGATCGCCGCCGCGATGTCCGGGTGGTTGTAGGAGCCCAACGTGTCACCGATGTCGTGAAGCAGGGCGCACACCACGTACTCTTCGTCGCGGCCATCGCGCCAGGCGCGGCTGGCGGTTTGCAGGGAGTGGGTCAGGCGATCCACCGGGAACCCGCCAAAATCACCCTCCAGCAGTTTCAGGTGCGCCATGATCCGTTGTGGTAATTGCCTCGCGTAGGCACTGAAGTCGGCGGCGATGATCGCCCAGTCTTCCTGCGTGCCGTCCTGCATGTGGGTGAAGCGGGCATTGGCATTCATCGGCTAGTCTCTCTTTGCTTTTCTATAGCGGCTGCGCCTAGAACGGTACGCGGCCCAGAATCATGTCGCGAAACATCACAAAATCGCCGAGCAGGCTGTAAAACGGATGTTGAAAGGTTGCAGGACGATTCTTTTCAAAGAAGAAATGCCCGACCCAGGCGAAGCTGTATCCCGCCAGTGGAACGGCCAGCAGCATCGACCAGGCACCTTTGCCGATGGTCAGCGCCAGAATGCAAATAACCAGCGTCGTGCCAATGAAGTGCAATCGTCGGCAGGTACTGTTGCTGTGTTCGCTGAGGTAATACGGGTAAAACTCAGCGAAGCTGTTGAAACGTCTGATGTTTTCCACGACTGCGATCTCTGTGGTTATTGTTCTGACTGCAAGTTGTTCTGCGGGTAGCTTATTTGAGTCTAGAGTGATCATTGGCATCAGCCAGTGACAATGGGCGCCACTTTAGTATCCTTCGGAAATTGGCCGTAGCATGCGGCTCATCATGTAAGTAGACGCCATGAGCGAACGAACGACTTCTGCAAGCTGGGCGATGGGGATTGTCAAAGCACTGGAGATGGACGGCCTGGATTGCCGGGTTCTGTTCAAGCAGCTGGGGCTCGACTATGCGTCACTGGACGATCCGGATGCGCGCTTCCCGCAAGATTCCATGACACGCCTGTGGCAGCGCGCGGTCGAGCTGTCCGGTAACCCGGCGATTGGCCTGAACATGGGCAAGGTCGTGCGACCGGCGTCATTCCACGTGGCTGGGTACGCCTTGATGTCCAGTCAGACCCTGGCCGAAGGCTTCCAGCGTTTGGTGCGTTATCAGCGGATCATCGCCGAAAGTGCCGACCTGAGTTTCCGTCTGCTGGATGAAGGGTATGCCCT
This sequence comes from Pseudomonas sp. MM213, assembly GCF_020423045.1. Classification (NCBI taxonomy): domain Bacteria; kingdom Pseudomonadati; phylum Pseudomonadota; class Gammaproteobacteria; order Pseudomonadales; family Pseudomonadaceae; genus Pseudomonas; species Pseudomonas sp. MM213. The sequence goes on from NZ_CP081943.1 coordinate 6,358,488, forward strand.
GATTCTGACGGTCCACGGCGACCATCTGCCGCCGACCCGACAAAGTGCCGAAGCCTCGCTGGCCTGCGCGCTGGCGCTGTGCGGCTGGCTGACCGGGCGCACCCTGCAACCGCGCAAGGTGTTGGTGCAGGGCGAACAGCCCGTCGATCTCGAACCGTATAAACAAGCCTTCCATGCGCCGCTGGTGTTCAACGCGCCTTATGACGCGCTGATTTTCGAGCGCGCCGACATGGAAGCTCCGCTGCCAACCGCCAATGAGGCCATGGCGCTGCTGCATGACCGCTTTGCCGGGGAATACCTGGCGCGCTTTTCCGAAAGCCGCGTGACCCACAAGGCCCGTCAGGTGTTGTGCCGTTTACTGCCCCAGGGCGAACCCAAGCGCGATACCGTGGCGCAGACGCTGCACTTGTCGCAACGGACGTTGCAGCGACGCTTGCAGGAAGAGGGCACGAGTTTTCAGACGCTGCTCGATGACACCCGGCGCGAACTGGCCGAGCAGTATCTGGCGCAACCGAGCATGACCCTGCTGGAAATTGCCTACCTGTTGGGGTTCGCCGATCCGAGCAATTTCTTCCGCGCCTTCCGACGCTGGTTCGATGCCACCCCCGGCGAGTACCGGGTGCGGCTGATGGATGCGCCGAACCAGGTCAGTGACGCCAGAACGCCGGAATACACAGAACAAACACCGTAATGATCTCCAGTCGGCCGAGCAGCATGCCGAACGACAGAATCCACTTGGCGGCATCCGGAAGGGTGGCGAAGTTGCCCGCCGGGCCAATGGTTTCGCCCAGCCCCGGGCCGACCCCGGAAACGGTACTGGCGGCGCCGGTCAGCGCGGTCATCCAGTCGACGCCGAGCAGCGACAACAGCAGGGCGATCACACAGATGGTAATGGTGAAGAAGAACGAAAAGGTCAGGATCGAACGCACGATCTCTTCGTCGAGGCGATGGCCGTTGTACTTCTGCTTGATCACCGCGCGCGGGTGAATCAACTGGTTAAGGTTGGCCTTGAGCAGAATGTAGGCGACCTGGAAACGGAAAATCTTGATCCCGCCTGCAGTCGATCCCGAGCAACCGCCGACAAAGCCCAGATAAAAGAACAGCATCAGCGAGAAATTGCCCCACAGGCTGTAGTCCCCGAGTGCGAAACCGGTGGTGGTCACTACCGACGTCACGTTCAGCGCCACATGCCGTAGCGCGTCCAGCCAATGCAACTGAGTGGTCCACCAGTACCAGGTGGTGAGCACCAGCCACGTCACCAACAACATGCCGAGCAAACCTTGAACCTGTTCATCCTTGATCAGCGCCTTGCGGTTGCCACGCAACGTTGCCACATACAGGGTGAACGGCAAGCTGCCGAGAATCATGATGACAATCGCCACCCAGTGCACCGCCGGTTGCGTCCATTTGGCCAGTGACTGGTCGGAGGTGGAGAAACCGCCGGTGGAAATGGCCGACATCGCGTGGTTGATCGCATCGAACGGGCTCATCCCGGCCCACCAGAACGCCAGGCTGCCGAAAATGGTGATGCCGACGTAGGCTGCTACGATCAAACGCGCCACCATGTGCGAACGGGGCATGACTTTTTCGGAACGGTCCGACGACTCGGTCTGAAACAGCCGCATGCCACCGATACGCAGCAACGGCAGAATCGCGACGGCCATGCCGATAAAGCCGATGCCACCGATCCAGTGCAGCAACGAGCGCCACATCAGGATGCCGGGGGACATGTCATCCAGGTGATTGAGCACCGTTGAACCGGTGGCCGTAATCCCGGACATGCTTTCGAAGAATGAGTCGGTGTAGCTGATGTGCTGGGTCAACAGGAATGGCAGCGCCGCGAAGATGCACACCACCAGCCAACTGCTGACGGTCAGCAGGTACATGTCCCGCGGGCGCAAGTGCACGTGCTCGGGGCGGCCGGGGATCACCAGCGCCAGGCCGGCGACAAAGGTGATCATGCTGGCCCAGAGGAACGACGGCAGATCGCCGGTGCGATCGAAAATCAACAGGGTGGCCATGGGCACGACCATGGCGATCGCCAGCGTGATCAGGAAGAGGCCGATGATGAAACCAATGAGACGTAAGGTCGGCAACGCCATGAAGTCCGCTCGGGCTGAAAGTAGGAAGGGCGCCATTCTACCCGTGGGGCAGGGCATGTAAACCGGCATCCCGTGGCACTTGCAGCTAGAATAGCCGGACATTTTTTTCAGGAGGTGGCCGATGCAGGCTCTCGACGCTTTGCTCAACCGTGTTTCCGTTCCACGACTGATCGACCCGGCCCCTACCGCCGAGCAGCGCGAAGTGCTGTTTAACGCCGCGATGCGTGCGCCGGACCACGGCCATTTGCAGCCTTGGCGCTTCCTGACAGTCGAAGGTGCAGCGCGCGAGCAGATGGGCGAGTTGCTGGCCGAAGCCGCGAAACTGCAGGACAGCGAAGCGTCCGAAGCGGTGCTGGACAAGGCCCGCAATGGTCCGCTGCGCGCACCGTTGGTGGTCGTGGTGATCGCGCGGTTGCAGGATCACGTCAAGTATCCGAAGTCCGAGCAGTTGCTCGCGGCCGGCTGTGCGGCGCACGGGGTTCTGCTGGCAGCCTATGCGCAAGGTATTGGCGCGGTCTGGCGCACCGGTGAGCTGGCGTATTCGGCGCATGTGGCCAAAGGGTTGGGGTTGGCTGAAGGGGAAGAGGTGATTGCTTTCCTGTACCTGGGCACGCCGCTGAAAGAACCGCGCGTTGCAGAGAAAGTCGATCTGGCTGAATTCGTCAGCGTCTGGCCTTCAAAACCCTAAGATCAAATGCTTCGCGGGCAAGCCTCGCTCCTACAGGGTTAGGTGTCGTGCCACAGCATTGTGACTGACATAAACCTGTAGGAGCGAGGCTTGCCCGCGAAGCTTTTAGGGTTGGACGACAGCCCCGGGTACTAAAGGTAATTCCAGACTGGCAATGAACCCGCCATCCGGATGATTGGCCAACACCAGACTCCCGCCATGCCGCTCCGCCGCCCGGCGTGCAATGGCCAATCCCAAACCATGCCCCGCTGCCGTCTGCCCCGGCGCCCGATAAAACGGCTCACCCAACTGGCTCAAATGCTCGGCGTCGACCCCCGGCCCATGGTCACGCACGCTCACCACAATCCGCTCACCCTGACGCACTGCCTGCATTTCAATCGATTGCCCCACCGGGTTGAAGCGCTGGGCGTTGCGCAGCAGGTTGTCCACGGCGCGCTCGATCATTGTCGGCCAGCCTTTGAGATTCAGTTGCGGTTCTGCGTCGAGACGAACGTTCTGCTCCGGCGAACCCAGTTGCGCATCCTTTTGCAGCGAGTTGAGCAGCGCATTCAGATCAACGTCTTCTGCGCTGGCGTTGTCGGCATCGACCCGTGCCAGTACCAGGATCTCGCTGATCAGCGCTTCGAGGCGGTCGCACTCGCGGGTCAGGCGCGGCCAGAGTTTTTCCCGTTCTTCGGGGTTGGCCCGTTCGGCCAGTGCCAGCGCTATGCGCAACCGGGCAAGCGGTGAGCGCAACTCGTGGGACACATCGCGCAGCAATTGGCGCTGACTGCCGATCAGGCTTTGCAGCCGTGAGCCCATGCGGTTGAAATCGTTGGCGAGCACGCCGAACTCATCGCGACGGTTGGCCAGTTTCACCAGGCTGTTCTGTTGATAGGTGGTTTGCCCCAGATCATGCACCGCGCCGCGCAAGCGGCTTAGCGGTCGGGTGATGGACAGGGTCACGAACAGGCTGAACAGGGTCAGCACCACGAGCGCGATGCCCAGCGCACTCAGTGGCCAGAGCAGGCTTTCGCGGTGCCATGAGTCCAGCTCCGGGTGCGGAATACGATAAATCAGCAGGTAGGTGTCGCCGGTTTTTTCACTGGTGTACTCGGCGGTCAGACGCCGCCACGGCAGGCGTCGGTCATCGTTGTTCTGCCGTGCTTCGAAGGCAGCCGCGCGGCGCGGAAAGGTGCCGCGAACGAGCGGGTCACCGCTTTCGTTGAGCACCTGAACGTCGATGTGATACTGGCGTTTGCGCTGTTCGAGAATGTCCTGGGCGGCTTCTTCGCCCTGGGCTTCGTAGGTTTGCGTCCATTCTTCGGGCAGGGTATTGAGGCCCGGGTGGCGACTGAGAATCCACGCGTCCTGGTTGAGCATGTGCCCGAGCAGAATGGACAGCCCTGCCACCAGAGCGATGGCCAGCCAGAAGCTGGCCAGGATACGCCAGAACAATGAGCGCACAGAAAATCCTCAAGCTGACTGAATTCCATGTGGGAGCGAGACCGGCTTGCCGGCGATGGCGGCGTCACATTCAACAGTTGTGTTGACTGACACATCGCTATCGCCGGCAAGCCGGTCTCGCTCCCACATTGAACAGGGTGGCATCAGACCCAACGGTGTACAGCCGTTGGGTCCGGGGTCAGCGCATTATTGCGCTTTTTGCGGTTGTTGCGCTTTCCAGGCCTTGAACTCGGCCCATTCGGCGCGGCGCTCAGCCTGTTTTTTCTGGATCTCGTCGAATTGCTTCTGTTGATCCGGTTTCAGCAGGGCGCGCACATCGGCCTCGGCTTTCTTGTGGTTGGCGGCCATTTCATCTTTCATGGCTTTCTGGTCCGCCGGCGAGAGTTTTTCCAGGTACTTGTCGACCACTTGCTTACGCTCGTGCATCTGCTCGCCCATGATCTTGCGGATCTGCTCGCGCTGTTCGCGGCTCAGGTCCAGTTGGCTGTACGGGCCTTTGCCGTGCATGCCGTGCATCTGACCGCCGTGGCGCGAGCCGTCCATCGAACCCCCCATCGGGCCGGCGCCTTCAGGCATGGCCATGGCAACGGTTGGCAGGGCGGCAGCGAACATCAGAGCGATAAGAGTCTTGCGCATGGTGAATCTCCTTGTCTCGTTCCCGGTACGTTCCGGATGAGTACAGATTACGCAGATCAAGGTCAGCGGCGGTCAGGGGAGCGTAAAGCTTGGGTAAAGACGGTTTGGCATCCACCTGACAAACCCCGGCGCCGTATTGACCTGACACCACACCGACCCTGTAGGAGCCGGCTTGCTGGCGATGGCGGAGTGTCAGTCAGCAGAGTCTCCGCCTGATCCACCGCTATCGCCAGCAAGCCGGCTCCTACAGGGGAGTGCGAGGTTTCAGAGGCTGTAGTAATAGCCACGGCTGCGCAGGGCGACGATGCGCGGGCGGCCGTCGGGGTGGGGACCGATCTTTTTGCGCAGGTTGCTGACGTGCATGTCCAGGCTGCGGTCGTACAGGGTGAGCTTGCGACCGAGGGCGATCTGCGCCAGTTCCTGTTTGTCCAGCGGCTCGCCCGGCTGCTTGAGCAAGGCTTCGAGCAAGCGGCTTTCGGAGACAGTGAGGGTGAATTCCTGTTCATCGATGCTGACCACGCCGCGCACCGGGCTGAAACACAGATCGCCCAGTTCAAGCTGGCTGGACACCGCCGCCGGATGGCTGCGGCGCAAGACGGCGCGCAGGCGGGCGGTCAGTTCCCGTGGATCGCACGGTTTGGCCAGGTAATCGTCGGCGCCGAGTTCCAGGCCCAGGATGCGGTCCAGAGGTTCGCCGCGGGCCGAGAGCATCAGCACCGGCAATTCCGGATGGTCGCTGCGCAATTGCTTGAGCAGTTCCAGGCCGCTGCCGTCCGGCAGCATCACATCCAGCACCACTGCCGCCGGGGACGTTTCAGCCAGCGCGCGACGAGCACTCTGGCCGTCGTGGCAAGCCCGGACATGAAAGCCTTCCTGGCTCAGCCAACTGACCAGAAGCTCACACAGCTCCTGATCGTCATCAATTAATAACAGCTCGCTCATGACTCACTCAATTTAGCCATTGTCGACGTTTTCGACTTGCACCACTGGCGAAGATACCGCAGAGCAGGGCCAATAGCGCAACTCCTGCACCGATCACGAACCATTGCTGCTGGTCTGTCAAAAAGCGCGGCAGCGGACTGCTGGCCTGGGCTTCCTTGAGTTGCAGCTTCAGACGCTGATTCTCCTGGCGCAACCGGCTCAGCTGAGGGCTTTCGCGTTCGGCATCTGCACTTTGCAGTTGTTTGCTCAATTCTTCTCGTTGCTGTTCGCTCACCTTCAAGCGTTGCTGCAACTCGCTGATCTGGCTCCCGGCGCTCAAGGACAGAGGCGTCGAACTACCACCGGCGGCACTTTCTTCACCGTGGGCGGGCGCCACGATCGACAACGTGACCAACATCAGACACAACGGACCTTTGCGCATCGGAGCTCCTGAATCCAATCGATTATTGGGCAGGTTGTCGGCAGGCAAACGAGAATAATGAGCGATTGAGAGCGCGATGAACCGACAAGGTTCATCGCGAGGGAGAGATTTACGGCAGGACTTGCTTGAACGGCTTGACCAAAACGTTGGCGTAGACGCCTGCAGCGATGTACGGGTCGGCGTCGGCCCAGGCCTGGGCGGCGCTCAGGGAATCGAATTCGGCGACGATCAGGCTGCCGGTGAAACCCGCAGCGCCCGGGTCATTGCTGTCGACCGCCGGGTGCGGGCCGGCCAATACGATACGACCTTCACCTTTGAGCACTTGCAGGCGCTCAAGGTGTGCAGGCCGTGCGGCCAGGCGGGCTTCCAGGGAATTGGCGACGTCTGTGGCAATGATTGCGTAAAGCATGTCAGTCCTCGGTTTTTGGCGTGGTGGTATCGGCGTCGTGCAGGTGGCGGGACAGGTAAATACCCTGAGCGACCAGGAACAACAGCGTCATGCCCAGGCTGCCGAAGACTTTGAAGTCGACCCAGTATTCCTGAAACGTGAACGCGACAAACAGGTTGGCGGCACCGCAGAACAGGAAAAATGCGATCCAGGCGATGTTCAGGCGAGTCCAGACCTGGTCCGGCAGGGTCAGTGCGTGGCCCATGATGCGCTTGATCAGCAGCTGGTCACCGATGAAGTGGCTGCCGATGAACGCCAGGGCAAACAGCCAGTTGACCACCGGGGCTTTCCATTTCAGGAAGGTCTCGCTGTGGAACGCCAGTGTCAGGCTACCGAAGACCAGGCACGCGATGAGCGTCAGCCATTGGCTTTTTTCCAGCTTGCGCTGCTTGATGAAGAGCGTGCCATACACCACCAGGGAACTGATGATCAGCATTGCCGTGGCGCTGTAAATACCGCCTACAGTCACTGGATGACCGGCGATGTCGACGACCCGTGGATCGATTTTGAATACGATGAAAAACAGCAGGAGCGGGATGAAATCGATGAATTGTTTCACAGTGGCAGCCAGAAGCAGGATGTGGCGGCATAATAACAAACATATGGGCGCGCGATAGCGCCGGCTGATTTGAGGTTACACATCCCTGTGAATGTTGATTTGCACTGCCATAGCACGGCCTCCGATGGCGCCCTGGCGCCTGCGGTTCTGGTTGCGCGTGCGTTCGAGAAAGGCGTGCGAGTCCTGGCCTTGACCGATCACGACACCCTTGAGGGCCTCGACGAGGCCCGTAGCGCCGCAACGGCGCTGGGGATGCAACTGGTCAACGGCGTCGAGTTGTCCTGCACCTGGGGCGGCGCAACCATTCATGTGCTGGGCTACGGATTTGATGTCAATGCCGCGCCGTTGGTCGATGCCATCGCCAAGTTGCACGATGGCCGTTGGCTACGTTCCGAAGAAATAAGCCGCAAACTGGCGTTGAAGGGCATGCCGGGTGCGCTGGAGGGCGCCCGGGCGATTCAACAGGAACTGGGCGACAGCGGCAACGCGCCGGCCCGCCCGCACTTCGCTGACTGGATGGTGCGTGAAGGTTTCGTCAAGGATCGCGCCGAAGCGTTCCGCAAATGGCTGGGCGCCGGCAAGCTGGGGGACGTCAAGCAACACTGGCCGACCCTGGAAGAAACCGTCGAAACCCTGCGCGCCGCAAAAGCCTGGGTGAGCCTGGCGCATCCCTGGCACTACGATTTCACTCGCAGCAAGCGTCGCCGCCTGATTTCTGACTATATTCAAGCTGGGGGCCACGCTATCGAAGTGGTCAATGGCCATCAGCCCGCCGAGCAAGTGGGCAGCCTGGCGATTCTCGCCCGTGAGTTCGGTCTGCTGGTCAGCGCTGGCAGTGATTTTCATGGCCCTGGAGGCTGGTCCGAGATCGGTGAATACCGCCCGCTCCCGGAGGATCTGCCACCACTGTGGTGTCGATTCAAACATGACCCAATTATTGCCGCCGTCTGAACAGGTAGAGAATGTGAGTCAATTTTTCCAGATACATCCGGAAAACCCGCAAGCGCGCCTGATCAAACAGGCTGTCGAGATCATCCGCAACGGCGGGGTGGTGATTTATCCCACAGACTCTTCCTACGCCATTGGTTGCCAGATCGGCGACAAGAATGCCGTGGAGCGCGTGCGCCGGTTGCGTCAACTGGACGAGAAGCACAACTTCGCGCTGATTTGCTGCGACCTGTCGCAACTCGGGCTGTTCGCCAAGATCGACACCGGCACCTTCCGCGTGCTCAAGGCGCACCTGCCGGGGCCTTACACCTTCATTCTCAACGCCACCCGTGAAGTCCCGCGGCTGTTGTTGCACCCGAAAAAGCGCACCATCGGCCTGCGTGTGCCAAGCCATCCGATTGCCCTGGCGCTGCTGGAAGAACTCGGCGAACCGCTGATGAGCGTGACGCTGATCATGCCGGGCGACACCGACCCGCTGAGCGATCCTTACGAAATGCGCCAATTGCTCGAGCATCAAGTGGACCTGATCATCGACGGCGGTTTCGGCGGCATCAAGGCATCCACGGTGATCAACCTCGCCGATGGCGAGCCGGAAGTGATCCGCGTCGGTTGCGGCGACCCGACGCCGTTCATGGCCGAGGCGTAAATGTCTGCAGTAGAACCCGTTATCGACAGTCAGGCCGGCGCCCAGCAAGAACTGCCGTTCGCCATGGTCTATGGCCAGGCGGTGCTGGAAATGCCGCTGGACCTGTACATTCCGCCGGATGCGCTCGAGGTTTTTCTCGAAGCCTTCGAAGGCCCCCTCGACCTGCTGCTGTACCTGATCCGCAAACAGAACATCAACATCCTCGACATCCCGGTGGCGGAAATCACCCGCCAGTACATGGGCTATGTCGAATTGATGCAGTCGGTGCGCCTGGAACTGGCCGCCGAGTACCTGGTGATGGCCGCGATGCTGGCCGAAATCAAATCGCGGATGCTGTTGCCGCGCGCCGAAACCATCGAAGACGAAGAAGACGACCCGCGCGCCGAACTGATCCGTCGCTTGCAGGAATACGAGCGCTTCAAGGCAGCCGCCGAAGGCATCGACGGCCTGAGCCGCGTCGGTCGTGACGTGGTGGTGCCCAAGCTGGATGCCCCGGAAGCACGGGCGCGCAAGTTGTTGCCGGATGTGAGTCTGTCCGAGTTGTTGATGTCCATGGCCGAGGTGCTGCGTCGTGGCGACATGTTCGAAAGCCACCAGGTCAGCCGCGAGGCGCTGTCCACGCGCGAGCGCATGAGCGACGTGCTGGAGCGGCTCAAGGGGGGCGGTTTCGTGCCCTTTGTCGAGCTGTTCACCGCTGAAGAAGGACGCCTGGGGGTGGTGGTGACCTTTATGGCGATCCTCGAACTGGTCAAGGAATCCTTGGTCGAGCTGGTGCAGAATGAGCCGTTCGCGGCGATCCACGTGCGAGCCCGAGCCGAATAACGAGTTGAATCATGAACCTGACTGAACCCCGCGAGCTGGCGCCATTGCTTGAAGCCTTTCTGTTGGCCTCGGGAAAACCGCAATCGCTTGAACGCCTGTTCGAACTCTTTGAGGAGGGCGAGCGGCCGGAACCGCCGGTCTTCAAGAAAGCCTTGGCGATTCTGGCCAAGTCCTGCGATGGCCGAGCGTTCGAGCTGAAGGAAGTCGCCTCCGGCTATCGCCTGCAGATCCGCGAAAAATTCTCGCCATGGGTCGGGCGTTTGTGGGAAGAGCGCCCGCAGCGGTATTCCCGTGCCATGCTCGAAACCATGGCCCTGATTGCCTATCGCCAGCCGATCACCCGGGGCGAGATCGAAGACGTGCGGGGCGTGGCGGTCAACAGTCACATCGTCAAGACGTTGCTGGAACGGGAGTGGATTCGCATCGTCGGTTATCGCGACGTGCCCGGTAAACCGGCGATGTTTGCGACGACGAAGGCGTTTCTCGATCATTTCAACCTGAAGAATCTTGACGATCTGCCGCCGCTCGCGGAACTGCGCGAGCTGGAGCCTGACCCGGTGCTCGACTTCGACGATGCGCCCGTGCCAGCCGGTTTGCAGGAACTGGCGGACGCCAGCGCCGAGCCGGAAGAGCCGAAGGAAGAAACCAGCTTCCATACGTTGTTGCTGGAGCTGGACACCATGGAGGAGGGGCTCAAGACCGACTTCGATGACATTTTGCGTGATGGCGAGATGAGCGTGACCGAAGAGGTTTTGGCGCAGCCGGAAGCGGTCATTGAGGCTGAACTTCAAGTCGAACCAGAAGCCACCGTCGAAGAAGAACGGGAAGATGATGTGCTCGGTGTGGCTGAGGCGCGCGAAAAGCTCCTGGCCGCCGTCGCCGCGCTCGAACAGCCGAAACCCGAGCCCGAACCCGAGTTGTCCGACGAAGAAGCCGAAGCCCGGGCCCTCGCCGAAGCCATCGAAGCCGAACGCCGCGAGTTCGAAGACTGACCCAAATCTCGTAGACGATGAGCCCCTTGTAGGAGCCGGCTTGCTGGCGATGGCGGTGGTTCAGTCAATAAATGTATTGGCTGACCCACGGCCATCGCCAGCAAGCCGGCTCCTACAAGGTTGCGTTGGAAAGCCCCCTGCATCAGCGTCTGCCCAGTCCTCACCGAAACAGCGCTGCGTCTGATCAAACTCGGTACCACCGGTCGGCGGAAATCCAGGTAACTGGCCATTCATCAGCTAGTCTCTGATGCGCAAACGCCGACATGAGCGTATGATTCGCGACCCTTCGGCGATCCCTTCGCCCAAGTACAAGCTTTCAACTCTTCAGGCAAAGCCTGAACAGACCACACCGGGAGGTGCCCAGATGAGTATCAACGACCAGAAAGACGACCAGGAAATCGGCCCAGCAGGCGAGAAACTGCAGAAAGTCCTCGCCCGTATCGGCGTCGGCTCGCGCCGTGACGTAGAAGCCTGGATCAGCCACGGCCGCATCAAGGTCAACGGCAAAGACGCCACCCTCGGGCAGCGCGTCGACATGCACGACGCCATCACCATCGATGGCAAGGTGATCAAGCGCGAAGAAGCCGCCGAGTCGGTACGCCGCGTGATCATGTACAACAAGCCCGACGGTGAAATCTGCACCCGCCTTGACCCGGAAGGCCGCCCAACCGTTTTCGACAAGATGCCACGGCCCAAAGAAGGTCGCTGGATCAACATCGGTCGTCTGGACATCAACACCACCGGCCTGCTGATGTTCACCACCGACGGTGAACTGGCCAACCGCCTGATGCACCCTTCCTACGAAATGGACCGTGAATACGCGGTACGTGTGCGTGGCGAAGTCGATGACGAGATGATCGAGCGTCTGAAGGCAGGCGTCGTCCTTGAAGACGGCCCGGCCAAGTTCACCGACATCAAGCAAGCGCCAGGTGGCGAAGGTTTCAACCACTGGTACCACTGCGTGGTGATGGAAGGTCGCAACCGCGAAGTTCGTCGTCTGTGGGAATCCCAGGGCCTGGTGGTCAGCCGTCTGAAGCGCGTGCGTTTCGGCCCGGTGTTCCTCAACTCCGACCTGCCGATGGGTCGCTGGCGCGAAATGAGCCAGTACGAAGTCGACATTCTGAGTGCGGAAGTGGGTCTGACGCCTGTGGCCATGCCGCAGATGAATGCCAAGAGCAAAGACAAGCTCGACCGTATGCAGCGTAAATCGTCGCGTCCGATGGGCAAGACCGAGCGCGTGCGTTCGTTGCGTCCTGCCATCGGTAACCAGTCCGCTGCTACACCGCGCGATACCCGTGAACCGCATATCGAAGGCGAGCGTCCAGCCCGCAAGCCAGCAGCGCCACGCGCCGACGGCGAGCGTGGTCCACGCACGCCGCGTCCGGCCAACGGTCGCACTGAACGTGGCGAAGGCCGCGGTGCCCCTGCGGGTCGTGGTGAGTCTGGTCGCGGTACGCCAGTGGCGGATCGTCCTTCGGACACCAAGCGCCCGGCCAAGCCAGCGCCAAAACGTCCGGGGATCAAGCTGGTCGAGGGTGACAAACCATCGGGCAAGCGCCGCGGCGCTCCAGCCGGTTCGGGCCAGCGTCCGGGCTTCGGTCGTCGCAAGCCTGAGTAAGGGCTGAGCGGCAGATGAAAAACGCCAACCTTCGGGTTGGCGTTTTTTTTGCCCGGTTTTTGCCCGGTGTTGTTTTTGAGGGCCTCTTCGCGGGCAAGCCTCGCTCCTACAGGTATCGCGGCTCGCGGAAACGGCACCGAACCTGTAGGAGCGAGGCTTGCCCGCGAAGGCGTCAGTGGGAGCACTGCCAAAGTCAGCGTGGAAAATAGGTGTTACGCCTCGTAAAGAAAACCTGACGATTTCTGCCGATTGGCCTCGCGAAACCACCCTCCGGCGATAACCGTAAGAAATTTCTTCCGCTCTATGAGCCTTTAGACCTTTTTCAGCTCTCTGGCCCGCTTGTTTCAGCGGCTCCAGAAGGGTGTCATGCGCCCCATGCCTGTCGTGCAGGTGCATAACAAAAAGGAGGCGCAATGTACGCCGTGACTCATCTCTATCTCTCCCCGTGGGGCGGTTTTCCTATCGCTCACGCCGACGACCCGCAAAGGTCTGACTCTCTTTTTGCAGCCGCCCGAAACCCTCGGGGCGGACACAGGCAATCCCGGCAACCGACGCGCTGATCCAGCGGTGTCTGGCAGCAGGGGGTTAGCGGTGTACAATGCGCCGCGTTTTACCTGTGACCTCCTGCGCACCTGCGCAAACCTCAAGGCTATCCGCCTTGTTCACTCCGCCGCGTCACGAGCGTGTCGGGTTCGATTTCGTCACAGATAAAAACAAACAGGTGACGCATGACCGTTGTAAATACGCTGAACTCCTGGTGCCTGCGCTGGGGTTTGATCGGCGCTGCTTAAAGTCGCAACCGAGCAGCAACGTCTATTGAACATCATCAAACCTTGCGTGAGACCCTTTTCATGAGTGGACAAAACTCGCATTCAGGCGAGCTGAAACGCGGCCTGAAGAATCGTCATATTCAACTGATCGCCCTCGGTGGCGCGATTGGTACCGGCCTGTTCCTCGGCTCGGCCGGTGTACTGAAATCCGCTGGCCCGTCGATGATCCTCGGCTACGCCATCTGCGGCTTCATTGCCTTCATGATCATGCGCCAGCTCGGCGAAATGATCGTCGAAGAGCCGGTGGCCGGTTCCTTCAGCCACTTCGCGCACAAATACTGGGGCGGTTTCGCCGGTTTTCTGTCGGGCTGGAACTGCTGGATCCTGTACATTCTGGTGGGCATGTCGGAGCTGACCGCCGTCGGCAAATACATCCACTACTGGGCACCGGAGATCCCGACCTGGGTCTCGGCAGCCGGGTTCTTCGTGCTGATCAACCTCATTAACCTGGCCAACGTCAAAGTCTTCGGCGAGGCGGAGTTCTGGTTCGCGATCATCAAGGTTGTAGCGATCGTCGGCATGATTGCCCTGGGCAGCTACTTGCTGGTCAGCGGGCACGGCGGACCGGAAGCGTCGGTGACCAACCTGTGGTCCCACGGTGGTTTCTTCCCGAATGGCGTCAGTGGTCTGGTGATGGCCATGGCGATCATCATGTTCAGCTTCGGTGGCCTGGAAATGCTCGGCTTCACCGCAGCAGAAGCGGACAAACCGAAAACCGTGATCCCGAAAGCGATCAACCAGGTGATCTACCGGATCCTGATTTTCTACATCGGCGCACTGGTCATCCTGCTGTCGTTGACGCCATGGGACAGCCTGCTGGCGACCCTGAACGCCTCCGGCGATTCCTATAGCGGCAGCCCGTTCGTGCAAGTGTTCTCGATGCTCGGCAGCAACACCGCCGCGCACATCCTCAACTTCGTGGTGCTGACCGCGGCGTTGTCGGTGTACAACAGCGGCACCTACTGCAACAGCCGCATGCTGCTGGGCATGGCCGAGCAGGGCGATGCGCCGAAAGCCCTGGCGAAGATCGACAAGCGCGGCGTGCCGGTGCGTTCGATCCTCGCTTCGGCGGCGGTGACGCTGATTGCGGTGCTGTTGAACTACCTGATCCCGCAAAACGCGCTGGAACTGTTGATGTCGCTGGTGGTGGCCACGTTGGTGATCAACTGGGCGATGATCAGCTATTCGCACTTCAAGTTCCGCCAGCACATGAACAAGACCAAGCAGACGCCGCTGTTCAAGGCCCTGTGGTATCCGTACGGAAACTACATCTGCCTGGCGTTCGTGGTGTTCATCCTTGGCGTGATGCTGTTGATCCCGGGCATTCAGGTTTCGGTGTACGCGATTCCGGTGTGGGTCGTGTTCATGTGGATTTGCTACGGCATCAAGAACAAGCGCAGTGCTCAACAAACGTTGCAGGCTGCAATGAAATAACGCAGCGCGCAGACACAACAAACCCGGCCATGTGCCGGGTTTGTTGTTTCTGGGGTACACACAAAACACCTGTGGGAGCGAGCCTGCTCGCGATAGCGGCAGGTCAGGCAATGATGATGTCGACTAACACGGCCTCATCGCCAGCAGGCTGGCTCCCACAGGGACGGTGCTAATCAAGGTATCCTGCGCACTCTGAATACGGACGCTTTTCCATGCTGGTGATTTCCAACAACGTGCATCTGCCGGATGCCGAGATCGAATTGACGGCCATCCGCGCCCAGGGCGCCGGTGGGCAGAACGTCAACAAGGTCTCCAGTGCCGTGCACCTGCGCTTCGACATTCCGGCCTCGTCCTTGCCCGAGTTCTACAAGGAGCGGCTGCTGGCGCTGCGTGACAGCCGCATCACCAGCGACGGCGTGTTGATCATCAAGGCCCAGCAATACCGCACGCAGGAGGCCAATCGCGCCGATGCGCTGGAGCGGCTGACCGAGTTGATCCTCAGCGCCACCAAGGTCGAAAAGAAACGCCGTCCGACCAAGCCGACCCCCGGCTCGAAGAAGCGTCGGCTCGAATCCAAGACCAAGCGCGGCAGCATCAAGGCCGGGCGCGGCAAGGTCGATTTCTAGCGGGCGTCTCGTTCTTCACGATACTTGGGCGCTTGCCTGTACAGGTAAACGCTCAGTGCCAAACCGCTCAAAGCGGCGATTGCGGCGAACAGGAAGATCGAAGCAAAACCGAATCCGGCGGCAATTGCGCCCGCCAACGGTCCGGTAATCCCCAGCGACAAATCGATGAACAGCGAATACGCGCCAACCGCAGCGCCACGGCTGGACGCTGGCACCAGATTGACCGCTTCCACGCCCAGCGCCGGGAACACCAGGGAAAAACCGAAACCGCTCAGCGCCGCGCCGGCCAAGGCCCAATGAGCATCCGGTGCCAGCCACAGCAGCAACAGCCCCAGGGTTTCCACCGACAGACAGGCAATCGCCACGCGAAAACCACCGAGACGGTTGATCAGGTTGCCGAACAACAGCCGTGCGCCGATGAAGCTCGCGCCAAACAGGCTCAGGCACAACACCGCGTTGTCCCAGTGTTGCGTGGCGTAATACAAGGTGATGAAGGTGGCGATGGTGCCGAAGCCGATCGAGCCCAGCGCCAGGCCGCAACCGTGCGGCAGCACTCGACCGAGCACATGCATGAACGGCAATCGTTCCCCGGCCACGATGGGCGCGGCGGTTTTCGGCCAGGCCAGCGCCAGGCCCAGCACGGCCAGCAACACGATGCTCACGCCCATGCTCCACAAGCCCAACTGACTGACCAGCAACACGCCAAGCGGTGCGCCGACGGCCAGTGCGCCATAACTGGCGATGCCGTTCCACGAGATCACTTTGGCGGTGTTCGCCGCGCCGACCCGGCCGATGCCCCAGCCGATCGAACCCGAGCCCACCAGGCTTTCCGCGCTGCCGAGCACCAGACGGCCGATCAACAGGCTGATCAGGCTCAGCATCGGCAGGCTTTGGGTCCAGGCCGAAATCAGCATGAATACGCCGCTCAGACCGCAACCGGCGAGGCCATACATGACCGCCAGTTTGCTGCCCTTGTTATCAATGATTTTCCCGGCGTATGGACGGCTGAGCAGGGTGGCCAGGTATTGCACGCTGATCACCAGGCCGGCGACTACGGCACCGAAACCCAGATCGCTGTGGACGTAGCCGGGCAATACGGCCAGGGGAATGCCGATGTTGAGGTAGCCGATAAAAGTAAACAGGACGATGGAAACGACTTGCAGCGTGACCGCCAGGGGGCGCTGGTTTTCAGACATGGGTAAAGGTCCACGGGAAAGCAGGATAGATAGGCTGCTTATGATAGCGGCGAGAGAGGCCGCAGGGCGTGGAAAAGTAAAACTATTTGCCGGGTGGGGGCGAATCAGGGTTTGGCGGGGGCGACCAGTTGCGTCGTGACCAGGGCGGCCAGAGCATTTTCTTCGCTGCCGAAACGGGCGAGCAATGCGGCTTGTTTCTCGGGGGAGAGGCGATTCCAGATCTCGATCATCTTCTCGGCGGTGCCGATCAGAACGCTGGCCTGGGTCTCGCTAAAGTCATCGGTCATGGTGTGCAACTCAAGGGTTCAGGCGGTGTGGAAAGCGCATGTTAGCGCTTTCCACACGGTCTGGCATTGCGGGTGTTTCAGTCTTCGCTGTCGGCCTGGCGGCGTTCAGTGGCTTCTTTCGGCTCGGGCTGTTGGGCGCCGGCTTGCTGCGTGGGTGTCTGCTCAGTTTCGTGCAGGCTTGGGAAGGGGAGATTAGGGATCTCGTGCATGTTTCGCGCTCCTCGCAAAGTCTGTTGATAGATCTGGTAGATCCGCGCTTTTACAAAGCCTGGGCAGGATACAGCAGGAGAAATGACAATCAGACTTTTATATCCAATTGTTACGACGGATGGGCTTGTCTAGACAGGTTTGTATGGGTGGTGAAAAGCAAGTGTGGGAGCGAGCCTGCTCGCGATGGTGTGTCAGTCAAAACAGCTTCGTCTGATACACCATCGCGAGCAGGCTCGCTCCCACAAGGGAACTACAGAGTTCTTGAGATTACTTGCAGACTTTGGCGATGGCTTCGGCCAGCAGATCAAGACGCGTCGCATCAATCCCCGCCACGTTCGCCCGGCCGGTACCGACCATGTAAACGCTGTGATGATCACGCAACTGTTTAACCTGGTCAGGCGTCAATCCGGTGTAGGAAAACATCCCGCGTTGCACACCAATGTGCGCAAAGCGCTCGCGCAAACCATGAGGCTCCAGTGCCTCGACCAGACCGCTGCGCAGTTGGGCGATACGCAAACGCATGGCTTCCACTTCGTCGGCCCAGAGGCTTTTCAGCTCTGGATCGCCGAGGATCGTTGCCACGACGGCAGCACCGTGATCCGGTGGCGTCGACCACAAGTTACGGGCGATATTGGCCAGTTGGCTGCGGATATCCACCAGTTTGTCAGCCGTCTTCGCGCAGACAATCAGCGCACCCGTGCGGTCGCGGTACAGGCCGAAGTTCTTCGAGCAGGAGCTGGTGATCAACACTTCCGGCAGTTCGGCAGCGAACAACCGGGTCGACCACGCATCCTGCTCCAGTCCGTCGCCGAAACCCTGATAGGCGAAGTCGATCAGCGGCACCAGATTGCGACTGCGCACCACTTCCAGTACCCGGCGCCAGTCGTCATGGGACAGATCGAAACCGGTCGGGTTGTGGCAGCAAGCGTGCAGCAAAACCACATCGCCCTCAGGGGCTTCGTTGAGTGCTGCCAGCATCGCTTCAACATCGAGGCGGTTGTCGCTGCCGACATAAGGGTAGTGATTAACCTTGACCCCGGCCGTGGCGAAAATGGTTTCGTGAATCGGCCAGGTCGGGTTGCTCAACCACACGCCACGGCCCGGCAGGCACTGGGCGATGAAGTCCGCGCTCAAGCGCAACGCACCGGTACCGCCCGGCGTCTGGGTGGCTCCGGCGCGTTGTTCGGCGATCAGCGCAGAATCGGCGCCGAGCACCAACTCGTTGATGGCTTTGCCGAACGCCGGTTCGCCGTGACCGCCGATGTAGGTCTTGGTGGTCTGGCGATCCACCAGGCGCTGCTCCGCAAGCTTCACGGCCTGTGGAATCGGCGTCAGGCCAAAGGCGTCTTTATAGACGCCCACGCCAAGGTCGAATTTGCGCGGGTTGGGGTCCTGCGCATAGGCCTCCATCAGGCCGAGAATCGGGTCGCCGGGTACTCGACCTATGGCGTCGAAATGCATTATTTGCGGCCCTCGGCGTCCTTGGCCACTTCGTCAGTGCGCGCGGCCATGATGAAATCGTTGCGGTGCAGGCCTTTGATGGAGTGGCTCCACCAGGTCACGGTGACTTTGCCCCATTCGGTCAGCAGGCCCGGGTGGTGACCTTCAGCCTCGGAGATTTCACCGACGGCGTTGGTGAACGCCAGCGCGTGCTTGAAGTTCTTGAACAGGAAAACCTTTTCCAGCTGCATGACGCTGTCGCGGACTTCGATGTTCCAGTCCGGGATTTGCTTGATCAGTACCGGCAGCTCTTCGTCGCTGACCTGAGGGGCGTCGGCGCGGCAGGCTTCGCAATGGGCTTGGTTCAATGTGGACATGATGTGTTCCTGAATTCGAATGATTGGAAATCGGCCGTCAGTGCAACCACGCTAAACCAAAGCGTCGATTCCTGACAGGCTCACTTGATTCTAAAAGCTGCGGATCACGCGGCTTTTGGCGGAAATTTCGGTGCGTGCAAGCCCAGCTGCATGCCTTGCTTGACCATGCCCATGATGTCTTCGTGGGCGAGGTCGAACAGACGCTTGAGGTTCGGCAGGACGAAATACAGCGGTTGCAGGATGTCGATGCGGTAAGGCGTGCGCATGCATTCCAACGGGTCGAAGGCCTGATGCTCAGGTTCGTTCGACAGGCTGTAAACGGTTTCTTTCGGTGAGGAAAGAATGCCGCCGCCGTAAATGCGCTGGCCTTGAGGGGTATCGACCAGGCCGAACTCGATGGTCATCCAGTACAAGCGCGCCAGGTACACGCGTTCTTCCTTGGAAGCCTTCAGGCCGAGTTTGCCGTAGGTGTGGGTGAATTCGGCGAACCAAGGGTTGGTCAGCAGCGGGCAGTGACCAAAGATCTCGTGGAAAATGTCCGGCTCTTGCAGGTAATCCAGCTCTTCGCGGGTACGAATAAACGTCGCCACCGGAAACTGTTTGTTGGCCAGTAATTCAAAGAAGGTCTGGAAAGGAATCAGTGCGGGTACTCGGGCAACCTGCCAGCCGGTGGTTTCACCGAGGACTTTGTTGATTTCGCCGAGTTGCGGAATGCGGTCGTGGGGCAGACCGAGTTTTTCGATACCGTCCAGGTATTCCTGGCACGCACGCCCTTCGATCACTTTCAGTTGGCGAGTGATCAGCGTGTTCCACACCGCGTGTTCTTCGGCGGGGTAGTCGATAAAACCTTGCGCATCGGGCTCGCGAGCCACGTACTGCGTCTGCTTCATGCTGCTCTCCTGCTAGGGGATTTCGTTCTTGTTATGTCCTGCTATGGACTTAGAAATACCTCAGGAATTGCGATGTTGCAGCACGTGTAAGCCGTCGCATGTAGGAAAATTCGTTGGTTTTCGTAAACTTTTCGTTACGGATTGGCGACTGTGGCGCTGCGCATGAGTTTTTCGGGTTTGAAATGGCTCACAGGTGTCACATAATCTTGACGACTATCTGAGCGCACCCAGAGAAATATTTCCCTTGTGGGCCTCGATTGATTGGTAAGCCGCTGTAGGTAGGAGCCGGCTTGCCGGCGATAGCGTTCTCAAGGACGCCATCGCCGGCAAGCCAGCTCCTACAGGGAGCGATCTCATTGCCTTAATTTACCTTCGGGCCTTATATGCGTATCAAAGTCCACTGCCAGAACCGCATCGGCATCCTGCGCGACATTCTCAATTTGCTGGTCGAGTACGGGATCAACGTTGCTCGCGGTGAAGTGGGTGGCGAGCATGGCAACGCGATCTACCTGCATTGCCCGAACCTGATCAATATTCAGTTCCAGGCATTGCGTCCGAAATTCGAGTCGATTGCCGGGGTCTTTGGCGTCAAGCGTGTAGGCCTCATGCCGAGCGAGCGTCGGCACATGGAACTCAATGCTTTGCTCGGTGCCCTGGAATTTCCGGTGTTGTCGATCGACATGGGCGGCTCGATTGTCGCGGCTAACCGCGCGGCGGCGCAGTTGCTCGGCGTGCGTGTCGATGAGGTGCCGGGGATTCCCTTGTCGCGTTACGCCGAGGATTTCGATTTGCCGGAACTGGTGCGCGCCAACAAGTCGCGGATCAACGGGCTGCGAGTCAAGGTCAAGGGTGACGTGTTTCTGGCCGACATCGCGCCGCTGCAATCGGAGCATGACGACAGCGAGGCCATGGCCGGCGCGGTGCTGACGCTGCACCGTGCCGACCGGGTAGGGGAGCGCATTTACAACGTGCGCAAACAGGAGTTGCGCGGGTTCGACAGCATCTTCCAAAGCTCGAAAGTGATGGCGGCAGTGGTGCGTGAGGCCCGGCGCATGGCACCGCTGGATGCGCCGCTATTGATAGAAGGCGAAACCGGCACCGGCAAGGAACTGCTGGCACGCGCCTGCCACCTGGCGAGCCCTCGGGGGCAGTCGCCGCTGATGGCGCTCAATTGCGCCGGCCTGCCGGAGTCCATGGCCGAGACTGAACTGTTCGGCTACGGCCCCGGCGCGTTCGAAGGCGCCCGTGCCGAAGGCAAGCTCGGGCTGTTGGAGCTGACGGCGGGCGGTACGCTGTTTCTCGATGGCGTGGGGGAAATGAGCCCGCGCTTGCAGGTGAAATTACTCAGATTCCTGCAGGACGGTTGCTTCCGTCGTGTAGGCAGTGATGAAGAGGTTTACCTCGATGTGCGAGTGATCTGTGCAACGCAGGTCGACCTGTCGGAACTGTGCGCTCGTGGCGAGTTTCGCCAGGATTTGTATCACCGCTTGAACGTGCTTTCGCTGCATATCCCGCCACTGCGCGAATGCCTGGATGGTTTGACGCCGCTGGTGGAGCACTTCCTTGATCAGGCCAGTCGGCAGATCGGTTGTGCGCTGCCGAAGCTGGCGCCGGCGGCCATGGAGCGGCTCAGTCACTATCATTGGCCGGGCAACGTTCGGCAGTTGGAGAACGTGCTGTTTCAGGCGGTTTCGTTATGCGAGGGCGGGACGGTCAAGGCAGAGCATATTCGCCTGCCGGATTATGGCGTGCGTCAGCCGCTTGGCGATTTTTCGCTTGAGGGTGGGTTGGATGAGATTGTCGGGCGTTTTGAAAAAGCGGTGCTGGAGCGTTTGTATTCGGAGCATCCGAGCAGTCGGCAACTGGGCAAGCGGTTGGGGGTTTCGCATACCACCATTGCCAATAAGTTGCGTGAGTATGAAGTCGGCAAGACTGAGTCCTAGCTGGCGTTTGCTGTGTTTGTTTTGGCCCCATCGCGAGCAGGGCTCGCTCCTACAGGGGATTGCATTCCAAATGTAGGAGCGAGCCCTGCTCGCGATAGCGGTATCCTGTTCAGCCTCAAGGTCAAGCCTTGCCACTTACCGGCATAACACCGCCGGTTTTTCGTCTTTGACACATTCCCCCATTTCCCCCCTGAACGCCCCAAGTCCTTTGTTTGCCGGGCTCCGCGCCGCCAGAAAAAAGTTGGTCTGCAAATTGCTTATCGCTCAGCAGTACAGCGGTGGGCGGCAAACGTCCGGCATGCAGAGGAAAGAGTGTGGACAAGTACCTTTATGTGGCAATGACCGGCGCCAGCCAGAATGCACTGGCGCAGAAGGCTCATGCGAACAACCTGGCGAACATCTCCACCAACGGCTTCCAGAAAGACCTGGAGCAGGCGCGTTCGATGCCGGTGTTCGGTGACAGCTTTCCGGCGCGTGCGTTTGCGATGTCCGAACGTCCGGCCACCGACTTCTCCGCGGGCTCTCTGGTACAAACCGGTCGCGACCTCGACGTCGCGGTGCAGGGCAACGGCTGGCTCGCGGTGCAGAACCCCGACGGCGGTGAAAGCTACGTGCGCACCGGCAGCCTGAACGTTGACGCTCTGGGCGTGTTGCGGGCCGGCAACGGCATGCCGGTGATGGGCAATGGCGGGCCGATTTCCGTGCCGCCCGAGCAGCAAATCGAAGTGGGCGAAGACGGCACCGTCAGCATTCGTGCGATGGGCGAAGGCCCTCGCGTGATGGCTGAAGTCGACCGCATCAAGCTGGTCAACCCGGATTTCAAGAACATGACCAAAGGCCTGGACGGTTCGATCCACACCAAGGATGGCAAGCCGGCGCAAGCCGATGCCAACGTCAAACTGGTGTCCGGGTTCCTGGAGTCGAGCAACGTCAATGCCGTGGAAGAGATGACTTCGGTGCTGGCGCTGGCCAAGCAGTTCGAGCTGCACATCAAGATGATGAACACCGCCAAAGACGATGACCAGGCCATGGCTCGGGTCTTGCAGATCAGCTAATTATCAGAACGTCGCGCCGTAAAACAGGCGCACGAGGAGAATCGAATGCTTCCGGCTCTATGGGTTGCCAAAACAGGTCTGTCCGCCCAGGACACCAACCTGACCACCATTTCCAACAACCTGGCGAACGTGTCGACCACGGGTTTCAAACGTGACCGCGCCGAGTTCCAGGACCTGCTGTACCAGATCAAACGCCAGCCAGGCGCCCAGTCGACCCAGGACAGCGAACTGCCGTCGGGTCTGCAATTGGGTACCGGTGTGCGCATTGTCGGCACCCAGAAAAACTTCAACGCCGGTAGCCTGCAAACCACCGAGCAGCCGTTGGACATGGCCATCGACGGTCGCGGTTTCTTCCAGATCCTGCAACCGGACGGCACCACGTCCTACACCCGTGACGGTACCTTCCACCTCGACTCCAACGGTCAGATCGTGAACGCCAGCGGCTTCGCCCTCGAGCCGGCCATTGTCATTCCGAACGACGCCCAGACCTTCACGGTCGGTCGCGACGGCACCGTGTCCATCACCATTGCCGGCAACCCGGCATCCCAGGTGATCGGCAACCTGCAAACCGCCGACTTCATCAACCCGGCCGGCCTGCAAGCGGTGGGTAACAACCTGTTCCTGGAAACCGCCGCCAGCGGCGCGCCGCAAGTCGGCACGCCAGGCCTGGCCGGTTTCGGTACCACGCTGCAGAACACCCTGGAAACTTCCAACGTCAGCACCGTTGAAGAGATGGTCAACATGATCACCACTCAGCGCGCCTACGAGATGAACTCCAAGGTGATCTCCACCGCCGACCAGATGCTCTCGTTCGTAACGCAGAATCTGTAATCAAGTCTATGAGGCGGTCATGAGGCCGCCTGCAACACCGTGAGGTAGGGTCATGAATCGCTTTGTATCTGTCCTGGCACTGAGTGGCGTCGTCGCGCTGGCGGGTTGCGTCGGTCCGACGCCCAAGCCCAATGACCCTTACTACGCCCCGGTGTTGCCGCGTACGCCATTGCCGGCTGCCGCGAACAACGGCTCGATCTACCAGGCCGGTTTCGAACAGAACCTGTACAGCGACCGCAAGGCGTTCCGGGTCGGTGACATCATCACCATCACCCTGAACGAAAAAACCCAGGCCAGTAAAAACGCCAACTCGCAAGTGGCCAAGAACAGCAAGGCCGGCATTGGCCTGACGTCGTTGTTCGGTGTGGTGCCCAACACTAACAACCCATTCAGTGACACTGATCTGACACTGAATGCGAGTTACAGCGGCGACCGCGCGACCAAGGGCGACAGCAAGGCCGGGCAGGGCAACAGCCTGACCGGTTCGATCACCGTGACCGTCGCCGACGTCTTGCCCAACGGCATCATTGCCGTGCGCGGCGAGAAGTGGATGACCCTCAATACCGGTGATGAGCTGGTACGGATCGCCGGCCTGGTCCGGGCCGATGACATCGCGACCGACAACACGGTTTCGTCAACGCGCATCGCCGATGCACGCATCACCTATTCGGGCACCGGTTCGTTTGCCGATGCGAGTCAGCCAGGCTGGTTCGACCGTTTCTTCCTCAGCCCGCTGTTCCCTTTCTAGGTGGTCACGTTGAATTTCAAACACCTGATGGTGGCTGCGTTCCTGATGTCCGCAGCCTTTGGTGCTCAGGCTGAGCGGCTGAAGGATATCGCCAGTATTTCCGGCGTACGTTCCAACCAATTGATCGGCTACGGCCTGGTGGTCGGGCTCAACGGTACCGGCGACCAGACGACGCAGACGCCGTTCACCCTGCAAACCTTCAACAACATGCTCTCGCAGTTCGGCATCAAGGTGCCGCCCGGCTCGGGCAACGTGCAGTTGAAGAACGTCGCGGCGGTATCGATCAGTGCCGACTTGCCGGCCTTCGCCAAACCGGGTCAGCAGGTGGACATTACCGTGTCTTCCATCGGTAACTCCAAGAGCCTGCGTGGCGGCACCTTGCTGCTGACGCCGCTCAAGGGTATCGACGGCAACGTTTACGCGGTCGCCCAGGGCAACCTGGTCGTCGGCGGTTTTGATGCTGAAGGTCGCGACGGTTCGAAGATCACCGTCAACGTTCCGTCGGCCGGTCGCATCCCTGGTGGTGCGTCGGTCGAGCGTTCGGTGCCGAGCGGTTTCAACCAGGGTAACAGCCTGACGTTGAACCTCAACCGCTCCGACTTCACCACCGCCAAGCGCATCGTCGACAAGATCAACGACATGCTCGGCCCTGGCGTTGCCCAGGCCATCGACGGCGGTTCGATTCGCGTCAGTGCGCCGCTGGATCCGAGCCAGCGCGTCGACTATCTGTCGATCATCGAGAACCTTGAAGTCGATCCGGGTCAGGCGGTGGCGAAAGTCATCATCAACTCCCGCACCGGCACCATCGTGATCGGTCAGAACGTCAAGGTGTCCCCGGCCGCCGTGACTCACGGCAGCCTGACCGTGACCATCACCGAAGACCCGATCGTCAGCCAGCCCGGCCCTCTGTCCAATGGTCAGACCGCTGTTGTGCCGCGCTCGCGGGTCAACGCCCAGCAGGAAGCCAAGCCGATGTTCAAGTTCGGCCCGGGCACCACCCTCGACGAGATCGTGCGTGCGGTGAACCAGGTCGGCGCGGCGCCAGGCGACTTGATGGCAATCCTTGAAGCACTGAAACAGGCCGGCGCGTTGCAAGCCGACCTGATCGTGATCTGAGGCCGGCGACCATGGATATGCACAAGAGTGGTCTGGTCAGCAGCGCCGATTCGGGGTCCTATTCGGACCTCAATCGTCTGAATCAGCTCAAGGTCGGCGACAAGAACAGTGACGAAAACCTGCGCAAGGTGGCGCAGGAATTCGAGTCGCTGTTCCTCGGTGAAATGCTCAAGTCCATGCGCAAGGCGACCGACACGCTGGCCGAGGGCAACCCGCTCAACACGCCGGCGGCCAAGCAGTACCAGGAAATGTACGACCAGCAGTTGGCCGTCTCCATGTCCCGCGAGGGCGGTGGTATTGGTCTGGCGGACGTGCTGATGCGCCAGATGTCGAAGAACAAACCATTGGCGCCGGGCGAAGCGGCAACGCTGTCGGCGGCCAAGCAGGAAGCGGCAAAAGCGGCGGTGCAGACGCCGGTGGCGGCGGGCACGGTCGGGACCAACGGGCCGCTGTCGCGAGTCAATGGCCAGCGTCCGTTGTGGGCTTCGCGCTCGATCAGCGCTCCACAGGCGGCAGGCGAGGGCGCACATCGCAACGACATGGCGCTGATCAATCAGCGGCGCCTGGCGTTGCCACCGAAGCTGGCTGACCGCTTGCTGGCGGGCCTGGTGCCTTCGGCGACGACGGCCGCCGCGCCGCTCAATAACACTCGATTGGCAGAGCGCAACACGCCGACCGGTTCGGGGCCTTTGTTCAATGGTGACTGGCTGGCGACTGCGCAAGCATCAGCGAACGCCGGCTTGCAGATTCATGGTCGTGCCATCGCTCAGATACCGTTGGCACCGGCGAAAAAAGCCTTCAGTTCTGCCGACCAGTTCGTCAACACCATGTTGCCGATGGCCAAGGAAGCCGCCGAGCGCATCGGCGTCGATCCGCGTTACCTGGTGGCTCAAGCGGCGCTGGAAACCGGCTGGGGCAAATCGGTCATGCGCGCACAGGATGGCAGCAGCAGCCACAACCTGTTCGGCATCAAGGCCAGCAGCAGCTGGAAGGGCGATTCGGCGCGGGCGATCACCAGCGAATTCAGAAATGGCGCGATGGTCAAGGAGACGGCCGAGTTCCGTTCCTATGGCTCTTACAAGGACAGCTTCCATGACCTTGTGACTTTGTTGCAAACCAACAATCGCTATCAAGATGTCGTGAAGTCGGCCGATAACCCAGAACAGTTTGTACGCGAGTTGCAAAAGGCCGGTTACGCAACCGACCCGGACTACGCGAGCAAGATTTCGCAGATAGCCAAGCAGATGACGAGTTACCAGAACTACGCTGCGGCGGGCGTTTCCACCACGCCTTTATAGGCACAAGGATTAAGGTCGAACCATGAGTTTGCTCAATATCGGGATGTCGGGTCTGGCCGCTGGCCAATCCTCGTTGATGACCACCGGCAACAACATTGCCAACGTCGACACCGCCGGGTACTCGCGCCAGCAAACAGTGCAGGGCACCAAGGCCTCGCAGCAGTTCGGCAATGTCTACATCGGCACCGGCACGACCCTGGCCGATGTGCGTCGCGTGTACAACAGCTACCTCGATGCGCAGTTGCAGACCACCACCTCGCTCAACAGCGATTCGGCCGCCTACCTGAATCAGGTCACGCCGCTGGACAAATTGCTCTCCGACACCAGCACCGGCCTGAACGGCGCACTGACCAAGTTTTTTGCCTCGGTGCAGAACGTCAACGCCAAACCCGGTGACGACGCGTCCCGCCAGTTGCTGCTCAGCGATGCCCAGGCCTTGAGCAACCGTTTCAACTCGGTCTCCGCGCAGTTGACCCAGCAGAATGCCAATATCAACGGCAACCTGACGAACATGGCGGATCAGGTCAACAAGCTGGCCGCTACCGTGGCGCAGTTGAACCAGAAGATCTCCGAGGTTTCCAGTTCCGGCGGCATGCCGAACGAGCTGCTCGACGCCCGTAACGAAACCGTGCGCCAGCTGGCGACCTTCACCGGTGCGCAGGTGGTGGAGCGTGAAGGCAATCTCGACATTTACCTGGGCAGCGGTCAGCCGCTGGTCATGGGTAATACGGTCAACAAACTTGAAGTGGTACCGGGCAAAGACGATCCGGGCCGCTTGTCGCTGCAACTCAATCGCGGTTCGAGCACCATTGATATCACCGCGATCATGACCGGCGGCGAAATCGGCGGGTTGCTGCGTTATCGCAGCACCGTGCTGGACCCGGCCATGAACGAATTGGGTCGTGTGGCCCTGGTCGTCGCCGACCAGATGAACAGCCTTCAGGCCCAGGGCATCGACAAGAACGGCGCCTTCGGTTCGAACCTGTTCAATAACATCAACTCGGCCAAGCTGGTCTCTGAACGCAGCGTCGCCAGCCTGAACAACGTGGGCACCGGTAACTTTGATGTGAGCATCAAGGACACTGGCAAGCTGACCATCAACGATTACAAGGTCACGTTCACCACCGCGACCGATTACACCGTGCAGCGCCTGCCGGACAACACGCCGATGGGCTCCTTCAGCACGGTAGCGCCGGCAACGGCACCGGTCATCGACGGCGTCGAGATGAAGTTCAACGCGGCTTCTGCCACGGCGGGCGACACCTTCAGGATCACCCCGACCCGCGATGCTGCGGCGAACATCAAGACCGAGATGACCGACTCCAAGCGTCTGGCCATCGCGGCACCGCTGGGCGCGGCGATTGCAGCGAGCGGCAGTGGCAGCGGCACCCTGACGATCCCGGCCAGCGGTCAACCGACCCTGACCACCAAGTTCGACATCTACGACGCGGCGACCACCACCGCGATGCAGAACGGCCTGAAAAACTCCACGCCGACCAAGGTGGTATTTGGTGCGGTGTCCGCCGATGGCACCAGCCAGACCTACCAGTTCCTGGATGCCAAGGGCGCGCTGATCAGCGGCGGTACCATCAAGCCAGGTGAGACCAATACCCTGAACCTGAGCATTCCGCTCACGGATGCCGCGGGTGCACCGATCCCGGCTCCGCCCGCGACTCAGTACGCCGCGGCCTTCAGCATGACCATCGCCGGTGCCCCAAGCAGCGGCGCGGCGATCAACGTCTCGCTCACTCAGCCGGGCAGCCTGGACAACCGAAACGGCACCGCACTGGCTGGCTTGCAGACCGCGAAGACCGTGGACACCGGTTCGGCCAGCAAAGGCATTTCCCTGAACGACGCTTACGGCAAACTGGTCGAGGGCGTGGGTTCCAAGGCTGCACAGGGCAAGCTCGACAGCGCGGCGACCGAGGCCATTCTGGCGAATGCCAAGGGCGCGCGCGACTCGCTCTCGGGTGTCGACCTCGATGAGGAAACCGGCAACCTGGTCAAATATCAGCAGTACTACACCGCGTCTTCGCAGATCATCAAGGCTGCGCAGGAAATCTTCAGCACACTGAT
Organism: Pseudomonas sp. MM213; assembly: GCF_020423045.1. Classification (NCBI taxonomy): domain Bacteria; kingdom Pseudomonadati; phylum Pseudomonadota; class Gammaproteobacteria; order Pseudomonadales; family Pseudomonadaceae; genus Pseudomonas; species Pseudomonas sp. MM213. Next base: position 6,387,113 of record NZ_CP081943.1, read on the forward strand.
CAACAGTCTTTAAGGAGTCGTAGCCCATGCGCATTTCTACCGCCCAGTTTTACGAGTCCTCGGCTGCCAACTATTCGAAGAACTTCGCCAACGTGGTCAAGAGCAGCGAAGAGGCGAGCAGCCTGGTTCGCGTCAACACCGCCGCCGATGATCCGGTCGGCGCCTCGCGCCTGCTGCAACTAGGCCAGCAGGCTTCGATGCTCGATCAGTTCAACAACAACATGACGACGATCAAAGCCACGCTTGGCCAGACTGAAGCCGTCATGACCAGTATCGGCAACGTGCTGCAACGCGCCAAGGAACTGGCCCTGGGTGCCGGCAACGCCGGTTATACCGATTCCGACCGCCAGGCCAACGCTTCGGAACTCAGCCAGATCGAAGAACAGCTGTTGAGCCTGATGAACACCAAGGACGAAAACGGCAAATACATTTTCTCCGGCTCCAAGGGCGATACCGTTCCGTTCTCGCGTAATACCGACGGCACCTACAGCTATAACGGTGATCAGGTCACGCTGGACCTGCCGATTGGCGACACTCAGTCGATGGCCACCAACAGCACCGGTTGGGCTGTGTTCCAGCAAGCCATCAACACCAGTCGCACACAGTCCACCATGACCACGCCGACGCCGGCCGTCGATGGCGGTCGTGTGGTGCTGTCCAATGGTCAGGTGAATTCGGACGTGACCTACAACGCCAAATTCCGTGGCGGCGAACCCTACACCGTGAATTTCCTCAGCCCTACGCAGCTGGAAATCCGCGATTCGCTGGGTAATGACGTCACGGCCGAAGCTTCTGGCAATGGCGTGTTCAGCTCCTCCGGTGGTGCCGCCACACAGACAATCAACTTCCGTGGCGTTGACCTGAAGTTGAACATCAACATGAAGACTGGCGACGTTCCGGCGACCGTGTTCCCGGCGCCTCCGGCCCCCAATGCCTACAGCTTCACCCTGGCGGCCAAGCCAGACAGCTTCAATGCGACCCGTGCCCCTGGCAACCTGTCCAGCGATGTCGTCACCAATACGAGCATCTCCAACAGTGCCGCCTACCACGCCAGCTTTCCGGAAGGCGGGGCCGTTCTCAAGTTCACCAGCGCCACGGCTTTCGACTTGTATGCAGCGCCTCTGACCGCGAGCAGCAAGCCGGTTTCCAGCGGTGTTCTGGCGGGCAACGTCGCCACCGCATCGGGTGTCGATTTTACGCTGAGCGGCGCACCGTCGATGCAGGCTGGTGACCAGTTCTCCGTCACGGTCAACACTCACCAGACGCAGAACGTTCTGGACACGGTCGCCCAGCTGAAAACCGCGCTGTCGACGCCGACCAACAACAATCCGCAGGCCATTCAAGCACTCAACGCGGCCATTGGTTCCGGTATCGGTAACCTGACCAGTGGCATTGACCAGTTGACCTCGGGCCTCAGCTCCGTGGGTGGTCGCGGTGCGTCGCTGACGACTCAGACCGATATCAACCAGAGCCTGGTGCTGGCCAACACGCAGACCCAGGGCGCGATCCGTGATTCGGACCCGGCCACAGTGATGACCCGCCTGACCTTGCAGCAAACCATGCTGCAAGCCTCGCAACTGGCGTTCAGCAAAATCGCTCAGTTGGGGTTGTTCAACAAAGTCTGAGTCAAGGCCTTCGCGCCATAGGCGCGAAGGTTCAATACACCCGAGTGCAAACCGTCATTTTTCAGCGGTTCAGGGCTGCTCCACTCGTTCCAGAGTGAGCGCCCACCGCTCGCGAGTTCCCCTGCCGTGAAACCAGCTCCTCTTGTCAGCATCGCCATTCCCGCCTACAACCCGCTGTACTTTAAGGCAGCGCTGCAAAGTGCGCTGAACCAGACCTACGCGTCGCTTGAAGTGATCGTGTGTGACGACAGCGACAGCGACGAAATCCATGAGCTGGTCCAGGCCTGCACAGTGCCGCCAACCGTGACATTGCGTTATGTGCGCAATGAACAACGCCTGGGGTTCAAGGGGAATCTGATGGCCTGCGCCGAGCAGGCAACCGGGGAGTACCTCAAGCTTCTCTGTGATGACGATCAACTGCTGCCTGAGAGCATTGCCCGCCAGGTGCAGGGTTTCATTGATCATGACGATGTGAATCTGGTGATTGCCCTGCGTCAGTATTGCGACGGCGATTACCTTCTGCTTCCTGAGCGCCTGGAGAACTCCAGCTTTGTCTCGGGGGATACGCTGTTCAAGGGTGAAGACCTGCTGGATGTGCTGGAAAGCTCGGCCCTGAACTTTCTCAGCAATTTGAGTGGCGCGCTGATGCGCACTCATCAGGTGCTGGAGTATCTGCCCGCGTTGACCCAGGTCGGCGAAGGGTTTGTCGCCCGTCTCGATTTCGCCTTGTTTGTCTGCCTGTTGCGTCGTGGCAATCTGGCGGTTATCGCACAGGTGCTCAGCTTCGAACGCTTGCACCCGGCGCGCCTGAGCAATCAACTGGAGGTCGAGCAGGCCGTGGTGGTCGAGCTCGGTTGGCTGACCCAAATGCTGTCGGTGCGCAGCGGCGAGCCGGCACCTGCGCCGGGGCATGTTCGCTTTATCGATCTGGCCAGCGCCGCCCTCGGTGAGCCGTATGACTGGGAAGAAATGGCGCTGGGTCGTTCCCTGGGCTTTACCTCGACGTTGCTCCGTTCGCGGGTGGGTGAAAACTGTGACTGCTTTGCTGATGTGTACCAGCAATGGCTGGCGTGTCGCACACTGAACCCGGCCCAGCAGCGCCTGTTGCCTGCGCGCCTTGCCTCGTGGGCATGGCAGCCGCGAATTGTGCCGGTGGTGATGGATGCCGACGCTGACGATGCGGCACTGGGCGTCACATTGGAGAGCATCGAACGGCAGGTCTATGGCGCCGAAAGGGTGTTGGTGCTCTCGGGTGAAAATCGCACCAGTGCCCTTGCGGGCAACGTTATTCGTGTGGCCTTGCAAGGCGACGGGCTTGAGCAACTCAATGGCCTGATGCAGGCCGACAGTGCGGACTGGTTCTATCTGCTGCGGGCCGGTGATCGCCTGAATGAACTGGCCTTGCTGCTTTTGGCCGAGCGGATGGTCGAGAGTACCGACGCGCTGTGTATCTATACCGATGAAGGCGGCTTGCGCAATGACGTGTCGGTCGAGCCGATCCTCAAGCCCGATTTCAATCTGGACCTGCTGCGCAGTTATCCCTATGTCGGGCGGACACTGGCCATCCAGCGTCAAGGCTTTGTAGCCGCGGGTGGTTTTACCCCGGATTTCTCTGAGCTCAGCCCTCATGATCTGGTCTGGCGCCTCGTTGAAAACCACGGCCCGCATGTCGTGGAGCATGTCGCCCAAGTGCTGGTCGAATCCTCGTTCGGCCTGGCGCAATGGCTCGCTCTGCCGCAGGTTATCGAGCAGAACTCCCGTGTACTGACTGCGCACCTTGATCGTATCGGTGCGGCACACGAGGTGCGGCCGGGCAACGTGCCGCTCATCAATCGAATTGACTACCAGCATGGCGTTCAGCCGCTGGTGTCCATTGTGGTGGTGGCCCAGGATCAGCTCGGTCGGCTTGAGCGTTGCATCGAAAGTGTGCTGGAGCACACGGCCTATGCTCACTACGAATTGTTGATCGTCGACAACGCAAGCACCTCGATCGAGGCGCGTGACTGGCTGGCCGCCATGTCGCAAATGGGCGGTGAAAAACTGCGCGTGCTGCATTGCGATTACCCCGATAACCCGGCAGCGGCGCAGAACTTCGCCGTTGCTCAGGCACGTGGCGAGTATGTGCTGTTGCTCAGCCCGGACAGCCTGATCGTCAATCGTGACTGGCTTGGGGAGCTGCTGAATCACGGCTTGCGTCCGGAGGTGGGCGTCGTCGGTGGCCGAATGGTCAGCCCTCAGGGGCGTATCGAAGGTTCGGCCCTGGTGCTGGGGATGCGCGGCCCTGTCGGCGTACCTTGGCGCGGGGAGGTGATGACCGCTCCGGGGTATATGCAGCGCCAGCAGGCGGTGCAGAATTTAAGTGCTGTGAGAACCGAGTGCCTGCTGGTCCGCAAGCAGGTGTTCGATGAGCTTCAGGGGTTTGACGAGCAGGCCTTTTCCCAGAGGCTCGGCGGCCCTGATTTCTGTCTGCGTGTGAAGCAGAAGGGCTATCTGGTGGTCTGGACGCCGTATGCCGAGTCGGTCCACGTGGCTGCCGAGGCGGAGAGCGGGCCGGTGGTGTCAGATCTGCTGGCTGAGCAGAAGCGGTTTTATCAGCGCTGGCTGCCGATCATCGCAAGAGATCCGGCGTACAACGTCAACCTGAGCCTGAGCACCAATAATTTCAGCCTTGAACCGGGTTACAAGAGCGACTGGAATCCGTTCGCCCGTCACATGCTGCCACGGGTGCTGGCGATCCCGATCAACGAGACCGCCGTAGGCCATTACCGTGTCACCCAGCCGTTTCTGGAGCTGGAAGCCGCGGGTCAAGTGCTTGGTAATCTTTCTTACCATACGCCTTCGGACATTGAGCTGGAGCGCCAGTCGCCGGACGTCATCATCCTGCAAGGGCGCTACAGTGAGGGCGCGGTGAATGAAGTGGAGCGGGTCAAAAACAGCTCCAGGGCTTTCCGGATCTTCGAGCTCGACGATTATGTCATCGACGTTCCGAAGAAAAACGCTCACGTGCGCAAGGCCATGGTTGGCGTTGAACAAATCGTGCGGCGTGCAGTTGGGTTGTGCGACCGGGTGGTGGTGTCGACCCAACCGCTGGCCGATACCCTCAAAGGCATGCATGACGATATTCGCGTGGTGCCGAACATGCTCGCTCCGTATCTGTGGACCGGTCTGAGCAGCCAGCGACGTACGTCGCGCAAGCCGAGGGTCGGTTGGGGCGGAGGCACCAGTCACGATGGGGATCTGGCGATCATTGCCGATGTCGTTCGCCTGCTGGCGGATGAAGTGGAATGGGTGTTCTTCGGCATGTGCCCGCCGGCGCTCAAGCCTTTCGTGCATGAGTTCCATCCCGCCGTTGGCTTGCAGGCTTACCCTGCCAAACTGGCGAGCCTGAACCTTGATCTGGCTTTGGCGCCGCTGGAGTTTCATATCTTCAACGACTGCAAGAGCAACTTGCGACTGCTGGAATATGGCGCGTGCGGTTATCCGGTGATCTGTACGGACACTGAGGCTTATCGCGGTTATCTGCCGTGTACCAAGGTGGTGAGTAACAGTACCGAGGAATGGCTTGAGGCAATTCGTATGCACCTGGCTGACCCGGATGCGAGTTACCGCATGGGTGATGCGCTGCGCGAGGAAGTGCTGCGTGACTATATGTTGCAGGGTAGTAATCTGAATTATTGGGCTGAGGCTTGGTTGCCGGGTTGATCCCTGGGGTCTATTGCGATTGGGGGGGCATATCCGTTGCTGCGGTAACGGCGGCTTATGGTTTCGCTTTTACAGCGAGTCACTTTGGAAAAGCCCCAAAGTAACCAAAGGGCTCTTGCCCCTTTCGTTCGGTGCCTCGCCTAGGCTCGGCATGCCCTCGCTCCGGTCCTGCTCCGTGGGCCCGCCGCCATCGGCCATCCCTGGCCGGGGGCGGCTAACCCGGCATCCATGCCGGGTTGCCCACTGCGCAGAACCTGCGCTCGGCCTCTCGAGGGGGCGACTACCGCCACAGCCGCCGAGGCGGCCTGAAAGCCGACCTGGCTCTTCAAGCGTACGTGTTCTGCTTCCCTGCTGTGCCCACTCATTCCGGACATGTACACCGATCCCCTGTAGGAGCCGGCTTGCTGGCGATAGCGTCCGTCCAGCCAATGCAAACGTCGACTGACCCACCGCCATCGTCGGAACGCCGCCCGCAGCAAGCCGGCTCCTACACGGTGATTGGGTTCACACAATTCAAAATTGTAGGAGCCAGCTTGCTGGCGATGGACGTCAACGATAACGCGGGCTGTCTGAATGAGCGCGGTGCCTACACGCTTTTCGCCGGCAAGCCGGCTCCTACAGGGAATCCCATACGCTTTTGATTTTCACCACTCATCAGGCCGAGCGTTAGCTCGCCTTGCTGCGTTCAGTTATTCCGGATATGTACACCGCTCCCCTGTAGGAGCCGGCTTGCTGGCGATGGCGTCCATCCAGTCAATAAATGCGTTGACTGACCCACCGCCATCGTCGGAACGCCGCCCGCAGCAAGCCGGCTCCTACACGGTGATTGGGTTCACACGTTTCAAAATTGTAGGAGCCAGCTTGCTGGCGATGGACGCCAACGATAACGCGGGCTGTCTGAATGAACGCGGTGCCCAGACGATTTTCGCCGGTAAGCCGGCTCCTACAGGGAATCCCATACGCTTTTGATTCCCACCACTCATCAGGCCGAGCGTTAGCTCGCCTTCCGCTTTTGATCTGAGCGCCCCCTCGAGAGGCCGAGCGCAGGTTCTGCGCAGTGGGCAACCCGGCATGGATGCCGGGTTAGCCGCCCCCGGCCATGGATGGCCGATGGCGGCGGGCCCACGGAGCAGGACCGGAGCGAGGGAATGCCGAGCCTAGGCGAGGCACCGAACGAAAGGGGCAAGAGCCCTTTGGTTACTTTGGGGCTTTTCGAAAGTGACTCGCCGTAAGGGCGAAACCAATAGCCGCCATGACCACAAAAACGGATATACACCCAAGGCCAGAGCCCACCCACCCCAGCGAAAGAGCTGGCGCGTTTCCTGCAAGCCCCCCCGATATCGCCATAAAACGAGCACTTCCGGTGAATCCAGAAGCGCCCTGAGCGGCATTGAAGGTTTTATCCAGAAGGCCTGCAAAAGCTTGATACAGCTTGGCTGAGCCCTGTGACGAACAAGAGGGGAGACGATGAAGGCAGTTATTTTGGCGGGCGGCCTGGGCACGCGCATCAGTGAGGAGTCGCACCTCAAACCCAAGCCGATGATTGAAATCGGCGGCAAGCCAATTCTCTGGCACATCATGAAGCAGTACTCCGCTCACGGGATCCATGACTTCGTGATTTGCCTGGGCTACAAGGGCTACGCGATCAAGGACTTCTTCGCCAACTACTTCCTGCACACCTCTGACGTCACGTTCGACATGTGCAACAACCGCATGGACGTTCACCAGAACTACAGCGAGCCATGGCGCGTCACGCTTATCGATACCGGTGAAGACACCATGACCGGCGGGCGCTTGCGTCGGGCCAGCCGCTACCTGGAAAACGAAGACGCGTTCTGCTTCACCTACGGCGACGGCGTGTCCGATTTGAACATCGGTGCCCTGGTGGACTTCCACCTGTCCCACGGCAAGCTCGCCACGGTAACGGCGGTTCAGCCGCCTGGCCGTTACGGCGCGCTGGAACGCGACGGTCACCTGGTCCGCGGTTTTACTGAAAAGCCGCGCGGTGACGGAGGCTGGATCAATGGTGGCTTCTTTGTGCTGTCGCCCAAGGTCCTGCCGCTGATTACCGCCGACGAGACGGTTTGGGAATCCGAGCCTTTGGTCGGCCTGGCCAGCAGCGGTCAACTGGCTGCCTACCAGCACGATGGTTTCTGGCACCCGATGGACACCCTGCGCGATAAAAACCATCTGGAGCATTTGTGGCAGAGCGGGGAGGCCCCATGGAAGCAATGGGACTGAGCCCGGAATTCTGGCGCGGCAAGCGGGTTCTGCTGACCGGCCACACCGGTTTCAAAGGCAGTTGGCTGACGTTGTGGCTGCAAAGCCTCGGCGCGAAAGTCAGCGGGTTTTCCCTCGATCCGTCCACCGAGCCGAGCCTGTTCGAACTGGCACGTGTCCACGAAGGCATCAACGATCAGCGCGGTGACCTGCGTGACCTGGGGGCCCTGCTTGAACTGATCGCCGACACCCAGCCGGAAATCGTCCTGCACCTGGCGGCCCAGCCGCTGGTGCGCGAGGGTTATCGCGATCCGCTGGGGACTTACTCCAGCAACGTCATGGGCACCCTGAACCTGCTTGAAGCGATCCGTCAGGTCGGCGGCGTGCGCGCCTGCGTGCTGGTGACCACCGACAAGGTCTACGCCAATCAGGAATGGTTGTGGCCATACCGTGAAAACGAAGCCCTCGGCGGCCACGATCCTTACAGCAGCAGCAAAGCTTGCTGCGAGTTGCTGGCGCAGTCGTATGCGGCATCGTTTTTCCCGGCCGAGAAGTATGCCGAACACGGTCTGGCCCTGGCCACGGCCCGAGCCGGCAACGTGTTGGGCGGCGGTGATTTTGCCCCTGAACGTTTGATTCCTGATGTCCTGAAAGCCTGGTCCGCCGACGAGCCGGTAACCCTGCGCTACCCGCAAGCCGTCCGCCCGTGGCAACACGCGCTGGAGCCGCTGGCCGGTTATTTGCAGCTGGCCGCCGCTCTTTACGAGCGAGGTCCCGAGTTCGCCGGTGCGTGGAACTTCGGCCCGAGCGAAGCGGACATGTGCAGCGTCGGCGAAGTGGTCGAGCTGCTCGCCAACCGTTGGCCACAAGCGCGCGGATTACGCATCGAACCGAGTGAACTGCATGAAGCAGGCCTGTTGCGCCTGGACAGCAGCCGCGCTCGCCAACTGTTGGCCTGGCAGCCGCGCTGGTCGCTGCAACAATGCCTGACCCAGACCCTCGACTGGCATCTGGCCTGGCAAAACGGCGACGACATGCGTGGCATCACGTTGGGTCAGTTGAACCTGTACCGAGGCGCGCTGTGAGCGAGTTTTCGTTGAAGGCGCTGCCGCTGACGGGCTTGTTCAGCGTGCAGCACAAACGCTTCGAAGACGATCGCGGGCACTTCGCCCGGTTGTTCTGCGAGGGCAGCCTGAGCGCCTTCGGCCAAGCGTTTTCCATTCGCCAGATCAACCATTCCTGCACCCGCGCACGCGCGAGTGTGCGTGGCTTGCATTACCAGAATGCCAACGCGCCGGAAGCCAAGCTGATCACCTGCCTGCGCGGTGAAGTCTGGGATGTGGCGGTGGACTTGCGGCCCGACTCCGCAACGTTCCTGCACTGGCACGCCGAACACCTGCGCGCCGGTGACGGTCGCAGCCTGCTCATACCTGCCGGGTTTGCCCACGGCTTCCAGACCCTGACCGACGACGCCGAATTGCTTTACCTGCACAGCGCCGACTACGCGCCGGAGCATGAAGGCGGCTTGTCGGTGAACGATCCACGGCTGGCAATTGCCTGGCCGTTGCCTGTCAATAATCTGTCAGCCAGGGACGCCAGCCATCCCTTGCTCGATGAACGTTTCGCTGGAGTGCGTCTATGAACTGCCGTGGTTGCGGTACTCCTTTGGCCTTGCCGCTGATCGACCTCGGCACTTCGCCGCCGTCGAACGCCTACGTTCGTGCCGATCAGCTGGAACAGGCTGAACAGTGGGTGCCACTCAAGGTTGCGGTATGTCAGCAGTGCTGGTTGGTGCAAACCGAGGATTACACCAGCGCCGACAGCCTGTTCGACGCTGAGTATGCGTATTTCAGTTCGTTCTCCAGCACCTGGCTGGCGCATGCCGATCGCTACGTCGCCGAGATGGTTGAGCGCTTCGGCCTGACCGCCGACAGTCGTGTGGTGGAAATCGCTGCCAACGACGGTTACCTGTTGCAGTACGTCGCCGGTCGCGGCATCCCTTGCCTGGGCGTTGAGCCAACCCGCAGCACCGCGCAAGCGGCGCGGGAAAAAGGCCTGGAGATCCGCGAGTTGTTCTTCGGCCGTCACACCGCTGCGCAATTGGTCAGCGAAGGCTGGTCCGCGGACCTGATGGCTGCCAACAACGTGTTGGCCCACGTGCCGGACATCAATGACTTCCTCGGCGGCTTTGCGACCTTGCTCAAGCCGACCGGCGTGGCGACGTTCGAGTTTCCGCAACTGTTGACGCTGATGGCCGGGCAACAGTTCGACACGCTGTATCACGAGCACTATTCCTACCTGTCCCTGACCGCCGTGCAGACATTGTGCGAACGCAACGGCCTGGAAGTGTTCGACGTCAGTCAGCTGTCGACCCACGGCGGTTCGCTGCGGGTTTTCGTCCAGCGTGCCGATGGCGTTCGTCGTGACGTGCAGCCTGCGGTTGCTCAGCAACTGCAAGCCGAAATCGCCGCTGGTGTGAAAACCCCCGAGTACTACGCGACCCTCGCGCCAGCCGCCGAGGGCATCAAGCACCAATTGCTGCGCTTCTTGTTGCAGGCGAAAGCCGATGGCAAACGAGTGGTCGGTTACGGCGCCGCCGCCAAGGGCAACACGTTGCTTAACTACGCCGGGGTCAAGCCTGATCTGTTGGCCTGGGTCGCCGACGCCAATCCGCACAAACAGGGCAAGTTCTTGCCTGGCAGCCGGATTCCGGTGGTGTCGCCCGAGCGTATCGCCCTCGAACAACCCGACTACATCCTGGTTCTGCCATGGAACCTGTTGCCTGAAATCACCCAGCAATTCGCCTCGGTCAAAGAGTGGGGCGCACAGTTTGTCGTTGCCGTTCCGGAGTTGAGTATTCAATGAGCAGAATTCACTACACCAAACCGAGTGTCGGCGAACTGGAAGCCCGGTATGCCCTGGATGCCGTGCAGAACGGTTGGGGCGCGCGTTGCTACGAATACCTGACGCGTTTTGAGCACGGGTTTGCCGAGCACCTTGGTGCGACCTATGCCATCGCGACGTCGAGCTGCACCGGCGCGCTGCACATGGGGATGGCTGCACTGGACATCGGCGCGGGTGATGAAGTGATCCTGGGCAACACCAACTGGATCGCTTCGGCAGCACCGATCACCTACCTGGGCGCTACGCCGGTGTTTGTCGATGTTCTGCCGGATAGCTGGTGCCTGGATCCGGAGCTCGTCAGGCAGGCAATTACCCCGAAGACCAAAGCCATTCTCGCGGTCCATCTTTACGGCAACCTGTGTGACATGGACGCATTGCTGGCGATCGGTCGCGAATACGGTATCCCGGTCATCGAAGACGCCGCCGAAGCCATCGGCTCGCAGTGGCGCGGCAAGGCTGCCGGCTCGATGGGGGCGTTCGGTGCGTTTTCATTCCATGGCACCAAAACCATGACCACCGGGGAGGGCGGCATTTTCGTCACCTCGGATAAAGCCCTGTATGAGCGCGTCCTGACGTTGTCCAACCATGGTCGTGTCGCGGGCAGTACCAAACAATTCTGGCCAGAGTTCATTGGCTTCAAATACAAGATGAGCAACTTGCAGGCGGCCGTCGGCTGCGCCCAGGTTGAGCGGATCGAAGAGCTGATCGAACGCAAGCGGACGATATTCGCCAATTACGCCCGCGCGCTGTCATCGCTGCCGGGGGTTTCGCTGAACCCAGAACCTGCCCATGCCCGCAACGGTTACTGGATGCCCACGGTGGTATTCGATGCCGAGACAGGGATCCATCGCGACGAGATGATCGCCGCGTTTCAGGCCGCCGATATCGACGCCCGGGTGTTCTTCTGGCCACTGTCTTCGTTGCCCATGTTCAGCGAACACGTGGTCGATACACCGGTTTCGTTTGCCTTGCCGGAGCGTGCGTTCAACCTGCCGAGTTATCACGACATGACTGACGCCGATCAGGCACGGGTGGTGGATGTGGTGCGTACACTGCTGGCAAAAAGGCAATCACTGTGAAGATGTACTTGCTGGGCGCGGCCAACCCGGAAGCGGTGCGCATGCTGCACGCGGTGAAGCGCAGCACACCGAACGTCGAGTTTGCGTTTCTGGACAATGACCCGAACAAACACGGGACACCGTTTTTTGGTGTTCCGGTCATTGGCGGTTCGGCGTTGGTCAGTGAGCTCAAGGGGCCGGACGTACGTTTCGTCAACCTGATCACCGGCAGCACCCGACTGCGCTACGAGACCACTCGCCAACTGGTCGAGGCCGGTGCAACGCTGGGCCAGTTCATCCACCCCGGCATTGACCTGACCATGATTCGCATGGGGCAGGGCAGTTATCTGCAGGAAGGCGTAATCATGCAGGCCGAGGTGACGCTGGGCGACAACACCAGCATCAGCGCCGGCAGCGTGGTGGGGCATGAAGGGCAAATCGGCCACTCGGTGTTCATGGCGCCCGGCGTGTGCATCGCCGGTTGCGTGGAGATCGGCGACGGCACGTTCATCGGCACCAACGCCACCATTCTTCCACGCTTGCGTATCGGACGCTGGGTGACCATCGGCGCCGGCGCCGTCGTCACCAAAGATGTCCCGGATTATTCAGTCGTGGCGGGCAATCCCGCCAGGATCATCAAGACCAACGTGGTGCCTTACCCCGACGGTAAGGTCTTCAACTAACCCGTTTGCCTATTTTTTTTGGAGCGTTTCAATGAATCCCCATGAGCAGTTTCGCGAAGAAGTAAAAGACAACATCGAAGGCCTGAAGAAGGACAAGGCGCTGCAAGCCGAGTCGCTGGGCTGGGTCGGCACCACGGCCAAACACAAGTACACCTACAACTTCAGCTGGATGGGCCGGCCGATCATTCAGTTCCCGCAGGACATGGTCGCCATGCAGGAAATCATCTGGAACCTGCGTCCGGATGTGATCGTTGAAACCGGCATCGCCCACGGCGGTTCGCTGGTGTTTTACGCCTCGATCCTGGAACTGATGGGCCATGGTGAAGTGCTGGGTGTCGACATCGATATCCGCCAGCACAACCGCGAAGCGATCGAAGCTCACCCGATGAGCAAACGCATCCAGATGATCCAGGGTTCGAGCATCGACACCGCCATCGTCGACCAGGTGCGCGAGCGCATCCAGGGCAAGAAAGTGCTGGTGGTCCTGGACTCCAATCACACCCACGAACACGTGCTCGAAGAGCTGCGCCTGTATGCACCGATGGTCTCGGTGGGCAGCTATTGCGTGGTCATGGACACCGTGGTCGAAGACATGCCGGAAGATGCGTTCCCGGACCGTCCATGGGGCAAGGGTGACAACCCGAAAACCGCGGTCTGGGCCTACCTGGAAGAGAACCGTGATTTCGAGATCGACCAGGCCATTCACAGCAAGCTGCTGATCACTGTCGCGCCGGATGGCTACCTGCGCCGAGTACGTTAAGCGACACCTCTATTCAAGCGTTAATCAGGCAATCGGTCTGTGGTGGGGAAGGATATGCAAGGCATTTACGGTTCTGAAAACATGCGGCCCTTGAGTGAACTGTTCACTCTGGTGCTGATTACACACAATCGCCCGACGTTCCTGCGCAGGGCATTGCAGTACTACAGCACGTTGCCTTGCAAGATCCTGGTTCTCGATTCGTCGGCCATCGCACTGGAGGGCGCGGCGACGGTTGCGGACACCATCGACTATCGGCATTTGCCGCAATTCGGCTACTGGGGAATCCAGGCCAAACTGGTGTACGGCGTCGAGCAGGTCACCACGCCTTACATGGTCTTCGCCTCCGACGATGATTTCCTGATGCACGGTGGCCTCACCGAGTCGGTGAACTTCCTCGAAGCCAACCCCGACTACGGTCTGTGCCATGGCTATTGCCTGATGTACCTGACCCACTCCAACTATGTGCAGTACTACCTTCGTGACAAGAAAGTAAACGAGGACTACAACGCCGAGCTCGGTCAGGATCGTGTACTCGATTACGTGAGCCAGTACATTCCGCCGTTCTATGCGGTCCATCGGACTTCGCTGCTGCGTGACTGGTATGCCGCGATGCCTGAAGGAACGATCTTCCAGTGGCAGGAGATCGGGCATGTCTACTACATGCTCGCCCGGGCCAAGGCGCGGATTCTTCCAATTCCTTACGTGGTGCGTGAGGTCAACTATGGCCGCTCGGATCACAACACCGAGATCATGACGACCCTGGCCCTCAAGGACGCCCGGTCTGTCGCCGACCGTGAGCGTTTTGCCGGCTTCCTGGCATCGCTGCCGACCGGCATCAAAGGTCTGGATGAACACCAGACCGCGCAGGTCGCGCTGCAAAGTTTTGCCGCCCTCGCCGAGAGCCTGACGAAACGCAACGCGCTGACCATCGAGCCGATTTTCGAGTCTTACTGGACGGATCCGACGATAGGGCCGAAGCGGGTCTTCGGCCCTCAGCAATACGTTGAAATGCCGTTTTATAACAGTGCCTTCTTCGACCAACTGACGCAGTGCGAATTCCTGCTTCATTCGATGCCGGCGGGACGCTTGCAACTCGAAGAAATGGAAGGCGCGTTGCTCAAGCAGGAAGCGTTGCAGCGCACCTATTCCAATGACACTCCGGCGACCATCCAGACCCGTCTGATTGAAGCCGTTGGCCTGGGAGCGTTCAACCGTCGGGTGATGCAGAAACTGGCGCAGCAGCTGTTGGATATGGATGAAGCCGCTGATGCCCGGATACTGACCGACTGGGTTGAGCGTCTGGACAGCGTGCCAACCTTCGACAGCCGTCAGTTGCTCGACACAATGCCGTCGGGACGTTTGCAAAACTGGCTGCAGGCCCGGCAACCGAACGACACCGCGGTGCGCAAAATCAACCAGCACCTGGCGGCCAACGAAGGTGGCCCTCAGTTCGGCATTCTGCTGCTCGATCTGGACGCAGACATGGACAAGCTTCAGGTCACTCTGGACAGCCTCATGGAAAGTGCGTTCCGGGCGTTCAAGGTGGTGATCTTCACCACGGGCGACTTGCCGGCAGTCACCACGGCACAAAACACCCTGCATTTCGTCAAGGTCACGGCGGCCAATTACGTCGACAAGCTGAACCAGATCGCTCGTCAGTCGACGTCGGACTGGTTGCTGCTGGCCGAGGCGGGGGACGAGTTCACCGCTGCCGGCTTCTTGCGTGCCAGCCTCGAGTTGCAAGACGCCGACGGCTGCCGTGCGGTGGCGATGGACGAAATTCATCGCCAGGAGAATGGCACGCTGGTCGATGTGTTCCGGCCAGCCTTCAACCTCGACCTGTTGCAGAGCCTGCCGTCACTCCTCGCGCGGCACTGGCTGATTCGCCGCGAAGCGCTGGTGGAAGTCGGCGGTTTTGCCCGCGAGTTCGCCTCGGCGCTCGAGTTCGACCTGCTGCTGCGCCTGATCGAAACCGGTGGCCTGGCCGGCCTTGCCCATTTGGCCGAGCCGTTGCTGATCACCGCCGCTCCTGAGCCGACAGCCAACGAGCACGAGCGTCAGACGCTGGTCCGTCATCTGGTGACCCGCGGTTATCAAGCCCAGGTCAGTGCCGAAGCATCGGCTGGTTTGCGTATCGAATACCGCCATGCGGGGCGTCCGAAGGTATCGGTCATCATCCATAGCCAGGACAACCTGGAGCACTTGCAGCGCTGCCTGGTCAGTGTCTTGCAGCGCACGCGCTATCAAAACAACGAAGTTATCATTGCCGATAACCACAGCCAGTCCGCCGAGCTTCACACCTGGCTGGACAGCCTGGAACGAAACGGACGGGGCCGGATTCGTCTGGTCAAGGCTGAACAGCGTCTCAGCACGTCAGCCCTGATCAACCTCGCAGCCGGCGAGGCTCAAGGCGAATACCTGGTGCTGCTGGCGGCGGACGCCGAAGTGGTCAACGCCAACTGGATCGAGGCGCTACTCAATCAGGCCCAGCGTCCCGAAGTCGGCGTGGTCGGTGCCAAGCTGGTGGACCGCGAAGGCAGCGTGACCGGTGCCGGGTTGATTCTGGGGCTCAACGGCGGGATTGTTTCGCCCTTCATCGGTGAGAAGAAGGATGCGTCGGGCTACATGCGCAGACTGCTCGTCGAGCAGAATTACGCGGCTGTCAGCGGTGCATGCCTGATGATCCGCAAGGAAGTATTCGACGCGCTCGGCGGTCTGGATCGGGAGCATTTCGATGACGTGTACGCCGATGTCGATCTGTGCCTGAAAGTCGCCGACGCCGGGTTGCTCACGGTGTGGACGCCGCAAGTGCAAGTTACCCACCCGGGCACCTTGCCGGACGCTCCCCAGGCAGTGGCGGCCCTGCGCGACAAGTGGCAGGCGCGTTTCGCGCACGACGAGGCTTACAACAACAACCTGGCCTTGACCGGCAAGGGCTTTGCCCTGAGTGAACCGGCCCCGGTGAACTGGGCGCAGTTGCTCGCATAAGCCTGACTGACAGGTACAAGGACTCAAGGCATGTTCAACGGTAAATCGATTTTCATCTCTGGCGGTACCGGCTCGTTCGGGCGCAATTTCATCCGCCGGCTGCTGGAGCAATATCAGCCGAAGCGGGTGGTGGTGTTCTCGCGCGATGAGCTCAAACAGTACGAGATGCAGCAGACGTTCAACGCGCCGTGCATGCGTTACTTCCTCGGTGATGTGCGCGATGCTGATCGTCTGCGCCAGGCCATGCGCGGCATCGATTACGTGGTGCATGCCGCGGCACTGAAACAAGTGCCGGCGGCGGAGTACAACCCGACCGAATGCATCCGCACCAACGTCAACGGCGCGGAAAATATCATTGCCGCGGCCATCGACAACGGCGTGAAAAAAGTCGTCGCGCTGTCCACCGACAAGGCTGCCAGCCCGATCAACCTGTACGGCGCGACCAAGCTGCTGTCGGACAAGTTGTTCGTCGCCGCGAACAATATCGCCGGCGACCAGAACACCCGTTTTTCGGTGGTCCGTTACGGCAACGTTGCCGGTTCGCGTGGCTCGGTGGTGCCGTTTTTCAGCAAGCTGATCGCCGAGGGCGCCACGGAGCTGCCGATCACCGATGAGCGCATGACGCGTTTCTGGATCACCCTCGATCACGGTGTGCAGTTTGTGCTCGACAGCTTCGCCCGCATGCACGGTGGTGAAGTGTTTGTGCCGAAGATCCCGTCGATTCGTATCGTCGATCTGGCACTGGGCATGGCTGAACATTTGCCGCACAAGAACGTCGGCATTCGTCCGGGAGAAAAACTCCATGAGTTGATGGTGCCGCTGGACGACGCGCGGATGACCCTGGAGTTTGCCGATCACTACACCATTCAACCTTCGATTCGGTTCACCAGCGTCGATGTGGATTTTGCTGTCGACAAACTGGGCGAGCAGGGCCGGCCTGTCAGTGAAGACTTCGAGTACCGTTCCGACACCAATCCGCACTACCTGTCGGTTGGTCAGATTGCTGATCTGCACGCGAAACTGCCGGCATGATTCCCTACGGTCGGCAGAGCCTCGATCAGGCAGATATCGATGCGGTGGTCGCCGTGTTGCAGTCGGACTGGCTCACTCAAGGGCCGACCATCGAACGCTTCGAACAGGCATTGGCGCAACGTTGCCAGGCTGATTTCGCCGTGGCGGTGTGCAATGCCACGGCGGCGTTGCACATTGCCTGCCTTGCGGCCGGACTCGGCCCGGGCGATCGGCTATGGACTACGCCGAATACGTTTCTGGCTTCGGCCAACTGTGGTCGCTATTGCGGCGCCGAGGTGGATTTTGTCGACATCGATCCACTGACGTGGAATCTCGACGCTTACGCACTGGCGTCGAAGCTTGAGGCCGCCGAGCGCGATGGCACGCTGCCGAAGGTGCTGGTGGCCGTAGCGTTTTCCGGGCAGAGCTGCGACATGCGCATGATCGCCGGGCTGGCCGAACGTTACGGTTTTACGGTGATTGAGGATGCGTCCCACGCGGTCGGTGCTTCCTATGCCGGACGCCCGGTGGGCTGCGGCGAATTTGCGGCGATGACGGTGTTCAGTTTTCACCCGGTGAAAATCATCACCAGCGCCGAAGGGGGCATGGTGTTGACCAACCGCCCTGAACTGGCCGAGCGCTTGCGGCGTCTGCGCAGCCACGGCATGACCCGCGATCCGCAACAGATGACCGAAGCCAGTCACGGCCCCTGGTACTACCAGCAGGTGGAACTGGGCTTCAATTACCGGATCACCGATCTGCAGGCGGCACTCGGTCTGTCGCAGCTGGACAAGCTCGATGGCTTTATCGCGCGTCGCCGTGAACTGGCGGCGCGTTATGAGCGGTCGCTGGCGTACTTGCCGCTGACCTTGCCCGGCGCGCAGCCGGAGGCCGAATCGGCGTGGCATCTGTACGTGGTGCGGCTGCACACCGACCGGATCAACCTCAGTCATCGCCAGGTGTACGAAGGCTTGCGAGCGGCCGGGGTCGGTGTGAACCTGCACTACATACCGGTGCATTTGCAGCCGTACTATCGCGACCTGGGGTTTGCCGAAGGTGACTTCCCGCAGGCCGAACGTTATTACGCCGAAGCCATCAGCCTGCCGATGTTTCCTTTGCTGAGCGATGAACAGCAGGACTATGTGGTGGCGCAACTGCGGCGCCTGGTTCTTGAGGAGTAGTGTTGTGAGCAGCGTTGCGATCATTCCGGCCCGCGGCGGCAGCAAGCGAATCCCGCGCAAGAACCTCAAGCCGTTCGACGGCGTACCGATGATCGTTCGTTCGATTCGCACGGCGCTGGAGTCGCAACTGTTCGACCAGGTGATCGTCAGCACCGACGATGAAGAAATCGCCGAGGTCGCGCGGGCTCACGGGGCTCAGGTGCCGTTCTTGCGTCCGGCGTCGTTGGCCGACGACTTCACCGGCACCGCCGCGGTGATCGTTCATGCCTTGAATCAATTACCAGCGTTCGACTATGCCTGCTGCATCTACGCAACCGCACCGCTGTTGCAGGTACGGTTTCTGCATCAGGGACTTGAACTGCTGGAGCAGCATCCGGAAAAATCCTTCGCGTTTTCCGTGACCGATTTCGGCTTTCCCGTGCAGCGCGCCTTGACCCTCGACGAGCAGGGCGCGCTGACATCGTTGTACCCGGAATTCCGCAATACGCGGTCGCAGGATCTGGCCGCAGCCTTTCAGGACGCCGGCCAGTTCTACTGGGGACGCCGCGAGGCCTGGTTGCGCGGCGACGTGTTGTTTTCCCCGGTGAGCCTGCCGGTGATCCTGCCGCGGCATCTGGTGCAGGACATCGACACCCTCGAAGACTGGACGCGCGCCGAATACTTGTACGCTGCGCTGAAGGCTGGTGGTGAGTTGCAATGAGAGTGCTGATTCGCTCCGACGCGTCGCGCACCATTGGCAGCGGGCACATCGCCCGTTTGTTGCCGTTGGCCAGGGTTTTGCGCAAGCAGGGCTCGCATGTTGCTTTTGCATGCCGCCAACTGCCGGGGCATCGGCTGGACATGCTGGCAGCCGAAGGCTTTGAAACCTTTGCGCTGCCCGATCGTTATCCCGACGAAGACCCGCAACAAGCCATCGAATCCATGCTGCCGTGGCAGGCGGACATCGACGCGCTGGCGCACGCGTTGGAAAGCCATCCTGCATTCGACTGGATCATCGTCGACCACTATGGGCTCGACCATTACTGGCAGACGGCGGCCCGGCGCTGGGCGCCACGGATCGCCGCGGTGGACGACCTCGCCACTCGCCAGTACGCCGTCGACCTGCTGCTCAACCAGAACCTGTCGGGTACACCAGAGGCTTATGGTTCGCTGCTTGAGCCTGGTTGCCAGACGTTGTTCGGCCCGCGATTCGCGATGCTGCGCGATGAGTTCTGCTGCCCGGCAATTGCGATCAAGCCCCAGGTAAAACGGGTGCTGGTCAATTTCGGCGGTTTCGATGCGGCGATGCAGACTTATCACGCGATGTTGGCGATGGCCGATTTCCATGCGCTGGAAGTTGATTTCGTGGCCGGTGCCGATAACCCGGCATGGGACAAGATGATGGCCATGGCGGCGAGTCATCCCAACTGGCGCTTGCACAGTTTTGTCAGCGACTTCTACCATCTGATGATCGAGGCTGACCTGTTCGTCGGCGCCGGTGGGGGAACCAGTTGGGAGCGGGCGGCTCTGGGGTTGCCGACGATTTGCATTGCGGTCTCGAATAATCAGCAGGCCAACGGCGAGGTCATGGCGGCCTCGGGCGCCCATGTGTACCTGGGCGCCCGTGAGCAGGTGAGCGTCGAACAATTGCGTCAGGCCATCGGTTTTGTCGCGGGCAATCCTGGGATACGCCAGAGTCTGGCCGAGCATTCGCGCCAGTTGGTGGATGGTCGGGGCGCACAGCGGGTGGCGGCCGCCCTGGCCGGCGCGGTGTTGCTGATCCGCCCCGCGACCACCGACGATGCACAGCTTCTGTTCGACGGGCGTAATGCCGAAGCGGTACGGCGCTGGTCGCGGGAGACCGGGGTGATCGAATGGTCGTCGCATCAAAACTGGCTGGCCGCCAGTTTGAACAATGCACAGCGTCTGCTGTTGATCGCCGAGGCGGATGACGGCCCGGTGGGCGTGTTGCGTTATGACTTGTGCGAATTTGAAGCCGAAGTCTCGATTTATCTGTTTGAAGATCGCATCGGCCTGGGCTGGGGCAGGGCGCTGCTGGCTCGGGGCGATGCCTTCGTGACCACCCATTGGCCGCAACTGCGGACTATCACCGCTCAAGTCGTGCCAGATAACCAG
This sequence comes from Pseudomonas sp. MM213, assembly GCF_020423045.1. Taxonomy (NCBI): domain Bacteria; kingdom Pseudomonadati; phylum Pseudomonadota; class Gammaproteobacteria; order Pseudomonadales; family Pseudomonadaceae; genus Pseudomonas; species Pseudomonas sp. MM213. Next base: position 6,407,360 of record NZ_CP081943.1, read on the forward strand.
CCGTCGCTGAAGGTTTTTCGCGAAGCCGGTTTCACTCAGAGTGCTTGCGTGTTCACGCGCGAATTAAAGGATCACTGCAATGACTAGCTTCAAAATTGGCGACCGCTTGATCGGGGCCGATGCGCCGCCGTTCATCATCGCCGAGATGAGTGGCAACCATAACCAGTCATTGGACATGGCCCTGCAAATCGTCGATGCCGCAGCCAAGGCGGGTGCGCACGCCTTGAAGCTGCAAACCTACACAGCCGACACCATGACCCTGGACCTGTCCGAGGGCGAGTTCTTCATCAAGGACCCGAACAGTCTGTGGGTCGGATCTTCCCTGTACGCGCTCTACGAAAAAGCGCATACGCCGTGGGAATGGCACGCGCCGATTTTCGCCCGCGCCAAGGCGCTGGGGATGCTCGCGTTTTCCACGCCGTTTGATGACACCGCAGTGGACTTCCTCGAAAGTCTCGACGTGCCGGCCTACAAGATCGCCAGTTTCGAGAATACGGACCTGCCGTTGATTCGTCGGGTCGCTGCGACCGGCAAGCCATTGATTATTTCCACCGGCATGGCCAGCATCGCTGAACTCGACGAAACCGTACGTGCCGCCCGCGAAGCCGGTTGCAAGGATCTGGTGTTGCTCAAGTGCACCAGCACCTACCCGGCGACGCCCGCCAACAGCAACGTGCGGACGATTCCTCATTTGCGCGAATTGTTTGGCTGTGAAGTCGGGCTGTCTGACCACTCGATGGGCGTCGGTGTGTCTGTGGCCGCGGTGGCCCTCGGGGCGACGGTGGTGGAAAAGCACTTCACCCTCGACCGTAGCGCCGGTGGCGTGGACGCCAGTTTTTCGCTGGAGCCGGCGGAGCTCGCCAGCCTGGTGATAGAAACCGAGCGCGCGTGGCAGGCCATGGGGCATGTGCATTACGGTGTGACGGACGCCGAGCGCAAGTCTCTGATGTACCGCCGCTCGCTCTACGTGACTCAGGACATGGCTGCCGGCGAGCCCTTTACTGTCGCTAATCTGCGAGCCATTCGTCCGGGGCTGGGGTTGGCTCCAAAACACGCAGAAACCCTTCTGGGCCGCCGTGCCCGTCAGGCCATCCCGCGCGGAACGCCGCTGGACTGGTCGTTGGTCGAATAACCCCTTATGGTGCTGATTCGGCAAAATAGCGTGACCTGCGAGTCATAACGCGCATCTTCACTGTATTGTATTAATCGGGAAGGTGGCGCCTGGCCTGTTTTTGGCCCAGTGGTAGCCTTTTATTCTTCCCGCTGTCGCCTCAATGAGGCGGCGTTTTTCTCCGTTTGTCGGCGCCCCTCGAATCATTACGAGCGGTGGTATTGGGCTGTTTATTATTGGGAAGCCGTAATGATTGGCATAAAAAGCATTGCGAGCTACGTTCCTGTAGCCGGCGTGGACAATTACGCACAAGGTGCAAAATTCGAAAAGGATGAAGAATTCATCCTGGGCAAGATCGGTTCGGCCTTCCTGCCGCGCAAAGACGCTGGTCAGGAAACCTCGGACCTGTGTGTCGAAGCAGCCAATGCGCTGTTCGCCAACAATCCGGACTTGAAACGTGAAGACATCGACGTACTGATCGTCGTCACGCAGAACGGCGACGAAGAAGGCCTGCCGCACACCGCCGCCATCGTTCAGGACAAACTGGGCCTGCCGACCACCGTCGCCGCGTTCGATATTTCCCTGGGCTGCTCGGGCTACGTCTACGGCATCTACGCCATCAAGGGCTTCATGGAAGCCGCAGGCTTGAAGAATGGCCTGCTGATCACCGCAGATCCGTACTCGAAGATCGTCGACCCGGAAGACCGCAACACCACCATGCTGTTTGGCGATGCCGCCACTGCAACCTGGATGGGCGAAAACGCGCCATGGCAACTGGGCAAGGCCAAGTTCGGCACCGACGGTTCCGGTGCGCCGCACCTGAAGGTGACCGACGGGGTGTTCTTCATGAACGGCCGTCAGGTGTTCAACTTCGCGCTGCTGAAAGTCCCGGCGCACTTGCACGAACTGCTGACCGATTCGCAGCTCACCGCTGACGATATCGATGCGTTCTGCATTCACCAGGGCAGTGCCGCGATTGTCGACGCCGTAGCGCGACGCTTCGAAGGCGAGCCGGAGAAGTTCATCAAGGACATGGTCGAGACCGGCAACACCGTTTCGTCGAGTATCCCGTTGCTGCTGGAGAAACACGTACTGGACTCCACCTGGAAACGTGTGGCGTTGAGCGGTTTCGGCGTTGGTTTGTCATGGGGCTCGGCGATTATCTATCGCCCTTGATCCTTCAAAAGCCAGGCATAAAAATAGCGTTCAAGGTGTAACCTTGAGCGCTATTTTTTTTTGCCCGAATGAAAAGCGAGGCTCCATGAGCGAGTTGTTTGAGCGCAACGGCGAGTTGATTCAGCGGCGTTGGCCCAAGGTCTGGCATCGACTGTCGGTGGAGAACAGCGCCGAGTTGCGCGCTGATCTGGTGGATGGCCAGGGCTCGACATTGAGCATCAATGGCATTCAGTTGACCAGTCGCCATGACCGCACTCGCGAAGCGTTGCTTCAGGCCGGCAGCCTGCCCGTCGACAGTCCGGTGGTGCATGTCTATGGCACCGGGCTGGGGGATTTGCAGCTGCAATTGCTGGAGCGAACCGGGCTTGAACGGTTGTACGTGCACATTCTGAACGGCGCGGTGTTTTCCCTGGTGCTGCAACTGCTCGATCAACAGTCGTGGCTCGCCGATTCACGAGTGGTGCTGCTGTACGCCGGCGATCTGGCGGAAATCCAGTTGCCGTACTTCGCGCTGCCTTCGGAGCTGGTGCTGGCGGACGACTACAACGCCAAGATCCGCGACCGGCTGATCAGCGAAACCCATTTGACCTTCAACAATCGCGAATTCAATGCCGACAATCCGGAGATTGCCGAGCGTTTGCAGGCGAGTGTCGAGCGTGTTCGCGCCGATGCCGATGCTGCGGAGCTGTTTGCCACCTGTTCCGGCAGGGAAGTGTTTGTCATTGCCACCGGACCCAGCCTGGAACAGCACTTCGACACGCTGCGCGCGGTACGCGAACAGGCGCAGCGGCCGTTGTTCATTTGCGTCGATACCGCCTACCGACCGCTTATCGAGCATGGGATCAAACCGGATGTGGTGGTCACGATTGATCAGCGCATCTCGACGCGACATTTGCCGCCCGATGCCACGAGCGAAATCACGCTGGTCTACATGCCCATGGTTGATCCGGAGGTCTTGGGGGGCTGGCAGGGCAAGCGTTACGTGGCCTATTCCGCCAGCCCTGTCTATAGGGACATGCGCGAGCAGTTGCCCAAGGCCCAACTGTTTGTCGGTGGCAGTGTGATTCACCCGGCGGTGGATCTGGCGGTACACATGGGGGCCAGCCAGATTACGCTGTTCGGCGCCGATTTTGCTTTTCCGAACAACAAGACCCACGCCGGCTGGAATGACGGTGATCTTGGGCCGCAGGTGGGCGCTGCCCGGCACTGGGTGCTCGATGGCCACGGTCAGCGAGTCAAGACGCAGCTCAATTTCCGCAGTTACTTGTGCGAGCTGGAACGGTACATCGCCGGGCATCCTCAGATGGCTTTCTATAACAGCAGTCGGGCAGGGGCGATGATCGTCGGCACGACGTTTCACCAGGAGCTCACGCGATGACTGAATCCTCCCTGATTGCCGAGGCGCGTCAGTGTTCTGTTTTGTTCCGTCTGGGGCGAGATGTCGAAGCGGCGCTGCACATGGTCCAGATATGCAGTGATGTGCAATCCGCAATGGGGCACGAGACTGTCGAGGTCCAATCCCGCTGGACGGCGTTGCTCACCCACATGCAGGCCTGTCAGGAGGCGCAGGATTGGTTGGCGCTGGCCGATTATCTTGATTATGAGTTGCCCCAAATGCTGGAAGCGGCCGCGGCCGGTCAAGGCTTTTGACAATGTGCCGGTACAGGCGAGTCCTCGCTGTCCCGTTACCGGCATTTCCCTGACGTCACTTTTTTGGATTGGCTTGCCGCCAAGCCCTTGTTTTATGGGGGGTGGCAGTGTGATGGCAAATTTTTTTCAAAATGGCCTAAAGCAACCTGCATTCGCGACGATAACTATTACGAAGGTTCTCTAGGCCATACCCGGCGGTTGCCAGGGCCGGAAGCCGCAGTACCCAACCAACGAGGAATTCGTCATGGCTTTGACAGTAAACACCAACACTACGTCGCTGAACGTTCAGAAGAACCTGAACCGTGCTTCCGACGCGCTTTCGACTTCGATGACTCGCCTGTCTTCCGGCCTGAAAATCAACAGCGCCAAAGACGACGCCGCCGGCCTGCAAATCGCTAACCGTATGACCTCGCAGATCCGTGGTCAGACCATGGCTATCAAAAACGCCAACGACGGTGTTTCGATCGCTCAGACCGCTGAAGGCGCTCTGCAAGAGTCGACCAACATTCTGCAACGTATGCGTGAAATTGCACTGCAATCGCGAAACGACTCCAACGGCACTGCTGACCGTACCGCTCTGGACAAAGAATACCAACAGTCGGTTGCAGAACTGACCCGTATTGCTCAGTCCACCAACCTGAACGGCAAAGCGCTGATCGACGGTACTGCTGGCGCGATGGAATTCCAGGTAGGTTCGAACACTACTTCCGACAACCAGATCACTCTGACCCTGTCGACCAGCTTCGACGCCAGCGCCCTGGGCATGACCGGTACTACCATCTCCGGTACTTCCAACTCGGGTAACCACAACTCTGTATTGTCCGCGATCTCGGCCATCAACATTGCCCTGGACAAAATCAACTCCACTCGTGCTGACCTCGGTGCTGCTCAGAACCGTTTCTCCACCACGATCTCCAACCTGCAGAACATCAACGAAAACGCCAGTGCTGCACTGAGCCGCGTACAAGATACCGACTTCGCTGCTGAAACTGCACAGCTGACCAAGCAAAACACCCTGCAACAAGCTTCCACTTCGGTTCTGGCCCAGGCCAACCAACTGCCATCCGCTGTACTGAAACTGCTTCAGTAATAGCTGGGTAAGTTTTGGCGGGGGAGTGCGCACGCGCGCTCTCTCGCTTTTTCAATTTAAGAGGTGATGGACATGGATATGAGCGTGAAGCTGAACTTGTCTTATCCTGCCGCGAAGCCGGCGACGACTGTTGCTGAACAATCGGTGGAAAAGCCTCGAGCCGATGCTGCCACCGTGGCAACGGTCAAGGATGAATCAAAAGACGCGCAAAGCGAGCAGGACAAACTGAAGATGGCCGTTCAGGAAATCGAAAAGTTCGTTCAATCGATCAAGCGCAATCTGGAGTTCTCGATCGATGAACCTTCAGGCAAGGTTATCGTTAAAGTGATCGCCAGTGAGTCGGGTGAAGTGGTTCGCCAGATCCCCAACGAAGAAGTGCTCAAACTGGCCAATAGTTTGAATGATGCAAGCAGCCTGTTGTTCAGCGCTAAAGTCTGACAGCTGGCACGAATTTTGTTGCTATGTTCTTTTGGGCGTTGTAATGGTCAAAAGGCCGGCGACACACTGAAGGGAGTCCCACATGGCAAGTCCAATTCTACCGGGTCTGGGGTTAGGCTCCGGCCTTGACACCACGGCTATCGTCAAAGCTTTGGTTGATGCTGATAAATCGGCCAAGCAAACCCAGATCAACCGGCAGACGAACACCAATACATCGCAGATTTCCGGTGTCGGGACCCTCAAGAGTGTGTTGGCGAATTTCCAGGCCGCGATCAAAAACCTTGGTGATACCAAGACCCCTCAGTTCCTGGGTTACAACGCCACGAGTTCCGATCCCAAAGTGCTGACCTCTGTCGCCAGCAACTCGGCGGTCAACGGCACGTATGTCATCAAGGTCAACTCCCTTGCGACTTCATCCAAGGTGGCGACCGCTGCGTTTCCCCTTGGCCCTACCAGTGCCATTCAGGACGGTACGCTCAATATCACTCAAAATGGCATTGCCCGACCGGTCACCATTCCTCCTGGTGCTACGTTGCAGACGGTGCGGGATGCGATCAACACCCAGCAAGGCGCCAATGGCTTCAGTGCCAACATTGTCACTGACTCCTTCGGGTCGCGTCTGGTCCTGGGGTCTACCGCGACCGGTTTGGGTTCCGATATCACGCTCAGTGGTATTCCTGGCCTGGAAATTACCGCGGGCCAGAAAATGGGTGCCACGCCTGATGAGAATTCGGCGGGTGCCATCGGCGAACTCGCTGCGAATGCCAGCTTCACGGTTGACGGGCTGGCTATCTCCAGCAAATCCAACACCGTGGATGGCGCCATTTCCGGCCTGACACTGAATCTGGTGACGACGGGTACTTCCACTGTGACGGTCGGGCCGAACAGTGACGGTTTGAAAAAATCGATCCAGGCTTTTGTCGACGCTTTCAACCAGGTGGTCAGCACTGTCAGTACGCTGAGCAAGCCTTCCCTGGATAAAGATGGCAAGCCAACCATTCCCGCGGCATTGACCGGTGACTCGCTGGGTCGCAGTGTTCTGGCGTCGATCCGTGAGCCGTTGGCAAGTACCGGTGCTGGCGACAAACTGACCGTGCTTTCGCAGTTGGGTATTACCACTAACCAGAAAACCGGTGCGCTCGATTTTGACAGCACCAAGTTCTCTGCGGCGATGGATACGCAGAAACTGGGTGGTGAAATTCAGAAGCTGTTCCTGGGTGATCCAGCGGCGACTGGCGATGCGGCCAAGGGGCTGCTGGAGCGAATGAATTCGGCGATTACGCCTTATACCGTTACTGGCAACGAAGGCATCCTCGATGCGCGTTCGGCCAGCCTGGCGAAGGTTAAAACCAACCTGGCCAGCCAGCAGGAGGCACTGGATCGTCGAGTCGCGACTCTGACAACCGTGCTGACCAAGAAGTACAACGACATGGACACTCTTGTCGGCAAGCTCAAGGCAACGGCGAGCAACATTACCTCGATGTTTGAGGCGATGAACGCACAGAAAAAAGGCTGATAGCGCGTAGGCGCCAAAAGCCCGGCAGCGAATTCCGCTTGTCGGGCTTTTTTTGTTTCGATCTAAAGATTTTTGACGCGGTGTCGATACACTGGCTATACGAATCACAAAGTTTTGATGAGGTACAGCATGAACCCGATGTTAGCCCTTCGGCAGTACCAGAAGATTGGTGCTCAGGCCCAGACTTCCGAAGCCAGCCCCCATCGCCTGGTGCAAATGCTCATGGAAGGTGGGCTGGATCGCATCGCTCAGGCCAAGGGTGCCATGGAGCGCAAGGATATTCCCAACAAAGGCATTTTCATCGGCAAGGCGATCGCGATCGTCGGTGGCTTGCGTGAAGGCCTGGACCTGGAAAATTCGATTGAGTCTGTGGGTGAGCTGGACAAGCTGTACACCTACATGATGAAGCGCCTGGCAGAAGCCAACGTCAAAACCGATCCAAAGATTCTCGACGAAGTCGCCGATTTGCTTCGCACAGTCAAAGAAGGCTGGGATGCTATCGCCGCGCCGGGTCCGCAGTTTTAAGGAGATCACCATGAGTCTTGTATTGCAGCGTATCGAACACACCCGTGATGCCCTCGTCGGTGCCTTGGCCGAGCGCAATTGGGAAGCCATCGGTGAGTTGGATCTGGCTTGTCGTTCCTGCATGGAAGACGTCTTGAGTGAAGCTTCGGTAGACGAGGCCGCCTTGCGTGACAATCTTGAAGAGTTGCTGGGGGTGTATAAGCAGCTTCTGGAGGCGGCGACAGGGGAGCGACAAGCAATAGTTGATGAGATGTCGCAGATCCATCAAGCACAGAACGCTGCAAAGGTTTACCATCTGTTTGGTTAATTAATCCTCAGTTAATCCAAACATAGTGCGCCATAAATTTGACTGTGCACGGTTTTTTGACTTAACTAGTGGCTGGTTCCAGATTTCAGGCGTCTACAGGCATAACGTGTCTGCAAGCGTCTAGCTTGCCCCATCATTTCGGGCATTGAGTTGACTAGGGAAGTTGCTATTGCATGTGGCGTGAAACCAAAATTCTGCTGATTGATGACGATAGCGTCCGCCGCCGCGACCTGGCGGTGATTTTAAATTTTCTTGGCGAAGAAAATTTACCCTGCGGTAGCCATGACTGGCAGCAGGCTGTCGGCTCTTTGTCATCAAGTCGTGAAGTGATCTGTGTCCTCATCGGGACGGTCAATGCTCCTGGTGCACTTCCGGGCTTGTTAAAGACACTCTCTACCTGGGATGAGTTCCTTCCGGTTTTGTTAATGGGCGATAATTCTTCCGTTGACTTGCCAGAAGACCAGCGTCGCCGAGTGCTTTCGACCCTCGAAATGCCACCCAGCTACAGCAAACTGCTCGATTCGCTGCACCGTGCCCAGGTCTATCGCGAGATGTACGACCAGGCCCGCGAGCGCGGTCGTCATCGCGAGCCCAACCTTTTCCGCAGTCTTGTCGGCACCAGCCGGGCGATTCAACACGTCCGTCAGATGATGCAGCAAGTAGCCGACACCGACGCCAGCGTGCTGATCCTCGGCGAGTCGGGGACTGGCAAGGAAGTGGTCGCGCGCAACCTGCACTACCATTCCAAGCGTCGTGACGCGCCGTTCGTCCCGGTCAACTGCGGGGCGATCCCGGCCGAGTTGCTGGAAAGCGAATTGTTCGGTCATGAGAAAGGCGCGTTCACCGGGGCGATCACCAGTCGCGCCGGGCGTTTTGAGCTGGCCAACGGCGGCACGCTGTTCCTCGACGAAATCGGCGACATGCCGCTGCCGATGCAGGTCAAGCTGCTGCGCGTGCTGCAGGAGCGCACTTTCGAACGCGTGGGCAGTAACAAGACCCAAAGCGTCGATGTGCGCATCATCGCGGCGACTCACAAGAATCTCGAAAGCATGATCGAGATCGGCACTTTCCGCGAAGACTTGTACTACCGCCTGAACGTGTTCCCGATCGAGATGGCACCATTGCGCGAACGTGTCGAAGACATTCCGCTGCTGATGAACGAGTTGATCTCGCGCATGGAGCACGAGAAGCGCGGTTCGATCCGTTTCAACTCCGCAGCGATCATGTCGCTGTGCCGTCACGGCTGGCCGGGCAACGTTCGCGAACTGGCCAACCTGGTGGAGCGCATGGCGATCATGCACCCGTACGGGGTGATCGGTGTGGTCGAGTTGCCGAAGAAATTCCGTTACGTCGATGACGAAGACGAGCAACTGGTCGATAGCCTGCGCAGCGATCTTGAAGAGCGCGTGGCCATCAACGGTCACACTCCGGACTTCACCGCCAACGCCATGCTGCCGCCGGAAGGCCTGGACCTGAAAGACTACCTCGGTGGTCTGGAACAGGGCCTGATCCAGCAGGCGCTGGATGATGCCAATGGCATCGTGGCGCGCGCTGCCGAGCGGTTGCGGATCCGTCGTACCACGCTGGTAGAGAAGATGCGCAAGTACGGCATGAGCCGTCGCGATGGTGATGAACAGGCGGATGATTGACGCCTGTTTTTCAAGTCGTTCATTTGTAGGCGGTTTTTTTTAGGCACGGGTATTGCTACATCCCTCGCAACGTTCCGTTTAACTGACGGTCAGCCAAGCGAGAGAGCCCGATGCCCCAAGCCGCCCAGATGTCTCCTGTCCCTGATGCTTCGGGACAAACGTCGTCCGTAGAGCAGGCAAGCCGGCTTGGCCTTGAGCAGGCTTTCGCGTTGTTCAACCAGATGTCCAGCCAGTTGACCGACTCCTACAGCATGCTCGAAGCCCGGGTCACCGAGCTCAAGGGCGAGCTGGCGGTGGTCAGCGCTCAGCGCATGCAGGAGCTGGCGGAAAAAGAACGCCTGGCCAACCGCCTGCAAAACCTCCTCGATCTATTGCCCGGCGGCGTTATCGTCATCGACGCCCAGGGCATCGTGCGTGAAGCCAACCCCGCTGCTTGTGAATTGCTCGGCCTGCCTCTCGAAGGCGAGCTGTGGCGTCATGTCATTGCCCGATGCTTCGCGCCGCGCGAAGACGACGGTCACGAAATCTCGCTCAAGGACGGTCGGCGTCTGTCGATCGCCACCCGCTCGCTGGATGCCGAGCCTGGCCAGTTGGTATTGCTCAACGACCTGACCGAAACCCGTCATCTGCAAGATCAACTGGCTCGCCACGAACGCCTGTCTTCCCTTGGTCGAATGGTCGCGTCGCTGGCTCACCAGATTCGTACGCCGCTGTCCGCCGCATTGCTTTACGCCAGTCATTTGACCGAGCAAGAACTGCCGGTTGCCACGCAGCAGCGTTTTGCCGGGCGCCTTAAAGAGCGTTTGCATGAGCTGGAGCATCAAGTGCGCGACATGCTGGTGTTCGCTCGTGGCGAGCTGCCACTGACCGATCGCGTCACGCCGAAAATGCTGATGCAATCCTTGCAGGCAGCGGCGCTGACCCATGTGCAGGATTTGCCGGTTCGCTGGCAGTGCGACAGTCATGCGGGTGAGCTGCTGTGCAATCGTGACACGCTGGTCGGGGCGATTCTCAATCTGATCGAGAACGCGATCCAGGCCAGTGCCGGCGACGTTCGCTTGAAAGTCCATCTCTACACCCGCGACAACAACCTGCGTGTCTGCGTCAGTGACAGCGGCAGCGGCATCGATACGAAAGTGCTGGCGCGTTTGGGTGAGCCATTTTTTACCACTAAAACCACCGGGACCGGCCTTGGCCTGACCGTGGTCAAGGCCGTGGCTCGTGCCCATCAGGGAGAATTGCAGCTGCACTCGCGGTTGGGTCGCGGCACCTGCGCGCAGGTGATTCTGCCGCTGTTTTCTGATGAAAAGCGCAGTGCTCAGGGAGTGGAGTGAACGACATGGGGATCAAGGTTTTGCTGGTCGAGGATGACCGCGCATTACGCGAAGCACTGACCGATACGTTGTTGCTCGCAGGGCATGACTACACAGCCGTGGGGTCGGCCGAAGAAGCGCTGGACGCCGTCGGAGCCGAGGCGTTCAGCCTGGTGCTCAGTGACGTCAACATGCCGGGCATGGACGGCCATCAACTGCTCGGATTGCTGCGCTCTCGCCAGCCGCAGTTGCCGGTGCTGCTGATGACGGCGCACGGCGCCGTAGAGCGCGCGGTCGATGCGATGCGTCAGGGCGCGGCGGATTATCTGGTCAAGCCGTTCGAGCCCAAGGCTTTGCTGGATCTGGTTGCGCGGCATGCGCTGGGCAGCCTCGGCGCTGCCGACAGCGAGGGGCCTGTAGCGTTCGAGCCGGCCAGTGCGCAGTTGCTGGAATTGGCCGCACGGGTGGCGCGCAGTGATTCGACGGTGTTGATCTCCGGTGAGTCCGGGACCGGTAAAGAAGTGCTGGCGCGTTACATCCATCAGCATTCTCATCGCGCCAGCCAGCCGTTCATTGCGATCAATTGCGCGGCGATTCCCGACAACATGCTCGAGGCAACGCTGTTCGGTCACGAAAAGGGTTCGTTCACTGGTGCCATCGCGGCGCAGGCCGGCAAGTTCGAACAGGCCGACGGCGGAACCATTCTGCTCGACGAAATTTCCGAAATGCCCCTGGGTCTTCAAGCCAAGTTGCTGCGCGTGTTGCAGGAGCGCGAAGTTGAGCGGGTCGGCGCGCGCAAACCGATCACGCTGGATATTCGGGTCGTCGCCACCACCAACCGTGACCTTGCCGGTGAAGTGGCGGCAGGGCGTTTCCGTGAAGACCTTTACTATCGCCTGTCCGTATTTCCGTTGGCCTGGCGTCCGTTGCGCGAACGCACCGCCGACATCCTGCCGCTGGCCGAGCGGCTGCTGACCAAGCACGTCAATAAAATGAAGCATGCGGCGGCGCGACTGTCGCCCGAGGCGCAGGCGTGCCTGATCGGCTATCCGTGGCCGGGCAATGTGCGGGAGCTGGATAACGCGATTCAGCGTGCATTGATTCTGCAGCAGGGCGGTGTGATCCAGCCGCAGGATTTCTGCCTGGCCGGGCCGGTTGCCTGTGCGCCGTTGCCGGCATTGGCCGCCGTGCCGGTGCGGGGCGTGGAAGTCGAGTCCGAGTCTGCCGGTGCATTGGGTGACGACCTGCGTCGCCGCGAATTCCAGATGATCATCGATACCTTGCGCTCTGAGCGGGGTCGTCGCAAGGAAGCGGCAGAGCGTCTGGGCATCAGCCCTCGCACCCTGCGCTACAAACTGGCGCAAATGCGTGATGCCGGAATGGATGTGGAAGCGTACCTGTTCGCCACCTGATTTTACTTTGTGGGAGCGAGCCTGCTCGCGATGGAGTCAGGAGCGACGCGTTATCGTTCACGACCATCGCGAGCAGGCTCGCTCCTGCAGAAGTTTGTGAGCTGATAAAGGGCTTTTGTTCTGGGCGGCCACGGAGATGGCACCCTTGTTGCTAACACCTCACTACCCGCCGAGTGAGTGTCAAAAAATTGCGGGTCGTCAATGAGAGTAGACCATGAGCCAAGGTATTGAATTCAATCGGTTGATGCTGGACATGCGTTCCATGCAAATGGATGCCATGTCTGCGCCGAAATCGACTGCCGCCGTCCCTGAATTGAGCGGCAGCAGCTTTTCCGACATGCTCGGTCAGGCCGTCAATAAAGTGAGCGACACCCAGCAGGCTTCCAGTCAGTTGGCCAGTGCCTTCGAGATCGGCAAGAGTGGTGTCGACCTGACGGACGTGATGATTTCTTCGCAGAAGGCCAGCGTGTCTTTCCAGGCGTTGACCCAAGTGCGTAACAAGCTGGTTCAGGCATACCAAGACATCATGCAGATGCCGGTTTAAGGACGAGATTGAGTCATGGCAGAAGCAGTCGCCGATAATGTTCCGGCCAAGGCCACACCGATAGACGGCAAACCGCCGCTGTTCGGCTTGTCCTTCCTGGAAAACCTCTCCGAGATGACCATGTTGCGTCAGGTGGGCCTGTTGGTCGGCCTGGCTGCGAGCGTGGCGATTGGCTTCGCCGTGGTGTTGTGGTCCCAACAGCCGGACTACCGGCCTCTGTACGGCAGCCTTGCCGGTATGGACGCCAAGCAAGTCATGGATACCCTGGCTGCCGCAGACATTCCCTATACCGTTGAACCGAACTCCGGTGCCTTGCTGGTCAAGGCCGATGACCTGTCCCGTGCGCGACTGAAACTCGCGGGCGCTGGTGTCACTCCCAGCGACGGCAACATCGGTTTCGAGATCCTCGACAAGGACCAGGGACTCGGCACCAGCCAGTTCATGGAAGCGACCCGTTATCGTCGCGGCCTTGAAGGCGAACTGGCCCGGACCATCTCCAGCCTGAACAACGTCAAGGGTGCCCGCGTGCACCTGGCGATTCCGAAAAGCTCGGTGTTCGTACGTGACGAGCGCAAGCCGAGCGCTTCGGTGCTGGTAGAACTGTATTCCGGTCGCTCGCTGGAGCCGGGTCAGGTGGTGGCGATCATCAACCTGGTCGCGACCAGCGTTCCAGAACTCAGCAAGTCGCAGATCACCGTCGTCGACCAGAAGGGCAACCTGCTCTCGGATCAGGCGGAGAACTCCGAACTGACCATGGCCGGCAAGCAATTCGATTACAGCCGTCGCATGGAAAGCATGCTCACTCAGCGTGTGCACAACATCCTGCAACCGGTGCTGGGCAACGACCGCTATAAAGCCGAAGTCTCGGCGGACGTGGATTTCAGTGCTGTCGAGTCGACCTCCGAGCAGTTCAACCCGGATCAACCGGCGTTGCGCAGCGAGCAGTCGGTCAACGAACAACGCACCGCCAGCAATGGCCCGCAAGGCGTACCGGGTGCCCTGAGCAACCAGCCGCCATCGCCAGCCTCGGCGCCGCAAACCACCGGTGGTGCTACCGCGTCGGCCGGCATGGTGCAGCCGGGCCAGCCACTGCTGGATGCCAACGGTCAGCAAATCATGGACCCGGCCACCGGTCAGCCGATGCTGGCACCGTACCCGGCGGACAAGCGTCAACAATCCACCAAGAACTTCGAACTCGACCGTTCCATTAGCCACACCAAACAACAGCAAGGGCGTTTGAACCGCCTGTCGGTGTCGGTAGTGGTGGACGATCAGGTCAAGATCAACGCAGCCAACGGCGAAACCACCCGTGCACCGTGGAGCGCCGACGAATTGGCGCGCTTCACTCGTCTGGTTCAGGACGCCGTCGGTTTCGACGCCAGTCGTGGTGACAGCGTCAGCGTGATCAACATGCCGTTCTCCGCCGAGCGCGGTGAAGTGATTGCCGATATTCCGTTCTACTCCCAGCCGTGGTTCTGGGACATCGTCAAGCAAGTGCTGGGTGTCTTGTTCATCCTGATACTGGTGTTCGGTGTGCTGCGTCCGGTACTCAACAACATCACCAATGGCGGCAAAGGCAAGCAGCTGGCCGGCTTTGGCGGCGACGTGGAACTCGGTGGCATGGGCGGCCTGGACGGCGAACTGGCCAACGACCGCGTCAGCCTCGGCGGCCCGACCAGCATCCTGCTGCCGAGCCCGAGCGAAGGCTATGACGCTCAATTGAACGCAATCAAGAGTCTGGTGGCAGAAGATCCGGGTCGCGTGGCCCAGGTCGTGAAAGAGTGGATTAACGCAGATGAGTGATAACCGAGCCGCCGTCGCCAAACTGTCCCGGGTCGATAAAGCCGCAATCCTGCTGCTGTCTCTCGGTTCTACCGATGCCGCCCAGGTGCTGCGCCACATGGGGCCCAAAGAGGTCCAGCGTGTGGGTGTGGCCATGGCGCAGATGGGTAACGTGCACCGCGAGCAGGTCGAGCAGGTGATGAGCGAGTTCGTCGACATCGTCGGCGATCAGACCAGCCTGGGCGTCGGCTCCGACGACTACGTGCGCAAAATGCTGACTCAGGCGCTGGGCGAGGACAAGGCCAACGGCCTGATCGACCGGATCCTGCTGGGCGGCAACACCAGTGGCCTCGACAGCCTGAAGTGGATGGAGCCGCGCGCCGTCGCCGACGTGATCCGTTACGAGCACCCGCAGATCCAGGCGATCGTCGTGGCGTATCTCGACCCGGACCAGGCCGGCGAAGTGCTGGGCAACTTCGACCACAAGGTGCGACTGGACATCATTCTGCGGGTTTCCTCGCTGAACACCGTGCAGCCAGCCGCCCTGAAAGAACTCAACCAGATTCTCGAGAAGCAGTTCTCCGGCAACTCGAATGCCTCGCGCACCACCCTGGGTGGCATCAAGCGTGCGGCCGACATCATGAACTTCCTCGACAGCTCGATCGAAGGTCAGCTGATGGACTCGATCCGCGAAGTCGACGAAGACCTGTCCGGTCAGATCGAAGACCTCATGTTCGTGTTCAACAACCTGTCCGATGTCGACGACCGCGGGATTCAGGCGTTGCTGCGTGAAGTCTCCTCCGATGTACTGGTACTGGCCCTCAAAGGCTCGGACGAAGGCGTCAAGGAAAAGATCTTCAAGAACATGTCCAAACGGGCGGCCGAACTGTTGCGCGACGACCTCGAGGCCAAAGGCCCGGTGCGCGTCAGCGACGTGGAAACCGCACAGAAAGAAATCCTCACCATTGCTCGCCGTATGGCCGAAGCCGGAGAAATCGTTCTCGGCGGGAAGGGCGGCGAAGAGATGATCTAAGGTCACTATGTCGTCCAAACATGATGAGTCCCAGACCGACCTGATCCGCGCCAAGGACGTCGCGGGTTTCGACACCTGGTCGCTGCCCAGTTTCGACCCGCCTGCACCGGAGCCCGAGCCGGAACCAGAGCCCGAGCCGCCGGAAATGGAGGAAGTGCCGCTGGAAGAAGTCCAGCCACTGACCCTCGAAGAACTCGAAAGCATTCGCCAGGAGGCCTACAACGAAGGCTTCGCCACGGGCGAGAAAGAAGGTTTTCACAGCACCACGCTCAAGGTCCGTCAGGAAGCAGAGGCGGTCCTGGCGCCGAAAGTCGCCGCGCTTGAGCAATTGATGGCCAACCTGTTCGAGCCTATCGCCGAGCAAGACACCCAAATCGAAAAGTCGCTGGTCGACCTCGTGCAGCACATCACCAAACAGGTGATTCAGCGCGAACTGGCCATCGACTCGACGCAGATCGAACACGTCATGCGCGACGCCCTCAAGCTGTTGCCGCTGGGCGTGGGCAATGTGCGGCTGTACATCAATCCGCAGGATTTCGAACAGGTCAAAGCCCTGCGCGAACGCCATGAAGAAACCTGGCGCATCGTCGAGGACGAAGCCTTGTTGCCTGGTGGTTGCCGGGTCGAGACGGAGCACAGTCGCATCGATGCCACCGTTGAAACGCGCATCGCCCGAGTCATGGACAAGCTGTTCGATCAATTGCACGAGCAGGCCCTGCACCCGGCCGCGCCGGACCTGAGCCTGGAGCTGCCGATCGACGCCAAACCTGCCGTCGAAGCCGAGCCGGACGTTCCCGATGCGCCTTGATCGCACCAGCTTCGCCAAGCGCCTGGGCAGTTACGCCGAGGCCACGGAGCTGGCCGGCGCACCGATCCTCGAAGGCCGCTTGCTGCGCATGGTCGGCCTGACCCTCGAAGCTGAAGGCTTGCGCGCCGCCATGGGCAGCCGCTGCATGGTCATCAACGACGACAGTTACCATCCGGTGCAGGTCGAAGCCGAAGTCATGGGCTTCTCCGGCAGCAAAGTCTTTCTGATGCCGGTTGGCAGTGTCGCCGGCATCGCGCCCGGCGCCCGAGTGGTGCCGTTGGCCGATACCGGCCGTCTGCCGATGGGCATGAGCATGCTCGGACGGGTGCTCGATGGCGCCGGTCGTGCGCTGGACGGCAAGGGCGGCATGAAGGCGGAAGACTGGGTGCCGATGGACGGCCCGACGATCAACCCGCTCAAGCGTCACCCGATCAGCGAGCCGCTGGACGTGGGCATTCGCTCCATCAACGGTTTGTTGACGGTCGGTCGCGGTCAGCGGCTCGGGCTGTTCGCCGGTACCGGCGTCGGCAAGAGTGTGCTGCTGGGCATGATGACCCGCTTCACCGAGGCCGACATTATCGTCGTCGGGCTGATCGGTGAACGGGGTCGAGAAGTTAAGGAATTCATCGAGCACATCCTCGGTGAAGAAGGGCTCAAGCGCTCGGTGGTCGTGGCGTCCCCGGCGGACGATGCACCGCTGATGCGTCTGCGCGCTGCGATGTATTGCACGCGGATCGCCGAGTATTTCCGCGACAAGGGCAAGAATGTCCTGTTGCTGATGGACTCGCTGACTCGTTTCGCCCAGGCCCAGCGGGAAATCGCCCTGGCCATTGGCGAGCCGCCGGCGACCAAGGGTTATCCGCCATCGGTGTTCGCCAAGTTGCCGAAACTGGTGGAACGGGCCGGTAACGCTGAAAAGGGCGGCGGTTCGATCACCGCGTTTTATACCGTGTTGTCCGAAGGCGATGACCAGCAGGATCCGATCGCCGACTCGGCGCGGGGTGTGCTTGACGGGCACATCGTCCTGTCCCGGCGTCTGGCCGAGGAAGGGCATTACCCGGCCATCGACATCGAAGCGTCGATCAGCCGGGTCATGCCGTCGGTGGTGTCGCCGGAACACATGGCCCGCGCCCAGTATTTCAAGCAGTTGTGGTCGCGCTATCAGCAGAGTCGCGACCTTATCAGTGTCGGCGCCTACGTCGCTGGCGGTGATCGCGAGACCGACCTGGCAATTTCCCTGCAGCCGCAGCTGGCCAAATACCTGCGCCAAGGGTTGAACGACAGCATCAGCCTGGGCGAAAGCGAATCCTATCTGGGCTCGATCTTCGCGCCTGCGGCTGGCGGTTAATCGATCATGGCCCAGAGTCGGGCAGGGCGTCTGGCGCCGGTGGTCGAGATGGCCGAAAAGGCCGAGAAAACCGCCGCTCAGCGGTTAGGCCATTTTCAGGGCCAGGTTCGCGTGGCAGAAAGCAAGCTCGCCGACCTTGAAGCCTTTCGACTCGACTATCAGGAGCAATGGATCGTGCGCGGCAGCAGCGGCGTCTCGGGCCAGTGGCTGCTGGGTTATCAGGGCTTCCTCGCGCAACTGGGCACCGCCATCGATCAGCAGCGGCAAAGCCTGGCGTGGCACCAGAACAATCTGAACAAGGCACGGGAAACCTGGCAGCAGGCATTTGCCCGGGTCGAAGGCTTGCGCAAACTGGTTCAGCGTTACGCAGACGAGGCGCGACAGCTGGAAGACAGGCGCGAACAGAAGCTGATGGACGAGTTGTCCCAGCGGTTGCCGCGTGAGAGTCCGTACTGAATCAGTCAGGCCGCGTTATCGTTTTTCGCGGGCAAGCCTCGCTCCTACAGGTTTCGCATCGTCCATGATTTCGCGAACGGCACAAATCCCGCAGGAGCGAGGCTTGCCCGCGAAGGCGTCCTCAAAAACTCCGCCCCTTTCCAGCCTTGCCCCCATCTCCGTCAAGTGCTAAACCTTGTACAAGTATGTTCACCAATGACAAGGATGCCGTTCAATGTCAGTCGTTACAGAAGTCTCTCCGGATGGGCAAAAACTGACGATATCGATCAGAGGACGATTCGACTTCGCCAAACATCAGGAATTTCGCGAGTCCTACGAGAACAAGGAGCTCTCTGCAGTGGTCGTCGATTTGAAAGAAGCGACCTACCTCGACAGTTCTGCACTGGGCATGCTGCTTCTGCTGCGTGATCACGCCGGTGGCGACGATTCCGACATTCGCGTCGTCAACAGCAGTTCTGACGTGAAGAAGATTCTCGCCATCTCCAACTTCGACAAACTGTTCGACATCAGTTGACCAACGTGCAGCCGCTCGAGCCGCTGACGATCCTGATTGCCGAAGACAGCGCGGCCGACCGCATGCTGCTGTCGAGTATCGTCCGTCGCCAGGGCCATGAAGTCCTGACGGCGGCCAACGGTGCCGAAGCGGTTGAAGCGTTTCGTTTACAACGACCGCAACTGGTCTTGATGGACGCCATGATGCCGGTGATGGACGGTTTCGAGGCGGCACGGCAGATCAAGGCGCTGGCCGGGGAAACCCTGGTGCCGATCATCTTCCTGACGTCGCTGAGCGAAAGCGAAGCCTTGGCGCGCTGTCTGGAGGCTGGCGGTGACGACTTTCTGGCAAAACCCTACAACCAGGTGATCCTCGCCGCCAAAATCAAGGCAATGGACCGCTTGCGCCGGTTGCAGGCCACCGTGCTGGAGCAGCGCGACCAAATTGCCAGGCACCACGATTATCTGCTCAACGAGCAGCGTGTGGCCAAGGCCGTGTTCGACAAGGTCGCCCATTCCGGCTGCCTGAGCGCCCCCAACATCCGCTACCTGCAATCGCCTTATGCGCTGTTCAATGGTGATTTGCTGCTCGCGGCGTTCACGCCGGCCGGCGACATGCACGTGCTGCTCGGCGATTTTACCGGCCATGGCTTGCCGGCCGCCGTCGGGGCGATGCCGCTGGCCGAGGTCTTCTACGGCATGACCGCCAAGGGTTATGGCCTGTCGGAAACCCTGCGCGAGATGAACGCCAAGCTCAAGCGCATCCTGCCGGTGGACATGTTCTGCTGTGCGACGCTGCTGTGCCTGAGTTTTCAGCGGCGCTCGGTGGAGGTCTGGAACGGCGGGATGCCGGACGGTTACCTGCACAGTATTGCCAGCGGCGAGCGCACACAGCTGACCGCTCGGCATTTGCCGCTTGGCGTGCTGAGCCCGCAGACGTTCGATGACCGCACCGAAGTGTTTCCGATGGCGGTCGGGGATCGGGTGTTCCTGTTGTCTGACGGGGTGATCGATACGTGCGATGCCAATGAGCAGTTGTTCGGCGTCGAGCGATTGCAGCGGGTGTTTGCGGCCAATCGTCGGCCCGATCAGCTGTTCGAGGAGATCGAGCAGGCGCTGCGGGATTTTCGCGGTGAGGCCCGCGACGATGTCAGCATGGTCGAAGTCAGCCTGTTGGAGGCTGCGCAGCTGAGCCCGCCGGCCCTGGTGTATTCCGACAGCGGTCAGTCCTGCCCGCTGGACTGGTCGGTGAGTTTCGAGTTTCGTGCGGCCACCCTCAAGCGCTTCAATCCATTGCCGTATCTTTTGCAGTTGCTGCTGGAAGTGCATGGTTTGCGCGCCCAGAGCGGTGCGCTTTACAGTGTGCTCGCGGAGTTGTACTCCAATGCACTGGAGCACGGCGTGCTGGGGCTGGACTCAAGCCTGAAACGCGATGCCTCGGGTTTTGCCCGCTATTATCAACAGCGCAATGCACGTCTGGACGAGCTGCAGGACGGCTATGTGCGGGTGCATTTGCAGGTTGCGCCCAAAGGCGAGGGTGGTTGCCTGACGATTCGTGTCGAAGACAGTGGCAAGGGTTTTGATGTCGACAGGGTGATGGCGCGCCCCCTCGATGGTGCCCGTCTGTCGGGACGCGGGGTCAGTCTGATCCGCCAGTTGAGCCGTAACGCCAACTGGTCCGACGATGGTCGTAGTGCCCGCGTGGAATTTTTCTGGGAGGCTCTGGCATAATCCGCGCATTCTTGATCAAGGAGTGAGCAAGTGGCTGACACACATCTGGATCGCGACGTGCTGAGCGCGTTGCAAGAAGTCATGGAGGATGAGTATTCGACGTTGCTGGATACTTTTCTTGCCGATTCCACAGAGCGCTTGAGTCAGCTGCACAAGGCTGACGATGCCGAGACGCTCGGTGCCACCGCGCACAGTTTCAAGGGCAGTTGCAGCAACATGGGCGCCATTCGCCTCGCGCAGTTGTGCAATGAGCTCGAGCAGCGAAGCAAGCAGGAGTCGCTGGAAGGCATCGAGAAACTGATCAGCGAAATCGATAGTGAATTCGCGATTATCCGCACCCTCTACGAAGCAGAGCGCCAGCGCTCTCTCGCTGACAGTGCGACCGTCCGGCGTTTTTAGCGCCGTTCGAACAAAACTGGCGCAACCCTTGCAGCAATCTCCGCAACTGTACCTACGATCCCAGTGCAGCGGAGACCGTTTCATGCCCGTTACCCCCAATATTCTTCTTCAGGCCGCCGCTCAGGCCAAGACTCAAGCCGCCTCCGCCAATCCACCGGCGCTGTCCGCTGAGCCCGGGGACAAAGCCTCCAGCTTCGCTCAGGTCTACGCCAATCAAGCCCAGAACAAGCCCTCGGCGGCCACCGATGGAACGCCGAAGCCGGTGCGCGATAAAGCCCCGGACAGCCCCGATAAAAAGAGCGTCGGCAACGACAATGCTGCCGCCCCGGAACCGACGGTTGCCGATAGCGGCAAAACCTTGCCCGCCGATAAACCGGCGCCGGCCGACGACAAGGCTGCCAGCGATGATGCCGCAGCTGCCGCGGATACCGCAGAAACCCCGGTAGTCGTCGACACGGCGCCGGTTGATCCGGCTCTCGATCCGTCATTGCTGCCGGCGTTGCAAGCCGTGGTGGCAGCTCCGGTTCCGCAAGCACCGCCAGTGGTGGTCACTGAGCAGCCGCAAGTGCAGGCGCCTCCTGTTGCTGCGCCAGTGGCGGCGGCACAGGTTGCCGCACCGACGGATGACGCGTTCGATCCTGAAGCCGATCCGCTGGATGCGCTGCCGGCCGTGCGTATGGCCATGGAGCAGGGTGGTCATATTTCCGCTGCCAGTCAGGCGCAACCCAAGGCAGCACCGACGGCTGCTCAGGCCCAGGCTGATGGCGAACCCACCTCGGCACAGAACTTTGCCGCCGGCATGGCGGGCATGCTCGATGTGCAGGCGGACAAGGACAGTACCAGCCAGGGCGGTGAGAAAACCTTCAGTGGGTTGATCGATGACGGCCTCAAGGATTTGAAGTCGGCGAGCAGCGATACCCGCGTCGACGACTTCGCCAACCGTCTGGCGGCGCTGACTCAGGCAGCTACACCGAAAACCGCCAACGCGGTACCGGTGAATCAGCCGATCACGATGAATCAAAGCGGCTGGACCGAAGAGATCGTGAACCGGGTCATGTACCTGTCCAGCGCCAATCTCAAGGCGGCCGATATCCAGTTGCAACCGGCCGAACTGGGGCGTCTCGATATTCGGGTGAACATGGTGCCGGACCAGCAGACCCAAGTGACCTTCATGAGCGCGCATCCAAGCGTTCGCGAAGCGCTCGATGGTCAGATGCACCGCTTGCGTGACATGTTCGCGCAGCAGGGCATGGGGCAGGTCGATGTCAACGTGTCTGACCAGTCGCGTGGCTGGCAGGGGCAGAGTCAGGAACAACAGGCTCAGCAGGGGCAGGGCGGGCGCAGCAACGCCAGCGGTGGTCGCCTCGATGGCGTGGATGAAGAGCTCGCGCCGACCGTTGCCGAAGTCGCGGCCAGCACCACCAGTGTCATCGGCTCCAGCGCCGTCGACTACTACGCCTGATCAAACGCAATCCCTTGTAGGAGCGAGCGGTTCGGCGTTCCGACTTGCCCGCGAAGAACGATGTTGCGGTTTAACTGACAAACCGCGTCATCGTTCTTCGCGGGCAAGCCTCGCTCCTACAAGTGCGGTATTCGCCGATCATTCGCTGTCTCCAATACCTCCCGACACTTCTGGCATAACACTTGCTCTTGCCTTGCCGTGCGACTGTGAAAACCCGAATAGTGACGGATTATTGGCATGGCGAAGAGCGAAGCAGTAGTAAAAGACCCCGCAACCAAAGGCAAAATCAAGCTGATCATTGTGATCGTGGTGGCCCTGCTGCTGGCGATCGGCTTGTCCGTGGGAGCGACCTGGTTCTTCATGCACAGCGCTCAGAGCAAGCCTGCCGCCGCGGTTGAAGCTGCCCCGGTCGGCAAGCAACCAGCGGTTTTCGAGCAAATGGCGCCGGCCTTCGTGGCCAACTACAACCAGAACGGCCGCCAGCGCTTCATGCAGGTGAGCATCACCATGCAGGGTCGCAATCAGGCCGACCTGGAAGCCCTGAAAGTCCACATGCCGGTCATCCGCAACAACCTTGTCATGCTGTTCTCCGGGCAGGATTTCGCGACCCTGGCGTCGCCGGTCGGTCAGGAAATGCTGCGCCAGAAAGCCACGGCCAGCGTCCAGGAAGTGGCGCAGAAAGAGCTCGGCAAAGTGGTCATCGAACAGTTGCTTTTCACTAATTTCGTACTGCAGTAGGAACACGACATGGCCGTGCAGGACCTGCTGTCCCAGGATGAGATCGATGCGCTGTTGCATGGTGTCGACGATGGTCTGGTACAGACCGATACCGCTGCCGAACCCGGCAGTGTCAAAAGCTACGACCTGACCAGCCAGGATCGCATCGTCCGTGGACGCATGCCGACCCTGGAAATGATCAACGAGCGTTTCGCCCGCTACACCCGCATCAGCATGTTCAACATGCTGCGCCGCTCGGCGGACGTTGCCGTCGGTGGTGTGCAGGTGATGAAGTTCGGCGAATACGTGCACTCGCTGTACGTGCCGACCAGCCTCAACCTGGTCAAGATCAAACCGTTGCGCGGCACGGCGCTGTTCATCCTCGACGCCAAACTGGTGTTCAAACTGGTGGACAACTTCTTCGGCGGCGATGGCCGTCACGCGAAGATCGAAGGGCGTGAATTCACCCCGACCGAACTGCGTGTGGTGCGCATGGTGCTGGAGCAGGCCTTCGTCGATCTGAAGGAAGCCTGGCAGGCGATCATGGAAGTGAACTTCGAGTACATCAACTCGGAAGTGAACCCGGCCATGGCCAACATCGTCGGCCCGAGCGAAGCTATTGTGGTGTCGACCTTCCACATCGAACTCGATGGCGGTGGCGGCGACCTGCACGTGACCATGCCGTACTCGATGATCGAGCCGGTGCGCGAAATGCTCGACGCCGGCTTCCAGTCGGACCTCGACGATCAGGACGAGCGTTGGGTCAATGCCCTGCGCCAGGACGTGCTCGACGTCGACGTGCCGATCGGCGCTACGGTTGCCCGTCGCCAGTTGCGCCTGCGCGACATTCTGCACATGCAGCCGGGGGACATTATCCCGGTCGAAATGCCGGAAGAAATGATCATGCGCGCCAATGGCGTGCCTGCGTTCAAGGTCAAGATGGGCTCGCACAAAGGCAACCTCGCGTTGCAAGTGATCGAGCCGATCGAGCGCCGTTGACCGGCGCCTCTACATATTCGCTTTTAACTGACGGCTGCCCTCTGATGGGTTGCCCGCCGAGGACACATGATGGCTGACGATATGAATACTCAGGACGACCAGGCGCTGGCTGACGAATGGGCTGCGGCCCTGGAAGAAACCGGCGATGCCGGGCAGGACGACATTGACGCCTTGCTGGCGGCTGACGCTGCTGGTTCGTCGTCGAACCGTCTGCCGATGGAAGAATTCGGCAGCGTGCCGAAAAACAACGATCCGGTAACCCTGGACGGTCCGAACCTGGACGTGATCCTCGACATCCCGGTGTCGATTTCCATGGAAGTCGGCAGCACCGACATCAACATCCGTAACCTGCTGCAGCTCAACCAGGGTTCGGTGATCGAGCTCGATCGCCTGGCCGGTGAGCCGCTGGACGTGCTGGTCAACGGTACGTTGATCGCTCACGGTGAAGTGGTGGTGGTCAACGAGAAGTTCGGCATCCGCCTGACCGACGTGATCAGCCCAAGCGAACGCATCAAGAAGCTGCGCTGAGTGAAAAAGCTTTTGGGGTTGTTTCTGGCCTTGCCGTTCAGTGCGTTGGCGGCCGAACCGGCGGCTAATGCTGCCGTGGCTGTCGCACCTGCTGTCAGCAGTGGTGTGGCGGGCCAGTTGACGCAATTGGTGCTCGGTCTGCTGCTGGTGCTGGGGTTGATCTTCTTCCTCGCCTGGCTGTTGCGCCGGGTCCAGCAGGCCGGGCCTGCGGGCAAGGCGCAGGTGATCGAATTGATCGGTTCCCGAGCGCTGGGTCCGCGTGACCGATTGATGCTGGTGCAGGTCGGCAACGAGCAGATTCTGCTCGGTTTGAGCCCCGGCACCATCACCGCGCTGCATGTGCTCAAGGAGCCGGTGCACGTACCGGTCACCGAGAAAGCGACCCCGGAATTTGCCCAGCGCCTGATGGAACTGATGGGCAAGGATCAGAAGGATAAGAAGTAATGGGTGCGCTACGCATCATCTTGACGCTGGCCCTGATGCTGGCCGCGCCGCTGGCCTTCGCCGCCGATCCGTTGTCGATCCCGGCGATCACCCTGGGCACCAACGCACAGGGCGCTCAGGAATATTCGGTCAGCCTGCAAATCCTGCTGATCATGACCGCGCTGAGTTTCATTCCGGCGTTCGTCATGCTGATGACCAGCTTCACGCGGATCATCATCGTCTTCTCGATCCTGCGTCAGGCCCTGGGCCTGCAGCAGACGCCGTCGAACCAGATCCTCACGGGCATGGCGCTGTTTCTGACCCTGTTCATCATGGCGCCGGTGTTTGACCGGGTGAACCAGGATGCCTTGCAGCCGTATCTGGCGGAAAAACTCACCGCGCAGGATGCCGTGGCCAAGGCTCAGGTGCCGATCAAGGACTTCATGCTGGCGCAGACACGCAGCAGTGATCTGGAATTGTTCATGCGCCTGTCCAAGCGCACGGACATCGCCACGCCGGATCAGGAGCCGCTGACCATTCTGGTGCCGGCCTTCGTCACGTCCGAGCTGAAAACCGCGTTCCAGATCGGCTTCATGATCTTCATTCCGTTCCTGATCATCGACCTGGTCGTCGCCAGTGTGCTGATGGCCATGGGTATGATGATGCTCTCGCCGCTGATCATTTCCCTGCCGTTCAAGATCATGCTGTTCGTGCTGGTGGATGGCTGGGCGCTGATCATCGGGACATTGGCGAGTAGCTTCGGCGGTGTTTCGCCATGACGCCGGAAGTCGCGGTAGACATCTTTCGTGAAGCGCTCTGGCTGACCACCATGATGGTCGCCGTGCTGGTGATTCCGAGTCTGCTGGTGGGTCTGCTGGTCGCGATGTTCCAGGCGGCTACGCAGATCAACGAACAAACCCTGAGCTTCTTGCCGCGCCTGCTGGTCATGCTGGTGACGCTGATCGTTGCCGGTCCGTGGCTGGTGCAGACGTTCATGGAATACATCCTGCAGTTGTACGGCAATATTCCTCGGGTCATCGGCTAAGCCATGCAGTCACTGCTGCAACTGACCGATACCCAGATCAGCACCTGGGTGGCGACGTTCATGTTGCCCCTGTTTCGCATCGGTGGCTTGCTGATGGTCATGCCGGTTTTTGGTACGACCCTGGTGCCCCAGCGGGTGCGTCTGTATTTCGCCCTCGCGATCACGGTCGTGATTGCGCCCGGGTTGCCACCAATGCCGCCGGTCAATGCGCTGGACTTGAGCGGGCTGCTGCTGATTGCCGAGCAGATCCTCATTGGCGCGGTGATGGGGTTCGCCTTGCAACTGTTCTTCCAGGCCTTTGTGGTCGCCGGGCAGATCGTATCGATTCAGATGGGCATGGGCTTCGCGTCGATGGTCGACCCCACCAACGGCGTGTCGGTGGCGGTGATCGGGCAGTTCTTCACCATGCTGGTGACGCTGTTGTTCCTGGCCATGAATGGCCACTTGGTGGTCTTCGAAATTCTCACTGAAAGTTTCACCACGCTCCCGGTCGGTAGCGGCTTTATGGTTTCACAGTTCTGGGACCTGGCCGGCAAGCTCGGTTGGGTGCTGGGTGCGGCATTGTTGCTGGTGTTGCCGGCGATCACCGCGCTACTGGTGGTCAACATCGCGTTTGGCGTGATGACCCGCGCCGCGCCGCAACTGAACATCTTTTCCATCGGCTTCCCGCTGACCCTGGTGCTCGGGCTGTTCATTGTCTGGGTCGGGCTGGCGGACATCATCAATCAGTACCAACCGCTGGCTACCGAGGCCTTGCAGTGGTTGCGCGAACTGGCACGGGCGCGCTGAGTCATGGCTGAGAGCGAAAGCGGTCAGGACAAAACAGAAGACCCCACGGAGAAACGTAAAAAGGACTCCAGGGACAAGGGCGAAATTGCGCGCTCCAAAGAGCTCAATACCCTGGCGATCATGCTTGCCGGTGCCGGTGCGCTGCTGATTTTCGGCGGGGCTTTGGCGCAGGACATGATGGAGCTGATGCGCATGAACTTCACGCTGTCGCGGGAAGTGATTCTGGATCAGCGCAGCATGGGCACCTTCCTCCTGCACTCGGGGCAGATTGCCCTGTTGGCGATTCAGCCGGTGATGATCACCTTGCTGCTGGCGGCATTTCTCGGCCCGATTTCCCTCGGTGGCTGGTTGTTCGCGGCAGGCTCGATGGCGCCGAAATTCAGTCGCATGAACCCCGGCGCGGGGCTGAAGCGGATGTTCTCGGCCAAGGCGCTGGTGGAGCTGCTCAAGGCCCTGGCGAAGTTCTTCATTGTGCTGTTCGTCGCGCTGGCGGTGTTGAATTCCGACATCGACGACCTGATGCGCATTGCGCACGAGCCGTTGGAAATGGCGATCATTCACAGCCTGCAAGTGGTCGGCTGGAGCACCCTGTGGATGGCGTGCGGCTTGATCATCATCGCTGCCGTCGACGTGCCGGTGCAGCTCTGGGAAAGCCACAAGAAGCTGCTGATGACCAAGCAGGAAGTGCGCGACGAGCACAAGGATCAGGAGGGTAGGCCGGAGGTCAAGCAGCGCATTCGCCAGTTGCAGCGCGAGATGTCCCAGCGCCGGATGATGGCGGCCATCCCTGAGGCCGATGTGGTCATTACCAACCCGACTCACTATGCCGTGGCGCTCAAATACGACCCGGACAAGGGCTCGGCACCGATGCTGATTGCCAAGGGCAGTGATTTCCTGGCCCTGAAAATCCGTGAAATCGCCGTGGCCAACGAAGTGCTGCTGCTGGAGTCTCCGGCCCTGGCGCGTTCGATCTATTACTCCACGGAGCTGGAGCAGGAAATTCCTGGCGGGCTTTATCTGGCCGTCGCTCAGGTATTGGCCTACGTCTACCAGATCCGACAGCACCGCGCGGGCAAGGGCAAGCGGCCGGATCCGCTCAAGGATGATTTGCCGATTCCACCGGATCTGCGCCGCGATTCCTGAGGTTTGCGCTAGTCGTGCCGACGCCTTCGCGGGCAAGCCTCGCTCCTACAGGGTTTGCGTCGACCACAAAAACATCTGTGCCATCCGTCCTGTAGGAGCGTGGCTTGCCCGCGAAAGCGTCAGCCCGGACGACACAACTCCCCCCAGAAACCCCTCTGTTCCAAGCTCTCGGCAAAAGTTGGAAGGCTTCTTGCAGTAGCCGCCCTGCGTCTGCTTCAGGCGTCAAAAGTTTGCTTTAAAGGAACGGGGAAAACCGGTGGATCGCTCTCAGTTACTCAACAGTGCCCGCACAAACGTTGCCGACTTAAGTCGGGGCAATCTGGGCGTGCCGTTGTTGCTGCTGGTCATGCTGGCCATGATGATGCTGCCGGTGCCGCCGTTCCTGCTGGACGTGTTCTTCACGTTCAACATCGCGCTGTCGATTGTCGTGCTGCTGGTCTGCGTCTACGCGTTGCGGCCGCTGGATTTCGCGGTGTTCCCGACCATTCTGCTGGTGGCAACGTTGTTGCGACTGGCGCTGAACGTGGCCTCCACACGGGTGGTGATGCTTCACGGGCAGGACGGCCACGCCGCCGCCGGTAAGGTGATCCAGGCGTTCGGTGAGGTGGTGATCGGCGGCAACTACGTGGTCGGTATCGTGGTCTTCGCGATTTTGATGATCATCAACTTCGTCGTGGTAACCAAGGGTGCCGGGCGGATTTCCGAGGTGAGCGCACGTTTCACCCTCGATGCGATGCCCGGCAAACAAATGGCGATCGACGCCGATTTGAACGCCGGCCTGATCGATCAGAACCAGGCCAAGATGCGCCGGATGGAAGTGGCCCAGGAAGCCGAGTTCTACGGTTCCATGGACGGTGCCAGCAAGTTCGTGCGCGGCGACGCCATCGCCGGTTTGCTGATTCTGTTCATCAACCTGATCGGCGGCATGGCGGTCGGTATCTTCCAGCACGGCATGACCTTCGGTGATGCGGGCAGGGTTTACGCGTTGCTGACCATCGGTGACGGTTTGGTGGCGCAATTGCCATCACTGTTGTTATCTACAGCTGCAGCGATCATGGTGACCCGTGCTTCCGGTTCGGAAGACATGGGCAAGCAGATCAATCGCCAGATGTTCGCCTCGCCCAAGGCGCTGGCCGTGGCGGCGGGCCTGATGGCAGTGATGGGCCTGGTGCCCGGCATGCCGCACTTTTCCTTTCTGACCATGGCGGCCCTGGCGGCCGGTGGCGCGTACCTGTTCTGGAAGAAGCAGAACATCGTCAAGGTTCAGGCCCTGCAAGAGGTCAAGCGTCAGCAGGAATTGCTGCCATCGCCGGCTCGCGCTCAGGAAACCAAGGAGCTTGGCTGGGACGATGTGACGCCGATCGACATGATTGGCCTGGAAGTCGGCTATCGTCTGATTCCGCTGGTGGACCGCAATCAGGGTGGTCAGCTGCTGGCGCGGATCAAGGGTGTGCGTAAAAAGCTGTCCCAGGATCTGGGCTTCCTGATGCCGACTGTGCATATCCGTGACAACCTCGACCTCGCACCGAGCGCCTATCGCCTCACTCTGATGGGGGTGATCCTGGCCGAAGCGGAGATTTATCCGGACCGCGAGCTGGCGATCAACCCTGGTCAGGTCTACGGTTCGCTCAACGGTATTACCGCCAAAGATCCGGCTTTCGGGCTGGAGGCGGTCTGGATCGAAGTCAGTCAGCGCGCGCAGGCACAATCCCTCGGTTACACCGTGGTCGATGCCAGTACGGTAGTGGCAACCCATTTGAACCAGATTCTGTACAAGCACTCCAGTGAGCTGATTGGCCACGAAGAAGTGCAGCAACTCATGCAATTGCTGGCCAAAAGCTCGCCAAAACTGGCGGAAGAGCTGGTGCCGGGCGTGGTTTCGTTGTCACAGTTGCTCAAGGTGCTCCAGGCGTTGCTGGCCGAACAGGTGCCCGTGCGGGACATTCGCAGCATCGCCGAGGCGATCGCGAACAATGCCGCCAAGAGTCAAGATACTGCCGCGCTGGTGGCCGCCGTCCGCGTCGGCGTATCTCGTGCAATCGTCCAAAGCATTGTGGGGACTGAGTCGGAGCTGCCAGTTATCACCTTGGAGCCAAGGTTGGAACAAATATTGCTCAATAGTCTTCAGAAGGCAGGACAAGGCTCGGAAGAGGGCGTTCTGCTGGAGCCAAGCATGGCTGAAAAACTGCAACGCTCGTTGATCGATGCGGCGCAGCGTCAGGAAATGCAAGGTCAGCCGGTGATTCTGCTGGTGGCCGGCCCGGTTCGCGCGATGCTGTCGCGATTCGGCCGACTGGCAGTCCCGGGTTTGCATGTGTTGGCTTACCAGGAAATCCCTGACAACAAGCAAGTGACCATCGTTGCGACAGTAGGGCCCAACGGCTGAGGTAGTGGTTTATGCAAGTTAAGCGTTTTTTCGCCGCCGATATGCGTCAGGCCATGAAGCTGGTTCGTGATGAGCTGGGCGCTGATGCCGCCATCATTGGCAACCGCCGGATCGCCGGTGGTGTCGAGCTGACGGCCGCTCTGGATTACAAACTGTCGGCGCTGGCCCCGCGTGTTCCGAACATGGAACTCGAGGATGAGCTGCGCAAGACCCAGTCGCGGATCGTCACCGCCCAGGCCGAACTGAGCCTGCGCAGCGATGGCGAGAGCGACAAGTCCACCAATCGCCAGTTGTTCGCCGGCCTGCCGCTGACTGCCGCCGAGCCGCTGATCGAGCCGACCTACGCTGAACCTCGTCGCCCGGCACCGGCCCCTGCGCCTGCCGCGACCGGTGTTGATCCGCGTGCCTTCGACTCGATGCGTTTCGAACTCAACAGCCTGCGCGAACTGATGGAAGTACAACTCGGTTCGCTGGCCTGGAATCAGTTGCAAGGCAGCCGCCCGGCCCAGGCCAACCTTTGGCGCCGCCTGCAACGCATCGGCTTGTCCGGTCCGTTGTCCCGCGATCTGCTGGAACTGATTACCGACATTGATGAGCCTCGTCAGGCCTGGCGCATGTTGCTGGCGCACCTGGCGCGGATGATCGCCACACCGGAAGTCGAGCCACTGGAAGAGGGCGGCGTGATTGCCATGGTCGGCCCCGCCGGCATGGGCAAGACCACCACCCTGGCCAAGCTCGCGGCCCGTTACGTGCTCAAGTACGGTGCGCAGAACATCGCGCTGGTGAGCATGGACAGCTACCGCATCGGTGCCCAGGAACAACTCAAGACCCTCGGCCGGATCCTCAATGTGTCGGTGACGCACGTCGATCCGGGCCAGTCCCTGGTGCAGGCGCTGGATCCTTTGCTGCGCAAGCGCGTGGTGCTGATCGATACCGCGGGCCTTCAGGCCAGCGATCCGGCATTGCGCATGCAGCTCGAAAGCCTGGCCGGTCGTGGCATCAAATCAAAAAATTATCTGGTTCTGGCAACCACCAGCCAAAAACAGGTTCTAACCGCCGCTTATCACAGTTACAAGCGCTGCGGGCTGGCTGGCTGCATCCTGACTAAACT
Organism: Pseudomonas sp. MM213; assembly: GCF_020423045.1. NCBI lineage: Bacteria > Pseudomonadati > Pseudomonadota > Gammaproteobacteria > Pseudomonadales > Pseudomonadaceae > Pseudomonas > Pseudomonas sp. MM213. The sequence continues at coordinate 6,438,743 of NZ_CP081943.1, forward strand.
GGATGAGACGGCAAGCTTGGGCGAGGTGTTGAGCCTGGCGATCAGTCATGAATTGCCGGTGGCTTACCTGACTGATGGGCCGCGTATTCCGGATGATCTGCATCTGCCGCGTCGTCATCAGTTGGTCAGTCGCGCCGTTAGCGTGCAAATGCAGGAAGAACCCAGCGAAGAAGCCATGGCTGACATGTTCGCTGATATTTATCACAGCCCGACCAAGCAGGTTGGCTGAGGTATTAATGAACAGTTTTTGTACCTACATCGATGGTCTGCCATGCATTGTTCAGTTGATGAGCGCGCAGCCAGTAATGTGGCCTCCGTCTATGCAAGACAAGGTAAAGAAATAACATGGGCAGCATGCATCCCGTACAGGTGATCGCGGTGACCGGCGGCAAAGGTGGCGTCGGGAAGACTAATGTGTCAGTGAACTTGTCCCTGGCTCTAGCTGAGCTCGGCCGGCGCGTCATGCTGCTGGACGCCGATCTGGGGCTGGCGAATGTCGACGTCCTGTTGGGACTGACACCCAAACGTACCCTGGCCGACGTCATCGAAGGCCGCTGTGAGCTGCGCGACGTATTGTTGCAGGGGCCAGGCGGCATCCGCATCGTCCCGGCCGCGTCCGGCACTCAAAGCATGGTTCATCTGAGTCCGGCCCAGCATGCCGGCCTGATCCAGGCGTTCAGCGATATCGGCGACAACCTCGACGTGCTCGTGATCGACACCGCTGCGGGTATTGGTGACTCGGTAGTCAGTTTTGTTCGCGCCGCGCAAGAAGTCTTGCTGGTGGTCTGCGACGAGCCGACTTCGATCACGGATGCCTACGCCCTGATCAAACTGCTCAACCGCGACTACGGCATGAACCGCTTCCGCGTCCTGGCCAACATGGCCCAGAGCCCGCAGGAAGGCCGCAACCTGTTCGCCAAGTTGACCAAGGTCACGGACCGCTTCCTCGACGTCGCCTTACAATACGTCGGTGCGGTGCCGTACGACGAAAGCGTGCGCAAGGCTGTGCAGAAGCAGCGCGCGGTCTATGAAGCCTTCCCTCGTTCCAAGTGCTCCCTGGCTTTCAAGGCCATCGCACAAAAGGTCGATACCTGGCCGCTGCCTGCCAACCCGCGCGGGCACCTGGAGTTTTTCGTCGAGCGCCTCGTGCAACAAACGGCAGGACCCGTGCTATGACAGCCAGCGGTTACAACCTCTACAAGAAGTCGGCGCGTGACGCGCAGTACGAGCTGATCGAGCGTTACGCGCCACTGGTCAAACGCATTGCTTACCACCTGCTGGCGCGACTGCCAGCCAGTGTCCAGGTCGAAGACCTGATCCAGGCCGGGATGATCGGCCTGCTTGAAGTATCCACCAAATATGACGCCAGCAAAGGCGCGAGTTTCGAGACGTACGCGGGCATCCGGATCCGCGGCGCCATGCTTGATGAAGTGCGCAAAGGGGACTGGGCACCACGTTCGGTCCACCGCAATACCCGCATGGTCAGCGACGCAATTCGCTCGATTGAAGCTAAAACCGGCCGTGACGCTAAAGATCACGAAGTTGCGGCCGAACTCCAATTGAGTCTCGACGATTACTACGGGATTTTGAACGACACCCTGGGCAGCCGCTTGTTCAGTTTCGACGACCTGTTGCAGGACGGCGAACACGAAGGGCTGCATGAGGATGGCGCGAGTGCTCATCTCGAGCCGTCGCGCGATCTGGAAGATGAACGCTTCCAGGCAGCGCTGGCGGACGCGATTGCCAATTTGCCGGAGCGTGAGCGACTGGTGTTGGCGCTGTACTACGACGAAGAGTTGAATCTCAAGGAAATCGGTGAGGTCCTGGGGGTCAGCGAATCTCGGGTCAGCCAGTTACACAGCCAGTGCGCGGCCCGTTTGCGGGGGCGTTTGGGGGAGTGGCGAGCGCGCTGAAGGCAGTGTGGGGACACTGCGAACTTGGCTGGTGTGGTGTTGAACTGCGCCGGTCTCGATCTGTTGTGCTCCAGACAGTCATTGAGTGCTTTGCCGGATTGATTGAAATGGCGCGTCCAGGTGCTGGGCGCGTTTAAGACTGCTTGGAGGTCGAATTGGACAAGAACATGAAAATCCTCATCGTTGATGACTTCTCAACGATGCGGCGGATCATAAAAAACCTGTTGCGTGACCTTGGGTTCACCAACACGGTCGAGGCCGACGATGGCATTACTGCCATTCCGGTTCTCAACAGCGGAAGCATCGACTTTCTGGTAACGGACTGGAACATGCCTGGCATGACCGGTATCGATCTGCTGCGCCACGTGCGCGCCGATGAAAAGCTCAAGCACCTGCCAGTGCTGATGGTGACCGCTGAAGCCAAGCGCGAGCAGATCATCGAAGCGGCCCAGGCCGGCGTAAACGGCTATGTGGTCAAACCCTTCACGGCCCAGGCGTTGAAAGAAAAAATCGAGAAGATTTTCGAACGCATCGGTTGAGAAACTGCGCCACGGGGAAGCTATGGACCAAAACGAATCTTCACAGGGCGATTTTGAATCGACCCTGAAAAAACACGCGGTCGAACTGGTCGAAAGCCTTGAAAAAGGCAAGTTCGGCGACGCTGTGCAACTGATCCATGAGCTCAACCAGACCCGTGACCGCGGCCTGTATCAGGAAGTGGGCAAGCTCACCCGCGAGCTGCACAGTGCGATCGTCAATTTTCAGATTGACCCGCACATGCCGCAAGCCGAGGAAGTGTCCCAGATCACAGATGCCACCGAGCGTCTGGGTTACGTTGTCAAGCTGACAGAGGCCGCAGCCAACCGCACCATGGATCTGGTCGAAAACTCCACGCCGCTGGTCAACAGCCTGAGCGATGAAGCTCAGGCGCTGAGCACGGACTGGGGGCGGTTCATGCGTCGCGAAGTCGGGGCTGAGGAATTTCGTGAACTGGCACGGCGTGTCGATGGTTTCCTGGCACGCAGCAGCGCGGACAACCGCGCGGTGTCGAGCAACCTCAACGACATTCTGCTCGCTCAGGATTACCAGGACCTCACCGGTCAGGTGATCAAGCGTGTGACCCAATTGGTCACCGAAGTTGAAAGCAACCTGCTCAAGCTCGTGCTTATGGCCAGTCAGGTGGACCGCTTTGCGGGCATCGAACATGACCGTGAAGCGATGCTTGCAGAAAAAGATCCGCAAAAACATCTCTCTCAGGGTGAAGGTCCGCAGATTCATGCCGATAAAAGAGAAGACGTTGTGTCCGGTCAGGACGATGTGGACGATTTGTTATCCAGCCTAGGATTTTAGATTTTTTAGCATTTTAGGTTTTTTAGGTTTTTAGACCTTTAGGAGCACCCCCTTAATGAGCTTCGGCGCCGATGAAGAGATCCTTCAGGATTTCCTGGTTGAGGCCGGCGAGATTCTAGAGCAACTGTCCGAACAGCTGGTCGAGCTTGAAAGCCGACCGGATGATGCGGACTTGCTCAATGCAATTTTTCGCGGTTTTCACACTGTAAAAGGGGGCGCCGGCTTCCTCCAGCTCAACGAGCTGGTGGAGTGCTGTCACATCGCCGAGAACGTGTTTGACATCCTGCGCAAGGGTGAACGTCGCGTCGATTCGGAATTGATGGACGTGGTTCTCGAAGCGCTGGACGCGGTGAACGGCATGTTCAGCGAAGTCCGCGAGCGTGGCCCGATAACGGCTGCCACGCCTGAATTGCTTGCAGCCCTGGCCCGTCTGGCCGAGCCGCAAACCGCCGATCAAGCCGCACCTGTGGCTGAAGTGGTGGAAGAGCCGGCTGCCGAAGCCGAATCAGGCGACATCACCGATAACGAATTCGAACAACTGCTGGACTCGCTGAACGCCGTCAAGGCTCAGGCTGAGGCCCCGGCCGCTGCTCCGCTGCCGGCCGGCGATGCCGCGACCAGCGATGAAATCACCGATGCCGAGTTCGAGTCGTTGCTCGATCAGTTGCACGGCAAAGGCCAGTTCGCCGTCGACGCGGTGGCAACACCCGCTGCGCCTGCCGCACCGGCTGCGCCGAAAGCGCCAGGTGACAGTTCCGACATTACTGACGATGAGTTCGAAGCACTGCTCGATCAGCTGCACGGCAAGGGCAACTTTGCCGTCGACGCGCTGGAATCGGCCATTGCCTCGGTACCGACCCCGGCTGCGCCAACCGCAGCAGCGGCTGGCGGCGATCTGATCTCGGATCACGAGTTCGAATCGCTGCTCGACGAATTGCATGGCAAAGGCAAGTTCACTGAAGTCGGCACCGGTTCGGCCGCCTCTTCGGTAGCTACGCCTGTAGCCAAGGCCCCGGCACCTGTCGCCAAGGCGCCCGAGCCAAAAGCCGAAGCAGCGAAGCCTGCTGCCGCCGCTGCACCAAAACCTGCCGCCGCTGCTGCACCGGCGCCTGCCCGTGCAGCGGCCGCGCCGCCTGCGGAAAAACCGGCCAGCGAAGCCGAGACCACCGTGCGGGTCGACACCGCGCGTCTCGACGAAATCATGAACATGGTCGGCGAGTTGGTACTGGTGCGTAACCGCCTGGTTCGCCTGGGTGCCAACAGCGCCGATGAAGCCATGTCCAAAGCCGTGTCGAACCTCGACGTGGTCACGGCCGACTTGCAGACCGCGGTCATGAAGACCCGGATGCAACCGATCAAGAAAGTCTTCGGGCGCTTCCCGCGTCTGGTTCGCGACCTGGCTCGCCAGCTCAAGAAAGAGATCAATCTGGAGCTGGTCGGCGAAGAAACCGACCTCGACAAAAACCTTGTCGAGGCCCTGGCCGACCCGCTGGTCCACTTGGTGCGCAACTCGGTCGACCACGGTATCGAAGAGCCGGCCGATCGCGAAGCGATGGGCAAACCGCGCAGCGGCAAAGTGATTTTGTCCGCTGAACAGGAAGGCGACCACATCCTGCTGTCCATCTCCGATGACGGCAAGGGCATGGACGCCGACGTGTTGCGCGGCATCGCGGTGAAGAAAGGTTTGATGGACAAGGATGCGGCGGACCGCCTCAGCGAGTCCGACTGCTTCAACCTGATCTTCGCACCGGGTTTCTCGACCAAGACCGAGATCTCCGACGTGTCGGGTCGTGGCGTGGGCATGGACGTGGTGAAAACCAAGATCGCCCAGCTCAACGGCACCATCAATATCTACTCGACCAAGGGCAAGGGCTCGAAGATCGTCATCAAGGTCCCGTTGACCCTGGCGATCATGCCGACGCTGATGGTCATGCTCGGCAACCAGGCGTTTGCGTTCCCGCTGGTGAACGTCAACGAGATCTTCCACCTCGACCTGTCGACCACCAACGTGGTGGACGGCCAGGAAGTGGTGATCGTGCGGGACAAGGCGCTGCCACTGTTCTACCTCAAGCGCTGGCTGGTCAGCTCCGCCGCTCACGAAGAGCAGCGCGAAGGCCATGTGGTGATCCTTTCGGTGGGCACCCAGCGGATCGGCTTCGTTGTCGATCAACTGGTCGGCCAGGAAGAAGTGGTCATCAAGCCATTGGGCAAAATGCTCCAGGGAACCCCGGGCATGTCGGGCGCCACCATCACCGGTGACGGTCGCATTGCGCTGATTCTCGATGTTCCGAGCATGCTCAAGCGTTGCGCCGCACGGCGTATTTGATTCTGGGGGAGCGGGGCGACGAAGCCTCGCCCCCGCCTAACGGAGTGTTTATGGTAGTCAAAGTCCTGGTGGTGGACGATTCGGGGTTTTTCCGCCGCCGCGTCTCGGAAATTCTTTCAGCGGATTCGAATATCCAGGTCGTCGGTACGGCGACCAACGGAAAAGAGGCGATCGATCAGGCCCTGGCCCTCAAGCCGGACGTGATCACCATGGACTACGAGATGCCGATGATGGATGGCATCACGGCAGTGCGGCACATCATGCAGCGCTGCCCGACCCCGGTGTTGATGTTCTCCTCGCTGACGCACGAAGGCGCCCGGGTCACCCTGGACGCGCTGGATGCCGGCGCGGTGGATTTCCTGCCGAAGAATTTCGAAGACATCTCGCGCAATCCCGAGAAGGTCAAGCAACTGCTGTGCGAGAAGATTCTCAGCATCTCGCGCAGTAACCGTCGTGTCAGCGCCTACAGCGCGCCGGCACCGGTCGCTGCACCCGCGCCGACACCTGCGCCTTCCAGCGTCGGCAGTTATGGCAGCAGCGCACCTGCTCGTCCGGCACCGGCACCGATCCCGGCTCGCACATTCGCGGCCAGCCCATCGTCACCAGCGCCGAAACGCAAAGCCTACAAACTGGTTGCCATCGGTACGTCCACGGGCGGCCCGGTTGCCCTGCAACGGGTTCTGACCCAGCTGCCGGCCAATTTCCCGGCCCCGATCGTGTTGATCCAGCACATGCCGGCCGCCTTCACCAAGGCGTTCGCCGAGCGTCTGGACAAGCTCTGCCGCATCAGCGTCAAGGAAGCCGAGGATGGCGACATCCTGCGTCCGGGCCTGGCGCTGCTGGCGCCGGGTGGCAAGCAAATGATGATCGACGGCCGTGGCGCGGTGAAAATCCTGCCGGGCGACGAACGTCTGAACTACAAGCCGTGTGTGGACATCACGTTCGGTTCGGCTGCCAAGTCCTACGGTGACAAAGTTCTGGCGGTGGTACTGACCGGCATGGGCGCCGACGGTCGTGAAGGTGCGCGCCTGCTCAAGCAGGGCGGCAGCTCGATCTGGGCTCAGGATGAAGCCAGCTGCGTGATCTACGGCATGCCGATGGCCATCGTCAAAGCCGAACTCGCCGATGCGGTGTACGGTCTCGACGACATTGGCAAGCACCTGGTCGAGGCGTGCATCTGATGGACGTACTCAGCCTTATCGGGATCATCATGGCGTTCGTCGCCATCATCGGTGGCAACTTCCTTGAAGGCGGCCATCTCGGCGCGCTGGCCAACGGTCCGGCAGCGTTGATCGTGCTCGGCGGGACCGTCGGCGCGGCGCTGCTACAATCGCCGATGAGCGCGTTCAAGCGCGCCATGCAGATTGTTGGCTGGATCCTGTTCCCGCCGCGCGTGGACCTGGCCGGCGGTGTTGACCGCGTGGTGAACTGGAGCCTGACCGCCCGCAAGGAAGGTCTGCTCGGTCTGGAAGGTATCGCCGACGCCGAACCCGACGCCTACTCGCGCAAAGGCCTGCAACTGTTGGTGGACGGCGCTGAGCCGGAAGCGATTCGCAGCATTCTGGAAGTGGATTTCTACACCCAGGAAAGCCGCGACATCGAAGCGGCCAAAGTCTTCGAAAGCATGGGCGGCTACGCGCCGACCATCGGCATCATCGGTGCGGTGATGGGCCTGATCCACGTCATGGGCAACCTGGCCGATCCGTCGCAACTGGGCAGCGGCATCGCCGTGGCCTTCGTCGCCACCATCTACGGCGTCGCCAGTGCCAACCTGGTGCTGTTGCCGATTGCCGCCAAACTCAAATCCGTTGCAATGCGTCAGTCGCGTTATCGCGAAATGTTGCTGGAAGGCATCCTGTCGATCGCCGAAGGTGAAAACCCTCGCTCTATTGAGTTGAAGCTTCAGGGCTTCATGGATTGATGGGAGACATGGACCATGGCACGCCGTCGACAACCTGAAGAACATGTAAACCATGAACGCTGGCTCGTTTCCTATGCCGACTTCATTACGTTGCTGTTCGCCTTTTTCGTGGTGATGTACTCGATCTCTTCGATCAACGAAGGCAAGTACAAGATCATCTCGCAAGCGTTGATCGGCGTGTTCACCGATTCGGATCGTTCGCTCCAGCCGATCCCTATCGGTGAAGAGCGTCCGAAAACCGTGACCCCGGCCAAGCCGCTGGTCAAGGACAGCGAACAGGTCGACGCCGGCATCGCCGGTGCCAGCGATCCGCTGAAAAGCATTGCCGATGACATCAGCGCCGCGTTCGGCGACTTGATCAGCTCCAACCAGATGACCGTTCGCGGCAACGAGCTGTGGGTCGAGATCGAACTCAATTCCAGCCTGTTGTTCGGCAGCGGCGATGCCATGCCCAGCGACATGGCGTTCAACATCATCGATAAGGTCGCAGTGATCCTGAGGCCGTTCGACAACCCGATTCACGTCGAAGGTTTCACCGACGATCAACCGATCCGCACCGCGCAATACCCGACCAACTGGGAGCTGTCCTCGGCCCGTTCGGCGAGCATCGTGCGGATGCTGGCGATGCAGGGGGTAAATCCTGGTCGGTTGGCATCGGTGGGTTACGGCGAATTCCAGCCGGTGGCCAACAACGCGACCGCCGAAGGCCGTGCGCGCAACCGTCGTGTGGTGTTGGTGGTGTCGCGAAATCTTGATGTCCGTCGCAGCCTCACAGGCACCGGAACCGCTCATGCGCAACCGGATGCCGCGTTGAAGCGTGCTGGCACACAAACTGCACCTGCACCAGTCAAGTCGCCGGGACGAGAGAGCGCCGTCAATTCTCCGTCACCCGCATTAACACGTTGAGCTATTTCCCGGTCGAATCGACCGGGAGGAACAATCCGAATGAGAGTCTGGGCCGTTGCCAATCAAAAGGGTGGTGTTGGTAAAACCACTTCCTCTATCGCTTTAGCCGGGTTGCTGGCTGAGGCGGGCAAGCGCGTGGTCGTGGTCGATCTCGATCCCCACGGCTCGATGACCAGCTACTTCGGTTACGACCCCGACAGCCTGGAACACAGCAGCTACGACCTGTTCCTGCACCGGGGCAGCGTGCCGCAAGGCTTGCCCGGTCAGTTGCTGTTGCCCACCAGTCACGCGAGTATTTCCCTGTTGCCGTCGAGCACTGCGCTGGCGACGCTTGAGCGCCAGTCGCCGGGGCAGAGTGGTTTGGGCCTGGTGATTGCCAAGAGCCTGGCGCAATTGTGGCAGGACTTCGATTACGCGGTGATCGACAGCCCGCCGTTGCTCGGCGTGCTGATGGTCAATGCCTTGGCGGCCAGTCAGCAATTGGTGATTCCGGTGCAGACCGAGCACCTGGCAGTCAAAGGCCTGGAGCGCATGGTCAATACGCTGGCGATGATCAACCGTTCGCGCAAGCAGCCATTGGCATTCAACATCGTGCCGACCCTGTTCGACCGGCGCACGCAGGCGTCGCTCGGGACCTTGCGGGTGTTGCGCGACAAGTACCCGGAAGAAATCTGGCAAGGCTACATCCCGGTCGATACGCGTTTGCGCGACGCCAGCCGTGCCGGCGTGACGCCTTCGCAATTCGACGGCAAGAGCCGCGGCGTGCTGGCCTATCGCGCACTGCTCAAGCACTTGCTGACGCAGCAATCCGTTGCGCAGGTGGCGTGAGATGAATCGCCCGGTAAAAATCACTTCCCGTCCGCAACTTGCGCTCCAGTCCTATCTGGACAGCTTGTTGATGGACGCGACCGAAGAGTTGCCGCCGGAAATCGAAGCGATTCCCGAGGTGGTCGAGGTTGAAGCGGCGCTGGACGAATTCCAGGCCGCGGTGCTTGAAGAGCAGGCGCGCGATGCGCAGAAGCCGGCCGAGAAACCGCCAGCCGTTGCCGCGCCGGTCACCGCACCTGTGGTGAAAACCCCGGTGGCGCTGATGGAAGCGCCGGCTCTGGCGCCGGTATCGACCATCGCTCCGCTGCTGCAAGCGCTGGTACCGCCGACCGCTCCGCTGCTGCAAGAGCTGGTACCGCCGACCGCACCGCAGCTGCAAGCGCTCGTGCCGCCGATCGTCGAAGTCCATCTGCCGCCGAGCAACACGCCGCCGCCAGTGGAAACCAACGGCCGTCCTGCGTGGGCCGCCGAGCCGTTCGAATGCCTGTTGTTCGATGTCGCCGGGTTGACCCTGGCGGTGCCGCTGGTGTGCCTGGGCTCGATTTATTCCCTGGCCGGTCAGGAACTGACACCGCTGTTCGGTCAGCCGGAATGGTTCCTCGGAATCCTGCCGAGCCAGGCCGGCAACCTGAAAGTGCTCGATACCGCCCGTTGGGTCATGCCCGACCGCTATCGCGATGACTTCCGTCAGGGCCTGCAATACGTTATTTCGGTTCAGGGCTACGAGTGGGGGCTGGCCGTGCATCAGGTCAGCCGCTCGTTGCGCCTGGACCCGAACGAAATCAAATGGCGCACCCACCGGGGTCAACGGCCATGGCTGGCGGGCACGGTGATTGAACACATGTGTGCGTTGCTCGACGTTTCCGAACTGGCCGAGCTGATCGCCAGCGGTGGGGCGAAGCACATGGGCGGCGGCAAGCCGTCCCACAAACCGACATAAAAAACACGCGGGGCAAGTGACTTGCCATCGCACTGAACACACACCGCTAGGGCGGTTTTTCGAGGGGTCAGGGTATGAATGATAAGGCGTCGTCTGCAAAAGGTTCCGAAGATCCGATCCTGCAATGGGTAACCTTCAAGCTGGACAATGAAACCTACGGCATCAACGTGATGCGCGTTCAGGAAGTCCTGCGCTACACCGAAATCGCCCCGGTCCCGGGTGCCCCGAGCTACGTGCTGGGCATCATCAACCTGCGCGGCAATGTGGTGACCGTGATCGACACCCGTCAGCGCTTCGGCCTGATGAATGCCGAGATCAGCGACAACACCCGGATCGTCATCATCGAAGCCGACAAGCAAGTGGTCGGGATCATGGTCGACAGCGTGGCTGAAGTGGTTTACCTGCGTCAGTCGGAAATCGAAACCGCGCCGAACGTGGGTAACGAAGAGTCCGCCAAGTTCATTCAAGGCGTGTGCAACAAGAACAACGAATTGCTGATCCTGGTCGAGCTGGACAAGATGATGAGCGAAGAAGAATGGTCGGAACTGGAGAGTATCTGATTGATTCTTGAGGTTGCGGTCATTGTCCTGTTCCTCTTCTGGGCAGGCACGCTGGCAATGTTTCTGGCGTACATTCGCGCTCAGCGGCGGATCGCTGCGCAACAGGCCGAGGGCGATGCGCTGCGCGATCAGCGCATCAAGGACCTGGGCAAACGCGTTGACAACTACCAGAACGGCAGCGTGCGCATGGGTGAAGACCTGCACGAGCTGCGCGCGGTGGTCGGGCCGTTGCCGGACAAGCTGGCTCAGCTTGAACAGCGCGACCCGTCGAGCCTGTCGTTTGCCCAGGCAGCGCGCCTGGTCGGAATGGGCGCGAGCGTCGATGAACTGACTCAGTCCTGCGGCTTGACCCAGGCTGAGGCGGAGTTGATGAGCAAGCTGCACAAGAACTGACATAGCTTTTGTAGGAGCCGGCTTGCTGGCGATAGCGTCCGAAAGGGCGCTGCAAGACTCAAGGCCGCTTCGCCGGCAAGCCGGCTCCTACAGAGTTTGGTGTGTTCCCGGATTTTTCACACGACGGCGCACTTGTAGGAGCTGGCTTGCCAGCGATGGCGTCCGAAAGGGCGCTGCAAGCCTCAGGGCCGCCTCGCCGGCAAGCCGGCTCCTACAGGTCAGTGGTGTTCACAGGTTCGTGCTACACCACAAAAAACTGTAGGAGCCGGCTTGCCAGCGATGGCGTCCGAAAGGGCGGTGCAAGCCTCAGGGCCGCCTCGCCAGCAAGCCGGCTCCTACAGGTCAGTGGTGTTCACAGGTTCGTGCTACACCACAAAAAATTGTAGGAGCCGGCTTGCTGGCGATGGCGTCTTCGAAACCTCAGTAATCATCCCCGCGATCGGTGATGTCCTTCTCGATCATCGGCGCATTCGGGTCATGCCCCGCCGGAAACTTGCCTTTCAGATTCCAGGCAAACGCAATGATCTCGGCGATCGTGCGATACAACTCCTCCGGAATACTGTCCCCAAGCTCCATCCTCGCGAGCAATTTCACCAGCTCGGCGTTTTCGTAGATCGGTACTTCATAATCGCGGGCAATCTTGAGGATTTCTTCCGCCAGTTCTTCGTCGCCCTTGGCCGTGAGGGTAGGGGCGTGGGTGCCGTCGTATTTGAGGGCGATGGCCTGGCGTGGAGTATCGGGATTTCTCATGCGGTTTCGTCGACCCAGCGTTGTTCCAGACGGGTTTGAGGGCCTTGCGGCGGTGTGCCAAGGTGGCAATCGAGATCGCCGACATTCAGGCCAGATGCCAGCAAGCGTTCGCGCAGCCCGACAAGGTTGCTCTCGATCAGACTCGCGGTGTACGGCCGCTCGGCCCACAGCTGGCTGGACAGACTGCCGTTGATCAACTGCGCCTGAATCTGCAACGGCCCCAACGGCTCCATGTCGAACGCCAACTCGACGCGCCACAGTTGTTGCTTGGGCTCGCGTTCGTCACGGCGTTCATTGGCTTGTTCTTTCTCCGGTGCTTCCTCGCGCTGGAACTTGACCTGCAACGGCACGATGTCCTGCATGTTGCGCATCGGGATTTCCAGCTGCCAGGTGCTCATCAGCCGGCCGTCGTTCGTGACGCCGGTTTGCTCCAGGCTCGACAGTTGATGGCTTTGCAGGCGTGAAACTGCCGCTGCCGCCAGACGCAGCAAGTGCTCCAGATCACCTTCGCCGTCCGCGCTCTGCAGGAAGCGTTCCGGCAAAGGAAAGCTGGTCGGCTGTGGTTTGGCGCTGACCTGGCCGAGCATGCCCAGGGCGCTACGCACAAAGTTAGGCATGGTCTGGGCCAGCGTGTTGGCAGCGATGATCGCATTGAGATTGGTGTTGGCCGGCAACCCCGGTGTCAGTTGCGCGATCAACTTCAGCAAATCACCTTTCATATCCGGTGCCAGCGTCGGATTCGTCCCGGCGAGCAGTTTTGCTTCAAGGAACAGCCCGCTATTGGCCAGCGCCTGGGCGAGGCCTTTTGGCGTGCTGAGTTGTTGCACGTCCGGCAGGCCGGCGAGCAACTTGTCCACGGCGGCCCGCAGGTCGTTGGACGTCTGATTCGAGGCTGGCAGGTTTTGCAGCAGTTTCAGTAATCCGTCCAGCGAGCCCTGGCGGCTCTGTTGGCTGACCAGTTGTTGAGTGACTGCCAGTTGTTCCTGGCGGCTGCTCAACGGGACGAATTTCAGGGTCTGGGTGTCTTGCACCAGCGCGCTCAGCAAAGTGCCGATGCGCAGCGGCGTCGGGCTGTCGATGTTCAGGGTGCTGCCGCTCAGTGCCGTGTTGAGCAGGCTCACCATCGAACGAAACACCGTCGGTTGGCCCGGCACTTGCGGCAGTACCTGGGAGGTCAGCACTTTGCCTTGCAGCAGGGTGCCCACCGGCAGTTGTGTGGTGTCGATGCGGGTGAGGGTGGCGACGCTGGAGGCAATGGCTTGTTGCACCGTCACGGCGAGGTTGCCGGCCGATGGCTGGGTAATTGCCAGATTCGTGCCCTGTGGCAACGGTTGGCTGCTGGTGGCCTGAACCGTGGTCTGACGGCCGCTTTCAAGGGTGACCTTGAGCAGCAGTTGAAAGGACTGATCCGCCTGCTTCAGCGACAGCACTTCGGCTTTGGCGGTCTGCCCGACGGTAATCAGGCCCTCCATCGGCGTCAGCAGCTTGAGCAGTTCGCCACTCACCACCTGCGGTCGCGATGTCGCGGGCGTGGTCGGTGGTAGCGGGAGGATGTTCATTTCGCCTGTCATACGCGGTCACAACCTGAGGAAATTGCCCTCTTTAGAGTGGGGCATGGCATGTATAATGCCGCCCGTCTTTCACAGAGTGGCGAAAACATTGCATTTGTTTGACGCAGCTCTCTAGAACAGGCCGCCAATGCATCTATGCTGCATCTCTTTAGCGGCCGTTCCGCCGCCGACTTGAACCGTAAAGGCCCGTGATCTCTTGACCAGTCCTGTCCTGCAAACCGTTGCCCTTGCTTGTGAGCGAGACCTTCGACTGCTCTTCGAAAATCTCGAATTGAGACTGGCCAGTGGCGAAATGTTGCAAATCAGCGGCCCCAACGGCAGTGGCAAAACCAGCCTTTTGCGTTTGCTTTCGGGCCTGATGCAACCGACCGCCGGTCAAGTGCTGCTCAATGGCCAGCCGCTGAACGAACAACGCAGCGAACTGGCGCGCAATCTGCTGTGGATCGGCCATGCCGCGGGCATCAAGGATCTGCTGACCCCCGAAGAAAACCTCAGCTGGCTCTGCGCGCTGCATCAACCAGCCTCCCATGAAGCCATTTGGGCAGCGCTTGCTGCTGTCGGACTGCGCGGTTTCGAAGATGTTCCGTGCCACACCCTGTCCGCCGGTCAGCAACGCCGCGTGGCCCTGGCGCGGTTGTATCTGGACAGCCCGCCGCTGTGGATCCTCGACGAGCCGTTCACTGCGCTCGACAAGCAAGGCGTGGCGCAACTCGAAGAACACCTGGCCGCGCACTGTGAGCGCGGCGGCATGGTGGTACTGACCACGCACCACACGCTGAGTCGAATGCCGACCGGCTATCGCGACATTGATCTGGGGAATTGGGCCGTATGAGTGTTTTCGGCCTGTTGGTCGCCCGTGAGGCTCGCTTGTTGTTCCGTCGTCCGGCGGAGTTGGCCAATCCGTTGGTGTTCTTCGCGATCGTGGTTTCGCTGTTCCCGTTGGCGGTCGGTCCCGAGTCTCAATTGTTGCAAACCTTGTCTCCGGGACTGGTCTGGGTGGCAGCCCTTTTATCGGTTTTGCTCTCGCTGGACGGGCTTTTCCGCAGTGATTTCGAAGACGGTTCCCTTGAGCAGTGGGTCCTTTCGCCGCACCCCCTGCCTCTTCTGGTTTTGGCCAAGGTACTGGCACACTGGGCCTTCTCTGGTCTGGCACTGGTTTTGCTCGCTCCACTGCTGGCGTTGATGCTCGGTTTACCCACCGCCTGTCTGCCCGTGTTGCTGCTTTCCCTGTTGCTGGGTACACCGGTGCTGAGCCTGCTCGGTGCGGTGGGCGCGGCCCTGACGGTAGGCTTGAAGCGGGGCGGCTTGTTGCTGGCCCTGCTGATTCTGCCGTTGTACATCCCGGTATTGATTCTCGGCAGTGGCGCCTTGCAGGCGGCATTGCAGGGCATGCCGGCGATCGGTTATCTCCTGTGGCTTGGTAGCCTGACCGCCCTGGCGATAACCCTGACACCTTTTGCAATAGCTGCTGGCCTGAAGATCAGCGTCGGCGAATAATGAGGTCTGGTTAAATTTTAACCAGTAAAGACCCTAGGCTGCTCGTGATGGCGAGCAGCAACCGTGATGGAAACAGTAATGAACTGGACCTGGTTTCATAAGCTCGGCTCACCCAAATGGTTTTATGGCATCAGCGGCAAACTGCTGCCGTGGCTGAGCATCGGAGCGTTGCTGCTGATCAGCATTGGTGTCGTTTGGGGCCTGGCCTTCGCGCCGCCGGACTACCAGCAAGGCAACAGCTTTCGCATCATCTATATTCACGTTCCCGCCGCCATGCTGGCGCAGTCGGTCTACGTGATGCTGGCGGTGTGCGGCATCGTCGGGCTGGTGTGGAAAATGAAACTGGCCGACGTCGCCCTGCAATGCGCGGCGCCCATCGGTGCCTGGATGACCGCCGTGGCGCTGGTCACCGGCGCGATCTGGGGCAAACCGACCTGGGGTTCGTGGTGGGTCTGGGATGCACGACTTACGTCCATGTTGATTCTGCTGTTTCTGTACTTCGGTCTCATTGCGCTGGGCAACGCTATCAGCAATCGTGACAGCGCGGCCAAGGCCTGCGCGGTGCTGGCGATTGTCGGCGTGATCAACATCCCGATCATCAAATACTCGGTGGAGTGGTGGAACACCCTGCACCAGGGCGCGACCTTCACCCTCACCGAAAAACCGGCGATGCCGGTCGAAATGTGGCTGCCATTGCTGCTGACGGTGCTGGGTTTCTACTGTTTCTTCGGCGCGGTTTTGCTGCTGCGCATGCGCCTTGAAGTGCTCAAGCGCGAGGCCCGCGCCAGTTGGGTGAAAGCCGAAGTGCAGAACAGCCTGGAGGCCGCTCGATGACTTTTGCTTCATTCGGCGACTTCCTCGCCATGGGCCATCACGGCCTGTATGTCTGGTCAGCCTACGGCATCAGCCTGGCAGTGCTGGCCCTCAACGTGGCGGCGCCGATCCTGGCCCGCAAGCGGTATCTGCAACAAGAGGCGCGTCGTCTGCGCCGGGAGAACGGCAAGTGAATCCGCTGCGCAAAAAGCGTCTTATCATCATTCTCGCGATCCTGGTCGGTGTCGGCGCTGCCGTCGGTCTGGCCCTGAGCGCCCTGCAGCAGAACATCAATCTGTTTTACACCCCGACGCAAATCGCCAACGGCGAAGCGCCGCAAGACACGCGTATCCGTGCGGGCGGCATGGTCGAGAAGGGGTCGCTGCAACGTTCCGGCGATTCGCTGGACGTGAAATTCATCGTCACCGACTTCAACAAGTCCGTGACCATCAGTTACCGCGGCATCCTCCCGGACCTGTTCCGCGAAGGGCAGGGCATCGTTGCGCTGGGCAAATTGAACGCCGATGGCGTGGTGGTGGCTGACGAAGTGCTGGCCAAGCACGATGAGAAATACATGCCGCCGGAAGTGACCAAGGCTTTGAAAGACAGTGGTCAATCTGCTCCAACGCCCGCGAAGGAGGGTTGATCGATGACATCTGGAATCTTTATTCCTGAACTCGGCCATCTGGCCATGATTCTGGCGCTGTGTTTCGCGCTGGTTCAGGCCGTGGTGCCGTTGCTCGGTGCCTGGCGCGGTGATCGTTTGTGGATGAGCCTGGCCCAGCCGGCCGCCTGGGGGCAGTTCGCGTTTTTGCTGTTCGCTTTCGGTTGCCTGACCTACGCATTCATGGCCGACGACTTCTCCGTCGCCTACGTCGCCAGCAACTCCAACAGCGCCTTGCCGTGGTACTACAAGTTCAGTGCAGTGTGGGGCGCGCACGAAGGTTCGTTGCTGTTGTGGGCGTTGATCCTCGGTGGTTGGACCTTCGCCGTGTCGGTGTTCTCCCGGCAGTTACCGCAAGTGATGCTGGCGCGGGTGCTGGCGGTGATGGGCATGATCAGCACCGGTTTCCTGATGTTCCTGATCCTTACCTCCAACCCGTTCGCACGGATCCTGCCGCAGATTCCGGCGGACGGTCGTGACCTCAACCCGCTGCTGCAAGACATCGGCCTGATCGTTCACCCGCCGATGCTGTACATGGGCTACGTCGGTTTCTCCGTGGCCTTCGCGTTCGCCATCGCGGCATTGCTCGGCGGTCGACTCGATGCGGCGTGGGCACGTTGGTCGCGTCCATGGACCATCGTCGCCTGGGCCTTCCTCGGCATCGGCATCACCCTCGGTTCGTGGTGGGCTTACTACGAACTCGGCTGGGGCGGCTGGTGGTTCTGGGACCCGGTGGAAAACGCCTCCTTCATGCCTTGGCTGGTGGGCACTGCGTTGATCCACTCGTTGGCGGTCACGGAAAAACGTGGCGTGTTCAAGAGCTGGACCGTGTTGCTGGCCATCGCTGCGTTCTCGTTGAGCTTGCTGGGTACGTTCCTGGTGCGTTCCGGCGTGCTGACCTCGGTTCACGCCTTTGCCTCCGATCCCGAGCGCGGCGTGTTCATCCTGATTTTCCTGCTGTTCGTGGTGGGCGGTTCGCTGACGCTGTTTGCCCTGCGCGCGCCGGTGGTGAAGAGCCATGTCGGCTTCAACCTCTGGTCTCGCGAAACCTTGCTGCTGGGCAACAACCTGGTGCTGGTGGTAGCGGCGTCGATGATCCTGCTGGGCACCTTGTACCCGCTGATTCTCGATGCAATGACCGGCGCCAAGCTGTCGGTCGGCCCGCCGTATTTCAACGCGCTGTTCATTCCGTTGATGGCGTTGCTGATGGTGGTGATGGCGGTTGGCATGCTGGTGCGCTGGAAAGACACGCCGGTCAAATGGCTGATGAGCATGCTGACCCCGGTATTGCTCGGCAGCGCCGCGCTGGCCGTGGTGGCTGGCGTCGCTTATGGCGATTTCAACTGGGCCGTGATCGCGACGTTCATGCTGGCCGCCTGGGTGTTGCTGGCCGGTATCCGCGACATCTTCGACAAGACCCGCCACAAAGGCCTGATCAAAGGCCTGCCGACCCTGACTCGCAGCTATTGGGGCATGCAGCTTGCGCATTTGGGTATCGCCGTGTGCGCGCTCGGTGTCGTGCTGTCGAGCCAGAACAGCGCCGAACGTGACCTGCGCCTGGCACCGGGCGAGTCCATGGACCTGGGCGGTTACCAGTTCGTGTTCGAAGGCGCCAAGCACTTCGAAGGCCCGAACTTCACCTCCGACAAAGGCACCGTACGGGTGATCCGCGACGGCAAGGAAATCAGTGTGTTGCACCCGGAAAAACGCCTGTACACCGTGCAGAACTCGGTGATGACTGAAGCCGGGATCGACGCCGGGTTCACCCGCGACCTCTATGTCGCACTCGGCGAACCGCTGGGTGATGGCGCCTGGGCCGTGCGCGTGCACGTCAAACCGTTCGTGCGCTGGATCTGGTTCGGCGGTCTGCTGACCGGTTTGGGCGGGCTGCTGGCGGCGCTGGATCGTCGTTATCGGGTCAAGGTGAAAAGCCGCGTGCGTGAAGCACTGGGCATGACGGGAGCGACTGCATGAGACGTTGGTTGATGCTGTTGCCGCTGGCGATTTTTCTGGTGGTGGCTGTTTTCCTTTATCGCGGGCTCTTTCTGGACCCGGCCGAGCTGCCTTCGGCAATGATCGGCAAGCCGTTCCCGGAGTTTTCCCTGCCCGCGGTGCAGGGCGACAAGACCCTGACCAAGGCAGATATTCTCGGTAAACCGGCGCTGGTCAACGTGTGGGGCACCTGGTGCATTTCCTGCCGGGTCGAGCACCCGGTGTTGAACAAACTGGCCGAGAAGGGCGTGGTGATCTACGGCATCAACTACAAGGACATCAATGCGGATGCCTTGAAGTGGCTGGTGGAGTTCCACAACCCGTATCAACTGGACATCCGTGACGACGAAGGCACGCTGGGCCTGAACCTCGGCGTATACGGCGCTCCGGAAACCTTCTTCATCGACGCCAAGGGCATCATCCGCGACAAATTCGTCGGCGTGATCGACGAGCAGGTCTGGCGCGAAAAACTGGCGGCCAAGTATCAGGCGCTGGTGGATGAGGCCAAGCCATGAAGCGCTGGATAGCTGCCGTTGTATTGGGCCTGAGCATGGCCGGCGTGGCGCACGCGGCCATCGACACCTATGAGTTCGCCAAAGAAGCTGATCGCGAGCGTTTTCGCGAGCTGACCAAAGAGCTTCGTTGCCCCAAGTGCCAGAATCAGGACATCGCCGATTCCAACGCACCGATCGCCGCCGACCTGCGCAAAGAGATTTTCCGCATGCTGGGCGAGGGCAAGGACAATCAGCAGATCATCGATTTCATGGTCGATCGCTACGGTGATTTCGTCCGCTACAAACCCGCACTCAACGCCAAGACTGCCTTGCTCTGGTTCGGCCCCGCCGGCCTGCTGTTGGGCGGTTTTGTGATCATCGCCGTGATCGTCCGCCGTCGTCGCGTCCAACGCGCTGATGCCAAGGATGAGCTTTCTGCCGAGGAGCGCGAGCGCCTCGATCAACTGTTGGATAAAACCAAGAATGATTGATTTCTGGCTCGCTGCAGGTCTGCTGCTTCTGGTTGCCCTGAGTTTTCTGCTGATTCCCGTTCTGCGTGGCCGCCGCGCCCAGCTGGAAGAGGATCGTACTGCCCTGAACGTCGCGCTGTATCAAGAGCGCGTGGCTGAGTTGCAAACCGAGCAGGAAGAGGGCGTGCTCAACGCTGCGCAACTGGAAACCGGTCGCGCCGAAGCTGCTCGTGAGTTGCTCGCCGACACCGAAGGCGCCGATGCACCGCGCGCGGCACGTCTGGGCAAACCGTTGCCATTGCTGGCGGCGATTCTGGTGCCGGTGTTGGGGCTTGGGCTCTACCTGCATTTCGGCGCCAGCGACAAGGTCGAACTGACCCGCGAATTCTCCCAGGCACCGCAGTCGATGGAAGAGATGACCCGCCGTCTGGAACGCGCCGTCGCCGCTCAACCGGATTCGGCCGAAGGCCTGTACTTCCTGGGTCGCACTTACATGGCGCAGGATCGTCCCGCCGACGCGGCGAAGATCTTCGAGCGCACGGTGAACCTGGCCGGTCGTCAGCCGGAACTGCTCGGCCAATGGGCGCAAGCCCAGTACTTCGCCGATGGCAAGAAGTGGTCGGACAAGGTTCAGGCCCTCACCGACGAAGCGCTGAAAGCCGATCCGAAGGAAGTCACCAGCCTTGGCCTGCTCGGTATCGCCGCGTTTGAAAGCGCGCATTATCAGGACGCCATCGATTACTGGAATCGCCTGTTGGTGCAACTGCCACCGGAAGACGGCTCCCGCGCCGCGCTGCAAGGCGGTATTGCCCGGGCTACCGAGAAACTCGAAGCCAGCGGCGGCAAGGTTGCCCAGGCGCCTGCGCCCAAGGTTGCAGCGCTGCTCAAGGTCAGCGTCGATCTGGCGCCAGAGCTCAAGGCCAAGGTTCAGCCGGGTGACAGCGTGTTCATTTTCGCCCGCGCCACCTCGGGGCCTCCCGCACCATTGGCCGCCAAACGCCTGACCGTGGCTGACTTGCCGGCGACCGTCGAACTGGGCGATGCCGACGCAATGATGCCGCAGTTGAAACTGTCGAACTTTCCTGAAGTCCAACTGGTTGCGCGTATCTCACGGGCCGGCCAACCGACTGCCGGCGAATGGATCGGTCGCAGCCAGCCTCTGGCCAGCAGCACCACCGCGGCGCAAAAACTGACCATCGACAGCCCAGACAAATAACAGGAACCACCGCCATGACCGCCATTGCTCGTATTACCCTGCTCAGTCTGGTTTTGGGGTTAAGCGCGTGTGCGGTCCAGCGCCCAGAGCCGACGTCGCTGCCACCGATCCCGCCGTCGCAGCCCCGCCCGACGCCGTCAACGACACCGACGCCAGGCAAGCCAAGTATTCCGGCCAAGCCCGCCAAACCGATGCCACGCACCTCGGCCAGCTTCGCACCGCCACCGGGCGGTAACAGCCATTGGGATCAGAAGCTCGGCGTATATGTGCTCGATGACCAGACCAACACCTTCTACCGCCAGCGCACGTACTACCGCTGGAACAACGGCTGGAGCCGCTCGATCAGCCCGAACGGGCCATGGGAAGACACGGACATCCATGGCGTACCCGGTGGGTTGGGACGGCAATTCGGGCAGTAAATGGAAACGGCGATCTACGGATCGCCGTTTTGCTGTCTGGAGTCTGTGAAGGACGTTCAGAGAATGGCGCGGTACTCGGTCAATGCCTTGCTCGATTGAACCAGGCCCTGACGCAGCAGAAGTTCAAGGTAACTATCGACATCCATCGGCGGCAGCTTCAGTTGCTTGCGCTGCCGTTGTGCCGCCTCGATCACTGCCGCTGGATCGAGATCAAAAAGGTTATCGACGAACTCGTCAGGGTGTTGAGCCTCAATACCGAAGGGGCTCAGGGCGGTGCAGGGGAAATCTTTCTGGTTGAAGGTGACGATGACGCTGGCATTACAGTGAATGGCAACAGCCAGGACATGTCGATCATCGACGTCGGGTAGCGTCAGTCCTTCAATAAGCTCTTCGTAACCGGACACGCAAGCGTCGGGTAATGCCTGATCCATCAGTTCGGACGTGCGGTTCAGTTGTCCTGTGGTCAGATCCGGACGGTTTTTGAGCAAATTGCGTTTCCATTCGTTGTGTATCTCCATTGTCCATTTCGCTCTAAAACGTCCGGAGAGTGCAAGCCACATCAAAAAATCTCTCAGGGGCGCGGGGTACAGCACACATGCGTCATATACAGCGGTAAAAGAGGAGTGCCTCACTCGTATCCTGTCCTTAACGCTTGTGCCTGCTCGGCGAGCAGCATCATTGCTTGCTCGCTGGCGGTATCGCGCCGGTTTTTATAGTCCATCAAATCGGCAAAGCGCACACGTCGGTGCTTGCCGGTTTTGTGGTAGGACAAGTCGCCGGATTCGAGCAGTTTGATCAGGTGCGGGCGTGAGACGTTAAGCAGATCAGCCGCTTCCTGCGTCGTCAGTTCAGCGTGAACCGGGACTACTTTGACAGCATTGCCCGCAGCGAGCGCTTCCAGGATATCGACTAGCAAACGAAGAGCCGAAGTGGGTAATTCGACGCTGTGAGCCTCATTCCGGTCGTCGAAAATCTGGATGCGCTGTGTTTCGAATTGAGTGGCAAGGTAGGCCGCCAATGCGCGCTGACCCTCAATAGCAGCCTGCACTTCGCGCTCCAGCGGGAGGTTTATCGTCGGATGGAGGGTGGGTGACATGATGGTTCCAGCCTTCTGAGTAAGCGAAGCTGGCAGGCTATTCGAAATAATCGAAAATCGCAATAAACGAAACGGGTGCTGTCAGACCCTTTTTACCAACAACCCCTGCACATACTCTACAAACGCCCGAGCCTTGGCGCTGGCCATCCGCCCGGTTGGAAACACCGCCCAGAGTTCCTGAATCGGCAGCGTCCACTTCGTCATCACCTCCCTGACCACTCCGCTGGCCAGCTCCGGCGCAAACATCCATGCCGACGCCATGGTCAGCCCTTGATGGGCCAGCGCCGCTTCACGCAGACCTTGCGCGGCGCTGACACGAATCCTGCCGCTGACGGTGACGGTTTGTTCTTCAAGCAGCCGGACCGCTCCTACAGGGATCTGTGTTGTGGGTCAGAACGCCGCTTTGCCTATTGAAGAACCACCGTCTACAAACAGCGTCTGGCCGGTGATGAACCCGCTCTGTTCTGACAGCAAAAATGCAATCGCGGCGGCAATTTCTTGCGGTTGTCCCAGACGCCCCATCGGCACACCGGCCAGATAACGCGCCTCGCCCTCGCTTCCCGGCGGGTTGTTGGCGCGAAACAGTTCCGTTTCCGTCGGTCCCGGTGCCACGGCGTTCACCGTCACGCCGGTTTGCGCCAGTTCCAGCGCCCAGGAGCGCGTGAAGCTGATCAACGCCGCTTTTGCCGCGGCATACGCCGTGCGCTGGGTAATCCCGAGCACCGTCAGGCTGGAAATGTTCACCACCCGACCCCAACCCTTGGCGCGCATGTTCGGCAGCAGCGCCTGGGTGGCCTGTAACGCCGAGTGCAGGTTGACCCGCATCACGTCATCGAACGTATCGAGGTCGATTTCTCCCAACACTTGCGGGCGTACCAGGCCGACGTTGTTGACCAGCCCATCGAACTCGTAAGTCCCGGCCAGGTCCGCCAGCACTTCCTGAGTGAGTGCCCTGTCGCTCAAATCCAGCGGAAACAGGATGCCGGGAAAACTCAGGTCAGGCGTGCGGGCAATGCCGACCACCCGGTGTCCGGCGCGGTCCAGGTGTTCGGCCACCGCGCGGCCAATGCCTTTGCTGGCGCCGGTGATGAGAAAAGTACGTCGGGTCATTGCACACTCCTTGAACAAAACATGCCGCAGGTCAGGCGGCATTTGAACCGGTCAACCGCGAACCACATCCCGCATCGCTTCAGGCTCCGGACGCTGAGTGTAAACCGGGAATACCTCGGGGGGACTGCTGACGCAGAGCGAAAGCATTCATTCTCGGGAAGGAAGCGCGGGGCCGCAATCACAAATCGTAAAACAACCGAACGTCGTGATCAGGGTTTTTGTGCTTGAGTAAAGATAACTCTAGAGTTATTTTTGTCTGGGCCGGAGCAAGGAGGCTGTTGGTGCAAAGCAGGTTATTGATCAAGGAACTGCAGGAGGCGGGCTGGACGCTGGACCGGATTACCGGCAGCCATCATCTCTTCACCCACCGATACAACCCGTACACGATTCCCGTCCCTCACCCGAAAAAGGATTTACCGACCGGGACGGTTAAAAGCATCAGGAGGCGAGCCGGGCTGTACTGCCCGCCAGCCAGTCACGCAGGAGATCCATAATGCAATATCCAATCTGTATCGAGTGGGGCGACGAGAACACCGCCATCGGTATTCAGATCCCCGATATTCCGGGTGCCGTAACAGCCGGGGATACGTTTGAAGACGCCTATAACGCCGCCATCGAGATTGCCCACATCATGCTTCAGGAGCTGGCGGCTGACGGGGAGTCGATCCCGATGCCGACTTCGGCTGCCGCCCATCGTGGCAACCCGGACTTCGCCGACATGGGATGGGGAATGCTGGAGCTGGACATCTCGCCGTATATGGGCAAGACCGAGAAGGTCAATGTGACGTTGCCCGGCTATGTGATTCAGCGTATTGACCGGTATGTGCGCGAGCACAATGTCAAAAGCCGCTCTTCTTTCCTTGCCGATGCGGCGATGGAGAAGCTGGTTCGGCACTGAGTGATACCAGGTATACCGCTTTCGCGGGCAAGCCTCGCTCCTACTTGTCCAGCGCAAACCCTGTAGGAGCGAGGCTTGCCCGCGAAGCTTTTGGCATCTTAAGCGGTAGCCAGCGAACGCTTCTCTGAAACACTCAAAAACCGCAACAACGCCAACAGTGGAAACGCGCTACCCACAATCACGATCCACAACCAGCCGCCGTGTTCGTACACCGCACTGGCTACCGAGGAGCCAAACGCGCCGCCGATGAAGATGCTGGTCATGTACAACGCATTCAGGCGACTGCGGCTTTTGGCGTCGAGGGCGTAGACCGCCCGTTGGCCGAGGACCATGTTCATCTGTACACAGAAGTCGAGCACCACGCCGGTGACGGCGAGGCCGATGACGCTGTAGGCCGGATGGATGAATGCTGGCAGGAAGCTCAGGCTGGCGAACAGCAGCGCCAGCAGCGAAGCGATGCGGGTGTGGCCAGCATCGGCGAGTCGACCGGCGATGGGCGCGGCGATGGCTCCGATGGCGCCGACCAGGGCGAAAATCGCGATCTGGGTTTGCGACAAGCCATGATTACGCGCCAACTCCAGCGGCACGGCGGTCCAGAACAGGCTGAACGTGGCGAACATGCAGCCCTGATAAAACGCGCGCTGGCGCAATACCGGTTGCTGGCGCAGCAGCGTCCACAGCGAACCGAGTAACTGACCGTAGGAAGCGCTGTGATCAGGCTGGCGCTTGGGAATGGTCATGGCCAGCACGATGCTGATGGCCGCCATCAACACCGCCGCAATCACAAACATCGCCCGCCAGCCGAAGTGGTCAGCCACGACGCTGGACACCGGTCGCGCCAGCAGGATCCCCAGCAGCAAACCGCCCATGATCCCGCCGACCACTCGACCGCGAGATTCCTCCGGCGCCAGGTGCGCGGCCAGTGGAATCAGGATCTGTACCGACACAGAGCTGAAACCCACCAGCAACGAGATCAGCAGAAACACATTCGGCTGATCGGTGAACGCGGCGCCCAACAGACTGGCAATTGCCACCACGGTGGTGATGATCATCAGTCGGCGGTTTTCCAGCAGGTCGCCCAGCGGTACCAGGAAGAACAGGCCCAGCGCGTAGCCAATCTGGGTCAGCGAAACAATCAGGCTGGCCATGGTGCTGGTCAGGCCGATGTCGGGTGCGATCAGGCCGATGATCGGTTGCGCGTAGTAAATGTTGGCAACGATGGCGCCGCAGCAGAAGGCAAACAGCAGCACCATGCCTTTGGTCATTGTCGCGGCGCCGTGGGGCGCCTGAGTCGCTGAGTTCATAACGTGTCTCGCTGAACTGAAAGGAATGCGTGAAGGCTAAGTGGCAGGCCGAGTCGGCGGAAGAGGGATTGGAGTGATAGCAATCATTCCTTTGCGGAATGAGTGGCGCTGGAACCTGCGCCTGAATTTCAAGATCCGATGATACATTCACTTACATCTTGTTCGATAGCGTGCTTATGTTCTCTCTTACGACTCATCACCGGAAGGCACTTTCATGAACGCGATGTTCCGTTACCTGATTCGCGGCACTTTGATCGGATTGTTCATGGCAAACCTCGCCCAGGCTGCGGACGCACCGGGCATGCGCATCGGCGTACGCGGCGAGATCACCGAGGTCAGCCCTGACGTGTTGAAGGTCCACGTCAACAGCGGCGAAAACGTGGTCATCAACCTGACCAAGGACACCAGGATTCGCGCCGTCACCCTGGCCAATATCGAAGACATCAAACCGGGCAGTTACATCGGCTCGGCGGCCATAGCGCAGGAAGATGGCTCCCTCAAAGCGCTGGAAGTCCACGTCTTTCCGCCGGAGTTGGCCGGCAGTGGCGATGGCCATCGACCCTTCGACCTGGTCAAGGGCAGCAGCATGACCAACGGCAGCGTCGGTGATCTGGTGGTCAGTAATGGTCGGGTGTTGACCGTCAACTACAAGGGCGGACAGCAGAAGATCCTGGTGCCGGAAGATGTGCCGATCGTGAACCTGGTGCCGGGGGATCGCAGCTTGCTGAAGGTGGGAGTGAAGGTCGTGACGTTTGTAACTCAGAGTGCGGATGGAACGCTGACCGCTCAATCCATCTCGGCTGGCAAGGACGGCGTCACACCGCCGATGTGATGACAGGGAACTTCAGTGAACACAAAAACAAAAAAGGCGACCGTCTAAGGTCGCCTTTTTCATTGGGCTATCAGCGGTTACTGAGCGTAAATCTGATCAAAGATCCCACCATCATTGAAGTGCGTCTTCTGCACGGTGCGCCAGTCACCGAAGGTCTTCTCTACCGACAGGAAATCCACTTTCGGGAAGCGGTCGGTGTACTTGGCCAGTACCGCCGGATCACGCGGACGCAGGTAGTTTGCCGCAGCAATTTCCTGGCCTTCTGGCGACCACAGGTACTTCAGGTATTCCTCGGCCGCCGCGCGGGTGCCTTTCTTCTCGACCACTTTGTCGACCACGGCCACTGGCGGCTCGGCTTCAGCGGAGACGCTTGGGTAGATCACTTCGAACTGATCACGGCCAAACTCGCGGGCAATCATTTCCGCTTCGTTTTCGAAGGTCACCAGCACGTCGCCGAGCTGGTTGGTCATGAAGGTAGTGGTAGCTGCACGACCACCGGTATCCAGCACCGGTGCTTGCTTGAACAGCTTGCCGACGAAGGCCTTGGCCTTGTTCTCGTCACCGCCGTTCTTCAGCACATAACCCCAGGCCGAAAGGTAGGTGTAGCGGCCGTTGCCCGAGGTTTTCGGGTTCGGCACGATCACTTGCACACCGTCCTTGAGCAGATCCGGCCAGTCTTTCAGGGCTTTCGGGTTGCCTTTGCGGACGATGAACACCGTGGCCGAGGTGAACGGCGCGCTGTGGTTCGGCAGCAGGGTGACCCAGTTGTCCGGCACCAGTTTGCCGTTGTCCGCCAGGGCGTTGATGTCGGTGGCCATGTTCATGGTGATGACGTCAGCCGGCAGGCCGTCGATCACGGAACGCGCCTGTTTGCTCGAACCGCCGAAAGACATCTGCAGGGTGATGTTTTCGTTGTGCTCGGCTTGCCAGTGTTTCTGGAAGGCAGCGTTGTAGTCCTTGTAGAAATCGCGCATCACGTCGTAGGAAACGTTGAGCAGGGTTGGTGCAGCTTGAGCAACGCTGGTCAATGCCAGGCCAGCGGCCAGAAGTGAGGCGCCAAAGAGTTTTTTCACTGCGCATTCCTTGTTCTAATTTAAATGTGAGGCAATTTGCCAGCGACTATAACCGGGCTCGTATAGTCCTTTAAAGATTAAAAAGCACTTTGCTTATTCCAGTTTTTTGAACAACACATTGCCGCACCGCGAGCAAAATGCAGCGCCGTGCTCGTGGCTGTTTTTCTTACACACCGGGCAGTCGTGTTGCAACTGTTCGCCACGCATGGCGTTGGCCAGTTCGGCGGTGAAAATCCCGGTTGGCACGGCGATGATCGAGTAACCGGTGATCATCACCAGCGACGAAATCACCTGGCCCAAGGGCGTCTTCGGCACGATGTCGCCGAAACCGACGGTGGTCAGCGTCACGATAGCCCAGTAGATGCCTTTTGGAATGCTGGTGAAGCCATGCTCCGGGCCTTCGATCACGTACATCAGCGTGCCGAACACCGTGACGAGCGTGCAGACGCTGACCAGAAACACCACGATCTTCTGCTTGCTGCCACGCAGCGCCAACATCAGGTAATTGGCTTGCTTGAGGTACGGACTGAGCTTGAGCACACGGAAAATCCGCAGCATCCGGATGATCCGGATAATCAGCAGGTACTGCGCATCGGCGTAATACAGCGCGAGGATGCCGGGCACGATCGCCAGCAAATCCACCAGCCCGTAGAAGCTGAACGCATAACG
Source organism: Pseudomonas sp. MM213 (assembly GCF_020423045.1). NCBI lineage: Bacteria > Pseudomonadati > Pseudomonadota > Gammaproteobacteria > Pseudomonadales > Pseudomonadaceae > Pseudomonas > Pseudomonas sp. MM213. Next base: position 6,466,748 of record NZ_CP081943.1, read on the forward strand.
CAGCGGCTTGGGCGAACAGTACAGGCGCAGGCCATATTCGATGGCGAAAATGACCGTGAAGCCCCACTCGATGTACGCCAACACGTTGGCGTAGTTCTGATGAATCGTGTCGATGCTGTCGAGCATCACGATGACGATGCTGGCGAGGATGATCAACAGCAGAATGCCGTCGAAGCGCCGCCCGGCCTTGGTGTCGCTCTGGAAAACCATGACGTAAAGGTCTTCACGCCAGTTTTTGCTGCTGTCCATGGATAACGCCTGAATCGAGAATCAGCGCAGCCTAGGGTGATTCTCCTCCAGAGTGCAAGGCGTACCGGCGACGGTGGTTTTGCCGAACATTTGCATAACCGTGCGGATCAGCCAGCAGGCGAGGATAAACGGCGCGGTCAGCGTTGGCAGGCCGATGGCGGCAAACACCGGCGTCAGCAACAGCGCCGCTGCGATGCCGATGAGCGGCAGCCACGGTTGCTGGCGCAGCGAGCTGAGGGCGAGGGCGGCGAGTACGGCGTTATAGCCACCGAGGCCGATCAATGCGCTATAGAAGTCTTGATGCAGCAGGCTCCAGCCCATGCCCGCGGCAGACGCCAGCATCGCCCAGCAGAATGCGCGGCGATCAGCGATCAGCAAACCCACGGCAATCATCGCACCGGCCAGCGGATGACCGAGGAACATCACCTGGCCGAGGCCTTTCAGGGGGGCGAGGAGCATGTTCAACGCACTGACTTCGATCAAATGGGCTTCGGTCGAGGGGGTGGCGAAGCACAGCAGCAACCAGCCCAATCCCACGAAGGGCGCCGTATAGGCCGGCAGGTATTGGCTGACCCGGATGCGTTTGAGCCACTGCTGAGTGAGCATCGCGCTCAATCCACCCGCAGCAATGATCAGCGGCGGCAACAGCGCGGACCAGGGGAAATACAGGCTCAGCAGCAAACCGAGCAGGACACCGTTGTAACTGAACAGCCCGGCCTGACGATCGGCCTTGGCGTAGTGGCGACGTTGCGCGGTGAGCAAACCGGCGACACCGCCCAGCAACGCACCGCCGAGCAGGGCCGGTGCGGTGAATAGAATGGCGAGCAGGCACAACAGACCAAACAGCGGATGGCGCTGGAGGAAAATCTGGCTGAAGCCGTTGAGCAGGGCAGTCGCCCAATCGGGGCAGTGGGTGTTGAAGTGGTTGGCAGGCATGATGAAGTCTGTGGGTGTTTCAGTGAAACCGAGTCGCCAGCATCGCCAGCAGGCTGGCTCCCACACTGAATCTGCGTTCAGTCTTGATTTCGTTATCGACACAAAACCAATGTGGGAGCCAGCCTGCTGGCGATGAGGCCGGTATGGGCGCTCTAGATCAACGTCTCGATACGCAAAGAGTTAGTCGACCCAGGCTGCCCAAACGGCACACCCGCCGTGATCAATAACGTGTCCCCGCGCTGCGCCATGCCCTGCGCCTGCGCAATCTCCAGCGCTGTCGAACACACCTCATCCACCTGGCGCAGACGATCATTGACCACCGAGTGCACCCCCCACGCCACCGTCAAGCGGCGAGCGGTCTGCAGGTTCGGCGTCAGGTTCAGAATCGGCACCGTCGGCCGTTCCCGCGCCGCTCGCAGACTCGACGTGCCGGACTCGCTGTAGTTCACCAGCACCGCCACCGGCAACACGTTACTGATGCGACGAATCGCACAGCTGATCGCATCGGAAACGGTCGCCTCGGCTTTCGGCCGGCTGACGTCCAGTTGCGTCTGATAGTCCGGACCGTTTTCCACCTGGCGGATGATCTTGCTCATCATCTGCACAGCTTCTATCGGGTATTCGCCGGACGCGGTTTCTGCCGACAGCATCACCGCATCGGCACCTTCGGCCACGGCGTTGGCCACATCGGTGACTTCGGCGCGGGTCGGGGCCGGGGAGAAGCGCATCGATTCCAGCATCTGCGTCGCCACCACCACTGGTTTACCGAGTTGGCGGCAGATGCTGATGATGTTCTTCTGAATCTGCGGCACGCTTTCGGCGGGCACTTCGACGCCGAGGTCGCCACGGGCAACCATGATCGCGTCGCTCAATTCGGCGATTTCCCGCAGTTGCGTGACCGCCGATGGCTTCTCGATCTTGGCCATCAAAAACGCTTTGTCGCCGATCAGTTCACGCGCCTCGCGAATGTCTTCCGGGCGCTGCACGAACGACAGCGCGACCCAATCCACGCCCAACTCCAGACCGAAACTCAAATCGCGACGATCCTTGGCCGTCAGCGGGCTCAACTCCAGCACCGCTTGCGGCACGTTCACGCCTTTGCGGTCCGAGAGTTCGCCGCCATTGAGCACCGTGGTGTCGATCGCATCAGCGTATTTGGTGACCACGCGCAGTCGCAGTTTGCCGTCGTCGAGCAGCAAGTCCATGCCCGGCTCCAGCGCGGCGATGATTTCCGGGTGCGGCAGGTTGACCCGGCGTTGATCGCCCGGCGTCGGGTCCAGGTCCAGGCGCAGGGCCTGGCCGCGATGCAACTGCACCTTGCCTTCGGCGAACTTGCCGACCCGCAGTTTCGGGCCTTGCAGGTCCATCAGGATCCCGAGCGGATAATTCAGTTGGCGCTCGACTTCACGAATCCATTGATAGCGTTGAGCGTGGTCGGCGTGATCGCCGTGGCTGAAGTTCAGGCGGAAGATGTTGACCCCGGCCTGCACCAACTCGCGGATGGATTCGATCCCGTCGGTGGCCGGGCCGAGGGTGGCGAGGATTTTGACCTTTTTATCAGGCGTCATTTTTTGTGCTCTCGAGAATCAGGATGGCGCGGAAGTCGTTGACGTTGGTGCGGGTCGGCTCGGTGACGATCAACGCGTCGAGCGCCGCGAAATAGCCGTAGCCATTGTTGTTGTCGAGTTCATCACTGGCGCTCAAACCGAGGGCGGCCGCGCGGGCGTAGCTGTCCGGGGTCATGATCGCCCCGGCATTGTCTTCGGAGCCGTCGATGCCATCGGTGTCGCCGGCCAGCGCGTAGACGCCGGGCAAGCCTTTGAGGCTGTCGGTCAGGCTCAGGAGGAATTCGGCGTTGCGTCCGCCGCGACCATTGCCGCGCACGGTGACCGTGGTTTCACCGCCCGAAAGGATCACGCACGGCGCCGCCAATGGCTGGCCATGCAGGACCACTTGCCGCGCGATGCCGGCGTGAACCTTGGCCACTTCGCGGGATTCGCCTTCCAGGTCGCCGAGGATCAGCGGACTGAAACCGGCCTGACGGGCTTTCACAGCAGCGGCTTCAAGCGACTGTTGCGGGCGGGCGATCAATTGGAAATGACTGCGCGCCAGGCTCGGGTCGCCGGGTTTGACCGTCTCCGATTCCGGGCTCTGCAGCCAGTTGCGCACCGACGCCGGGACTTCAATGTCGTAGCGCTTGAGGATTGCCAGCGCTTCGGCGGAGGTGCTCGGGTCGGCCACGGTGGGGCCGGAAGCGATGACCGTGGCGAGGTCGCCCGGTACATCGGAAATCGCATAGGTATAAACAGTGGCGGGCCAGCAGGCTTTGCCGAGACGGCCGCCCTTGATCGCCGAGAGGTGCTTGCGCACGCAGTTCATCTCGCCGATGGTCGCGCCGGATTTGAGCAGGGCTTTGTTGATCGATTGCTTGTCGGCGAGCGTAATCCCTTGTGCCGGAAGGGCGAGCAACGCAGAACCGCCACCGGAGAGCAGAAAGATGACGCGGTCGACTTCGCTCAGGTTGCTGACCAGATCCAGCACACGCTTGGCGACGGCCAGGCCAGCGGCGTCCGGCACCGGGTGAGCGGCTTCGACGACTTCGATTTTTTCGCACGGGGCGCCGTGACCGTAACGCGTCACCACCAGGCCGGACACTTCACCCTGCCAGCAGCGCTCGACCACTTGGGCCATGGCGGCGGCGGCTTTGCCGGCGCCGATGACGATCACGCGACCGCTGCGGTCAGTGGGCAAATGAGCTTCGAGGACTTGCTGCGGATGGGCCGCGTCAATGGCTGTGGCAAACAGCTCACGCAGGAATTGTTGCGGATCGACCGACATGGCGGGCTCCCGGATTTTCTTGTTATTTGAAGGGCAACTCGGCCCCTTGTGGGAGCTAGCCTGCTAGCGATTCAGGCGCTGAGGTCTACCAGACACACCGCGTCGATTTCATCGCTAGCAGGCTAGCTCCCACAGGGTCAGACAGAGACTTAGTTCTTATCGCGAATCGAGAAATTCGCCATGTGCTCCAGGCCTTTGATCAGCGCCGAGTGGTCCCAGTTGCTGCCACCGATGGCCGCGCAGGTGCTGAACACTTGCTGGGTGTTGGCGGTGTTTGGCAGGTTGATGTTCAGCTCTTTGGCGCCTTGCAGGGCCAGGTTCAGGTCCTTCTGGTGCAGGCTGATGCGGAAGCCTGGGTCGAAGGTGCCCTTGATCATGCGTTCGCCATGCACTTCGAGGATTTTCGACGAAGCGAAACCGCCCATCAGCGCTTCACGTACCTTGGCTGGATCGGCACCGTTTTTCGAAGCGAACAGCAGGGCTTCGGCCACGGCCTGAATGTTCAGCGCGACGATGATCTGGTTCGCCACTTTCGCGGTTTGACCGTCGCCGTTACCGCCCACCAGGGTGATGTTCTTGCCCATCGCCTGGAACAGCGGCAAGGCGCGTTCGAAGGCATCGGCATCGCCGCCGACCATGATACTCAGGGTCGCAGCCTTGGCACCGACTTCACCGCCGGACACCGGCGCGTCGAGGTACTGCGCGCCTTTTTCGTTGATCTTGGCCGCGAAGGCTTTGGTGGCGGTGGGCGAGATCGAACTCATGTCGATGACGACTTTGCCTTTGCCGACACCGGCCGCAATACCGTCGGCACGGAACAGCACGTCATCGACCTGCGGGGTATCCGGCACCATGACGATGATGAATTCAGCTTCTTGCGCGACTTCTTTCGGGTTCGCCAGGGCGACAGCGCCACCGGCGATCAGGTCGGCAGGCGCGGCGTCGTGATGCGCCGACAGGAACAGGCTGTGACCGGCTTTCTGCAGGTTCAACGCCATTGGGTGGCCCATGATGCCGGTGCCGATAAATCCGATTTTAGCCATGAGAAATTCCTCTTGTTTTTATTGCTCTGTTCGCAAAATTCGTGGGTGTCAGCGAGGGCGCCTTCGCGGGCAAGCCTCGCTCCTACAGGGGTAGGGTTGTTCGTAGGAGCGAGGCTTGCCCGCGAAGAACGATGACGCGGTTTTCGATCAGATCGCGTTATGGGTTTTCAGCCAGCCCAGGCCCGCTTCGGTGGTGGTCAGCGGCTTGTATTCGCAACCGACCCAACCCTGATAACCAATCCGGTCCAGGTGTTCGAACAGGAAGCGGTAGTTGATTTCACCGGTGCCCGGTTCGTTGCGCCCCGGGTTGTCCGCCAATTGCACGTGATTGATTTCACCGAGGTGCGATTGCAGGGTGCGGGCCAGGTCGCCTTCCATGATTTGCATGTGATAGATGTCGTATTGCAGGAACAGATTGGCGCTGCCGACCTGTTCGCGAATCGACAGGGCTTGCGCCGTGTTGTTCAGGTAGAACCCTGGGATGTCGCGGGTGTTGATCGCTTCCATCACCAGTTTGATGCCCGCCGCTTGCAGCTTGTCGGCCGCGTACTTGAGGTTGGCGACAAAGGTTTTTTCCACGGTGGCATCGTCGACGCCTTGTGGACGAATACCGGCCAGGCAGTTGACCTGGGTGTTGCCCAGCACTTGCGCGTAGGCGATCGCCAGATCGACCCCGGCGCGGAATTCTTCAACCCGGTCCGGCAGGCACGCGATACCGCGTTCGCCCTTGGCCCAGTCACCGGCCGGCAGGTTGAACAACACCTGGGTCAGACCGTTGGCGTCGAGCTTGGCCTTGATCTCGGCGGAGCTGAAATCGTAAGGGAACAGGTATTCGACACCACTGAAGCCGGCCTTGGCGGCCGCTTCGAAACGGGCGAGAAAGTCCTGTTCGGTGAACAGCATGGACAGGTTGGCTGCGAAACGCGGCATGGTGGTCTCCCGTAAATGTGTGAGCTCCCTCTGTAGGAGCGAGGCTTGCCCGCGAAGACGTTGTGTCAGTCGGCATCAATGTTGAATGGCACGACGCCTTCGCGGGCAAGCCTCGCTCCTACAGGGGGGAGGCGGTCAGCTGTTAATCGAGCAGCGAAATCGCGGTCGGCGCATCGTTGCCGACCAGCGCCAGGTCTTCGAATTCGTTGACGGCGTTGATCTCGGTGCCCATGGAAATGTTGGTCACGCGCTCCAGAATAATCTCGACGATCACCGGCACCTTGAACTCTTCGATCAGCTCCTGGGCCCTGCGCAGTGCAGGCTGGATCTGAGCCGGTTCGAACACACGCAGCGCCTTGCAACCGAGGCCTTCGGCAACCGCGACGTGGTCGACACCGTAACCGTTGAGTTCCGGAGCGTTCAGGTTATCGAAGGACAGCTGCACGCAGTAGTCCATGTCGAAACCGCGCTGGGCCTGACGAATCAGCCCCAGGTACGAATTGTTTACCACAACGTGGATGTACGGCAGCTTGAACTGCGCGCCCACCGCCAATTCTTCGATCATGAACTGGAAGTCATAGTCGCCCGACAGCGCCACAACCTTGCGGTTCGGATCGGCCTTGACCACGCCCAGTGCAGCGGGAATGGTCCAACCCAGCGGGCCGGCCTGACCGCAGTTGATCCAGTGACGCGGCTTGTAGACGTGCAGGAACTGCGCGCCGGCAATCTGCGACAGACCGATGGTGCTGACGTAGCAGGTGTCTTTGCCGAACACCTGGTTCATCTCTTCGTAAACGCGCTGCGGTTTGACCGGCACGTTGTCGAAGTGCGTCTTGCGTTGCAGGCTGGCTTTGCGCTGCTGGCAGTCTTGCAGCCAGGCGCTGCGGTTTTTCAGCTTGCCGGCGGCTTGCCATTCGCGAGCGACTTCGATGAACACGGTCAGCGCGGCAGCGGCGTCGGAGACGATGCCCAGGTCCGGGTTGAACACGCGGCCGATTTGCGTCGGCTCGATGTCAACGTGAATGAACTTGCGGCCTTCGGTGTACACGTCGATCGAGCCGGTGTGGCGGTTGGCCCAACGGTTACCGACGCCCAGTACCACGTCGGACTTCAGCAGGGTGGCGTTGCCGTAACGGTGCGAAGTCTGCAAACCCACCATGCCGACCATCAACGGGTGATCGTCCGGGATCGTGCCCCAGCCCATCAGGGTAGGGATGACCGGAATGCCGGTCAGCTCGGCGAATTCCACCAGCAACTCGCTGGCGTCGGCATTGATGATGCCGCCACCGGCGACCAGCAATGGACGCTCGGCCTGATCGAGCATGGCCAGGGCCTTCTCGATTTGCACGCGGTTAGCGGTTGGCTTGGCCAGTGGCAGCGGTTCGTAGGCGTCGATGTCGAATTCGATTTCGGCCATCTGCACGTCGAACGGCAGGTCGATCAGCACTGGGCCTGGACGGCCGGAGCGCATTTCGTAGAAGGCTTTCTGGAACGCATACGGCACCTGGCCCGGTTCCATGACCGTGGTCGCCCACTTGGTCACTGGCTTGACGATGGTGGTGATGTCGACAGCCTGGAAGTCTTCCTTGTGCATACGGGCGCGGGGTGCTTGCCCGGTGATGCACAGAATCGGGATCGAGTCGGCCGAGGCGCTGTAGAGCCCGGTGACCATGTCAGTACCGGCCGGGCCGGAAGTGCCGATGCACACGCCGATGTTGCCGGCCTTGGTGCGGGTGTAGCCCTCGGCCATGTGCGACGCGCCTTCAACGTGTCGAGCGAGGACGTGATCGATGCCGCCGACCTTTTGCAGGGCGGAGTACAACGGGTTGATGGCGGCACCGGGGATGCCAAAAGCGGTATCAACCCCTTCGCGGCGCATCACCAGAACGGCGGCTTCGATTGCTCTCATTTTGCTCATGGTTTTGTGCCTCTTACGTTTTGTAATTGTATACAAGTGGCTTTGCGCAGAGTGTATTCACGGCGGACGGCGCAGGTCAATCCATTTTCTCAAGCGACTGTTTCATTCGTCGGAAGCCTGTTCTGCTGTGGCTTTTCGTCGCATGTGGCGCTTTTCGATAATTATTGTATACAAAAAAATAACTCATTGTGTTCTATTTGTTGCATCGGACTGCGGTGCAAGCGCGCAGTCCTTCCGCTTTCCCTATAACAAAATGAGGACGGCACCATGAGCGCTTTAACCTTGAAAGTGGCAGTCAACCTGACCAGTCAGGCCATCTCCGCCGCGCGTGCAATCAACGCGGCCCCTTTGACCATCGCCGTGCTGGATGCCGGCGGACACCTGGTTTCCCTGCAACGCGAAGACGGCGCCAGCCTGCTTCGGCCACAAATCGCCATCGGCAAAGCCTGGGGCGCCATTGCGCTGGGCAAAGGCTCACGCCTGCTGGCGCTGGACGCCCAGCAACGCCCGGCGTTTATCGCGGCGTTGAACAGCCTGGGGCAGGGCAGCGTGGTGCCGGCACCGGGCGGTGTGTTGATTCGGGATCAGGACGGGAATGTGCTGGGAGCTGTGGGCATCAGCGGGGATTTGTCGGATGTTGATGAGCAGTGTGCGATCAATGCGATCGAGGCGTTGGGGTTGAAGGCGGATGCGGGGGTGGCAGCTTGAATCATGGGTGACTGATCCACCGCTATCGCCAACAGGCTGGCTCCCACAGGGAACATCTGAGTGTCAGAGATCAACTGTGGGAGCCAGCCTGCTGGCGATGACAAACCGTCAGACACATCCATCTAAATGTCTGCCCCACCCTTGGGTAATATCAGGACTAGCCTTCTTCATGAATTAATCATGCAAGGGGCAAAGGAATGCCTGATTTACCCGCTTCAAACCGTTTACGCATCGGCCGCTATGCCGAGCCAAACCGCATCTATCTGTTGACCACCAATACACTCGCCAGAAAACCTGTTTTCAAGAATTTCATCTTGGGCAGATTGGTCGTCGCACAGTTTCGCGCCGCGCACGACCAAGGCTGCGTTAATTCATTGGCCTGGGTCATCATGCCCGATCATTTCCATTGGCTGGTCGAGTTACAGCAGGGATCGTTGGGTGACCTGATGCAAGAGACTAAATCACTGAGCACCAAGGCGGTGAATCAGTTCACTGGCCGCAAGATCACCCTCTGGCAGAAAGGCTTTCACGACCGGGCTCTGCGGCGGGAAGAGGATTTGGTAAAGGTGGCGCGGTATGTCGTGGCCAACCCGTTGCGGGCTGGACTGGTGGAAAAGCTTGGCGACTATTCTCTGTGGGATGCCATTTGGCTTTGAGCTGAAACCGAGTCGTCTTCATCGCTAGCAGGCTAGCTCCCACACTGGCGCTATGACGTTCACAAATCCCCTGTGGGAGCTAGCCTGCTAGCGATAAAGTCACCGCAATCTTAATGATCCGGCTCACACCCCTTGAGCACCAACCGGATAATCGTCTGCGCCGCCGCTTCATAATCCTCTTCATCCAGCTTCGCCTTGCCGGTGATGGCAGTGATCTGCCAGTCAAAGTCGGCATAGGTCTGGGTCGCGGCCCAGATGCTGAACATCAGGTGGTTGGGGTCGATGGGGGCGATCTGCCCGCGGTCGATCCAGGTCTGGATGCAGTCGATGTTGTGTTTCGCCTGGCTGTTCAGTTGTTCGACCAGGTCAGCGCTCAGGTGCGGGGCGCCGTGCATGATTTCGCTGGCGAACACCTTGGAGGCGAAGGGCAAGTCGCGGGAGATGCGGATTTTCGAGCGAATGTAGCCGCTCAGCACTTCGCTGGGCACGCCATCGGCGTTGAACGGCGTCGAGGCCTGCAGAATCGGCTCGATGATGCTTTCCAGAACCTCGCGGTAGAGGTTTTCCTTGGATTTGAAGTAGTAATAGACGTTGGGCTTGGGCAATCCCGCCTTGGCTGCGATGTCACTGGTTTTGGTCGCAGCGAAGCCCTTGTCGGCAAATTCTTCACTGGCGGCACGCAGGATCAGTTCTTTGTTGCGCTCGCGGATAGTGCTCATAAACCAGGTGGTTCCTTGCCTGTTCTGGCGGTTGCGCATGGTAGCACCGGCCTCGCGCGGCGCTCAAGAATGCCCCGTGTGGCGCTCGGCCGCGCTATGCTGCGCAGCATTCATTCCAGAAGGACACCTGATTCATGGCAGGAAGCAGTTTACTGTTGCTGATCGACGACATTGCCGCGGTACTCGACGATGTGGCGTTGATGACCAAAATGGCCGCCAAGAAAACCGCCGGCGTGCTCGGCGACGATCTGGCGCTCAATGCCCAGCAGGTCAGCGGCGTACGTGCCGAACGGGAAATCCCGGTCGTTTGGGCCGTGGCGAAGGGCTCGTTTCTCAACAAACTGATTCTGGTGCCGTCAGCGCTGGCGATTAGTGCATTCATTCCGTGGCTGGTTACGCCGTTGCTGATGGTCGGCGGCGCCTACCTGTGTTTCGAAGGTTTCGAAAAACTCGCGCACAAATTCCTGCACAGCAAGGCTGAAGACCAGGCCGAGCATGCCGAGCTTGTCGAAGCGGTGGCGAATCCGACGGTCGATCTGGTGGCGTTCGAAAAGGACAAGATCAAGGGCGCCATCCGTACCGACTTCATTCTTTCGGCGGAAATCATCGCCATCACCCTCGGCACCGTGGCCGATGCGTCGCTGACCCAGCAAGTCATCGTGCTGTCGGGCATTGCCATCGTCATGACCATCGGCGTCTACGGGCTGGTGGCGGGCATCGTCAAGCTAGACGATCTTGGCCTGTGGCTGACCCAGAAGCCGGGGCAGCTGGCCAAGCGTATTGGCAACGGCATCCTGCGGGCGGCGCCGTACATGATGAAAAGCCTGTCGGTGATTGGTACGGCGGCGATGTTCCTGGTCGGCGGCGGGATCCTGACCCACGGCGTGCCGGTGATTCATCACTGGATCGAAGGCGTGAGTGCGAGCGCGGGCGGCGTCGGATTTATCGTGCCGATGTTGCTGAATGCCGTGGCGGGGATTGTCGCGGGGGCGGCGGTGTTGGCCTGCGTCATGGTGCTCGGCAGGATGTGGCGATCAGCCCGAAGCTGATTGGTTAGAAGTAAAAAAGGCCATTTGATGCGAATCAAATGGCCTTTTTTTGTCCGCCCGTATTTGGCACTAGCAGCCGCGGCTGAGAGTGGCGGCGATGAGCCTGGAACGCTTGCGCGACCGCTGCGCGGTTCGACTAGCTACATCAAACTAAGCAAAAACTAGCGACCGCTAAATTTAGCTGACCCCATGAACTTTGAAAGAAAAGCATGAGCCGTCTGTCAGAACTGTTATTTCTGACAGTAGGAAGCGTTGTGGGGAATTGATTCAATAATATTCAACACGAGTACAACGTCCCAAGTGTTATTGGATTAGGAGATCACGTGATGAGTAATACTGTCGTTAGTAGGTTTCAAGGAGAAATTATCTCCAGTCATCCAGCCGTAGCGGTGGCGATAAGCCCGGATGGTCGTCATGCTTTCGTGAGCGTTCCGAGCAGAAACTACAGTTTCCTGATTGAAACAGATACCGGAAAAGTCGTGAAATTTTTGCCATCAGGGACGATGCGTATTATTAAATGCGTGTTTAGTCGGGATGGTAAGCGTGGCTATTGTATTACCAAGGAAAAAAGTGGGGTCTCGTCGTTTACTGTCGCTGGCTGGGCTGGAGGAAGGCTGGTTTATTTCGATGAACCAATGCGTGCAATCGCGGTTGCTGCAGATGGGGCTCACCTCTACGTTGCGAAGGGTGAGGAGGTTGTGGTTCTCGATTCATTAAGTCTTGGTGCGACGGAAGTTACTCCTGTTGGTGGTGTCGTTGATAGTTTGGCTGTTAGCCCGGATGGTTTGTATCTTTACATTCTGGTGGGCGGAAAGTTTTTGATTGCCTCTGTGGCGGATTGGGCAATCAAGTCTATTTCCATTGGGGCCGGCACTGGTTGCATGTCTCTTAGTCTGGATGGCCGTCGAGCCTATGTTGCAGGGACCTATCAGGGAGGTACAGTACAGACGATCGATATAGTTGCAGAGCAGGTCGTTGCCTCGATGCCTATTAAGGGCGACGCGAAAAGCTGCGTGCTGTGTCCTACGGGGGAATATTTGTATGTTACTACCGATAATGAGCCATTGCTCTATGGGATTGATGTCGTGGGTGACCCGAAATTGGTTGAGGAAATCAATGTGGGCGGAAACCCGATGGGAGTTGATGTAACGCCTGATGGCGCTCGTGTTTATGTGTGTACCGGGGATTTTGTCAAGGCGGTAGTGGCAACGCGTTGATCGGGAATAAGGGATATCAAATTATTAACGCTGTACTTAAGCGTTCACTATCATTTTAGATGGCGAGGTGGCTTATGTTGTCTGTTAAATCTGGATTTGAAGGCGAAATCAGCCTTGTCGGTGCTGGTAAAGTTATTTTCCATCCCTATGGGGAATATGCGTTTGTGTTCAATTATGGTGCGCCAGAGTTTTCGGTAATCGATACTGTTACTGGGCGAATTATACGTACCGAACGTTGTCCATCTCGCGCACTTTACGGCGTTTTCAGTCAGGATGGTTTATTCGCTTATTTGAATCTCGAGACTGGACAGACAAGAGAAGTTAATACTCATGTATTGTCCTCATTCCAAAGAATATATGCCCCTGCTCCGAGTGGGGTCTTGCTCACCAAGAACGGTCCTCGTCCATACATGACGGCTTTAAATACCCTGTATGAAGTTGATCTTTCAGGTGGTAGGATAGTAAGGAGTCTTGCGGTAAATGGTATTCGAGACAGTTTGGCTGTCAGTGCTGCCAGGCATGAAATTTACGCTGTAACTGACCGTTCGTTCGTTATTGTTAACTTGTCACAATGGACGGTGAAGTCGGTTGCCATTGCTGAAGGCGCCAGTCTGATGGCTTTTTATCCAGGTCGAGCTCTTGCTTATATAAGTAATACGCAGCTCAAAGGTGTGCAAGTATTAGACTTGGCTGGCGAGCGTATTGTGGCTTTCATTCCTATCGGTGGGGATATTGTTGATATTGCTTTGACGCCCAATGGCGTCTATGCATTTGCTCTTGTCAATGAAGGCGCTGAAATGTGTGTGATTGATACGGCTGGTTTTAAAGTAGTCGATCGAGTTTTTATCGGTGGAGGGGTTCGTAATGTAGCAGTTACCCTGGATGGTTCTCGAGTTTATGTTACTAATGAAATGTTCGTCAGGGTGTTCAGGGTTGATCGGTGGGCGGCATAAGGCTGCCTCAATGTAGAATTTAAAGTGGTCGACGAAAACGGGTAAAAAAACTGGCCATTCGATCTGCACCGAATGGCCTTTTTTGTTGCCGATGAATTACTCGGCGATCTGCAACTTGCGCGACTCGGTGTACACGTAACGCACCTTTTCGTATTCGAACGGCGAGTTCAGTTGGCCGTAGCGGAAGCTGGTCTGGTGGCGCTTGTCGATGCTGCGCAGGGCCCACACTTCAGGGTGGTTGGAACTGACTTCGGAGACGTTCAGGAAGTTGATCGCCGACTCGGCGGTGAAGTCCACGGCCAGGCCGCCGGTGTCGCGGATGTTGGACGGGCCGAGGATCGGCAGCACGAAGTAGGCGCCGCCCGGTACGCCGTAGAAACCGAGCGTCTGGCCGAAGTCTTCGCTCTGGCGCGGCAGGCCCATGGCGGTGGCCGGGTCCCAGAGGCCGGCGATGCCGATGGTGGTGTTGAGCAGCAGGCGCGCAGTGGTTTCCATCGAACGCTGGCCCTTGAACTGCAACAGGCTGTTGAGCAGGTTCGGTACGTCGCCGAGGTTGTTGAAGAAGTTGCTGACCCCGGTGCGCAGGAAGCTTGGCGTGATGTAGCGATACCCGTCGACCACCGGCAGGAACACCCATTGGTCGAAGCGGTAGTTGAAGTGATACACCCGGCGGTTCCACTCTTCCAGCGGGTCGTACACGTTCAGGGCGTTGAGGGAGGAGCGTTCGAATTCGCGCTGATCCAGGCCCGGGTTGAACTTGAGTTTGCTCAGTGGCTCCTTGAAGCCGTCACTGTCGACGACCACCGGGGCGTTGGCTTTGCTGTTGTCGGCATTGGCGACGCCTGCACAGAGTAACGCTGCGATAAGCAGGAGGTATTTAGCCACGGAAGAACTCCAGCATGGCGTCGCTGTTGACGCGATAGTTAAGGTTGCCGCAGTGGCCGCCCAGTGGATAAACCGTCAAGCGGTCGCCGAAGGTCTTGCGCAGGAAACCGAGGTCACCCGGGCCGAGGATCACGTCGTCGGCATTGTGCATGACCGCGATTTTCGGGCTGTCGTGCAGGTAATCCTTCAGGGCATACAGGCTGACCTGGTCGATCAGTTGCAGCAGGCTGCCGCCGTCAGTGCGCGCGCGCCACATCGGGATCACTTGTTCGGTGATGTAGCAGTCGAAGTCGCACTGCAGCGCACGCTTGAGGTATGGCGTGAGGCTGGTGCCTTCGGTGATGGGCGTTTTCGGCGGAGTGATCAGGCCGCGACGGTTGATCAGGTCCGAGGTGAAAGCGATGTCGGCCGCCGAGAAGCGGAACGACGTGCCGATCAGCATGGCCATCTGTTCGTTGGTCAGGTGCTGCTTGGACTGCTGGAAGTCGTAGAGCAGGGCGTCGTTGAGGTCGATGTAGCCTTTTTGCTGGAAGTATCGGGTCAGTTTGTCCAGCACCAGTTCATAGAACGTGGTGGTGTTGTTGATGCCCTTGACCTCGGTCTGGACGAGTCTGTCCAGGTTGGTGATCGAGGTGTAGAGGTTGACCGGTGGGTTGAGCAGCAAGACTTTCTTGAAATTGAAACTGCGGCGGGTTTCATCCAGATGCGCGACAAATGCCGCATCCAGCGCCCCCAGGCTGTAGCCGGTCAGGTAGTAATCGGTGACGGCCACTTTCGGGTTTTGTGCCCGCACGGCCTGCATCACCCGGTACATGTCTTCGGCGTCATCCTTGGTGATGCCGGGTGTGGCAAAGCGTGAAGCGGCGCTCATGAAGTCGAAGCTGGTGGGCGACGACAGTTGCACCACGTGGTAACCCGCCTTGTAGTAGAGCTTTTTCAGGTATTCGTTAAGGCTGCTGTCATAGCGCGCACCGGTGCCGGCGATCAGGAAGATCAACGGGGCGGCTTTATCCTGGGTGGCGATGCGGTAGGTCAGCTTCTTCACCGGCCAGAAGTTGTCCGGCAGTTCGAACTCACGCTCCGGGCGCAACGTGACGGTGCGGGTTTCCTGGTCGATGTCATCGTCAAGCGGCAACTCCGGACGCAGGTCCGGTGGCGTCGTGGCGATGGTCGCCTCGAACGGGTTGGTCAAGGGATAGCCATAACTGGCGGCGTCGATATCGACCGCCAGTGCGGACGCACTCAAGATAAGGCCGCTAAACAGGGCGGCGAAGCGCAAGGAACGGAGCATGACTGGATCCCTTATAGAAAGGTGCCGAATGAAGTTCGCAGGCTATGACCACGGGGGTTGCGCCAAAGTGCCATGTATCGACACCAATCAGGCCAAATTTCAGAGTAATAGTAGCTGGACGATACACTTTGCAGTGATTGAGTGCCCAGTTAACTGTTGTTAAGGCTTGCGTCAGGCTGCCGGGGGATTAAGCTGGCCGCCGTTTTTCGCTGATTGGAGTGCTTCATGTCCCGCCGTTTACCGGTAATTCTGCTGCTTGTTTTGCTGCCTTTATGGCTGGCCGCCAGTTATGGCGCGCGGTATGGCTTCATGGAGGATGCGCAATGGGTCGGCCTCTGCGCGGACGAGGCGAGCCGCTGGGAATGCCTGGTCCGTTCGAACCTGGGCCTGATGATTCATTTCCAGGTGTTGGGTTGGGCGGCAGTGGCCGCCGCCGTGATCGGCTTCGTGTTGCCGGGGCGGGCAGGGTGGTGGTTGGCGGTGTTGGCGTTGGTGTTCGGGTTTCCGGCGTTGGCGTTGTACAACACGACGATGGCTGTGTTTGCGGTGGTGATTGCGGGGTTGCGGTTGGTCCGGGCGTCTCGCGGCGCCTGACAGATCGCCATCGCGAGCAGGCTCGCTCCCACAGTAGATCTTCAGTGAACACATATTATGTGAACGATGGAGATCAAATGTGGGAGCGAGCCTGCTCGCGATGGGGCCATCAGCCCTTGCGAACCCGCAAACAGCGCCACAACGCCGCCACCATCAACACACTCATCAGCGCCCAGCCCCAGGCCTGCTGATTCTGCAAACCTTCGCGATACAGCTGCGGCGCAATCCCGGCACCGATGATGAAGGTCAGAAGCGCGATTTCACGACGTGGCACACTCACCGGCCGGCACAGATAAACCAGCGCGGGCAGGATGAAAGCTACGCTCGGAAAGCTGCGATAACGCGGATCGAACACCAGTTCGAGCATCATCACCGCCGCTGCAAAACCTGCTGCTGCCAGCAACCAGCCGGCCCGACGCTCCAGCACATTGAAGGCCCGTAGACGCCAGCCGCTACGGTCACTCAGTGTCAGCGCTGCATGCACCAGTACCAACAGGTTCAAAGCCGTCAGCAACGCAACCCACAACCATTCACTGGTAAACCGGGTGGTGACGCGTGCCAGATCGCCCCAGGCGCCAATCGAACAGGCCGCCAAAGCGCCGAGCAGCGGTAGCACCAACGCAGAGCGGGTACTGCGTACACGACCGCCAAGGATCAGCGTGCCAAGGAAAATCATCCCGCCCACCGCCAGCCATTGCGACCAGTACGGTACGTTGGACACCGGACCGGCCAGCACGCCCTTGTCCTGACGGTCGGCGTCAAACAGGCCCCAGTAACCACCAACGGCCCCTTCGCTGGCGCGTTTCCAGGGTTGGTCGAACGCCTCGATCAGGTTGTAGTGCCAGCCTTCCTGCTCGGCCATGATCACAAAGCTGCGAATGAACTTGGCCTCATTGACCCGGCTCGGCAGCGCGGTTTCGCGCTGGCGGCCTTCGCTTGGCCAGCCGGTTTCACCAATCATCACGTCCTTGGGTGCGAATTTGTTGCCGAACACCTGACGCACTTCGCGAACATGTTGCAGCGCGGCGTCGATGTTCGACGGATCGTCTTCCCAATACGGCAGCAGGTGAATGGTCAGGAAGTCCACCGCCGGGGCAATTTCCGGGTGTTTGAGCCAGAACTCCCAGACGTCGGCATAAGTGACAGGCTGCTTGACCTGGCTTTTGACCTTGTTGATCAGCCTGGCCAATTGCGCACCGGTGACTTCCTTGCGCAACAGGGCTTCGTTGCCGACGATCACCGACGTGACCACATCCGGGTTGGCGTTGGCCGAGGCGATCAGCAGGTCGACTTCTTTCTCGGTGTCCACCGGGTTGCTGTTCACCCACGCACCGATCATCAACTTCAGACCATGTTTGCGCGCCAGGTCGGGCAAGGCTTCAAGGCCGGTCATGGAATAGGTGCGAATGCATTCGAAGCGGGTGGCCAAAAGCGCGAGGTCGGCGTCCATGCGCTCGGGGCGCAACTTGAACGGCTGATCGAACGGCGATTGGTCCTTGTCGAACGGGGTGTAGGAGGCGCATTGCAGTTTGTGCGTCGCGCTGGCCACGTCCGGCAGAATCACCGGTTTGCCGAGGCCGTACCAAAAACCGCCGAGAGCAAAGAGCCCCAGCAGGCAGGCGAAAAGGTAAGCGAAAAAAGGAAAGCGTGATGTCGCGGGCATGGTCAGGCCGTCTGGGAGCAAAGCCGCGCATGTTACCCGCATTTGTCCCGCGCTTGGTGGCCCGCATAATTTTGACATGCAAAGTTCGGGCGGATCGCCCGAGGCCTTTCAGGTGCGCGTAATTAATGGCGTTCTGATGTCGTTTCTCGATGCCTTGAGGTCGCTGACAGCACAGGTTCAGGTTGGCGTCAGGTTGATTATCGATGCGTCAGTGTTCTCATTAATAAAACGCGCTGATGATCGTACGAGTTTGCGGTGAGGCGTGATGGGCGCGCAGTGCACCATAACAATACGTTGACGCGACTCGGCATCCGTCGAGCGCAGCACTTTCGGGGAAGTAACGATGAAGATGCGACGACTTTTAGGCGCGGGTGCCGCACTGGTACTTGCGATTGGCTCCACGATGGCCAATGCCGAGAGCAAAACCCTGAGCATCGGTTACGTTGACGGCTGGTCCGACAGCGTCGCGACCACCCACGTGGCGGCCGAAGTGATCAAGCAGAAACTGGGTTATGACGTGAAGCTGCAAGCCGTCGCCACCGGGATCATGTGGCAGGGTGTGGCCACAGGCAAACTCGACGCCATGCTGTCCGCCTGGCTGCCGGTGACTCACGGCGAATACTGGACCAAGAACAAGGATCAGGTCGTCGATTACGGCCCGAACTTCAAGGATGCAAAAATCGGCTTGATCGTGCCGGAGTACGTGCAAGCTAAAACCCTCGATGACTTGAAAACCGACGACAGCTTCAAAAAACGTATTGTCGGCATCGACGCCGGTTCAGGTGTGATGCTCAAGACCGAGCAGGCAATCAAGGACTACGACCTGACCGGTTACCAACTCAAGGCCAGTTCCGGCGCCGGCATGATTGCCGAGCTGACCCGTGCCGAGAAGAAAAACGAATCCATTGCCGTCACCGGTTGGGTGCCGCACTGGATGTTCGCCAAGTGGAAACTGCGCTTCCTGGAAGACCCGAAAGGCGTTTATGGCGCGGCTGAAACCGTGAACAGCATCGGCAGCAAAGAACTGGCAACCAAAGCGCCGGAAGTGGCCAAGTTCCTGAAGAACTTCCAGTGGGCGTCGAAAGACGAAATCGGCGAAGTCATGCTGGCGATTCAGGACGGTGCCAAGCCTGAAGCCGCGGCGAAGGATTGGGTCGCCAAGCACCCTGAGCGCGTTGCGGACTGGACCAAATGATTTGAGCTGACGTTTCTGGTCAGCACTTCTCAAGGCCCCTTGGCATAACAGCCAAGGGGCTTTTTTGCTTTTGTGTAGGAGCCAGGCTTGCCGGCGATGGCGTCCTCACAATCGCCATCGCCGGCAAGCCGGGCTCCTACAGAAGTTGCGCCATGCTGGAAAATGGCGATTCTGTCATGTCGCTCTAATACTAAGGTCGTCTGGAACCTGCCCCGCAGCCGCATAGAGTGGATACCGTTCCAACAATAATCTGTGCTGCGAGGATAAAAACAATGAACGACAGCATTTACCTCTCGATTCAAAACAGCCCGCGCTTCAAGGAGCTGGTTAGTAAGCGAGAAAGGTTCGCCTGGATTCTTTCGGCGATCATGCTTGGTCTCTACTCCGGATTCATCCTGTTGATCGCTTACGGGCCGCATATTCTGGGCGCGAAAATCAGCCCTGAGTCATCGATTACCTGGGGCATACCGATCGGTGTCGGGCTGATTGTCTCGGCCTTCATCCTGACCGGGATCTACGTTCGACGCGCCAATGGCGAATTCGACGACCTGAACAATGCGATTCTCAAGGAGGCTCAGCAATGATCCGGCGTCTAATGGCTCTATTGAGCATCGCAGCTTTCGCACCTGGCGCCTGGGCGGCTGACGCCCTGACCGGTGCCGTGCAGAAACAACCCCTGAACATGGCCGCGATCCTGATGTTCGTGGCGTTCGTCGGCGCAACGTTGTACATCACTTACTGGGCCTCCAAGAAAAACAACTCGGCGGCCGACTACTATGCGGCGGGCGGCAAGATCACCGGTTTCCAGAACGGTCTGGCGATTGCCGGCGACTACATGTCCGCGGCGTCCTTCCTGGGTATTTCCGCGCTGGTGTTCACCTCCGGCTACGACGGCCTGATCTACTCGATCGGCTTCCTGGTGGGCTGGCCGATCATTCTGTTCCTGATCGCCGAGCGTCTGCGTAACCTGGGTAAATACACCTTTGCCGACGTGGCGTCCTACCGCCTCGGGCAAACCCAGATCCGTTCGCTGTCCGCTTGCGGTTCGCTGGTGGTGGTGGCGTTCTACCTGATCGCGCAAATGGTTGGTGCCGGCAAGCTGATCCAGCTGCTGTTCGGCCTCGACTATCACGTTGCGGTGATCCTGGTCGGTATCCTGATGTGCATGTACGTGCTGTTCGGCGGCATGCTGGCGACCACTTGGGTGCAAATCATCAAGGCTGTGCTGTTGCTGTCCGGTGCCTCGTTCATGGCGCTGATGGTGATGAAGCACGTCAACTTCGACTTCAGCGCACTGTTCTCCGAGGCGATCAAGGTTCACCCTAAAGGTGAGGCGATCATGAGCCCGGGCGGTCTGGTGAAAGACCCGATCTCCGCGTTCTCCCTGGGTCTGGCTCTGATGTTCGGTACTGCTGGCCTGCCACACATCCTGATGCGCTTCTTCACCGTGAGTGACGCAAAAGAAGCCCGCAAGAGCGTGCTGTATGCAACCGGCTTCATTGGTTACTTCTATATCCTGACCTTCATCATCGGCTTCGGCGCGATCCTGCTGGTCAGCACCAACCCGGCCTTCAAAGATGCGGCTGGCGCGCTGTTGGGCGGCAACAACATGGCGGCGGTGCACCTGGCCAACGCGGTCGGTGGCAGTATCTTCCTGGGCTTCATCTCGGCGGTAGCGTTCGCGACCATTCTGGCAGTGGTTGCCGGTCTGACCCTGGCCGGTGCTTCGGCGGTGTCTCACGACCTGTATGCCAGCGTGATCAAGAAAGGCAAGGCCAACGAGAAGGACGAGATTCGCGTCTCGAAAATCACCACCATCGCCCTGGCGGTGCTGGCGATCGGTCTGGGTATTCTGTTCGAGAAGCAGAACATTGCGTTCATGGTGGGCCTGGCGTTCTCCATCGCGGCGAGCTGTAACTTCCCGGTGCTGCTGCTTTCGATGTACTGGAAGAAGCTGACGACTCGCGGTGCGATGATCGGCGGCTGGCTGGGTCTGGTCAGTGCTGTTGGTTTGATGGTGCTGGGGCCAACCATCTGGGTGCAGATCCTGGGTCACGAGAAGGCGGTCTTCCCGTATGAATACCCGGCGCTGTTCTCCATGGCCATTGCGTTTGTGGGGATCTGGTTCTTCTCGATTACTGACAAGTCGACTGCTGCGGATAATGAGCGGGCGCTGTTCTTCCCGCAGTTTGTTCGTTCGCAGACTGGGTTGGGGGCGAGTGGGGCGGTTTCGCACTAAGGCTTTGAGTTTGTCTGTGTAATTTGTGTTGAACAGAAATGCCCCGGTCGAGAGATCGGGGCATTTCTTTTGCTGCATTGCTTTTTGTAGGAGCGAGGCTTGCCCGCGAAGACGGCCTGACAGCCGACCATTTTCTTACAGATGTACATATCCATTGCTGCGGTAACGGCGGCTGACGGTTTCGCCCTTACGGCGACTCACTTTTTTTCAAACGCCAAAAAAAGTAAGCAAAAAAGGCTCGCCCCGAGCGTCCGGCCCCTCGCTAAGGCTCGGCGTTCCTTCGTTCCGGCATTCATCCGGGGGCATCGCCCTCCGGTTGGCTTCGCTGGCACCTACATGCGATGAGCTCGACTTCGTCGAACGGTGCTGCGCGCCAATCCCCGGATGAACGCCTCCACTCAGCCTTCCGAAGGGGGGGGAGTCAAGGTCAAAAGCCAAAGCAACAGCAAAATCAACGACCGGAGTGAGTTCCCTCTGTAGGAGCGAGCTTGCTCGCGAAAAACGCCCGGACACCGCGCTCATCCAGGCAACCCGCGCCATCGTTGGCGTCCATCGCTGGCAAGCCAGCTCCTACAATTTTGACCGTGTGAACCCCATCCCTTGTAGGAGCCGGCTTGCTGGCGATGGCGCCCTTCCAGTCAATAAATGCGTCGACTGACCCACCGCTATCGCCAGCAAGCCGGCTCCTACAGAGGATTGGTGTACAGGTCCGGAATGAGTGAGCGCAGCCAAGAAGGACAGCGCGGACATCCAAAGAGCCAGGCCGGCTTTCAGGCCGCCTCGGCGGCTGTGGCGGTGGTCGCCCCCTCGAGAGGCCGAGAGGAGGTTCTGCGCAGTGGGCAACCCGGCATGGATGCCGGGTTAGCCGCCCCCGGCCATGGATGGCCGATGGCGGCGGGCCCACGGAGCAGGACCGGAGCGAGGGCATGGCGAGCCTTAGCGAGCCACCGAACGAAAGGGGCAAGAGCCCTTGGTTACTTGGGGCTCTTCCAAGTGACTCGCCGTAAGGGCGAAACCATTAGTGGCCATTACCGCAGTAACGGATATGTACACAACCCAAAGCGCACAAACAAAAACGGCCTCTATATAAATAGAGGCCGTTCCCGGTACAACTCAACACGCTATCGCAAGAAAGATCTTACTTGCGGTCTTCCAGCTTGGTGATATCACGCGACTCGTAGCCGGTGTACAGCTGGCGTGGACGGCCAATCTTGTACGGGCTGGAGAGCATTTCTTTCCAGTGGGAGATCCAGCCGACAGTCCGCGCCAGAGCGAAGATCACGGTGAACATGCTGGTTGGAATGCCGATCGCCTTGAGGATGATCCCCGAGTAGAAGTCGACGTTCGGGTACAGCGAGCGCTCGATGAAGTACGGGTCGGTCAGGGCGATCTCTTCCAGGCGCATGGCCAGTTCGAGTTGCGGATCGTTCTGGATGCCCAGTTCCTTCAGCACTTCGTCGCAGGTCTTCTTCATTACGGTGGCGCGTGGGTCGCGGTTTTTGTAAACCCGGTGACCGAAGCCCATCAACTTGAACGGATCGTTCTTGTCCTTGGCCTTGGCGATGAACTTGTCGATGTTCGACACATCGCCAATTTCGTCAAGCATGGTCAGGACAGCCTCGTTCGCGCCGCCGTGGGCAGGGCCCCACAGTGCAGCGATGCCGGCGGCGATACAGGCGAACGGGTTGGCACCCGAAGAGCCGGCCAGGCGTACGGTGGAGGTCGATGCGTTCTGCTCGTGGTCGGCATGGAGGATGAAAATCCGGTCCATGGCCTTGGCGAGTACCGGGCTGATCGGTTTGATCTCGCACGGGGTGTTGAACATCATGTGCAGGAAGTTTTCCGCGTACGTCAGGTCGTTGCGCGGGTACATCATGGGTTGGCCCATGGAGTACTTGTAAACCATCGCTGCCAGGGTCGGCATCTTGGCAACCAGGCGGATCGCGGAGATTTCGCGATGCTGCGGGTTATTGATGTCCAGGGAGTCGTGGTAGAAGGCCGAGAGGGCGCCGACTACGCCGCACATGACGGCCATCGGGTGAGCGTCACGACGGAAGCCGTTGAAGAAGGTCTTCAACTGCTCGTGAACCATGGTGTGGTTCTTGACGGTGCTGACGAACTGGGCCTTCTGTTCTGCGGTCGGCAGTTCGCCGTTGAGCAGCAGATAGCAGGTTTCCAGGTAGTCCGACTTTTCAGCCAGCTGTTCGATCGGGTAGCCGCGGTGCAGCAGAATGCCGTTGTCGCCGTCGATATAGGTGATCTTCGACTCGCAGGAAGCGGTCGACATGAAACCAGGGTCAAAGGTGAAACGGCCCGTGGCCGTCAGGCCCCGAACATCGATAACATCGGGACCAACGGTGCCGGTTAAAATGGGCAGCTCGACGGGGGCTGCGCCCTCGATGATCAACTGCGCTTTTTTGTCAGCCATGTGGCCTCCTATTTATGCTTGAAATCATCAGACAGACCCCCCACGCAGGGCCCGCACCACTATAGTGAGATAAATTCGAATGTCAATTTGCCTAAAGTCTTGCTCCAGAAGGCTTTAACCGGACTTTTTCCTCGAAATTGACTGCCATTTACGCCTTTTATCCAACTTGTGCAATGCGCTATTAGGGGAAGGTGAACGCGTTGTCATTAGTAGCCTAACTGTCTATACTCGGCCACCGACCGCCAAGGGCTTTTGGGCTTGCTTTCATTGGGGGTCGCATCCCTGGGTGGTGGTTACCTGACCAGTGCACTCCCCAACAACTTTGCCCTGATTGTTAGGGGCTCTTCAGTGTGAAAAAAAAGCCGTGAAAAGCCAACGACCTGTAAACCTAGACCTAAGGACCATCAAACTCCCAGTCACTGCTTACACGTCCATTCTTCACCGTATCTCCGGTGTCATCCTCTTTGTCAGCCTGGCCATCATGCTTTACGCATTGGACAAGTCGCTGAGCTCCGAGGAAGGCTTCGGTCAGGTGAAAGCGTGTCTGACCAGTCCGCTAGCCAAGCTAGTGATTTGGGGCATCCTGTCCGCTCTGCTGTATCACTTGGTAGCCGGTGTGCGCCATTTGATCATGGACATGGGCATCGGTGAGACGCTGGAAGGCGGCAAGCTGGGCTCGAAAATCGTTATCGCCGTTTCCGTGGTGGTAATCGTTCTGGCAGGAGTTTGGATATGGTAACTAACGTCACGAACCTGTCGCGTTCGGGCCTCTATGACTGGATGGCGCAACGTGTGTCTGCGGTCGTTCTCGCGGCTTACTTCATCTTCCTGATCGGATACGTCGTTGCCAATCCAGGCATCGGCTACGCCCAATGGCATGAACTGTTCGCCAATAACTGGATGCGTATCTTCAGTCTCCTGGCCCTCGTTGCCCTCGGCGCTCACGCCTGGGTCGGCATGTGGACCATCGCGACCGACTACCTGACGCCAATGGCGTTCGGCAAGTCCGCGACCACTGTACGTTTCCTCTTCCAGGCAGTATGCGGCGTTGCGATGTTCGCTTACTTCGTCTGGGGTGTGCAGATTCTTTGGGGTATCTGATTCATGTCTACTACAGTTAATACGCTTTCGTTCGACGCCATCATCATTGGCGGCGGCGGTGCTGGCATGCGCGCTGCTCTGCAGCTGGCACAGGGCGGTCACAAGACTGCCGTTGTCACCAAGGTTTTCCCGACTCGTTCGCACACCGTATCCGCCCAGGGCGGCATCACCTGCGCCATCGCGTCTGCTGATCCGAACGATGACTGGCGCTGGCACATGTACGATACCGTCAAGGGTTCCGACTACATCGGTGACCAGGACGCTATCGAATACATGTGTTCCGTAGGCCCGGAAGCGGTCTTCGAGCTCGAGCACATGGGCTTGCCGTTCTCCCGCACCGAACAAGGCCGCATCTACCAGCGTCCGTTCGGCGGTCAGTCGAAAGACTTCGGTAAAGGTGGCCAGGCTGCACGTACGTGCGCCGCTGCCGACCGTACCGGTCACGCACTGCTGCACACCCTGTACCAGGCCAACCTGAAGGCCGGCACCGTATTCCTCAACGAATACTACGGCGTCGACCTGGTTAAGAACGAAGACGGTGCCTTTGTCGGCATGATCGTCATCTGCATCGAAACCGGTGAAACCTCCTACGTTCGCGCTAACGCGACCGTATTGGCGACTGGCGGTGCAGGTCGTATCTACTCGTCCACCACCAATGCCCTGATCAACACCGGTGACGGCGTCGGCATGGCTCTGCGTGCTGGCGTGCCGGTACAAGACATTGAAATGTGGCAGTTCCACCCGACCGGCATCGCCGGCGCCGGTGTACTGGTTACAGAAGGTTGCCGCGGTGAAGGCGGTTACCTGATCAACAAGCACGGCGAGCGTTTCATGGAGCGTTATGCTCCGAACGCCAAAGACCTTGCTGGTCGTGACGTTGTTGCTCGTTCGATGGTTAAAGAAATCATCGCCGGCAACGGTTGCGGTCCCGATGGCGACCACGTAATGCTGAAACTCGATCACCTCGGTGAAGAAGTTCTGCACAGCCGTCTGCCAGGCATCATGGAACTGTCCAAGACCTTCGCCCACGTCGATCCAGCCGTGGCGCCGATTCCGGTCGTTCCAACCTGCCACTATATGATGGGCGGCGTTGCCACCAACATTCATGGCCAGGCAATCACTCAGGACGCTGACGGCGTTGACCAGATCATTCCTGGTCTGTTCGCAGTAGGCGAAGTGGCGTGCGTATCGGTTCACGGTGCCAACCGTCTGGGCGGCAACTCGCTGCTCGACCTGGTGGTATTCGGCCGTGCGGCCGGTCTGTTCCTGGAGCAGACCCTGAAAGAAGGCGTTGATTACGCCCGTCCACGCCAGTCCGACATCGACGCTGCCCTGGCACGTCTCGATGGCCTGAACTCGCGTACCGAAGGCGAAGACGTCGCTACCCTGCGTAAAGAACTGCAAAGCTGCATGCAGAACTACTTCGGTGTATTCCGTACCGGCGAATACATGCAGAAGGGTATCGCTCAGCTGGCTGATCTGCGTGGCCGTATCGCCAACGTCAAGATCAACGACAAGAGCCAGGCGTTCAACACTGCTCGAATCGAAGCCCTGGAACTGCAGAACCTGCTGGAAGTGGCCGAAGCCACCGCCATCGCTGCAGAGATCCGCAAAGAGTCCCGCGGCGCTCACGCCCGTGAAGACTACGAAGATCGCGACGACGAAAACTGGCTGTGCCACACCCTGTACTTCCCGGGTGACAAGCGCGTGACCAAGCGTGCTGTGAACTTCTCGCCGAAGACTGTTCCGACTTTTGAACCTAAGATTCGGACTTATTAAGGGTGGCCGCCATGTTGCAAGTCAGTGTTTATCGCTACAACCCTGATCAGGACGCCGCGCCGTTCATGCAGGAATTCCAGGTCGATACCGGTGGTAAAGACCTGATGGTCCTGGACGTGCTGGCCCTGATCAAAGAGCAGGACGAAGGTTTCTCCTATCGTCGCTCTTGCCGTGAAGGCGTTTGCGGTTCCGACGGCATGAACATCAACGGCAAAAACGCTCTGGCATGCGTCACGCCGCTGTCTTCTGTCGTAAAAGGTAACAAGCTGATCGTTCGTCCGCTGCCAGGTTTGCCGGTTATCCGTGACCTGGTCGTCGATATGAGCATCTTCTACAAGCAATACGAAAAGGTTAAGCCATACCTGCAGAACGACACGCCGGCTCCGGCCATCGAGCGTCTGCAGTCCCCTGAAGAGCGTGAAAAGCTCGACGGTCTGTACGAGTGCATCCTGTGCGCTTGCTGCTCGACCTCTTGCCCGTCCTTCTGGTGGAACCCGGACAAGTTCCTGGGTCCAGCTGCTCTGCTGCAAGCGTATCGCTTCCTGGCAGACAGCCGCGACACCAAGACATCCGAGCGTCTGGCTGCGCTGGATGACCCGTTCAGCGTATTCCGCTGCCGCGGGATCATGAACTGTGTAAACGTTTGTCCGAAAGGCCTGAACCCGACTAAGGCCATCGGTCACGTACGTCACATGTTGCTGCAAAGCGGCGTGTGATTCAGCAGTACCCGTAGGACCGCTGTACCCGTAGATGCTACGGCGCAGGCTTCAACCGGCGCCGTAGTTTTAACCTGAGCAGCAGCTCACAAAGCTGCCGCTCTTATTTTGAAGAAATGAGACAAGCAGGGGCATCCGGGCTGGTACCCGGACTATCAGCGTGATCCTAAGTGGCTTGTTTTGGTCGCTGCATTCGGACTTCTGCAAGTTTGCTCGGTGTCGACGCCGATGGTGTTCCCCTAACCGAGGGTGACCAAGCATGCAAGAAAGCGTGATGCAGCGCATGTGGAACAGCGCCTACCTTTCCGGAGGTAACGCTGCCTATGTGGAAGAGCTTTATGAGCTCTACCTGCACGACCCTAACGCTGTGCCAGAAGAGTGGCGCACCTACTTTCAGAAGTTGCCGACCGAAGGCAACTCTGCCACCGATGTTTCGCACTCCACAATTCGCGATCATTTCGTCTTGCTGGCAAAGAACCAGCGCCGCGCCCAACCGGTTTCCGCCGGCAGCGTGAGCAGTGAGCACGAGAAGAAGCAAGTTGAAGTGCTGCGATTGATCCAGGCCTACCGTATGCGTGGCCACCAGGCAGCTCAGCTTGACCCGCTGGGACTGTGGCAGCGTCCTGCACCTGCAGACCTGTCAATCAATCATTACGGCTTGACCAATGCCGATCTTGATACGACCTTCCGTGCCGGCGACCTGTTCATCGGCAAAGAGGAGGCGAGCCTACGCGAAATTCACGAAGCGTTGCAGCAGACATATTGCCGCACCATCGGCGCTGAATTCACGCATATCACCGATTCCGAGCAGCGCCAGTGGTTCCAGCAGCGTCTGGAAAGCGTGCGTGGTCGTCCGACGTACTCCGCCGACATCAAGAGCCACCTGCTCGAGCGCGTCACTGCCGGTGAAGGCCTGGAAAAATACCTGGGCACCAAATACCCGGGCACCAAGCGTTTCGGTCTGGAAGGCGGCGAAAGCCTGATTCCGATGCTCGACGAGTTGATCCAGCGTTCCGGTTCCTACGGCACCAAGGAAATCGTGATCGGCATGGCCCACCGTGGTCGTCTGAACGTGCTGGTCAACACCTTCGGCAAGAACCCGCGTGAGCTGTTCGACGAGTTCGAAGGCAAGAAGAAGGTCGAGCTGGGTTCCGGTGACGTTAAATACCACCAGGGCTTCTCGTCCAACGTGATGACCGCCGGCGGTGAAGTTCACCTGGCCATGGCGTTCAACCCGTCCCACCTGGAAATCGTATCTCCAGTGGTCGAAGGTTCGGTTCGCGCCCGTCAGGATCGTCGTAACGACCCTACCGGTGAGAAGGTTCTGCCGATCTCCATCCACGGTGACGCGGCATTCGCCGGTCAGGGCGTGGTGATGGAAACCTTCCAGATGTCGCAGACCCGCGGTTTCAAGACCGGCGGCACCGTGCACATCGTGATCAACAACCAGGTCGGTTTCACCATCAGCAACCCGCTGGACTCGCGTTCCACCGAGTACGCGACCGACGTTGCGAAGATGATCCAGGCGCCGATCCTCCATGTGAATGGTGATGATCCGGAAGCCGTGTTGTTCGTGACCCAGCTGGCCATCGACTACCGCATGCAATTCAAGCGTGACGTGGTGATCGACCTGGTCTGCTACCGTCGTCGCGGCCACAACGAGGCCGACGAGCCTAGCGGCACCCAGCCTCTGATGTACCAGCAGATCACCAAACAGCGCACCACCCGTGAACTGTATGCCGATCGCCTGACTCAGAGCGGTGTGCTGGACGTTGAGCGTGTTCAGTCGAAAGTCGACGAATACCGCAACGCGCTGGACAACGGTCTGCATGTTGTAAAAAGCCTGGTCAAAGAGCCGAACAAAGAGTTGTTCGTGGACTGGCGTCCGTACCTGGGCCACGCCTGGACTGCACGTCACGACACGCGTTTCGATCTGAAGACCTTGCAGGAACTGTCCGCCAAGCTGCTGGAAATTCCAGAAGGCTTCGTGGTTCAGCGCCAGGTTTCGAAAATCTACGAAGACCGTCAGAAGATGCAAGCCGGCGGCCTGCCGATCAACTGGGGTTACGCCGAAACCATGGCGTACGCGACCCTGGCGTTCGAAGGTCACCCGATTCGCATGACGGGTCAGGACATCGGTCGCGGTACGTTCTCGCACCGTCACGCTGTCTTGCACAACCAGAAAGACGCGGGTACCTACATCCCGTTGCAGAACCTGTACAACGGCCAGCCACGTTTCGACCTGTACGATTCGTTCCTGTCCGAAGAAGCGGTTCTGGCGTTCGAGTACGGTTATTCGACCACCACGCCTGAAGCGCTGGTGATCTGGGAAGCCCAGTTCGGCGACTTCGCCAACGGTGCCCAGGTGGTTATCGACCAGTTCATCACCAGTGGCGAGCACAAGTGGGGTCGTCTCTGCGGTCTGACCATGCTGCTGCCGCACGGTTATGAAGGTCAGGGGCCGGAGCACTCGTCGGCTCGTCTGGAGCGTTACCTGCAACTGTGCGCCGAGCACAACATTCAGGTAGCCGTACCGACTACGCCGGCTCAGATCTACCACTTGCTGCGTCGTCAGGTGATTCGCCCGCTGCGCAAGCCATTGATCGTTCTGACTCCGAAGTCGCTGCTGCGTCACAAGCTGGCCATCTCGACTCTGGAAGATCTGGCCGAAGGTTCGTTCCAGACCGTTATCCCGGAAATCGATGCACTGGACCCGAAAAAGGTCGAGCGCGTTGTTCTGTGTAGCGGCAAGGTCTACTACGACCTGCTGGAAAAACGCCGTGCCGAAGGTCGTGATGACATCGCCATCGTGCGTATCGAGCAACTGTACCCATTCCCTGAGGACGACTTGAAAGAAGTCCTGGCTCCTTACACCAACGTCAAAAATGCCGTGTGGTGCCAGGAAGAGCCGATGAACCAGGGTGCGTGGTACTGCAGCCAACACCACATGCGTCGTAGCATCAGCAATCTCAACAAGTCTCTCGTACTTGAGTACGCGGGCCGTGAGGCTTCTGCTGCACCTGCATGCGGTTACGCATCGATGCACGCTGAGCAGCAGGAAAAACTGCTGCAAGACGCCTTTACTGTTTAACGCCTTCGCGCACCTGAAACCGAATTTAAGGACTCACAGATAATGGCTATCGAAATCAAAGCCCCCACTTTCCCGGAATCGGTTGCCGATGGCACCGTTGCCACCTGGCACAAGCAACCGGGCGACGCTGTAAAGCGTGACGACCTGATCGTCGATATCGAAACCGACAAGGTTGTTCTGGAAGTGTTGGCCACTGCCGACGGCGTGCTGGGCGCTATCGTCAAGAACGAAGGCGACACCGTTCTGTCCGACGAAGTCCTGGGCTCCATCGTTGAAGGCGGCGCTGCTGCCGCTGCTCCGGCTGCCGCTGCTGCTCCGGCCGCTGCACAGGCTGCTGCTCCAGCCGCCGAAGGCGAAGACGATCCTGTTGCTGCACCGGCTGCTCGCAAGCTGGCTGAAGAAAACGGTATCAACATCGCTTCCGTTGCCGGCACCGGCAAAGGCGGTCGTGTGACCAAGGAAGACGTGGTTGCAGCCGTTGCTGCCAAGAAAGCCGCTCCGGCTGCCGCGCCTGCCAAGGCTGCCGCTCCAGCTGGCGCTGCTCCTGTGTTCGCCGCTGGCGACCGCATCGAGAAGCGCGTACCGATGACCCGCGTTCGCGCTACCGTGGCCAAGCGTCTGGTAGAAGCTCAGTCGAACATGGCGATGCTGACCACCTTCAACGAAGTCGACATGACCGAAGTCATGGCCCTGCGTTCGAAGTACAAGGACCTGTTCGAGAAGTCCCACAACGGCGTACGCCTGGGCTTCATGTCGTTCTTCGTCAAGGCTGCCACCGAAGCGCTGAAACGCTTCCCGGCTGTCAACGCATCGATCGACGGTGGCGACATCGTTTACCACGGCTACGCTGACGTCGGCGTTGCTGTTTCCAGCGACCGCGGCCTGGTTGTACCGGTTCTGCGTAACGCCGAACTGATGAGCCTGGCTGAAATCGAAGGCGGCATCGCCACCTTCGGCAAGAAGGCTCGCGACGGCAAACTGTCGATGGACGAAATGACCGGCGGCACGTTCACCATCACCAACGGTGGTACCTTCGGTTCGATGATGTCGACTCCGATCGTCAACCCGCCGCAAGCGGCCATCCTGGGCATGCACAACATTCTGCAGCGTCCTATGGCGATCAACGGTCAGGTCGTAATCCGTCCGATGATGTACCTGGCTCTGTCCTACGATCACCGTCTGATCGATGGCAAAGAAGCTGTGACCTTCCTGGTTACCATCAAGAACCTGCTGGAAGACCCGGCTCGTTTGCTGCTGGATATCTGATTTCGTTGCATGGGCCGTGCAGGATGGCGGCCCGTCTGTAATGACCAGCTTCGTCCCACGACGGTCCCCATAAGGGGCCGTCCGGTTTGATTCGAGAAGGAATGACACATGACTCAGAAATTCGACGTGGTAGTGATTGGCGCGGGCCCTGGCGGTTACGTGGCTGCCATTAAAGCAGCGCAACTGGGCCTCACCACTGCCTGCATCGAGAAATACACCGACAAGGAAGGCAAACTGGCCCTCGGCGGTACTTGCCTGAACGTCGGTTGCATTCCATCCAAGGCGCTGCTGGACAGCTCCTGGAAATACAAGGAAGCCAAAGAAGGCTTCGCGATCCACGGTATCAATCACGCTGGCGTGACCATGGACGTGTCGGCAATGGTTGGCCGTAAAGCCAACATCGTCAAAGGCCTGACCTCTGGCGTTGCCACCCTGTTCAAGGCGAACGGCGTCACTTCCCTGCAAGGCCACGGCAAACTGCTGGCCGGCAAGAAAGTCGAACTGACCAAGCCAGACGGCAGCGTTGAAATCATCGAAGCCGAGAACGTGATTCTGGCTTCGGGTTCGCGCCCGATCGACATTCCACCGGCTCCTGTTGACCAGAAAGTGATCGTCGATTCGACCGGCGCACTGGAATTCCAATCCGTACCCAAGCGTCTGGGCGTTATCGGCGCTGGCGTAATCGGTCTGGAACTGGGTTCGGTATGGTCGCGCCTGGGCGCTGAAGTGGTTGTTCTGGAAGCGCTGGAGAAGTTCCTGCCGGCTGCTGACGACGCCGTTTCCAAAGAAGCCTACAAAACCCTGACCAAACAAGGTCTGGACATCAAGCTGGGCGCTCGCGTCACCGGTTCCAAAGTGAACGGCGACGAAGTCGTTGTGAACTACACCGACGCCAACGGCGAACAGAGCATCACCTTTGACAAGCTGATCGTTGCCGTTGGTCGCCGTCCAGTGACCACCGAACTGTTGGCTGCCGACAGCGGTGTGACCATCGACGAGCGCGGTTTCGTATTCGTTGACGACCAGTGCGCTACCAGCGTACCGGGCGTTTACGCGATCGGTGACGTGGTTCGCGGCATGATGCTGGCGCACAAGGCGTCCGAAGAAGGCATCATGGTGGTTGAGCGCATCAAGGGCCACAAAGCGCAAATCAACTATGACCTGATCCCTTCGGTTATTTATACTCACCCGGAAATCGCATGGGTCGGCAAAACCGAGCAGACCTTGAAGGCTGAAGGCGTTGAAGTTAACGTTGGCACCTTCCCGTTCGCAGCCAGTGGCCGTGCCATGGCAGCCAACGACACCGGCGGTTTCGTGAAAGTCATTGCCGATGCCAAGACTGACCGCGTATTGGGCGTCCACGTGATTGGCCCGAGCGCTGCAGAACTGGTTCAGCAGGGCGCGATCGGCATGGAATTCGGCACCAGCGCTGAAGACCTGGGCATGATGGTTTTCTCCCATCCGACCCTGTCTGAAGCCTTGCACGAAGCAGCTCTGGCTGTGAATGGCGGCGCCATCCACATCGCCAACCGCAAGAAGCGTTAAGACAATAAGAAACCACGGCGGTATGGCCCGTCGTGAGCCTTGCATGCAAGACTCACCGCGGAATATCCGCTGGACGCAGTCTTGCGTGGCTGCACCGGGTATCCGGAAAGGCTACGCAAGCAGCAGTCACAGGTGGTGCGGCACTTGAACAAGTGCAGCACCGAATGCGCAGTACCTAACGAAGACGGTAATAAGCATGAATCTTCACGAGTATCAGGGTAAGCAGCTGTTCGCTGAATACGGCCTGCCAGTTTCCACCGGTTATGCGGTAGACACCCCGGAAGCAGCAGCAGAAGCTTGCGACAAAATCGGCGGCACCGAGTGGGTTGTCAAAGCCCAGGTCCACGCTGGTGGTCGCGGTAAAGCGGGCGGCGTTAAGCTGGTTCGCAGCAAAGAAGACGCCAAAGCCTTCGCACAGCAGTGGCTGGGCAAGCGTCTGGTGACTTACCAGACTGACGCCAATGGTCAGCCAGTCACCAAGATCCTGGTTGAATCGTGCACTGATATCGCTAAAGAGCTGTACCTGGGCGCTGTCGTTGACCGTTCGAGCCGTCGTATCGTGTTCATGGCTTCCACCGAAGGTGGCGTGGACATCGAGAAAATCGCTCACGACACTCCAGAAAAAATTCTGAAAGCCACTATCGATCCACTGGTTGGCGCTCAGCCATTCCAGGGGCGCGAGCTGGCATTCCAGCTGGGTCTGGAAGGCAAGCAGGTTGCTCAGTTCGCCAAGATCTTCGTAGGTCTGGCCAAGCTGTTCAAGGATCACGACCTGGCTCTGCTGGAAGTGAACCCGCTGGTGATCAAGGCTGACGGCGATCTGCATTGCCTCGACGCCAAGATCAACATCGACGCCAACGCCATGTACCGTCAGCCTAAGCTGAAGACTTTCCACGATCCGTCGCAAGACGATCCGCGCGAAGCGCACGCTGCCAAGTTCGAACTGAACTACGTAGCGCTGGAAGGCAACATCGGTTGCATGGTCAACGGTGCTGGCCTGGCCATGGGTACCATGGACATCGTCAACCTGCATGGCGGCAAACCAGCCAACTTCCTCGACGTGGGCGGCGGTGCTACCAAAGAACGCGTTACCGAAGCGTTCAAGATCATCCTGTCCGACACTAACGTCGCTGCAGTACTGGTCAACATCTTCGGCGGCATCGTTCGTTGCGACATGATTGCCGAAGGCATCATCGGCGCTGTGAAAGAAGTCGGCGTGAAAATCCCGGTTGTTGTTCGCCTTGAAGGCAACAACGCTGAGCTGGGCGCTAAAGTACTGGCAGAAAGCGGTTTGAACATCATCGCTGCTACCAGCCTGACCGACGCTGCTCAACAAGTCGTTAAAGCTGCGGAGGGCAAATAATGAGCGTCCTGATCAATAAAGACACCAAAGTTATCTGCCAGGGTATTACCGGTTCGCAAGGTAGTTTCCACACCCAGCAAGCCATCGAGTACGGCACCAAGATGGTTGGTGGTGTAACTCCTGGTAAAGGCGGCACCGAGCACCTGGGTCTGCCAGTGTTCAACACCGTGAAAGACGCTGTAGCTGCCACTGGCGCCACCGCCAGCGTGATCTACGTTCCAGCTCCTTTCTGCAAGGACTCCATCCTGGAAGCAGCATTCGGCGGCATCAAGCTGATCGTTTGCATCACCGAAGGCATTCCTACCCTGGACATGCTGGACGCTAAAGTTAAGTGCGACGAGCTGGGTATCACCCTGATCGGCCCTAACTGCCCAGGCGTGATCACTCCAGGCGAATGCAAGATCGGCATCATGCCAGGTCACATTCACTTGCCAGGCAAGGTCGGTATCGTTTCCCGTTCCGGCACCCTGACCTACGAAGCTGTGAAGCAAACTACTGACGCCGGTTTCGGTCAGTCGACTTGCGTCGGCATCGGTGGTGACCCGATCCCGGGTTCGAACTTCATCGACATCCTGAAGCTGTTCCAGGAAGACCCGAAGACCGAAGCGATCGTGATGATCGGTGAGATCGGCGGTTCGGCTGAAGAGGAAGCGGCTGCCTACATCAAGGCACACGTGACCAAGCCGGTTGTTTCCTACATCGCTGGTGTGACTGCTCCTCCGGGCAAGCGCATGGGCCATGCTGGCGCAATCATCTCTGGCGGCAAAGGCACTGCAGACGAGAAATTCGCTGCACTGCAAGACGCAGGCGTTAAAACCGTGCGTTCGCTGGCAGACATCGGCAAGGCCCTGGCCGAGCTGACTGGTTGGGCTGTCAAGTAAGCCTCGCGCTTAGCTGACGCTTCACCAAACAAAGGCCACCTTCGGGTGGCCTTTGTCGTTTCCGGATGAATCAAACATCTGTAGGAGCCGGCTTGCTGGCGATTCCCGCGACGCGGTGTTTCAGACACACCGCCAATCGCCAGCAAGCCGGCTCCTACACAGACCGTGAACATTACGTATGAAAACGCGACACGAAAATGTCGCAGATCGGATAGTTCGCCCTCTAACAGTGCGTTTGTCGCTCAAATTCGTTAGGCTAGCCGCCATTTTTGCGTCCGCATCCCACAAGGAAGCTTCGCGCTAAAGGGTCGGTCCTATACGGGTCGACAGCATTTCCCTCACCCATAAGGGAAATCCCTCTCTAAATTCCGATTCAGTAGTGTGGTATTTCCTTAATGAAAGTGTTGAAAGGCCAGGACATCCTGGCACTTGGTTTTATGACGTTTGCCCTGTTCGTCGGGGCTGGCAACATCATCTTCCCGCCTATCGTCGGTTTGCAGTCCGGACCTCATGTCTGGATGGCGGCGCTGGGCTTTCTGATCACCGCGGTCGGTCTGCCGGTGATCACTGTCGTTGCCCTGGCCAAAGTCGGTGGTGCGATGGATGCCTTGAGCAGCCCGATCGGCAAAATCGCCGGTGGCTTGCTGGCCGCTGCGTGCTACCTCGCCGTTGGCCCGCTGTTCGCGACGCCGCGCACCGCGACCGTATCGTTCGAAGTGGGCCTGGCGCCGCTGACCGGCGAAAGCCCGCTGGCGCTGTTCCTCTATAGCTCGGTGTACTTCCTGCTGGTGTTCTTCATCTCGCTCTACCCGGGTCGTTTGCTGGACACCGTAGGACGTTTCCTCGCACCGCTGAAGATTATCGCCCTGGCCGCCCTCGGCATCGCCGCGTTCGCGTTGCCGGCCGGTGATATCGGCGTGGCGACGCCCGAGTATGTCGCGGCGCCATTCTCCCAGGGCTTCATCAATGGTTACCTGACCATGGATACCCTGGGCGCGCTGGTGTTCGGCATCGTTATCGTCAACGCCATCCGTTCCCGTGGCGTGGATTCTCCGGCGCTGATCACCCGTTACGCGATCATTGCCGGGCTGATTGCCGGCGTCGGTCTGGCGCTGGTGTACGTCAGCCTGTTTCGCCTAGGTTCGGGCAGCCATGAAGTGGCCGCCGGTGCGACCAACGGCGCGGCGGTGTTGCACGCCTACGTTCAACACACCTTTGGCTCCTTGGGCAGTGGTTTCCTCGCTGTGCTGATTTCGTTGGCCTGCCTGGTTACGGCGGTCGGTCTGACGTGTGCCTGTGCCGAATACTTCAGTCGTGTGCTGCCACTGTCCTACAAGACCTTGGTCATCATCCTCGCTGCGTTCTCCCTGCTGGTGTCCAACCTGGGCCTCACCAAGCTGATCGCATTCTCGATCCCGGTCCTCACCGCGATCTACCCGCCGTGCATCGCGCTGGTCGCCCTGAGCTTCTGCAAGGACTTCTGGCATGAGCAGGGCCGCATCGTCGGTCCGGTGATGCTGGTGTCGTTCATCTTCGGCCTGATCGACGCGCTCAAGGGCGCAGGTCTGGCGGACTGGATGCCGACGCAATTGGCGCATTTGCCGCTGAGTGAGCAGGGCCTGGCGTGGCTGGTGCCGTCGGTCATGACCCTGGTGGTCGCGGTGGTTTGCGACCGCATGCTGGGCAAGCGCGAAGAAGCGCTGGCTTAAGGCGTATCACGGCCCGCCATAAGCGGGTCTTGAGCGAACATGGAAATGCCCCGTATCAATCGATACGGGGCATTTTTTATGCGCGTGAGGCAGTGTCTTTTTTTGTCGGCTAACGTCGAAGCACTACCTGTAGGAGCGAGGCTTGCCCGCGAAGAGGGGGTAACATTCGACCTAATCTTCGACAGGTACACCGCCTTCGCGGGCAAGCCTCGCTCCTACAGATTCAACCAACGTCTCACAAGGACCTGCATGTCGTTCATCCACGCCAACCTGATCCACATCCTCGCTGCCATCTGGTTTGTCATCTGCTGGGGCGGCTACACCCGTTATGCGACGTGGAAGGGCCGCGACACCGCGTGCCTGGCCAGTGTGTTGCACCTGTACCGCGAAGACTGGATGCGGCGCATGCTGATGCGGGACAACCGCATCGCCGATGCCAGTGTGATCGGCAATCTGGAGCGCAACGCTTCGTTCTTCGCCTCCAGCACACTGATTATCCTGGCCGGCATTCTCACCGTGCTCGGTGCGTCGGAACGGGCGGTGTCATTGCTGGCGGACATCCCGATGGTGCAACAGGCCTCCCAGGGCATGTCGGAGATCAAGTTGCTGTGCCTGGCGCTGGTGTTTGTGTATGCGTTCTTCACGTTCAGCTGGTGCATGCGCCAGTACAACTTCGCTGCGATTCTGGTGGGGTCGGCCCCCATGGTCGGCGAGCGGCATGTTTCCGAGCTGGAGCGTAAAGCCTTTGCCGCACGGGCGGCGCGTGTCATCTCCATGGCCGCCAACCAGTTCAACTTCGGCCTGCGTTCCTATTACTTCGGCATGACCATGTTGGCGTGGTTCGTCAGCCCCTGGTTGTTCATGCTGATGAGCGCTGGCGTGGTGCTGGTGCTGTATCGCCGGGAGTTTCATTCCGACGTTCTCGACGTGATGGTCTATACCCCTACAGAGGCGCCATTGCCCGAGGCGAACCGAGAGGCCGCTTGATGAGTATTCCGTTCTGGTGTGTGTTTATCAGTGCCTTGCTGATCTATGTGGCCCGCATGCCGGTGGCCAGGGCCATGAAAGAGCAGGGCGGTTACGACAATCATCTGCCGCGCCAGCAACAGGCACAACTCACAGGGTTTGGCGCCCGCGCAGTGGCAGCTCATCAGAACTGTTTTGAGGCGTTTATATTGTTTGCCGTGGGGGTGTTGATGGCGCACACCACGCAAACGGCGGGGTGGCTGATTGATACGCTGGCAATCATCTTTGTGATTACGCGGGTCATTTACTTAGTGTGCTATTGGAGTGATCTGGCCTGGCAGCGGAGTCTGGTGTGGTTTGTCGGGTTAGTGTGTTCGCTGCTATTGATGATTAGTCCGACTTTTAGAACTATTTTGCTCTAACAAGGCAAATGACAGACAAAAGAAAACCCGCACTTGGCGGGTTTTCTTTATCACGCTAAAAACTGTTTTAGTTTTTAGGTGCTTCTTTTGCTGCAGCTGCATCCGATTCAGCCTGAGCTTTGGCAGCTTCGGCGTTTTCTTTCGCAGCGTCGTTCACTTTATCCTGAGCTTTGCTCATGTCTTGCTGAGCTTGCTCAGCATGTTTATCGGCTTCTTGAGCTTTGTCCTCGGATTTTTTATCGCAGGCAGCGAGACCGAGGGAAGCGGTCAACATCAAGGCAATAGCTAAAGTCTTACGCATGGGGTGTTTCTCCTTATGGAAAATATCTATCTGGCCTTTCGAGCGTGGACATCAGGGTTAAGTTCCTCAATTCGTTCAGATATATAAGATTATTCCTGCGGGAACTTTTACGAATACACCTAATACAATCTCCGAGTACTAAGAAGAGTGTTTACCACATGGCCGAAAACCCCGTTTTTGAGCGCGCGACGCGATTCCTTTCGGCGCTCAGGCATTGCCAGGTACTTGGTTTGCGCGTTCACAGCGCCAGCAGCGATGGACTGACGGTCATCCTGCCGTACAGCCCGCAAATTGTCGGCAATCCGCAAACCGGCGTGATCCATGGCGGGGCATTGACCTCCCTGATGGACACCGCGTGCGG
Organism: Pseudomonas sp. MM213; assembly: GCF_020423045.1. Classification (NCBI taxonomy): domain Bacteria; kingdom Pseudomonadati; phylum Pseudomonadota; class Gammaproteobacteria; order Pseudomonadales; family Pseudomonadaceae; genus Pseudomonas; species Pseudomonas sp. MM213. Next base: position 6,505,760 of record NZ_CP081943.1, read on the forward strand.
CATGGCCACACTCTGCGTGTTGCCCGAATTCGAAGTCTGCCCGACCCTCGACCTGCGCATCGACTACATGCATGCCGCCGAACCGCATAAGGACGTCTATGGTTTTGCCCAGTGCTACCGGGTCACTACCGACGTGATCTTCGCCCGTGGCTTTGCTTATCAGGACGATCCCGAGCAGCCCATCGCCCATGTCGTCGGCACGTTCATGCGCATGGGCAAGGGCGTCAAAGGCACCAAAGGGTTTGGTGGCGCCATCGCCGGAGGTGCGAAATGACCGACAACTTCAAGGAACAACTGCAACAGGCCCATGAGCAGGGCGACTATGCCTCGCTGCTGCATCTGATTCCCTACGCCAAACTGATCGGTATTGAGTGTTCGCGGGTGGGGGATGACCTGCTGTTTCGCCTGCCGGCGAACAAGGACAACATTGGTAACCCTTTACTGCCGGCGATTCACGGCGGCGTCATTGCTGGCTTCATGGAGCTGTCCGCGGCCTTGCACCTGCTGATTTTTACCGGCTCGCCGGGTGTGCCGAAGATCATCGATTTTTCCCTCGACTACCTGCGCGCCGGGCAGTTTCGCGATACGTGGGCGCGCTGCCAGGTGTGCCGTCAGGGGCGGCGTGTCGCAAACGTGGCAGTGACCGCCTGGCAAAGCACCGAATCCGAACCCATCGCCACGGCCCGCGCCCACTTCAAAATCGATGAGCCCTTGAAATCCTGATCCGAGCCCCCAACTTTGATGACAACCCGCCGCCGACCCTCTAGGTCGCGGCCACTGCCATCTGATTGGAGTTTGATGACCATGAGTGTGGAAACTCAAAAGGAAACCCTGGGCTTCCAGACCGAGGTGAAGCAGCTGCTGCACCTCATGATCCATTCGCTGTATTCCAACAAGGAAATCTTCCTTCGCGAATTGATCTCGAACGCCTCTGACGCTGTCGACAAATTACGTTTCGAAGCCCTGTCCAAGCCTGAGTTGCTGGAAGGTGGCGCCGAACTGAAAATCCGTGTGAGCTTCGACAAGGACGCTAAAACCGTCACCCTCGAAGACAACGGCATCGGCATGAGCCGTGAAGATGCGATCACCCACCTGGGCACCATCGCCAAATCCGGCACCGCCGATTTCATGAAACACCTGACGGGCGATCAGAAAAAGGATTCGCACCTGATCGGTCAGTTCGGCGTGGGTTTCTACTCTGCCTTCATCGTCGCCGACAAAGTCGACGTGTTCAGCCGTCGTGCCGGTGCTGCCGCCAGCGAAGGCGTGCACTGGTCGTCGAAGGGCGAAGGTGATTTTGAAGTTGCCACCGTCGAGAAAGCCGATCGTGGTACTCGCATCGTCCTGCACCTGAAGTCCGGTGAAGACGAGTTCGCCGATGGCTGGCGTCTGCGCAACATCATCAAGAAGTACTCCGACCACATCGCTTTGCCGATCGAGTTGCCGAAAGAAGTGGCAGCCGCCGAAGGCGAAGAGAAGCCAGCTGTTGAGTGGGAAACTGTCAACCGCGCCAGCGCCCTGTGGACCCGTCCTCGTACCGAGATCAAGGACGAGGAATACCAGGAGTTCTACAAGCACATCGCTCACGACTTCGAGAACCCGCTGAGCTGGAGCCACAACAAGGTCGAAGGCAAGCTCGAATACAGCTCGCTGCTCTACGTACCGACCCGCGCTCCTTTCGACCTGTACCAGCGTGAAGCGCCGAAAGGCCTGAAGCTGTACGTGCAGCGTGTGTTCGTCATGGACCAGGCCGAGTCGTTCCTGCCGCTGTACCTGCGCTTCATCAAGGGCGTGGTCGATTCCAATGACCTGTCGCTGAACGTGTCGCGGGAAATCCTGCAGAAAGACCCGATCATCGACTCCATGAAGTCGGCGCTGACCAAGCGCGTGCTGGACATGCTGGAAAAACTGGCGAAAAACGAGCCTGAGCAATACAAAGGCTTCTGGAAGAACTTCGGTCAGGTCATGAAAGAAGGCCCGGCAGAAGACTTCGCCAACAAAGAGAAAATCGCCGGCCTGCTGCGTTTTGCGTCCACTCAGGGCGAAGAAGGCGAGCAGGTTGTGGGTCTGGCCGACTATCTGGCTCGCGCCAAGGAAGGTCAGGACAAGATTTACTACCTGACCGGCGAAACCTACGCGCAAGTCAAAAACAGCCCGCACCTGGAAGTCTTCCGCAAGAAAGGCATCGAAGTGCTGCTGCTGACCGACCGCATCGACGAGTGGCTGATGAGCTACCTCAACGACTTCGACGGCAAGAGCTTTGTCGACGTGGCGCGCGGTGACCTCGACCTGGGCAACCTGGATTCGGAAGAAGACAAGAAAGCCGCGGAAGAAGTCGCCAAGTCCAAAGAAGGTCTGGTTGAGCGTCTGAAAACTGCGCTGGGCGAATCCGTGGCTGAAGTGCGGGTTTCCCATCGTCTGACCGACTCCCCGGCGATTCTCGCCATCGGCGAGCAGGACCTGGGCATGCAGATGCGTCAGATCCTGGAAGCCAGCGGTCAGAAGGTTCCGGATTCGAAGCCGATCTTCGAATTCAACCCGGCGCACCCGCTGATCGAGAAGCTCGACAACGAGCAGAGCGACGAGCGCTTCGGCGACCTGTCGCACATTCTCTTCGATCAGGCGGCCCTGGCGGCCGGCGACAGCTTGAAAGACCCGGCCGCGTATGTGCGCCGTCTCAACAAGCTGCTGGTTGAACTGTCGGTTTAACGACGTTGTAAAAAAACCCGCTTCGGCGGGTTTTTTTATGACCTGAAATTTTTTGGCTGTGAACCCGATCCTGTAGGAGCCGGCTTGCTGGCGATGGCGATTTCGACGCCGCCATCGCCAGCAAGCCGGCTCCTACAGTAGACCGCATTCCAATGTGGGAACAGTGATTGCGACTCGGTCTACCGTAGGAGTGAGTCTGCTCGCGATGGCACGGCAGTAACGCCACAAATCTCAAGGCAGCTCAATACGCTCGCTTTCCCCCGGCACCGACGGCCAATCCCCGGCCGCCCAGCGCCGGCGCGCTTCGTCGATAGCCGCCGGATCGCTCGACACAAAATTCCAGTTGATCCGTCGCGGTCCATCCAGCGGCGCGCCGCCGAACAACACCGCATGACAGTCGCTCTCGGCGAACAGCGTCATTTCTTCCCCGGCAGGCAGCACCACTAGCGAGTACGGCTCTATCGGCTCGCCATCGAGCTGCGCCTCACCGCTCAACACATACAACGCCCGTTCTTCATGCTCGGTGGGAATCAGCAGCGTGGTTGCTGTTTGCAGGTTCAGTTCCGCGTACAGCGTAGGAGAAAGCACCGGCACTGGCGATTCCAGGCAAAAGCCTGACCCGGCGATCATCCGGATCTTTACGCCAAGGTTATCGCTGACCGGCAACGTGGCTGCCGGGTGATGGCTGTAGTGTCCCGGGCCTTGCTCATGATCCTTGGGCGATGCCAGCCAGATCTGCAAACCGTGCATCGTGAAACCGCTGGCCTTCAGGGCTCCGGGCGTGCGCTCGACATGGGCAATAGCACTGCCAGCGGTCATCCAGCTGACGTCGCCGGCCTCCACAACCTGATCGGAACCGAGGCTGTCCTTGTGCTGGATTTTCCCTTCGAACAAGTAGGTAAGGGTCGACAGACCGATGTGCGGGTGCTGACGGATGTTCATGCCTTTGCCCGCTGGATAACGGGTTTCCAGCATGTGGTCGAAAAACACAAAAGGCCCGACGCTGCGGCATTTGGCTGACGGCAACGGGCGAAGAATCGGTTGGCCTTCGACATCTTCGGCGCGGGGGCGAATCACGAGCGGAGTGTTCATGGTGCATTCCAGGCTGAGCGGGTGACGCGTGGAGCATAACCCGCTTGCCCGAGCCTTGCCGCTATTGGCTGAACGCGCCTTCGGAGAGGTGGGTTTCGATGCTGACTTCGCTGGTGGTCATCAGCTTGTGCACTGGGCAGCGGTCGGCCACGCGATGCAGTTCGTCGCGCTGGGCGTCGGTGAGCACGCCCTTGAGGGTCAGTTTGACGTGCAGGGCGTATTTGCCTTTTTGCTCCTGGCTGTTGTCGCGCTTGACCTCTACGCCAACGCCGGTCAGCGGGATGCCTTTCTTCTTCGCGTAGAGCTTCAGGGTCAGGGCCTTGCATGCGCCGAGCGCTGCATCGAAATAGTCGTGCGGCTCAGGCGCCGAGCCTTCGCCACCGGACGATGTCGGGACATCGGCGAAGAGTTCGTGGTCATCGATTTGTACGCTGTGGCGAAAACCTTCGGCGGAAACGGTGTTGACGGTGACTGTCATGGGGAACCTCGGCAGTAGAAATAGTCATTCGATCAAAAAAGGCCTTGAAGGTATAGAGCATTCCTTCTTTGGCGCGTTCCACTTTCTTGCCGGGGGGGGACCTTGGTCCTGGTTTCGGGGCGAAGTCTGTGGCGTGCGATGGTTTTTGATGGTGTACATATCCATTTCTGCGGTAACGGCCGCCATTGGTTTCGCTTTTACAGCGAGTCACTTGGAGAAGCGCCAAGTAACCAAGCGCTCTTGCCCCTTTCGTTCGGTGCCTCGCCTAGGCTCGGCATGCCCTCGCTCCGGTCCTGCTCCGTGGGCCCGCCGCCATCGGCCATCCATGGCCGGGGGCGGCTAACCCGGCATCCATGCCGGGTTGCCCACTGCGCAGAACCTGCGCTCGGCCTCTCGAGGGGGCGACTACCGCCACAGCCGCCGAGGCGGCCTGAAAGCCGACCTGGCTCTTTGGTGCGCGCGTTCCCTCATTCCGGATGTGCACACCGATCCCCTGTAGGAGCCGGCTTGCTGGCGATGGTGCCCGTCCAGCCAATACATACGTCGACTGACCCACCGCTATCGCCAGCAAGCCGGCTCCTACACGGGGATTGGGTTCACACGATTCAAAATTGTAGGAGCCAGCTTGCTGGCGATGGACGTCAACGATAACGCGGGCTGTCTGAATGAACGCGTTGTCCAGACGTTTTTCGCCGGCAAGCCGGCTCCTACAGGGATCGGCGTTTGCTTTTGATTTCCACCACTCATCAGGCCGAGCGTTAGCTCGCCTTCCGCTTTTGATCTGAGCGCCCCCTCGAGAGGCCGAGGGGAGGTTCTGCGCAGTGGGCAACCCGGCATGGATGCCGGGTTAGCCGCGCACGGCCAAGGATGGCCGATCGCGGCGGGCCCACGGAGCAGGACCGGAGCGAGGGTATGCCGAGCCTAGGCGAGGCACCGAACGAAAGGGGCAAGAGCGCTTGGTTACTTGGCGCTTCTCCAAGTGACTCGCTGTAAAAGCGAAACCAATAGCAGCCGTAACCGCAGCAATGGATATGTACGCCACCAAAACCTCATAGCCTGACACGCAGCCTTCGCCGGCAAGCCGGTCTCGCTCCTACAGGTTTGAGCCGCTACTTTTTCAAGTCGAAAAAAAACCCCGCATTGGCGGGGCTTTTTCGTATCACTGCGGATCAGCTGCCTTTGACAGCCTTGCCGTTGACCTTGCCGTCCAGGAGCATGATGTTGTACTCCTTGCCGTCGGTCTCGACCTGTTGCAGGCGAACCAGCAGGTAATCCCAATCCTTGGCGAACCACAGCACGGTGATGCGCTTGCTTTGTGTCGGGTCGCGCACGCGCTCGACCTTGATCGCGTCGATCTGGCCAGCCTTGGTGTCGACTTTTTCCGAACCCAGCACGCGGAAGTCATAAGTATCGACTTCACCATCATCGACCACCTGATAGCTCATGCTTTTCTTGCCGGCGGCCACGTCATGCTGCAGGGCCAACTGGTAAGTGGATTTGTCGACCATGCCGCGGTTGAGCGGGATCTTGACCGCGTCGCCGCGATCGGTGCCGGTGACCATTTTGGTGGTCCAGTCGAAATCCAGGTCAGCCTTCTTGGCTTTGCCCAGGCCGCCGCGCTCAAAGTGGTAGGACTGTGGCAGCAGGGTGTCCTTGTCCAGGGTCAGGGTGCTTTCTTCGGTCAGGCTGGCAATCATCATCGATGCCTTGAAGCTGAGCTTCCAGACGCCGTTGGCTTCCTTGGTCAGGCTGCGCTCGGCGGTGCCGCTCATGGGCAGCTGCTTCCAGTCGGCGGTGTAGCTGGCGGAGAAGGGTTGAAGTTCCGCAGCCTGCGCGAAAGGCAGGGCAAGCAGAGCGCAAGCGAAGAGCAGGGCGCGACGCATAAAATCTCCTAGGTTCGAATCAAGTGGCCACTGGCCGCGAGTAACTTGCCATCCAGTAAAGCACCTTGTTCACCGAGTGATAAGCGACCTTCGGCAAACCAGCGTACGGCCATCGGGTAGATAAGGTGTTCCTGGGTATGAACTCGCTGCGCCAGACTCTGCGGCGAATCGTGCAACTCTACCGGTATTACTGCCTGTACGACCAGTGGTCCGCCATCGAGTTCCTCGGTGACAAAGTGCACGGAACAGCCGTGTTCAGTGTCGCCGGCCTCCAGCGCGCGCTGATGAGTGTGTAACCCTTTGTATTTGGGCAGCAGCGAGGGATGGATGTTGAGCAGGCGACCCGCGTAGTGACGCACGAAATCAGCGCTCAGGATGCGCATGAAACCGGCCAGGACCACGAGTTTGGGATTGAAAGCGTCGATCAGTTCGATCAGCGCGGCATCGAAGGCTTCGCGGCCTTCGAAAGCCTTGTGATCCAGCGAGCGGGTGTCGATACCCGCCTCCCTGGCGCGTTGCAGGCCGTAGGCGTCGGCGCGGTTGGAAATCACCGCAGCGATGCGGACCGGGCTGTCGCCGGTCCGCGTGCTGTCGATCAAGGCCTGCAAGTTACTGCCGGTGCCGGACAGCAGCACCACCACATCACAGGTGACGGACATTAATGAGCCTTGAGGTTCTTTAGTTCTACCTGGGCCGCGCCTTCGGCAGCGGTGGCGATCTGACCAATGACCCAAGGCTGCTCGCCAGCTTCACGCAGTACGTTCAGCGCGGTTTCAACGTGCTCTTGAGCCACGCAGATCACCATGCCGACGCCGCAGTTCAGTACGCGGTGCATTTCGTTTTCGTCGACGTTGCCTTTCTCTTGCAGCCAGTCGAACACGGCAGGGCGGTTCCAGCTCGCCACGTCAACCACCGCTTGAGCGCCTTTCGGCAGTACACGCGGGATGTTGTCCAGCAGGCCGCCACCGGTGATGTGGGCCATGGCTTTGACCGCGCCGGTCTCCTTGATCAGCTTCAACAGCGGCTTCACGTAGATGCGGGTCGGGGCCATCAGCAGGTCGGTCAGCGGTTTGCCGTCGAGCTGGATGTTTTCGATGTCGGCACCCGACACTTCGATGATCTTGCGGATCAGCGAGTAGCCGTTGGAGTGCGGGCCGGAAGACGGCAGGGCGAGCAGGGCATCGCCGGCAGCGACTTTCGAACCGTCGATGATTTCGGATTTCTCCACGACGCCGACGCAGAAACCGGCCAGGTCGTAGTCTTCGCCTTCGTACATGCCAGGCATTTCAGCGGTTTCGCCGCCGACCAGGGAGCAGCCGGACAGTTCGCAGCCTGCGCCGATACCGGTCACGACCTGGGTCGCGGTTTCGACGTTGAGTTTGCCGGTGGCGTAGTAGTCGAGGAAGAACAACGGCTCGGCGCCGCAGACCACCAGGTCGTTCACGCACATGGCGACCAGGTCGATGCCGATGCTGTCGTGTTTGTTCAGGTTCAGCGCCAGGCGCAGCTTGGTGCCGACGCCGTCGGTGCCGGAAACCAGCACAGGCTGCTTGTAGCCGGCCGGGATTTCGCAGAGGGCGCCGAAACCGCCCAGGCCGCCCATGACTTCCGGGCGCGCAGTGCGCTTGGCGACGCTCTTGATGCGTTCGACCAATGCTTCACCGGCGTCGATGTCTACACCGGCGTCCTTGTAGCTCAGGGAGGGTTGCTTGCTCATGATCCAGGCCTTTAGGGGGGATTCAGGGGTAACGACCGGGTCCAGTGGGGCTGTCGGAACAGACGAAGGCGAGTGCCATGCGCGCTATTCCGACACTGCCCGGCTGTTGCCGGTCTGCGAAGGCGCGCGATTTTATCAGGCTTGAGGGGCAGCGGCCATCCTCAGGCCGACAGCAGGGGCATATCGATACAAAAAAACCGTAATTGCCCGTGTTGGTCGTCTCCCGCTTGGCTGTATAAGGTATCGCGATTAACCGTCTATCGTTATGGCAGTGCGAAAAACTTAACCGGGACGTGTGAATGTTTTGCGTCGGGCGATGGTCACAGCCTTGCTCGATTGTCTTCATGCGGTCAGTTCCAGCCGCTCTTGTCGTCAGGAATCCTCCATGCGTTTTTTCAGATCATTGTTTGTGGGTTGTTTGTCCCTGGTCAGCCTGGCGAGTCATGCTGAAACCGTAAAAGGCCTTTATCAGGTGCGCGAGCCAGTCACCAGTCAGGCGCCTGAAGAGCGCGATCAAGCCACCCAGCGCGCGCTCGACACGCTGGTATTGCGCCTGACCGGAGACCCCAAGGCGGCGCAAAGTCCGGGGTTGGCGGCCGTCCGCAAGGACCCGCAGCAGATCATCAGTCAGTACGGCTTCGACGCCGGCCCGCCGGAAGTGCTGAAAGTCGATTTCGATCCGACCTCCACCGAACAGGCGTTGCGCCGTGCCGGGCTGTCGCTGTGGGGGGCGAACCGGCCGTCGATCCTCGGTTGGTGGTTGAATGATTCCGCCGAAGGTTCGAGTCTGGTCGGTGATGGCCAGGCCGCTGCTGCGCCGCTACGTCGTGCCGCACAGCATCGTGGTCTGCCGCTGCGTCTGCCATTGGCGGACTTGAGTGAACAATTGGTCGCCACTGCACCGAATCTGGAAGGTACGGATGCAGCGCCACTGCGCGGTGCATCGGAGCGTTACAACGCCGATGCCTTGCTGGCGGTGCATGCGCGGGAGGAGGGCGGTCAGTGGCAGGCCAAATGGCATTTGTGGCTGGGCGATCAGAAGGAGGCGGGCAGCGTGCAGGGCGCGGATCAGGCCGCTGTGGCTGACGCGGTGCTGCTGGCGGTCAGTCAGCGTCTGGCGCCACGGTTTGTGGTCAAGCCAGGTGCTTCGGGTGAGCAATTGCTGGAAGTGCAAGGCATGAATCTGGAGCACTATGCAACGCTGGGGCGTTTGCTTGAGCCGTTTGGCGCGCGTCTGCAAAGTGTTGACGGTAACCGTATTCTCTACCGGGTCAATGGCAGTGCCGAGCAGTTGCGCTCGCAGTTGTCGCTGGCGAAGTTGCAGGAGGTTCCGGCGGGTGAGGCGCCGGCTCCGACGGTGCCTGTCCAGCCGGTGGCCCAGGGTTCGGCGCCCGCTGTTGCGCCAGCGCCTGCACCGGTGCCGCAACTGCGTTTCCGTTGGTAAGGTTTTCTTTCTTTATATAGATGGATATGGAGTGGTACATGGCCGATACGCGGCGTTGGTTCTGGTTGGGTGGAGTGGTTCTGCTCTGCGCGTTTATCTGGCTGTTGCATCCGATTTTGACGCCGTTCCTGGTGGCGCTGTTGTTGGCCTACTTGTTCGACCCGCTGGTGGATCGCCTGGAAAAGGCCGGGCTCTCGCGGACCTGGGGCGTGGTGGCGGTGTTCGCGTTGTTCTCTTTGATTTTCACCACGTTGCTGCTGGTGCTGGTGCCGATGCTCGCCAAGCAGTTGTTCCGCTTGTATGAGCTGGCGCCACAGATGCTCGACTGGTTGCAGCACACTGCATTGCCGTGGGCGCAATCGAAGTTCGGGTTATCGGATGGCTTCTGGAAATTCGACAAGCTCAAGGCGGCAATCAGCGAACACATGGGCCAGACCACCGACATTGTCGGCATGGTGTTGAGTCAGGCGACCGCTTCCGGCCTTGCGTTGATCGGTTGGCTGGCCAATCTGGTGCTGATCCCGGTGGTGAGCTTTTACCTGCTGCGGGACTGGGACGTGATGATGGCCAAGATCCGCAGCCTGTTGCCCCGCGCTCGTGAAGAGCGCGTCGTGATTCTGGCCGGCGAATGCCATGAAGTGCTGGGGGCGTTCGTACGCGGGCAGCTGCTGGTCATGGTGGCGCTGGGTGTGATCTATTCGGCGGGCCTGATGCTGGTAGGGCTCGAGCTGGGGTTGCTGATCGGGATGATCGCCGGTCTGGCGGCGATTGTGCCGTACATGGGGTTTGTCATCGGGATTGGCGCGGCGTTGATTGCCGGTCTGTTCCAGTTTGGTGGCGACCTGTACCCGATGATTGGCATCGTTGCGGTGTTCATGGTCGGCCAGGCGCTGGAAGGCATGGTGCTGACGCCGTTGCTGGTGGGCGACCGGATCGGCCTGCATCCGGTGGCGGTGATCTTTGCGATTTTGGCCGGCGGTGAACTGTTCGGTTTTACCGGCGTGCTGCTGGCGCTCCCGGTGGCGGCGGTGATCATGGTGCTGGTGCGCCATGTGCATGATTTGTATAAAGATTCTGATATCTACAGTGGCGTCGATGAACCTGAGCTGTAAGGTTCGCTGATGACCCATCGCGGGCGGCCTGGTTCAGTACCAGGCTGGCCCGCATCCCTTGCGTGGCTGTCACATGCGCCGCCAAAGAAACAGTCATAAAACCGGTGCGATAACGCAAACCTTTGATTTTGCTTATGGTCTGTCGCATTGTGCGGTCAGCGTCACGGGTATAAACTTCGCAAACTTTACACAGAGGCCACTAACGGTTCCTTTGGAACTGTTCAGTCAGCATGAAACCGATTCAGCTGCCCCTAGGTGTGCGTCTGCGTGATGACGCTACCTTTATCAATTACTACCCAGGCGCCAATGCCGCTGCACTCGGCTATGTCGAGCGGCTTTGCGAAGCCGACGCCGGCTGGACCGAAAGCCTGATTTATCTCTGGGGCAAGGACGGGGTAGGGCGTACGCATCTGCTGCAGGCGGCCTGTCTGCGCTTTGAACAGTTGGGGGAGCCGGCGGTGTACCTGCCGTTGGCCGAGCTGCTGGATCGCGGTATCGAAATCCTCGACAACCTCGAACAATACGAACTGGTCTGCCTCGACGACTTGCAAGCGGTTGCCGGGCGCGCGGATTGGGAAGAGGCGTTGTTCCATCTGTTCAATCGCCTGCGTGACAGCGGTCGGCGTTTGCTGATTGCGGCATCGACCTCGCCGCGCGAATTGCCGGTGAAGCTGGCGGACCTGAAATCCCGTCTGACCCTGGCGCTGATCTTCCAGATGCGTCCGCTGTCCGACGAAGACAAATTGCGTGCCTTGCAACTGCGTGCATCCCGTCGCGGCCTGCACCTGACCGACGAAGTCGGGCATTTTATTTTGACTCGCGGTACTCGCAGCATGAGCGCGTTGTTCGAGCTGCTTGAGCGTCTCGATCAGGCCTCCCTTCAAGCTCAACGCAAGCTGACCATTCCGTTCCTGAAAGAAACGTTGGGCTGGTAAGGCCCAGGTTTTTCAGGGGCTGCGGCATATTTCAGGCGCCACAAAATCCGCTTTCCTGCACGGGGCAGGCTGCGCGAGCGTCTAAATGGGGCTTAAGCGCTTAGATGTAAACGCGAAACCAAGAAGTCACATAAAGTTCGATTGAATTTGCAAATGAGGTTGATAGCGGGCATAGTCTCGGCTTCTTTACAACTATCAGCCACGGTCGTGCCCATGCTAAATCGCTTCGCACCCCTCGTGCCTCTCGCACTCGTCACCCTGTTGTTCGGTTGCGCTGCTCACTCTCCAGTGTCCCAGCAAGAGCAACAACAGCAGGTTAAAAATTCAGTTACTGCGCAATCTTCTTCCGTTCTTTTCCAGGAAGAGCTGGCCACCGATAAAGAACTGGCAGACTTCGCCGACGGCAAGTCCTACCAGCTTCCGGTTCTGGCCGACAGCATCCTCGAGCGTGGCATGTCCTTGATCGGTACCCGTTACCGTTTCGGCGGCACCTCCGAGGCTGGCTTCGATTGCAGCGGCTTCATCGGTTACCTGTTTCGTGAAGAGGCCGGCATGAACCTGCCGCGTTCCACTCGCGAAATGATCAACGTTGACGCGCCACTGGTTTCCCGTAGCGCGCTCAAGCCGGGCGATCTACTGTTCTTCGCCACCAATGGTCGCCGCGGTCGTGTCAGTCACGCCGGGATCTACCTGGGTGACAACCAGTTCATCCACTCCAGCAGCCGCAAAAGCGGTGGTGTCCGGGTCGATAGCCTGGGCGACAGCTACTGGAGCAAAACCTTCATCGAAGCCAAGCGCGCACTTGCGATGGCCCCGACCGTGGTCACTGCACGCAAGTAATTGTCCAGCCTGTCGCCACATCAGTGGCGGCAACGGCCTCTCTGCAACAGAGTAGGCGGACAGTTTGTAAGGCGAACTTAAAGTCTTACTTGAAGTTTGCCGCGTACCCGCTAGAATCCTGATCTATTATTGATGGCAAACCGCCTGCGTCCTGCGCAGGCGGTTTTCTTTTCTGCCTTTCCGGTGGAAAAAGCCGCAGCCAGATCAGGATGTTCTGCTTATGACGATGTCGGCCCGCCTCGCACTCATGTTCTTCGCAGCGCTGCTCAGTGCCTGCGCCAGCCGCACACCGCCACCTGCGCCGGTGGTTCGCGCACCCATTGTCTTCGGCTCCGCGCAACCCTTTTCGCCTGAGGCGGAAGACGTGTTGTTTCGCGCCTTGGGCCTCGTGGGCACGCCTTATCGCTGGGGCGGCAATACGCCAGATTCCGGGTTCGATTGCAGCGGTCTGATCGGTTATGTCTACCGTGACGTGACGGGCATTTCCCTGCCACGCACCACGCGCGAGATGATCAGCATGCAGGCAGCCAATGTCGGCAAGGAAGGCTTGCAAACCGGCGACCTGGTTTTCTTCGCCACCAATGGCGGCTCCCAGGTCAGCCATGCCGGGATCTACGTTGGCGAAGGTCGTTTCGTCCATGCGCCAGCCACTGGCGGCACGGTGAAGCTCGACAGCTTGTCCAAAGCGTATTGGCAGAAAGCTTACCTGAGCGCCAAGCGTGTTCTGCAACCCGAGCATCTGGCGCGTAACCCCTAGTTCGCAGAGGTCGTCATGACCGCCCGCACACTCAATATCGACGATTCCCTGTATCAATACCTGCTCGACGTTTCCCTTAGGGAAACGCCGCTGCTCAAGCGTTTGCGCGATGAAACCCAGGCGCTGCCGATGGCGCGCTGGCAGGTGGCGCCGGAGCAGGGGCAGTTCCTCGCATTGCTGGTGAAGCTCACCGGCGCGAGGCGTTTGCTGGAAGTCGGCACCTTCACCGGTTACAGCGCGTTGTGCATGGCGGCGGCATTGCCGGATGACGGTTCGCTGATTTGCTGTGATATCCCCGGCGACTACAACGCCACGGCGCTCCGTTACTGGAAGGAAGCGGGCGTCGCCGAACGAATTGACCTGCGCCTGGCGCCTGCGCTGGAAACCCTGGCTCGGCTGGATCAACCCGGTCAATTCGATTTGATTTTCATTGATACCGACAAGGCCAACTATCCGGCCTACCTGGAGCACGCGCTGCGTCTGCTGCGCGTCGGTGGCCTGGCGGTGTTCGATAACACCCTGTGGAGCGGGAGGGTGCTGGAGCCGAATCCCGAAAGCGCAGACACTCGCGCTATCCAGGCGCTCAATCGCGCCTTGAAGGATGACTCGCGTGTGGATCTGTCGTTGTTGCCGCTGGGCGATGGTTTAACCCTCTGCCGCAAGCGGTAACGCTGATCCCTGTGGGAGCGAGCTTGCTCGCGATAAGGGCAGTACATCCAACATTGATGTTGCCTGATGCACCGCTATCGCGAGCAAGCTTGCTCCTACAGGGTATGTGTGTGGCGTAGTTACTGGGTTGCCGACACCCGCCACACCTTATTCCCCACATCATCCGCCACCAGCAAATCTCCCTGCTGATCAATCACCACACCCACCGGCCGGCCCATGGCTTTTTCCTCGTCATTGAGGAAACCCGTGAGCACATCAACCGGGCTTCCGTTCGGTTTGCCGGCACTGAACGGCACGAAAATCACTTTGTAGCCACTGTGCGGCTTGCGGTTCCATGAACCATGCTGGCCAATGAACACGCCTTCCTTGAATTGCGCTGGCAGCCTGTTGCCTTCAGCGAACGTCAGACCCAGTGAGGCGGTATGCGGGCCGACCGCGTAGTCCGGAGCAATGGCCTTGGCCACCAGGTCCGGGTTTTGCGGCTCGACGCGAATGTCGACGTGCTGGCCGTAGTAGCTGTAAGGCCAGCCATAGAACCCGCCGTCCTTGACCGAGGTGATGTAGTCCGGCACCAGGTCGCTGCCGATTTCATCCCGCTCGTTGACCGCCGTCCACAACGCGCCGCTCCGCGGTTCCCAGGCCATGCCGTTGGGATTGCGCAGGCCCGAGGCGAAAATTCGATGCTTGCCGGTGGCGCGATCCACTTCCCAGATCGCCGCGCGACCTTCTTCCTGATCCATGCCGTTTTCGGCGACGTTGCTGTTGGAGCCCACCGTGACGTACAGCTTGCTGCCGTCCTTGCTGGCGATCACGTTTTTGGTCCAGTGGTGATTCAGCGTGCCGCCCGGCAGATCAACCACTTTGATCGGCGGCGACTTGATGGTCGTGGCGCCGTCCTGGTAGTGAAATCGCAGCAAGCGGTCCGTGTCGGCGACATACAGGTCGTTGCCGACCAGGGTCATGCCGAAGGGCGAATTGAGGTTTTCCAGGAACACCGTGCGAGTTTCGGCGATGCCGTCGTGGTCTTTGTCGCGCAGCAACGTGATGCGGTTCGGGCTCGGGACGCCGGCACCGGCGCGGCCCATGGCTTTCTTCATGACCCAGCCTCTAACGCCTTTGCCATCATCGGGTTTGGGCGGCGCATTGGTTTCGGCGACGAGCACGTCGCCGTTCGGCAGCACGTAGAGCCAACGCGGGTGATCGAGGTTTTCAGCAAATGCCGCCACTTGCGTACCCGCTGCCACCGTGGGTTTCGCGCCGTCCGGCCAGCCGATTGCCGGGGCGATGTTCACTGTCGGGATCAGGGTCTTGTTCGGTTCTGGCAGTCGAGGGGACGGGCCGGTGCCGTCGGAGACTTGCAGGGTGGAGGTCTCGCTGCAGGCAGCGAGCCCTCCTGTGAGGGCGATGACGAGAACGAGCCGGGGCTTGTGCATGCTGATCTTCCCTATAAATGCAGTGACCTGATCAATAGAGAAGTGCAAACCCGCGATGGTTCAACCGGTCAGCCGCGGGCTTCCTTGAACAGTACGGCGATGCCGGGATGATAGTTGCCCGCTTCGTTGCGCAACTTGCGGTAGGCGTAGGGGAAATACCAGGCGACCGCGCAGCTGTGTTCCTTTTGCAGGTCGTCGACCATGTCCTGAAGTTCTTCCGGCGTGGCGCCGTGCTGGGCCTTTTGCGGGGCGACGAACAGGCAGCCGAGTTTCAGGTCGCTGGCGTAGCTGATGCGCTTGGCGTCGCTGGTGATATCGGCCAGGGCCTGCGTCAGGTTCAAGCTGTTGACCCGTGGCCAACGCTGGGTGGTCTGGAGGAAGGCGCGTTCTTCGCTGCTGGCGATGAACAGGTCGGCGCGGGCGTTGCGTTCGCCTTCCTCGTTTTGTTTGCGGGTGGGTGTGTTCTGCAGCGTGACCATTTCCGCCATCCACGCGGCAGCCGAGAGCAAGCCGAGGTTGGCTTTTTCGTCGTACCAGTAAGGCGTGTCGTTATCGCCGCGCACCGCGTTGTAGCGGTCGATACAGTCAAACCAGCGCTCCAGCACCGGGCGCAGGAATTCCAGCTTCGGATTGCTGATGGTCATGCCTTGCATGTGGCTCACCCTTGTTATTGTGTTGTCAGGTTGTGGCGCTTTGATATCACTGCTAGGAGTGTGGCACAAGATTGGCGTCATTTTATTGATCGACGGCAGTTATTCGCCCGACGGTCTCCCGGCTTTAATTGACGCTCCACCCCCAACCCTCTAACCTTCGCGGCTTGTTTCAGGTGCTCTGTGGCGTCGGTCGACAGAGTGAAACAGGGAAGCCGGTGAGTGCGCTCGTTCAATTCATGAACAGTCACGATCCCGGCGCTGCCCCCGCAACGGTAAATGAGTGAAGGCTGCGCCTTGAGCCACTGTGTCGAATGTCGATATGGGAAGGCGCGCAGTCAGGCGAAACGCCGCTCATGAGCCCGGAGACCGGCCTGATCCATTCAGCGGCATCACGGTGGGCGATGCCAGGCTTCTTGCCGTCTATTCTTGTGCCTGCCCGCCGTTATCCAGCCTCAACGGAGAGCTCCCCCATGACTGATACTCCCGATCGTGACGAACGCCATCTGGCGCGTATGCTGCGCAAAAAAGCCGTGATCGACGAACGCATCGCCAACTCCCCGAATGAATGCGGCCTGCTGCTGGTGCTGACCGGTAACGGCAAGGGCAAAAGCAGCTCGGCTTTCGGCATGCTCGCCCGCTCGATGGGCCACGGCATGCAGTGCGGCGTGGTGCAGTTCATCAAGGGGCGCAGCAGCACGGGCGAAGAGTTGTTCTTCCGACGCTTCCCGGAGCAGGTGCGTTTTCATGTGATGGGCGAGGGCTTTACCTGGGAAACCCAGGACCGCCAGCGTGACATCGCCGCCGCCGAAGCCGCGTGGGAAGTGTCCCGCGAACTGTTGCGCGATCCGTCGATTGGCCTGGTGGTGCTCGATGAACTGAACATCGCCCTCAAGCACGGCTACCTTGACCTCGATCAGGTGCTCAGCGACTTGCAGGCGCGTCCGCCGATGCAACACGTGGTCGTCACGGGTCGCGGCGCCAAGCCGGAAATGATCGAGCTGGCTGACACTGTCACTGAAATGGGCGTCATCAAACACGCTTTCCAGGCCGGGATCAAAGCGCAAAAAGGCGTCGAGCTGTGAATCAACCACGTCATTGCCCGGCGGTCTTGATTGCCGCGCCGGCCTCCGGTCAGGGCAAGACCACCGTCACCGCCGCGCTGGCCCGTTTGCATCGCAATCAGGGACGCAAGGTGCGCGTGTTCAAATGCGGCCCGGACTTTCTCGACCCGATGATTCTCGAGCGCGCCAGCGGTGCGCCGGTGTATCAACTGGACATGTGGATGGTCGGCGAGCAGGAAAGTCGTCGACTGTTGTGGGAAGCCGCCGGTGAAGCGGACCTGATCCTGATCGAAGGTGTCATGGGCCTGTTCGACGGCACGCCGTCCAGCGCCGATCTGGCGCGGCACTTTGGTGTGCCGGTGCTCGGGGTGATCGACGGCACGGCGATGGCGCAGACCTTTGGTGCGCTGGCGCTGGGGCTGGCGAAGTATCAGCCGGACTTGCCGTTCGCCGGCGTGCTGGCCAACCGCGTGGGCACCTTGCGCCATGCGCAATTGCTCGAAGGCAGCCTGACCGAAGGCTTGCGCTGGTACGGCGCGTTGTCCCGGGAAACCGGGATCGAGCTGCCGAGTCGGCATCTTGGTCTGGTGCAAGCCAGCGAGCTGAATGACCTCGACCTGCGCCTCGACGCGGCGGCCGAATCGCTGGCCAACAGCTGCGACGTTACGCTGCCACCGCCTGTGGAATTCGCCGCTCCAGAAGTGATCGCCGCCGAGCCGTTGCTGGCCGGTGTCCGAATCGCCGTGGCCCGTGATGAGGCGTTCGCTTTCACCTACGGTGCGAGCCTGGATTTGCTCCGGGCCATGGGCGCCGAATTGTCATTCTTCTCGCCGATCCGCGACACCCAATTGCCGGAGGCTGACAGCCTCTATCTGCCGGGCGGCTACCCGGAATTGCACCATGTGGCGCTGTCTCGGAATACTCAAATGCTCAACGCCATCCGCGCTCATCACGCGGTGGGTAAACCCTTGCTGGCCGAGTGTGGCGGCATGTTGTATTTGCTCGATTCGCTGACCGATGTCGAAGGCACGCGGGCGGAGCTGGTTGGTTTGCTGACCGGTGATGCGGTGATGCAGAAACGATTGGCGGCGCTGGCGTTGCAGGCGGTTGACTTGCCGGAAGGTTCGCTGCGCGGGCATACCTATCATCACTCGCTGACCAGCACCGAGCTTGAGCCGATTGCTCGTGGTATGAGCCCGAATGGCGGGCGTGGGGCGGAGGCGGTTTATCGTGAGGGGCGGATGACCGCTTCTTATGTGCATTTTTATTTTCCGTCGAATCCGACCGCGATTGCCGCGTTGTTTGCGCCTGACCTTCAGACCGCCATCGCGAGCAGGCTCGCTCCCACAGGGGACCGCGTTTCTTCAGGTGGTACAGCCTCAAATGTGGGAGCGAGCCTGCTCGCGAAGAGGCCATGACTGACAACGCATTCAGTCAGGCCGAACGCGAAGCGGTCTACCGAGCCATCGCCGAACGCCGCGACATGCGCCACTTCAGCGGCGGCACCGTCGAACCCGAGTTGCTCCGGCGCCTGCTCGACGCCGCGCACCAGGCGCCAAGCGTCGGCTTGATGCAGCCCTGGCGGTTCATCCGCATCAGCGACCGGGCCCTGCGCGGCAAGATCCAGTTGCTGGTGGAAGAGGAGCGCATGCGCACCGCCGAAGCCCTCGGCGAGCGCACCGACGAATTCATGAAGTTGAAAGTCGAAGGCATCAACGACTGCGCCGAAGTGCTGGTCGCTGCGCTGATGGACGATCGCGAGCGGCACATCTTTGGCCGTCGCACCTTGCCGGAAATGGACATGGCGTCGTTGTCCTGCGCGATCCAGAACCTGTGGCTGGCGTCCCGTGCCGAAGGACTCGGCATGGGCTGGGTCTCTTTGTTCGAGCCGCAAGCCCTGGCCGACCTGCTGGGTTTGCCCGCAGGGGCCAAGCCTTTGGCTGTTCTTTGCCTGGGCCCGGTCAAGGAATTCTATCCGGCGCCGATGCTGGTACTCGAAGGCTGGGCGCAAGCGCGCCCGCTCAGTGAAATGCTGTACGAAAATTATTGGGGAGTGAGTCAATGAGTGTGGCGTTGTTGAGTGTCGCCGCGGTTGCGCTGGATGCGCTGCTGGGTGAACCCAAACGCTGGCATCCGCTGGTGGCGTTCGGCCGTTTTGCCGACCGCATCGAGCAACGTTTCAATGGTGGCGGGCGCGGCTGGCGCAGCCACGGTGTCACGGCATGGGTGATTGCGGTGTTGCCGCTGACCTTGCTGGCCACGGCGTTTTCCTGGGCGCCTTACGTTGGCTGGATCGTCGAGATTCTCGCGCTCTATTGCGCCCTCGGCCTGCGCAGTCTCGGTGAGCACGTCGAGCCGGTTGCCAAGGCCCTGCGCAGTGATGATCTGGAGGAGGCGCGCACACGCGTCGGCTATCTGGTCAGTCGCCAGACCAGCGAACTGGATCAAACCGAAGTCGCCCGCGCTGCTACCGAATCGGTGTTGGAGAACGGCAGCGACGCAGTGTTTGCTGCGCTGTTCTGGTTTGCCGTGGCCGGTGCGCCGGGCGTGGTGCTCTACCGATTGAGCAATACGCTGGATGCGATGTGGGGCTATCGCAACGAACGCTTCGAACGGTTTGGCTGGGCGGCGGCGAAAATCGACGACGTGCTCAACTACATTCCGGCGCGGCTGGTGGCGTTGACCTACGCGCTGCTGGGCAAAACCCGACTTGCACTGAAATGCTGGCGCACCCAGGGCCCGACCTGGGACAGCCCGAACGCCGGGCCGGTGATGGCTGCGGGAGCCGGTGCGCTGGGTGTCGAGTTGGGCGGGGCGGCGATTTATCACGGCGAGTTGCATCAGCGTCCGCAGCTGGGCGAAGGCGTGCCGGCGGATGCCGACTCCATTGACCGTGGCTGGCAATTGGTCCAGCGCGGGGTATGGTTATGGCTGCTGATTCTCTGCGTGGGAGCTGAATTCTATGCTTGAACACGGTGGACGGTTGCGCAAGGCCGCGCTCGAATACGGTATCGCCGAAGCCGATTGGCTTGACCTGTCCAGCGGCCTCGCGCCCTGGCCGTTTCCTGTCCCGGACATTCCGTTGCGCGCCTGGGCACGGTTACCGGAAAACGATGACGGTCTGGAGCAGGCCGCCTGTGATTATTACGGCACCGCGCAGGTGTTGCCGGTGGCCGGTTCGCAAATGGCGATCCAGTTGCTGCCGCGTTTGCGGCGGGACGGCAAGGTGGGCGTGCTGTCGCCGTGTTACGCCGAGCACGCCGAAGCCTGGCGTCGCAACGGTTACATCGTGCGTGAAGTGCTGGAGCAGGAAGTCGACTTCTTCCTCGACAGTCTCGATGTGCTGGTGGTGGTCAATCCGAACAATCCGACGGGTTTGAGCCTGACCCCGAGCCGTCTGCTCGACTGGCATTCCAGGCTGGCGCAGCGCGGCGGCTGGCTGGTGGTCGACGAAGCGTTCATGGACAACACGCCGCAACTGAGTCTGGCGCCATGTGCCCATATGGTGGGCTTGATCGTGCTGCGTTCCTTCGGCAAGTTTTTTGGTCTGGCCGGGGTGCGCTTGGGCTTCGTACTGGCGGAGCGCAAGTTGCTCAAGTTGCTCGCCGAACAAGTCGGCCCCTGGGCCGTCAGCGGGCCGACCCGCGTGTTGGGGCAAGCCTGCCTGAAGGATGCCGAAGGCCACGCCAGACAACGTCTGCGTACCGAAGAAGCCAGCAAACGGCTGGCGCTGTTGCTTGAAGAACACGGCTTCAAACCTCAGGGCGGTTGCGCGTTGTTTCAATGGCTGGTGACCGAGTGCGCCGAAGAGTTGCATGAGTTCATGGCCCGGCGCGGCATCCTGCTGCGGTTGTTCACCCACAACAGCAGCCTGCGTTTCGGCCTGCCCGGCGAAGAAGCCGACTGGACCCGTCTCGCGCAAGCGTTTACAGATTACGCCAAGGAAAGCCGATGACTACGCTGATGGTGCAAGGCACTACGTCGGACGCCGGTAAAAGCACGCTGGTGACGGCGTTGTGTCGCTGGGTCACGCGGCAGGGTGTGCGCGTGGTGCCGTTCAAACCGCAGAACATGGCGCTCAACAGCGCCGTGACTGCTGACGGTGGCGAGATCGGCCGCGCGCAAGCCGTGCAGGCTCAGGCCGCCAACCTCGAACCGCACACCGACATGAACCCGGTATTGCTCAAACCCAACAGCGACACCGGTGCCCAGGTGATCATCCATGGGCGCGCCGTCACGACCATGAACGCGGTCGCCTATCACGACTACAAAGCCATCGCCATGCAAGCGGTGCTGGCTTCCCATGCGCGACTGAGCGCGGCGTATCCAGTGGTCATGGTCGAAGGCGCAGGCTCACCGGCCGAGATCAATCTGCGCGCCGGCGACATCGCCAACATGGGGTTCGCCGAGGCAGTGGATTGCCCTGTTGTATTGATCGCCGACATCAATCGCGGCGGGGTGTTCGCGCATCTGGTAGGCACCCTCGAACTGCTGTCGCCGAGCGAGCAGGCACGGGTCAAAGGCTTCATCATCAACCGTTTTCGCGGCGACATTGCTTTGCTGCAACCGGGCCTCGACTGGCTGGAAGCACGCACCGGCAAACCGGTGATTGGCGTTCTGCCGTACGTGATGGACCTGCACCTGGAAGCCGAGGACGGCATCGATCAGCGCCAGGCCGACAAGGCCGATCAAGTGCTCAAAGTGGTGGTGCCGGTGTTGCCGCGCATCAGCAACCACACCGACTTCGATCCGCTGCGCCTGCACCCGCAAGTCGACCTGCAATTTATCGGCCCCGGCCAGGCGATACCGCCCGCCGACCTGATCATTCTTCCTGGCTCGAAAAGCGTGCGCAGCGACCTTGCGTATCTGCGCGCCAACGGCTGGGAAACCGCCATCGCCCGTCATCTGCGCTACGGCGGAAAAGTCCTGGGTATTTGCGGCGGCCTGCAGATGCTCGGCGAGCAGGTGCACGATCCGTTGGGCCTTGAAGGTGCGCCGGGCTCCAGCGCCGGTTTGGGGTTGCTGGCGTTCGAAACGCAGCTTGAAGAAGAGAAGCAGTTGCGCAATGTATGCGGGCGTCTGGCGCTGGAAGATGCGCCGGTCAGCGGCTACGAAATTCATGCCGGCGTCACCACCGGCCCGGCATTGGAAAATGCCGCCGTGCAGCTGGACGATGGCCGTTGCGATGGCGCGCAAAGTGGCGACGGGCAGATTTTCGGCACCTACCTGCATGGCCTGTTTGAATCGCCGGCGGCGTGCAGTGCGCTGTTGCGCTGGGCGGGTTTGCAGGATGTGCAGGAAGTGGATTATCACGGGTTGCGTGAGCGAGATATCGAGCGGTTGGCGGATTTGGTGGAGAAGCATCTGGATACCCGACTGTTGCGTGAGCTCTGCGGGATTTGAGGTGGCTGTTCTGGCCCCTTCGCGGGCAAGCCTCGCTCCTACAAGATCGAGAGTCGCGCAAACCCGTAGGAGCGAGGCTTGCCCGCGAAGAGGCCATTGACCGCACCGCCTATTTGAAGGAATGAACCATGCTGCAACTGATCCTCGGCGGCGCCCGTTCCGGCAAAAGTCGCCTGGCCGAAAAACTGGCAGCAGACAGCCAGCTCCCGGTGACCTACATCGCCACCAGCCAACCGCTGGACGGTGAAATGAGCGAGCGGGTTGCCCACCACCGCGCCCGTCGTCCAGCCGAATGGGCGCTGATCGAAGAGCCCGTTGAGCTGGCCCGCGTCCTGCGCGAAACCGCCCGTGCCGAGCGTTGCCTGCTGGTGGATTGCCTGACCCTGTGGATGACCAATCTGCTGATGCTCGACGACGCCGAGCGCCTGACGGCCGAACGTGAAGCGCTGCTGGACTGCCTGGCCGAACTGCCGGGTGAAATCATTTTTGTCAGCAACGAGACCGGAATGGGTGTCGTACCGCTGGGCGAATTGACTCGCCGCTACGTCGATGAAGCCGGTTGGCTGCATCAAGCTTTGGCCGAGCGCTGTCAGCGAGTCGTCCTGACCGTCGCCGGCCTGCCCCTGACTCTGAAAGGAACTGCGTTATGACTCAATCCTGGTGGCTGAACCCGTGCAAGCCGATCGATGCCCAAGCCGTCGAGCAGGCTGAAGCCCGGCAACAGCAACTGACCAAACCGGCCGGTTCCCTCGGGCGGCTGGAGTCGGTGGCGGTGCAGTTGGCGGGATTGCAGGGGCAGGTCAAGCCGAGCCTGGATCAGCTGTGGATCGCGATTTTTGCCGGCGACCATGGCGTGGTCGCCGAAGGTGTGTCGGCGTTTCCCCAGGAAGTCACCGGGCAGATGCTGCACAACTTCGTCAACGGTGGCGCGGCGATCAGTGTGTTGGCGCGCCAGCTCGGCGCGTCGCTCGAAGTGGTCGACCTCGGCACGGTCACGCCGTCGTTGAATCTGCCGGGCGTGCGCCACTTGAACATCGGTGCCGGCACCGCGAATTTTGTCGACGGCCCGGCCATGACTCAAGCCCAGGGTGAACTCGCCTTGCAGGCCGGTCGCGACAGCGTGCAGCGCGCCATTGCGGCGGGCGCGCAGTTGTTCATCGGCGGCGAGATGGGCATCGGCAACACCACGGCTGCCAGTGCGTTGGCCTGTGCCTTGCTGGATTGTCCGGTGGTGCATCTGGCCGGGCCGGGCACCGGTCTGAACGCGGCGGGTGTCAGTCATAAGGCTCAGGTCATCGAACGGGCTTTGGCCTTGCACAGCGCTCAGCGTGGCGATGCACTGCAAACCCTGTTCAACCTCGGCGGTTTTGAAATCGCCGCACTGGTCGGCGCGTATCTGGCGTGTGCCCAGGAAGGTGTCGCGGTGCTGGTGGACGGGTTCATTTGCAGCGTCGCCGCATTGGTGGCGGTGCGCTTGAATCCGCATTGCCGCGAGTGGCTGTTGTTCGGGCATCGCGGTGCCGAGCCAGGTCATCGCCATGTGCTGGAAACCCTGAACGCCGAACCCTTGCTGGACCTCGGTCTGCGCTTGGGCGAGGGCAGCGGCGCGGCGTTGGCCGTGCCGTTGCTGCGCCTGGCGTGTGACCTCCACGGGCAAATGGCGACCTTCGCCGAAGCCGCCGTGGCGGACCGTCCGGCATGACCTTGCGCCTGGACCTGTTGCGTCACGGCGAAACCGAACTGGGCGGCGGTTTGCGCGGCAGCCTCGACGATGCACTGACCGCCACAGGCTGGGCGCAGATGCGCGCAGCGGTGGTCGCGCAGGGGCCATGGGATCGTCTGGTCAGTTCGCCATTGCAACGCTGTGCGCGGTTCGCCGAAGAGCTTGGTGCGAAACTGGGTTTGCCCGTGCAGCTGGATAAAGATCTGCAGGAACTGCATTTCGGTGCCTGGGAAGGGCAGAGCGCAGCGGCGCTGATGGAAACGGATGCCGAGGCGCTGGGTTTGTTCTGGGCCGACCCCTATTCGTTTACGCCGCCGCAGGGTGAGCGGGTCGAGGATTTTTCGACGCGAGTGCTGGCCGCGGTCGGGCGTTTGCAGGCTGCCTGCGCGGGCGAGCGTGTGTTGCTGATCAGCCACGGCGGTGTCATGCGTTTGTTGCTGGCGCAGGCGCGGGGGTTGCCGCGTGAGCAGTTGCTCAACGTTGAAGTGGGCCATGGTTCGCTGTTTTCGTTGAACGTCGAACCCGGCGTCATTCTCAAGGAAGCGATCTGACCATGTTGCCGTTCTGGATCGCCCTGCAATTTCTGAGCAGCCTGCCGATTCGTCTGCCGGGCATGCCGGCGCCGCAGGAGTTGGGGCGCTCGCTGCTGTTTTATCCGCTGGTGGGGCTGCTGTTCGGCGGGATCTTGTGGGCGTTGAACTGGGTGTTGTCGGGCACGCCGTTGTTGTTGCACGCGGCGTTGCTGTTGACGGTTTGGGTGTTGCTCAGCGGTGCGTTGCACCTCGACGGCCTGGCTGATAGCGCCGATGCGTGGCTGGGTGGTTTTGGCGATCGCGAGCGAACGCTGACGATCATGAAGGACCCGCGCAGCGGTCCGATAGCGGTGGTCACGCTGGTGTTGGTGTTGCTGCTGAAGTTCGCGGCGTTGCTGGCATTGATTGAACAGCAGCACAGCGTTTTCCTGATTATCGTTCCGTTGATTGGCCGCGCTGCTTTGCTGGGGTTGTTCCTGACCACGCCGTATGTACGGGCCGGTGGCTTGGGGCAGGCGCTGGCCGATCATCTGCCGCGTCTGGCCGGCAAGCAGGTGCTGGCGGTCAGTGCATTGGCTTGTGTGCTGATTGCAGGGCTCGGCGGCGTCGTGGCGTTGGTGTTGGCGGCGCTGGTGTTTGTCTGGTTGCGGCAGGTGATGCTGCGGCGATTGGGCGGGACGACAGGCGATACGGCGGGGGCGTTGCTGGAATTGCTGGAGATGGTTTTACTGATTGGCCTTGCACTGTTCCTGTAGGAGCGAGCGGTACGGCGATCCGGCTTACCCGCGAAGAACGATAACTCAGTTTTTCTGTTAGACCGCGGGGCATTCTTCGCGGGCAAGCCTCGCTCCTACAGGGTTTTGTATCAAAAATTTGCATTCATTCAACCGCGGGTATATACACGCACCATGCTCGACTCTCAATGTTTATGCATCAACCTGCGTCGCGCCGCCCGTGGCGTCAGCAGGCACTACGACGGCGCTCTCGACGGCTTCGGAATCAACGTTGCCCAGTATTCTTTGTTGTGCAATCTGCAGCGTCTGAATGAACCGAGTATTTCCACCCTGGCGGAAGCCATGGGCCTGGACCGCAGCACCCTCGGGCGCAACCTGCGGGTATTGGAAGGCGACGGTCTGGTCATGCTGGTCGAGGGCGAAGACATGCGTAATCGCATCGTCAGGTTGACCGAGGCCGGCGCTGAACGCCTGAAAGCGGCCTTGCCGGCCTGGGAGGCGGCGCAACAGCGACTGGTTGATCGTCTGGGCGCCGAAAAACGCGAAATTTTGCTGAAGCTGCTGGACGAACTGGCCTGACGCCAGTTTTTCCGATCTTAAGCGGGTATATACCCGCTACCGGAGAATAAGAATGACATCGATGTGGCGTACTTGCGGTTGGGTTTTAGTGGGGAGTGCGCTGATCCTTGCGTTGTCTCTGGGCGTGCGGCATGGCTTCGGGCTGTTTCTGGCGCCGATGAGTGCCGAGTTCGGTTGGGGGCGTGAGACGTTTGCCTTTGCCATCGCCTTACAGAACCTGATCTGGGGCCTGGCGCAGCCCTTTACCGGCGCGTTGGCCGACCGCTTCGGCGCGGCGAAAGTGGTGCTGATCGGCGGTGTGCTCTACGCGATGGGCCTGCTGTTCATGGGCTTGTCTGATTCGGCGGTAACCCTGTCGCTGAGCGCGGGCCTATTGATCGGTATCGGGCTGTCGGGCACCTCATTTTCGGTGATCCTGGGCGTGGTTGGCCGCGTGGTACCCCCGGAGAAACGTAGCATGGGCATGGGTATCGCCAGCGCTGCCGGCTCTTTTGGCCAGTTTGCGATGGTACCTGGCACGCTGGGTTTGATCGGTTGGCTCGGTTGGTCGGCGGCATTGCTGGCGCTGGGCCTGCTGGTGGCGCTGATCGTGCCGCTGGTGAGCATGCTCAAGGACAAGCCGTTGCCGGTTCTCGGTCACGAGCAGACCCTCTCCGAAGCCTTGCGCGAAGCCTGTTCCCATTCGGGATTCTGGCTGCTGTCGTTCGGCTTTTTTGTCTGCGGTTTCCAGGTGGTGTTCATCGGTGTGCACTTGCCGGCGTATCTGGTGGATCAGCATTTGCCCGCCACGGTCGGCACGACGGTGCTGGCGCTGATCGGGTTGTTCAACATCTTCGGTACTTACACAGCGGGCTGGCTCGGCGGGCGGATGTCCAAGCCGCGTTTGCTCACCGGTCTGTATGTGCTGCGGGCCGTGGTGATTGTCCTGTTTCTGTGGGCGCCGGTGACGACAACCACGGCGTATCTGTTTGGCATGGCCATGGGCTTCCTGTGGCTGTCGACGGTGCCGTTGACCAACGGCACTGTGGCGACCTTGTTCGGCGTAAGAAATCTGTCCATGCTCGGTGGGATCGTTTTCCTGTTCCACCAGCTCGGATCGTTCCTGGGTGGCTGGTTGGGCGGGGTGGTGTATGACCGAACCGGGAGTTATGACTTGATCTGGCAAGTAGCGATTCTTTTGAGCCTGTTGGCGGCTGCCTTGAATTGGCCAGTGCGTGAGCGGCCGGTGGCGCGCCTGCAAACCCGGATGAGCGCGACATGAACAGCCTCTGGCCACGAATCGCCGTGGCAGCGGGCGGCCTGTTGCTGCTGGCCCTGGCGTGGTGGGGCTGGCATCAGGGCGGGCTGGCGTTGATGCAATTGGGCATGGGCGCTTGCTAGCAGGATGTGAGGGCGAGTAAGTTCATTGCAGACGACTTTTCAAGGATGCATGGACATGCTGATGCGCTGGCTTGCCGTTCCCGCGTTACTCATGGCGTTTACCGGATTGGCTCAAGCGGCCGACGAGTGCCCTGAGCTTTTGCAAGGCTCGTTGCCCAAGCTGCGGGCCAAGGAAACGATCGACCTGTGCCAGCGCTTCGCCGGCAAACCGCTGGTGGTGGTCAACACCGCGAGCTTTTGCGGTTTCGCCCCGCAGTTCAAAAGCCTGGAGGCGCTGAATCAGCGTTACAAGGGGCAGGGGCTGGAGGTGATCGGTGTGCCTTCCAATGACTTCAAGCAGGAATCCAAGGATGGTGCGGAAACTGCCAAGGTTTGCTACGTGAATTACGGCGTGACCTTCACCATGACCGAGACGCAGAAGGTTCGCGGTGATGATGCGATTCATCTGTTTCAGGTACTTGCCGCCCAAAGCGATGCGCCGAAGTGGAATTTCTACAAGTATGTGGTCGATCGCAAAGGCAAGGTGATCGCCAACTTCTCCAGCCTCACCACCCCTGACGATCCAGAATTCATCGCCGCCGTGGAAAAAGCCCTGGCTTCACAACCCTGATCGACGCCCACTAAAAAGCCCCGCCTCTGTAAAGAGCGCGGGGCTTTTTTGATTCAGGCGGCGAGGGGTTCAGGCTCGCCGTGAATCACATCAGAAGCGGTAGGTCGCACCAATGCCGAAACCGTTCGCCCAGTTTTCATACTTGGCGTTGTAGGTCTGGTTGCGAGGAGCACCGTTGCTGTTGTTGACCTTGACCGACTCTTCGCGCAGGTACGAATACGCTACGTCGATGGTCAGGTCGTCGGTCGGGCTCCAGCCAGCGCCCAGGCTGAAGATCTTGCGATCGCCAGTCGGAATGCGCGGGGAACGGTTTTCGTTGTTGGTCGGCGCCTGGTCGACGGACAGACCGGTACGCAGCACCCATTGCTTGTTCAACTGATAGGAGGCACCGATGGCGTGAGCCCAGGTGTCGTGCCAGTTCTGCTCTTCAGTGATCGTGCGAAGGCCGCGTGCGGCCAAGGCGGCAGGAACGCCTTCGTTCTCGACGGTGATTTCTTGCAGGCGGCTCCAGCGAGTCCAGGTGCTGCCTGCGTAGAGGGTCCACTTGTCGTCCAGCTGATGAGTGACCGAGAAGTCCACGGACTCTGGCGTGGTGATGTCCAGCGAAGCGTCGAACTTCTGGTTCGGGTTCTGGCCCAGCGCCGCGAGTACGCCGTAGTTGACCTTGGTGTCACCGTCCAGCTTGTACTTCACTTTCGAGTGATAGGTCAGGCCGAGGCGAGTGCTTTCGAGGGCTTGAACCATGATACCGATGTTGTAGCCGATAGCGGTGTCGTCACCCTTGATCTTGACGGTACCGTCCGCTGCCTGCGGGTTCAGCGACAGGTTCGATTCCAGCTTGCCGTCGATGCGGTTGATGGTCGGACCGAAACCGATCGACACCTTGTCGTTGAAGGCGTAGCTGACGGTTGGCTGCAGGGTGACGATTTTGACTTCGCTCTTGCTGCCGAAGTATTTGCCGGCGAAGCCGTTCTCGTAGTCGGTCACCAGGCCGAATGGCGCGTAGACGCCGAAACCGACAGCCCACTGGTCATCGATTGGCTTTACGTAGTAGCCCATGGGTACGCCCATGAAAGGGACCATGTCACCTTTGTTGGTACCACTATTCGGGCGGGAGCTTGCATCGCTGATGTCAGCGTGCGCGTCGATAAATGCAACACCACCGGTCACTTGTTCGCGCTTGAGGCGAGACATACCGGCAGGGTTGCCAAAAACGGTGGATGCGTCGTCGGCAGCAGAAGATCGCCCGGCAAAACCAGTGCCCATCCCACTGATGCTTTGTTCGTTGAGGGCAAAACCACTTGCGAAGATTTGGGTGGATGCCAAGGCAACGGCGAGGCTAAGGGTGGTTTTGAGCATTACTTTTTTCATTATTAGAACTCCTGGTGATCACCGGGGCGAAAATTACCAACATTTTCGTCCCAGCGCTATAGGCTGTATTGCTTGATTTAGAGCGGTTTTGTAGGACAATCCGACCAAAATCGCGACCTGTTGGGCGATCTTGTTGAGCGAGGGGTTCAGCAGGCGACTTGATTCAACGGTGATACACAGGTTTGCCAGGCGTAGGTGAAATCTCTCAGGCGTCCTTGGGGCTGGAAGGTCTGGCGCCAGATTCGGGCCATTCCCAGCAAGTCGTCTGCTTCGGGGAGGGGGGTGTTCTGTTCTTCGACCAGCAGCCAGGCGATGGCTGTGGCGTAACGCAGGTTAACGGTCAGTTCGAGGTGTGGGCCGCTGAGGAACGCATGCTGGCTGGCCAGTCCGCGCACCAGGCTCGCGCGTTCCGGATCAAGTGCCAGGTAATGGTCCCAGAGTGCCTGGTGGCGGGGTTCGGCGATTCGGTACAAGCCGTGTCCACGGCGGTCATGCAGGGCGGAACCAAGGGCTGACTGACTGGCGGCGATGCCCAGCAGCAGGGATTCGGCGGTCGCGCTATGGCGTCCCAGGTAGATCAGTGTCGGACGGATCACATAACGGCACAGTTCGCTGGCAGCGATACCCATAAAACCCTCGAACAAGAAGTGGTCGGCGAGTCCTGAACTTAGCGTTGGCAGCGGGTGGATCGACTCAGGCTCGCCGTAAGCGGTTCAAGCCGCTTGAGTTGAAGTGTAGTGTCATATTCGCGCTGTAAAGGTCTGTTTTTAAAATATTTCCGGCAGACAGTTATAACCGTTATATCGGTTAGTGCTTACGCGGCGGCTGTGAAAAGGGAAATATCGGGCAATAAAAAGACCCGTTTTTTAGGGGGGGCTTTCGTTTGGGTGCATATCCGTTTCTTCGGTAACGGCGGCTATTGGTTTCGCTTTTACAGCGAGTCACTTGGCAGAGCCCCAAGTAACCAAGGGCTCTTGCCCCTTTCGTTCGGTGCCTCGCTAATGCTCGCCATGCCCTCGCTCCGGTCCTGCTCCGTGGGCCCGCCGCGATCGGCCATCCCTGGCCGTGCGCGGCTAACCCGGCATCCATGCCGGGTTGCCCACTGCGCAGAACCTCCACTCGGCCTCTCGAGGGGGCGACTACCGCCACAGCCGCCGAGGCGGCCTGAAAGCCGACCTGGCTCTTTGGTGCACGCGTTCTCCTTCACTGCTGCGTTCACTCATTCCGGATTTGTACACCGCTCCCCTGTAGGAGCCGGCTTGCTGGCGATGGCGTCCTTTCAGGCGATACATGTGTCGCTGACCCGCCGCTATCGCCAGCAAGCCGGCTCCTACAGTTGATCGTATTTATCCAAACACATCTGCATTTCCCTTGTAGGAGCCAGCTTGCTGGCGATGGACGCCAACGATAACGCGGGCTGCCTGAATGAACGCGTTGCCCCGACGTTTTTCGCCGGCAAGCCGGCTCCTACAGGGAATCCCATACGCTTTTGATTTCCACCACTCATCAGGCCGAGCGTTAGCTCGCCTTCCGCTTTTGATCTGAGCGCCCCCTCGAGAGGCCGAGTGGAGGTTCTGCGCAGTGGGCAACCCGGCATGGATGCCGGGTTAGCCGCCCCCGGCCATGGATGGCCGATGGCGGCGGGCCCACGGAGCAGGGCCGGAGCGAGGGGATGCCGAGCCACAGCGAGGCACCGAACGAAAGGGGCAAGAGCCCTTGGTTACTTGGGGCTCTTCCAAGTGACTCGCCGTAAGGGCGAAACCAATGTCAGCCGTGACCGAAGAAACGGATATGTACTCACCACCAAAACCAAACCAAAGCCCGCACACGAAACAACAGGCAATAAAAAGCCCCGCTTTTCAAGGCGAGGCTTTTGAGGTTTTCAGCGTTTCTGGCGTCTCAGGCAACCAGTGCCTGACGGGTACGCTCGATCACGGCCTGCAGCGGCTCGGCGCTGGAGTATTGATCGGGGTACAGGCGTTCGCTGTGACGAGCGATGCCGTGTTCGTTGACCAGAGTGAAACTGAAGCAGCCTTTGCGAGCGGCCATGATCAGGCAGTTCATTGGTGCAAAAGCGTTGGTTAGGGTGCGAATGGCATCCTGGGTGTGGATTTGAGTAGTCATTAATGGGTGTTCCTACAAGCGACACGGATAAGAACCGTGCAAAATTAAAACGTTCCAGTGACGACGACCACCATTGGTCGAACGAAGAACCCGACTGGAACAAAGCAGCCAGTTTGAAGCGCTGATTAAGTTGGCGCGCTTGGGCTGGCAGGTAGGTACTTAGGAGGGCAGGCAACACATCAAGGGCAAAGGTTCTGGGCCCGGGGTGAAGATCCTGATCAATTTGCAGGCTGGTTCGGTCAGAGTAAGTGAGCTTCGCAACACCCTTTGCTTTCGATTCAAAGGCTGTGTTGGCGCAAGTTTTACCTGGAAACCATCGAGGTGGTCGATCCCGCTTGTTCGGTTGAGGCTTCCTTTGGGAAGGCTGACCGGGAGGATTTGTTCGACCAGAATTGACTTTCAGCTTGGTACTAACGCCGCGGATACTAACGGATTGAATTGCAGAAAGGAAGTGTGTTAGTCAAAAACATCTCCCGGATGCCGCCATTTGTGTGCGGACTGGCGCTTACCCACAGCCAGAGAGCGCCGGTTTCGCCCTGTAATGGCACAGATTCCGACCATCGGTCGTCGACGTTCGTCGGTTCGAAACCGGTCTGGATCATGGGTTCGCCAGGGTTTATCCCCAAGCCAGGTGAGAAAATGCGCCGAAAAAGCGCATGGATATAACTGCCTCGAAGGTACTTGTGCACATAAGTTGCGCGGACTGTCACCCCACTGTCATCTGCCCTTCAAACGTAGTGGGTGCCTGTAACCAAAATTTAAGTCAATGAAAAACATCGGTTTTTTTTACTGGTGAAAAAATCGTCAGTTTGACTGCGAGCCCCATTCCACAGGGCTTTGCGAGAGTTCAAGGGCGGTTGTCCACTGAGTTATCCACAGCTTCTGTGGATTGTCCCGAGCGCTTGCTCTAGGACGGGCGTGCCGGGTTTTTTTAGGCTTTACCTGTAAGAAAAAAAGAGTAGAGTGGCGCGCCTTCCGATCTGCCCCACAGTGCTTTATGAAGTTTCGCTCAGTACCAGCTCCCGCAACCTCGACACCTACCAGCGTCACCCCACCCAAGCGCTTTTCGATGCGTGTGGCCGAATGGCTGCTGGACAGCCCGCGCCTGGGCGAAAACCACAACGTCAAACATTTCGCCGGGCGTTTGCTCAAGCAGCCGGCGCGTGAAGGCGTGGTGGCCGCGCAGAGCCGTCTCGGTCAGTTGATGTGCCGCGAATGCGGGAATGCCCGGGACCGTCGTATCGGCCAGGACCTCTTGCGTCAGGCCGCGCGGGCCGGGGATCGGCGCGCTCAACAGGAACTCGGTCTGATCGAAGACTGAGCTGTCCAAGACCTGACACCTTGGTTAACCTTCAAGCTTTATCGAACGGGCAGGATTGGCTATGGCGATGGACTTGACCAGCATATTGCTCGGTCTGGCGGGTGCTGCACTGCCGTTGCTGGTATTGGCCTGGCAACTTCAGCGCCGTGCGAACACCACGCAGTCAGAGGTTGCACTGCTGGAAGAGCGTCTGGCCATGGCCAACCTGGCTCAGGATGGGTTGAATGCCCAGCTCGAAGCTGCTCGCGACGAAATCGCTGACCTGGGGCAGGCCAACGCCGCCAAGCAGGCAGACCTCGCCGCCTTGCGCCGTGAAGTTGAACTGCTGCAGATCGAACGTGATGACGCCCGCGACGCCGCTCATGCCTGGAACATCGAGCGCGCCGGCAAAGACGTTGAGTTGCGTCGCCTGGACGCTCAAGCCGCCTCGCTGAATGCCGAGCTGCGTGAGCAACAGGAAAGCCATCAGCAGCGTCTCAGTGACCTGCAAGGCTCGCGGGACGAGCTGCGTGCCCAGTTCGCCGAGCTGGCCGGCAAGATCTTCGACGAGCGCGAGCAGCGCTTCGCCGAAACCAGTCAGCAGCGTTTGGGGCAGTTGCTCGATCCGTTGAAAGAGCGCATCCAGTCGTTTGAAAAACGCGTCGAGGAAAGCTATCAGGCCGAGGCGCGCGAACGCTTTTCGCTGGCCAAGGAGCTGGAGCGTCTGCAACAGCTGAACCTGCGCCTGAGCGACGAAGCGACCAACCTGACCCGCGCCTTGAAAGGGCAGAAGACCCAGGGTAACTGGGGTGAGCTGATTCTCGAGCGGGTGCTTGAGCACGCCGGTCTGGAGAAGGGCCGCGAGTATCAGACCCAGGTCAATCTCAAGGGCCCGGATGGCGAGCGGTTCCAGCCGGACGTGATCATTTATCTGCCGGGCGACAAGCAGGTGGTGGTCGACTCCAAGGTCAGCCTGACGGCCTATCAGCAATACGTGGCGGCCGAAGACGATGCCATCGGCCAGATCGCCATCAAGCAGCACGTGCTGTCGCTGCGCAACCACGTCAAAGGCCTGGCCGGCAAGGATTACAAACGGCTCGACGGCTTGCACAGCCTGGATTTCGTCTTGCTGTTCGTGCCCATCGAAGCGGCGTTTTCCGCGGCGTTGCAGGCGGAGCCAACACTGTTTCAGGAAGCGTTCGACCGCAACATCGTGATCGTCAGCCCGACCACGTTACTGGCCACCCTGCGTGTCATCGACAGCCTGTGGAAGCAGGAACGGCAGAGTCAGAACGCCCGGGAAATCGCCGAGCGGGCAGGGTGGCTGTACGACAAGTTCGTGTTGTTCATTCAGGACCTGGATGAAGTCGGCAATCGCTTGCAGCAACTGGACAAGGCCTACAGCTCGGCGCGCAACAAGCTGACGGAAGGCCGTGGCAACCTGGTCAGCCGCAGCGAGCAGCTCAAGTTGCTCGGCGCGCGGGCCAGCAAGAGTCTGCCGGCGGACCTGTTGGAGCGGGCGATGACGGATGTTGATGGCCTGGTCGAGTTGCCCGAGTAATCTCAAAAGCATCGCCGGCAAGCCAGCTCCTACAGTAAATCGCGTTCTCAACTGTAGGAGCCGGCTTGCCGGCGATGGCGTCCGTCAAAACACCACATCACTAAAAACCTGCCGATCTACAACGGCAAATGCCGACTCAACAACGCCCGCAACGCCGCCGGTTTCACCGGTTTGGCCAGGTAATCCAACCCCGCCGCATGCACCTGCGCCACCGTCTCGGGATGCCCATCGGCGCTGATCACCACACCGGGCACCGGCTCGCCCAAACGGGTGCGCAGCCACGCCATCAACTCGGTCCCGGTCTCGCCGTCGTCCAGGTGATAATCCACCAGCGCCAATTGCGGACGTACGCCATCGCTGAGCAACGCCGCGCATTCGTCGCGATTGCGCGCTGTCCAGACCTGACAACCCCAGCGGGTCAGCAAACTGTTCATGCCTATCAGGATGCTGTCCTCGTTGTCGATGCACAGCACCTGTGCGCCGCTCAGGAGTTTGCCGTTAAGTTCGGTGACGTTGGCCGGCGCCGCGATTTGCGCCTGAGCCAACGGCACGCTGACGCTGAACACGCTGCCGCGCCCCGGCCAGGAACGCACTTGCAAGGTGTGGCCCAGAACGCGACACAGCCCGTCAGCAATCGCCAGGCCCAGGCCCAGGCCTTTCTCGGCACGGGTCTGGTGGCTGTCGAGGCGTTTGAACTCCTCGAAAATCACTTTCAGTTTGTCTTCCGGGATCCCCGGACCACGGTCCCAGACCTCCAGGCACAGTTCACCCTTGTGCCGGCGAACCCCTAAAAGCACTGGCCCCTTGGCGTAGCGAAAGGCGTTGGTCAGGAAGTTCTGCAAGATCCGCCGCAATAGTTTGATGTCACTGTCGACCCGCAGCGTGCTGCCGCGAACGCGGAATTTGAGCCCCTGGTCCCGGGCCAGCGCCTTGAATTCCGCGCCAAGAATATCGAACAGCTCATTGAGCACGAACGGTTTTGGCTCCGGGTTGATCTTGCCGTTTTCCAGGCGGGAAATGTCCAGCAAATCGCTGATCAGGTCTTCGGCCGAGCGCAGTGATGAATCCAGGTGATGAACCAGTTTCTGCGCTTCGCTGGACAAGCCATCGTCCTGATGGGACAGGGCTGCAGAAAACAGTCGGGCGGCGTTCAGCGGTTGCATCAGGTCGTGGCTGACCGCCGCGAGAAAGCGGGTCTTCGACTGGTTGGCCGACTCGGCGGTGCCCTTGGCTTCGGTCAGGGCCACGTTGAGTTGCGACAACTCGTGGGTGCGCTCGGTGACCCGTCGCTCCAGGCCTTCGTTGGCTTCGGTCAGCGCCTGCTCGGCTTCGCGGAACGCGGTGATGTCGGTGAAACTCATGACAAAACCGCCGCCCGGCATCGGGTTGCCGATCAGCTCGATCACACGGCCATTGGGGAAAAGTCTTTCAGACGTGTGGGCACGGCCCTGACGCATCCAGTGCAATCGGCGTGCGACGTGCACTTCCGCTTCACCCGGGCCGCACAGGCCGCGCTCGGCGTTGTAGCGAATGATGTCGGCAATCGGCCGACCGACGCTGATCAAGCCATCCGGGTAATTGAACAGTTCCAGATAACGCCGGTTCCACGCCACCAGCCGCAGCGACTGGTCGACCACGCTGATGCCCTGGGTGATGTTCTCGATCGCGCCTTGCAACAAGGCGCGGTTGAATTGCAGCACTTCCGAGGCTTCGTCGGCGATGCGCACGACGTCCTCAAGTTGCATTTCCCGCCCTTCGATGGCGGCTTTTACCACCGCCCGCGTCGAAGAAGCACCCAGTACACCGGCCAGCAAACGTTCGGTATGGGCGATCCACTCGCTGTCGGCGTTCTGGTTCGGGTTGAAGCCTTTGCCCTGGCGATAGGCGAAACGGATAAAACTCTGACGGGCGCGTTCTTCACCGACAAACCGTGCCGCGAGTTGCAGCAGATCTTCGATTTGCACTGCCAGCATTGAGCGCGCGCTGGGGCGGGCACTGATTTCCTGGCCGATGAAACGCCCGGCTTGCCAGTGCTCCGAAACCCTTGTGCGTGACAGCACCGACACCCAGGCGAACAGCGTGAAGTTGGCCGCCAGCGACAACACCACGCCTTGGGTCAGCGGGGTGAGCGGCAGGTTCAGCGGATTGCTGTGCAACCACGCCAGCCCGGGGAACGTGCTCAACGACACGCCGAGGCTGTGCGCGGCAATCGGCAGAATCAGCGTGTAAAACCACAGGAACGTACCGGCGGCGAGGCCGGCGAACACACCACGGCGGTTGGCCTGTTTCCAGTACAGCGCGCCAAGCATGGCCGGGGCCAGTTGGGTCACGGCGGCAAAGGCGATCTGGCCGATGGTCGCCAGGCTCGCGGTCGAGCCCAGCAGTCGATAGCTGACGTACGCCAGCAGCAAAATCACCACGATGCTGACGCGGCGCACCGAGAGCATCCACTGGCGGAACACTTCGAACGGCCGCTCGGCGTTGTTGCGACGCAGCAGCCACGGCAGCAGCATGTCATTGGAGACCATGGTCGACAGCGCCACGCTGGCAACAATCACCATGCCGGTCGCCGCCGAAGCACCGCCGATAAAGGCCAGCATCGCCAGTGCGGGATGGGCCTGGGCCAGTGGCAGGCTGATGACAAAGGAATCCGGCAACACTGAACTTGGCAGCAGCATCTGGCCGGCCAATGCGATCGGTACGACAAACAATGCCGCCAGCGCCAGATAGGCGGGAAACAC
Organism: Pseudomonas sp. MM213; assembly: GCF_020423045.1. Lineage (NCBI taxonomy): Bacteria > Pseudomonadati > Pseudomonadota > Gammaproteobacteria > Pseudomonadales > Pseudomonadaceae > Pseudomonas > Pseudomonas sp. MM213. The sequence goes on from NZ_CP081943.1 coordinate 6,542,602, forward strand.
CCACTTGGCCAGGCGCAAATCCTGCGGGTCGATGTTTTCCACCACGGTCACGTGGAACTGCCGGGGCAGGCAGATGATCGCCATCATCGCCACACCGGTCTGCACCACCATTGATGGCCAGTTGATGGTTTCCTTCCAGTAGGCTTCGAGGCGTGGGGCGAGCATGGCCTGGTCGAACAGGTCGTCGAAACCGTCGTACAGGCCGTAGGTCACGAACGCACCCACCGCGAGAAACGCGAACAGCTTGACCAGGGACTCGAACGCAATCGCCAGCACCATGCCGCGGTGGTGTTCGGTGGCGTCGAGGTTGCGCGTACCGAAGACGATGGTAAACAACGCCAGCACCAGCGACACAATCAGCGCCGTGTCCTGGGCGCGGGTGCCCATGGCGTCGGCACCGGCACCGATCAACAGGTTCACCCCGAGCACGATGCCTTTGAGTTGCAGTGCAATGTAGGGCAGCACGCCGACCAGGCAGATCAGCGCCACGACAATCGCCAGTGACTGGGATTTGCCGTAGCGGGCGGCGATGAAGTCGGCAATGGAGGTGATGTTCTCCTGCTTGCTGATCATCACCATTTTTTGCAGGACCCACGGCGCGCAGACCAGCAGCAGGATCGGCCCGAGGTAGATCGGCAGGAACGACCAGAGTTGTTCGGCGGCCTGGCCGACGGCACCGAAGAACGTCCAGCTGGTGCAATAGACCGCCAGCGACAGGCTGTACACCCAGGCGCGCACTCGCGGCGGCAGCGGCGCGCTGCGACGGTCACCGTAGAAGGCGATGGCGAACATGATGGCCATATAGGCCAGGGCAACGGCGGCGATCAGCCCGCTGGACAGCGACATGGAAACTCCAGACAAAAGACACACGGGACGACAGCCCGAACAGACAGTCTCGCACGACCGTCCGCGTTAGTCAGTGTCGACCAAGGTCGTGGAGTGGCGGGGTGTCGCAGGGTTGTTCTTGTAGGAGCGTGGCTTGCCCGCGAAGGCGTCATCACTGACTGAACGCAATCTCGATCAACCGATGCAACTCCTCAACCTCGAGCGGCGCCGGCGAAAACAGAATGCGAAACACAGTAGGCGCCGCCATCAGATTGATCAGCCGATCAACACCCGGTTTCGGCTCATCCGGATAACGATCCAGAATCATCTGCAACTGCCCGCCAATGATCGTCACACACAGACCCGGCGTCGGGCTCGATTGCACATCGCGCAGCATGTTGCGGCCAGGTTCGGAGCTCATCTCGTCCAGATACTGCTCGGCCCAGGCCTGCACATCCCCGCGCAGGCTGCCGGTGTTGGCAGGCTCGCTGTCGGGTTGCATGCGCGCCAGGGCGACATCCGCCAGCAAGGCCGACAGATCGCCCCAACGCCGATAGATGGTCGACGGCGTAACCCCCGCGCGAGCCGCGATTTGCGGGACGGTCACGGTGGAGCGGTCCTGTTCTTCGAGGAGCGCACGGACTGCCGAATGAATCGACTCTTGCACCCGGGCACTGCGGCCGCCGGGGCGTAAACCTTCTTTAATAGCCATGGAGCGGACCTTAACACAAAGAATTTGCTTTAAGCGCAGACGAGTAGCACACTCCGCAAAAGCAAAAAATTAGCTTTTGCGGAGTGTGCGCATGTCGAGTTCTGTTTCCAACCGTTCAACCCTGTGGTTTCTGGCGATCACTTTACTGAGTTTTCTCGCCGCTTCCACGGCGCCGACGCCGTTGTATCACTTGTATCAGGAGCAGCTGCATTTCTCGGCAGCAACCTTGACCGTGATTTTCGGCATCTACGCCATCAGTCTGCTGGTGGCGCTGCTGACGGTCGGTTCGCTCTCGGACTATCTGGGACGCAAGCCGGTCATTTTCAGCGCCGTCCTGCTGAACCTGCTGGCGATGCTGTTGTTTATCAATGCCGACAGCGTGGCGTGGTTGATCGGCGCGCGGGTGCTTCAGGGGTTCGCGACCGGGATGGCCACCGCGGTATTGAGCGCCGCGCTGCTGGACACCGATCGCCAGCAGGGGCCGCTGATCAACAGTGTCGCGCCGCTGCTTGGTATGGCGGTTGGCGCCGTGGGGTGCGGCTTGCTGGCCGAGTTTGCGCCGCTGCCGCTGCAGCTCACTTATTGGGTGTTGTTCGCGCTGTTTGTGATGCAGGCGCTGTATGTCTGGCGCCTGCCGGAAAGCGTCAGTTCGCAACCGGGGGCATGGGCCTCGTTGCGTCCGACCCTGCATGTGCCGACCCAGGCTCGCTCGACCTTGTGGCGAGTGTTGCCGCTGAATATCGCGACCTGGGCGCTCGGCGGTTTTTATGCCTCGCTCGGCCCTTCGTTGCTGCGCACGGCCACCGGTTCCACCTCGAACCTGATGGGGGGAGCGGCAGTCGCCGCATTGACGCTGACCGGCGCGCTGATGATCTTCACCCTGCGCAACCGGCCTGCCGCCAAAGGGCTGTTGCTGGGCGGCACGTTACTGCCCATCGGCCTCGTGTTGCTGTTGCTGGGCGTGCACAGCGCCAGCCTGCCATTGTTTTTCCTCGGCACGCTGGTGGCCGGTTGCGGATTCGGCGCCGGTTTCCTCGGCGCGGTGCGCAGCCTGGTTCCGCTGGCGCAGCCCCATGAGCGGGCCGGGTTGATGTCGGCGTATTACGTGCTCAGTTACCTGGCGTTCTGCTTGCCGTCGTTGCTGGCGGGGAATCTGACGCGCACGTTTGGCCTGGTGGCGACCACCGATGGTTATGGTGCCGTGCTGATTGTCCTGTCGGTCGGTGCGTTGCTGGCGTTGATGCGGCCGCGACCTGCCGAAGTGTGCAGCGCGACCGGTCATCCATAAAAAAACGCGGCGCCGTTCAAGGCGCCGCGTTTTTGTGTGCAGCGATCAAATCTGTGCAAATCCGCCATCGACGAACAACTCGATCCCATTGATGAAGCTGCTGTCATCCGAGGCGAGGAACACCGCGGCTTTACCCACTTCCGATGGCGTTCCAAGGCGGCCAATCGGCACTTGGCTGGCGAGGTAATCCAGCAACCCCTGCTGCTGGTCTGCTGGCGCAAGTTCGGTCAGGCCTGGCGTGTGAATCGGGCCGGGGCTGATGACATTGACGCGAATACTGCGGGCTTTCAAATCCAGCAACCAGGAGCGGGCAAAGTTGCGCACGGCGGCTTTGCTGGCGCTGTAGACGCTGAAGTTTTCCGTGCCTTTGGTGGCGGTCGTGGACGCGGTGAGAATCACCGAACCGCCGTCCTTGAGCAGCGGCAGTGATTTCTGCACGGTGAACAGCAGGCCTTTGACGTTGACGCCGAAAATCCGGTCGAAGTGTTCCTCGGTAATCGCGCCGAGGGGCAACATGTCGCCACCGCCCGCATTGGCAAAGACGATGTCCAGAGTACCGGCCTTGGTCCTGATCACGTCGAAGATGCGGTCCAGGTCGGCAAGGTTCGCGACGTCGCCCTGAATCCCGGTGACGTTGTGACCGATGCTGCTGACCGCCGCATCCAGCTCGGCCTGGCGGCGGCCGGTGATGAACACCGTGGCGCCTTGATCGACGAACGCTTGAGCCGATGCCAGGCCGATGCCGGTGGTGCCGCCAGTGATCAGTGCAACCTTGCCTGTGAGTGTGTTGCTCATGAGGTGAATCTCCGCTGAGTCGTTAAGTAAGTTCCTGGCACTGTCGTGCGCCGTTGAACAAACTCTATGCCGGAAGATTCATCGGAAAAATCGCCTGAATCTGGTTTGTTTGTACATGGTTGTGGACAATACTCAAGGCTTGTCCCTTGAGATGTCTGTCATGAATCAACTGTTGGCCATGCGTGTTTTCTCCCGCGTCGTGCAGGCCGGTTCGTTTACCAGGGCCGCCGACTCGCTGAACATGCCAAAAACCTCGGTCAGCAAACTGGTGGCCGAGCTTGAAGAACACCTCGGTGCGCGGCTGTTACAGCGCACCACGCGCCGGCTGACGGTGACGGCGGATGGCATGGCTTACTACGAGCGCGCCTTGCAGTTGATGGTGGAGCTGGACGATCTGGACAACAGTTTCGCCAGTGCCCAGGGCCACCCGCGCGGCAGGATTCGCGTCGATGTCGGCGGCTCGGTGGCGACGATCCTGATCATCCCCGCATTGCCGGATTTCTATGCCCGATACCCGGACATCCAGGTCGAGTTGGGTGTCAGCGATCGGCCCGTGGACTTGATCAGCGAAAACGTCGATTGCGTGATTCGCGGCGGGCCATTGACCGAACTCTCCATGGCTGCACGCCCCTTGGGCCTGTCGTCATGGACCACCTGCGCCACCCCCGGCTATCTCGAACGTTTTGGCACCCCGACGGACCCGCGAGACCTTGAGAAAAATCATCGCATCGTCAGTTATCACTCGGCGCGTACCGGGCGGGTAATGCCGGCGCGATTCGAGCGCAACGGTGAAAAGTTCGAGATTCGGGGGCAGGGAGCATTCAGTGTCAACGAGAGCAACGCTCATCTGGCCGCGGGGCTGGCGGGACTTGGGGTGATCCACACGTTCACATACACCGTGCAACCGCACATCGAGCGTGGCGAGCTGGTGCCGATTCTTCAGGACTGGCGCCCGCCCCGGTATCCGTTTCACGTGCTGTATCCGCCGAACCGGCACCTGAGTAACCGGGTTCGGGTATTTATCGATTGGCTGGCGCAGCTGTTCGCCGGTTTGGGTTAGCCTTGGCACGTCATTTCTTTCGACGGACCGCCCATGAAGATCATTCGCAGCCAATCCTTCACCGCTGACCGTGCCTGGGGAGCGCTGGACATCGCCAGCATGAACGGCATCACCACGCGTCTGCACTGGACCGATCAACCATACAAGTGGCATGTGAATGATGGCGAGGAAGTGTTCGTTGTGCTCGATGGCCAGGTGCAAATGCGCTATCGCAAAGCAGGCCAGGAGAAAGCGGTGATGTTGGCGGTCGGCGATATCTTTTACGCCTCGGTGGGTACCGAGCATGTGGCGCATCCGCTGGGGGTGGCGAGGATATTGGTGATCGAATCGGAAGGCAGCGTTTGATGCTATATCTACAAAACAGATAACAGTTAGAGATATTACCCGTTATATAGATATTCGATTTGGACCTACCCTGAACTCCACCTCAACAGAGGACAGGAGTTCGCTATGACATGCCCCAACGCCACCCCCGTTTACAAACCTTTCAGCCACTTGCAGCACCCGCGCGAGGTCATCCGCCAGTTCACCCCGAACTGGTTCGCCGCGACCATGGGCACGGGCGTCCTGGCGCTGGCCTTGGCCCAGTTGCCTGGCGCGACCCCAGGTTTGCACGCGATCGCCGAAGCCCTTTGGCTGTTCAATATCGGTCTGTTCATCTTGTTCACGGCGCTGTACGCGGCGCGCTGGTTGCTGTTCTTCGATGAGGCCCGGCGGATTTTCGGGCACTCCACGGTCTCGATGTTTTTCGGCACGATTCCCATGGGGTTGGCGACCATCATCAATGGCTTCCTGCTGTTTGGCCTGCCGCGCTGGGGTGAGGGTGTCGTCCATGTGGCCGCGCTGCTGTGGTGGCTGGACGTGGCGATGTCGCTGGCCTGCGGTGTGCTGATTCCCTACATGATGTTCACCCGCCAGGAACACAGCATCGATCAGATGACCGCCGTTTGGCTGTTGCCAGTGGTGGCGGCGGAAGTGGCGGCCGCTAGTGGCGGGTTGCTGGCGCCGCATTTGGCCGAGGCCCATGGGCAGCTGGTGGTGTTGGTGACGAGCTACGTGCTCTGGGCATTTTCCCTGCCGGTGGCGTTCAGCATTCTGACCATTCTCATGCTGCGCATGGCGCTGCACAAACTGCCTCACGAAAACATGGCCGCGTCGAGCTGGCTGGCGCTCGGCCCGATTGGCACCGGGGCACTGGGCATGTTGCTGCTGGGCGCCGACGCGCCGGCCATCTTCGCCGCCAACGGGCTTGCCGGCCTGGGTGAAATCGCGGCGGGGCTGGGGCTGGTAGCGGGGATCACGCTGTGGGGCTTCGGTTTGTGGTGGATGCTGATTGCGCTGCTGATCACCGGGCGTTACCTGCGCGCCGGGATCCCATTCAATCTCGGCTGGTGGGGCTTCACCTTTCCGCTGGGCGTCTATTCTCTGGCAACGTTGAAACTGGGAAGCACGTTGAACCTGGCGTTTTTCAATGCCTTTGGCTGTGTGCTGGTGGCGTTGCTGGCGGTGATGTGGCTGATCGTTGCCAAACGCACGGTACAAGGCGCGTGGCGGGGGGAGTTGTTTGTCTCGCCGTGCATTGCAGGTTTAAACAAATAACCGGGTAATGTGTGGCCTGGATCGGCGTGCGGCATTCCAATCACAGTATCCACGCCACTCTCTAACAACATCAGGGCACACGGAAGATGAGTCACCCCTCACAGTTCACCTTGCTTCGCACCCGGCGCTTCCTGCCGTTTTTCGTGACCCAGTCCCTCGGGGCGTTCAACGACAACGTCTTCAAGCAATCGTTGATCCTCGCCATTCTGTACAAGTTGACCATTGAGGGTGATCGCTCGATCTGGGTCAATTTGTGTGCGCTGCTGTTCATCCTGCCGTTCTTTCTGTTTTCGGCGTTGGCCGGGCAGTTTGGCGAGAAGTTCGCCAAGGACGCGCTGATCCGTCTGATCAAACTCGGGGAAATCGCCATCATGGCGGTCGGCGCGGTGGGGTTTGTCTTCGATCACCTGTCGCTGATGCTGCTGGCGCTGTTCGCCATGGGCACGCACTCGGCGCTGTTCGGGCCGGTGAAATACTCGATCCTGCCCCAGGCCTTGCATGAAGAGGAGCTGGTGGGCGGCAACGGTCTGGTGGAAATGGGCACCTTCCTGGCCATCCTCGCCGGGACCATCGGCGCCGGGATCATGATGTCCTCCGCGCATTACGCGCCCATCGTGTCCACGGCGATCATCGGCATTGCCGTGCTCGGTTACCTGGCCAGTCGCAGCATTCCGCGGGCGGCGGCCTCATCGCCGGAAATGCGTCTGAACTGGAACATCTTCAGCCAATCCTGGGCCACCCTGAAACTGGGCCTGGGACAAACGCCGGCGGTGTCGCGCTCGATTGTCGGCAACTCGTGGTTCTGGTTTGTCGGGGCGATTTACCTGACGCAAATCCCGGCCTACGCCAAGGAATGGATGCACGGCGACGAAACCGTGGTGACGCTGATTCTTACCGTGTTTTCGGTGGGTATCGCACTCGGCTCGCTGCTCTGCGAAAGACTGTCCGGACGCAAAGTCGAGATCGGTCTGGTGCCGTTCGGCTCGTTTGGCCTGACGGTATTCGGATTGCTGCTGTGGTGGCATTCCGGCGGAATTCCCGAGAGTGTCGACGGCCATGGCTGGATCGAAATCCTCGGCTTTGGTCACACCTGGCTGGTATTGACCGACATTCTCGGTCTCGGGGTTTTCGGTGGTTTCTACATCGTGCCGCTGTACGCGCTGATTCAGTCGCGCACCCCGGAGAACGAGCGGGCGCGGGTGATTGCCGCCAACAATATTCTCAACGCGCTGTTCATGGTGGTCTCGGCGATTGTCTCGATCGTGCTGCTGAGCTTGGCCAAGCTGTCGATCCCGCACCTGTTCCTGGTGGTGTCGCTGCTGAACATCGGCGTCAACGCCTACATCTTCAAGATCGTCCCCGAGTTCAGCATGCGTTTCATGATCTGGCTGCTCAGCCATTCCATGTACCGCGTGGAGCATCGCAATCTGGAGCTGATTCCGGATGAGGGCGCGGCGTTGCTGGTGTGCAACCACGTGTCTTTCGTCGACGCGCTGCTGATTGGCGGCGCGGTGCGTCGGCCGATTCGCTTTGTGATGTATTACAAGATCTACAACCTGCCGGTGCTGAACTTTATCTTCCGCACGGCCGGGACGATTCCGATCGCGGGACGTCAGGAAGACATTCAGATTTACGAAAAGGCCTTCACGCGTATTGCTCAATATCTGAAGGACGGTGAGCTGGTGTGCATCTTCCCTGAAGGCAAATTGACCGCCGATGGCGAGATCAACGAGTTCAAGGGCGGGTTGACGCGGATTCTCGAAGAGACGCCGGTGCCGGTGATTCCGCTGGCATTGCAGGGGTTGTGGGGGAGTTTCTTCAGTCGCGATCCCGACAAGGGCCTGTTCCGTCGGCTGTGGTCGCGGGTGACTCTGGTGGCGGGGCCGGCGGTGGCGGTAGAAGCGGCGGAGCCGGCGAAGCTGCAAGGGATGGTCGGAGAGTTGCGCGGCGCTGTCCGCTGATCCCTGTCGATGCGGGCCGCTACTTTCGCGAGCCCGTGCTGGCGGGAGTCAGCCCGCCATCGCCAAGCGGTTGCGTCCTTCGCGCTTGGCCACATAAAGCGCGCTGTCGGCCCGACGCAGCAGGCTCTCGGCCGATTCGCCGGGCAACAGGGTCGAACAGCCGAGGCTGACGGTCAGCTCGATCAGGTTGCCATCAGCCGAAAAATCCTTGGCTTGCGCCGCGAGTCGCAGGCGCTCGCCGACCATGGCGGCGGCTTCCCGGCCGGTGTTGGACAGCAGAATCAAAAACTCCTCGCCACCAAAGCGGAACACCATGTCCACGTTGCGCAGCTGGCTTTTGATCGAGGCGGCGACTCCCTTGAGCACGTCATCGCCAGCGCTGTGGCCATGGGTGTCGTTGATTTGTTTGAAATGGTCGATGTCCAGCATCAACAGCGACAAGGGCTGCAGATGCCGACGCGACATGTCGATTTCCCGTTGCAGCGTCTGGTCCATGGCAATGCGGTTGCCGGTGTCCGTGAGCGGGTCGCGCAGGGCGCTTTGGGTGGCGGCGCGGTAGAGCAGGGCATTGCGCATCGGGTACAGCAATGCGGACAGCAGCGACTCAAGGTTGCCCAGTTCCTGCTCACTGAAACGCTGATTGCGACGGAACACCAGTTCACCCAGCTGCTCGCCTTCGTGGCTGAGGGTGTAACTGATCGAGTGGTGGCCGCGCTGGCCGTATTCCAGACGCAAGTCGCTGGCCTTGTGCTGGTAGCTCAAGGCGTCGAGCGGTACGAGACGCTGAATTTCACGGTAGAAGAGCCCAAGAATGCGTTGCGGCTCAAGACTGGTTTGCAGCTGCAAACTCAGTTGCTGGCGCAATTGCGCAAGGCTGACCGGCCTCTCCAGAAGAGGGGGCTGCTGACCAAAGCCCAGGCGTTGCAATTTGGCGCTATCGAAGTCAATTGCGTTGGTCTGGGAAGGTGATTTCATATGGCGTGCGCCTCTAAGCAGTAAGGCTGTCTTACAGGCTGGGTGAGAGCGGCTTTGGGCTGCGCGTCATACTGGTCCATCAGTCCCGTAGGACATTTGGCGCAAGTCTAATCTGCTTTGCTGAAGATTAGTAACCTATCGACTCGAAGGCCTGCCCGACTGCTTTCACTCACTCGGCGTGTCTGAGCAGATATAGAGCGAAAGTCATGCCATTCGGTTCATTTGAATAAAAGCTGTTGAAAATCAATGCCTTGAAAGTGTTTTTGGCTTTGTCTGGCCCGTTTCATGACATTTATTTGACTAAAAACAGGTGCGGTTGCGACGCTTTTTAAGTGCCGTGACGGTAATTCGCCACGGCACAAAAGCGACGCACGGTGTTACTGCGCGTTGAATGCCTGGCCGTTGATGCCGGTGCTGTCCGGGCCCATCAGGTAGAGGTAGACCGGCATGATCTCCTCGGGTGTCGGGTTGTTCAGTGGATTTTCGCCGGGATAAGCCTGGGCGCGCATGCTGGTGCGGGTGGCGCCGGGGTTGATGCTGTTGGAGCGCACCGGTGCGACGGTGTCGACTTCGTCGGCCAGGGTTTGCATCAAGCCTTCGGTGGCGAACTTGGAGACGCCATAAGCGCCCCAATACGCACGACCCTTGCGGCCGACGCTGCTGGAAGTGAACACCACCGAAGCGTCCTGCGACAGTTTGAGCAGCGGCAGCAGGGTGCTGGTGAGCATGAACATCGCGTTGACGTTGACTTGCATGACACGCATGAAGTTCTCGCCGGAGAGCTGTTCGATCGGCGTGCGCGGACCAATGATCGAGGCGTTGTGCAGCAAGCCGTCGAGGTGGCCGAACTCGGTCTCGATCATCGCCGCCAACTCATCGTATTGATGGGGCAGGGCGGTTTCCAGGTTGAACGGGATCACCGCCGGTTGTGGATGACCGGCGGCCTCGATTTCGTCGTAGACCTGAGTCAGGTTGGCTTCGGTCTTGCCCAGCAACAGCACGGTGGCGCCGTGGGCGGCGTAGGTTTTCGCGGCGGCGGCGCCGATACCACGACCAGCGCCGGTGACCAGGATGACCCGGTCCTTGAGCAATTCAGGGCGGGCGGAATAATCAAACATAAAGAAACCTCAACAAAATTTTTTCCGGACAAGCGCTATCCCTGTGGGAGCGAGCCTGCTCGCGATGGCGGTATCGCAGGCAACATCGATGGCGACTGAGCCGCCGCTATCGCGAGCAGGCTCGCTCCCACATGAGTAATGCACAAACCTGTAGGAAGCCGTGCTCCTGCAAAAGCGGCTTAACAACTACACAGAGCGCTATCAAGTACCTTGCGCAACTCCAGCGGATGATCGACCACCACATCCGCACCCCAATGCCGTGGGTTATCGTCCGGGTGAATGTAGCCAAAGGTCACGGCGGCGGTCTTGGTGCCGGCGTCACGACCGGATTCGATATCGCGCAGGTCATCACCTACAAACAGCACGCTGGCCGGATCGAGGTCGAGCATCTTGCACGCGAGGATCAACGGCTCCGGGTCCGGTTTGCTGTTCTTCACGTGATCCGGGCAAATCAGCAGCGCCGAACGCTCGGCCAGCCCGAGCTGCTGCATGATCGGCTCGGCAAACCGCAGAGGCTTGTTGGTGACCACGCCCCAGATCAGGTTGGCTTTTTCGATGTCGGCCAGCAACTCGCCCATGCCGTCGAACAGCTTGCTGTGCACCGCGCAGCCCACGAGGTAACGCTCCAGGAACTCCAGGCGCAGCTCTTCAAAGCCTGGCGATTCCGGGTCCATGCTGAACGTCACCGCGACCATCGCCTTGGCGCCGCCGGAGATCTCGTCGCGGATGTGCTTGTCGTTCATCGGCGGCAAGCCACGGTCGGCGCGCATTGCCTGACAGATCGCAATGAAGTCCGGCGCGGTGTCGAGCAGCGTGCCGTCCATGTCAAAAAGGACTGCTCTGATACGCATCGACTTATTCCTCGCGCAGGGTCTGGATCATGTAGTTGACGTCCACGTCGGCCGCCAGTTTGTAGTGCTTGGTCAGCGGGTTGTACGTCAAACCGATGATGTCCTTGACGGTCAGGCCCGCCATGCGGCTCCAGGCACCCAGCTCGGAAGGGCGGATGAATTTCTTGAAGTCATGCGTGCCGCGCGGCAGCAGCTTCATGATGTATTCGGCGCCGACGATGGCGAACAGGTACGCCTTCGGGTTGCGGTTGATCGTGGAGAGGAACACCTGGCCACCCGGCTTGACCATTTTGAAGCAGGCGCGGATCACCGAGGAGGGATCCGGCACGTGCTCAAGCATTTCCAGGCACGTGACCACGTCGAACTGTTCCGGCATTTCTTCAGCCAGGGCCTCGGCGGTGATCTGCCGGTATTCGACGTTCACGCCCGACTCAAGCTGGTGCAGTTGAGCGACGGCCAGCGGCGCTTCGCCCATGTCGATGCCCATCACGGTCGCACCGCGTTGCGCCATGGCTTCGCTGAGGATGCCGCCGCCGCAACCGATGTCGAGAACTTTCTTGCCGGCCAGATTGACCCGTTCGTCAATCCAGTTGACCCGCAGCGGGTTGATGTCGTGCAGCGGTTTGAACTCGCTTTCGCGGTCCCACCAGCGATGGGCCAGGGCTTCGAATTTGGCGATTTCGGCGTAGTCGACGTTACTCATGGTTCATCCTCTAAAACTTGAAAAATCCTGTTGCCCCGGCGGTGAGTCCGGGGTGCTTACAATTCGGTGTGGCCGCTGATGCGCTGGCCCCAGGCCTTGGCGGTGGCGCACAGCTGTTCTTCATCCAGGCGGGTCAGGCGACGGTCGTCGAGCAATTGCTTGCCGCCCACCCACAGGTGTTTCACGCAGTCGCGACCGGTGGCATATATAAGCTGCGAAACCGGGTCGTAGACCGGCTGCTGCGCCAGGCCCGAGAGGTCGAACGCGACGATGTCCGCCGCTTTGCCGACTTCCAGCGAGCCGACGTCGGCCTCGATGCCCATGGCGCGTGCGCCGTTCAGCGTGGCCATGCGCAGCGCGCGATGAGCGTCCAGCGCGGTAGCCGAGCCGGCAACGGCTTTGGCCAGCAACGCGGCGGTGCGGGTTTCACCGAGCAGGTCGAGGTCGTTGTTGCTGGCCGCGCCGTCGGTGCCGACAGCCACATTGACGCCCGCCTGCCACAAACGTTCTACCGGGCAGAAACCGCTGGCCAGCTTCAGGTTCGACTCCGGGCAATGAATCACATTGGTGTTGCTTTCTACCAGCATCACCAGGTCTTCATCGCTGATCTGCGTCATGTGAACGGCCTGGAAGCGTGGCCCCAGCAGGCCCAGGCGTGCCAGTCGGGCCAACGGCCGCTCGCCACGCTGCTCGACGGCTTGCTGCACTTCGAAGGCGGTTTCGTGGACGTGCATGTGAATCGACGCGTCCAGTTCTTCGGCAATCACCCGGATTTTCTCCAGGGTTTCGTCGCCCAAGGTGTAGGGCGCGTGGGGGCCGAAGGTGACTTTGATGCGCTCGTGGTGCTTGAGATCGTTGAACAGTTCGACGCCCTGACGAATGGCGTCATCCGCCGTGCCGGCGCCCGGGATCGGGAAATCGAGGATCGGAATCGCGATTTGCGCGCGTATGCCGCTGTTATGCACACGTTCGCTGGCAACCTTCGGGAAGAAATACATGTCAGAGAAGCAGGTAATGCCACCTTTTATCTGTTCGGCGATGGCAATGTCGGTGCCATCGCGTACAAAAGCTTCATCGACCCATTTGGCTTCGGCAGGCCAGATGTGGTTTTCCAGCCAGGTCATCAGCGGCAGGTCATCGGCCAGGCCACGGAACAGCGTCATCGCCGCGTGCCCGTGAGCATTGATCAGGCCGGGGCTGAGCAGCATGCCCGGCAGTTCGCGGACTTCGGTTGCGTTAAGCTTCAGCGCGGCGGACCGCGGGCCGATAAACACAATGCGCCCGTCGCGGATGCCCAGGCCATGCTCTTTGAGGACAACGCCAGCGGGTTCGACGGGTACCAGCCAGGTCGGCAGCAATAACAGGTCGAGCGCAGCGGCAGTGTTCGGCATCGAGGGTCGGTTCCAGTGCTTTTGTAAAGGATGGCGAAGTATACCCGAGCGTCTTCGCGGGGGGATCGCTATAATCGGCGGCTTTTGTTCATGAGTGCGGGGTGAAGGATGCGCGATCGACTGTTGGCTGCGGAGAAGGTGAAGGCCATCGATTGGCGTGATGGCGCCCTGTACCTGCTGGATCAGCGTATTTTGCCGTTCGAGGAAACCTGGATTGCCTACACCAGCGCGGCTGGCGTGGCCGAGGCTATTCGCTCGATGGTGGTGCGTGGCGCGCCGGCGATTGGTATCAGTGCCGCCTATGCCATGGTGCTTTCAGCACGCGCCCGAATTCTCGAGGGCGGTGACTGGCAGGCCGCGTGGGAAGAGGATTACGCGTTGCTGGCCGATTCCCGTCCAACGGCGGTGAACCTGTTCTGGGCGCTGAGTCGCATGCGTGACCGCCTTGATCGTATCAAGGGCGATGCCGATCCTCTCGCGGCGCTGGAAGCGGAAGCCATCGCCATTCATGAAAGTGATCGCGAAGCCAATCTGACCATGGCGCAACTGGGTGTGGACCTGATCCGCAAGCACCAGGGCAACGCCCAGGCGATCCTGACCCACTGCAACACCGGCGCACTGGCCACCGGCGGTTTTGGTACGGCTTTGGGCGTCATTCGCGGGGCGTTCATTGAAGGCATGGTCGAGCGTGTTTATGCCGACGAAACCCGTCCCTGGCTGCAAGGTTCGCGACTGACGGCGTGGGAGCTGGCCAACGAAGGCATCCCCGTGACCCTCAATGCCGACTCCGCTGCGGCTCACATCATGAAGACCAAAGGCATCACCTGGGTCATCGTCGGTGCCGACCGGATCACCGCCAATGGCGACGTGGCCAACAAGATCGGCACTTATCAACTGGCGGTCAACGCCATGCACCACGGCGTGCGTTTCATGGTGGTGGCACCGAGTTCGACCATCGACATGAACCTGGCCAGCGGCGATGACATTCCGATTGAAGAGCGAGATGGGCGCGAGTTGCTGGAAGTCGGTGGCAAGCGGGTCGGGGCGGATGTGGATGCGTTCAATCCGGTGTTCGACGTCACCCCGGCGGACTTGATTGACGCGATCGTCACGGAAAAAGGCATCGTCGAACGCCCGGACACCGCGAAAATGGCGCAGTTGATGTGCCGCAAGCGGTTGCATTGATTGGCCGTGGCGTTCGAAAGGACGCCATCGCCAGCAGGCTGGCTCCCACAGGGTTTGTGATCGACACGGATCAAATGTGGGGGCCAGCCTGCTGGCGATTAGGGTCTGAAAGTCAATAAACATCTGTAATTCAGCCCCGGATTCTGCATTCGCAGCAGCTCTAAGCCCCTCTCGTCCCCTTCAAGCCTGCCATCAGTCAACTAACTACACTCCATGCGCATCTGGGGGATAGGTGCGTGGCGGCTCTTGTGATAACATCCGGCGTTTTCCGAGGCAGTCCCACGGGGTTGTCTTTACTGCGCAAATCCATGGCATAACTCGTTGATTTGTCGTAAGTCGGTGCATGGCACTCAGCCTGCAGCGGCGAGCTTCGTTCGTCCCATATGGATGTGACGAGGTTTCACCAGAAAAAGGAATCGAGCTTCTCATGGGCGAACTGGCCAAAGAAATCCTCCCGGTCAATATCGAAGACGAGCTGAAGCAGTCCTACCTCGACTACGCAATGAGCGTAATTGTCGGGCGGGCACTGCCGGATGCGCGCGATGGCTTGAAGCCCGTGCACCGGCGCGTGCTGTTCGCGATGAGCGAGCTGGGCAACGACTTCAACAAGCCGTACAAGAAATCTGCCCGTGTTGTCGGTGACGTGATCGGTAAGTATCACCCGCACGGTGATACCGCGGTGTACGACACCATCGTTCGGATGGCGCAGCCATTCTCGCTGCGCTACCTGCTGGTAGACGGTCAGGGCAACTTCGGTTCGGTGGACGGCGACAACGCCGCGGCCATGCGATACACCGAAGTGCGCATGACCAAGCTGGCGCACGAGCTGCTGGCTGACCTGCATAAAGAAACCGTGGACTGGGTGCCGAACTACGACGGCACCGAAATGATCCCGGCGGTCATGCCGACCCGTATTCCCAACCTGCTGGTCAACGGCTCCAGCGGTATCGCCGTGGGCATGGCGACCAACATCCCGCCACACAACCTCGGTGAAGTCATCGACGGTTGCCTGGCGCTCATCGACAACCCCGAGTTGACCATCGATGAGCTGATGCAATACATCCCTGGTCCGGACTTCCCGACCGCAGCGATCATCAACGGTCGCGCCGGCATCATCGAAGCCTACCGCACCGGTCGCGGCCGCATTTATATGCGCGCCCGCTCGATCATCGAAGACATCGACAAGGTCGGTGGCCGTCAGCAGATCGTCATCACCGAACTCCCTTACCAGCTGAACAAGGCCCGTCTGATCGAGAAGATCGCCGAGCTGGTTAAAGAGAAGAAGCTCGAAGGCATCACCGAACTGCGCGACGAGTCCGACAAGGACGGTATGCGCGTTGTGATCGAGCTGCGTCGCGGCGAAGTGCCTGAGGTGATCCTCAACAACCTCTACGCCCAGACCCAGCTGCAAGCGGTATTCGGCATCAACATCGTTGCGCTGATCGACGGCCGTCCGCGGATCCTGAACCTCAAGGACCTGCTGGAAGCCTTCGTTCGTCACCGTCGCGAAGTCGTTACCCGTCGCACCGTGTTCGAGCTGCGTAAAGCGCGCGAACGTGGCCACATTCTGGAAGGCCAGGCGGTTGCCCTGTCGAACATCGACCCGGTCATCGCGCTGATCAAGGCCTCGCCAACGCCGTCGGAAGCCAAGGAAGCGCTGATCAGCACGCCTTGGGAATCCTCTGCCGTGGTGGCGATGGTTGAACGTGCCGGTGCCGACTCTTGCCGTCCAGAGACCCTGGATCCGCAATACGGTCTGCGTGAAGGCAAGTACTTCCTCTCGCCGGAACAGGCGCAAGCCATTCTGGAGCTGCGTCTGCACCGCCTGACCGGTTTGGAACACGAAAAACTGCTGGCCGAGTATCAAGAGATCCTCAACCAGATCGGCGAGCTGATCCGCATCCTCAACAGCGCCACGCGCCTGATGGAAGTGATCCGCGAAGAGCTGGAAGTGATCCGCGCCGAATACGGCGACGTGCGCCGCACCGAAATCCTCGATGCCCGTCTCGACCTGACCCTGGGTGACATGATCCCGGAAGAAGATCGCGTCGTGACCATTTCCCACGGTGGCTACGCCAAGACCCAGCCATTGGCTGCGTACCAGGCCCAGCGTCGTGGCGGTAAAGGCAAATCGGCGACTGGCGTCAAGGATGAGGACTACATCGCTCACCTGCTGGTCGCCAACAGCCACACCACGCTGCTGCTGTTCTCCAGCAAGGGCAAGGTGTACTGGCTGAAAACCTACGAAATCCCGGAAGCATCCCGCGCTGCCCGTGGTCGTCCGCTGGTCAACCTGCTGCCGCTGGACAGTGATGAATACATCACCACCATGCTGCCGGTCGAGGAATACACCGAAGGTCACTTCATCTTCATGGCGACTGCCAAAGGCACCGTGAAGAAGACCCCGCTGGAATCCTTCAGCCGTCAACGCAGCGTCGGTCTGATCGCGCTGGAGCTGGACGAAGGTGACGTACTGATCTCTGCCGCCATTACCGATGGCGAGCGCGAAGTCATGCTGTTCTCCGACGGCGGCAAGGTCACTCGCTTCAAGGAAACCGACGTTCGTGCCATGGGCCGTACCGCTCGCGGTGTCCGCGGCATGCGTCTGCCGGAAGGCCAGAAGCTGATTTCCATGCTGATCCCGGAAGAAGGCAGCCAGATCCTCACCGCTTCGGCGCGTGGTTTCGGCAAGCGTACGGCGATCACCGAGTTCCCTGAGTACAAGCGTGGCGGCCAGGGCGTTATCGCCATGGTCAGCAACGACCGTAACGGCCGTCTGGTCGGCGCGGTTCAGGTGCTCGACGGCGAGGAAATCATGCTGATTTCCGACCAGGGTACGTTGGTTCGTACCCGTGTCGACGAAGTTTCCAGCCTGGGTCGAAATACCCAGGGCGTGACCCTGATCAAACTGGCCAGCGACGAAACGCTGGTCGGTCTGGAGCGGGTGCAGGAGCCGTCGGAAGTCGAAGGCGAAGAGCTGGAAGGCGAAGAGGGTGCGGTGTTCGACGGCGAAGTCGTGATCGACGACGTTGTTGAAGACCAGCAACTCGACGCTGCCGCTGACGAAGAACCGCAAGAGTAAGCGGACAAACAGGGGGCGGATGAAAATTCGCCCCCTTGTTGTTTGTCCGAACGGAAAATTTCGATATCCAGGGACATCCCATGTGGGAGCGAGCCTGCTCGCGATGCAGGCGCCGCGGTACCTCTGAAGCACCGCGGTGATGCATTCGCGAGCAGGCTCGCTCCCACAGGTTTTCTGCTTCGGCAGGGACCCTGTGTCGATTGATGTTGTGATTTATTGCGTGATTACCACCAAATCAGAGCGAGATTGGATGTGAGCAAGAGAGCCTATAACTTCTGTGCCGGTCCTGCGGCACTTCCCGAAGCTGTCCTGCAGCGCGCCCAGGGTGAACTCCTTGATTGGCACGGCAAGGGTCTGTCGGTCATGGAAATGAGCCATCGCAGTGATGAGTTCGTGTCCATCGCCACCAAGGCCGAGCAGGATCTGCGTGATCTGCTGAATATCCCCTCGAACTATAAAGTGCTGTTCCTGCAAGGTGGCGCCAGCCAGCAGTTTGCTCAGATCCCTCTGAACCTGCTGCCGGAAAGCGGCACTGCCGACTATATCGACACCGGTATCTGGTCGCAGAAAGCCATCGAAGAAGCGTCGCGCTACGGTCACGTCAACGTTGCCGCCACCGCCAAGCCTTACGACTATTTCGCGATTCCCGGCCAGAACGAATGGAAGCTGTCGAAAGACGCGGCCTACGTTCACTACGCACCGAACGAAACCATTGGTGGTCTGGAGTTCAACTGGGTCCCGGAAACCGGTGACGTTCCGCTGGTCGCCGACATGTCTTCGGACATTCTCTCGCGCCCGATTGATGTTTCGCGTTTCGGCATGATCTACGCCGGCGCCCAGAAAAACATCGGCCCGAGCGGCATCGTCGTCAACATCGTTCGTGAAGACCTGCTGGGGCACGCCCGTTCCCTGTGCCCGACCATGCTCAACTACAAGGTCGCGGCCGATAACGGCTCGATGTACAACACCCCGCCAACACTGGCCTGGTACCTGTCTGGCCTGGTGTTCGAGTGGCTGAAAGAGCAGGGCGGCGTCGAAGCCATCGGCAAGCTCAACGAAGTGAAACAGCGCACGCTGTACGACTTCATTGATGCCAGCGGCCTGTACAGCAACCCGATCAACAAGTCGGATCGCTCGTGGATGAACGTGCCGTTCCGCCTGGCTGACGATCGTCTGGACAAGCCATTCCTGGCCGGTGCCGACGAGCGTGGCCTGCTGAACCTCAAGGGTCACCGTTCCGTGGGTGGCATGCGCGCCTCCATCTATAACGCCGTCGATATCGTTGCGGTCAACGCACTGGTTTCGTACATGGCAGAGTTCGAGAAGGAACACGGCTAATGTCTGAGCAAGAACTCAAGGCACTGCGCCTGCGCATTGATGCCCTGGACGAAAAAGTCCTGGAGCTGATCAGTGAGCGCGCACGCTGCGCCCAGGAAGTTGCGCGAGTAAAGATGGCCTCGCTGGCCGAAGGCGAAGTGCCGGTGTTCTATCGTCCTGAGCGTGAAGCTCAGGTGCTCAAGCGTGTGATGGAGCGCAATCAGGGCCCGCTGGGCAACGAAGAAATGGCGCGGTTGTTCCGCGAAATCATGTCTTCGTGCCTGGCCCTCGAGCAGCCGCTGAAAGTGGCTTACCTCGGTCCTGAAGGCACCTTCACTCAAGCGGCGGCCATGAAGCACTTCGGCCACGCGGTGATCAGCAAGCCGATGGCGGCCATCGACGAAGTGTTCCGCGAAGTGGCGGCCGGTGCGGTGAACTTTGGCGTGGTCCCGGTGGAAAACTCCACCGAGGGCGCGGTCAACCACACGCTCGACAGCTTCCTCGAACACGACATGGTCATCTGTGGCGAAGTCGAGTTGCGGATTCACCACCATCTGTTGGTCGGTGAAAACACCAAGACCGACAGCATCAGCCGCATCTATTCCCACGCCCAGTCGCTGGCGCAGTGCCGCAAGTGGCTGGATGCACACTACCCGAATGTCGAGCGCGTCGCGGTTTCCAGCAACGCCGAAGCGGCGAAGCGGGTCAAGGGTGAGTGGAACTCGGCGGCGATTGCCGGCGACATGGCCGCAGGCTTGTACGGGCTGACCCGTCTGGCCGAGAAAATCGAGGATCGCCCGGACAACTCCACGCGATTCCTGATGATCGGCAGCCAGGAAGTGCCGCCAACCGGCGACGACAAGACGTCGATCATCGTCTCCATGAGCAACAAGCCGGGCGCGCTTCACGAGTTGCTGGTGCCGTTCCACGACAATGGCATCGACCTGACACGCATCGAGACACGTCCTTCGCGTAGCGGTAAATGGACCTATGTGTTCTTCATCGACTTCGTCGGCCATCACCGCGATCCGCTGGTAAAGGGTGTGCTGGAAAAGATCAGTCAGGAAGCAGTGGCACTTAAAGTGTTGGGTTCCTACCCGAAAGCCGTTCTCTAAGGGGTAGCAAATGAGTGGCAACTTCCTCGCTCTGGCACAGCCGGGCGTGCAACAACTGTCGCCTTACGTTCCGGGCAAACCCGTGGACGAACTGGCGCGCGAGCTGGACATCGATCCGGCCAGCATCGTCAAACTGGCGAGCAACGAAAACCCGTTGGGCGCCAGTCCAAAGGCTTTGGCGGCCATTCGCGAAGAATTGGCCGAGCTGACCCGTTATCCAGATGGCAACGGTTTTGCGCTCAAGACCCTGCTGGCCGATCAGTGCCGCGTCGAACTGAATCAGGTGACGCTGGGCAACGGTTCCAACGACATCCTGGAACTGGTCGCGCGTGCCTATCTGGCGCCGGGCCTGAATGCGGTGTTCAGTGAGCATGCGTTCGCGGTCTATCCGATCGTCACCCAGGCCGTCGGTGCGACGGCCAAAGTGATCCCGGCCAAAGACTGGGGCCATGATCTGTCGGCCATGCTGGCCGCGATCGATGCCGATACCCGTGTGGTCTTCATCGCCAACCCGAACAACCCGACCGGAACCTGGTTTGGCGCCGAAGCGCTGGACGAGTTCCTGCAGGATGTGCCGGAGCACGTGCTGGTGGTGCTGGACGAGGCCTACATCGAATACGCCGAAGGCAGCGACTTGCCGGATGGTCTGGATTTCCTGGCGGCGTACCCGAACCTGCTGGTTTCGCGCACCTTCTCCAAGGCCTATGGCCTGGCGGCGTTGCGCGTTGGTTACGGCTTGTCCACGGCGGTGGTTGCCGACGTGCTGAACCGTGTGCGTCAGCCGTTCAACGTCAACAGCCTGGCTCTGGCCGCTGCCTGCGCCGCGTTGCAAGACGCCGAGTACCTGGCTGAAAGCCGTCGCCTGAACGAAGCCGGCATGCTGCAGCTCGAAGCGGGTTTCCGCGAACTGGGGCTGAGCTGGATCCCGTCCAAGGGCAACTTCATCTGCGTCGATCTCGGCCGTGTTGCCTTGCCGGTCTTCCAGGGTTTGTTGCGCGAAGGCGTGATCGTGCGTCCGGTGGCCAATTATGGCATGCCGAACCACTTGCGCATCACCATCGGCCTGCCGGCGGAAAACAGCCGCTTCCTTGAGGCGCTGACCAAGGTTCTGGCTCGTGGTTGATGTCACTGCTCTGCAATCTGCTGAACCTATGATCGGTCGCCTGGTGGTGGTCGGTCTCGGGTTGATCGGCGGTTCGTTTGCCAAGGGGCTGCGTGAAAGCGGCCTGTGCCGCGAAGTGGTGGGTGTCGATCTCGATCCACAGTCGCGCAAGCTCGCGGTCGAGTTGGGCGTGGTGGATCGCTGCGAAGAAGACCTGGCCGTTGCCTGCCAGGGCGCCGACGTGATTCAACTCGCGGTGCCGATCCTGGCCATGGAAAAGATGCTCGGCCGGTTGGCCGGCATGGACCTTGGGCAAGCGATTCTGACGGATGTCGGCAGTGCCAAGGGCAACGTCGTGCGCGCCGCGACTGAAGCGTTTGGCGGCATGCCGGCGCGTTTCGTGCCGGGCCATCCGATTGCCGGTTCCGAGCAGAGCGGGGTGGAAGCCTCCAATGCCGAACTGTTCCGTCGTCATAAAGTGATTCTGACGCCGCTGGACCAAACCGATCCGGCCGCGCTGGCCGTGGTCGACCGGTTGTGGCGTGAGCTGGGCGCCGATGTCGAGCACATGCAGGTCGAACGTCACGACGAAGTGTTGGCGGCGACCAGCCATTTGCCGCACTTGCTGGCGTTCGGTTTGGTCGATTCGTTGGCCAAGCGCAATGAAAACCTTGAGATCTTCCGTTACGCTGCCGGCGGTTTCCGCGATTTCACAAGAATCGCGGGAAGTGACCCGGTCATGTGGCACGACATCTTCCTCGCCAACCGCGAAGCTGTCCTGCGCACGCTTGATACATTTCGCAGCGACCTCGACGCCTTGCGCGACGCGGTCGATGCAGGGGATGGGCACCAATTGTTGGGCGTGTTCACGCGCGCCCGGGTTGCCCGCGAACATTTCAGTAAAATCCTGGCTCGCCGGGCTTATGTGGACGCTATGAACTCCAACGACCTGATTTTCCTGGGACAACCTGGTGGCCGCCTGACTGGGCGGATTCGTGTACCGGGCGATAAATCGATTTCCCACCGTTCGATCATGCTCGGCTCCCTGGCCGAAGGCGTCACCGAAGTCGAAGGCTTCCTCGAGGGCGAAGACGCTCTGGCGACCTTGCAGGCCTTCCGCGACATGGGTGTCGTGATCGAAGGTCCGCACCACGGTCGCGTGACCATCCACGGCGTCGGCCTGCATGGCCTGAAGCCTGCGCCGGGCCCGATCTATCTGGGCAACTCCGGCACCTCGATGCGTCTGCTGTCCGGCCTGCTGGCCGCGCAGAACTTCGACAGCACCTTGACCGGTGATGCCTCGCTGTCCAAGCGTCCGATGAATCGCGTGGCCAATCCGCTGCGTGAAATGGGCGCCGTGATCGAGACTGCCGCTGAAGGTCGTCCACCGATGATCATTCGTGGCGGTAACAAGCTCAAAGGCCTGACCTACACCATGCCGATGGCCAGTGCCCAGGTTAAATCCTGCCTGCTGTTGGCCGGCCTGTACGCTGATGGCAAAACCACCGTCACCGAGCCTGCACCGACGCGCGACCACACCGAGCGCATGCTGCGCGGCTTCGGCTACCCGGTCAGCGTCAACGGCGCTACGGCGTCGGTCGAATCCGGGCACAAGCTGACTGCGACCCACATTGAAGTGCCGGGCGATATTTCGTCGTCGGCGTTCTTCCTGGTGGCGGCGTCCATTGCCGAAGGTTCCGAACTGGTGCTCGAGCATGTCGGCATCAACCCGACCCGTACCGGCGTGATCGACATTCTGCGTCTGATGGGCGCTGACATCACCCTGGAAAACCAGCGTGAAGTCGGCGGCGAACCGGTAGCGGACCTGCGCGTGCGTGCAGCTAAACTCAAAGGTATCGAGATTCCCGAAGCGCTGGTTCCATTGGCCATCGACGAATTCCCGGTGCTGTTCGTGGCGGCGGCCTGTGCCGAAGGGCGCACCATCCTGCGTGGCGCCGAAGAATTGCGCGTCAAGGAATCGGACCGGATCCAGGTCATGGCCGATGGCTTGCTGGCACTGGGCGTCAAATGCGAACCGACCCCGGACGGCATCATCATCGACGGCGGCCTGATCGGCGGCGGCGAAGTGCATGGTCATGGCGATCACCGGATTGCCATGGCTTTCAGCGTGGCATCGCTGCGTGCCACTGCGCCAATTCGCATCCATGACTGTGCCAACGTCGCAACGTCGTTCCCGAACTTCCTGGCGCTGTGCGCGCAGGTCGGTATCCGTGTTGCACAAGAGGCTCAGTCGTGAAAAACATCGCACCGGTCATCACCATCGATGGGCCAAGCGGCTCCGGCAAGGGCACGGTAGCTGGCATTCTGGCCAAGCGTCTGGGCTGGAACCTGCTGGATTCCGGTGCGCTTTATCGATTGCTGGCCTTCGCTGCGCACAATCACGGTGTCGACCTCACCAATGAAGAATTGCTGAAAAAACTTGCCGCTCATCTGGATGTGCAGTTCATCGCGGCGACCGACGGTCAGTTGCAGCGCATCATTCTCGAGGGTGATGAAGTCAGCGATGTGATTCGTACCGAAAGCATCGGCTCCGGTGCCTCGCAGGTCGCGGCGTTGCCCGCAGTGCGCGAGGCGCTGCTGCAGCGCCAGCGTGCATTCCAGGAAGCGCCAGGCCTGGTGGCCGATGGTCGCGACATGGGTACGGTGGTTTTTCCGGATGCACCGTTGAAGATTTTCCTTACCGCCAGTGCCGAGGAGCGTGCGCGCCGTCGATACTTGCAGTTGAAGGGCAAAGTCGATGGTGTTAGTCTGTCGAGTCTGCTAGATGAGATACGTGCACGCGATGAGCGTGACACCCAGCGAGCGGTAGCCCCGCTCAAACCGGCGGCTGACGCCATACAGCTGGATTCCACGGAATTATCCATCGACCAGGTGCTGGAACGCATCATGAGCGAGATCGCCATTCGCGATATCGCCGGGTGACCAAGAAGGCCGCAGGGGACCAGTCATAGTCCTGTGGCGCTTCTTTTAAATGAAACTAACCCACACCGTCTGGGGTGTGGAGATGGGCGTATTCTTCGCCCTCATCAACAGGAATTAAAATGAGCGAAAGCTTTGCGGAACTCTTTGAAGAAAGCCTAAAAACCCTGAACCTTCAGGCAGGCTCCATCATCACCGGTGTTATCGTTGATATCGATTACCAAGCTCGCTGGGTAACCGTTCACGCTGGCCTGAAGTCTGAAGCACTCATCCCGCTTGAGCAGTTCTACAACGACGCTGGCGACCTGACTATCAACGTCGGTGACGAAGTTCACGTTGCGCTGGACTCGGTTGAAGACGGCTTTGGTGAAACCAAGCTGTCCCGTGAAAAAGCCAAGCGCGCTGAATGCTGGATTGTTCTGGAAGCTGCCTTCGCAGCCGAGGAAGTGGTCAAGGGCGTTATCAACGGTAAGGTTAAAGGCGGCTTCACTGTCGACGTTAACGGCATCCGTGCGTTCCTGCCAGGTTCCCTGGTTGACGTCCGTCCTGTGCGCGATACCACGCACCTGGAAGGCAAAGAGCTGGAATTCAAGGTCATCAAACTCGACCAGAAACGCAACAACGTTGTCGTTTCCCGTCGCAGCGTCCTCGAAGCCGAGAACTCCGCCGAGCGTGAAGCTCTGCTGGAATCCCTGCAGGAAGGTCAGCAAGTCAAAGGTATCGTCAAGAACCTCACCGATTACGGCGCATTCGTCGATCTGGGTGGCGTGGACGGCCTGCTGCACATCACCGACATGGCTTGGAAGCGCATCAAGCATCCTTCCGAGATCGTCAACGTTGGTGACGAAATCGACGTTAAGGTTCTGAAATACGATCGCGAACGCAACCGTGTTTCCCTGGGCCTGAAGCAACTGGGCGAAGATCCATGGGTTGCTATCAAAGCCCGTTACCCAGAAAGCACTCGCGTTACCGCTCGTGTAACCAACCTGACCGACTACGGCTGCTTCGCTGAGCTGGAAGAAGGCGTTGAAGGTCTGGTACACGTTTCCGAAATGGACTGGACCAACAAGAACATCCACCCTTCGAAAGTCGTACAAGTCGGCGACGAAGTGGAAGTTATGGTTCTGGACATCGACGAAGAGCGTCGTCGTATCTCCCTCGGCATCAAGCAGTGCAAATCTAACCCATGGGAAGATTTCTCTGGCCAGTTCAACAAGGGCGATAAAATCTCCGGCACCATCAAGTCGATCACCGATTTCGGTATCTTCATTGGTCTGGACGGCGGCATCGACGGTCTGGTTCACCTGTCCGACATCTCCTGGAACGAAGTGGGCGAAGAAGCCGTTCGCCGCTTCAAGAAGGGCGACGAGCTGGACACCGTTATCCTGTCGGTTGACCCAGAGCGCGAGCGTATCTCCCTGGGTATCAAGCAACTGGAAAGCGATCCGTTCTCCGAGTACGTTCAAGAGAACGACAAAGGCGCAATCGTTAAAGGCATCGTGAAAGAAGTTGACGCTAAAGGCGCCATCATCACTCTGGCCGACGATATCGAAGCGACTCTGAAAGCCTCCGAAATCAGCCGTGACCGCGTTGAAGACGCGCGCAACGTTCTGAAAGAAGGCCAGGAAGTAGAAGCCAAGATCATCAGCGTTGATCGTAAGAGCCGCGTAATTCAGCTGTCGATCAAATCGAAAGACGATGCTGAAGAGAAAGAAGCCATCCAGAGCCTGAAAACTGCTCCGGAAGGTGAAGCTGCTGCTGACACCACCATGGCGGCACTGCTGCGCCAGGCAATGGCCAAACAGAACTAAGTTCTGCTTGATCATTAAAAAGGGCGACTTCGGTCGCCCTTTTTTGTGCCTGCGATTTGGTGTGTGCGGTAACCACATCGCACGACATTGTTCGCCGGTGAAACCAACTGGCCCCAAAAGCTGTCTCTTTCTTTAATCGGATCAATCGTTTAATTGCAGCTAGTCTTTAGTCAGAAGCGAACGACAGCCGGGCAGGGCGCCCGGCATAAGGAAATGAATGAACAAGCTCGTTGTCGCATTAGCCGTACTGACATTGGCGGGTTGTACCACTAATGCGAAGACTCACGCCGCACGTGGGGTTAGTGGTATCGAGATCGATTGTTCGGGGTTGGGGTCGGGGTGGGAGAGGTGTTACAAGCGCGCTGCCAAGGAGTGCAAGGGCACTGGCTACAAGGTGGTCACGAGATCCGATGACGCCAAAGATGAAGATGAGTTTCCCTTTGGCTTCAACCCGGCAGGTTATGTGACACGAACCATGCTGGTTATCTGCAGATGAGCAGGTCGGGCTTGATCAGGCTTCTGTTCTGAAATCGGCATCCCGTTGCTGGCGAAGATATGTCAAAGCTCGGGCTGTTCAAATTCCTTCGGGCATGCTAAAACCTTTGAAGCGCTTTTCCTAGCTGCTTGAAAAAGAAGGGAAAAATATGACGAAGTCGGAGTTGATCGAACGAATTGTCACCCATCAAGGGCTGCTCTCATCAAAGGATGTGGAGCTGGCTATCAAGACCATGCTTGAACAAATGTCCCAATGTCTGGCCACCGGTGATCGCATCGAGATCCGTGGATTTGGCA
Source organism: Pseudomonas sp. MM213 (assembly GCF_020423045.1). Taxonomy (NCBI): domain Bacteria; kingdom Pseudomonadati; phylum Pseudomonadota; class Gammaproteobacteria; order Pseudomonadales; family Pseudomonadaceae; genus Pseudomonas; species Pseudomonas sp. MM213. The sequence continues at coordinate 6,569,224 of NZ_CP081943.1, forward strand.
GCTTCTCCCTGCACTACCGCGCACCGCGCGTAGGCCGCAATCCGAAAACCGGTCAGTCCGTCAGCCTTGACGGCAAATTCGTTCCTCATTTCAAGCCGGGGAAAGAGTTGCGGGATCGGGTGAATGAGGATGAGGAGCCGATTTAACCAGGCGGGATTAGGAGAAGTTTTGTGCGCGGAGTAAAGAAGTTGTCTTCGCTTCTGATCATATTGGTGGCATTAGCAGCGACGCTGCTCTTTTCATTGGAGAATCAGCAGCCGGTTTCCCTGGTTTTTGTGGGTTGGTCTGCACCGCCATGGCCCGTGTCAATTTACATTTTAGGCGCATTGCTGCTGGGGTTATTGGTGGGGCCGCTTTTGGGGGTTATCTTCTATCGGCGAAATAGCCGCCGGCTTGGAAAGTAGATGGGTTGGCTCTGAGGCCTGTGAGTGCCTGACTGGCTGAACGAGGCAGCATTCGCAGGGAGATGGCCCGGCGCTGGGTGTTGGCAGCGCGCCGGACCCGACCAGTACTTAGCCGCGTAACGCCATTGCATCGATCATCGCTGCATTTACTCGATGTACGTCATACTTGTGCTCCGCAAGTTCGCGACTTGTGCGACCCATTTGCTCGCGCAGCTCGCTTGAGCCTGCCAGGCGCCCCATGGCAGTTGCCAGGTCCGCCGAGTCTCGCGGTGTAACCAGAAAGCCGTTCACCCCGTCCTGAACCGTTTCACGGCATCCTGGTGCGTCTGTGGTAACGATGGCTCGCCCGCAGGACATTGCTTCGAGCACCGAGCGAGGTGTCCCTTCGCGGTATGAGGGCAGTACGAATACGCTGCAAGCGGCGAGGTACGGTTTCACATCGCTGACGGCACCGTGATACTGGATAACGCCCTCTTTTTCCCAGCCTGCAACGATATCTGCTTGAATCCCCGAGGGGTTGGAATCCAGTGGTCCGACCAGGTGGAAAGTGGCTTGCGGGTAGGTGGATTTCAGCGAACGAGCAGCATCCACATATTCAACCACCCCCTTGTCGCGCAGCACCCGGCCCACGAACAAAAAGCTCGGTTGAGGGGGGAGAGGGCGACCGGGAAACTGTCGGTATCGACCCCCGAGCCATTGATGATCCAGGTTGGGAGGCTTGCATTGAAAAGACCCTGGTCCTTGAAGAGCTGTCGATCATCCGGGTTCTGGAAGAACAGGCCGTTGGCGAAGTGCAATCCGAACCGGTACAAGCCTGATGCGATGCGCTTGACGAGATTACGACTGAAGCTGGCCTCGGCGTCAGTGAATGCGTAGCCCAGGCCGGTAATCAGCGCGTAACGCCGCTTTACGCCCGCCAGGCGAGCGGCGGGCAAGCCATAGACCACCGGCTTTATCGTATAGGCGAGCACCACGTCGGGCTTGATTTTGCGCAGGCACTGGCTGAGCTGCAGCAGGTAGCGCAGATCGGCGAATGGATTCAATCCTGCGCGTGACATCGGCACGACGTGGTATGCAATCCCTTTTTCAGCGAGCCGCGTGCGCACAGATTCATCATCTTCAGGTGCAATGGCGGCGACTTCATGTCCATTCGCTCGCATTGCGTCCAGAAGATCCCCGCGAAACCGGATCAACGATTCAGCGAGCCCGGCGATGACGACAATTTTAGACATGCTTGCCTACATGGGTTGTGTAATAGGTTGCAGAGTCCTGCAGCCCGGCTGCAATGCGATGCGTCGGTGCATAGCCGAGCAACGATTCGACCTTGCTGATATCCGCCTGGGAATGACGCACATCGGCGGCCCGGAAATCACGGTATACCGGGTTCACATCCTTTAGCTCGGGCTTGACGGCACACGCAAGTTCACGGATGTGGGAGAACAGCTCATTCAGCGTGGTGCGGTCACCCACGGCCACGTTGTATACCTGATTCACCGCATCGGCTTCTTGCGTTGTAGCTGCCAGCAAATTGGCCTGGACAGTGTTGGCAATGAAGCAAAAATCACGGCTGGTTTCACCATCGCCGTTGATATAGATGGGTTCGTCGCGCAGCAGGGCACCAAACCACTTTGGAATCACGGCGGCGTACGCGCCATCCGGATCCTGCCTTGGGCCGAATACGTTGAAGTAACGCAGCCCTATGGTCTGCAATCCATAGCAGCGTGCAAACACGTCCGCGTACAGCTCGTTGACGTACTTGGTGACGGCATAGGGTGACAGCGGCCGACCGATACGATCCTCTACCTTGGGCAAACCAGGGTGGTCGCCATAGGTGGAGCTTGATGCCGCATAAACGAAGCGTTTGACACCGGCATCGCGGCTGGCGACCAGCATGTTCAGGAAGCCATCGATGTTTGTGGTGTTGGTTCGGATCGGGTCTTCCAGCGAGCGGGGTACGCTGCCCAGGGCTGCCTGATGAAGAACGTAGTCGACACCGTCTTCCATGGCGCGCTGGCAGTCTTCCAGTTTGCGGATATCACCTTGTACAAACTTGAACTGTGCCCAGGCGGTATCTGCAACAGCCTGCTGTACCAGATCAAGGTTGCGCTGATGGCCGGTTTCGAAGTTGTCGAGTCCGATCACGCGCTGATTTAGCTGGAGCAGCGTCTCGAGCAAGTTCGAGCCGATGAAGCCGGCCACACCGGTGACGAGCCAGGTGCGCGGTGACGCCGCCAGCTCTTGGCGCAGAGTTTCGTAAGCGTTCATGCCATTCTCCATCAGAGGCGCCAGAAGCGCGCTCCAGCACTTTCCAGGGCGGGACCGTCGCAAACACCTTTGACATCGATGACGACGGGAGCATTGTGCATAAGCTTCAGGTATTCGTCGGTGGTCCAGCGCGCATAGGCATCATGTGCCACGGCTACCACGACTGCAGCAGCAGGCTGGAGTTCGTCGAGCTTGCGCAGCGAGACGCCATATTCGTGCAGGGCTTCTGCCGAATCGGCCTCTGGGTCGAACACTTGTACCTTGACGTCGAATTCTTCGAGCTCGCGAATGATATCGATGACGCGAGAGTTGCGCAGGTCAGGGCAGTTCTCTTTGAAGGTCAGGCCAAGCACGGTGACGACGGCGCCAGCGATAGGGTGACCGGCGTGGATCATCTGCTTGATCGTTTGCTGGGCAATAAATGCGCCCATGCTGTCGTTGATGCGACGGCCGGCGAGAATGACCTGAGGGATGTAGCCGAGCTTTTCGGCCTTGTGCGTCAGGTAATAAGGGTCTACGCCAATGCAGTGTCCGCCTACCAGTCCCGGCTTGAACTTCAGGAAGTTCCACTTGGTCCCGGCAGCTTCAAGAACGTCGAGCGTGTCGATGCCCATGCGGTCGAAGATCAGCGCCAGTTCGTTCATCAGGGCGATGTTCAGGTCGCGCTGGGTGTTTTCGATCACCTTGGCGGCTTCGGCTACTTTGATCGACGCGGCTTTGTAAACGCCGGCAGTGACGACGGAGCTGTACACGTCGGCGACAATGTCAAGGGTAGTGGCGTCTTGCCCGGATACGACCTTTTTGATTTTGGTAAACGTGTGTTCCTTGTCGCCCGGGTTGATGCGTTCGGGGCTGTAGCCCACGGTGAAGTCGGTACCGCATTTCAGGCCGGATACGCGCTCCAGGATCGGAACGCAGATGTCTTCGGTTACACCCGGATAAACAGTCGACTCATAAACGACGATATCGCCCTGCTTGAGCGCTTTACCTACGGTTTCAGAAGCCTTCACCACCGGCGTCAGGTCCGGTTGGTGAGCGTCGTCGATCGGCGTGGGAACAGCGACGATATGGAAATCGGCCTTTGCAAGGACATCTGTCTTGCTGGTGAATTCGATTTGCGTCTGGCCCAGTTCATCGCTGGTGACTTCGTTGGTACGGTCCTGTCCCGCGCGCAGTTCCTGCAGACGGCTTTCGTTGATGTCAAAGCCGATTACCGGTCCGTGTTTACCGAACGCTACAGCCACCGGCAGGCCAACATAACCCAGCCCGACCACTGATATCTTTCTCAGATACATGGGTTTTCCTCTAATAAATGGAATCTTTTAATCAGTTGACTCGTTTGCGATCGAGCCATGCCTGGAACATCAGCACAGGCCAAAGCTGTTGCTGGTAATTTCCCTGCCCCCGAAGGTGTCTTTCCCACACGGCTCTGATCGGCCCGGGTACGAAATAACCTTCGCTCGCCAGTCGTTGTGGGTCCAGCAATGACTCGGCCCAGTCGCGCAAAGGGCCGCGGAGCCAATCGTGTAGCGGGATACCGAAGCCCATTTTTGGGCGTTCGATGAGTTCTCGTGGTACGTAACGATAAAGTAGCTGGCGCAGAATCCACTTGGTGCTGCCATCGCGGATTTTGAGCGACATCGGCAATGTCGATGCAAACTCGACGATCCTGTGATCCAGGAACGGAACGCGAGTTTCGAGGCTGACGGCCATTGCCGCTCGATCTACTTTGGCCAGGATATCGTCGGGCAGGTAAGTCAGTGTGTCCTGGCGCATCATCCAGGAGACGAAATCGCTGTCCCCGACAGATGCAAGGCCAGGAAGGGGGTCAGCGCCGATGACGATATCGGTTGCATTTGGCCATTGTGATACTACCCGATCATACATTTGGTCGGGAGTGGCATGTCGCATGACGCTGGCGAGTTTGTGGAGCTTGTCGCCAGGCAGCGCGACGCGCAAGCCTGCGGGGGTAATCGGGTTCAATCCTGCGGCGATGGAATCCCAGCGAGCTGGCGAGGCGGATTCAATCATGCGGGCAGCGAGCCTGCGTGCCGGTCCCGGTACGCGACTGAGCTTGCGCCATACGTTGGGCAGGTGCTGATAGCGATTGTATCCGCCGAACAGCTCATCGCCTGCGTCGCCGGACAGGCTCACCGTGACATGGCTACGGGCCAGTTGAGAAACAAGAAAGGTTGGTATTTGCGATGAATCGGCAAAGGGTTCGCCGTAGATGTCAGGCAACTTCGGCACCACGTTCAAGGCATCCGTACCTGACACATAGAGTTCGGTGTGGTCGGTGCCGAGGTGTCGGGCAACGGCTTTGGCGTGTTCGGCCTCGTTGTAGCCCGGATTGTCGAAACCAATGGTGTAGGTCTTGACCTGTTGGGGCGATAGCGACTGCATCAAGCTGACGATGAGTGATGAGTCGATGCCGCCGGACAGGAACGCGCCGAGAGGTACATCCGCTACCATTTGGTCGCGGATCGTTGTGCTCATCAGCTCGTGAAGCTGATCGATGGCTTCTTCGTCGGAAAGCGACGGGTTGTGTTCGGGTTGCGCGGCGGGCAGTTCCCAGTACGTCTGAGGCGTTCCTGTCGTGCCACTCTCGAGTTTGGCCTGGTCGAGCTCAAGCCACGTACCTGGCGGCAATTTGTGAATGCCCTGGTAAATGGAATGGGGTGACGGCACATACGCGTACTTCAGGAGCAGGGCCAGGCTGTCGCGTGAAATTTCCGCGTCAAAGTTCGGGTGTGCTTCCAGTGCCTGCAGCTCCGATGCGAAGAACAGCGCGCCTTTGCTCAGGCCGTAATAGAGTGGCTTTTCTCCGATCCGGTCGCGCGCAAGCGTGAGGGTTTCGCGGGTGCGGTCCCATACTGCCAACGCGAACATGCCGACCAGCTTGCGCAGGGTTTCCTGAATACCCCACTGTTCGAAAGCCGCCAGCATCACCTCGGTATCCGAATGGCCACGCCATGGCAGCGGGCTCGGATGAGCCGCGTCGAGCGCCTGGCGCAATGCCTGGAAGTTGTAGATTTCACCGTTGAACACAATGACGTAACGGCCTGTCGGCGATGCCATTGGCTGGTGTCCGGCCGAGCTCAGGTCGACGATCGCCAATCGGCGGTGGCCAAGAAAAAGGCCCGCGCCATTGTCCCAGGCGCCCGCATCATCGGGCCCCCGGCGAAGAATGGCGTTGGTCATGCGGGTGAGGGCGGATGGCCCGTCGTACCTGCCTTGGCTGTTAGGGTGCCAGAACCCAGCAATACCGCACATGGAACAATCTCGTTGTAATCAAAGGGGTTGAGGCTTTTCGCGCACAGTAGTGAAACTGCCATTCTTGACCGCTAGCGCACAAATGATCATGTAGAGACTGAATACCGGCTGGCGGAGCGTGAAGTGCGCCCCTGAGAAAACCATTAGAACGACAAGTACAGCCAGCGAATAAGGGTCCCGCGCTCGATAGGCGTTGAAAAGAAGCCACAGGTACAAGGCCCCCATCAGCAACACTCCGGCGATGCCGGTCTGGGTCAGAATGTCGAAGCCCAGGTTGTGCGCCTCCTGCTTGACTTCCGGATCGTCAAAATAAGAGAACGCGCCCGGACCATGCCCGATAATAGGGGACTTCATCCACGCTTCTGCGGCATGGGCCCACAGGATTTTGCGGGCACCGCCCTTGTTCTCGTCGAAGCCGACACCGAGCACGGAATCCGACTTTCCGATGAGCATTTGCCGTCCGGGGGCATCGATCACGAGCTTGAATGAACCAAACGCAACCAGGAAAGCGAACAGCATCGTCGCGAATATCTTCCAGTTGGCCTGTTTCACCCAACGCAGCGCGACGATTGTAAGGAGTGGCAGGCTAATGGCCCAGGCGAGTAGCAGTGCATCGCTGCGCACGCTCAATCCAACAGTGAACAGCATCCAGAAGAACAGGAAGTTGCGTAGCCAGCGTAGTCCCTGCCAGTTTGACTCGCGGCAAGCGGCCATCGCCCAGATCGGGATCGGCAGCAGGAACAGGGCGAGCTGATTGGGGTTTGTGGACCAGGCAGAAAGGCGTGAAGGGAACAGCGTATTCATCCCTATCCATTCCGCCAACCGGGGAGAATTGGTCATCAGGCAGAGAAACGGAATCACCAGCAATGCAAGCGGAATGACGGTCAGGGCCTTGATGAAGCTATTGAACTCTTCCTGTGTCGCTTTCTCGAGGCAGGCCAGCGCCATCAGAGAGAAGCATGCCGTGTACACATATGCCATCGCTGTGTGGACAGAGCTGCCTCCTTTGACAGGGCTGATCAGTGCTGCAACCGCCGCAATCACCATGAAACCTACCCAGAAAAGCATGATGGGATGCGTCAGGTAGCGCAGTGCCTGCTTGTAGCGCAAGGCCCACAGAAACAAAAACATGACGGCAAGTTCGCCGATTCCGAGTGGTAGTTTGCCGAAGCGCAGGGCCGTCGCAACGGAGGCGAAAACCACCAGGGCGGCACCGATCGAGATGAAGTTTACCTTGCGCATTATTCCTGCCTTAGGTCACGCAAACGCTTCGCCAGAAAGGCGAGGCTGCTCATGAAAACAGCAAGCAGGAGCAGTGAAACAAGTGCGCCTTCCATGCCATGAATTGAAGTTGTGATGAAAACCCCGATGCCTGCCCCGAGCCAAGGCAGTAGCCCAATGACTGATTTTCGGAGCGAGGAGGACAAGAGTATACCGTTACGGATGTCGACAATGACGACGGCCAGCAATTGAGAAACGAACCATGCCCATCCGATTTCTCGGGTTGCGTATCCGTAAAATGCGAAAAGCGTGGCGGCACCGGCGGCAAGCGAAAGTAGATTGATCAGAAGTGCAGCGCCTGCATCCTTCTGCGCTTGCAGAAACTCATACCCGAGTCGGACATGCCCGGACATGCAGATACCGGCAAGCAGTCCGGCGACAAAGGGAGCGGCATCCTGGAGTGCCGGAAGCCATTGAGCCAGTAACGGATAGAGGGCGAGGCCCGCGACCGTGAGCGTGCCGTAAATCAGTGCACTGCCCAGGTTCAGGTAGGGCATCGTGTCTCGAAGCCACGCTTTCTTGTCCGGGGCAGCCAGCCATTCGCAAATTTTTGGATAGACCAGCACCGGGTAGAGGGTCGCAACGAACCAGATTTTGTTCAGCACGTCGTAAACGGATCGGTACTTGCCCAGTGTCTCGGCGCCATAGGCGTGGCTGACATAGATGGATATGAATTCGGTTGCGAGCACTTGCAGGAGCGCGACGCCGATGATGGGTGCCGCGTGCCGGTAGAGAGTGGTCACCAATGGCCATGCAACCGGGGTGCGCAGTTCTGCTTCCTGCTTGCGCCAGAACAGCCACAAAATCAGGTAATCGGGGATTTTCCTGAGTACGATGGCGGCAAGCACCCACTCGATCTGCTGTGTCGCGGCGGCAACAATTGCCACGGCAAGGAAACGGCTTAGCTGGATGCACAATTGGTATTGCGCGTAGGCAAAGTGCCGCGCCCGCAGCACGTTCAACATCTGGAAATACTGCCCCGGCAAGGCCAGAACGTATTCGACTACCGCGGCGGCGCCGATCCAGTACGCCAGGTTCAGCTGGTCGGTACGCAGTGGGAAAAGGACTGAGACGCCCTTGGCAATCAGGGGGGTAGCCAGTAACAGCACAATACCCGCCGCGACGTAAGCTGCGCGGGTGGAGCTGACGAGCTGAGCGCGCTGCGTTTCCCCAGCCGAGTAAATAGCGCTTACCGCAGACTTGGATAATGCCGAATCCAGGAACAGCAGAGTGCTGGAGAGAATGATATAGACGGAATAGAAGCCATAGCCTTGAAAACCGATGTAGTGAACAAGGATCGGAATAATCAGAATATTCAATAGAAAATTCAGACCATTGGTTGAATACAATGCAAGGGATTTCTTTAGCCAGCTATTCAACTCCACCTCCCTATGCCGAATACGTAATTTTCTCAACGTTCCGGTTTCCATCAGGGAATGGTCTGGATCGAAAAGCATGTTGTGATCTGTGGAACATCGGAAACAGTTTCCTGACAGTCCTTCCATCCATGTGTGTGCTGGCTGAACGCCGTGCAGGACTCCAAGGACATGGAGGGCGCGAACATGAAGGATGCGAGCATGGTTGCAAGCAGTCAGGCACCATAGGCTGGAAGGTAGGGAATGATACTGGATAGAGCAGTTCTGGCAAGTAGCATGAGTGCATACCGCACTTGCACAAACAGCATGAATATTGGGCGGTGCTATTCATTGCTTGACGGTTGAAATTATGGTTGTCAAAATTTTTCGCTTTTTTGATGCCGACATTTCCGGGTATCGGGCTGAGCGATGGCGCTGGAGATGGTATAACGACACCAGCAATTGGTTTCAGTCGTGCTTGTGCCGATGACGTCGAAGTTGAGAGTACCCGGGTCGATTTTTATTTCCTGTCAGGACACCTGCAAGCGGGTTCCGTTTTCGATGATTATGTTTGCGTCCAGGGTGCCCGGGAACATCTGAGTCGCAGGTTACAGCGGCATTGAATACACGCGCTCATCCAATCAATACTCAGGTCAACACATGTTTAAGCGGTTCATCGATATCAGTGCTTCATTGTGCGCCCTCATACTCCTGGCTCCCGTGATGGCTATCGTCGCCTGGAAAATCCGCAAGAAACTCGGGTCACCGGTTCTCTTCAGGCAGGTTCGTCCTGGTCGGGACGGAAAACCTTTCGAGATGGTGAAATTCCGCACGATGCGTGATGCCGTGGATGCCGATGGCAATCCTCTGGCGGATTCGGAGCGAATGACCCCTTTCGGCAGTTTCCTTCGTGCCAGCAGCCTGGATGAGTTGCCGGAGTTGTGGAATGTCCTTAAAGGGGACATGAGCCTGGTCGGGCCGCGACCGTTGCTGATGGAGTACCTGCCTCTTTATAGCCAGCAACAGAGTCGCCGTCATGAGGCTCGTCCGGGTGTGACCGGATGGGCGCAGGTCAATGGCCGCAACGCGTTGGGTTGGGATGAAAAATTTGAACTGGACGTCTGGTATGTCGACAACCAGTCTTTTTGGCTCGACCTCAAGATCATCTTCATGACGATCAAGAAGGTGGTCGTCAAAGAAGGTATCAGTGCGGACGGTGAAGTCACCATGTCCAAGTTCACCGGTAATAAACGATGAAAAGACTGGCGGTTCTCGGGGCTAGCGGGCATGGCAAAGTTGTCGCCGATACCGCGCAATGCTGCGGCTGGGATCAGGTGGACTTTTTCGATGACGCATGGCCCGGACTCACCAGTAATGGCAATTGGCTGGTAATGGGTGATTCGGCGACGATGTACGCTCGACTCCAAAACTATCAGGGTGTCATTGTTGCAATCGGCGATAATGTTGTGCGACAGGCGAAGCTGAGGGCGCTGATCGATGCGGCCGCGCCTGTCGTGTCATTGATTCATCCGGCGGCGGTCATCAGTCAATACGCGTCTCTTGGGGCCGGTTCCGTCGCTTTTGCCGGAGCGGTGGTCAATGCCGACGCGAAGATAGGGTGCGGTGCGATCCTCAATACTGGCTCCAGCGTCGATCATGATTGCGTGTTGGGAGACTCTGTCCATATCAGCCCGGGTGCTCGATTGGCCGGCGCCGTGAGCGTAGGGGAGCGGAGCTGGATCGGAATAGGTGCCTGTGTGAGGCAATTGATCAGGATTGGCAGTGACGTTGTGGTCGGGGCGGGCGCGGCAGTGGTCAGCGATGTGGCTGATGGTGTAGCGGTTGCCGGTGTACCTGCCAAAGTCATTTCAACGATTTGAGCAGGATCGCCTTCACGCTGGAGGCATGAGTCGAGTTTTAAGTAAATAATTGATTTTCCAAATTTCATCTTGAAATTAATAGGATGTGGGCTGTGTTGAATTCTCCTTTTTCTCCTTGGCCTTCTTTTTCCGAAGAAGAAGCCAACGCAGTACGTGACGTCATTCTTTCCAACAAAGTCAATTACTGGACCGGTCAGGAGTGCCGTGAATTCGAGAAAGAGTTCGCTGCCTGGAGCGGAACTGAATATGCCATTGCCCTGGCTAACGGCACCGTCGCCCTGGACCTCGCGTTCCAGGCGCTGGGTATTGGTGCCGGGGATGAGGTCATTGTGACCTCCCGAACGTTTCTCGCATCGGTATCCAGCATCGTCAATGCCGGTGCGGTACCTGTGTTTGCCGATGTCGACGCGGATTCGCAGAACATCACGGCGCAGACCATTGCCGCTGTATTGACGCCTCGCACCCGTGCGATTGTCTGCGTGCATCTGGCGGGTTGGTCCTGCGACATGGATCCGATCATGGCGCTGGCCGAGGAGCATGATCTCAGGGTGATCGAAGACTGCGCCCAGGCCCATGGCGCGAAGTACAAAGGACGTCCGGTCGGCTCGATCGGTCATATTGGCGCATGGTCGTTCTGTCAGGACAAGATCATGACCACCGGCGGTGAAGGCGGGATGGTCACCACCAACGATCGCAACTTGTGGCTGGACATGTGGGCCTACAAGGATCACGGCAAGAGCTGGGAAGCTGTCTACGAGCGAGAGCACGCGCCCGGTTTCCGTTGGGTACACGAAAGTTTTGGTACCAACTGGCGGATGCTCGAAACCCAAGGCGTATTGGGGCGTATTCAACTGCGCCTGATGGATCAATGGCAGGAAGCACGCCTGTCCAATGCTCGTAGAATATGGGCCGCCGCTGATGAGTTGGCTGGTTTGCGAGTACCGGCCATCCCGGAGGATTACGTGCATGCGGCGTATAAGTGTTATGTATTCGTCGAGCCTGAGGCCTTGAAAGCCGGTTGGACCCGTGACCGCATTCTCAATGAGATCGTTGCGCGCGGCGTTCCCTGCTTTTCTGGTTCGTGCTCTGAGGTCTATCTGGAAAAGGCATTCGACAATACGCAATGGCGTCCGCAGGAGCGTCTGCCGGTTGCCAGACAGCTGGGTGAGACAAGTTTGATGTTCATGGTGCATCCGACGCTGAAATCCGCGGAAATTGACAAGACCTGTCAGGTTTTGTCCGACGTCATGCGAGAAGCGGTCGCCGGTTGAACGTCGATGCGCTTTTGACTGTGCGGGGCTCGTCTGCAATCGCGAGCCCTGTTTGATGCAGCGCATCGCCGTTCAACATGGCTCTGGCTGCAAGCTTACTTAATCCACCGCAACTGCACGCCTTTTGATTTTGGAATGGACGGTCTTCAGGTCGCTATTCGGTTCAAGAACAGTCCAGGTTTTACAAGAGGGAGTTATGGAAAAGGCACGAGCATTCTTGCTAGGGCTATCGCGTAGGAAAAAGCGGTTGATTCAGGTCTTCTGCGACGTTCTGCTGGTCTGGCTTGCACTATGGATGGCATTTATCGTGCGCCTTGGCATTGATGACCTGATCAATCCCCTGGAAGAGCATCGCTGGCTGTTTATCAGTGCTCCGATTGTGGCAATTCCCTTATTCATCCGTTTTGGTATGTATCGTGCTGTCATGCGTTATTTCGGCAGCGATGCGCTGATCGCGATCATCAAGGCTGTCAGTCTTTCTTCGCTGTTGCTCGCACTCGTCGTCTATTGGTACAGCAACCATGAGGCGGTCGTTCCTCGTTCGATCATTTTCAACTATTGGTGGCTGAGCCTGGTGTTGATCGGCGGCTTGCGTTTGGCAATGCGCCAGTACTTTTTGGGCGACTGGTTTACAGCGGCTCAACATGTCCCCTTCACCAGTCGCGATGACGGTTTGCCCAAAGTCGCGATCTACGGCGCGGGGTCTGCCGGCAACCAGCTCGCGGTAGCGTTGCGGATGGGGCGTCTGATGCGCCCGGTTGCGTTCATCGACGATGACCGAAGCATTGCCCACAGGGTTATTTCCGGGCTGCAGGTTTACACCCCAAAACATATCCAGCAGTTGATTGACGAGACAGGTGCGCAGGAGATCTTGCTGGCGGTGCCCTCGGCGACCCGTGCCCGGCGTCGTGAGATATTGAATTTTCTGGAAGCCTTTCCACTGCACGTGCGCAGCGTTCCCGGCTTCATGGACCTGGCCAGCGGGCGGGTCAAGGTCGACGATATTCAGGAAGTGGATATTGCTGATTTGCTGGGCCGCGATACGGTGCCTGCACAGGAAGACCTGTTCTCCCGTTGTATCGAGGATCAATGCGTTCTGGTGACGGGGGCGGGCGGTTCAATCGGATCGGAGCTTTGCCGCCAGATACTGGGCGCTCATCCGAAAACACTGCTGTTGTTCGAACACAGTGAGTTCAATCTCTACAGCATCATGTCCGAGTTGGAGCAGCGGATCAGTCGTGAATCGCTGTCGGTCAAGTTACTGCCGATATTGGGCTCGGTACGTCATGAGGCAAAGCTTCTTGATGTCATGAAAACCTGGCACGTCGATACGGTCTACCACGCGGCGGCCTATAAACACGTGCCGATGGTCGAGCACAACATTGCCGAAGGCGTTCTGAACAACGTCATCGGTACGCTCAACACCGCGCAGGCAGCGCTGCAAGCCGGGGTTTCCAACTTCGTCCTGATTTCCACCGACAAGGCCGTTCGTCCGACCAACGTCATGGGCAGCACCAAGCGCTTGGCCGAAATGACGCTGCAAGCGCTCAGTCGCGAAGCCGCGCCGGTCCTGTTTGGTGATGTCAGCAATGTATCTCAGGTCAACAAGACCCGATTTACCATGGTGCGTTTCGGCAACGTGCTGGGCTCATCAGGCTCGGTCATTCCGCTGTTTCACAAACAGATCAAGTCAGGTGGCCCGTTGACGGTCACGCACCCCAAAATCACCCGCTACTTCATGACCATTCCTGAAGCCGCGCAATTGGTCATTCAGGCCGGCTCAATGGGGCAGGGGGGTGACGTATTCGTACTGGATATGGGCGAGCCGGTGAAAATTGTCGAGCTGGCCGAGAAAATGATTCACCTGTCGGGTTTGAGCATTCGCTCGGATCGCAACCCGCATGGTGATATCGCGATCGAGTTCAGTGGTTTGCGTCCGGGCGAGAAATTGTATGAGGAGTTGCTGATCGGCGATAACGTCGTGGCGACGTCGCATCCGATGATCATGAGCGCCGATGAAGACCATCTGCCATGGGATGTTCTCAAGACGAGGTTGAACGAACTGTTGTCCGCTGTCGAACGGGATGATTACACGCGCGTGCGTCAACTCCTGCGCGACACCGTCAGCGGCTACGCGCCCGATGGCGAGATCGTCGACTGGATCTATCAGCAGCGTCGCCTCGAGCCCTGATTGTTTCACATCCTGTAACTGACACATTTTTGACAGGCTCCAGACATCGCCTAAGTTTGGAAGGCAGCTTCGGAAAAGCTGCTTTCCCAATTGATGTCATGGAGCTTCATTTATGCGTACTGGCTACTTCTACTCTCTGATTTTTGCCCTCCTGAGCACTGCCTCTGTCGCCGCCATTGCCGCCCCCGCGGCCAAGTCGGAGGCGGGCACTGCACCTCTGGTCATGGAGGTCGCTCCCAAGGTTCAGTCCGAAAAGGTTGATTTGAATCGGGCCGACGCGTCGACGCTGCAACGGGAGTTGTCCGGCATCGGGGAAGCCAAGGCCAAGGCGATTGTTACCTATCGTGAGAGTAATGGGCCGTTTGCATCGGTGGACGAGCTGCTCGAAGTGAAGGGAATCGGCAAAGCCATTCTGGATAAGAACCGCGAAAAGCTTGAGGTGAACTAAGCTTGTAATTCAGCGCCATGGGCCGGTCATTGACCGGCCTTTTTGCATTCTGGCGTACGTGGTGATTTAGCGCCTTCCGTCGGTAGATGAAAAATTACGGCTATCATATTGTGATTAAATTATGCCTATAATAAATTCGTCATCCAGCTTGGCGCTCTGAAGCGCAGGCGCTTTTCTTTTCCTTACGCATTCCAGGAGCACGTCATGAATTCTGTCCAGGCCCAAGGTACAGCTCTTGTTACCGGTGCTTCATCCGGGATTGGTGCCATTTACGCTGAGCGCTTGGCAGCGCGCGGTTTTGATTTGTTGCTGGTTGCACGTGACGAACAGCGTCTTCAGGCCGCGGCGAGCAAGCTGCGCGCAGAGCATGGTGTTCAGGTCGAAGTGCTGAAAGCGGATCTCACGCAAAAGGATGATGTGCTGAAACTTGAGCAACGCCTTCGCAGCGATTCGAGTATCAGTCTGCTGCTGAATAACGCGGGTGTCGCGGCAGATGGCTTGCTGGCCAACGCCGATCTGGACCAACTGGAACGTTTGATTCAATTGAACGTAACGACGGTCACGCGCCTGGCTTCGGTGGCGGCCGCCAGTTTTGCCAAAGCCGGCCGGGGTACGATCATCAACATCGCCTCGGTGGTGGCGTTGTTCCCCGAGCGCTTCAACGCCACTTACAGCGCCAGCAAGGCTTATGTGTTGAGCCTGACCCAGTCGTTGAATGCCGAGCTGGATGGCACCGGGGTCAAAGTACAAGCGGTGTTGCCAGGCGTGACGCGCACCGAAATCTGGGAGCGTTCCGGTATCGACGCAAGCCAGATCCCGGCGGACATGGTCATGGAAGCGGGCGAGATGGTCGATGCATCGTTGTCGGGGCTGGACCAGGGAGAACTGATCACCATTCCTTCGTTGCCGGATGCCTCCGACTGGGATGCGTTTGTCGCGGCGCGTCTGGTGATGGCGCCGAATCTTTCCAAAAGCAAGGCCGCTTCGCGTTACAAGTGAGGCACTCTCCATTGGCTTGAGGTAGTTGCGGTATGAGTGAACGTCGAGTGGTTGTAACGGGCATGGGTTTGGTGTCTCCGCTGGGTAGCGGGGTCGAAGCCGTCTGGGAGCGTCTGTTGGCCGGGCGTTCGGGATTGCGCAACTTGCCGGACGAAGTCGTGGCTGATCTGCCGGCCAAGGTCGGTGGCGCAGTGCCGACGCTGGCCGAAGATGCCGAAGCAGGTTTTGATCCGGATCGTGCGACGCCGCCCAAAGAGCAGAAGAAGATGGACCGCTTCATTATGTTTGCCATGGAAGCGGCACGTCAGGCGCTTGAGCAAGCGGGTTGGCAGGCACAGGATGCCAATGCCCAGGAGCGTACGGCGACCATTATCGGTTCGGGGGTCGGTGGTTTCGGCGCGATTGCCGATGCGGTACGCACCACCGACAGTCGTGGCCCGCGGCGTTTGTCGCCTTTCACCATTCCCTCGTTTCTGGTCAATCTGGCTGCGGGCCATGTGTCGATCCAGCACGGATTCAAAGGCCCCCTGGGTGCTCCGGTAACGGCGTGCGCGGCCGGGGTTCAGGCGATTGGCGATGCGGCGCGGCTGATCCGTTGCGGCGAGGCGGACATTGCGGTGTGTGGCGGTGCGGAGGCGTCGATCGATCGTGTCAGTCTCGCCGGGTTCGCTGCGGCTCGCGCATTGTCCAGTGGTTACAACGAAACGCCGGAGCGGGCTTCGCGTCCGTTCGACCGTGACCGCGATGGTTTTGTCATGGGTGAGGGCGCAGGCCTTCTGGTGATCGAATCCCTGGAGCATGCACTGGCCCGTGGCGCGCAACCGCTGGCGGAACTGGTCGGTTACGGCACCAGCGCCGACGCCTATCACCTGACCGCCGGCCCCGAAGATGGCAGTGGTGCGCGACGGGCGATGTCGCTGGCGCTGGCTCAGGCGGGCATCGCTGCGGCACAGGTTCAGCACCTCAATGCTCACGCAACCTCGACGCCGGTTGGGGATCTGGGCGAGTTGGCAGCGATCAAATCGTTGTTCGGCACGGATAACAAGATTGCGGTCACGTCGACCAAGTCGGCCACCGGGCATTTGCTCGGCGCGGCGGGCGGGATCGAAGCGATCTTCACGCTGTTGGCGATCCGTGATCAGATCGTGCCGGCCACCCTCAACCTGGATAACCCGGATCCGGCGGCGCAAGGTGTGGACATCGTCCATGGTCAGGCGCGGCCGATGGCCATCGAGTATGCGCTGTCCAACGGTTTCGGCTTTGGTGGGGTCAATGCCAGCGTGCTCTTCAAGCGCTGGCAGGGTTAATCCCGGGGCTTTTTGAGAAAGTCGCGCGTGACGTCGAGAATCCGCTGGGCCAGATCGGCGCTCTCGACACTGCGCGACAACAGCAGCGCCCCGACCATTGCGGACATGATGAATATGCTCTGGTCGGCGGCATCATCACCTTCAAGGGTGCCTTGTATTTGTTCGAGCCGCGCATTGAGCACCACGTCGGAGGTCGGACTTGGCTGTCCGCGCAGGCCGAGTTCCGATGACATGGTCGGCAACGGGCACCCTTCATGGGGCGAAGTCTGGTGCCATTCGGACAAGTACGCGTCAATGAACGCCTCGAGTGGGCGTTCCTGAGCGAACAGTTCGGCGCAGATGACTTCCACCTCGGCGCCTGCAGCCTGCAGGGCCTTTTCTACCAGCTCATCCTTGGACTTGAAATGCGAATAGAAGCCGCCGTGAGTCAAGCCCAGCGCTTTCATCAGGGGCTGCAAGCCGGTCGCGCCAATACCGTCGCGGCGAAATCGCGCTGAAGCTTCCTTGATGATGCGTTTGTGGGTCTGAGCTTTATGGTCCTGCGAGTAACGCATCTGGTATCTCCGCAACAATGCGCCATCTTAACCAATGGAAATGGGATGGTGACTGTACTTCTATTTCTAAAAAGCATGCAGATGCGTAGAACTCCTTCATGAGGTCTTGAACGAACTGGCACGGATAGTGATTACCCGTTAGCTGACGATAGTTGAACAATCATAAGGCGATAAGTATGAACAGCGGACTGTCCCTGGCCGACCACATCACCCTGGAGTTACGCGCCGACATCATTGGCGGTCGTTTGCTGCCCGGCATGGCGCTGGTGGAAAACGATCTGGTGTCAGCCTACAACGCTTCCCGCAACACCATCCGCGAAGCCTTGCATCGATTGGGGCAGGAAGGACTGACCCGTTATGTGCGCAACAAAGGCGTGATGGTGCGTCGCTTGGGCGTCGACGATGTGCGGGATCTGTTCAACGTCCGCCGCACGCTGGAGTTGCAGGCCATCAGTGCCAGTCAGCCGCTGCGCGATTATCAGTCCGACCGGATGCTCGAAGCCCTGGAAGCCACCGAACTGGCCCGGGAGCGCGAGGACTGGCGCGCCGTGGGCACGCACAGCCTGGCGTTTCATCAACACATCGTCGGGTTGCTGCGCAGCCCGTTGTTCGATGAGTTCTTCACCAATGTCGTCGCGCAACTGCGCCTGGTGTTTTGCGCCGCGCCCGATGAATCACGGTTTCAGGCGCCCTGGCTGGCGCGTGACCGGCAGATTCACGAGCTGCTGGCCGAAGGCGACAAACGCGCCGCCGAGGACGCCATGAGCCGTTATCTCGACGATTCCGAACACCTTCTGTTGCAAATGCTTGCTCCTTCTTCCCATCACTGATCGAGGATTCGTGCCATGTACAAAGACTATCCGGCGGCCTACCAAGTCAGCAAAGGTTCGGCCTTGCAGGTGGATAAAGCCTTCTATGAAAAGATCCGGGATACGAAGGAGGGGCGCACGCTGATCGAGCAGTTCGAAGTGCCGATCCGCACCGGCCGCGCCTGGCATGTCCCGGCCGGGCACGTGTTTCGCGTGACCACGCCGGTCGGCCCGCAAGTCGGGGATTTCAACGTCTGGAATGCCAACGATCCGCGTGAACGCTTGTGGGCTTCACGCACGCGGCAGTTGCAAGGGGCGCATGTCAGCACTCACGACCGGCTCTGGTCGAACCTGCCATTCTTGCGGCCGCTGGTGACCATCACCGATGACAGCCTGGCCGACTACGGCATTGACGAACATGGCGGGCGCCTGCACGACTTGCTCGGCACCCGCTGCGATCCCTATGTGAACAAAATGCTCACCGGCGAAGACTTCCACCATCACTGCCACTCCAACCTGACCCGCGCAGTGTTGCCCCATGGCCTGACCGAGTTCGACGTGCATGACGTGCTGAACATTTTCCAGTGCACCGGCCTCAATCACGACGACATGTACTTCATGAAAGCCTGTCCGGCGCAGAAGGGCGACTACCTGGAATTCTTCGCCGAGATTGATCTGTTGTGTGCACTGTCGACCTGCCCGGGGGGCGATCTGTCGCTGGCCATGTGGGGGCCGGACGCGCAGGACCCGCTGAGCGTGTGTCGCCCGCTTGGGGTGGAGATCTACAAACTGGAGGATTCACTGCTCGAAGGCTGGAGCCAGCCGGAGCGTGCGGCGTACAAAGGGCTGCATGGCTTGCACATCGCCAAGGCCGATTGGGAAAAATAGCCGTCACCTGTCGGAGCGAGCCTGCTCGCGATGGACGTTAACGATAACGCGTTTATTCTGAATAAACGCGTTGTTCTCAGGTGCATCGCGAGCAGGCTCGCTCCTACAGGGATCAGGTTTTTTCAGCGGTCCTGCGCATCCTTGGCATCCGCTTGCGCGTTGCGTTCAGCGACGCGTTTGCGTTGCTCATCGGTCAGTTCGACCTTGTGGGCGGTGTCGCGCAACAACATCAAACCACCCACGATCGAGCCGATTGCAACGATCAGAATCAACCAGGCATACCAGGGCATAGGGCTCTCCTTGAGGGCAGGCCGATTGGCGGGTTTCGCCAATCGATCGTGCATACCACTTTGAGCGATTCAATTTCGCAGTGGTTCCATTCTATGCCTGATCGACTCGCAACACCTGCTGCGATTCAGAGCCCGGTCAACATCGCGTCCGCCGGTGCATCGGCGCGCAATTGCGCGGTCAGCATGAAGTACACGAAACCCACGGCCATGAAGCCGAGGAAAATCGCACCGATCAGCGCGTTGAACCACGCCATCGCCACCAGGCACACCACCGCCAGCACCAGTGCAATGGCCGGCACCAACGGGTAGCACGGCGCGCGGAAAGTGCGCTCCAGGTTCGGCTCGGTTTTACGCAGCTTGAACAGGCTGAGCATGCTCATGATGTACATCACAATCGCGCCGAACACTGCCATGGTGATCATCGCGGCGGTGAGCGTCATGCCGCCGAGGTTGATCAAGCCGTCGCTGTAGATCGCCGCGATCCCGATGACACCACCGGCGATGATTGCCCGGTGCGGCGTCTGGAAACGCGAGAGTTTGGCCAGCGACGCCGGCAGGTAACCGGCTCGCGCAAGGGCGAAGAACTGCCGCGAGTAACCGAGGATGATCCCGTGGAAACTCGCCACCAGGCCGAACAGGCCAATCCACACCAGCATGTGCAACCAGCCGGAGCTTTCGCCGACCACGGTTTTCATCGCTTGTGGCAGCGGGTCGTTGATGTTCGACAGGGTGCGCCAGTCGCCGACGCCGCCGGCAAAGAACATCACGCCCATGGCCAACAACACCAAGGTCAAAATGCCGCTGATGTACGCCTTGGGAATCGTGCGTTTCGGGTCCTTGGCTTCTTCGGCAGCCATGGCGGCGCCTTCGATGGCGAGGAAAAACCAGATGGCAAACGGAATCGCCGCGAACATCCCGGCAATCGCCGGTGCGCCGAACACATCGGAGCCGGCCCAGCCATTCAGCGCGAAGTTACTGAAGCTGAACGCCGGCGCAACCACGCCCATGAACACCAGCAATTCGGCCACCGCGAGTACGCAGACCACCAGCTCGAATGTTGCTGCCAGTTTCACCCCGAGGATGTTCAGGCCCATGAACACGATATAGGCGCCGACCGCTGCGTGTTTTGGGTCGAGGGCGGGGAATTGCACGTTGAGGTAGGCGCCGATTGCCAATGCGATGGCCGGTGGGGCGAAGACGAATTCGATCAGCGTCGCCAGCCCGGCGATCAATCCGCCTTTCTCGCCAAAGGCGCGGCGGCTGTAGGCAAAGGGACCGCCGGCGTGGGGAATCGCCGTGGTCAGCTCGGTGAAGCTGAAGATGAAGCAGGTGTACATCGTGGCGACCATGAAGGACGTCACCAGGAAACCAAGTGTGCCCGCCACGCCCCAGCCGTAACTCCAGCCGAAATACTCACCGGAAATCACCAGCCCGACCGCGATGCCCCACAGGTGCAGCGTGCCCAGCGTGGGTTTGAGTTGTGTGTTCATGCGTTTGCTCCCTGAACGGTTTGGACAGCTCGGGGAGGGCGTGTGCAGTGGGCGTGCCAGTGTGGTGATGGCCGTCGTAAAGCGCAAAAAGGTGTCGTATCGGGGATGTTCGGCGCCGGATGGATGGGTTTTATGCATCAGTTGGGGGCGTTGGTGTCTGTTATGCCGTCTTCGCGGGCAAGCCTCGCTCCTACAGGGGATCGGCGCATTCAAAACTGTAGGAGCGAGGCTTGCCCGCGAAGGGGCCCGCAAAAACACCGCTGTAACGCCCGCATAAACCCACTCTTTACACTTTCTTTATGCACAGCCAGCACCCTCGATCTCGCTCCTTTACAGCCTTCCTTCCGACAATGACTCCACACGCGGCAATACGCCGTAACACGGAGAACTTCCATGAGCGTTCTGGACGGGGTGTCACTGCTGTTGGCAGTGGGGCTGTTCATTTATCTGTTGGTTGCGCTGTTGCGCGCGGACCGGAACTAGGAGCGGCTATGCACAGTTATGACTATTGGCTGATCCTGGCCTTCTTCGCCGTGGTGCTGATCCCGGCACCGTTTCTCGGGCGGTTCTACTACAAGGTCATGGAAGGCCAGCGCACCTGGCTGACACCGATCCTGGGACCTGTGGAGCGTGGCTGTTATCGGGTGGCCGGCGTTGATCCGCAAGCCGAACAGAGCTGGCAGAAATACACCCTGGCCTTGCTCGCCTTCAACCTTGCGGGCTTTTTGCTGTTGTTCGTGATCCTGTTGTTCCAGGACCACTTGCCGCTCAACCCGCAAAACCTGCCGGGTCAGGAGTGGACGCTGGCGTTCAACACCGCCGTCAGTTTCATGACCAATACCAACTGGCAGGGCTACAGCGGCGAAGCCTCGCTGAGCTACCTGAGCCAGATGGTCGGCCTCACCGTGCAGAACTTCGTCAGCGCCGCCACCGGCCTCGCTGTGCTGGTTGCGTTGTGCCGGGGTATCGGTCGCAAATCGACCAAAACCCTGGGCAATTTCTGGGTCGACATGACCCGCGCCACCCTCTACGGCCTGCTGCCGCTGTGCCTGCTGCTGGCGCTGTATCTGGTCTGGCAGGGCGTGCCGCAAACTTTCGCGCAGTACGTGAATGCGGTGACGATGCAAGGCGTCGATCAGGTGATCCCGCTCGGCCCGGCCGCCAGCCAGATTGCGATCAAGCAACTGGGCACCAACGGTGGCGGCTTCTTCGGCGTCAACTCGGCGCACCCGTTCGAGAACCCGACAGCGTGGAGCAACCTGTTCGAAGTGGCCTCGATCATTCTGATCCCGGTCGCCCTGGTGTTCACCTTCGGTCATTACGTCAAAGACCTGCGTCAGAGCCGCGCGATCATCGCCTGCATGCTGGCGCTGTTCCTGATTGGCGGCGCGACTTCGCTGTGGGCTGAATACCAACCGAACCCGACCCTGAACAACGTCGCCGTCGAACAGACCGCGCCGCTGGAAGGCAAGGAAGCGCGCTTCGGCACCACCGCCACGGTGTTGTGGTCGGTGACCACGACCGCCGCATCCAACGGCTCGGTCAACGGCATGCACGACAGCCTCAACCCGCTGAGCGGCATGGTTGCGATGGTCAACATGATGGTCGGCGAAGTGATCTTCGGCGGCGTCGGTGCCGGGCTCTACGGCATGTTGCTCAACGTGCTGATCGCGGTGTTCCTCGCCGGCCTGATGATCGGCCGCACCCCGGAATACCTCGGCAAAAAACTGCAGGCCAAGGAAGTGCAACTGCTGGTGGTGACTTTGCTGGTCATGCCGGTCGGCGTGCTGGTGCTTGGTGCGATTGCCGCGAGCCTGCCGGGCCCGGTCGCCTCGGTGAGCAACCCCGGTGCCCACGGTTTCAGTCAGTTGCTGTACGCCTACACCTCGGCGAGTGCCAACAACGGTTCGGCGTTCGGCGGCTTCGGTGCCAACACCGCGTTCCATAACCTGATGCTCGGCCTGGGCATGTTGATCGGTCGCTTCGGTTACATCCTTCCGGTACTGGCCCTGGCCGGCAGCCTGGCAATGAAGAAAACCGCACCGATCGGCCAGAACAGTTTCCCGACCCACGGCCCGCTGTTTGTGACGTTGCTGACCGTGACCATTTTGCTGGTGGGTGGTTTGACCTTCCTGCCGACATTGGCGCTGGGTCCTATCGCTGAACATTTGAGCATGGGCTTCTGAGGAATCAATGATGAATATGCCCGTAAGTAAAGCCGCCACCGTCAAGGCGCCGGAACAACCGAAAACCGCGATCTCGGCCCTGTGGCGTCCGGCGCTGGTGCAAGCCTTCGTCAAGCTCGACCCACGGCAGTTGCAGCGTGCGCCGGTGATGCTGGTGGTCGAACTGACCGCCGTCCTGACCACCGTGCTGTGCTTCATTCCCGACAGCGCCGTGCCGACCTTCGTCGCTGCGCAAATTGCTTTGTGGCTGTGGTTCACCGTGCTGTTCGCCAACTTCGCCGAAGCCTTGGCCGAAGGTCGCGGCAAGGCTCGCGCCGACAGCCTCAAGGCTGGCAGCGAAGGCTTGAGCGCACGCCGCAAAACCGGCAACGGCGCCTTTCAAGTGGTGCCGGCCACCAGCCTGCGCAAGGGCGATGTGGTGCGCGTCGAAGCCGGGGAAATGATCCCCGGTGACGGCGAGGTCATCGAAGGCATCGCGGCGGTCAACGAAGCGGCGATTACCGGTGAATCCGCGCCGGTGATCCGTGAATCCGGCGGCGACCGTTCGGCCGTCACCGGCAACACCCGACTGGTCTCCGACTGGCTGCTGGTGCGCATCACCGCCAACCCTGGCGAGTCGACACTGGACCGCATGATCGCTTTGGTCGAAGGCGCCAAACGCCAGAAAACCCCGAACGAAGTGGCGCTCGACATCCTGCTGATCGGCCTGACGCTGATCTTCCTGCTGGTGGTCGTGACCCTGCAACCGTTCGCCCACTTCGCCAACGGCAGCCTGCCGCTGGTGTTCCTGGTGGCGTTATTGGTCACGCTGATTCCGACCACCATCGGCGGTTTGCTCTCGGCCATCGGCATCGCCGGCATGGACCGTCTGGTGCGCCTGAACGTGATCGCCAAATCCGGGCGCGCCGTGGAAGCGGCGGGGGACGTGCACGTCCTGCTGCTGGACAAGACCGGCACCATCACCTTCGGTAACCGTCGTTGCACCGCGGTGTATGCCGCACCGGGTGTGAGCGCCAAGGAGCTGGCCGAGGGTGCGCTGTTCGCTTCGCTGGCCGATGACACCGCGGAAGGCAAGTCCATCGTCGAGTACCTGCGCGGCGTTCATCCACAACCCGAGCCTGCCACCGAAGTGCTGACGGCGGTGCCGTTCAGCGCCGAGACTCGCTTGTCCGGTGTCGACTATCAGGGCCGCGTGTATCGCAAGGGCGCAGTGGATTCGTTGCTGGCGTTCGTCGGCCTGAAACGCGCCGATCTCGCCCCGGCACTGTCCCGGGAAATCGACAAGATCGCCCAGAGCGGCGGCACGCCGTTGCTGGTGTGCGCCGACGGTAAATTGCTCGGCGCGATTCACCTCAAGGACGTGGTCAAGCCAGGCATCCGCGAGCGTTTCGCCGAGCTGCGCAAACTGGGGATTCGCACCGTCATGGTGACCGGCGACAACCCGCTGACCGCCGCGGCGATTGCGGCCGAAGCCGGTGTGGACGACGTGCTGGCTGAAGCTACGCCGGAGAAAAAACTGGCGCGCATTCGTCATGAGCAGAACGACGGTCGTCTGGTCGCCATGTGCGGCGACGGCGCCAACGACGCCCCGGCACTGGCCCAGGCCGACGTCGGCATGGCGATGAACGACGGCACACAAGCGGCGCGCGAAGCGGCCAACATGGTCGACCTCGACAGCGACCCGACCAAGCTGCTGGACGTGGTGCAGATCGGCAAGGAATTGCTGGTGACTCGCGGTGCGCTGACGACGTTTTCGATCGCCAACGACGTCGCCAAATACTTCGCGATTCTGCCGGCGCTGTTTGCCTCGATCTACCCGCAACTGGGTGTGCTCAACGTCATGCAACTGAGCAGTCCGCAGAGCGCGATTCTGTCGGCAATCGTGTTCAACGCCTTGATCATTGTGGTGCTGATTCCACTGGCCTTGCGTGGCGTGCGCGTGCAGGCGGCGAGTGCGGCGGCGTTGCTGCGCCGCAACCTGTTGATCTACGGACTGGGCGGGATTCTGGTGCCGTTTGTGGGCATCAAGGCGATCGACATGCTGTTGACGGCGTTGCATCTGGTTTGACCCTTGGCGAGCGCTTCGCGCTCGATCGCCGGCAAGCCGGCTCCTACAGGTGTGATATCGCCCTGTAGGAGCGAAGCTTGCTCGCGAAGAATGCACCACGGTTCATCTATATGAACACCGAATCTGTTCACCGAATTCGAGGATTTTGAAATGTCCACAATGATACGTCCGGCCCTGAGCCTGCTGGTCCTGATGACCCTGATCACCGGCGTCGCTTACCCGTTGGTGGTCACTGGCGTCGCGCAGGTCGCGTTCCCGGATCAGGCCAATGGCAGCCTCGTGCGTGACGCCGACGGCAAAGTCCGCGGCTCTTCGCTGATTGCCCAGGATTTCACCGGTGACGCGTGGTTCCATCCACGCCCGTCGGCCGGCGCTTTCACCACGGTATCGAGCAGCGCCAGCAACCTGTCGCCAAGCAATCCCGCGCTGGCCACTCGGGTGATCGACGATGCCAATAAACTGCTGGTGCCAGGCCAGGGGCCGGTGCCGTTGGCGCTGCTGACCACTTCTGGCAGCGGGCTTGATCCGCACTTGCCACCAGCGGCGATTGCCTATCAACTGGCGCGTGTTGCAGCGACGCGGAATCTGCCGGTGTCTACGCTTCAGAATCTGCTGGCCGCGCACATCGAACAGCCGTTGGTAGGCCCGCCGGTGGTGAATGTGTTGGCGCTGAACATGGCGTTGGAAAAGTTGTAAATCGGTGGCGCCGCCAATCGCTAGCAGGCTAGCTCCCACATGGAAATGCATACCCCCTGTGGGAGCTAGCCTGCTAGCGATGGCGATAGAACAATCACCACATCAACACCTGAAATAAGAGATCCCCAAACATGAGTGACTCCGGCCGCGCCGACGCGCTGTTAGCAGACCTGCCCCGCGATGGCCGTGGCCGGCTCAAGGTTTTCCTCGGTGCCGCGCCCGGTGTCGGCAAGACCTACGCCATGCTGCAAGCGGCCCACACTCAGCTGCGCCAGGGCGTAAAGGTCATCGCCGGCGTGGTAGAAACCCACGGCCGTGCCGAAACCGAAGCGCTGCTCGGCGGCTTGCCGCAGCAACCGCTGGTGCGCTCGGAATACCGTGGCGTGATGCTCGAAGAAATGGACCTCGACGGCCTGCTCGCAGCCAAACCGAAACTGGTGCTGGTCGACGAACTGGCCCACAGCAACGCGCCCGGCAGTCGTCACGCCAAGCGCTGGCAAGACATTCAGGAACTGCTCGCCGCCGGCATCGACGTGTTCACCACGGTCAACGTCCAGCACCTGGAAAGCCTCAACGACCAGGTGCGCGGCATCACCGGCGTGCAGGTCCGCGAAACCTTGCCGGACTGGGTGCTGCAAGAAGCCTATGAACTGCTGCTGATCGACTTGCCGCCACGGGAGCTGCTCGAGCGACTGCGCGACGGCAAGGTCTACGTGCCGGAGCAGGCGCGGGCGGCCATCGATGCGTTTTTCACCCAGACCAACCTCACCGCCCTGCGCGAATTGGCGATGCAGACGGCGGCGGCCCAGGTCGATAACGATCTGGCGCAAGGGTATCGCCAGCTCGGCCAGGCGGCACCTGCGGTGCGCGGTCGGCTGCTGGTCGGTGTCGATGGCGATGCTCAGGCCGAACGCCTGGTGCGTCACGCCAGTCGTGTCGCCCAGCGCCGGCATTTGCCATGGAGCCTGGTGCACGTGGACAACGGCAGCGTGCGCGACGAGCAATCGCGCCTGCGTCTGCAAAGTGCCCAGCAACTGGCTGAACGTCTCGGTGGCGAAGTGGTGTTGTTGCGTGCCGGCGAAGTTGCGAAAACCCTGATCCAGCACGCAGCCGAACGCCGTGCCAGCCTGGTGTTGGTCGGTCAGTCCCGGCAGCGTTTGCGTCGGCGCCTGTTCGGCGGTGGTCTGGCCTCACGCTTGCTGCGCGATGCAAGTGGACTGGAAATCAACGTCCTCGACAGCGATCACGAACAGCATCAGCCGCGCCAGCGTTCGGCGCAGTCACTGGTGTGGTTCGACTATGCGCTGGCGCTGGTCGCAACCGTGCTCGCCAGCGCACTGGCCTGGGCCGTGGCGAGTGTCTTGCCGCTGCCGAACATCTCGCTGGTGTTCCTCGCCGCCGTGTTGCTGGTGGCGGTGCGCAGCAGCCTCGGCCCGGCGCTGGCCTGTGCGGCGCTGTCGTTTCTGACCTATGACTTTCTGTTCATTCCGCCGAATTTTTCCTTCAGCATCCAGCGCGAAGAAGACGTACTGACGCTGCTGTTTTTCCTGCTGATGGCTGCGCTCACCGGCAACCTCGCGGCGCGCCAGCGCCGGCAATTGCAGGCGTTGCGCGATACGCAGGAAGAGACCACCGAACTGCTCGACCTGTCGCGCAAACTCACCGCCGCCACCGACCGCCAGGCCGTGGTCAGCGCCGCCGCGCAGCATCTCAACGGCTGGAAAGACGTGCAGCTGTGCCTGCTCAATCGCGACGGTCAGGCGGGTTGGAAAGTCGAAACCGGTGGCCCCCTGGAATTCACCGAAGCCGAACGCGCCGCCGCCGATTGGGCCTGGCAACACGATCAACCGGCGGGCGCGGGCACCGGCACGTTGCCGTTCGGGCGTTGGTGGTGGTGGCCGCTTTCGGTGGAAGACGGGCCGCTGGCGTTGCTCGGCGTCTGTGCCAAAGAAGGGCAGACCTTGAGCGGTCAGCGTCGACGTTTGTTGACCGCGCTCAGTCAGCCGCTGGCCCAGGCGCTGGCACGCGCACAATTGGCCGAAGACCTGGAAGCGGCGCGGCTGCATGGTGAAACCGAGCAACTGCGCAGTGCCTTGCTGGCCTCGGTGTCCCACGATCTGCGCACGCCGCTGACCTCCATGCGCGGCAGCATCGACAGCCTGTTGGCGCTCGGCGAAGCCATCCCGCTGGAGGATCGTCGCGAACTGCTTGAAGGCACGCGTGATGAAGCCGAGCGCCTTGATCGCTACATTCAAAACCTGCTGGACATGACCCGCCTCGGTCACGGTGCGCTGAAGCTCGCGCGGGACTGGGTGTCACCGGCCGACATCGTTGGCAGTTCGCTCAATCGCCTGCGCGCGGTGCTGGCACCGTTGCAGGTCAACACCGATGTGCCCGCGCAACTGCCGCTGCTGTTCGTTCACGCTGCGCTGATCGAGCAGGCGCTGGTCAACGTGCTGGAAAACGCCGCACGGTTTTCACCGGTGCATGGGCGTTTGCAATTGCGCGCCGGCGTGGATGAAAACGAGCTGTTCTTTTCGGTCAGCGATGAAGGCCCGGGCATTCCGGAGGAGGAGCGGGCGAAGATTTTCGACATGTTCTACACCGCCGCACGCGGTGATCGTGGCGGGCAGGGGACCGGGCTGGGGCTGGCGATCTGTCAGGGCATGGTCGGCGCGCACGGCGGGCGCATCAGCGTCGGTGACGGCATCGACGGGCGCGGCACCTGCATCACCCTTCACTTGCCCTTGCAGGAACAGCCTTCCTTTGAAATCGAGAGCGGACAGTGAGTACTGAAAGTGAAGCCTGATACCCTTTGGACATCTCCATGCCGCGACCGGAAACCATGAGCCAGACCGCGACCATTTTGGTCATCGACGACGAACCGCAGATCCGCAAGTTCCTGCGCATCAGCCTCGCCTCCCAAGGCTACAAAGTGCTGGAGGCCGGCACCGGCACCGAAGGCCTGGCGCAAGCCGCATTGAACAAACCCGATTTGCTGGTGCTCGACCTCGGCCTGCCGGACATGGACGGCCAGCAAGTGCTGCGGGAGTTTCGCGAGTGGTCGACGGTGCCAGTGCTGGTGCTGTCGGTGCGCGCCGGTGAAGGTCAGAAGGTCGAAGCGCTGGATGGCGGAGCCAATGACTACGTGACCAAGCCGTTCGGCATTCAGGAATTTCTGGCGCGGGTGCGTGCCCTGTTGCGTCAGGCGCCGGTGGGCGAGGTGCAACAAGCGGCGTTGACGTTCGGCCCGTTGACCGTGGATCTGGCGTATCGCCGGGTGCTGCTCGAAGGCGTCGAAGTGGCGTTGACCCGCAAGGAATACGCAGTGCTGGCGCAACTGGCGCGGCATCCGGGAAGGGTCATCACCCAGCAGCAATTGCTCAAGGATATCTGGGGGCCGACCCATACCGAAGACAGTCACTATCTGCGGATTGTGGTGGGGCATTTGCGGCAGAAGCTGGCGGATGATCCGACGCAGCCACGGTTTATCGTGACCGAGGCGGGGGTTGGGTATCGGTTGTTGAGTGAGGGTGGGCTTTAGTTTTGTGTTGGGTGGGATGACGCTTTCGCGGGCAAGTCGGATCGCCGCACCGCTCGCTCCTACAAGGCTGCACTCGACCCGTAGGAGCGAGGCTTGCCCGCGAAGAGGCCCTCACATTCACCCGAGACCCTCAGGAATCCCGCTCATTCTCATACCGATCCAAGGTGTCCCGCGCAATCTCCCGCCCCAGCGCGATCAACTCCGGTGCCTTGTAAAACTCGAAGAACCGGCACACCCGCTTCGGCACGTTGATCAGAATATCCGGCGGATAGCCGGCGATCTTGTACTGCGCCAACGACGTCTGCATCACCTCGAAACTCTGGTTGATCAAATCCAGCAAGGACGCCGGTCCCACGTTGTCGATGATGAATGAACCGGTGGCCGACTTCGGCGCACCGTCGCGTTCAGGGGCGGCCGCCGGTTGCTGGGCTTCGGGTTCGGCGGACTCGACCCAGGGATTGATCTCGGCCGCCTCGGCCATCAACGCTTCCTTTTCCAGCAACAGCAATTGTTCTGCCTGTTTGCGGCGGAACGGCATTTTCGAACCCAGCGAGTTGATCAGGCTGTCGAACCGGGTCCTGAACGCGGCAGGGCGCTGGATCACCGGCAATTGATAGTGACGCTGGTTGGTGGAGTTGAGGTTGACCGCAATGATCAGGTCGCAATGGCTCGACACCACGGGCACGATCGGCAAAGGGTTGAGAATGCCGCCGTCCACCAGCATGCGATTGCCTTGCATCACCGGGGTGAACAGGCTCGGGATGGCCGCCGAGGCGCGCATCGCCTGGTGCAGACAGCCTTCCTGAAACCAGATTTCCTGCTGGTTGGTCAGGTCGGTGGCCACCGCCGTGTAGGGGATGCGCAAGTCTTCGATATTGATTTCGCCGACGATCTTGCGGATCTGCCCGAAGACCTTCTCGCCGCGAATCGCCCCCAGCCGAAAACTGACGTCCACCAGGCGCAACACGTCGAGGTAATCCAGGCTTTCGATCCAGTTACGGTATTCGTCCAGTTTGCCGGCGGCATAAATCCCGCCGACCACCGCACCCATCGAACAGCCGGCAATGCAGGAGATGTCGTAGCCACGCCGTTCGATCTCTTCAATGACCCCGATATGGGCATATCCTCGGGCCCCACCTGAGCCCAGCACCAGTGCGACGCGCTTTTTCATGAATCGCCCTCGTCTGACAAGGTTCAACAATGCACCCATCGAGGGGCGCGCTTCAATCGTCAAGGTCGCTTGGCAGGGTGAAGGCGTCGTTTTTTCGACACTCCATGGCGGCAGATGGTTATTCTCCCGAGCGCTATAGTTTCGGCGGCGGGAGCAAGGCACTTTTCACGCGCCGGACCGTCTTACCTGCAAGACTGTTTTCCTATTGTTGAGGTGTGAGTGATGAAAGCCTGGATCTGTGTGCCCTTGATTGCGCTGGCACTCGCCGGTTGTGCCGGCAAAACCGCTTACCGTGACAGCTGCGGCAACGGGCTCGATGCGGCGTGGCGTGAGCTGGACCTGGCCAAGGCCGAAGGTTTCGCCGGCACCGTCAGCTACTCCAAGGCCCTGTCGTTGCTGACCGGCGCCAAGACCCAGCAGCAATTCGAAGCGTTCGAAGGCTGCGCCAGGAAAGCCGAGAAGGCGCGCTTTTATATTCGTGAGTCACGCGCTGGCCGTTAAACAAGGCGCTAATCTGTAGGAGCCGGCTTGCTGGTGAAGGCGTCATCACGGCTGCCATCGCCAGCAAGCCGGCTCCTACAATTGGAGTCAATCACATGATTAATCGGTTGGTGGCTCAAGTTCTGGGCCTGGAAGTCCGTTTGCTGGCCTGTCAGGCCCGATTGAATGCCCGCACCGATCCGGAAGCGTTGCACGATCTGCGCACCACGGTTCGCCGTTTGCGCAGCCTGCTGCGACCATTGCGTGGCTTGCCCGGTGTCGAGCAACTGGAAGCGGCAGCATCGGCCGTGGGGCAATTGACCACGCCGTTGCGCGATCGCGAAGTGCTGGCGGCGTATTTGCTCGAGCACGATCAACCCGAGGCGGCGCAACGGCGCATGGCGCAGATGGCCGAGGCTTACCCGGCGGTTGCGGCGAGTCCTGAGCTGTTGCAGTTGCTGATGATCCTTGACGCCTTTCCGCGCTTTTTACGCGCCTCGCAGCGTCAGGGTTTGCTCAAGGGCTTGCGCCAACGCATCGAGAAACGCCTGGCCAAACAATGGAAGAAACTCGATCAGGCGCTGCACGATCCCGCCCATGATCGCCATCGTCTGCGCTTGCTGATCAAGCGCGTGCGTTATGGCATCGAGGCGTATCCCGAGCTGGATCGCTTGCCGAAACCGGCGCTGCCCAGATTGAAGTCGGCCCAGGCCGCGTTGGGCGATTGGCACGATTGCTGGCAATGGCTGGCCCGGGCCGAACAGGAAGCCGATTTGCAGCCTTGCGTGGCGGTCTGGAAAACCACCATGGCCCAGGCCGAAGGCCGTGCGGACCGTGTGCTCGACAAACTCAGTGCCAGCTGTTTCAAATCCTGAAACCACCATGGATGACTTGATCACTAATTGGCTGGACAACACAGAACCTTGTGGGAGCGAGCCTGCTCGCGATCGCGGTAAATCAGCAGCATCAATGTCGGATGTTGTACCGCTATCGCGAGCAGGCTCGCTCCCACATGGGGTCGGTGTGGAGCCGAGCCATGCGCGGCCCATCTGTCCGTACTTTTGGCCGGAATAAGCGCTGTGCCGTTTTAGCTGGCTGGTTAAGATCTCTTCATTCCTTTTCTGCCCCTGAGGTTTCCATGCGCTTTTCCGATCTGCTCGACGCCGTCCGCAGCCAGCCGCTGGAGCTGTCTATTCCGGCCGAATGGGCGCAGGGTCGCGCCAGTTTTGGTGGCCTGGTGGCCGCCTTGCAATACGAAGCCATGCGCGCGAAGGTGCCGGCGGATCGTCCTGTACGTTCGCTGGCGATCACCTTTGTCGGGCCGGTCGAGCCTGAAGTGCCGGTCAGTTTTGAAGTCGACGTCCTGCGCGAAGGCAAGGCGGTCAGCCAGGTACTGGGTCGGGCGATGCAGAAGGGCCAGGTGGTGACACTCATCCAGGGCAGCTTCGGCGCCTCGCGACCGTCCGAAGTGGCGGTAACCGCCACGCCGGCCCCCGAAATGAAGCACTGGGACGATTGCCAGGAGCTGCCATTCATCAAAGGCGTACTGCCGGAATTCATGCGCCATCTGGCGATGCGCTGGAGTGTTGGCGGCTTGCCGTTCACCGGCAATAAATCCCGCGAGATGGGCGGTTGGGTGCGCTTGCGTGGGGATGTGAAGGAAGAGGCGGTCAGTGAGGCGCATATCCTGGCGCTGGTGGACGCCTGGCCCCCATCCTTGATGCCGCACCTGACGAAACCGGCGATGGGCAGCACGCTGACCTGGACCATCGAATTCGTCCAGCCGGTGTTGGAATTGAGCACGCTGGACTGGTGCAAATACCTCGTTGAAATCGAACATGCCGCTGACGGCTACGGTCACGCGGCGGCGCAGCTGTGGAACGCAGAAGATCAGTTGATTGCCATGAGCCGGCAGACGGTGACGGTTTTCGCCTGATCAGTGACGACGGTGGCGCTCACGCCAGGCGCGCCACCAGCCGCCGCTGAGGAAAAACCGTGGAAAGGTCAGGAACTGCTCGACCAGCAGGCGCGACACCGCGTCTTTGCGATCACTGAACGGCTCGGAGGCTTGCGCCTCCAGGCTGTGACCGTGGCGCTGCAGGCCCAATGCCGCGAGCAGGCCGATGACGCCAATCGCGAAGTTCGCAAAGCTCAGGCTGAACACCCCGCAAACCAGCAGCAAAAACGCCACGATGAACAGCGGCACGGCAATCAGGTGCAACACCAGATTGGCCGGGTGCTGGTGATTGTCCGGGTACGCGCGCCATTGCCAGGCGGGAAGGTTGGGGTGACGTTTGCCCATGATGCTGATCCTCGATCCATGTTGAACACATGATTGAAGAATAGGCGCGGCATGGGCGGGCGGCGAATCAAGGATGGCTATCGGAGTGATAGGTGTTCATGTTCGGAATTGATGTTACTCACACAGACGTCTTCGCGGGCAAGCCTCGCTCCTACAGAAACTGCGCACGACTTGTAGGAGCGAGGCTTGCCCGCGAAGGGGGCCTCAAAGTTTCAACTGACCTATAGCCTTACTCAGTTCCCCGGCTAGCGCCGCCAACTCATTACTGGTCGTCGCCGAGTCCACGGTCTGCTTCACGGTGTTCTCGGTCACATCGCGAATACTCACCACCGCCCGATTCATCTCTTCCGCCACCTGGCTCTGCTGTTCCGCCGCCACGGCGATCTGGGTATTGCTTTCGCGCATCTGCGCCACTGCGCTGGTGATTTCGGCCAGTGCGGCGCCAGCCTCTTGCGCCTGTTGCACGCAATCGTCCGCCTTGAACGAGCTTTCCTGCATGAAATCCACCGCGTCCCGCGTTCCGGCCTGCAACGCCGAAACCATGAGGGTGATCTCGTCGGTCGAGGTCTGCACGCTTTTGGCCAGGTTGCGCACTTCATCGGCGACCACGGCAAAACCACGACCCATTTCCCCGGCCCGGGCTGCTTCAATCGCCGCATTCAGCGCCAGCAGATTGGTTTGCTCGGCGATGCTGTGGATCACATTGACCACGCCGTTGATCTTCTGGCTGTCTTCGGCCAGACGCTGAATCATCTCGGCCGTCTGCTGGACGCCAGTGGACAACCCGGCAATCGACTTCTGCACGCGGCTGACCACTTCCTGGCCGCTGCCAGCCAGGGTGTCGGCGGTTTTCGAAAGGTCGCGGGTGGCACCGGCGTGCTGGGCGATGTGGTAGACGGTGGCGGTCATTTCGTTGATCGCCGTGGCAGCCTGATCGGTCTCACTTTGCTGGCCGAGCATGCCGTGGCGCACTTCGTTCATGCTCGATGCCAGCCGAGCGGCACCGTCATCCAGTTGTCGTGCGGTGCTGGCGACGGTGTTGACCACCCGTTGGTAACCGGCCTGCATCGCGTTGAACGCACCGGCCATCTGCCCGACTTCGTCTGTGCAGGCCAGCGGCACACGGGCCGAGAGGTCGCCGGTTTTTTCGACGTGGAGCATGACGTCTTTCAACGTATTGAGCTGGCTGAGCAGAAAGCGGATCAACAATTGCGACGCACCGAGCATCGCCAGCATCAGGATGAACACCGCCACGGCGTAGTTGGCGAACCGTTCTTCGAACACCTGGCTCAGGCTCGGGCCATAAGCAATCACGGCGATGTGTTGGCCGTCGGCACGCGTGAACACTTCGGCGCCCATCAACGGGTTTTCGCCGAACAGCGGCATCGAGTTGATCTCGACCCAGCCGTTGCTGTCCGTCAGTTCCAGCACGGGCTGGTCGTTGAGCAGTGGCGCGTGCCCGCGACTGAACGTCAGCAGGTTATCGGCCTTGGGCAGCGCTTGCCCGGCCGGCCAGGCGCCGAGCAGGCGTGCCTGTGCCTGGGCGGACACTTTGGATGCGTGACTGCGGGCCTGTTGTTCGAGCTGTACGGCATACAGCACCAACAACAGGGTCGTGACGAAGGCGACAGCATTGACCGCCCAGAATTTATATTTCAGCGAGATGTTGCTAAGCCAGGCACCCATGGAGGTCTTCTCTGATAGCGGAAACAGTATTGGCAAGGTGCCAGCATTGTGCCGCGGCCCCGTGCGCCGGATCTTGATATGGGTCAACATTCCCGGTCACGCTCGCGCACAGGAACTGCGGGACGTAATGCGCTATCCTTCGCGCCTTCAAAATTCCCTCGCTACAGGATTCCGCCCCCATGAAAGCCGCACTCGTCGAACTCATCAGCAAAATCAGCTCCGGGTGCATGAGCGAAGACGAAATCCTCAAAGTCGCCGACGAAGCGGCCCAGGCCTACGCCGATCCAGAGGCTTTTCTGACAGCCAATCCGGACATTAACTACGACGACACCTTCCCGATTCCGTTGGGCGAGTGGGTCGTCGTCGGCAGCCTGCCGGAAACCGTGCAGTTCCAGGCTGACACCTATATGGACCTGTTCGCGCAGATCGTCGCTTCGTTTGGTCCGGGCGTGGATTTCAACATCAAACCCA
Organism: Pseudomonas sp. MM213; assembly: GCF_020423045.1. NCBI lineage: Bacteria > Pseudomonadati > Pseudomonadota > Gammaproteobacteria > Pseudomonadales > Pseudomonadaceae > Pseudomonas > Pseudomonas sp. MM213. The sequence goes on from NZ_CP081943.1 coordinate 6,604,533, forward strand.
AGCAACTGGCCAAGACCGAAGCGCTGACCGCGCTTAATCGCATCCAGGTGCAAATGGGCAGCATGAACAAGGAAAACGGCGGTTATACGCTGATGAACTTCAGCCAGTTGCTCGACGACGAGCTGCAAGTGGTGCTGGTCTACGGCAATGACGTACCGCGTGTGCTCGAGCTGTGCGCCGAGGTCGGCATCGCTGCCGCGCCTTCTCTGGAAGCCCTGAAAGTCGCCATCCACGTTTGATGGCATGAAACGAAACCCCTGGGGCCGACTATCCTGAGAGGGCACACAACGCTTAGGGAGCGACACCATGGGTTCCACGTTTAACGGCCTGGTGGGCCTGATCATCCTTGTCCTGGACATCTGGGCAATCATCAACGTGCTGAAAAGTGGCGCCGACACCGTGATGAAAATCATCTGGGTCCTGCTGATCCTGCTGCTGCCGGTCCTGGGCCTGATCATCTGGGCCATCGCCGGGCCAAGGGGCAACGTGCGTATTTGATGGTTTCCACCTTCCTTGTAGGAGCGAGGCTTGCCCGCGAAGCTTTTGGCGATCTCACGGACGCCTTCGCGGGCAAGCCTCGCTCCTACAGGTATGTGGAGTCAGAAGGTTCGACCTGTCATCTTCCGCGACGTAGAATGCGCGCCTTTCCCGGGCAATCGAGCTGATCGATTGGCCATCATGGGCGGGTAACCGTCCGTTGCCACCGCATTCATCGGAGCACTTCCCATGAGCAACACTCCAACCAGCGATTACCTGGAAACCCTCTACGAAGGCTATGGCCAGCGTTTTCGCATGGAAAAACTGCTGCACGAAGTGCGCACCGAACACCAACACCTGGTGATTTTCGAGAACCCGCGCATGGGCCGCGTCATGGCGCTGGACGGCGTGATCCAGACCACCGAAGCCGACGAATTCATCTACCACGAGATGCTCACCCACGTGCCGATCCTGGCGCATGGCAGCGCCAAGCGCGTGCTGATCATCGGCGGTGGCGACGGCGGCATGCTGCGTGAAGTGGCCAAACACCGTAACGTCGAGCACATCACCATGGTCGAGATCGACGGCACCGTGGTCGACATGTGCAAGGAGTTCCTGCCGAACCACTCCAAGGGTGCATTCGATGATCCGCGCCTGAACCTGGTGATCGACGACGGCATGCGTTTCGTCGCCACCACCACTGAAAAGTTCGACGTGATCATTTCCGATTCCACCGACCCGATCGGTCCGGGCGAAGTGCTGTTCTCGGAAAACTTCTACCAGGCCTGCCGTCGTTGCCTCAACGAAGGCGGCATCCTGGTGACCCAGAACGGCACGCCGTTCATGCAGATCGAAGAAGTCAAAACCACCGCCGGCCGCCTGCGCAGCCTGTTCCCGGACTGGCACTTCTACCAGGCCGCCGTGCCGACCTACATCGGCGGTTCGATGACCTTTGCCTGGGGCGCGACCAACACCGCTTATCGCAAATTGTCCCGCGAAACCCTGCAACAGCGCTTTGCCGGTAGCGGCATCGTCACCCGCTACTACAATCCGGAAATCCACATCGGCGCGTTCGCCTTGCCGCAATACGTGTTGCAGGCCGTGAACAAGCCAAGCAACGACTAAAGAAATACGCAAAACCCCTGTAGGAGCGAAGCTTGCTCGCGAAAGCGGTGTTTCAGTCGACATTTTTATTGACTGATATGCCGCCTTCGCGAGCAAGCTTCGCTCCTACAGGGACCGTGTTTTTCATGCTTGCACGGCGTAATCTGTTTGAACGATCGGTCAGGGTAAAAGTCCAGATGGATGTAAGCCCATTTACGGGTTTGTTCGAGGAGGCAGTGATGCAAAAGTGGAAAATCACTTTCGTGGATGATCACGGTGAAACAGCCAACGAAGTTTTTGAGTGCGACGAATGCCCGGACAACGAGCACGCCGCCAAACTGATCAAGGAACGTCTCCTTCCTGTCGTCGCCGAACTGGATCTGAATGATCTGGAAGGGCGAACTGCTGATGCAAGCGTCAAGAATCTTAAAGCCCAGAACAGCATCCAGATCCTCGGCATTACTCCCGTCTGATACCCCCTCTGGAACACTCGTGAAATAACCAGGCCTTGGCAGCGGCTCCGACTTGGGGCTACTCTGCAAGCGAGATCAGCGAATGGATCGCTAAGGTCTGGTCTTGTCAGCTACATGCTTGTTTCCCATCGGCAATTTGCTTGCCGCAGCGCTCGCATCCTTCGGTTGCCGGCGTCGGGAGTACGGAAAGTCTATCCATCGGTATCAGGAGGACGTTTCATGAGCACAGCCTATCAAGAAGACATCAGCAGCTCGGTTCTGCGCCGCATGAAAGAAGGCGGTTTCGACTTTTCACGTTTCCATCCCATCGAGTTCTACGCCATTTTCCCGGACGAGGAGCGGGCACGCAGGGCGGCAGGGCATTACTGCGGTGAATCCATGAATGCACAAATCAGCGTGCGCGACGACGGCGCCTGGTCCCTGGAACTGAGCAAAGTGATGTACGCCACCTATGACGGCATCGGCGACTTTGAGCAGGACTTCGAGGCGGTGGTCGAGCCTTTGGGTGGCATCATCGAAGGATGGGGCGTCAAGCAGGAGGTACGAGGGCTACTCGCATAACACTATGAACAGCGACAACATCCACTAACGGCTGACCTTCGGGTTGGCCGTTTTCGTTTGCGCAGAATTCGAGGGCCGATCGCCAGCAAGCCGGCTCCTACAGAAATCCGGCGTGCCACAAATCACCGCCCCCCTGTAGGAGCCGGCTTGCTGGCGATGGCGTCCTCCCAATCACCGCCAAACCATCAGCCACAAATCCCGAAACAAAAAAAAGCCGCCTGAGCAAGGCGGCTAAAAGGGAAGTTCGGTGAGCATTTCCAGCGAATGCGCGAATTATCCGCATCCCCCTCCGGGCAGTGAAATCAACTCTGACTATGCTGGTGATAGGCGACAGCATTGCTTCGCAATGAAGCGGGGGCGATCAGGTTGGGGCATTTGCCGCACAGGATTGGTGCGGTGTTAATCATGTGAATATCCAACCGATTGATATCAAAGCGTTTCTGCCGATGGCACGGGCCTTGCGAAGGCCTGGATGTCCGGGTGACAAGGAGTACGGCATGATCCGCACCTATTTTGATGAGATGTACGATGCCGGCGGCCAGGTCCGCCCGCATTATCGGGAGTTTGCCCGTTGGCTGGCCGAAACGCCTGACGAGCTTTTGGCACAACGGCGACGCGAGGCCGATCTGCTGTTTCATCGCGCCGGGATTACTTTCACGCTCTACGGGGACGAGCAGGGGACAGAGCGCCTGATTCCCTTCGACACCATTCCACGCAGCATCCCCGCCAGTGAATGGCGGATCGTCGAACGCGGCTGCATCCAGCGGGTCAAGGCGCTGAACATGTTCCTCGCCGACCTCTATCACGAGCAGCGCATCATCAAGGCCGGCATCATCCCGGCCGAACAAGTGCTGGCCAACGAGCAATACCAGTTGGCGATGCAGGGGCTGGATCTGCACCGGGATATCTATTCCCACATTTCCGGCGTCGATCTGGTGCGCGATGGCGACGGCACGTACTACGTGCTCGAAGACAACCTGCGTACACCCAGCGGCGTGAGCTACATGCTCGAAGACCGCAAGATGATGATGCGCCTGTTCCCCGAGTTGTTCTCGGCCCAGCGCATCGCCCCGATCGACCATTATCCGAACCTGTTGCTCGACACCCTGAAAAGCTCCAGCCACCTCGATAACCCGAGCGTGGTGGTACTGACGCCGGGTCGCTTCAACAGCGCGTTTTTCGAGCATGCATTTCTCGCTCGGGAAATGGGCGTGGAGCTGGTGGAAGGCGCGGACCTGTTCGTGCGTGATGACAAGGTGTTCATGCGCACCACGGACGGGCCGAAAGCGGTGGATGTGATCTACCGCCGTCTCGACGATGCATTCCTCGATCCGCTGGCGTTCAATCCGGACTCGATGCTTGGCGTTCCGGGGCTGCTGTCGTCGTACCGCTCGGGCAATGTGGTGCTGGCGAATGCCATCGGCACCGGGGTGGCGGACGATAAGTCGGTGTATCCGTTTGTCACCGACATGATCCGTTTCTACCTCGACGAAGAGCCGATCCTGAAGAACGTTCCGACGTTCCAGTGTCGTAATCCCTCCGAACTGTCCCACGTGCTGGCCAATCTTCCAGAACTGGTGGTCAAGGAAACCCAGGGCTCCGGCGGCTACGGAATGTTGGTGGGACCGGCGGCGACGGCGGCGGAAATCGAATCCTTCCGCGAGCGAATCAAGGCCAAGCCCCACGCGTATATCGCGCAACCGACGTTGTCCCTGTCGACCTGCCCGACCTTTGTCGAAAACGGCATCGCCCCACGCCACATCGACCTGCGTCCGTTTGTATTGTCTGGCCGCGAAACCCGGGTTGTGCCCGGCGGTTTGACCCGTGTCGCCCTGCGTGAAGGCTCCCTGGTGGTGAATTCCTCCCAGGGCGGCGGAACCAAGGACACCTGGGTGGTCGAGGATTGAAGGAAGCCTGCCATGTTAAGTAGAACTGCCTCGGATTTGTATTGGATGTCGCGTTACCTGGAGCGGGCGGAAAACCTCGCACGGATGCTCGACATCAGTTATTCGCTGTCGCTGATGCCGCAGGATGGCCGCGGTGACGGTCTGCACGAACTCGCCATGCCACTGCTGATCACTGGCACCCTGGACGATTACCTCGAACGCCACGGCGAGTTGCATGCCGAACGGCTGCTGCACTTTTTGCCCTGGACGCAGCCAACCCGGCGAGCATCTACAGCTGCCTCGGTTCGGCGCGGGCCAGTGCGCATGCCGTGCGGGGGCGAATTACCGCGGACATGTGGGAAAACATCAACGCCACCTGGCTGGAAATTCGCGGCATCGCCGATCAAGGCTTGAGTCGCTACGGCATGAGTCGTTTCTGCGAGTGGATCAAGGAACGTTCTCACCTGTTTCGCGGCGCGTCCTACGGCACGATCATGCGTAACGATGCGTTCCGGTTTATTCGTCTGGGCACTTTCATCGAAAGGGCGGACAACACCTTGCGCCTGCTCGATGCTCGCTACGAAATGGCGGGCGATCAGGCCGAAGCGGTCAGCGACGGTACGGCTCACGCCTATTACCAGTGGAGTGCCTTGTTGCGGGCGTTGTCGTCGTTCGAGGCCTACACCGAAATCTACCGCGACGCGCCCGGTGCCCGGCATGTGGCCGAGCTGCTGTTGCTGCGCGCCGATGTCCCGCGATCCCTGCGCGCGTGCACCGAAGAAATCGACCAGATCCTCGCTCAACTGCCGGGGGCCAATGGTCGTCCTGCGCAACGTCTGGCCGCCGAGATGGACGCACGCCTGCGCTACACCGGCATCAACGAAATTCTCGACGAAGGCCTGCACGCCTGGCTGACCGAGTTCATCCCGCTGGTGCGCCAGTTGGGTAACGCCATACACAGTTCCTACCTGGAGGCTGCATGAGACTTTCCATTAGCCACGAGACCACCTATCACTATGAAGATCAGGTGCGGGCGAGCATCCAGTACCTGCGACTGACCCCTCACGACAGCGAGCGCCAGCACGTGCTCAGCTGGCAGCTCGACCTGCCGCGCCCGGTGCGTGCGCAACTCGATCCGTTCGGCAACATCCTGCACGTGCTGACCATGGATGAGCCGCATGAAGCGATCATCATCGGCGCCCGTGGCCAGGTCGACATCGACGAACTGCGTGAAGCCGAGCACGAGAGCCAGTCGGCGCTGCCGTTCCTGCGCTTCACGCGCCTGACCGAGGCCGACGAAGCCTTGCGTGAGTTCGCCGAGAAGGCGTGCAAAAAGCGCCGGGACCGCGCGGCATTGATCGACTTGATGCATGGCCTGAATTCGCACATGACCTACACGCCGGGCTCCACCGAAGTGGACACCAGCGCCGCGCAAGCCTTCGCCGGGCGTTCGGGTGTCTGTCAGGACCACACCCACGCGTTTCTCGCCTGCGCCCGCAGCCTGGGCATTCCGTCGCGTTATGTGTCGGGCTATTTGTACAGCGAGAACAGCGAGCATCTGGCCAGCCACGCGTGGGCGGAAGCCTGGCTGGATGACGCGTGGTACAGCTTTGACGTGACCAATGAACTGGCGCGACCGGAGCGGCATTTGAAACTGGCGGTGGGCCTGGATTACCTGGATGCCTGCCCGGTACGCGGGATGCGTCGGGGCGGCGGGTGCGAGCAGATGCACGCAAAGGTGTTTGTGTCGCCGACACCGATGCCGATGCCGGTGATTTCAGTCCAGCAGCAATAGGTCTGTTCGCCGCAAAAACCTGTGGGAGCGAGCCTGCTCGCGATAGCGGTCTGTCTGTCACATTCATGTTGAATGTGCCACCGTCATCGCGAGCAGGCTCGCTCCCACATGGAAATAGTGTCAGGGCTTGGTTTTGCGCCCGGCCATATGCTTCAAATACCCCACCAACATCTCCAGATCCCCATCCGGTAAAACCGCCGCCGAAAACCCCGGCATCTTCGCCTGCGGCCACTGCCGCAAACTCTGCGGATCACGGATGTAGCGCTTCAAAAAGTCCGCCCCGAAATACTCGGTCGGGTTAAACGGAATGTTCAGATCCGGCCCGAATTGCGCATCCCCGGCACCGTTCAATCGATGACACGCCAGACAGTTCTTCTGGAACAGCGCAAACCCCACATTCACCGGGTCGCCCGCCTTCAGCGCCGGATCCGGCAGCAGGGCAGGGAAGCGCTCGGCCACCGGCGCCATGCGTTTGATGTCAGCCACTTGAAAGGGCCATTGCTCGGGACTGACATTGCCCGCCTGCGGATCCGTCCACACCAGATAAAACGGCCCGGCACTCGGCTTGTCTGCCGACAGCGCCGGCCACGGTTTGGCCGGGTCTTCAATCGCCAGCCACGCTCGCGCACCTTGGCTGTTGAGCAACGGCGCGGCAGCCAGTTCGGCAGCAAAACCATCCAGTGCCACAGCTTGCAGGTGATCGTCAGGCTTGATGCCGCTCAACAACGCCGCCAGGGGCACGGCGCGATAGCTCATGTCCCGTTTGTAGGAAACGTCGTTGGTAATGGTGATGGTCTGAACCAGAGGATGCTTGAGCAACTCCTCGGTCTGCCAGGTGCGGCTGTGTGCGCCCAGCTCCAGGTTCAGCTGTGCGGCATAAAGGGGCGAGCCGAACAGCAAGGCCCCGAGCAGAATGAGCGTTTTCAACAGATCGCCGTCCATGTCGTGGAAGTGCCGCAAAGGTTGGCACACCCACGCCGGCCCGGGTAGCGAGCCAGTCACATTTTTAAGAGGCGATGGAAACTGTGCGCCGATTTTTTAATAAAGACTCAGCCGATCACCTTCGTCAGGTTCGGCAAAATCAACAGCAACGTAGTAGCGAAAAGAATGAGCCCGGCTTGACGTACTTTCGAATGTTTGAACATGGCTTGACCGCCTTTTTTGTTATTTCCTGATGCCTGCCTGCATATCTCCATGACGGCAGAGCGTTGCACTTCCTGTAAGGCGAGCGCCTCGGCAAAACCCGACGACAACTTCGCATATGTTCACCTTAGGGCCCGCGTCACTCGTGACTTAGATCCCTTTCGTATGGAGCGCGCACTTATTGCTTTAAAAAAGGCATGAGGCCTATTGCCAGCTTCTTTGCCGCCCTTTTGCTAGACATCTCGGTGTCCTGAAACGATCAATCCGGTAGCACACTACCGTCCGTCTGAGCGTGTCCGTCAACGTCAGTGAGCATTGCGGTCATTGAATCGGCGGTGGCTCGGCATAAGGTGAGGGCTCAGTATTTTCACCGCCAGGTTCGAGGACGTCATGACCCAAGCTTTGATTTTCGACGCGTTACGCACGCCCCGTGGCAAGGGCAAGTCCGATGGTGCATTGCACAGTGTCAAACCGGTGAACCTGGTGGCGGGGTTGCTCAAGGCGCTGCAACAGCGCACGGCGCTGGACACCAGTCAGGTCGACGACGTGGTGTTGGGCTGTGTGACGCCGGTTGGCGATCAAGGTGCGGACATCGCCAAAACGGCCGCACAGGTGGCCGATTGGGACGTCAGCGTCGCGGGCGTGCAAATCAACCGCTTCTGCGCGTCAGGGCTGGAGGCCGTCAACCTCGGGGCGATGAAAGTGCGTTCCGGCTTCGAAGACCTGGTGGTGGTCGGTGGCGTCGAGTCGATGTCACGGGTGCCGATGGGCAGCGATGGCGGCGCCTGGGCGCTGGACCCGGAAACCAATTTGCACAGCCATTTCACCCCGCAAGGCGTCGGCGCCGATCTGATCGCCACCCTCGAAGGCTTCAGCCGCCAGGACGTCGATGCCTACGCGCTGCACTCCCAGCAAAAAGCGGCGCGGGCGCGGGCCGACGGTTCGTTCAGCAAATCGCTGGTGCCGGTGCAGGATCAGAACGGCATCATTTTGCTCGATCACGATGAGTTCATTCGCGCCGACTCCACACTGGAAGGCTTGGGCAAACTCAAGCCAAGCTTCGAGATGATGGGGCAAATGGGTTTTGACGCCACGGCATTGCGGGTCTACAGCCACGTTGAGCGGATCAACCACGTGCACACGCCGGGCAACAGTTCCGGGATCGTCGATGGCGCGGCGTTGATGCTGATCGGCTCCGAAGCCAAGGGGCGTGCGCTCGGCTTGCAGCCACGGGCGCGAATCGTCGCCACGGCGGTCACCAGCACCGACCCGACGATCATGCTCACCGGCCCGGCACCGGCCACCCGCAAAGCGCTGGCCAAGGCCGGGCTGCGGGTCGAAGACATCGACCTGTTCGAGGTCAACGAGGCGTTTGCCTCCGTCGTGTTGAAATTCATCAAGGACATGGCCATCGACCCGGACAAGGTCAACGTCAACGGCGGCTCCATCGCCATGGGGCATCCACTGGGTGCTACAGGCTGCGCAATCCTCGGCACGCTGCTCGATGAACTGGAAACCCGGCGCCTGCGCTTTGGCCTCGCGACCCTGTGCGTCGGCGGCGGCATGGGCATTGCCACCATCATCGAACGCCTCTGAGCCACGATTTCAAGGAATTCTCTTCATGACTGAAGCCATTCGTTACGAAAAAGGGCAGGACCAGATCGTCGTCCTGACCATCGATATGCCGGGCCAGAGCGCCAACACCATGAACGCGGTCTACCGCGAGGCCATGGCCGCTTGCGTCGCCCGACTGGTTGCCGAGAAAGACAGCATCGCCGGCGTGATCATCACCTCCGCGAAGAAGACCTTCTTCGCCGGCGGCGACCTCAATGAACTGATCAAAGTCGGCAAGCCTGAAGCCAAAGCGTTCTACGACATGGTGCTGACGCTGAAGGGCCAACTGCGCACCCTGGAAACCCTGGGTAAACCGGTGGTCGCCGCAATCAACGGCGCGGCGCTGGGGGGTGGTTGGGAAATCTGCCTGGCCTGTCATCACCGCGTGGCGCTGGACAATTCATCGGTGCAGCTCGGCCTGCCGGAAGTCACCCTCGGCCTGTTGCCGGGCGGTGGCGGGGTAGTGCGCATGGTGCGCATGCTCGGTCTGGAGAAGGCCTTGCCGTATCTGCTTGAAGGCAAGAAAGTCCGCGCGCAACAAGCCTTGCAGGGAGGTTTGATCGATGAGTTGGCGCTGGATCACGATGAGCTGCTGAGCAAGGCGCGCGCCTGGATTCTGGCCAACCCGACAGCGGTGCAACGTTGGGATGTGAAGGGCTATCAGATTCCGGGCGGTACGCCGTCGCATCCGAAAGTCGCACAGATGCTGGCGATTGCACCGTCGATCCTGCGCACTAAAACCCAGGGCTGCATGCCCGCACCAGAGAAGATTCTTTGCGCCGCAGTGGAAGGCGCTCAGGTGGATTTCGACACGGCGCACCTGATTGAAACCCGCTACTTCACCGAGCTGACCACCGGCCAGATCTCGAAGAACCTGATCGGCACGTTCTGGTTCCAGCTCAACGAAATCAATGCCGGCGGTTCGCGACCTCAAGGGTGTGCACCTTACGTGACGCGTCGCGTGGGGGTTCTGGGCGCGGGGATGATGGGAGCCGGGATCGCTTTCGTCAGCGCGTCAGCGGGCATCGAAGTGGTGCTCAAGGACATCAACCTCGCTGCGGCGGAAAAGGGCAAGGCTCATTCGGCGGCGTTGCTGGACAAGAAGATTGCCCGGGGACAGTTGAGCGTTGAACAGCGGGATGCAGTGCTGGCGCGGATCAAAACCACTGAAAGTGACGCCGACCTGGCCGGTTGCGACCTGATCATTGAAGCCGTGTTTGAAGACCGTGAGTTGAAAGCCAAAGTCTCTTCAGCCGCACAACAGGTCGTCGGCCCGGACGCGGTGATCGCTTCCAACACCTCGACTCTGCCGATCAGCGGGCTCGCTACTGCCGTACCGGACCAAAGCAAATTCATCGGCCTGCATTTCTTCAGCCCCGTGGAAAAAATGCCGCTGGTGGAAATCATCAAGGGCGCCCGCACCAGCGACGAAACCCTGGCCCGCGGTTTCGATTTCGTCCTGCAAATCAAGAAAACCCCGATTGTGGTCAACGACAGCCGCGGCTTCTTTACCTCACGGGTGTTCGGCACCTTCACCAACGAAGGCATTGCCATGCTTGGCGAAGGCGTGAGCGCCGCGATGATCGAAACCGAAGCGCGCAAGGCGGGCATGCCCATCGGGCCTCTGGCGATCTCCGACGAAGTTTCCCTCAGCCTCATGAGCCATATCCGCCAGCAAACGGCCAAAGACCTGCAAGCGGAAGGGAAACCACTGATTGAGCACCCGGCGTTTGCCGTGATTGACTTGCTGCTCAACGAATACAAGCGTCCGGGCAAAGCGGCAGGCGGTGGTTTCTACGAATACCCGGCCGGCGGCCAGAAGCACTTGTGGCCAGGGCTGAAAAGCCGTTTCGAGAAGGCTGACGGGCAGATTTCACCAAAGGACGTGCGTGATCGCCTGCTGTTCGTGCAAGCCATCGAAACCGTGCGTTGCGTGGAGGAGGGCGTGCTGACCTCGACTGCGGATGCCAACGTCGGCTCGATCTTCGGCATTGGTTTCGCGGCCTGGACCGGCGGCGCGCTGCAGTTCATCAACCAGTACGGCGTGAAGGACTTCGTCGCGCGTGCACAATACCTGGCTGAGCAGTACGGCGAAAGGTTCGCGCCACCCGCGCTGCTGCTGGAGAAAGCGGCCAAAGGGGAGGTGTTTTAAGGGACCGATGACGACTCGTGGGGCTTGCCTTGGGACGGTGTTTCGAGGCAGGCTCTGGGGTGTGCATTATTCCCATCACGTGTCAGGTATTTTTTATGTCGTTACGCATCTGCATTCTGGAAACCGACATCCTGCGTCCGGAACTGGTCGATCAATATCAGGGTTACGGGCAGATGTTCCAGCGTCTGTTTTCGCAACAACCCATCGCGGCCGAGTTCACTGTCTACAACGTGATGCAGGGCGAATATCCCAGCGATGATGAGGCCTTCGACGCCTATCTCGTCACCGGCAGCAAGGCCGATTCCTTCGGCACCGACCCGTGGATTCAAACCCTCAAGGCTTACCTGCTGACCCGCTACGAACGCGGCGACAAACTGCTGGGCGTGTGCTTCGGCCATCAGTTGCTGGCGCTGCTGCTGGGCGGCAAGAGCGAGCGTGCGACCCAGGGCTGGGGCGTCGGCACCCACAGTTACAAACTCGCCGCCAAGGCGCCATGGATGAGCCCGGTGCGCGAGGAGTTGACGTTGTTAATCAGCCACCAGGACCAAGTGACGTCGCTGCCGGAAAACGCCACGGTCATCGCTTCCAGCGATTTCTGCCCGTTTGCCGCGTACCACATCAACGACCAGGTGTTGTGCTTCCAGGGGCACCCGGAATTCATTCACGATTACTCGCGAGCCTTGCTGGATATTCGTCAGGAAGCGTTGGGCGAGCAGGTGTATACCAAGGGCATGGCGAGCCTTGAGCATGAGCATCATGGCGCGACCGTTGCGGAGTGGATGATGCGGTTTGTGGCGCATAAACCACAGTCGGTGTGAAGTTAAAAGCCTTGCTCCTGTAGGAGCGAGGCTTGCCCGCGAATTTCACAGACGCCGCGGTGTTGGCTACAACCACCCAGACTTCTTGAAACTCGCCCACAAACTCACACACCCCACCGCAATAAACCCCAACACCGCGAAATACCCGTAATGCCAAGTCAGCTCGGGCATGTTCTGGAAGTTCATCCCATAGATCCCGGCCACTGCCGTCGGGAACGCCAGAATCGCCGCCCACGCCGCAAACTTGCGCTGCACCACGCTCTGCCGTGACGCCTCCAGCAACACCCCGACTTCAATGGTCTGGCTGGCAATGTCCGCCAGGGTCGTCAGGTCTTCCATCTGCCGGGTCACATGGATCTGCACATCGCGGAAGTACGGGCGCATGTTCTTGTCGATGAACGGAAAACTCAGCTTCTGCAGCTCCTCACCGATTTCCACCATCGGCGCCGCATACCGCCGCAAACGCAATACATCGCGGCGCAGACTGTGGAGTTTTTGAATGTCGCGCTCGTTCAGGGAGCTGCACATGACGTTACGTTCCAGCTCATCGATCTCTGCATGGATCGCTTCGCCCATCGGCTGATAGTTTTCAATCACAAAATCGAGGATGGCATAGAGTACGAAATCTTCCCCGTGCTCCAGCAACAGTGGACGCGCCTCACAACGCTGGCGGACATAAGCGTAGGACGCCGAATGACCGTTACGCGCAGTAATGATGTAACCGTTGCCGGCAAAGATATGAGTCTCGATGAACTCAAGCTTTCCTTCATGGCGGATCGGCGAATACGTGACGATAAACAGCGCATCGCCAAAGGTTTCCAGCTTCGGTCGACTGTGTTTTTCCAGGGCGTCTTCAATGGCCAGTTCGTGCAGGTTGAACTGGCGTTGCAGATTGAACAGCTCCTGGGCATTCGGCTCTTCGAGGCCGATCCAGACAAAGTGACCAGGCTTGGCGGCCCAGGCAGCGCCTTCGTCGAGGGTGATATTGGTGACCTTCTTACCAGCGCTGTAAACCGCAGCAGCAACAACTCTACCCATGATTCAGCTTCACTTCTTATTAGTAGCAGGCAGTGTTCAGCTTATCCTTCTATACCGCTTGAGAGTCAGTGAAATCTGCAGAGTTCGAAGGCAAAAGTTCGCAGGCAAAAGAAAACCCGCACAAGGCGGGTTTTGTTTCATGCGGCTTGCAGTTGCCGATCCATCGAGGCGATGCACTCGCGCATCTGCTCGCGGCACTGGGCGATCAGCAGCGGCATGTCGTCCAGGCTCAGTCCGGCGGTTGGAATGGCCGGCAAAGAACGGATCAGAATTTTCCCACTGCGCCAGCGGTTCAATCGCATGTGTTTGACGTAACTGCTGACACACACCGGGACGATCGGCACGCCCGCCGCGATTGCCATCTGGAACGCGCCTTTCTTGAAGGGCAGCAGGTCTTCACCGAGATTGCGCGTGCCTTCCGGGAACACCCAGATCGAGGTGTCTTCATGCTGCAAGGTGTGTGTGGTGGTCAGCATCGACTGGCGTGCCTTGTGCGCATTGCCACGGTCGATCAACACATTACCGGCCAACCAGAACAACTGACCGAACAACGGCACCCACTTCAGGCTCTTCTTGCCGATGCACACGGTGCGGCGGGGCACCACGTTGCCGAAAACAAACAAGTCATAGTTGGACTGGTGGTTGGCGATGATCACGCAGCTCTCGGGTTTGTCCATCAATGGCCCGACGTCGGCCTTCACTCGCAAACGCAAAATGCACATTGCCGGCCACGCATAGAGGCGCGCGCACAAACGGCTGTTGTCCGGGTTGAACGGGCGAAACAGCCCCAGAATCACCCCCAGCACACCAGCGAGAATAAAGTGCAGGCCCATCAATAACATACGAAACACGAACAGCATTTATAGGCCCCACCGGGACAAAAGGTGGCGCAGTGTACGGATGTGCACTGTTTTCGGCAATTGCCTCTATAGAGGTAGGAGATAGCCGATGTTTGAGCGCATGTTTCCGACTAGTTGGTCAGATCTGTTCTAGAGGGGTTGTAGACTTTTCCACAGAGCGTGTATGAAAAAGCCCGACACGATGGTCGGGCTTTCGGTGCAGCATCTTTGGGTTAACCCAAATGCTCCTGATCCTGGATGATTGCGTTGTCCAGGGTGTCCAGCAGTGCCTTGCGCACTTTCAGCTTGGTGTTCTTGTGCGCGGTCATGTTGATCTTCTTCAACTGACGAGCCGCTGCCAGTGCCGCGCCTTGCAGCTCTTCGGGCGACACCACCAAGTCGAGGAAACCAGCATCCACGGCACTCTTCGGGTTGAACATCTCACCGTTGATCACCGAACGATGCAGCGCTGCCTTGCTCAGGCGATCACGGGCGATCTCAATGCCGGCGTGGTGCATGGTCATGCCGATCTGCACTTCGTTCAGGCCAATGCTGAACGGGCCGTCGACACCAATGCGGTAATCCGCCGACAACAACAGGAACGCGCCCTTGGCCACTGCATGCCCAGGGCACGCGACAACCACCGGAAACGGGTGCGACAACAGACGACGGGACAATGTCGAGCCAGCCGTCACCAGCGATACGGCTTCTTTAGGGCCTGCTGTCATCACCTTCAGGTCATAACCGCCCGACAGAATCCCCGGCGTACCGGTGATGATCACCACTGCGCGATCAGTCACTGCCTGATCCAGCGCAGCGTTAAACGCAGCAATCACGTCCGGAGAGATGGCATTGACCTTGCCGTTGCTCAAGGTCAGGGTCGCGATACCGTCTTCGAGGTGGTAGGAAATCAACTCACTCATGACGCTATTCCTTGTATGAAAGTTGGGGCAGACGTTACCCACCGCCGCAGGCCAGGTAAAGCGCCGTGACTGACCCGCCAGTCACCCTTTCCCCGCCGGGCAAGCGTAGCTCGCCGCTCCCGCCGTGCATTCCCCTCTCTATATAGGAGAGCGCGAAGCCAGAGATTGGCAGGTTTGCCATGGCCCGGAATGCTCCCGGAACCTCCAAACCGCTAAGCACATGAAAATTCTGCAAAAAAAGTTTGCCATCAGAAAAGCTTTCGACTACATTAGCGCGCCTCGACAGACAGAACATGTTTGAAGAGATACGGTGAAGTGTCCGAGTGGCTTAAGGAGCACGCCTGGAAAGTGTGTATACAAGAAATTGTATCGAGAGTTCGAATCTCTCCTTCACCGCCAAATTCGATGTAACCAGAACCCCTGATTTCGAAAGAAATCAGGGGTTTTGTGGTTTCTGGGTGTCTGGATTTCGAGGCGGCACGTTGGCCGCGCCAAGGGTAAAAAATGCTCGCCTGGTGGGGTGTCAATTTGCCAGCGTATGATATATTGGCGCGGTTTATGTGATCAGGATCAAAGCTTTACTATTGATTTTCAATGAAAATTAATACGACTTTAGTCTGATTCGCTTAACAACAAGGATGTACACGTGCGAAAGGGATATGCACTTAGGCAGGATCAAATGCTTTTCCCTTTTTTGCGCGTTTACTTGGCCTAAGCCTGGCTTGCCTGGGACAGCTTTGAAGGTGCGCGTTTTATATGCAAAGCGTTTATTTGATCAGTAACGTCAATAATGGCGGAAAAACCTATCTTGAGTACTTGCTGCCAGCGCTAAATGCTCTTCGCAATCACTACAACTGCATTGTGCTTCAGACAAATATTGTCGGTGTCAGCAAGTTTGAAGCAGAACAGTTTCTAGGCTGTCCAGTTGAAGAGGTGGGACTGGATGATATTGGAAAACTGAAATCACAAGTAATTATCTCGAACGATGCTTCTATCGGGAAGTTAATTGATGAATCAAATTTTTCCATTTTTATTGCGCACGGCAATGTAGGGATGCCCCTCGCGGATGTTTACTACTGTTCCGGCTGGACATCCTATTGGGATGCAATTGTTTCCTCCTCCAGATCGCTTTTTGATTTGATTAAAACAGGCATGTACTACTTCAGGCGAGACAGAGTCGCCTTGCGTCTGGAACTTGAACCGGACCGATCACGTACGGACCTTCGAAACACTAGTGCAGTATCCGTACTGCCCATCAAAATTCCCGACATGTTCAGCGCTCCCCCTGAGTTTCGGTGCATGTCCGAGGAGTATGTTGTTGGCCTTCTGCCTACCCAGATAGGTATTTGCCCGAGTGGCGCTTCTCTGTTTGAAAACATGGAGGTAGTCATTAACTCGGTGAAATCCCAGATTCCTCATGCGAAGATTATTTTTCGGCCGTATATGACGGATTTTGACCGTCCCTATGTAAAAGAGTTGTGTGAGCAACTTGCCCGGTATCCATGGGTTTCAATTGACGATACTAAAGGCAGCAGTAAAGACTTCTATCGGATATGTGACACGATCATCACTGATGCCTCCAGTGGTGGCGTGTCCTTTATGCTGAATACGTGCAAGCTGCCGATTTATTATGTTCCAGTGGGTCACGATAGCAGTCCAATCGTCGAAGCCTGGCTGGAACAGATGGAGGGCTTGTTGCCGATCGCTAAAAATGGCGATGAGCTTAAGGATATGGTGCTTGGGTTTAAATTGCTTACTTCAGAGCAAAAGTACTTCATTTATAAGAAGTTCTACGACTCAGAGTACAGCGGGCTTCATCATCCGGATGAGGTGTTTCTTGAGTTGGTTGAAAGCCGACATGAGTCCCGTTTTCGTTACTGTGTGATCGACTCTTTTGGGGGCGCTCACGACAATTTCATTAGCGACCCTGAAAGAGCGCTGCAATGATCGTGAGTAACTTCCAGGCTCCCAGTGTTGATATGAATACCTCTATTGGCGAGGTCGTGTGGATTACCGGTTTGTCGGGTGCCGGTAAATCAACGCTGGCCCATGAGCTTGTTGCCAGGCTTAGAAGCGATGGTCATCCGGTTGTCATGCTGGATGGAGATGAACTGCGTGATGTGTTTGGCGCAAGTGCGGCCAATGCGCAAAACCACGGGCGTGAAGGGCGGTTGGCGCTGGCCATGCAATACGCTCATTTATGCAGGGTCATAGCGGCGCAGGGGTTCACGGTGGTGATCGCCACGATTTCGCTGTTCCGCGAAGTTCATGCGTGGAACCGTGCCCACCTGCCTGGTTATTTCGAAATCTATTTGAAGGTGCCGATGGAGGAGCTGCGCCGTCGGGATCCCAAGGGCATCTATCGCCGGTTCGATGCGGGCGAGTTGCACAACGTCGCGGGGCTCGATTTGTCGATTGATGAACCGGGCGCGGCGGACTGGGTGGTGGAGTTCGACCCCCACCGCCCTCTATCTATGTTGACTGATGACTTACTGCACCATTTTTATAAAAGGAAGTTGGTATGAAAACGGAATGGGATTACACCACACTGGCTGACGCTTACTTGAAGCGTCCTGACTACGCCGATGCTGCGATCGATGCAATGCTTTCGATTGCAGGCGCCGAGAAAGGCGACAAGTTCTGCGACGTTGGCGCCGGGGTTGCGCACCTGACCTTAATGTTGGCTGCGCGAGGCCTGGATGTTGTTGCGGTGGAACCTAATGATGCGATGCGAGCGAATGGCATCAAGCGTACCGCGGACCTGACTCATGTCAGTTGGCATGAAGGCACAGGCGAAGTAACAGGGCAGCAGTCGCAAGCCTTCGACATGGTCACTTTCGGCAGTTCCTTCAATGTCTGTGACCGTGAGCAGGCTCTCAAGGAAACCGCGCGCATTCTCAAGCCGCGAGGCTGGTTCGCCTGTATGTGGAATCATCGTCATCTTGATGATCCTGTCCAGGCCCGAATTGAAGCGATCATTAAAGAACGGGTTCAGGGTTACGGCTACGGTACTCGTCGTGAAGATCAAACTGCGGTGATTGATGCCAGTGCGCTATTCGGTCCTGTTGTTCATCTTGATGCGCGTGTCATTCACGAACAAACCATTGAAGAATGTCTGGAGGCGTGGCGTTCTCACGCAACGCTTGAGCGTCAGGCCGGTGCGAATTTCCATGAGGTAATTAGCGCAATCGATGACTATTTGAAGGGCCTGGGGACTGCCTCGATCCAGATTCCGTACTCAACCAATATCTGGGTTGCTCAGCTGAGATAATCCTGATGGCTCTGCGATTTTCCACCAAGGCCGGTACGCTTGCCGGCCTGCAAGAGCGGCTGACTTCGGCGCGCATTGCTCCGTTGCTGTCTTTCACCGTAAGGGATTGGCAAATGGGCCGGCAAGCCTGTTTTCGCGACATTCAGGGACGCTTGGACGCCGGCCCCTGGATCGTGCGCTCCAGTTGTCTGCGCGAAGATGGCGTACAAGCATCCGGTGCGGGGGCGTTTCTCTCTGTACTTGACGTCAATGAAGCAGGGTTGGAATCGGCGGTTGAACAGGTCATCGCCAGTTATGGCGATGCCAACCAGGCAGACGAAGTTCTGATTCAACCGATGTTGAGTAATGTCGTTCGGTCCGGCGTTGCCTTCTCCCACGACCCGAATACCTGTGCGCCCTATCGGGTGGTGAACTGGACGGAGGGCCGTGACACCGCCTCTGTCACTGGCGGTCTGGGTGGCCGGCTTTGGCAGCAGGCGGCCCACAGCAAAGTGCCGCCACCGCCAGATATGCTGCCCGTCGTGACCTTGCTCGAAGAGTTGTTGGAGTTGTTCGAGGGGGTGCCGGTCGACTGTGAGTTCGCTGTCACGCGGGAGGCTGAAGGCGAGGTGTTGTGGTTATTGCAAGCCCGACCACTGATTTTGCCAGCACGCCCGGAATCCGAAACAACTCAAGCCGATCGGCTGGAAAATATTCAACGCAAGGTGGCGCGGGGCATGCGACCGCACCCGTTCCTGATCGGCCAGCGTACCGTTTATGGTGTGATGCCGGACTGGAACCCGGCCGAAATTATCGGTATCCGTCCCAAACCACTGGCGCTTTCGCTTTACCGGGATTTGGTGACTGACTCGATCTGGGCCTATCAGCGCCATAACTACGGCTACCGCAACTTGCGCAGCTTTCCGCTGATGCCGCATTTTTTCGGGCTGCCGTACATCGATGTTCGATTGTCTTTCAACTCGTTCATCCCGGCAGACCTGGATGAGGGGTTGGCGGGGCGTCTGGTCGATCACTATATCGATCGGCTGCTGTCCGAGCCGACGCTGCACGACAAAGTGGAGTTCGAGATTGTGTTCTCGTGCTACACACTGGATTTGTCGCAGCGACTGGAGCGCCTGGCCAGTGCCGGTTTCCTGGAGCATGAACTGGAGGCCATCAGCAGCAGTTTGCGCAAGTTGACCAACCGCATCGTCCATCCCAAGGATGGCTTGTGGCGCGCTGATGCCAACAAACTCGATACGCTGAATGCGCGACGTGAGGCATTGCTGGCCTCCAACGCCGACCCTCTGGAGCGGATTTACTGGCTGTTGGAGGATGCCAAACGCTACGGGACCCTGCCATTCGCCGGTCTGGCCCGCGCCGGCTTCGTCGCGGTGCAGATGCTCAAATCCCTGATGACGGTGGGCGTGCTCTCGCAGGCTGACTACGATTGTTTCATGGGTGGGGTGTCGACTGTCAGCGGCCAGTTGGCGCGTGACCGCGCGACATTGGACAAGGCGACGTTCCTCGCGCGCTACGGCCACTTGCGCCCGGGCACCTACGACATCCTTTCGCCTCGCTACGATGAAGCGCCGGAACTTTACTTTGACTGGACTCAGCGCCCGTCCGTCCCGGAGCCCGTACAACCGTTTTCGCTGACCCTTCCACAAATGCGCGAAATCGTGAAGCAACTGGAGTCACACGGCTTGCAGCCCGACCCCGTCGGCTTGCTGGACTTCATGCAAGCAGGAATCGAGCTGCGCGAGCTGGCCAAGTTCCACTTCACCCGCAATCTCTCGGATGCCCTGGCATTGATCGCGCAAGTGGGGGCGCAGCACGGCATCAGCCGTGAAGACATGGCCTATTGCGACATCAGTGTCTTCAAGGAACTGCACGTTGCGGCAGCCAACACGAGCGATGTGCTGTTGCGCAGCATTGAGCAGGGCAAGGCCCGCCACGCAGAGACACTAAAGGTATCGTTACCGCCGGTGATCACCCGGCCTGAGGATGTCTGGTCTTTCGAATGGCCGGAAACAGCCCCCAACTTCATCACCCAGAAGCAGGTGACTGCCCCCGTGGTGGGCAGTGACGACCGAGAAATACTCGCCGGCGCGATTGTCTGCATTCCCAACGCGGACCCCGGGTTCGACTGGTTGTTTGCCTACCCGATTGCCGGGCTGATAACGGCTTGGGGCGGCGCGAACTCGCACATGGCGATTCGTGCAGGAGAACTTGGCTTGCCGGCAGTGATCGGTGCCGGCGAAGTCCTCTATCGGCGCTGGTCGGCGGCTCAACGCTTGCACCTGGATTGCCCGGGGCGCTGCGTGGAGATGCTGGCATGAAAGTCGTTGCCCTCAGCCAGCGTGTGGACGTATTTCCCGAGCGTGGTGAAAGCCGCGATGCAATTGACCAGCGTCTGATCAGCTTTCTACTGGATGCCGGCTTTTTGCCGGTGCCGGTACCCAACGGGTTGTGTCTGCAAACCGCTGACGGACGGCTGACTCAGGACGCCCTGCATGACTGGCTGCACACGGTATCGCCACAAGCCATTGTGCTTTCGGGGGGAAATGACATCGGCCAGTGTCCGGCGCGCGATCTGACTGAAGGCAGATTGCTTGCCCATGCACGATCCCTCTGCCTGCCCGTGCTTGGAATTTGCCGGGGCATGCAGATGATTGCGCACTGGTCGGGCGGCGAGCTGAAAGCGGTGAACGGTCATGTGCGAACCCGGCATGAACTGTCAGGAAAAATCGTTGCCGAGGTGAACAGTTATCACGGTTTTTCGCTTGCCGCTTGCCCGGAAGGTTTTGAGGTCCTGGCGTGCAGTGGGGATGGGGAAATTGAAGCCATCCGGCACCGCAACCTCCCTTGGGAGGGCTGGATGTGGCATCCGGAGCGAGAGGACGTCTGGGCTGCGCACGACGTTCATCGACTGAAGCAATTGTTCGGTTAATAAAGACATTTCATGAGGTAGGACTGTTGTGAAAGCCATTATTCTGGCTGCCGGACGTGGCAGCCGCATGAAAAGTCTCACGGATGAACGTCCGAAATGCATGGTCGAATTGCGTGGCAAGACACTGCTGGAGTGGCAACTTTTGGCGCTGCGCGGTGCAGGCATTAGCGAGATAGCCATCGTGACCGGCTACAAGCGCGAGGTGTTGGCAGACCAAGGGCTGATCGAGTTCCATAATCCTCGCTGGGCGCACACCAACATGGTCTCCTCATTGGCGTGTGCTGAAGCCTGGTTGCAGGATGCTCCGTGCATCGTGAGTTACTCCGACATCTTTTACAGTCCCGCAGCAGTCCAGTCGTTAATGACATGCAAGGCTTCCCTGGCCGTCACCTATGATCCGAACTGGCTGGCGCTCTGGACACAGCGCTTTGGTGATCCGTTACTGGATGCCGAAACGTTCCGCCTTGCCTCTACCGGCACCTTGACCGAAATCGGCAATAAACCGACATCAGTCGATGATGTTCAGGGTCAATACATGGGGCTTCTACGCTTCACGCCTGAGGGGTGGGCAGAGGTCGTCCGGCTTCGCCAGGCCTTGACCCCGGAACAAAGAGACAAGGTGCATATGACGAACACGCTTCAACACGTCATTGATGCGGGGCGGGTGCCGATACACGCCGTTGCATACACTGGAGAGTGGGGAGAGGTGGACTCTTCAGAGGATCTCTTTGTGTATCAATAATTGAGGTTCAGGCCTTGAGTGACTATTTATGAAGAAGGAATGCCCATGATCACCACCACCACCCACGCCATCGAAGGCCGCCAAATCACTGCTTACCTCGACATCGTCAGCGCCGAGTCGGTGCAGGGTGTCAACGTTATCCGCGACATGTTCGCCGGGATGCGGGATTTTTTCGGAGGGCGCTCTCAAACATTGGAGCGTGCATTGAAGGAGGCGCGGATTCAGGCCACCGACGAGATCAAGGAACGGGCTCGGGCGCTGCAGGCCGACGCGGTGGTGGGGCTCGATTTCGAGATCAGCATGCCGGCCGGCAAGGGCGGCATGGTGGTGGTATTTGTGACCGGGACGGCCGTCAAACTGAGGTGATTCAGGTAACGGTTTGTGTGTTTGTTTTGTAGGAAGCCGTGCGGGCCATTCGTCGGGTGTTGGGGAATCTGAATTACAAGTCCGGTAATGACCGGCTAGTCTCAAAAGCTTGGTGGTCGATATGTTTCAGGCAAAAGGGCTTGCCGGTATCGATCCCGCTTTTGAAAGGGGCGAAAAGATGGCTGATCCGTATATCGAAGACGACGGTGCTGAATTTCCAATCAACAATAGCGTGCGGTGTGGCCAGACAGACTATGTGGTGGCTTACGGTGACGATCAGGTCAAGCTTGGCAAAATGAAATCCCAGGTGCCCCAAGGGCCGAAGGCGAAATTTTTACCCAAGGTTGCGGCACCCGTCAGGAAGTAATCCATCCTCTCCAGACCCCGTCATTGAGCGGGGTTTTTTATGCCTGCAACCTTTTTTGCGGCGTGTGTTTTTTGGCCTGGGTTTTCACAAAGTTTTCACAAGGCCTTACGTAATCTCAACTCATCCGTTAGAAAGCAACACCTGGCCCGTCTCCCCAGCGGGCTTTTTTTTGTCTGTCATAAAACCTTTTCCATAAAAGCTGTCCAACCGTCGCCGATGGTGAGGTTGGGGCTGTGTGTCTGGACTTTCTCGCCGCTAAAGCATTCAATCTCGACCCTTTTTGATTTCCCCCTATTTTTTGAGGTTCTTGTCATGCGTTTAACACTGCCCGCTCTGGTTCTGGGCCTTTTGGTTGCTCAAGGTGCAATGGCTGCTGGCGACGGCACTGCCGCACTGGGTGGCGGTCTGGGTGGCGCGCTGGGTAATGTGGTCGGCCAAAGCATGGGCGGCAGCACTGGCGCTGCGATTGGTGCTGGTGTCGCGGGCGCCGCCGGCAGTGCTGTTGGAGCACGCAAAGGCAGCCGCACCAAAGCGGCCATCGGTGGCGGCGTGGGTGCTGCGGGCGGCTCGATAATCGGCAACAGCCTGGGCGGCAAGACCGGTTCGACCATCGGCGCAGGCCTGGGCGGTGCTTTGGGCGGCGGCGTGGGCAGCAACCTGGGCAAGGGTCACAAGGGTCACTGATCCTGATCGATCCGCTCAAAAAGCCTGGCTTGATGCCGGGCTTTTTGTATCTGGCTGTTTCTCTTTCGCAGCTTTTGCATCTTTAGCGGTCCAACGGTCATCGCTGGCCGGATTCAGTGGGGGCAGGTGCTAGACTCCGCCCATCCGCAGCGAATTCTTTTCTCCCGATGCGGAATTAGAGGTTCATATCATGCGTTTGACATTGTCCACATTGTTTCTGGGACTTTTGGTTGCTCAAGGTGCGATGGCTGCCGGTGATGGCACCGCTGCTGTTGGCGGTGGTATCGGCGGTGCATTGGGTAACGTGGTAGGTCAGCAAATGGGCGGCAGCACCGGTGCCGCGATTGGCGCAGGTGTAGGCGGCGCGGCGGGTAGCGCTGTTGGTGCACCTAAAGGCAGTCGCACTGAAGCAGCGATCGGTGGTGGTTTGGGCTCGGCGGGCGGCTCGGTGATTGGTAACAGCATTGGCGGCAAGACCGGTTCGACCATTGGCGCAGGCCTCGGCGGCGCAGCGGGTGGTGCGCTGGGCAACAACCTGGGTACTGACAGCGGCGGTTCCCATTCCGGCAACGGGCACAAACACAAGCATAAGCACAAGAATAAACACCACTGATTCGACGATCAGTGACAGCAAAACCCGGCCTGGTGCCGGGTTTTTCATTATTGCGAGCGTGACATCGGAATGTTGCCGCTCAACCGATTGTCCCTTCGATCGAACGGTTTCCGTGGCGGTGTCATCAAAACTTCAGGTGTTGTTTTCAATGCCCCTGAGAGGTGCTTTATGAACACTGACACGAAAGATACTGATGTCGATGACACCCCTAGCACCCCATGCTAGTACGCGAGTCAAACTGGTAGAACCTGTAAAGGCGCGCCAGGAGTTTACCCAGCAAAAGACTCAAGCCAGCGCTTGTAAAAATCACGTTGTTGTTCAATGTCATTTGTAATGTCGGCTACTTCATAATCAAAAATATTGACCAGGTCGTCGGGTCCGGCTGGTTTACCCAATTGAAGCTCATACGCTACTACTCCTGCAGACATTTGCGAAGACATGCTGGATGGGTGCACGTTGAGTTTGGCGCCCTTGCATAAAAACTTTGTTTCCGGGTAGTCCGCTCGCAACATCCCAAAGCAAACATACAGATCAGAGCCTGAGTATGTTTTTCTTACGCCGTTTTCCAAAACTAAAGTTAATGAACGGATTCGTCGGTCGCATTCGATCACTACCTTATTAATGGTGCCCTGAGTATCCGTGGTTATTTCTACTATTTTCATGGCAGCTTTCTGTTTGGGTTGGGAGTTGAGTAACCTTTGTAGGTACCATCGGCGTGCACGGGGGTAACGCCGAGGATGTATTTGCTATCGACTCCACCTGGCATGGCAATTTCAGCCTCACCTTTATGAGGCGAGAGTAAACCTAGCTTTTTGTTCACATCTATCCCTTTGATGTTTTTTATTACGTACACAAAACCGTCTTCAAATCCGTAACCAGTGGCGAATTTTATAGCCTCCTTTTCAGAGGTAGTGGTGCTGACAAAAAAACTGGGAGGGCTTCGGTTGTCGCGTGCGTGCAAGTAAAGATCAATACTGTCTCCCAAAGGCTCAAATCCAGTCTCAAAAATTTCCGAGGATTCCCTCGCGTCTCCTCGGTACAAGTAACGTTTATTAGTTTTTGGGGTTGGGGTTGGGGTGGCAGGCTCTCCTGCATCACGTTTCACTTTCCCCGCCGGATCCTCAACCCCCTCAACCGACCCGCACCCACCCATCCCCGGACAATCACTCAACCCCAACGGATCAACCCACCCCGTGGGGCTCAACACGTACCGATACCCGTTCAGGCCACCGGCCAATCCGACCGGGTCCGGCGTCAGATACCGTCCCACATCCGGCTGGTAATACCGATGCCGGTTGTAGTGCAAGCCTGTTTCCGGGTCGAAGTACTGTCCCTGAAACCGCAGCGGCTGGTCGAGGATCTGGTGGGTGTCCCGGTTGAGGCGGGTGAGGCGGCCGTAGGCGGTGTATTGGGCGGACCAGACGATTTCGCCGCTGTAATCGGTGAGTTCTTGCGGTGTGCCGAGGTGGTCGAGTTGGTAGTAAAACGGGCAGGCGTTGCGCGGGCCTTTGCCGTCGAGCATGGCCAACGGGCGAAAGCTGCCGGGTTCGTAGACGTAGCTGCGGTAGTGCTCGCGACTGCTTTCGGCGACGAGGTTGTCGCCCTGCCAAAAAAACTCGGTGGTGTTGCCGTCGACGTTTTTGCTGATGCGACGGCCGAAGGCATCGTAGCGGTAGATCGCCTGGCTGCCGTTGGGCAGGGTGATGCCAATCAGGCGATGCTGGCAGTCGTAACGGTACTCGGTGACCAGTTTTTGTGCAGTGCCGCGGCATTCGCGGATCAGGTTGCCGAAGGCGTCGTAATCGTAGTGGCGGTCACCTTGCATCAGCAGGCGATTGCCTTTGACCATGGCCGGACCGGGGCGGTCCTGCATCAGCAGGTTGCCGGTCGGGTCGTGGGCGAAGTTTTCCGGTTGGTGATCTCGGGAGTGGCGGACGCGGATCAGGCGATCGAGCGAATCGTAGAGGTAGCTGCGCTGACCGTGCCGCGTGTCGGCAATGTGGTCGAGGTTGCCGTTGGCGCTGTAGGCATAGTCGCGGCGATACAGCGGTTGCAGGTTTTGCCGGACAGCGTGGGCGTTCAGTCGACCTTGATTGTCATACTGATAATCGCTGAGCAGCAGGCCCTGTTGACGGTTCTGTTCGCGGCCGGCGAAAAAGGTGTGAGCGGTCAGTCGGGCGCCATTGAGGTCAATGGCCGTCAGCGCGCCACCCTTGGCATGGTGGTAATCGAGTTTGCTGTTGTCGGGCAGGCACAAGTGGTTGAGCTGGCCACAGGCATCGTAGCCATATCGCAGCGTGCCCCAGCCTTGGTGTTCGGTGACTAGCCGACCCTGTTTGTCGTATTCGAACTCCAGCGGGTGATCGTGACCGTCATCGACGCTGACCAGCCGGCCAAGGCTGTCGTAGCGATATTCGACATTGACACCGTCGGGCAGCGTCTTGACCAGCAGCCGTCCCGTCGAATCACGTTGATAGCCCGTGACCCATTGCGAGCCGTCGTCGCCGAACTCGGTTTTTTTCAGCAACTGTCCATTGAGGTCGTAGGCATACGCGGTGCGTTGGCCATCGAATCCGGTTTCCTGTCGGATCAATCCATTGAGCGTGTAGTCCAGCAGATATTTACCGCCGGACTCATTCTCGATTTCGGTCAGTAACAACCGTGCGTTGTCGTACCGATAAAGCAGTTGTGTGCCATCGGGATTGATCCGGCGGCTGACCAGATGCAGATCATCGGCATATTCAAAGCGCGTGGTGCGCCCCAGTTCATCCCGTTCGGCGGTGACCTTGCCGTAGGCGTTGTAGCTGAAGGTGCGACTGGCACCTGTAGGAAGCGTCGTCTGAATCAGTCGTCCTACGGCATCCCATGAGTAGCGAGTGACGGCACCGTGTTCGTCCTGGCGGGTAACCTGCCGGCCCAACGCATCGTAGGAAAAGCGCCGTTGACCGCCACCCGGCAAGGTCTCTTCGATCAGTTGACCCAAGGCATTCCGGACGAACACATGCCGACTGTTGTCCGGAAAGCGGATCGACAGCAGCAGGCCTTTTTCGTCGTGGTGGTAGTGGGTGACATGCCCCTCGGGGTCGGTCGCCTCGATGACCTCACCCTGAGCATTGCGCTGATACTTCCACACGGCGTTGCCGCGATACCGCGCATGCAGGAAACCATTGCGGTATTCGTAGGACGTTGGCTCACCTTCGGGTGGAATCAGGGCAATCAGCCGTCCGACATCGTCATAGCGGTAGCGGGTAATTGCCCCGAGCGGATTCTTTTCGGCAATCAGCCGCCCCTGGCTGTCATAGACATTGAGGTGTTCCGCCCCGTCGGGTTCGACTCTCCGCACCAGGCGTGCCCGGTCGTCGTGCTGGTAAAACGCTTCGCTGCCATCAACGTTTTTAACCTGCACGCCGCCGTTGTCATCCCAGGCATAGCGCGTGTCCATCTGCGAAAACGACGCCCAATGTCGGACGCATCGCGCAGACTTGCCGGACCTTTCCCACTCCCAGAAGAAGCTCGCGCCACCAGCCAATTGCCGCTGCAGGATGACGTGCTGGTCGTCATAGTCGTAGCGTTCGCTTTCGCCGGCGGCGTTGGTCGCTTCGATCAAGCGATGACAGGCGTCGTAGCGGTAGGTCACCAATGTCTGTTCAGTGCGCCAGGTATCTTCCAGGGTGTCGGCGGGATGAAAGCGCTGATACTCGACGGCGGCGAGGTGTCGGCGGTCGTAGCGCAATCGCAGCGAGCGTCCGGCACCGTTGTCGAGGCGCATGATTCTGTCGGCGTTGTCCCGTTGCACTGTCAGACGGTTGCCATAGGCATCGCTGATTGCTGTCAGTCGACCTGTACGGAAGTGGTAGAAACGCGTCGCTTCGCCTGCCATTGCGAGGATCAGTTCCTCCGGCTCATCCCCCAGGAAAATCGCCGCCCGCGACAGGCTGTTATGAATGTTCGGACGTTCAACCTTGGGCAAAGGGAAGGTCGTACGACGGTTTTCGTGGTCGATCCAGCTAACCTGTTCACCGTCGATTTCCAGCCGATGTGCAAGGGCATGACTCCAGCCAAATCCGAGCCCACAGTCGATTCCGACAGCACTGGTGCGATACACGCGGATGAACTCGAACGGCAACCGCCCATCCAGCGAACCATCGATCAGGGTCAGCAGTTCTTCGCCGGTGACCATCGATACCGGGCAGCCGTTGGTTGTGGTTCTATCCGCTGAATCGACGTTGTCGCCGTTTGGGTTTTGCGCGGGAGCAGGGGCGTCGTCGCGGTGTTCCTGGCGGCTCAGGCGGGTCTTGGCTTCGGACTTGTCACGGGCAAGGGCGACCGGGTTGTTCACCCGCACAATCGGTGATTCACCGGTGGTGATGTGCAACGGAGTCGCCGGCACGGGTTTGAGCGGCACGTTCCGCGCGTTGACCATCAGCGGTTTGAGGGCGCCGGCGTGGTGGGTCAGATCCGATCTGTTCGCAAGCTCAGCCAGGCGCAAACTCGCGGCAGCCAGCCATTGTCGGGCTCGCTCGGACTTGATCTTGCCCAGCACCTTGGCGCTGATGCCGAGTTTCAGGCCTGTAGGACCTGTGAGGCGCACCAGCAGGAAAGCGATGAGTATTTCTGTACGAATTTCCGCGACCACTTCGGCGATGTACTGCGGCGGCAACATCCGTAGCCAACTGGTGAAAGCCGCGAGATGAATGAACATCAACGGCTCATCACTCAACACCAGCATCACATTGGCGATGGCTTCGGCCGGAGCGTTCAGCAGAGTCTCGAGTTCAACCTCGGTCAGGTATTCAAGAAGCTTTTCACTATTGGCCTGCAGGTCCGCGATCAGGGCGTAGATCTGCTTTACGTCATCCCACAAACCGTGCAGCGACTTCTCGAATCCGCGCCAGTCGGCCCGTTGCAGCATGCCGTAGCGTTCAGGGAAAACGGCCTCGGAAAACCCCGCCCATAAAGGCTGGAATTCACTCGTCCACTCGTTGCGCAACCAGCCTTCAAGCTCATCGATCACGCTGTGATAGGAGGCATGAAGCGCCTGGACATGAGCGGTGGAAACATTGGGAAAGAATGTGATGCGGTAACGATGACCGCGCCAACACTCAGGGATTTCGAGGATGCCGCTGGGGCCGATGGTGTGATGCACCGGTTCGCCAAAGGTCATCTCGCCGTTGCTCTTTTCAATGATCGGTTCGAGCATCACCGGCGTATCACCAATGGGCACAAAGCGAGCCGCGTCGAACATATGCACGAGGGTCAACGGGCCGCTGGCCGGGCATCTGGCGATCGTCGAACTGACGGGGGCGGTGGAATCCCTCGGTGTGCTCAAACGAACGTCGTTGCCGACCTTGAACACTTGCTCGACATCCAGCGCCCATCCTGTCCAGAAGCTTTCCGCCCAGGCCTCGTAGTCGTTGAGGCACAGGCGAAAATCGCCGAGCAGTGCTTCAACGTCCGGTTGCTCGGGGTTCATGGCTGCCACTACCAACAGGCCGATGGCGTTGTTCAAGGCCAGGACCTTGTCAGGGTTGAACATTCGCAGTCCCTCGCGCGGATAAATTGGGGTCGCGAGACTTTGCGGGGGATCAACGAGGAAAGAAGTCGGGAAAGGAGGTGTTTGGTGTAGGGCGAATCGCTAAATCATGCTCAGCGATTCGGCGAAGGTTTTGTCACCGTCGGGAGATTGCCCGTTGCTCTCTGCCGGCCGCGCTCGCTATGCTGCTGAACCCTTTAATCAAATCCCGGAATCAGCTATGCCTGAGCCAACCGGGGTGTCATTAAAAACGGATCAGATGCGATGAATGCACCGCTGAAAGAGTTCGGCCCGATCAAAGCCGTGATTTTCGACATGGACGGCTTGCTGCTGGACACCGAGGGCATTTACACCGAAGTCACGTCGATGATTGCCGAGCGATATGGCCGGACCTTCGACTGGAGTGTCAAACAGAACATCATCGGCCGTGGTGCGGGTGATCTGGCGCGTTATGTGGTTGAAGCGCTGGACCTGCCGATTACCGCCGAGGAGTTCCTGGTGATCCGCGAGCCGCTGATGCGCGAGCGTTTTCCCACTGCGCTGGCGATGCCCGGTGCCGAGGAGCTGGTGCGGCACTTGAAGGCCAACAACATTCCGATCGCGGTGGGCACCAGTTCGTCGCGTCTGTCGTTCGGCCAGAAAACCACATTGCACCGTGACTGGTTTGCGCTGTTCGACTTCGTCGTGACAGCCGATGACCCGGAAGTCGGTGCGGCCAAACCGGCGCCGGACATCTTCCTCACCGCAGCGCGACGCCTGGGCGTGGCGCCCGGGGATTGCCTGGTGTTCGAAGATTCGCCGTTCGGCGTGACTGCGGCGAAAGCGGCGGGGATGACGGCGATTGCGATTCCCGACGCCGCGATGGCCGACGAAAAATACGCACACGCCGATGGCATTCTTCGTACGTTGAAAGCGTTCAAGCCGAGTGCGTGCGGTTTGCCGGCGCTTGAGTGGTCTTAATGCACAAATGTAGGAGCGAGCGGTGCGGCGATCCGACTTGCCCGCGAAGGCGTTGTGTCAATCGACACTGATGTTGACTGACACAACGCCTTCGCGGGCAAGTCGGATCGCCGCACCGCTCGCTCCTACATTTACTTTGCGTTTGACTGGGCCGTATCAGGCGCCGAAACCACCGTCGATGGTCAGGCTGGCACCGGTGATGTACCCGGCTTCCGGGCCTGCAAGGTAGGCGACGAAGCTGGCGATTTCTTCAGCTTTACCATAACGACCCACAGCCATCAGCGGGATCAGGCTTTCGGCGAAGTCGCCGCTGGCCGGGTTCATGTCGGTGTCGACCGGGCCCGGTTGCACGTTATTGATGGTGATGCCCCGTGGCCCAAGGTCGCGTGCCAGACCTTTGGTCAGACCGACCAGTGCCGCTTTGCTCATCGCGTACGGGCCACCGCCGGCGAAGGGCATGCGGTCGGCGTTGGTGCTGCCGATGTTGATGATGCGACCGCCTTCGGTCATGTGTTTCGCGGCGGCCTGGGTGGCGATGAACACGCTGCGTACGTTGATCGCCAACGTCTGGTCGAAGTCTTCGAGTTTGAAATCTTCCAGCGGGGCAACGGCCAGCACGCCAGCGTTGTTGACCAGGATGTCCAGGCGACCGAAGGCTTTGACGGTGGCGCTCACCGCATCGCGAATCGCCTCGGCGTCGGCACTGTCAGCCTTGATGGCCAGTGCTTTGCCGCCGTTGGCGGTGAGGCTGTTCTGCAGTTCTTCGGCCTTGGCCGTGGAGCTTACGTAGGTGAAGGCAACCGTCGCGCCTTCAGCGGCCAGGCGTTTGACGATGGCCGCGCCGATGCCGCGGGACCCGCCTTGAATCAAAGCCACTTTGCCGCTGAGGTTCTGAGTAGTCATGTCGATCTCCAAAGTCGCCGTGGCGAGATGCCGCGGTTGATGGAGCCTAGTATTGATTCAGGATTACAGGCTGTGTAGACGGTAATTGCGATAGTCTGTGTAAACCAAAAGTTTATAGTGGCGCTTATGGAAACCTTCATCAGTATCGAATGCTTCGTGCGCAGCGCCGAAGTCGGCAGCTTTGCCGAGGCCGCGCGACGCCTGAGCCTGACCCCGGCGGCGGTGGGCAAGAGTGTGGCAAAGCTTGAGGCGCGGCTCGGTGTGCGGCTGTTTCAGCGCAGCACCCGTAGCCTGACGCTGACCGAGGCCGGCCATCTGTTTCTCGGCGAAGTCAGTTCCAGCCTGCACACGATCCAGAATGCCGTGGCCAATCTCGCGAGCGCCGAAGGACGTCCGGCGGGAACTTTGAAAGTCAGCATGGGCACGGTGTTCGGACGGTTGTATGTGGTGCCGTTGCTGGGCGAGTTTCTGAGGCGGTTTCCGGCAATCAATCCGGACTGGCATTTTGATAACCGCCAGGTCGATCTGATTGCACAAGGGTTCGATGCCGCGATTGGCGGTGGATTCGAGCTGCCGCAGGGCGTGGTCGCGCGCAAGCTGACACCGGCGCATCGGGTGTTGGTGGCGTCAGCCGAATATCTGGCGGGGCGCGAGGTGGTCGTTGAACCGGATGATCTCAAGCATCACGACGGGATTCTGATTCGGTCGCCGCAGACGGGGCGAGTGCGGTCCTGGCAATTGACCAGCCGCACCCAGCAACACAGCCCTTTGACGCTAAAGGCGCGGATGACCATGAGCGATTCTGAAGCGGCATGTGCGACAGCGGTTCAGGGGTTGGGGATCGCGTTGGTGAGCATGCCGTTCGCTTCGGGTTATCTGGAAACCGGGACGTTGCAGCGGGTATTGCCGGACTGGTTTGTCGACGATGGCAACATTTCCATTTACTACGCTGAGCACAAATTGTTGCCGGGCAAGACCCGGGCGTTTGTGGATTTCATCATTGAGCAGTTTGCGGAGCAGGGGTTGGCATCGCGGTTTAGTGCGGTTTGAGCAAGGATTGAGACCGAGTCGGCCCTTTCGCGGGCAAGCCTCGCTCCTACAGGGATTGCACGTATTCTGTAGGAGCGAGGCTTGCCCGCGATGAACGATAACGCGGTCTACCGCCCAAACCGCCCAGGCCAGCCAATGATGTGTTTCGGTCGAGGCGTCGCATACGTCCTTACCTTCGACGTCGACAACCCTAATCGCACCAGCGACTCGGCAATCGTCACCGCCGCCGTCACGCCATCCACCACTGGCACCCCGGTGCGCTGACGAATCTGCTCGTCCAGCCCGGCCATCCCGCCGCAACCGAGGCAAATCACCTCGGCCTTGTCCTCCAGTACT
The DNA here is from genome assembly GCF_020423045.1 of Pseudomonas sp. MM213. Classification (NCBI taxonomy): domain Bacteria; kingdom Pseudomonadati; phylum Pseudomonadota; class Gammaproteobacteria; order Pseudomonadales; family Pseudomonadaceae; genus Pseudomonas; species Pseudomonas sp. MM213. The sequence continues at coordinate 6,637,113 of NZ_CP081943.1, forward strand.
GCCAATTCCGCCTGACGAACAATCGCCTCAAGCGCCCGTTGCGGATCGGATTCCAGTTCCAGCACCGCCAGGCCACTGGCCCGCACGGATGCGCAACGGTCCCACAGCCCTGAGAGTTTCAGCCGATCCTCGATCAACGGCACGGTACGGTCCAGCGTAGTGACCACCGAATAGGCATGACCGAGGAACATCGCCGTGCTGGCGGCAGCGTCGGTGATGTCCACCACCGGTACGTTGAGCAGTTCCTGCAACCCTTCGCGACCGTGCTCGCCGTAACCGGCCTGAATCACCGCATCGAAGGGTTGATCGTAGGACATCACTCGATCCATCACGGCGATGGCAGCCAGGTAGCTTTCGAAATTGCCTTCGATGGAGTCGGCGCCGAAGTGCGGTGTCAGGCCGATGATTTCGGTGCCAGGCGCGGCCACGGCTTGAGCCGAACGGGCGATGGCCTGGGTTATGGATTCGGTGGTGTTGACGTTGACCACGAGAATTCGCATGGAAAGTCCTTATAGCGGGGTGGTTCTGCGGCCCGACGGTGCCGGACCGTCATGGGGTTAATGGCTGACGTTATCGACCGCGATGGCTTCGCCGCTGACATCCGCGTAGTGCGGCTGCCGCTTGGCGATGATCAGGTACAGCATTCCGGCGATCCCGGCACCAATCAGCCAGGAGAACGGCGATACGAGATGGAAACCCGGCACCAGCGCCAGGACGATGGCAATCAGCGCCGCAGGAATGAACGCCGCGACCGCACGTAAATTGACGCCACGGCTGTAGTAATAAGCGCCGTCGGGGTCTTCGCTGTACAACTGCGGCACGTTGATCTGACCTTTTCGTACAAGCCAGTAGTCGACCATGATCACCCCGTACAACGGGCCGAGCAGGGCGCCGAGGCCGGACAGGAAATACACGATCACCAACGGGCTGTTGTAGAGGTTCCACGGCAGGATCAGCACGGCGATGGTCGCGCTGATCAGCCCGGCGCGGCGAAAGGTCAGGTATTTCGGTGCCAGGTTGCTCAGCACGAAGGCCGGGGCGACGAAGTTGGCCATGATGTTCACCGCCACGGTGACGATGAGGAAGGCCAGGCAACCGAGGACCAGGAAGAAGGTATTGGGGATCGACGCGATGATTTCCGTCGGGCTTTCGATGATCCGGCCATTGATCTGAAATTGCGCACCGCAGAGCAGGACGGTGATGCCGGCGAACACCAGAATATTCACCGGCAGGCCCCAGAAATTTCCGACCTTGATCGTCTTGCGGCACGGCGAAGAGCGGGCGAAGTCGCAGAAGTTGAGGATCAGTGTGCCGTAGATCGCCAGCCACAACGCGCCACCGGCAAAGATGTTGCGCCACATCTCGCCGCCAGTGAGCGGCTCACGGATCGACCACGCGATGGTCGCGTTGGCCTGGGTGTACATCCAGGCGGCCAGGGCGGCGACGGTCAGCAGAATCACCGGACCGGCGAACGCTTCATAGCGCCGCACCATCTCCATGCCGTAGGCAAGAATCGCCAGTTGTACCAGCCAGATCGCGACGAAACACACCCAGCCCAGGCTCGACAGACCGAGTATCGAGTTGTGGTCGTAGTCGGCGAATCCCGGATGCACCGCCGTCAGCAGCACGCGAAACACCACCGAGGCGAGGTACGTCTGAATACCGAACCAGGCGATGGCGATAACGGCGCGGATCAATGCAGGAATTTGCGCCCCATGGATACCGAAACTGATCCGGCTGATGACCGGAAACGGCACACCGGTTTTCTGGCCCATGTAGCCGGAGAGGTTCATGAAGCAATACACCAGCGCCGCGCCGATCCCGAGCGACAACAGAATCTGCCAGCCGCCCAGACCTAACGCATACAGTCCGATGGCGAAGGAGTAGTTGGCGATGTTGTGAACGTCGTTGGTCCATAGGGCAAAAATGCTGTAACGGCCCCAGCGCCGGCCTTCGGCCTTGGTCGGTGCCAGGTCTTTGTTGTGCAGGCGCGGGCTGAGCACCACGGGGTCTTGAAACGTTTGAACGGGGGAAGAGGAGGGCAGATCCAGCGCGATGTTGTTATTGGAGAGGCTAGTACGCATTCCGGCAGGCTCCGAGCTTGGCGTCGCGATGACTGTGCATGAGCGTGGGCTCGACAAATCTTCGTCGCGGACAACAAGCATCATTGGTTACGGGGCATCTGCAGCCTGTACGGGATAGGGCGCTTCAGGCTTGCGGATCTAAAGTGTGTGTATGTTTTGAGGTGATTGTATACAAAACATGTATGCACTTAAGCCAGATCCATGCCAGTCAACGATCTATAAAATTCACCGGTAATTTCGTTTTGTTATCTGTAATTGGTAAGTGACTGAAATAAAGACGATATAAATTGACCGATTGAACAGGTATTTATTTTTCGGCGGGATTCGTGGAGGTGTGAACGAGGGAGTGTCAGGCGGGATGAATGTAACTTTTCAGGGCGCATAAACGAAAAGTGCACACATAAATGGCACCTAAGGTGACATTCGTGTGTACACATCTATTCAGATCAGTCACGAAACCTGTAGGAGCCGGCTTGCTGGCGATTGCGATCTTTCAGTCAATGCAGCTGTGACTGACACACCGCTATCGCCAGCAAGCCGGCTCCTACAGGGATTTCGCCGTACCCGGGCGGGATCAGGCTTTTGACTTGCTGATGATATTCCCCGCATGCAACCCGCATTCTTTCTGCGTCGCCTCTTCCCACCACCAGCGACCTTCACGCTCGTGCTGGTTCGGCAGCACCGGGCGGGTGCACGGTTCGCAGCCGATGCTGATGAAGCCGCGTTCATGCAGGCTGTTATACGGCAGCTCGAGCATGCGGATGTAGCCCCAGATCTCTTCGCTGGTCATTTGCGCCAACGGATTGAATTTGTACAGGGTGCGTTCCGGGGTGGAGAAGGCGGTGTCGATTTCCAGCACCGCAACGGCGCTACGGGTGCCAGGGCTCTGGTCCCGACGCTGGCCGGTGGCCCAGGCGGTCACGCCCGAAAGCTTGCGGCGCAACGGCTCGATCTTGCGGATACCGCAGCACTCGCCATGGCCGTCCTTGTAGAAGCTGAACAGGCCTTTTTCCTTCACGAACGGTTCGAGTTTCGTGTAGTCCGGCGACACCAGTTCGATGTCGATCTTGTAGTGCTCGCGCACTTGATCGATGAAGCGGTAGGTCTCGGGGTGCAGGCGGCCGGTGTCGAGGCTGAACACTTTGACGTTCTTGTTCAGCTTCCAGGCCATGTCTACCAGCACCACGTCTTCGGCGCCGCTGAAAGATATCCACAGGTCATCGCCGAACTCGGCAAACGCGAGTTTCAGGATGTCCTGGGCGGATTTGTTGGCATAGGTCGTGGCGAGTTCCACGACATCGAACGATGGGCTCATCAGGGCGGCTTCCTACAGGTCGGTGGCGCTGGGCGCTCTATATGGCCTTGATGGTAACAAAATCCTGCAACCACTGGCGCGCCCTCTGCGTTGCGCAGGTCAGTGCGAGTCGCTAGAGTTCGGCAGTCCTTTTGCTCGCTCGACTCAATAATCAATACAAATGGGAGTGTCTTGTGGAAATTGCCTGTCTGGATCTTGAAGGTGTGCTGGTCCCGGAAATCTGGATCGCCTTCGCCGAAAAAACCGGAATCGAATCCCTCAGGGCCACCACTCGGGATATTCCCGACTACGACGTGCTGATGAAGCAGCGCCTGCGGATTCTCGATGAGCATGGCCTGAAACTCACCGACATCCAGGAAGTGATCGCCACGTTGAAGCCGCTGGACGGCGCCATCGAGTTCGTCAACTGGCTGCGTGAGCGCTTTCAGGTGGTGATTCTGTCGGACACGTTCTACGAGTTCTCCCAACCGCTGATGCGCCAATTGGGTTTCCCGACCTTGCTCTGCCATCGCCTGATTACCGACGATGCCGGGCGGGTGACGAGCTACCAGTTACGTCAGAAAGATCCGAAGCGTCAGTCGGTTCTGGCGTTCAAGAGTCTTTACTACCGGGTGATTGCGGCGGGGGATTCCTACAACGACACCACGATGCTGGGCGAGGCGGATGCGGGGATTCTGTTCCATGCGCCGGATAACGTGATTCGCGAGTTCCCGCAATTCCCGGCGGTGCATACGTTTGAGGACTTGAAGCAGGAGTTCATCAAGGCTTCGAATCGGGCGTTGAGCCTGTAAATCCACACCCTGTAGGAGCGAGCCTGCTCGCGATGGTCGTCAACGATAACGCGTGCTGTCTGGAACAATGCGTTGCCTGGGCGTTTTTCGCGAGCAGGCTCGCTCCTACAGGTTTTGCAGGGTATCGAGCAACACCTTCACCTTGGTGATCGACTCCTGATACTCGGCCTGCCACTGCGAATCCGCAACGATCCCGCCGCCGCCCCAGCAACACACCTGCCCATCCTTGACCAGCAAGCTGCGGATCGCGATTGAACTGTCCATCTCGCCGCGCACATCCAGATACAGCAACGAACCACAGTACAAACCGCGTCGGGTCGGCTCCAGTTCATCAATGATCTGCATCGCGCGAATCTTCGGCGCCCCGGTAATCGAACCGCCGGGGAAGCTGCCAGCGATCAGGTCCAGCGCATCCCGGTCATCCGCCAGTTCGCCGGTCACGCTGCTCACCAAGTGATGCACATTCGGATAGCTTTCGAGACTGAACAACTCCGGCACCCGCACCGAGCCAATGCGGCACGTACGGCCAAGGTCATTGCGCAGCAGGTCGACGATCATCAGGTTTTCTGCGCGATCCTTGGGGCTGGCCAGGAGTTCGGCGGCGTTCGCCGCATCTTCGGCTGCGTTCTGACCACGAGGGCGAGTGCCCTTGATCGGACGGGTCTCCACGTGGCGGTCGCTGACTTTGACGAAGCGCTCCGGCGACAGGCTCAGTACTGCGCCACCGTCGGGCAGGCGCTGGAAACCGGAGAATGGCGTCGGGCACGCCGCGCGCAACGCGCAGTACGCGGCCCACGGATCACCTTGGCACTCGGCGCGGAAGCGCTGGGCAAAGTTGACCTGGTAGCAGTCACCGGCCTGAATGTATTGCTGAATACGTTCTATCGCCTGGCGATAGTCATCAGCGCTCAGGTCGGCGCTCATCGGTGCCTTGAGCTTGAACGATTCGATCGTTTCAGCCACGGGATGACTGAACAGCGTGATCAGGCGCTGACGTTCGCTGTCGATCAGCGACGGGTGGAACACCAGCTGACTGGTCATCCGTTGGTGATCGCTGATCAGAGCCCAGTCGTAGAGCCCGAAACGCGCATCCGGCAATTGCAGATCGTCCTGTGCCTGGCTCGGCAGGTTTTCCAGGTGACGGCCGAAATCGTAGCTCAGGTAGCCGATCAGGCCACCGGCGAAGGGCAGGTCAGGTGCCAGCGCCGCCTCACCGAGTCGTGTCAGATTGTCGCGAAGGCGTTGCAGGAAATCGCCACCGCTTTCGTCAGGCATTACCGCCAGTTGTTCCAGTGGCCAGGCACTGAGCAGGTCATAACGCCCGCGATCAGCCGTTGGCCGGCCACTGTCGAGCAGCACGGCGCCGGGGGCATGACGGATCGCCGCGAAGTACTCGGCGGGGTTGGCGCGATAGGGGAGCGGATGTACGGAACAGGTCAGCATGGGCGGGGCAGATCAGCCATCGAGGCGGGGGTGGCGATTGTAGTCCCCTCGGGGAATTGCTCCTAGAGGGGATGTCGGGGATTGGCAGATTGGGGGTAGGGTTGAATGGTTTGGTGACTGTGAGTAAGTCTTCGCGGGCAAGCCACGCTCCTACAGGGTTAGTGCAAAACCTGTAGGAGCGAGGCTTGCCCGCGAAAGGGCGCGACTCGGTCCCGGATCAACCCTCAACCGCAGGAATATGCCCGAACATCTCCTGCACAAACGCCATGCGTTCCTCGACGGTCTCGGTAATCCCGCGTGCTTTCAACTCTTCCAGCCGCGCCTCGACCGCATGGGTGCGCAACGTCAGGCCGCAATCATTGGCGATCTGGATGTTCAACCCCGGCCGGGCATTCAGCTCAAGAATCAGCGGGCCTTTCTCCTGGTCCAGCACCATGTCGACCCCGATGTAACCCAGTCCGCACAGCTCGTAACAGCCGGCCGCGAGTTTCATGAAGCCGTCCCAGTAGGGCAGTTGCACACCGTCCACCGCGTTGGTGGTGTCCGGGTGCTTGGCGATGATGTTGTTCAGCCAGGTGCCGCGCAGGGTCAGGCCGGTGGCGAGGTCGACACCGACGCCGATGGCGCCCTGGTGAAGGTTGGCCTTGCCGCCGGACTGGCGTGTCGGCAAGCGCAACATCGCCATGACCGGATAGCCCATCAACACGATGATGCGAATGTCCGGCACGCCTTCGTAGCTGATGCTTTTGAAGATCTGGTCTGGGATCACGCGGTATTCGATCAGTGCACGGTCACGATGGCCGCCCAGCGAATACAGGCCGGTGAGGATGCTGGAGACATGGTGCTCGATTTCCTCATGGCTGATGATCTTGCCGGACACCGTGCGATAACGCCCCTCGAAGCGGTCGGCAATGACAATGATGCCGTCGCCACCGGCGCCCTGGGCCGGTTTGATCACGAAATCGCTGCGCCCGCCGATGATTTCGTCGAGGTTGTCGATTTCCTTCTCGGTGGAAATCACGCCATACAGTTCCGGCACATGAATGCCGGCGGCGATGGCGCGCTCCTTGGTGATGATCTTGTCATCGACAATCGGGTACAGGCTGCGCTTGTTGTACTTGAGCACGTAGTCCGCGTTGCGCCGATTGATCCCCATGATGCCCCGGGCTTCCAGGGCTTTCCAGGTCTTCCAGAAGCCGAACATCAGGCGTCAGCCTTCTTCAGGAAAGCCTTGAAACGCACCAGTTCGGTCAGGCGGTAGCCGCGATAACGACCCATCGCCAGCATGAAGCCCACCAGGATCAGCAGGATTGCCGGGAAGGTGAACACGAAGTAAACCAGCTCCGGCACGCTCATGATCAGGTGCGCCAGGGACGCAGCGAACAACGTGCCGATAGCCACTTTCATCGCATGCCCGGAGCCGCGTTCTTCCCAGGTGATCGACAGGCGTTCGATGGTCATGGTCAGAATCACCATCGGGAACAGCGCCACGGACAACCCGCGTTCCAGGCCCAGCTTGTGGCTGAACAGGCTGATCGCCGCGATTAGCACCACTACGAAGGTCAGCACCACCGACAACCTCGGCAGCATTTGCAGCTTCAGGTGTTCAAGGTAGGAGCGCAACGACAGCCCCAGCGCCGTGATGATGGTGAACAGCACGATGCCGAACCCGAGCTGGGTTTCGCGGAAGGCGAGGGCGATCAGCACCGGGGTAAAGGTGCCGAGGGTCTGCAAGCCGATCAGGTTGCGCAGGATCAGGATCACCAGCACGCCGATCGGGATCATCACCATGATCATGAAAGTCTGCTGGGTTTGCAGCGGCAGGCCGTACAGCGAGTATTCGAGGAAATTGGCGTCGGTATTTTCGTCGGTCAGCTTGGCCAGGCGAATGGCGTTCATTTCGCTGTTGTTCATGCTGAAGGTGACGGTGGCTTTCTTGCCGCCATCGACGGTGATCAGGTTTTCGTCACCGGTCCACCACAACAGGCGGTCGGTCGGCAGGCCTTGCTCGCCGGTTTCCGGGTTGAAATACAGCCAGTCGGTGCCGTTGAAGCTGCGCAGCCAGAGTTCCGGGGTTTGCGGCTGGTCGGCCACGAGGCGGATGGTGTGGACCTTTTCCACCGGCACGTGGGCGATGGACAGGACCAGTTCAACGATTTTGGCCTTGTGCCCGCTGGACGGATCGCCGCCCAGCAACAGCTTCACGTTGTCGTCGTTGACGTTGTTGACCCGCTTGATCGCTTCGCCGATGAAGGTTTCGACGTCAGCCGAGTGCTGGCGGATCGGCGCGAGCAAGGCTTCAGCGGCAACTTTTTCCGCGCCTTCGACGGCGATGCTGTCGCGGAAGGTCGGGCCTTTGACCTTGGATTTTTCACCGGTGTAGCGCTTGGTCAGCACCAGACGGTAATAAAGGGTCTGGTTGCCTTTGGCCCGGCGTGCCGACCAGGTCACCTTGCGGTTACCGTCGATACGGTTCACGGCCACGCCATAATTATTGGAGATGAAGCTTTCGTTGAGGCTGACGAAATCACGGCTCAGCGGTGGCACGAACATCTGGATCTTGACCGGGTCTTTGGCACTGGCGACGAACTCGACCTTGGCGTCGATGTTCCACAAGTCGTCGGTGGCGTCTTCGGTCACGGGAATGCCGAGCACGAAGATCTGATAGGCCGTAACTGAAATGCCCAGCACCACCAGGATGGCGATCAGCATTTTCAGATGGAGGGTAAGAGAGCGCATTGGAATTACTCTGCGGTATGAGCGTCGGTGGCGCAGGCGGGTTTGCCAGCAGCGTATTTAAGACTGGGGTCGACCAGCGCATCAAAGCGCTTGAGCGCTTCGGAGCCGATCAGGAGCGGGTATTGGAAAGCGCTGCGGTCGGTAAGGTTCACTTCGATACTGCGTAACGCCGAGCCCATGCAGATATCCAGCTCGATCACCGGACGGGCGGTGTACTTCTTGCCTTCTTCCGGATCGTAGTCGCCGGCACGGCGCTTGATCTTGCTGACGCGGGCCAGTGGTCGTTCGATCGGGTGCGAGTGCGCGGCGTCGATCGCCAGATAGAAGCGCACCCAGGACTCGCCATTGCGTTTGAAGCGTTTGATGTCGCGGGCACTCAGGGAGGCGGTTTTCGCCCCGGTGTCGAGTTTGGCCGCGACTTCCAGATTGATGCCGTCCAGCGAGGCGTACTCGTTGAGGCCGTACACGGTTTTTTCCCCCGCCGCGGCGACACCGGGCAGGCAAAGCAGATAAAGGAAGGTGGGGAAGGGCTTGAGTCTCATAAATCCTGGTGCGCAGCGGTCCGTGTTTCGATTCAAGGCCCTGGCATCGCTGCGCAAGCTCCCTCGTATGCCTATCAACTATTTGTGACAGTTCGTGCAGATGTCACAAACAAATGCGGGCGGCATTCTAGCACGGTGGTTTTATGGCGCCAGCGCTGGGCTCTTGGGTTTGGTGTTTGGGTGATGGGGGGGATATCCGTTATTTGGGTGATGGCGGGGATTGGTTTCGCCCTTACGGCGAGTCACTTGGAAGAGCGCCAAGTAACCAAGCGCTTTTGCCCCTTTCGTTCGGTGCCTCGCTGTGGCTCGGCATGCCCTCGCTCCGGTCCTGCTCCGTGGGCCCGCCGCCATCGGCCATCCCTGGCCGGGGGCGGCTAACCCGGCATCCATGCCGGGTTGCCCACTGCGCAGAACCTGCGCTCGGCCTCTCGAGGGGGCGACTACCGCCACAGCCGCCGAGGCGGCCTGAAAGCCGACCTGGCTCTTTGGGGGGGGGGCGCGTTGTCCTTCTCTGCTGCGCTCACCCATTCCGGACATGTACACCGCTCCCCTGTAGGAGCCGGCTTGCTGGCGATGGCGTCTGTTCAGGCGATAAATGCGTCGACTGATACACCGCTATCGCCAGCAAGCCGGCTCCTACATGGGATTGGGTTCACTCGGTCGAAATTGTAGGAGCCAGCTTGCTGGCGATGGACGTAAACGATGACGCGGGCTGTCTGGATAAACGCGGTGTCTGGGCGTTTTTCGCCGGCAAGCCGGCTCCTACAGGGATCTGCGTGCGCTTTTGATTTTCACCACTCATCAGGTCGAGCGTTAGCTCGCCTTCAGCTTTTGATCTGAGCGCCCCCTCGAGAGGCCGAGTGGAGGTTCTGCGCAGTGGGCAACCCGGCATGGATGCCGGGTTAGCCGCCCCCGGCCATGGATGGCCGATGGCGGCGGGCCCACGGAGCAGGACCGGAGCGAGGGTATGCCGAGCCATAGCGAGGCACCGAACGAAAGGGGCAAGAGCCCTTGGTTACTTGGGGCTCTTCCAAGTGACTCGCTGTAAAAGCGAAACCATAAGCAGCCGTGACCGCAGTAACGGATATGTACACCATCAAAAAAACCACAGCCTGACACAAAGCCTTCGCGAGCAAGCTTCGCTCCTACAAAAAGCAGATAGGTTATTAGACGATTGTCGACAATACCTATTTATCCTTTGACTATTACCCTGCTATTCGCTAGTTTTTGCCGCATCAGCTTTCAAGGTGTCGACAATATGCTGGATCAACTCGATCCCCCAGTCATAGCCCAAGACGATTCGGAAACACTTTCCGAGAACGTTTTCCGGCGCATTCAGGCGGCCATCGTCAAGGGCGAGATCGCCCCGGGCAGCAAAATCTCCGAACCGGAACTGGCTCGCACCTACGGCATCAGCCGCGGTCCGCTGCGCGAAGCGATCCACCGCCTGGAAGGCCAGCGCCTGCTGGTTCGCGTGCCGCACGTCGGCGCACGAGTGGTTTCCCTGAGCCACGCCGAGCTGCTGGAGCTCTACGAAATCCGCGAATCCCTCGAAGGCATGGCCTGTCGCCTGGCCGCCGAACGCATGACGGTCGAAGAAATCGACGAACTGCGCCGGGTCCTCGAAACCCACGAGCGCGACGCCGCGTTTCAGGCCGGTGTCGGCTACTACCAGCAGGAAGGCGATTTCGACTTCCACTACCGAATCATCCAGGGCAGCGGCAACCGCACCCTGACGCAGATGCTCTGCGGCGAGCTTTATCAACTGGTGCGCATGTACCGCATCCAGTTTTCCACCACGCCCAATCGCCCGCGCCAGGCCTTTGCCGAGCACCACCGGATTCTCGATGCCATCGCCGACCGTGACGGTGAACTGGCCGAGTTGTTGATGCGCCGTCACATCGGCGCCTCCAAACGCAATATCGCCCGTCACTACCAGGACGGCGCTAACCCGACAGCCACTGAACGAGGTGAGTCATGAGTTCCAACAAGAGCACTCCAGGCCAGCGTTTCCGCGATGCGGTCGCCAGCGAACATCCGCTGCAAGTGGTCGGCGCGATCAACGCCAACCACGCGTTGCTGGCCAAGCGCGCCGGTTTCAAGGCTATTTACCTGTCGGGCGGCGGCGTTGCTGCCGGCTCCCTCGGCGTGCCGGACCTGGGCATCACCGGCCTGGACGACGTGCTGACCGACGTACGCCGCATCACCGACGTCTGCGACCTGCCGCTGCTGGTGGACGTGGACACCGGTTTCGGTTCCTCGGCGTTCAACGTCGCCCGTACCGTGAAGTCGATGATCAAGTTCGGCGCGGCGGCGATTCACATCGAAGACCAGGTTGGCGCCAAGCGCTGCGGTCACCGTCCTAACAAAGAAATCGTTTCGCAGCAGGAAATGGTCGACCGCATCAAGGCGGCGGTTGATGCGCGCACCGATGACAGCTTCGTGATCATGGCTCGCACCGACGCCCTGGCCGTTGAAGGTCTGGAATCCGCACTGGATCGCGCTGCAGCGTGCATCGAGGCCGGCGCCGACATGATCTTCCCGGAAGCCATCACCGAACTGGAGATGTACAAGCTGTTCGCCAGCCGTGTGAAAGCGCCGATCCTGGCCAACATCACCGAATTCGGCGCGACGCCGCTGTACACCACCGAGCAGTTGGCCGGTGCCGATGTGTCGCTGGTGCTATACCCATTGTCCGCGTTCCGCGCCATGAACAAGGCCGCGGAAAACGTCTACACCGCGATCCGCCGCGACGGCACGCAACAGAACGTGATCGACACCATGCAGACGCGCATGGAGCTTTACGATCGCATCGACTACCACACGTTCGAGCAGAAGCTCGATGCGTTGTTCGCTGCTAAAAAGTAATGAAAGCCCTGTAGGAGCGAAGCTTGCTCGCGAAGACGGACTGACATTCAAAATCAATGTCGTCTGAGACACCGCTTTCGCGAGCAAGCTTCGCTCCCACAAGTTTCCCTAACAAATTCAAAAACTGGAGACAGCAATGGCCGAAGCAAAAGTACTCAGTGGCGCCGGGCTCCGTGGCCAGGTTGCCGGGCAAACCGCACTGTCCACCGTGGGCCAGTCGGGCGCAGGCCTGACCTATCGCGGCTACGACGTTCGCGAACTGGCGGCTGACGCCCAATTCGAAGAAGTGGCTTACCTGCTGCTGTACGGCGAACTGCCGACCCAGGCGCAACTCGCCGCTTACGTGAGCAAACTCGGCAAGCTGCGCGACCTGCCACAAGCGCTGAAAGAAGTGCTGGAACGCATCCCCGCCGACGCCCACCCGATGGACGTGATGCGCACCGGTTGCTCGTTCCTGGGCAACATCGAGCCGGAGAAAGACTTCTCCGAGCAACATGACAAAACCGACCGCCTGCTGGCCGCGTTCCCGGCGATCATGTGCTACTGGTATCGCTTCAGCCACGACGGCAAACGCATCAGTTGCGTGAGCGACGAGCCCTCCATCGGTGGCCACTTCCTGCACCTGCTGCACGACAAGAAACCGAGCGAGTTGCACGTCAAAGTGATGAACGTTTCGCTGATCCTCTACGCGGAACACGAGTTCAACGCCTCGACCTTCACCGCACGGGTGTGTGCATCGACTTTGTCTGACCTGTTCTCCTGCATCACCGCCGCCATCGGCTCCCTGCGCGGTCCGCTGCACGGCGGCGCCAACGAAGCGGCGATGGAAATGATCGAACGCTTCAAATCGCCGGAAGAGGCGATCAAAGGCACCCTCGGCATGCTTGAGCGCAAGGACAAGATCATGGGCTTCGGTCACGCGATCTATAAGGACAACGATCCGCGCAACGAGGTGATCAAGGGTTGGTCGAAGAAGCTCGCTGAAGAGGTGGGTGACACTGTCTTGTTCCCGGTTTCCGAAGCCATCGACAAGACCATGTGGGAGCAGAAGAAACTGTTCCCCAACGCCGACTTCTACCATGCGTCGACGTATCACTTCATGGGTATCCCGACCAAGTTGTTCACACCGATTTTCGTCTGCTCGCGCCTGACCGGCTGGGCGGCGCATGTGTTCGAACAACGTGCCAACAACCGCATCATCCGCCCGAGCGCCGAATACACCGGCGTCGAACAGCGCAAGTTCGTGCCAATCGAACAACGCTGAATGGTGGGGGCGGGCACCGAGCCGTGAACCTTGTAGGAGCGAAGCTTGCTCGCGAAGGCGGTCTGACATTCCAAATCAATGTCGACTGGTACACCGCTTTCGCGAGCAAGCTTCGCTCCTACAGGGGGGCGGTTTTCCAATCAAATTCTGGTGCCGCCCCGCCTTTTGTTATTACCGTGACCGAGTCCTGACGATGAACACTGAATTCCGTAAACCGCTGCCCGGCAGCCATCTGGATTATTTCGACGTCCGTGCGGCAGTCGAAGCCATCCAGCCCGGCGCCTATGACACTCTGCCGTACACCTCCCGCGTGCTGGCGGAAAACCTGGTGCGTCGCTGCGACCCGGCCACGCTCACCGAATCCCTGAAGCAATTCATCGAGCGCAAACGCGACCTCGACTTCCCGTGGTTTCCGGCTCGCGTGGTGTGCCACGACATCCTCGGCCAGACCGCATTGGTCGACCTCGCCGGCCTGCGTGACGCCATCGCTTTGCAAGGTGGCGACCCGGCGCAAGTGAACCCGGTGGTGCCGACGCAATTGATCGTCGATCACTCGCTGGCCGTTGAGCGCGGTGGCTTCGATCCACAGGCGTTCGAGAAGAACCGCGCCATCGAAGACCGTCGCAACGAAGACCGTTTCCACTTCATCAACTGGACCAAGAAGGCCTTCAAGAACGTTGACGTGATCCCGCCGGGCAACGGGATCATGCACCAGATCAACCTGGAGAAAATGTCTCCGGTGATTCAGGTGCGTGACGGCGTCGCGTTCCCTGACACCTGCGTCGGCACCGACAGCCACACCCCGCACGTCGATGCACTGGGCGTGATCGCTATCGGCGTCGGTGGCCTCGAAGCGGAAAGCGTGATGCTCGGCCGCGCATCGTGGATGCGCCTGCCGGAAAGCGTCGGCGTTGAACTGACCGGCAAGCTGCAACCAGGCATCACCGCCACCGACATGGTGCTGGCGCTGACCGAGTTCCTGCGCAAGCAAAAAGTCGTCGGCGCATGGCTGGAATTCTTCGGCGAAGGCGCTTCCGCGCTGACCCTCGGCGACCGCGCAACCATCTCCAACATGGCTCCTGAATACGGCGCCACGGCGGCGATGTTCTACATCGACCAGCAGACCATCGACTACCTCAAACTCACCGGCCGCGAAGACGAGCAGGTGCAGTTGGTCGAGAACTACGCCAAGACCACGGGCCTGTGGGCCGACAGCCTGAAGGGCGCGCAATACGAGCGTGGCTTGACCTTCAACCTGTCCTCGGTGGTGCGCAACATGGCCGGCCCGAGCAACCCGCACGCCCGTGTAGCGGTGTCGGATCTGGCGGCCAAAGGCATTTCCGGCCAGTGGGAAGATGTGCCCGGCCAGATGCCGGACGGCGCAGTCATCATCGCCGCCATCACCAGCTGCACCAACACCAGCAACCCGCGCAACGTGATCGCTGCCGGCCTGCTGGCGCGCAACGCCAACAAGCTCGGGTTGACCCGTAAGCCATGGGTCAAATCGTCCCTGGCACCGGGCTCGAAAACCGTGGCGTTGTACCTCGATGAGGCGGGCCTGACTGACGAACTGGAACAACTCGGTTTCGGCGTCGTGGCTTTCGCTTGCACCACTTGCAACGGCATGTCCGGCGCGCTCGATCCGGTGATCCAGCAAGAGATCATCGACCGTGACCTGTATGCCACGGCCGTGCTCTCCGGCAACCGTAACTTCGATGGCCGGATTCACCCGTACGCCAAGCAAGCATTCCTCGCTTCGCCGCCGTTGGTGGTCGCGTACGCCATCGCCGGTACCATCCGTTTCGACATCGAAAAAGATGTGCTGGGCCTGGATGCGAATGGCAAGGAAATCCGCCTGAAAGACATCTGGCCGAGCGATGAAGAAATCGATGCGGTGGTGAAAGCCTCGGTGAAGCCGGAGCAGTTCCGTCAGGTCTACATTCCGATGTTCGCCATCCACGAAGACACCGGCCCGAAAGTCTCGCCGCTGTACGACTGGCGCGAGATGAGCACCTACATCCGCCGTCCGCCGTACTGGGAAGGTGCGCTGGCCGGCGCGCGTCCGCTCAAGGGCATGCGCCCGCTGGCGGTGCTGCCGGACAACATCACCACCGATCACCTGTCGCCGTCGAACGCGATCATGCTCGACAGCGCCGCCGGCGAATACCTGGCGAAAATGGGCTTGCCGGAAGAGGACTTCAACTCCTATGCCACGCACCGCGGTGACCACCTGACCGCGCAACGCGCCACCTTTGCCAACCCGAAACTGTTCAATGAAATGGTCCAGGAAAACGGCAAGGTCAAGCAGGGTTCGCTGGCCCGCGTCGAGCCGGAAGGCAAGGTCATGCGCATGTGGGAAGCCATCGAAACCTACATGGAGCGCAAGCAGCCGCTGATCATCATTGCCGGCGCCGACTACGGTCAGGGTTCGTCCCGCGACTGGGCGGCCAAAGGCGTGCGTCTGGCCGGTGTGGAAGCGATTGCCGCCGAAGGTTTCGAGCGCATCCACCGCACCAACCTGGTGGGCATGGGCGTGTTGCCGCTGGAGTTCAAGCCGGGCACCAACCGTCACACCCTGGCCATCGACGGCAGCGAAACCTACGACGTGATCGGTGAGCGTACGCCGCGCGCCGAGCTGACGCTGGTGATCCATCGCAAGAATGGCGAGCGCGTCGAGGTGCCGGTCACCTGTCGTCTCGACACCGCCGAAGAGGTGTCGATCTACGAGGCCGGTGGCGTGCTGCAACGCTTCGCCCAGGACTTCCTCGAAGAATCGGCCGTCGCCGTCTAAAACACGCTGTGCGGGCACGGAGTTTCAAATTCCGTGTCCGCTTTGAAGGAGCACCAATGGCTCACGCACCTCAAATCAAAATCCCCGCCACCTACATGCGTGGCGGCACCAGCAAAGGCGTGTTTTTCAGCCTGAAAGACTTGCCCGAAGCGGCGCAGGTTCCAGGCCCGGCGCGCGATGCCTTGTTGTTGCGGGTGATCGGCAGTCCCGACCCGTACGACAAGCAAATCGACGGCATGGGCGGCGCGACCTCCAGCACCAGCAAAACCGTGATCCTGTCGAAAAGCATCAAGGCTGATCACGACGTCGATTACCTGTTCGGCCAAGTCTCCATCGACAAACCTTTCGTCGACTGGAGCGGCAACTGCGGCAACCTGTCCGCAGCGGTCGGTTCGTTCGCCATCAGCAACGGTCTGGTCGATGCCAGCCGCATTCCGCACAACGGTGTGGCGGTGGTGCGCGTGTGGCAAGCCAATATTGGCAAGACCATCATCGCCCACGTGCCGATCACCAACGGTGAAGTGCAGGAAACCGGTGATTTCGAACTCGACGGCGTGACCTTTCCGGCGGCCGAAGTGCAGGTCGAATTCATGGACCCGGCGGCAGAAGAAGAGGGCGGCGGTGGTTCGATGTTTCCTACCGGCAATCTGGTGGATGACCTCGAAGTGCCCGGCGTCGGGACCTTCAAGGCGACCATGATCAATGCCGGCATTCCGACCATCTTCGTCAATGCCGAAGACATCGGTTACACC
This sequence comes from Pseudomonas sp. MM213, assembly GCF_020423045.1. NCBI lineage: Bacteria > Pseudomonadati > Pseudomonadota > Gammaproteobacteria > Pseudomonadales > Pseudomonadaceae > Pseudomonas > Pseudomonas sp. MM213. Next base: position 6,653,702 of record NZ_CP081943.1, read on the forward strand.
GGCACCGAGTTGCAGGGCGCCATCAACGGTGATCCGAAAGCGCTGGCGATGTTCGAGACCATTCGTGCGTATGGCGCGTTGCGCATGGGGCTGATTTCGAATCTGGATGAAGCGGCCAAACGTCAACACACGCCCAAGGTTGCCTTCGTGGCCAAACCGGCGGATTACGTTGCCTCCAGCGGTAAAGCGATTGCTGCGGGTGACGTCGACTTGCTGGTGCGTGCGTTGTCGATGGGCAAGTTGCACCACGCGATGATGGGGACTGCTGCGGTGGCTATCGGCACTGCTGCCGCCATTTCCGGCACGCTGGTAAACCTCGCTGCGGGCGGTATCGAACGTAACGCCGTGCGCTTCGGCCATCCGTCCGGCACGTTGCGTGTGGGTGCTGAAGCCAGCCAGGTGAACGGCGAGTGGACCGTCAACAAAGCCATCATGAGCCGCAGTGCGCGGGTGCTGATGGAAGGCTTCGTGCGGGTGCCGGGAGACTCCTTCTAACCCACACAACCCCTGTAGGAGCCGGCTTGCTGGCGATCCTGTCAACGCGGTCTGCCTGACATACCGAGTCGTCTGAATCGCCAGCAAGCCGGCTCCTACAGGGGCCGCATTTCAATTATAAGAATGTGATTTACCTGAACCGAGGTCCCATTAACGAACCACTTTACGAGTGAATCGAACATGAGCACCAACGTCGACCTGAACAACCGCCCCGACTACGACACGGTCCTGCAGGACATTGCCGACTACGTCCTCAACTTCAAAATCGAATCCAAAGAAGCCCTCGACACCGCCCGCAACTGCCTGATGGACACTTTGGGCTGCGGCCTCCTGGCCCTGCGCTTTCCCGAATGCACCAAGCACCTTGGCCCGATTGTCGAAGGCACCGTCGTGCCGTTCGGCGCTCGCGTGCCGGGCACCAACTACCGTCTCGACCCGGTCAAGGCCGCCTGGGACATCGGCTGCATCGTGCGCTGGCTCGACTACAACGACACCTGGCTCGCCGCCGAATGGGGACATCCCTCCGATAACCTCGGGGGCATTCTTGCGGTGGCCGATCACCTGTCGCAGAAGCGCCTGGCCAATGGCGATGCGCCGCTGACCGTTCGCGCCGTACTCGAAGCGATGATCATGGCCCACGAGATTCAAGGCGTGATTGCGCTGGAAAACTCCTTCAATCGTGTCGGCCTCGATCACGTCATCCTGGTGAAAGTTGCCTCGACCGCCGTCACCGCCAAACTCATGGGCGCCAATCGCGAGCAGATGCTGTCGGCGTTGTCCCATGCTTTCGCCGATGGTCAGGCGTTGCGCACGTATCGGCATGCACCGAATGCCGGGTCGCGCAAATCCTGGGCGGCGGGCGATGCCTCCAGCCGGGGCGTGCGTCTGGCCGACATCGCGATGCGTGGCGAGATGGGCATCCCCGGCGTATTGACCGCCAAACAGTGGGGCTTCTACGACGTATTGTTCAGTCACAGCAACAACGACCTGGCGCTCAAGCCTGAAGGCAAACGTGTGTTCAGTTTCTCCCGACCGTACGGCAGTTACGTGATGGAAAACGTGCTGTTCAAGATCAGCTTCCCGGCCGAATTCCACGCACAAACCGCCTGCGAAGCCGCCGTCACCTTGCACCCGCAAGTCAGGAATCGCCTGCACGAAATCGACAAAATCGTCATCACCACCCACGAGTCGGCGATCCGCATCATCTCCAAGGTCGGCCCGCTGGCCAATGCGGCGGACCGCGATCATTGCCTCCAATACATGGCCGCCGTGCCGTTGGCGTTCGGCAATCTGGTGGCCGAGCAATACGAAGACGAGTTCCACGCGGCGCACCCGATCATCGATGTGCTGCGCGAGAAAATGGTCATCGTCGAAGACCCTCGCTTCACCCGCGAATACCTGGAGGCTGACAAACGCTCTATCGCCAATGCGATTCAGGTGTTTTTCAAGGACGGCTCCAGCACCGAGAACGTGGTGGTGGAATACCCGATCGGCCATCGCCGTCGCCGCACCGACGGCATTCCGTTGCTGGAAGACAAGTTCAAAGCCAACCTGGCGACACGCTTCACCGGCCAGCGCAGTGCCGAGATTTTTGCCTTGTGCAAGGACCAGGCAGCGCTTGAAGCCACACCGGTGAACCGCTTCATGGACCTGTTCGTGATCTGACGGAACCCCTTGTAGGAGCCAGGCTTGCCGGCGAAGGCGTCCTTGAATACGCCTTCGCCGGCAAGCCTGGCTCCTACAGGTTCCGTGTCAGCCATTTTTCCAGCGGCAGTTTGGTGATCGCAAACCCGGTCAACAAAATCGCCGAATAGATCATCAACTCTCGCGAAAGGCTTTGCCCCTCGTACCACGCGCCGATGATCACCGCGAACACCGGAAAAATGATGAACACAAACGACAAAATGATCGGGCTCAACCGCTTGAGCAGCAAAAAATAAACGATAAACCCGCCCACCGACGCCACCAGTCCCAGGTAGAGCAGGGCGCCCCAGGAACGCAGGCTGATCCCATCGAACACCGGCGCTTCGACATTCAGCCCCGCGACAAACAGCATCAAGCCCGCAATGCCGATCGGCAGCGTGTTGTAGGTAATCACGCTGATCGCCGAGCCGTGTTTCTTGGTCACCACGTAACACAACGCATGCATCACCGCCGCGCAGAGAATCGCCAGCACGCCGAACAGTTCAGCGTGGTCCAGATGCAATCCCTGGCTGCGAATAATCATGAACAGACTGCCGAAGCCGATGGCAATGCCGAGCACTTGTGACGGGTAGATTTTTTCCCGCAGAAACAGCGCGGAAAACAGCAGGATGAACACCGGCATGCAACTGAACAACAGGGCCGTGAGCCCGGATGAAACATGCATCTCGCCGTAGTTGAGCAAGTAATACGGCAGGCTGAAATACGACAGCGTCACGAACAGGAAAAACCAGCGGCTTTCCTTGGGGAACATCAACGGCTCACGACGGATGAGGGCGAAAACAAGGAACAACGGAAAGGCGATCAGGAACCGCAGCCCGGCGGCCGTCAGCGGTGGCACCGTTTCAACCGCAATCTTGATCCCGAGCCATGTCGTTCCCCAGCTCAGGCACACGATCAGAAAAAGGACGCTGGTGATCAGCGCGGCTAACCAGGGTTTTCCAGTGCTTGAATTCGCGCTGAGAGCGATGGACATGATCGAGTTCCTTTTTTGTTGTCGGAATTGACCTGCATCTGCAAAAGGTCTATCCCTGATTGAACCTGCTTAAAGCACGCTATTCGGGACTGAAATGAGTGTCAAAGTAAGTATTGCCATGGTGTCAATCCTGCGCGACGGGCTCGTCAACGGACTGGGCGTGAAGTACAAGCGCCTGGCGGACGCCGTGGAAAAAGCGATCGTTGAAGGCGTGATCGAGCCCGGCTGCAAACTGCCACCGCATCGGCTGTTGGCCGACAGCCTCGGCGTGACCATCGGCACCGTCAGCCGTGCTTACGGCGAGCTCGAGCGCGTAGGACGGGTGGTCGCTCGCGTAGGAGATGGCACTTACGTGCGTCAGCGCGGGATGGAACGTCAGCGCGATGCTGGCTTTCGCAATGTCAGCGAAGAGCCGCAGGCATGTTTCGACATGAGCCGTAATCAACCGATTCCGGGGCAGGAAACACTGTTTTTAAGCCAGAGCTTGCAGGCGTTGGCGCTCGATCCCGATGCCTTGCAGAGCATCGGCGGCTACACCGCCGATGCCGGATCGCTACGCCATCGCGCGGCGGGCGTGCACTGGTTGCGGCACCTGCAATTTGTGCCGGACGCCGAGCAGGTCGTATGCGTGAACGGCGGCCAGCACGGTCTGTTGTGTGCCTTGATGGGGTTGCTCAAGGCGGGCGATACCGTGGTCACGGAACACCTGACTTACCCGGGGTTGATCAGCGTTGCACGCATGCTTGGGATCAAACTGATCGGCGTCGCGATGGATGACGAAGGGTTGATGCCGGATGCGCTGGAAGACGTTTGCCGCAACCATCGTGTGTCGGCGCTGTACTGCACGCCGACGATCCAGAATCCTACGGCGGCGGTGATGTCCGTCCCACGGCGAGAGGCGATTGCCGAGGTCTGTCGGCAGCACAATCTGCTGATCTTTGAGGATGAAGCCCACGCGGTGTTGGCTCGGCAGCGACCGTTGCCCTTGAGTTATTTCGCCCCGGAGCGCTCGGTGTTGATCGGCAGCCTGAGCAAAGCGGTTTCGGCGGGGTTGCGCGTCGGTTATCTGCATGCGCCGCAACCGTTGATCGGGCGCTTGAGCGCGGCGGTACGCGGAACGTGCTGGATGGCCAGTCCGTTGGCGCTGGAGGTGGCGAGCCTTTGGATCGGAAACGGTAGTGCGGCGCAGTTGCTGGCTCAACAGATTATCGAGATCGGCCGGCGCAAGGCGTTGGTCAGTGGGGTGTTGGAGGGCGTGGCATACAAAACCCATCCCGACAGCCCGCACTTTTGGATCGAAGTGCCCGAGCCATGGCGGGCGTCGCAGATTGCGGCGGAACTCAAGGAGAACAATTACCTGGTCGCCACCGCCGAGGCGTTTGCGGTCGGGCACGGGGCGGTGCCGCAGTTCATTCGGGCGAGTGTGTGTAATTCGGCGGGGGATGATGGATTGTTGATTCGAGGGTTTGAAGCGTTGGTCGAGGCATTAACAGAGACCGTGTAATCGTTCTTCGCGGGCAAGCCTCGCTCCTACAGTGGATTTGCGGCGTTCACAAAACCCCTGTGGGAGCGAGCCTGCTCGCGATGGCGGCCTGGCAGACGCTGAATAACTACTTGAACCGCCGCTCCACACCTTTCTCCACCAGAATCTTCGCCGAAATCTCTTCCACCGAAAAATGCGTGGAGTTGATGTGCGCAATATTCTCGCGGCGGAACAGGTTCTCCACTTCGCGCACTTCAAACTCGCACTGCGCGTAGCTCGAATAGCGGCTGTTGGGCTTGCGCTCGTTGCGGATCGCGGTCAGGCGGTCCGGGTCGATGGTCAGTCCGAACAACTTGTGCTGGTGGGCGCGCAGGGCGTTTGGCAGCGTCAGGCGCTCCATGTCGTCTTCGGTCAGCGGATAGTTGGCCGCGCGGATGCCGAATTGCATCGCCATGTACAGGCACGTCGGCGTCTTACCACAACGCGACACCCCCACTAGGATCAGGTCGGCCTTGTCGTAATAATGCGTGCGCGCACCGTCGTCGTTGTCGAGGGCGAAGTTCACCGCCTCGATGCGTTCCATGTAATTGGAGTTGCCACCGATAGAGTGAGACTTGCCGACAGTGTAGGAAGAATGCTCGGTCAGTTCCTGTTCAAGCGGTGCCAGGAAAGTCGAGAAAATGTCGATCATGAAACCATTGGACGTCGCGAGGATCTCACGAATGTCCTGGTTGACGATGGTGTCGAATATGATCGGCCGGAAGCCGTCGGTTTCGGCGGCCTTGTTGATTTGTTGTACCATGGCCCGCGCTTTATCCACGTTGTCGATGTACGGCCGCGTGAATTTGCTGAAGGTAATGTTTTCGAACTGCGCCAGGAGGCTTTGACCCAGGGTTTCGGCGGTAATGCCGGTGCCATCGGAGATAAAGAAAGCAGATCGTTTCATTTGCACCTTGGGCCTTAAGCTAGTGACGAATCTTGGATATGATAGGCGCGGTTTGCCGGCCTCTAGTGGCCCGCATTCTCACTTATTTTCCAGGTCCAGGCCATACAGCCGGCAAATGCTCCTTTCGAGCGCCGGCTTCTGAGCTTTTCCAACACAGTTAGTGGAGAGATCACCTTGGTAGAGTACGTAGTTTCCCTCGATAAGCTCGGCAAACACGATGTTGAGCATGTGGGGGGCAAGAACGCATCCCTGGGCGAGATGATCAGTAACCTTGCAGGTGCCGGTGTATCGGTGCCCGGTGGCTTCGCCACGACAGCTCAGGCTTATCGTGATTTTCTGGAACTGAGCGGCCTGAACGATCAGATCCACGCCGCCCTCGACGCCCTGGACGTCGATGATGTCAACGCCCTGGCCAAGACCGGCGCCCAGATCCGTCAATGGATCATGGAAGCCGAGTTCCCCGAGAAGCTCAACACCGAGATCCGCACCGCGTTCGCCACGCTGTCGGCCGGTAACCCTGACATGGCCGTGGCCGTGCGCTCTTCCGCTACCGCCGAAGACCTGCCGGACGCTTCCTTCGCCGGTCAGCAGGAAACCTTCCTGAACATCCGTGGTGTCGAAAACGTCATTCGCGCCGCCAAAGAGGTGTTCGCTTCGCTGTTCAACGACCGTGCGATCTCCTACCGCGTGCACCAGGGCTTCGACCACAAGCTGGTCGCCCTGTCGGCTGGCGTGCAGCGCATGGTCCGCTCCGAAACCGGCACCGCCGGCGTGATGTTCACCCTCGATACCGAATCGGGCTTCCGTGACGTGGTGTTCATCACCGGCGCCTACGGCCTGGGTGAAACCGTCGTACAAGGCGCGGTGAACCCGGATGAGTTCTACGTCCACAAAGGCACGCTGGCCGCCGGTCGTCCGGCCATCCTGCGTCGCAACCTGGGCAGCAAAGCCATCAAGATGATCTACGGCGAAGTCGCCACGGCCGGCAAGTCGGTCAAGACCATCGACGTCGACAAGGCCGATCGCGCACGTTTCTGCCTGAGCGACGCCGAAGTCAGCGAACTGGCCAAACAAGCGATGATCATCGAGAAGCACTACCAGTGCCCGATGGACATCGAATGGGCCAAAGACGGCGACGACGGCAAGCTCTACATCGTTCAGGCCCGTCCTGAAACCGTGAAGAGCCGCACCCAGGCCAACGTCATGGAACGTTACCTGTTGAAAGAAACCGGCACCGTGCTGGTTGAAGGTCGCGCCATCGGCCAGCGCATCGGTGCCGGCAAAGTGCGGATCATCAAGGACGTGTCCGAGATGGACAAAGTCCAGCCAGGCGACGTGCTGGTTTCCGACATGACCGACCCGGACTGGGAACCGGTCATGAAGCGCGCCAGCGCCATCGTCACCAACCGTGGCGGTCGTACCTGCCACGCGGCGATCATCGCTCGCGAACTGGGCATTCCGGCCGTGGTCGGTTGCGGCAACGCCACCCAACTGCTGAAAGACGGCCAGGGCGTGACCGTTTCCTGCGCGGAAGGCGACACCGGTTACATCTTCGAAGGTGAGCTGGGCTTCGACATCAAGAAGAACTCCGTGGATGCCATGCCGGATCTGCCGTTCAAGATCATGATGAACGTCGGCAACCCGGATCGCGCCTTCGACTTCGCGCAACTGCCGAACGCCGGTGTGGGCCTGGCCCGTCTGGAATTCATCATCAACCGCATGATCGGTGTGCACCCTAAAGCGCTGCTGAACTACGACGGCCTGCCGCAGGAAATCAAGGACAGCGTCGACAAGCGCATCGCCGGTTACAACGATCCGGTCGGCTTCTACGTCGAGAAACTGGTCGAAGGCATCAGCACACTGGCGGCTGCGTTTTATCCGAAAAAGGTCATCGTGCGTCTGTCGGACTTCAAGTCCAACGAATACGCGAACCTGATCGGCGGCAAGCTTTACGAGCCGGAAGAAGAAAACCCGATGCTGGGCTTCCGTGGCGCCTCGCGTTACATCAGCGAATCGTTCCGTGACTGCTTCGAGCTCGAGTGCCGCGCCCTCAAGCGTGTGCGCAACGAGATGGGCCTGACCAACGTTGAAATCATGGTGCCGTTCGTCCGTACCCTGGGCGAAGCGAGCCAGGTCGTCGACCTGCTGGCCGAAAACGGTCTGGCCCGTGGCGACAACGGTCTGCGCGTGATCATGATGTGCGAACTGCCGTCCAACGCGATTCTGGCGGAAGAATTCCTTGAGTTCTTCGACGGTTTCTCCATCGGCTCCAACGACCTGACTCAGCTGACGCTGGGCCTGGACCGTGACTCCGGGATCATCGCTCACCTGTTCGACGAGCGTAACCCTGCGGTCAAGAAGCTGCTGGCGAACGCCATTGCTGCGTGCAACAAGGCGGGCAAGTACATCGGTATCTGCGGTCAGGGGCCTTCGGACCACCCTGATCTGGCCAAGTGGCTGATGGAGCAGGGCATCGAAAGCGTTTCGTTGAACCCCGATTCCGTACTGGAAACCTGGTTCTTCCTGGCTGAAGGTCAAGCTTCGGCTTGATGGTGTGGGAACGGCTCGCTCACTGTAGGAGCAAGGCTTGCCCGCGATGGCGTCTTCAAAATCGCCATCGCCAGCAAGCTGTGCTCCTACAGGGGGCGGCCGTTTTAAGAGATTGAAGTAGGGCGGGCTCCTCTGGATGCCGCCCTTTTTTGTGCAAGAGACTATGCAAAGCAGCAGCAACCTATTTCCTGTCGCCCTGATCAGCGCCGAGCGGCGCGGTGATCTGAGCGAAGACGTCTATCGTTTGAAACCCGGCAACAGCCCTGACGGCACCGTGGAACTGGCCGTGACCCGTCTGGGCATGGCAGACGCACCCGCGCACGGTGGTGTGCCGGTGATTCTGTTGCACGGCAGCTTTTCCAATCGGCGCTTCTGGTTCTCCCCAAAAGGCCTGGGGTTGGGCGCTTATCTGGCGCGTCTGGGATTTGATGTGTGGATCGCGGAAATGCGCGGTCATGGCCTGTCCCAGCGCAACCAGAATTATCGCAAGAACCGCGTCGCCGACTACGCTCGTTACGATCTGCCGGCCATTGGCGCGTTCGTGCGCGAGCAGAGCGGCCAGGTTCCGCACTGGATCGGTCACTCGCTGGGTGGCATTACCCTGGCGGCAGCCTTGGGTGGCGGGTACATCGGGGAACCGGTCGTCGCGTCTGCGGCATTCTTCGGTACGCAAGTCAGCCGCACCTATTGGCCGTTGAAAATTCCGCCGGTGGAGTGGAGCGGGCGCTTCATTCTCAAGCGTTTCGCCCAATTGTCCGGTTCACGGCTCAAGCGCGGCCCGGAGGACGAGCCGATTGGCCTGGCCCTGGAAAGCATGCGTTGGTATGGCCTGTTCGGGCGTTTTGGCGATGCCGACAAGGATTGGTGGGCCGGATTGGCTGACGTTCAGAGCCCTGTGTTGGCCGTGAGTGCCGTCAGCGATCATCAGGATCCAGCGTGGGCGTGCCGCAAGTTGTTTGATCAGATCGGTTCCGAGCACAAACAATTCATCAACCTTGGCCGCGAGCAGGGCTTTGGCGACAATTTCGGTCACGTGGAAATGTTGGTCAGCAAAGCGGCTCAAGCCGAAGTCTGGCCGTTGGTGGCGCGTTGGCTGTCGGACCAGCACACGCCTTTGCTCGGTGAAAAAGCGGATTTGGCCTCGGCAGTCTGAGCCCGATGCTCTATCAAGGGCATTCCGCTCTGATCGGCTTGCGGCTAAGATATGACGCATTGAGCTTTTCTGGTCACTTTGCGACATCCTCGATTGTCTTCCTCTTTACAGGAGTTTCTCGATGAACCATTACCTCACGCCTGACCTGTGCGACGCCTATCCGGAACTGGTACAGGTGCTGGAACCGATGTTCAGCAATTTCGGCGGCCGTGATTCCTTCGGCGGCGAAATCGTGACCATCAAGTGCTTCGAAGACAACTCGCTGGTCAAGGAGCAAGCCGAACTCAAGGGTAATGGCAAGGTGTTGGTGGTCGATGGTGGCGGTTCCCTGCGTCGTGCGCTGCTGGGCGACATGATCGCCGAGAAAGCCGCTAAAAACGGTTGGGAAGGGATGGTGATCTACGGGTGCATCCGCGACGTCGATGTCATCGCGCAGACTGATCTGGGCGTTCAGGCCCTGGCCAGTCACCCGATGAAAACCGACAAGCGTGGCATTGGCGATCTCAACGTTGTGGTGACGTTTGCCGGTGTGACGTTCCGTCCAGGCGAATACATTTATGCGGACAATAATGGCGTGATCATCTCGCCAAGCCCGCTGAAGATGCCTGAATAAGCGTTGCGCCAACCGAAGGGGTGAGGATGTTCGAGGAAGAAAACGCGCAGTGGGGGCTGGTGCATGCCCTGGTGCTGGACGGTAAAGGCGGTGCGCGTTCGATAGCCCGGACTGAACTCGATGACTTGCAGCTTCAGGCCCATGAAAGCCTGTGGCTGCACTGGGATCGCAGTCACCCGCAAACCCAGACCTGGCTGCGCAAATCCAGCGGTCTGAGCGAATTCAGCTGTGATCTGCTGCTGGAAGAGAACACCCGTCCGCGTCTCTTACAGCTTTCCGACAGCGAACTGCTGCTATTTTTGCGTGGGGTCAACCTCAACCCCGGGGCCGAGCCGGAAGACATGGTCTCGGTGCGGATCTTCGCCTCGGCACAGCGGGTTATTTCCCTGCGCCTGCGTCCATTGCGCGCCACCGACGAGTTGCTGGTGCAGCTCGCGGAAGGCAAGGGGCCGAAGACTGCCTCCGAACTCATCCTTTATATGGCCCAGTACCTCACCAACAAAGTGCAGGATCTGGTCAGTTGCCTCTCGGAAGTGGTCGATGAGGAAGAAGAAAAACTGGATGCCGACGAACGGTATTCGCCCGAGCATGACTCCATTTTGCAGATCCGTCGCAGGGCTGCTGCGCTGAAACGTTTCCTGGCACCGCAGCGGGATATTTTCGGACAACTGACCCGGATAAAACTGCCCTGGTTTGTCGAAGATGACGGCGACTACTGGAACGAATTGAACAACAGCCTGACCCGCTATCTCGAGGAGCTGGAATTGACGCGGGAGCGGGTGGGGCTGGTCCTCGAGGCCGAGGACAGACGTTTGAGCGTGCGCATGAATCGCACGATGTACCGCTTCGGGATCATCACCGGAATCTTTTTGCCGATGAGTTTTCTGACCGGTCTTTTGGGTATCAACGTCGGCGGTATTCCGTTCTCTGCCAGCCCGTATGGCTTCCTGATTGCCTGCCTGATGATGATCTCGGTGGCACTGGGGCAGTGGTGGTTATTCCGACGTTTGCGCTGGGTATGACGATGCGCCATGTGACCCGGGTAAATTTGACCGCGTCTTTCACAGACATCACGAGAGGTGCGTATGCACGATCCGTTTGAACAGTCTTTGCGTGACATGCTGAACGCTTCGCCGTCCACCCGCGACGACGATGCGTGTCTTGGGCGCGTCCTGAAAACCGCCAACCGCCAGGTCGGCGCTGGTGATCTGTTCAGCCTGCTGGGCCGCTGGTTGCCCGCGCTGATGATTGCCTTGAACAACGGATCGGCTCACGTCTCGCCGGTTTCCCGTCACCGTAAACCTACCGTTCGCACTGCTGATAAGGCTGATTGAATATGGAACTTGATCTCTGGACTCAGAGCCTCGTCACTGCAATGACTGCGTTATGGACCAAGGTTGCGAATTTCATTCCGAACCTGTTCGGCGCACTGGTCGTGCTGCTGTTGGGTTTCGTCGTAGCGAAACTTTTGGATACTTTGCTGTCCAAGTTGCTCGCCAAGCTCGGTCTCGACCGCTTGATGGGCGGCACCGGTCTGACAAAATTGCTGTCCCGGGCCGGCCTTCAAGTGCCGATTTCGACGCTGATAGGCAAAATTGTCTATTGGTTCGTTTTGCTGATTTTTCTGGTTTCCGCAGCAGAATCGCTTGGACTTGAGCGAGTTTCGGCTACGCTGGACATGCTTGCGCTGTATTTGCCGAAAGTGTTTGGCGCCGCGCTGGTGCTGCTGGTAGGTGTTTTGCTGGCACAACTGGCCAATGGGCTGGTGCGAGGTGCGGCAGAGGGCGTAGGGCTGGATTACGCCGCCGGGCTGGGGCGAATTGCCCAGGGCCTGGTGATTATCATCAGTATTTCGGTCGCAATCAGCCAGTTGGAGGTCAAGACTGACCTGCTCAACCATGTGATTGTGATTGTTTTGATTACCGTTGGTCTGGCAGTGGCGCTGGCCATGGGGTTGGGAAGCCGGGAAATTGCCGGTCAGATTCTTGCGGGAATCTATGTGCGTGAGTTGTATCAGGTTGGGCAACAAGTGCGTGTTGGCGAGGTCGAAGGTCAGATCGAAGAGATCGGCACGGTTAAGACCACATTGCTGACCGATGAGGGTGAGCTAGTCTCTCTCTCTAATCGGATTCTCCTGGAGCAGCATGTGAGTAGCCGCTAACCCGGCAAACCCTGCTAATGTATGCCGCCGCAAAATGCCCTGAAGGGCTGCGGCGGACATTGACCTGACTGTCGGCCAGACTTGTTTTGAATAAAGCTCAATCGCTCTCCACGCGCTACGACCCCCGCGAGCTCTCTGATGAGGAGTTGGTCGCGCGCTCGCATACCGAGCTGTTTCACGTAACGCGCGCCTATGAAGAATTGATGCGCCGTTACCAACGAACATTATTTAACGTTTGTGCACGATATCTTGGGAACGATCGCGATGCAGACGATGTCTGTCAGGAAGTGATGTTGAAGGTGTTGTATGGCTTGAAGAACTTCGAAGGTAAATCGAAGTTCAAGACATGGCTATATAGCATCACGTACAACGAGTGCATCACACAGTATCGGAAAGAACGGCGAAAGCGTCGCTTGATGGACGCATTGAGTCTGGACCCCCTCGAGGAAGCGTCTGAAGAAAAGGCGCCGAAACCCGAGGAGAAGGGCGGGCTTGATCGCTGGCTAGTGTATGTGAACCCGATTGACCGTGAAATTCTGGTGCTACGATTTGTCGCAGAGCTAGAGTTTCAGGAGATCGCAGACATCATGCACATGGGTTTGAGTGCGACAAAAATGCGTTACAAACGCGCTCTAGACAAATTGCGTGAGAAATTTGCAGGCATTGCTGAAACTTAGTTCGGCGCAAATATCTCTTACGTGTAGGCAAGTTCTGATAGACTTGCCGCCGAGTTGTCCCCCGGTTTGCGGGACTGCTTCACAATCACCAGATGGGGATTTAACGGATGAAACTGAAAAACACCTTGGGCTTGGCCATTGGTTCTCTTATTGCGGCCACTTCGTTCGGCGCATTGGCACAAGGCCAAGGCGCAGTTGAAATCGAAGGCTTTGCAAAGAAAGAGTATTACGATAGCCAGCGCGATTTCAAAAACGACGGCAACCTGTTCGGTGGTTCGGTTGGTTACTTCCTGACCGACGACGTTGAACTGCGTCTGGGCTACGACGAAGTGCACAACGTTCGTAGCGAGTCGGGCAAGAACATCAAGGGCTCCAACACTGCCCTGGACGCTCTGTACCACTTCAACAACCCAGGCGACATGCTGCGTCCGTACGTTTCGGCCGGCTTCTCCGATCAGAGCATCGGTCAGAACGATCGCGGTGGTCGTAACGGTTCCACCTTCGCCAACGTTGGCGGCGGTGCCAAGCTGTACTTCACTGACAATTTCTACGCCCGTGCCGGCGTTGAAGCTCAGTACAACATCGACCAAGGTGACACCGAGTGGGCTCCAAGCGTCGGTATCGGTGTGAACTTCGGTGGCGGCTCCAAGCCTGCAGCTGCTCCAGTTCCAGCACCAGCTGAAGTCTGCTCCGACAGCGACAACGATGGCGTTTGCGACAACGTTGACAAGTGCCCGGACACCCCAGCCAACGTAACTGTTGACGCTGATGGCTGCCCAGCAGTTGCCGAAGTCGTTCGTGTTGAGCTGGACGTTAAGTTCGATTTCGACAAATCTGTTGTTAAAACCAACAGCTACGGCGACATCAAGAACCTGGCTGACTTCATGAAGCAGTACCCATCCACCACCACTACTGTTGAAGGTCACACTGACAACGTCGGTCCTGACGCTTACAACCAGAAACTGTCTGAGCGTCGTGCAAACGCCGTTAAGCAAGTTCTGACCAACCAGTACGGTGTTGAATCGTCCCGCGTTCAGTCTGTTGGCTACGGCGAATCCCGCCCAGTTGCTGACAACAAAACTGACGCTGGCCGCGCTGTAAACCGTCGCGTAGAAGCGCAGGTTGAAGCTCAAGCTAAGTAATTAGCCCGCAGCTCTGAGAAAAGCCCGGCTTAGGCCGGGCTTTTCTTTGTCTGCGATTTGGGTTTTCGAATCACCGGCCCCCCTGTAGGAGCCGGCTTGCCGGCGATGGTCGTCAACGATGACGCTTTAAGCCTGACACGCTGCGGTGATCTCAAGTTCTTCGCCAGCGAGCTGGCTCCTACAGGTTTCGGGGCGTGCCGCTACAACACCGATCACCAGAATCGCCGGGCTTTTCAACTCAAAGGCGCAGGCATCTTCCTCCATCGCTGTCAGATCGCTCCGACATTCCCGTTGATGCGGCAGGGAAGCGTTTTCAATCATCGCCACCGGCGTATCCGCCGCCATCCCTCCGGCCAGCAGTTGCTCGCGAATTTCACTGAGCTTCGCCACGCCCATGTACACCACCAGCGTTGTGCCACTTTGCGCCAGGGCTTGCCAATTCAGGCTGCTGCCATCCTGAGTGTGGGCCGTGACCAGCGTCACGCCGCGCGCCACGCCCCGCAGGGTCAGCGGAATATCGCATTGCGTCGCACCGGCCAGCCCGGCGGTGATGCCATTGACCAGCTCCACGTCGACCCCGCGTTCGCGCAGCCACTGCGCTTCTTCACCGCCCCGCCCAAAAATGCACGGATCGCCACCCTTGAGCCGCACCACGCATTTGCCGTGGCGGGCATAACGCAGCATCAATCGATGAATGAACGCCTGAGGCGTCGAGCGACAGCCACCGCGCTTGCCCACCGGAATGATCCGCGCCTGCGGGCAATGTTCCAGCACGGCGCCATTCACCAGATCGTCGATCAGCACCACATCCGCTTCGCTCAACGCCCTGACGGCTTTGAGGGTCAGCAATTCCGGGTCACCAGGACCCGCACCCACCAGCCAGACTTTTGCGTTCATAGTGTTTTCCTCACGAGATGACGGCGATCGGCTGTGCCGTGGTGGCCAGCAAACGCTTGATTTCCGGGACGCACGAGCCGCATTGCGTGCCGCAGCCCAATTCCTGTTTCAACCCCTGCAAATCCAGGCCCCGACGGATACCGGCACAGACCGCGCCTTGGCTGACGTTTTTGCAGTTGCACAGGGTTTTAGTGCCGGCAACCGATGTGGTGGCGTTGCCCGGTGGTGCGCTCAGTGGTGCAAGCAGCCAGCGCCGCAGTTGTTCATCGGCGCGACCTTCCAGCCAAAGGTCCTGCAGCCAGTGCTGTGCGAGGGTTTCGCCAGCCAGGCGAATCGCGGTGATCCGGCCATGCTCGATCCGCACCCGTTTGCCGATGGCGCGCCGTGGGTCGTCGTACGCCAGGACCGGCCCTTCATTGAGCCCAAGGCAGCGGTCGATTTCGCATAACAATTGCGGATCTGGCGCTGTGGCGCTGGCAGCGCGTATGAGCAGCGCAGGGCGCTCACGACCGGTAAGGCTGAGGCTGACGTAGGAAAACGCCTCACAGAGCGGTCGTAGCGTCTCAAAATGCTGTTGAACATCGCCCTCAATCAGTACGAAAAGGTTCCAGGGCAAATGCACGGGGTCGATTCGTACGCCGCTGTGTTTGAGTTCCGGTTGTTTCGATAACGGATCGAACGCCGGTTGGGTGAGCGCATTGACCCCGCCCTTCAGGAACCGGTCGCCCCAGTGCATCGGCAGAAACGCCTGGCCCGGACGCACGCTGTCATCGCTGCCGACGGCGACAATCACCGCGCCGCGACGGCTTTTCAAACTGACCAGTTCTTCCGGTTGCAGTCCATGGCGATGCAAATCATCCGGGTGCAGGCTCAGCACGGCCTCGCTGACATGACCGAACAACTGCGCGGCAGTGCCGGTGCGGCTCATGCCGTGCCATTGATCGCGCAGGCGGCCGGTGATCAGGGTCAGCGGGAATTGCCCATCGCGTTGTTCCTTGGCGGCAAGGTACGGATCGGCCACGAACCGGGCACGCCCGTTGGCGGTCGGGAAAATTCCGTCCCGATACAGTCGGGCCGTACCTTCACGGGCGCCGGCGGGAAACGGCCATTGCTGTGGACCGAGACGATCAATCAGCTCATGACTGATACCGGACAAATCCAGGTCCCGGTCGCGCGTCAGGAGTTTGTACTCATCGAAGACCTGCGCCGGGGTGTCGAACGCAAACAGACTGGGTTGTCCGGGGCGCAGGTATTTTTCCAGGCGCTGTGCGAAATCCACTGTAATTGCCCAGTCGGAACGCGTTTCTCCGGGGGCGACAATCGCCCGGCGAACGTGGGAAATCCGCCGTTCGGAGTTGGTCACCGTGCCGTCTTTTTCACCCCAACTGGCGGCAGGCAGCAGTAGATCGGCGAACGCGGCGGTTTCGGTGGTGCGAAAGGCTTCCTGCAATACCACGAACGGGCAGGCTTGCAGCGCCTCGCGCACGGCGCTCTGGTCCGGCATCGACTGCGCGGGGTTGGTGCAGGCGATCCACAGGGCTTTGATGGTTCCGTTACGAACCTGCTCAAACAATTCGATCGCGGTGAGCCCGGTGTTTGCCGGCAGTTGATCCACGCCCCAGTAGGCTGCGACTTCTGCGCGATGCTCGGCATTGGCCGCTTCGCGATGGCCTGGCAGCAGGTTCGACAGGCTGCCGGTTTCGCGGCCACCCATGGCATTCGGCTGACCGGTCAGGGAGAAAGGTCCTGCGCCGGGACGGCCGATCTGCCCGGTGGCCAGGTGCAGGTTGATCAAGGCACTGTTTTTCGCACTGCCGGCGGTGGACTGGTTCAGTCCCATGCACCACAGCGACAGAAAGCTCGGCGAGGTGCCGACCCACTCGGCGCATTGCTGCAGTTGCTCGACGCTGATCCCGCACAGCTGCGAGACCATTGGCGGCGTGTAGTCGCGCACCAGGTTTTTCAGTTCAGCCAGGCCTTCGGTGTGGGTCTCGATGAAGTCGCGGTCGATCCAGCCTTCCCACAGCAGCAGGTACAAAATCCCATGGAACAAGGCGACATCGGTGCCGGGAAGAATCGCCAGATGCAGGTCAGCCAAGTCGCAGGTATCCGTACGACGCGGGTCGATGACGATGACTTTCATCTGTGGTCGGCGGGATTTGGCCTCTTCCAGGCGACGAAACAGGACCGGGTGGGCGTAGGCCATGTTACTGCCGACGATCATCACGCAGTCGCTTGTCTCAAGGTCTTCGTAACTGCATGGCGGTGCGTCGGCACCGAGGCTGCGCTTGTAGCCGACCACTGCCGATGACATGCACAGGCGCGAATTGCTGTCGATGTTGTTGGTGCCGACCAACGCTCGCGCCAGTTTGTTGAAGCTGTAGTAATCCTCGGTCAGTAACTGCCCGGAGATGTAAAACGCCACGCTGTCCGGACCATGTTCGGCGATGGTTTCGGCGAACACGCTGGCGGCGTGATCGAGGGCGGTGTCCCAGTCGGTGCGGCTGCGGGCCAGGCCTTTGCCCAGGCGCAGTTCCGGGTACAGCGCTCGGGCTGCGAGGTCGCCGGTCAAGTGCAGGGTTGAGCCCTTGCTGCACAGCTTACCGAAGTTGGCCGGGTGGGCCGGATCGCCGCTGACGCCGAGGATGCGCTCGCCGTCATGCTCGATCAGCACGCCGCAGCCGACCCCGCAGTAGCAACAGGTGGAGGCGGTGATCTGGCGGTTCATCAGCTGGCTTCCCGCATGGCTTCACCAAACATCAGGTGATTGCGGATTTCGTCGATATTCCGGTTCTCGCGAATCTGCCGGAAATACCAACCGCCATCGGCCGTGTCGCCGTACAGGCAGGCCCCGACCAGCACGTCGTCCTTGATCACCAGTTTTTTGTAGATCCCGCCGATCGGGTCGGAAAGGGTGATGGTTTCGGTACCTTCGCCGCCCATGAAATCGCCGGCGGAGAACAGGTCGATGCCGGTGACTTTCAATTTGGTCGAGGTCACCGAGCCTTTGTAGCTGGCGAAGCCAAGCTGTGCGAGATGATTGGCGCAGACCTTGGCCTGTTCGAACAGCGGCGCCACCAGGCCGTAGGCGATGCCGCGATGGCTGGCGCATTCGCCGATGGCGTAAACCCGTGGGTCGTAGGTTTGCAGGGTGTCGTTGACCAGAATCCCACGGTTGCACGGGAGGCCGGAGCGCTCCGCGAGCTCGGTCGCGGGGCGGATGCCGGCGGCCATCACCACCAGGTCGGCGGGGATGCGGTCGCCGTTCTTGAACTCGACCGAGCCGACCCGGCCATTGCCGGCATCGTGCAAGGCCTGGGTTTGCTCGCACAGGCGAAAGTGCAGGCCACGGTCCTCAAGCGCGGTTTGCAGCAAGCGGCCGCTGACACTGTCCAGTTGCCGTTCCAGCAACCATTCACCGTTGTGCACCACGGTGACGTGCATGCCGCGCAGCATCAGGCCATTGGCCGCTTCCAGGCCGAGCAGGCCGCCGCCGATGACCACCGCGTGCTTGTGGGTTTTTGCGGTGTTGATCATGGCTTGGGTGTCGGCGATGTCGCGGTAGCCGATCACGCCGTGCAACGTGTTGCCCGGGATCGGCAGGATGAACGGGGTCGAGCCGGTGGCAATCAGCAGGCGGTCGTATTCGGCCTCGGTGCCGTCGTCGGCGATGACCCGACGTTTGATCCGGTCGATCTCTACGACTCTGCGGTTGAGCAGCAACTTGATGTTGTTGTCCAGGTACCAGTCCAGGTCGTTGAGCGCGATCTCTTCGAAGGTTTGCTCGCCGGCCAGTACCGGCGACAGCAGGATGCGGTTGTAGTTGGTATGGGGTTCGGCACCGAAGACCGTGATGTCGTACAGCTCGTTGCTCAGCTTGAGCAGCTCTTCCAGGGTGCGAACCCCGGCCATGCCGTTGCCGATCATCACCAGTTTTAGTTTTTTCATCAGGTTCTCCGGGGAGCTCGGACCCGCCTCGACAGGGCGTTCAGGTCGTGCTCGACAAATTTTGCGCAAACAAAAAAAGGCGTCCCGCTAGTTGCCTAGCGAGGACGCCTTTGTCCTGGTCCCGTTATCTCGGGAAGCGCATCCTTCGTCGTTGAAGGCTGGGCTTTATGTCTGTTGAGAGAGGTAATGCAGTGGTTGTGCCAAGTTGACCTACACCCGGTTTTGTTGGCTCGGAGTGCTTAATCAAAGGGGGCTTCTGCACCGAATCGAAGCGTGGTGCCCGCTAATGGAGCGGGTTGCTGATGGATTTGTGTTGGCTGTCAGTCCGCCTTCGCGAGCAAGCTCAGCTCCTACAGGTCGATCAACCCGCAACCTGTAGGAGCGAAGCTTGCTCGCGAAAGGCGCGACTCGGTCTAGCCGCGAAACAGCAAAACCAGCAGCACCACATTCACCAGTAGCGCCACCAACGCCAACGTCCGCCAGACCTTCACTGGCTCGCGCTCCAGCAGCGGCCGGGGCCGTACGCTCAAACTGCGTCGTTCACCCTGTTCCAGCACCAATAACCATTCTTCCGCAGTTTCGAATCGCTCCGCCGGGTCCGCCGCCACAGCACGCTCCAGGCTTTGTGCGATCCACTCGGGCAGGTCCGGGCGGTAACGACTGGCGCTGACCGGTACACCAAACCGTGGACGCTGGAACGCTTCGATTTCGCCGTAGGGATAATGCCCGGTGAGCAGGAAATACAAGGTCACGCCGGCCGCATACAGATCCTGTTGCGGGCTCGGCGCGTCACCGCGAAAAGCTTCCGGCGCAATGTAGCTGGGTGTTCCGGGCAGGGTCGAGGCCTGATCTTCAGACAGGCCAGGGCAATAGGCCAGGCCGAAATCCAGCAGCCGCAGTTCGCCGTCATCCCCCAGCAGCAAATTCTCCGGTTTGATGTCGCGATGCAGAATCTGCCGTCGATGCAACATCCCGACCGCCCGCAGCAAACGTTCCGCCAGATCCTGCCATTGGGCCAGCGGCAGCGTTGTGGCTCGCTCAGCCAGTTGCGCCAAAGTCGAGCCGGAATATTCACGCATTACGTAGTACAAATGCTGACGCTGACTGGCGGCATGGACTTCAGGGAAATGCCGGCCAGCCACGCGCTTGAGAAACCATTCCTCCGACAGCAAGGCTTGCCCGGCCAGGTGATCGTCGCGCAACGCGCCGGGCAGGGTTTTCAGCAGCCAGGGTTGTTGCTGAGCGTCGCGCACCCGATAGAGCAGCGACTGCTGGCTTTGGCCGAGTATTCCTTCGACGTGCCAGCCCTCAAACGTCTGGCCCGGTTTCAGCGCTGGCGGCAGTGGCCATTGCTGCACATGAATCAACGCATCGCCGATGCTCGTTTCACCGAGGGCATCGACCCGCACCAATAACGCGCTGGCGTTGTCCTGACTGCCCGCCAGATGCGCCGCATTCACCAGGGTTTGCGCGGCGCTGTGCAGATCCGGTTGATCGCGCAGAATCGCGGCAATCGCGGTGTCGCCCAACACGGCCCAGATGCCGTCGCTGAGCAGCACGAAATGCTCATTCAGCCGCAGTTCGCCATCGAGAAAATCCAGCACCAGATGCTGATCGAGGCCGAGCGCCCGTTTGAGCACATGCTGCATGCCCGGTTGATCCCAGACGTGGTCCTCCGTGACCCGCTGCAATTGATCGGCGTGCCAGCGATAAACCCTGCAGTCCCCGACATGCGCCAAGGTAAAACGCCTGCCGCGCACGACCAGGGCACTGACCGTGGTCAACAGCGGTTGCCCACCGCCATTGGCCTGCAGCCAGCGATTTTGCGCCAGCAGCAAACGGTCCAGTGCCTGGGCGACACCCCAGGTTTCCGGGGTGGCGTAGTAGTCCAGCGCCAGCGCCTGCAAGGTCGAACGTGCCGCGAGGCCGCCATCGGCGCACTGGCTGACGCCGTCGGCGATGGCGAACAGGTAGCCCTTGCTCGCCGCCAGTGCCGGGGCCGGCGTCACCAGGCGCAGGGCGTCCTGGTTCTCCTCGCGCGGACCGATGGCGCTGGCTTCGGCAAAACTCAGTTGCAGGCTCATTCAGCCCTCACACCCGCGCAGCAGTGACGGCCGCCGAACCCCAAGTGGTTCTCCAGCGGCGCTTCACACCGTGCAGACCGAACCAGGCGAGGACGCCGAGGCTGGCGAACAACCACAGCGCCAGTTGATAACTGCCGGTGCTTTGCTTGATCGCGCCCATGCCCGCCGCGAGGGCGAAGCCGCCGATGCCACCGGCCATGCCGATCAAACCGGTCATCACACCGATTTCGCGACGAAAACGTTGCGGGACCAATTGGAAAACCGCGCCGTTACCGGCACCCAGGCCGAGCATCGTGCAGACGAAAAGTGCCAGCGCCGCGTAGGAACTCGGCAAGTTGAAACCCACCGCCGCAATGCAGATCGCCGCCACCGTGTACATCGCCAGCAGTGTGCGAATCCCGCCGAAGCGGTCGGCCAGTGCGCCGCCCAGAGGACGCATCAAACTGCCGCCAAACACGCAGGCCGCCGTGTAGTAACCGGCTGTCACCGGGCTCAGGCCGTATTGGTCGTTGAAGTAGCCGGGCAGGGCGCTGGCCAGGCCGATGAAGCCGCCAAAGGTCACGCTGTAGAAAAACATGAACCACCAGCTGTCGCGGTCGCCCAGGGCTTTGAAGTAGTCGGATACCGACTTGGCTTTCGGCCGCTCAGGCGCGTTTTTGGCCAGCCAGGCGAAGACGATGATGGTCAGGATCAGCGGGATCAGCGCGAAGCCGAACACGTTGCTCCAGCCGAACGCGGCGGCCAGCACCGGAGCGATCAGCGCGGCCAGCACGGTGCCCGAGTTACCGGCCCCGGCGATGCCCATGGCCTTGCCTTGATGCTGCGGCGGATACCACTGCGACGCCAGCGGCAGGGCCACGGCGAACGACGCGCCCGCCATGCCGAGGAACAGGCCCAGCAGCAGCGCTTGTTCGTAACTTTGAATGCCGTGCTTCCACGCGACGAACAGGGCGCAGATGACGATCACCTGGCCGATCAGCCCGGCGGTTTTTGGCGACAGGCGATCCGCCAGCATGCCCATGATAAAGCGCAGTACGGCCCCGGCCAGAATCGGCGTGGCCACCACCAGCCCGCGTTGTTGGGTGGTCAGGTGCAGGTCGGCGGCAATCTGCACCGCCAGAGGGCCGAGCAGGTACCAGACCATGAAACTCAGGTCGAAATAGAGGAAGGCCGCGAACAGGGTCGGGGTATGGCCGGATTTCCAGAAGCTTGAATTCATCGCGCACCTCAGCTGTGAGTCGTCTCGAGAAGGAGTCATGAGCTTGCAGGTGGGGGGCCGCAACGGCCGCACCACCGGCCCCGGTCTGTGGGGCCAAAACAAAAAAACGCCGCCACCCGATTCGCCATGGGCAAATGAGGTGAGCGACGTCTTTGTCGTAGGTGGGGCAACCGCCGTTGGTTACCTGTAGTGATTGCTTAGCGAGATTTGTGCCAACAGTCCGAGATCGAGTCGACCCTTTCGCGGGCAAGCCTCGCTCCTACAGTTCGAACGCAATTCCTCTGTAGGAGCGAGGCTTGCCCGCGAAGGGGCCTTCAGCCGAGCAGCTCACTCATCGCAATGATCTGCTCCGCCACCTGAATCAGCTTCTGCTGCCGGCTCATGGCCTGGCGGCGCATCAGCGTGTAGGCCTCTTCTTCGTTGCAGTCCTTCATCTTCATCAGCAGCCCCTTGGCCAGCTCGATGCGCTTGCGCTCGGCCAGTTGCTGGTCGCGGGCGTGCAGTTGCGCGCGCAGGGCCTGGTCGCTTTCGAAGCGTGCCATGGCCACGTCGAGAATCGGCTGCAAGCGTTGTGCGTGAATGCCTTCGACGATGTAGGCGCTGACCCCGGACTTGATCGCCTGACGCATCACGTCGGGGTCATGTTCGTCGGTAAACATCACAATCGGCCGTGGCTGGTCTCGACTCACCAGCACCACTTGCTCCATCACATCGCGGCTCGGTGACTCGGTATCGATCAAAATCACATCCGGACGCACCGTTTCGACGCGCGCGGGCAGGTCGATGGTCAGGCCGGACTCGTCGATGACCTCGAATCCGGCTTCGGTCAGGGCGGCCTTCAAGCGGCCGACTTTCTTCGCGGTGTCGTTGATCAGCAGGATACGCAGCATGTTCGTAGTCTCCTGTCAGCGGCTGGCGAGTAGGGGCGAGCTGTCGCTCATGGCGTGCAGTTTGAAGCTGCGGGCATACCCGGCCGGGTCCGAGCCGTCCCAGATTTTGCCGTCGATCAACTGGCTGCTGCGCATTTCCCTGGCCGAAGAATCGACATCGACCGCGCTGGCTGCCTCTCGATACAAGTCTAGTTGCTGGACCTGACGGGCCACGGCGAGGTAGTCCGGGTCGTCGCGCAGCAAACCCCAGCGACGGAACTGGGTCATGAACCACATGCCATCGGACAGGTAAGGCTGATTGACCTCGCCAGCGCCATGGAAGCGCAGCGCGTGCAGGTCTTGCCAGCGGTTGCCGAGGCCGTCGGCGTAGTCGCCGAGCAGGCGCGGTTCGATGCAGTCGAGCGGCGCGTCCAGGTATTGGGGGGCGCTCAGCAACTGCGCGGTGCTGCGGCGATTCTCGACGCTTTCTTCAATGAAGCGGCTGGCCTCCAGAATCGCCTTCACCAGCGCCCGGGCGGTATTGGGATATTGCTCGACGAAGGCGCGGGTGCAGCCGAGGACTTTTTCCGGATGATCGGGCCAGATGGTCTGGGTCGTTGCCATGGTGAAGCCGAGATTGTGTTTCACGGCGCTGGCGGACCAGGGTTCACCGACGCAGAAACCGTCGATTCGCCCGGCTTGCAGGTGCGCGACCATTTGCGGCGGCGGCACCACCACACTGTCGACGTCGTGCAGCGGATGAATGCCCTGGCTCGCCAGCCAGTAATACAGCCACATGGCGTGGGTGCCGGTCGGAAAAGTCTGGGCGAAGGTGAGTTTTGGGCGAGTTTGGTGCACGTGGCGGTCCAGTGCTTCAGGACCGGTCACGCCCAGCGCCTGCAAGCCGTGGGAAAGGTTGATGCTCTGGCCGTTCTGGTTCAGGCCCATGAGCACCGCCATCTCGGTCGGCGCCACGCCGCCGATGCCCAGGTGCACGGCGTAGATCAAACCGTACAGGCTGTGGGCGGCATCGAGTTCGCCGCTGACCAGTTTGTCCCGCAGGTTGGCCCAGGAAGACTGGCGCTTGAGGTTCAAGGTCAGGCCGTAGGGCTGGGCGAAGCCCTGAGTGGCGGCGACCACCACCGAGGCGCAATCGCTCAAGGCCATGAAACCGAGGTTGATGTCGGTCTTTTCCGGGGCATCGCTGCCGTTGACCCAGGCCAGTGGGCCCGCTGTGGTTTCATTCATGGCAAAACACCTTCAAAAAAAACGTCGTCCCAGGCCTTCGCGCAAGCAAAGCCGGGTGACGACGCCATTGTCCTTCCACTCATCCCGTCGTTGGCATGAGTGCTGATGCCTGTGTTGGTGCAAGGCATATGCCATCGCTTGCTGATTTTGTCGCGCGCCTCGCTTGCGACCCCGATGCCCGGCTATAATCGCCGCCTCATTTCGCCGCCATTCGAGTCAACGCCGCCCATGTACACCCTGGCCCGTCAGCTGTTGTTCAAACTTTCCCCGGAAACCTCCCACGATCTGTCCCTGGACCTGATCGGCGCGGGCGGGCGTTTGGGCCTCAACGGCTTGCTGTGCAAGGCGCCGGCAAAAATGCCGGTGAGCGTCATGGGCCTGGACTTCCCGAACCCGGTGGGTCTGGCTGCCGGTCTGGACAAGAACGGCGCGGCCATCGACGGTTTTGCCCAGTTGGGTTTTGGTTTTGTCGAAATCGGCACCATCACGCCACGTCCACAGCCGGGCAATCCGAAACCACGGATTTTCCGTTTGCCGGAAGCTGAAGCGATCATCAACCGCATGGGCTTCAACAACCTCGGCGTCGATCACCTGCTGGCCCGCGTGGCTGCGGCCAAGTACAAGGGCGTGCTGGGCATCAACATCGGCAAGAACTTCGATACCCCGGTCGAGCGTGCGGTCGACGACTACCTGATCTGCCTGGACAAGGTCTATGCCCACGCCAGCTATGTGACGGTCAACGTCAGCTCGCCGAACACCCCGGGCCTGCGCAGCCTGCAGTTCGGTGATTCGCTCAAGCAATTGCTGGCTGACCTGGCGACTCGTCGTGCCGAGCTGGCGTTGCGTCACGGTAAACATGTTCCGTTGGCGATCAAGATCGCACCGGACATGACCGACGAAGAAACCGCACAAGTCGCTCAAGCGCTGATCGAAACCGGGATGGACGCGGTGATCGCCACCAACACCACCCTGAGCCGCGTTGGCGTCGAAGGCATGGAATACGGTGACGAGGCGGGCGGTCTGTCCGGGGCGCCGGTTCGTGACAAGAGCACCCACACCGTGAAGGTGCTGGCGGCCGAGTTGGCGGGTCGTTTGCCGATCATCGCCGTGGGCGGCATCACCGAAGGCAAGCATGCCGCCGAGAAAATCGCGGCGGGTGCGAGCCTGGTGCAGCTCTATTCCGGCTTCATCTACAAAGGCCCGGCGCTGATTCGCGAGTCCGTGGACGCCATCGCCGCCCTGCGCTAAACCCCGTACTTGTAGGAGCGGCCGGGCGGCGTTCCGTTTGCCGGCGAAGGCGTCCTGACGATCGCTTTCGCCGGCAAGCCGTGCTCCTACAAGGTCGTTGGCGTCCTCGAGATCGCTTTCGCAGCATTGCATAACCCTTGTAGGAGCCGGCTTGCTGGCGATAGCGGTGGGGCAGCGACACATGTATCGCCTGATAGGACGCCATCGCCAGCAAGCCGGCTCCTACAAGGGGAATGTGTTTTGTCAGAATGCAGGCATAAAAAAGGGCCCCTTGAAGGAGCCCCTGGGCCGAAGCCCGCCGCCCGGATGGGGCGTGCGTGGTAAGTCGTTACGTAATCAGGTTGTCGTGTCGGAGTGTGTGCCCTGTGTTAGCCGACGGCGTGAAGTTCGTTGAGTCTATGGATTCCCGCAGTGCCGGTCATACCGTCCCAGTTGTCGCCGCGTCCTTCTCGCCAGCCGTTAATCCAGGCTTGGCGTACTGACGGTAGAGTAAATGGGCAAAGCTCACGGGATTTGCCACCAACGCCATATTGATATCCGCGTAAAAATGCTCTTTCCAACGGATCACGCTTAAGTCTTCTCATAGGGTGTTGCCCTCACTTGTTGACTGTATGTATCGCGTTGACCTCAATCGAGGTCTGGCAGAAATGTCTGCCGTTGGGGGGCTCGCTGCCGGCGTGGCGAGCCAAGGTGTTGACGTCCGTTGTGGCGCCAACCTGTATTGAGTTCTAACCAATGCGTCACATCGAGGGAATGATCGTTTTGTCATAAGGACGTAACCATAAAGATGCTATGGCCATAAGTAACACGATGTTTGTCCCGTGTTTATTAGCCAAAGCCCTGTATGATCGGCCCCCCGCAGGATGATGGGGTTAATCCTTTAGTGAGAATGCCTCGCGTTGGTCTCGGGCATTATTCGACGAAGGGTCGAGTTATGACATTTTGTTGCATCAACTTTTTTATCTGCCCGTGCATCTAAGCTCTTCTAACCTGAGCAGCACGGGTGGGACGGCACACCTTCGTGCCACGCGGGCGCTCTTTTAGAAAAGCGCCTGATTGAAAACCGGGCCGGCAATGCGTTGTCGGTTCACTTAGCCAAAGGCTCTGAAATTCCAATGTCCGATCAATTCGAAATCTTCCTCACTTGCCCCAAAGGCCTCGAAGGCCTGCTCATCGAGGAAGCCGTCGGGCTTGGCCTTGAAGAAGCGCGTGAGCACACCTCTGCCGTGCGCGGCATGGCGACCATGGAAACCGCTTATCGCCTGTGCCTGTGGTCGCGTCTGGCGAACCGGGTGCTGCTGGTGCTCAAGCGTTTCCCGATGAAGGACGCCGAAGACCTGTATCACGGCGTGCTCGATATCGAGTGGCAAGACCACATGCTCAACGACGGCACCCTGGCCGTCGAGTTCAGCGGTCACGGTTCGGGCATCGATAACACGCACTTCGGCGCCCTGAAAGTCAAAGACGCCATCGTCGACAAACTGCGCACTCCGCAGGGCGACCGTCCGTCCATCGACAAACTCAACCCGGACCTGCGCATTCACCTGCGCCTGGACCGTGGCGAAGCGATCCTGTCCCTCGACCTCTCCGGCCACAGCCTGCACCAGCGCGGTTACCGCCTGCAGCAAGGCGCGGCGCCGCTGAAGGAAAACCTCGCGGCTGCCATCCTGATCCGTTCCGG
Source organism: Pseudomonas sp. MM213 (assembly GCF_020423045.1). Taxonomy (NCBI): domain Bacteria; kingdom Pseudomonadati; phylum Pseudomonadota; class Gammaproteobacteria; order Pseudomonadales; family Pseudomonadaceae; genus Pseudomonas; species Pseudomonas sp. MM213. Next base: position 6,680,793 of record NZ_CP081943.1, read on the forward strand.
CTGGCCGCGCATTGCCGCCGACGGCGGCGCGCTGGCTGACCCGATGTGCGGTGTCGGTACGTTCCTCGTCGAAGCGGCGATGATCGCCGCCGATATGGCACCGAACCTGCGTCGCGAGCAGTGGGGTTTCACCGCGTGGCTTGGCCACGTGCCGGCGCTGTGGAAAAAGCTTCACGAAGAAGCCACCGAGCGCGCTGCGGCCGGTCTGGCCAAGCCACCGTTGTGGATTCGTGGCTACGAAGCCGACCCGCGCCTGATTCAACCGGGCCGCAACAACGTCGAGCGTGCCGGCCTGAGCGAGTGGATCAAGATCTACCAGGGCGAAGTCGGCACCTTCGAGCCGCGTCCGGACCAGAACCAGAAAGGCCTGGTGATCTGCAACCCACCGTACGGCGAGCGTCTGGGCGACGAGGCGAGCCTGCTCTACCTCTACCAGAACCTCGGCGAGCGTCTGCGTCAGGCCTGCCTGAACTGGGAAGCGGCGGTGTTCACCGGCGCGCCGGACCTGGGCAAGCGCATGGGCATCCGCAGCCACAAACAGTATTCGTTCTGGAACGGCGCGTTGCCGTGCAAGCTGCTGCTGATCAAGGTCACGCCGGATCAGTTCGTCACCGGCGAGCGTCGCACCCCGGAACAGCGTCAAGTCGAGCGCGAGCAGGCGGAATACGATCAGGCACCGAACGAGCCGCAGGAACGCCAGTACAACAAAAACGGTAACCCGATCAAACCGGCCGCGGCACCCGCTCCGGTGATCGAGCAACCGCGTTTGAGCGAAGGCGGGCAAATGTTTGCCAACCGTCTGCAAAAGAACCTCAAGGCGCTGGGCAAGTGGGTCAAGCGTGAAGGCATCGACTGCTATCGCGTCTACGATGCCGACATGCCGGAATACTCGATGGCCATCGACCTGTATCAGGATTGGGTCCACGTCCAGGAATACGCCGCGCCGAAATCCATCGACCCGGAAAAAGCCTCGGCGCGCATGTTCGATGCACTGGCAGCCATTCCGCAGGCGTTGAACATCGACAAGAACCGCGTAGTGGTCAAGCGTCGCGAGCGTCAGAGCGGCACCAAGCAGTACGAACGCCAGGCGGCGCAAGGCAAGTTCGTCGAGGTCAACGAAGGCGGCGTGAAGCTGCTGGTCAACCTCACCGACTACCTCGACACCGGGCTGTTCCTCGACCACCGGCCAATGCGCATGCGCATCCAGAAAGAGGCGGCCGGCAAGCGCTTCCTCAATCTGTATTGCTACACCGCGACGGCCAGCGTCCACGCAGCCAAGGGCGGCGCGCGTAGTACGACCAGCGTCGACTTGTCGAAAACCTACCTCGACTGGGCGCGTCGCAACCTGTCGCTGAACGGTTTCTCCGACAAGAACCGTCTGGAGCAGAGCGACGTGATGGTCTGGCTGGATGCCTGCCGTGACGAGTTCGACCTGATCTTCATCGACCCGCCGACCTTCTCCAACTCCAAGCGCATGGAAGGGATCTTCGACGTGCAGCGCGATCAGGTGCAGTTGATCGACCTGGCCATGGCGCGACTGGCGCCGGGTGGCGTGTTGTACTTCTCCAACAACTTCCGCAAGTTCGCGCTCGAGGAAAACCTCACCGAGCGTTACGCGGTCGAGGAGATCACGACCCAGACCATCGATCCGGACTTCGCCCGCAACGGCAAGATCCACCGGGCCTGGAAAATCACCGCGCGTTGACAGTTTTTTGCATTGGATCCACAGAGCCTTGATTTTTAAAGGCTCTTGGCTTCTTTCAGTGCTGGTCAAATTGATGGCTAATAGCTATAACTCATCGCATGGCCAATGGGCTTTTCCGGCACCTGGCGTTTTGAGTTGCCTCTATGTCGTTGCACGCCGTGCGCCCAAAGATCCTGGGTTTTATCAGTGAAGACGTCTCGGCCTGGCTGGTCGCGCTGTTTGTATTGGTCGTCGGCGGGGTTCTCACCGGGTTGCTCGCCTGGTCGACCCTGAATCTGTTTCACCAACAATTGCGGCAACGTTTCCAACTGCTGGCCAGTGAACGTTACAGCCGTATCGAAGAACGCTTCGAAGATCAGGAGCAGCGCCTCGATGGCCTGCGCCGGTTCTTTGTCAATTCCGCTTCGGTTGCCCGCGAGGAATTCGACGGTTACACCCAACCTTTGCTGCACCGGACTCAGGCCTATTCGTTCGCCCTGCGGGTCAGTCGTGCCGAGCGGGCGGAGTTTGAGCGTCGGGTGCGGAAAGAGGGGGTACCCGATTTCAACATTCGTGAGCTCAATGCCGACGGTCAGCTGCAATTGGCGGCGGAGCGCGATGAGTATGTCGCGGTGCTGTACAGCCAGACCCAGAGCAAGCTCGGCTCACCGTTGGGTTACGACCTGGCCGCGCAGCCCCTGCGCCGTGCCACCCTGGACCGGGCGGACCAGCATGGCCGGATGGCGGTGTCGCAGCCGATGCATCTTGTCGCTATCGAGCCGGCTTATGCGCGGGGCGTGTTGCTGGTGGCACCGGTCATGCCACGCAAAAGTCCAGACACGAAACCTTACGGTTATGTGATGGCGGTGATCAGCATGCGGCAGTTGCTGGCCGATGGCTTGCCGGAAGCGGGCCGTGATTATCTGTCAGTGCGAATCCTCGACCTGTCCATCGAAGAACAGCACGAAGTGCTTTACGAATCGCCCAACGGCCCTGCCGTCAGTGAGTTGTCCGCGACCCGGCTGCTGCGGCTGGCCGACCATGACTATCAGGTCGACATCCAGCCCAGCGAGGCCTTCCTGCAAGCCAACCACTCTTCGGTCAGCAGCCTGGTGGTGCTGGGCGGGTTGCTCAGTCTGCTGCTCAGCTCGCTGCTTTATGTGTTGGTCAGTCAGCGGCAACGCGCGCTGAAAATGGTCGAGCAACGGACCCAGGAGTTGCGTGCCCGTGAGCAGGAGCTGCGCGGTACCCATGGTCAACTGCGTGGCGTGTTGAATGCCGCGACCCAGGTGGCAATCATCGCCACCGACCTGCGCGGCGTCATCAGCACGTTCAACGCCGGGGCGGAGCAGATGCTCGGCTATTCAAGCGTGGAAGTGGTGGGGCACATGACCCTGGAAAACCTGCACCTGCCCCGGGAACTTGCCGCGCGTTCGGCCGAGTTGAGTGCACGTTATGGCAAACCGATTCCGACCTGCCAGGCGATGTTGGTCGAGGGCGGCGAGGAGGGCGGTCACGAGGCGCGGGAGTGGACGCTGGTGCGTGGCGATGGCAGCCAGTTGACGGTGAACATGCTGGCGACCCCAGTGCTCGACGAGCAAGGTTTGTGGGTCGGGCACCTGGCGATCTGCATCGACGTCACCGAGCGCAAGCGCGTGTACGAAGCGCTCGCCGCACGGGATTTGCTCCTGAAGAAACTCAGCGCCCATGTGCCCGGCGGGATTTACCAGTTCAAGATGGAATTCGACGGGCGCTTCAGTGTGATCTACGCCAGCGACGGCATCCGCGATATCTACGAGCTCGAGCCGGATGTCTTGTTGCTCAATGCCGAAGCGATTTTCACCCGGATTCACCCCCAGGACACCACCCGGGTCCGCGCTTCGATCCGGGCGTCGGCGGACACGCTCAGTCCGTGGCGCGAGGAATACCGCGTGCAGTTGCCAACGCGGGGGGTGCGCTGGGTCCGTGGCGAAGCGACCCCGGAGGAACTGCCGGGCGGTGGCGTGCTCTGGCATGGTTACATCTCGGACATCTCCGACCTCAAGCGCGTCGAAGAAGAGCTGCGGGCGCTGTCGATCACCGACTCGCTGACCGGGATCCACAACCGTCGCTACTTCCAGGAGCGCCTGACCACCGAGATGGTTCGTGTGGAGCGCGGTGGCGGCGAGTTGTCGGTGATCATGCTCGACATCGACCATTTCAAACGCATCAATGACCAGCATGGCCACGCCGTGGGCGATCGGGTGTTGCAGGCGGTGTGCGAGCGCATCGGCAATCGCCTGCGTCGCACCGATGTGTTCTGTCGCCTGGGCGGTGAAGAGTTCATGGTGCTCTGCCCGGACATCGATGGCGAACAAGCCTATGGGCTGGCGCTGGAGTTGTGGCAGGGCTTGCGCAGTTCACCGATCGACGATGTCGGGGTCGTCACGGCGAGTTTCGGCATTGCCAGTTGGCGTGCCGACGAGGGCGCGGATGCGCTGTTGCTGCGGGCGGACTCGGGGGTGTATGCGGCGAAACAGGCGGGACGGGATCGGGTTCAGGGGGAGTTGGGTTAAGTCGGGGATACACACAACCCCCTGTGGGAGCTAGCCTGCTAGCGATAGCGGTGTGTCAGTCAATACATGTGCCGACTGACACACCGCTATCGCTAGCAGGCTAGCTCCCACATTGGATTTGAGGTGTGCTTACAACACTGAAGCCGTATCAGGCAGTTTCGGCTGGCGATACAGGTCCAGCAGCACCTGATCCAGCACCGACGATGCGCCAAACGGGGCCTTGTCGTTGAGGATCGCCACCACCGCCCAGGTGTTGCCATTGACGTCGCGGCTGAAGCCGGAGATCGCGCGCACGGTGTTCAGGGTGCCGGTCTTGACGTGGGCTTCGCCGCGCATCGCGGTGGTCTTCAGGCGTTTGCGCATGGTGCCGTCGGTGCCGGCAATCGGCATCGAACTGATGAACTCGGCAGCGTACGGGCTATGCCACGCGGCTTGCAGCATCGCCGCCATTTCACGGGCGCTCACGCGTTCTGCGCGGGACAGGCCGGAACCGTTTTCCATCACCAGGTGCGGCGCGGTAATGCCTTTCTTCGCCAGCCACTGACGCACCACGCGCTGGGCCGCTTTGGCGTCATCGGCGTCGGCGTCGGTGCGGAATTTCTGGCCCAGGCTCAGGAACAGCTGCTGCGCCATGGTGTTGTTGCTGTATTTATTGATGTCGCGGATGACTTCCGCCAGGTCCGGCGAGAAGGCGCGAGCCAGGACCTTGGCGTCTTTCGGCGTAGGCGCCAGAACGTCCCTGCCCTGAATGCTGCCGCCCAGTTCCTTCCAGATCGCCCGGACGGCACCGGCGGTGTACGTCGCGTGGTCGAGCAGCGACAGGTAAGTCTGCGAGCTGCAGCCATCGCCCAATTGCCCGCCGACGGTCACGGTGACGCTGCCGTCGGCCTGGGTCACCGGGTTGTAACGCACGCCACCGGTGCATTGCTTGCCGTTGACGGCCTTGACCTGGTTTTCGATGCGGATGCTGGCAATCGGCGGCTCTACCGAGATCAGCACGCGGCCGTTGTCGTTGCGCGCGACGAAGCGCAGGGCCTTGAGGTTGACCAGCAGCGAATCGGGTTTGACCAGGAACGGTTTGTTCTCGTCATTGCCGTCATCGTTGAACTCCGGCAGTTGCGGTTGCACGAAGAAGCCACGATCCAGCACCAGGTCGCCGGTGACTTGCGTCACGCCGTTGGCCCGCAGATCGCGCATCAGCAGCCAGAGTTTTTCCATGTTCAGCTTCGGATCGCCGCCACCCTTGAGGTAGAGGTTGCCGTTGAGAATGCCGCCGCTGAGGGTGCCGTCGGTGTAGAACTCGGTTTTCCACTGGTGGTTCGGGCCGAGCATTTCCAGCGCTGCATAGGTGGTCACCAGTTTCATGGTGGACGCCGGGTTGACCGAGACGTCAGCGTTGAAAATGGTCGGGGTGCCAGGACCGTTGAGCGGGATCATCACCAGCGACAGGGCGTTGTCCTGCAGCTTGCTGGCCTTGAGGGCTTTTTCGACGTTGGGCGACAGCGCGGTGTTGATGGTGGCGGCGGAAACGGGGAGGGCCAGCGGGAGAAGAAGACTGGCCAGCAGCAGTGGACGCAAAGATTTGATCATCTGAAATAAAACCCTACAGCCGAGGGGAAAAAAGACGAGGGCATGAAGATAATTTCCCTCAGTGGTCATGAAAGTGTCGGCATTATGCCCCAAGGTGTAGCGGCTTGTGCCGTGCCCGCGCCTTCTAATCCGCTATTTTTTTACCGGCGGTAACGCGTTGCGCCCAGAGAGTCGGGCAATTGGCGGCTTAAACTGCTAAAGTGCCGCCCGTTATTACTTATGAGGATTGTTCCAATGGCGACTAACCGTTCCCAGCGTCTGCGCAAAAAACTGTGCGTCGATGAATTTCAAGAGCTGGGTTTCGAGCTGAACCTGGATTTCAAAGAAGATTTGGCTGATGAAGCCATTGATGCTTTCCTCGACGCGTTCCTGAAAGAAGCCATGGAAGCCAACGGTCTGGGCTATGTTGGCGGCGACGACTTCGGTCTGGTTTGCCTGCAGAAACGTGGCTCGGTGTCCGAAGAGCAGCGTGCAGCTGTTGAAGCCTGGCTCAAAGGCCGCAGCGAACTGACTGAAGTCACCGTCAGCCCGCTGATCGACGTCTGGTACCCGGAAAAGCCGATCAATCCGGTAGCTTGATGTCATAAAAGAAGCGGCGACCCAAGGGTCGCCGTTTTTTTATGCCTGCTTTTTGATGGTGCATGGCTTGGCCGCCATGGCGATCTCGGGAATGCCTTCGCGGGCAAGCCTCGCTCCTACAAGGGCTTTGCGCTGTACCTGTAGGAGCGAGGCTTGCCCGCGAAGGGGCCCTCAGGCCTTGCGCCAATTCAGAATCACCAGCGTCAACACCCCCGCCACAATCCCCCAGAACGCCGAACCCACGGAAAACAGCGTCAACCCCGACGCCGTGACCATAAAGGTGATCAGCGCCGCTTCGCGTTCCTTCACTTCGGCCATGGCAATGCTCAAGCCATTGATGATCGAGCCGAACAACGCCAGTGCCGCAATCGACAGCACCAGTTCTTTGGGGAGCGCGGCAAACAGCGCCGCCAGCGTCGCGCCGAATACCCCGGCAATCCCGTAGAAAACCCCGCACCACACGGCGGCCGTGTAACGCTTGTTGCGGTCTTCGTGGGCATGCGGCCCGGTGCAGATCGCCGCGCTGATGGCGGCCAGGTTGATCCCGTGGGAACCGAACGGCGCTAGCAGCAGCGAGGCGATGCCCGTCGTAGTAATCAGCGGCGAGGCCGGCACGGTGTAGCCGTCGGCGCGCAGCACCGCAATGCCCGGCATGTTCTGCGAGGTCATCGCCACCACAAACAGCGGAATGCCGATGCTGATGGTCGCGGCCAGGGAGAAGTGCGGCGTGGTCCAGACCGGCGTCGCCACTTCCAGGTGAAACGCGCTGAAATCCAGCAGCCCCATGAACCCTGACAGCGCTGTACCGATCAGCAGCGCAGCGAGTACCGCGTAGCGCGGCGACAGGCGCTTGACCACCAGGTAGGTGAAAAACATCCCCAGCACCAGCGCGGTGCGATGTTGGGCGGCGACGAAGATTTCGCTGCCGATCTTGAACAGAATCCCGGCCAGCAACGCGGCGGCCAATGAGGCTGGAATCTTCTTCACCAGGCGTTCGAAGCTGCCGGTCATGCCACACACGGTGACCAGCACCGCACAGGTCATGTAGGCGCCAATGGCTTCGCCGTAGCTCACGCCGCCCAGGCTGGTGATCAGCAACGCCGCGCCGGGTGTCGACCACGCGATGGTGATCGGCGTGCGATAACGCAGGGACAGGCCAATCGAACACACCGCCATGCCAATGGAAATCGCCCAGATCCACGACGAAATCTGCCCGCTGCTCAGGCCTGCCGCTTGCCCGGCCTGGAACATCAGCACCAGCGAGCTGGTGTAGCCGGTCATCATCGCGATGAACCCGGCGACGATGGCGGAAGGGGACGTGTCCGCCAATGGGCGGAGCTGCGTGTGCGTGGCGTCGTTCATGACAACGGTGTTCCTTAATACGTACGAAAATACCCAAAGCAACACAATCCCCAATGTAGGAGCGAGGCTTGCCCGCGAAGGCGTCATATCATTCAACATTGATGTCAACTGACACGACGCCTTCGCGGGCAAGCCTCGCTCCTACAGGGGATCGTATTCGCTGCGGATTCTGCGGATAAGCCTAAACTCAAACGTAAGCAATCGTTGCGATACAGCAAAGGCGACAAACAGCCGTACAGTCGTGTTGCCACCATCCATTGTGTACAATCGCGGTGTTTTTTACGCGATACTTGCCAGCGACCCACTGTGCCGTATTACAGTCACGGTCAATTCGCCGCAGTTCTCCCGACTCGAGTGCCCATGAACGAACAGTTGCAACCCCTCAAGAAACAACCGCGAGCAGGCAAAGCCGGCCGCAGCGGTACCCAGGACGATATTGTCTACGCGCATATCTTCGAGGCCATCCTCGAACAGCGCCTGGCGCCCGGCACCAAGTTGAGCGAAGAAGCGCTGGGGGAAATTTTCGGGGTCAGTCGCACCATCATTCGCCGCGCGCTGTCGCGCCTGGCCCATGAAGGCGTCGTGCTGTTGCGGCCGAATCGCGGCGCCGTGGTTGCCAGCCCGAGTGTCGAAGAAGCGCGCCAGGTGTTCCTCGCCCGCCGTCTGGTCGAGCGCGCGATCACTGAACTGGCCGTGCAGCACGCCACCGCCGAGCAAATCGCCGAGTTGCGGCAGATGGTCAACGACGAGCGTGACAGCTTCTCCCGTGGCGATCGCGGTGCTGGCATTCGTCTGTCGGGCGAATTCCACCTGAAACTGGCCGAAGCGGCGAAGAATGCACCGCTGATCAGCTTCCAGCGCAGCCTGGTGTCCCAGACTTCGTTGATCATTGCGCAGTACGAAAGCGGCAACCGTTCGCACTGTTCCTATGACGAACACACCCAGCTGATCGACGCGATCGAAGCGCGCAACGGTGAGCTGGCGGTGAACCTGATGATGCACCACATGGACCACATCGACAGCAAACTCAACCTTGACGAAGAAAGCGCGTCGGATGATTTGCACGCGGTGTTCTCGCATTTGTTGCAGACCAAGAAGCCAGGGCGTTCGCCGGCGAAAATCTGATAGACCGCGGCGCTGCCTTCGCGGGCAAGCCTCGCTCCTACGGGGTTTACGCTGTACCTGTAGGAGCGAGGCTTGCCCGCGAAGGCGACCTCAAAGCCAATAAAAATCCCCCGCAACCATCGATTGCGGGGGATTTTTTTATGCCCGAAAAACCCTATCGCTGATGCACCTGATTCCCCGCCGCATACGTCTGCAACACCGTCCGGTCATCCCCCAGCGTCATCAACACAAACAACGTCTCGGCAATGTTGTTCGCCTGCTTCAAGCGGTAGCTCAGCAACGGCGTGGCGTTGTAATCCAGCACCAGGAAGTCCGCGTCGGTGCCCGGTTGCAGTGTGCCGATCTTGTCCTCAAGCCGCAGTGCCCGTGCGCCGCCCAGCGTCGCCAGGTACAACGATTTGAACGGGCTCAGTCGCGCCCCTTGCAACTGCATGACCTTGTACGCCTCGTTCAACGTTTGCAGCAGCGAGAAACTGGTGCCGCCACCCACATCGGTGCCGATGCCGACATTGAGTTTGTGCTTCTCGGCCATCGGCAGGTTGAACAGGCCGCTGCCGAGGAAGAAGTTCGAAGTCGGGCAGAACGAGATGGCCGAGCCGGTTTCTGCCAATCGCGCGCATTCGTCATCGCACAGGTGCACACCGTGGGCGAAGACCGAGCGCTCGCCGAGCAACTGGTAGTGATCGTAGACGTCCAGGTAGCCTTTGCGCTCCGGGAACAGTTCCTTGACCCACTCGATTTCCTTGAGGTTTTCGCTGATGTGGGTCTGCATGTACAGGTCCGGATATTCACTCAGCAACTGGCCGGCCAGGGTGAGCTGTTCCGGGGTGCTGGTCGGGGCGAAGCGCGGCGTCACGGCGTAGTGCAAGCGACCCTTGCCGTGCCAGCGCTCGATCAGCGCCTTGCTTTCGACGTAGCTGGATTCGGCGGTGTCGGTCAGGTAGTCCGGCGCGTTGCGGTCCATCATCACCTTGCCGGCGATCATCCGCAGGTCCAGCTGTTCAGCCGCTTCGAAGAACGAGTTCACCGATTGCGGGTGCACGCTGCCGAACACCAGCGCGGTGGTGGTGCCGTTGCGCAGCAGTTCCTTGATGAAAATGTCTGCGACTTCGTCGGCGTGAGTCTTGTCGGCGAACTGGCTTTCACACGGGAAGGTGTAAGTGTTGAGCCAGTCCAGCAATTGCTCGCCGTAGGCGCCGACCATGCCGGTTTGCGGCAAATGGATGTGGGTGTCGATGAAGCCAGGGGTGATCAGCGCGTCCTGATAATGAGTGATCTCGATATCGGCGGGCAGGGTTGGCAGCAATTCGCTGGCGTGACCGAGGGCGCTGATCTGGCCGTTATCGACCACCAGCAAGCCGTCTTCGAAATACTCGTACGAGGCTTCGATACCCACTTCAGCGGGGTCGGCGATGCTGTGCAGGATGGCGGCGCGGTAGGCTTTGCGAGTCAGAGGCATGGGCGTTCTCAATTAGAGGCTTGGCTGCGGCGTGAAGCAGGCAGCAATTTGGCAATCGACGATCCGGCGCTGGCGGTGTGCTGGCCGAAATTCGCGTTATAGGTGGCGATGATTTCGCCGGCGATGGAGATGGCGATTTCCACAGGCAATTTGCCTTTGACTTCGCCGATGCCCATCGGGCAGCGCATGCGTTGCAGCACGCTGCTGTCAAAACCACGGTCGCGCAGGCGATGTTCGAACTTCACCCGTTTGGTTTTCGAACCGATCAGGCCGAAGTAGGCGAAGTCGTTGCGCTTGAGGATCGCGGCGGTGAGTTCGAGGTCGAGCTGGTGGTTGTGGGTCATGACGATGCAGTAGCTGCCGGCGGGCAGGTCATCGATTTCATCCACCGGCTCTTCGGCGACGATTTTGCGCACGCCGTGGGGGATCTGTTCAGGGAATTCATCTTCCCGCGAATCGATCCAGCGCACCCGGCAGGGCAGGCTGGCGAGCAGCGGCACCAGTGCGCGACCGACATGGCCGGCGCCGAACACGGCGATCTGCGCCTGGACCTGGCCCATCGGTTCGAACAGCAGCACGGTCACGCCGCCGCAGCACTGGCCGAGGCTGGCGCCGAGGCTGAAGCGCTCCAGGTGCGTGTCCTGCTTGCCGCTGGCGAGCATTTCGCGGCCGATCTGCATGGCCTTGTATTCCAGATGCCCGCCACCGATGGTGTCGAAGGTCTGGCTGGCGCTGATGACCATTTTCGAACCGGCATTGCGCGGCGTCGAGCCGAGCTCTTCGATGATGGTCACCAACACGCAGGGTTCACCGCGGTTTTGCAGGTCGGCGAGGGCGTCGATCCAGTTGTACATATTCACCTCAACATTTCTGTTGTCTATCCGGGCCTAATCGCTAGCAGGCTAGCTCCCACAGTTGATCGCATTCCCCTGTGGGAGCTAGCCTGCTAGCGATTGGCCGCGCCTCGGTCTTAGAGCGAAGCCAACTCGGTTTCGGTTTCAACGGCCTTCGCCGCCTTCAACTGCCGCATCTGCTCACAGCCCCACAACACCCGCTCCGGCGTCGCCGGCGCATCGATTTTCGGTTGATGTTTGTAATCACCCAGACTCGCCACGGCGTCCTTGATCGCACACCACGACGCGATGCCGAGCATGAACGGCGGCTCGCCCACAGCCTTGGAATGGAACACCGTGTCTTCCGGGTTCTTGCGGTTTTCCACCAGCTTCACCCGCAGGTCCAGCGGCATGTCCGCCACCGCCGGAATCTTGTAGCTAGCCGGGCCGTTGGTCATCAGTTTGCCCTTGGCATTCCAGACCAGCTCTTCCATGGTCAGCCAGCCCATGCCCTGGATGAAACCGCCCTCGACCTGCCCGATGTCGATCGCCGGGTTCAGCGAGGCGCCGACGTCGTGGAGAATGTCGGTGCGCAGCATTTTGTACTCGCCGGTCAGCGTATCGACGATCACTTCGCAGCACGCCGCGCCGAACGCGTAGTAGTAGAACGGCCGACCACGTGCCTGGCTGCGGTCGTAGAAGATTTTCGGGGTCTTGTAGAAGCCGGTGCTCGACAGCGAGACCTGAGCGAAATACGCCTGCTGAATCAGCGCTTCGAACGTCAGGATGTGATCGCGAACCCGCACATGACCGTTGTGGAATTCCACGTCCTCTTCGCTGACCTTGTATTGCCGCGCGGCGAATTCCACCAAGCGCTTCTTGATGATTTCCGCCGCGTTTTGCGCGGCTTTACCGTTCAGGTCGGCACCGCTGGACGCGGCGGTCGGCGAGGTGTTCGGCACTTTGTCGGTGTTGGTCGCGGTGATCTGCACGCGGTTCATTTCCACCTGGAACACTTCGGCCACGACCTGCGCGACTTTGGTGTTCAAGCCCTGGCCCATTTCCGTGCCACCGTGGTTCAGGTGGATGCTGCCGTCGGTGTAGACGTGCACCAGCGCACCGGCCTGGTTGAGGAAACTGGCGGTGAAGGAAATACCGAATTTCACCGGAGTCAGCGCCAGGCCTTTTTTCAGGATCGGGCTGTTGGCGTTGTAGCGGCGGATCGCTTCGCGGCGCTCGGCGTACTGGCTGCTTTCTTCCAGTTCGGCGGTCATTTCCTCGAGCATGTTGTGCTCGACGGTCTGGTAGTAATGGGTGACGTTGCGCTCGGTCTTGCCGTAGTAGTTGGCCTTGCGCACCGCCAGCGGGTCGAGGGCCAGATGCCGGGCAATCGCGTCCATCACTTCTTCGATGGCGACCATGCCTTGCGGGCCGCCGAAGCCACGGTAAGCGGTGTTCGATGCGGTGTTGGTCTTGCAGCGGTGACCGTTGATGGTTGCATCGCCGAGGTAGTACGAGTTGTCGGCGTGGAACATCGCACGGTCGACAATCGAGTTCGACAGGTCCGGCGAGCAGCCGCAGTTACCCGCCAGTTCCAGCTGGATGCCGTGCAGGCGCCCGCTGTCGTCAAAGCCCACGTCGTACTCGACATAGAACGGGTGACGCTTGCCGGTCATCAGCATGTCTTCGACACGCGGCAAGCGCATTTTGGTTGGCTGGCCGGTCAGGTGCGCAATCACCGCGCACAGGCAGGCCGGGCTCGCTGCCTGGGTTTCCTTGCCACCAAAACCACCGCCCATGCGGCGCATGTCGACGACGATTTTGTTCATCGACACGTCCAGCACTTCCGCCACCAGTTTCTGTACTTCGGTGGGGTTTTGCGTGGAGCAGTAGACAATCATCCCGCCGTCTTCAGTGGGCATCACCGACGAGATCTGTGTTTCGAGGTAGAAGTGCTCCTGGCCGCCAATGTGCAGCGTGCCCTGGATACGATTTTTCGCTGTCGTCAACGCGCCCGCTGAATCACCGCGTTCATGGGTGTGACTGTCCAGCACGAAATGCTTTTTGCGAAAGGCCTCGACCACGTCCAGTACCGGTTCCAGGTCTTCGTATTCGATCACTGCGGCCATGGCGGCTTTGCGTGCAGTCTCCAGGTCGCGGGCGGCCACGGCCATGACGACCTGACCGACGAACTGCACCGTGTCGATGGCCAGCAATGGATCACCGGGCATCAGCGGGCCGATGTCTTTCAGGCCCGGCACGTCTTCGTGGGTGATGGCGATGCGCACGCCTTCGAAGGCGTAGCAAGGCTTGGTGTCGATGCTGATGATTTTCGCGTGGGCGCGGTCCGACAGCCGTGCGTAAACGTGCAGCTGGTTCGGAAATTCCAGGCGGTCGTCGATGTACTGCGCCTCACCGGACACATGCTTGGCGGCGCTGTCGTGCTTGACGCTGCGGCCGACGCCGGTGGTCAGGTCCTTGGCGAACAGTTCAGCCAATTCGGCTTGGGTCTTCTCTACAGCGTGATGATTAGACATAAGCGGTCACCCGAGTCTCGATGTGCGGCGTTTGCAGTTCAATGAAGTATTTGCGCAGCAGGTTTTGCGCGCTGAGCAGGCGGTATTCCTTGCTGGCGCGGAAGTCCGAGAGCGGCGTGAAATCTTCGGCCAGTGCGGCGCAGGCGCGTTCGACGGTGGCGTTGTTGAACGGTGAACCGAGTAACACGGCTTCGCAGTTGGCGGCGCGTTTCGGGATGGCAGCCATGCCACCGAAGGCAACGCGTGCGTCGGCGATCACACCGTTTTCCAGGCGGATGTTGAAGGCGGCGCAAACGGCGGAAATGTCATCGTCCAGACGCTTGGAAACCTTGTACGCACGGAACAGTTGTTCGGCGCTGGCACGCGGCACGATGATCTTCTCGATGAACTCGCTTTCCTGACGCGCGGTGACGCGGTAATCGATGAAGTAATCTTCCAGGGCCAGGGTGCGGCGGGTTTCGCCCTTACACAGCACAATCTGCGCGCCCAAGGCGATCAGCAGTGGTGGCGAGTCACCGATCGGCGAGGCGTTGCCAATGTTGCCGCCGAGGGTGCCCTGGTTGCGGATCTGCAACGAAGCGAAACGATGCAGCAATTCGCCGAAGTCCGGGTACTCGGCGTTCAAGGCTTCATAGCAATCGGAGAGGGCGGTGGCGGCGCCGATTTCCAGGCGATCGTCAAAGCGTTCGATGCGCTTCATCTCGGCGACGTTGCCGACGTAAATCATCACCGGCAGCGTGCGGTGGAACTGCGTGACTTCCAGCGCCAGGTCCGTGCCGCCGGCCAGCAGCCGGGCCTGTGGATAAGCGTCGTAGAGGTCGGCCAGATCGGCGACGGTCAGCGGCACCAGGCAGCGCTTGTCGCCGCTGTTGAGTTCGCCGATATCGGTCGGCGCGATGGCCTTCAGACGTGCAATGGTCTCGGCTTCGCGAGCGTCGAATTGATCGGGTTGCTTGCCGCAGCAGGATTGCTCGGCAGCTTGCAGAATCGGCCGATAGCCGGTGCAGCGGCAGAGGTTGCCGGCCAGTGCTTCGTGCGCTTTATGCGAGTCCGGTTGTTCGCTGTTCTTTTGCAGCGCGAACAGCGACATCACGAAACCGGGGGTGCAGAAGCCGCATTGCGAGCCGTGGCATTCGACCATGGCTTTCTGCACGCTGTGCAGTTCGCCTTGGTGCTTGAGGTCTTCGACGCTGATCAGTTGCTTGCCATGCAGCGACGAAACAAACGTCAGGCACGAGTTGAGGCTGCGATAGCGAATGTGTTCGCGGCCATCGTCATCCGTTTGCAACTCGCCGACCACCACGGTACACGCGCCACAGTCACCGCTGGCGCAACCTTCTTTGGTGCCGGGTTTGCCCACATGGTCGCGCAGATAATTGAGCACGGTCAGGTTTGGGTCCAGGGCGTGCTCGCTACGGAGTTCCTGGTTAAGTAAAAACTGGATCACGGAAGGCCTCGCAGACTCATTATTGTTGTTAACCGACTTGGACCGAATTTATCAGGTCTGACTTTGCGGTCAATGATTTTCTGACTTAAAGGTCAGGAAATAGCATTTTGTCGATCAACGACTCGTTCCTTCATTATTGACCCTTGCGGGTTAGCCTGCTTTTTGCGGGATTCGTGCCAAAAACCGCCGAGTGGGCACTCCGCCATGACCCCTCATGTGCGCTACACTGCGCCGCTTGTACAGATCGAAGAATTTGAAGGACACCCATGACGTTCAAGGCGCCGGACAGCCTCGCCGAGCAAATTGCTCACCACCTCGCCGAACGCATCATTCGTGGCGAAATGAAGCCCGGGGAGCGCATCCAGGAACAGAAGGTCACGCTGGCCCTCAATGTCAGCCGCGGCTCGGTCCGCGAAGCCTTGCTGATCCTCGAGCGTCGCCACCTGATCGCGATCCTGCCGCGACGCGGCGCGCATGTGACCGAACTCACCGCCCACAAGGTGCAGAGCCTGTGCGCGCTGATGGGCGAGATGTACATCCTGCTCGCCAATGCCGTGGCCACTGGCTGGCAAGTCCAGGCCGACCTGGCGCCGTTCGTGCAGATCCAGCAGCGCCTGACCGCGAGCTACGAGCGCCAGGACATCCATGCCTTCGTCGACGACAGTTTCAATGTGATGCGCGCCACGTACGGGTTTGCCAACAACCCGTACTTGCAGGAAACCGTCGAGAATCTGCAACCGGCCATGAGCCGTGCGTACTTCCTCGCCCTGGAGCAGCGCAAGGCCTCGATGAGCGAGTATCTGGAACTGTTCGAACGCTTGCTCGCGGCCGTGATCGCCCGTGACCATGCGCTGATTCGCACCGTGCTGACCGCGTATTGCCAGCGCAGTTGCGATCTGGTGATTTCTGCCCTGACGGACGCTTAAGCGTGCGGCTCAAGTGCATCAAGCTGGCGGGGTTCAAATCCTTCGTCGATCCGACCACGGTGAACTTCCCCAGTAACATGGCGGCGGTGGTCGGGCCCAATGGCTGCGGCAAATCGAACATCATCGACGCCGTGCGCTGGGTGATGGGCGAGAGCTCGGCCAAGAACTTGCGCGGCGAGTCGATGACCGACGTCATCTTCAACGGTTCGACCAGCCGTAAACCGGTGAGCCAGGCCAGCATCGAGCTGGTGTTCGACAACACCGACGGCACCCTGCTTGGCGAATACGCCGCCTATGCGGAAATTTCCATTCGCCGCAAAGTGACCCGCGACAGCCAGACCACCTATTACCTCAACGGCACCAAGTGCCGTCGCCGCGATATCACCGACATCTTCCTCGGTACCGGCCTGGGCCCGCGCAGCTACTCGATCATCGAGCAGGGGATGATCTCCAAGCTGATCGAGTCCAAGCCCGAAGACTTGCGCAACTTCATTGAAGAAGCGGCGGGCATCTCCAAGTACAAGGAGCGCCGGCGCGAGACCGAAAACCGCATTCGTCGCACCCACGAAAACCTGGAGCGCCTGACGGACCTGCGCGAAGAGCTGACGCGTCAGCTTGAACGCCTGCATCGCCAGGCGGAAGCGGCCAAGAAGTATCAGGAATACAAGGGCGAGGAGCGTCAGCTCAAGGCGCAACTGTCGGCCCTGCGCTGGCAGGCCTTGAACGAACAGGTCGGCCAGCGCGAAGCGATCATTGGCACCCAGGAAGTCACGTTCGAAGCGCTGGTGGCCGAGCAGCGCAACGCCGACGCGAGCATCGAACGCTTTCGCGACGGGCACCATGACCTGTCGGAGCGCTTCAATCTGGTGCAGGGGCGTTTCTATTCGGTCGGTGGCGACATCGCCCGGGTCGAGCAGAGCATCCAGCACGGTCAGCAACGCCTGCGTCAGCTGCAAGACGATCTGAAAGAAGCCGAGCGCGCGCGTCTGGAAACCGAATCTCACCTGGGTCACGACCGCACGTTGCTGCTGACCCTCGGCGAAGAGCTGGACATGCTCACGCCGGAGCAGGAAGTCACCAGCGCCGCCGCTGAAGAAGCCGCCGCGGCGCTGGAAGAATCCGAAACCACCATGCACGGCTGGCAGGAGCAGTGGGACACGTTCAACCTGACCGCCGCCGAACCGCGTCGCCAGTCCGAAGTCCAGCAGTCGCGCATCCAGCAGCTGGAAACCAGCATGGAGCGTTTGGCTGATCGCCAGAAGCGCCTCGGCGAAGAACGCGCCTTGCTTTCGGCGGACCCGGAAGACGCGGCGATCATGGAGCTCAGCGAGCAACTGGCCGCTTCAGAAGCCACGCTCGAAGACTTGCAGGCCAGTGAAGAAGCGCAGGTCGAGCGACTTGAGCAACTGCGTCAGGAATTGCAGCAAGCGTTGTCGGCGCAGCAACAGGCGCAGGGCGATTTGCAGCGTCTCAACGGGCGTCTCGCCTCGCTTGAAGCCTTGCAGCAAGCCGCGCTCGACCCGGGCACCGGCACCGCTGAATGGTTGCGCGAACAACACTTGGCGGACCGTCCACGCCTGGCCGAAGGCCTCAAGGTTGAAGCCGGTTGGGAGCTGGCGGTGGAAACCGTGCTCGGTGCCGATCTGCAAGCGGTGCTGGTGGATGATTTCGGCGGCTTCGATCTGGCCGGTTTTGCCCAAGGCGATTTGCGATTGCTCAGCCCCGCCAGCGATGGCGTGCGCGTGCCCGGCAGCTTGCTCGACAAGGTCGAGGCGCAGATCGATCTGTCGCCGTGGCTGGGGCAGGTCAAGCCGGTTGAAAACCTCGAACAGGCCTTGGCATTGCGCAGTCAGTTGAGCGCCGGTCAGAGCCTGATCAGCCGCGATGGATACTGGGTCGGCCGGCACTTTTTACGGGTGCGCCGCGCCAGCGAAGCGGAAAGTGGCGTGCTGGCTCGCGGTCAGGAAATCCAGCGTCTGAGCAGCGAACGCGAAGAGCGTGAGGCCACGGTCGAAACCCTCGAAACCCAACTTCAGAACCTGCGGGCGCAACAGCGTCAGCAGGAAAACGGTCGCGAACATTTGCGCCGTTTGCTGCAGGACGAAGCGCGTCAGCAAGGCGAACTGAAAGCCCAGTTGTCTGCCGGCAAAGCCAAGGTCGAGCAGTTGACCTTGCGCCGTACGCGGCTCGATGAAGAACTCACCGAGCTGGCCGAGCAGCGTGCGCTGGAACACGAAAACATCGGCGAAGCACGTCTGCAATTGCAGGAAGCTCTCGACGCCATGGCGTTGGACACCGAGCAGCGTGAGCTGCTGCTGGCCCAGCGCGACAGCCTGCGCGAGCGCCTTGACCGCGTGCGTCAGGAAGCCCGGCAGCACAAGGATCACGCGCATCAATTGGCGGTGCGCCTGGGTTCGCTCAAGGCGCAACACGACTCGACGCGTCAGGCGCTGGAGCGGCTGGAAATGCAGTCCGAGCGTCTCACCGAAAAACGCGAACAGCTCAGCCTCAATCTGGAGGAGGGCGAGGCGCCGCTGGAAGAGCTGCGCCTGAAGCTCGAAGAGTTGCTCGACAAGCGCATGACTGTCGACGAAGAACTCAAGACCGCACAGATTGCCCTCGAAGACGCCGACCGCGAATTGCGTGACGCCGAAAAACGCCGCCATCAGGCCGAGCAGCAATCGCAGTTGATTCGTGGCCAGATGGAAACCCAGCGCATGGAATGGCAAGCCCTGACCGTGCGCCGCAAGACCCTGGAAGATCAGTTGCTGGAAGACGGTTACGACCTGCACGGCGTACTCGCCACGCTGACCACCGAAGCCAGCGAGAAGGACGCCGAAGAAGAACTCGAACGCATTGCCGCACGTATTCAGCGCCTCGGCGCGATCAACCTCGCGGCCATCGACGAATATCAGCAACAATCCGAGCGTAAACGTTATCTGGATGCGCAGAACGACGATCTGGTCGAAGCGCTGGACACCCTCGAGAACGTGATCCGCAAGATCGACAAGGAAACCCGCAACCGCTTCAAGGATACCTTTGATCAGATCAATGGCGGTTTACAGGCGCTTTTCCCAAAAGTTTTCGGTGGAGGGCGCGCGTATTTGGAACTGACGGGCGAAGATCTACTCGATACAGGGGTGACGATCATGGCGCAGCCGCCCGGAAAGAAGAACAGCACCATCCATTTGCTCTCCGGTGGCGAAAAAGCCCTGACCGCATTGGCCCTGGTTTTTGCGATCTTCAAGTTGAATCCGGCGCCGTTCTGCATGCTCGATGAAGTTGACGCGCCGCTGGATGACGCTAACGTTGGACGCTACGCCCGGCTGGTGAAAGAGATGTCGCAGACGGTGCAGTTCATCTATATCACCCACAACAAGATCGCCATGGAAATGGCCGATCAATTGATGGGGGTGACGATGCACGAACCGGGTTGCTCGCGTCTGGTGGCAGTGGATGTCGAGGAGGCGATGGCGATGGTGGATGCCTGAGTCGGCGTCTGTAGGTTGAGTATTTTTTGTCCGTAGGACTTATTTACCTTCCTCTACTTGCTGGCTAATCGACATATTCGCGCAAGCCATTGTGACAGACGGTGTAAAGTTGCCTTTGGTCGTGCTAGTTTAATGTCAATTTTTCGTATACGTGGGCAAAACGCCTGTCAGAACATAGAGTTGGCGCCACGTTTTAAAGCGGTTTACGAGTTGTAAACCCCTTATTTTTCAGCATTTTTTATAGAGGCACGGGATTACATGGAAATCGGTCTGCGCGAGTGGCTGATCGTCATCGGCATTATTGTCATTGCCGGTATTCTTTTCGATGGCTGGCGCCGTATGCGCGGCGGCAAGGGAAAACTGAAGTTCCGTCTTGATCGAAGTCTGTCCAATTTGCCGGACGAGGACACCAGCGCCGAGCTATTGGGCCCGCCGCGCGTTCTGGATACCCACAAAGAACCGCAACTGGACGAGCACGATCTGCCGTCGGTGAGCATGCCTGCCCGTGAGCCCCGTGAGTCGGGTTCCAAGCGCGGCAAGCGTGGCCATGGCGAGCCGTCGCAAGGCGATATGAACCTCAGCCTGGACCTGGACGGCGGCCCGAGCTTCAGCAGTCGTGACGACGATTTCCCGGTTGATGCCAAGTCTTCGCCTTCGGTCAGCGACAAAGAACAACCGCAAGCCGAAGAGGTGCTGGTGATCAGCGTGATCTGCCGCGACGCCGCTGGCTTCAAAGGCCCGGCGCTGTTGCAGAACATCCTCGAAAGCGGTCTGCGCTTCGGCGAGATGGACATTTTCCACCGTCACGAAAGCATGGCTGGCAACGGCGAAGTCCTGTTCTCCATGGCCAATGCGGTCAAGCCGGGCGTCTTCGATCTGGACGACATCGACCACTTCAGCACACCGGCCGTGAGCTTCTTCCTCGGCCTGCCAGGCCCGCGTCATCCGAAGCAGGCCTTCGACGTGATGGTGGCTGCGGCGCGCAAACTGTCCCAGGAGCTGAACGGCGAACTGAAAGACGACCAGCGCAGCGTACTGACCGCGCAGACGATCGAGCATTACCGTCAGCGCATCGTCGAATTCGAACGCCGCGCCCTGACTCAGAAGCGCTGATATTAGAACGGTGTGGATGATCGTGCCGCGACGTCCACACCCTGTAGGAGCCAGGCTTGCCGGCGAAGGCGATTTCAAATACGCCTTCGCCGGCAAGCCTGGCTCCTACATGAATCTGCGCCGCATCAACATTGAGCAGCCTCGGCTGCTCTTTTGCTTTATGAGAGAACACCCATGACCGCCGCCAAAACCCGCATTCTAGAGCTGCGCGCTGAGCTGGATCAGCACAACTATCGCTACCACGTGATGGACGAGCCGAGCATTCCGGACGCCGAATACGACCGGTTGTTCCATGAGCTCAAGGCCCTCGAAGCAGCCAACCCTGACCTCATCACCAGCGACTCGCCAACCCAGCGCGTCGGCAGCGCGGCGCTGTCGGCGTTCACCCAGGTGCGTCACGAAGTGCCGATGCTCAGCCTCGGCAACGCCTTCGAAGAAACCGACATGCGCGAGTTCGATCGTCGGGTGACTGAAGGCCTCGACCTGCCAGCCGGCGACTTGTTTGGCGGCGGGGCGGCGGTGGAGTACAGCTGCGAACCGAAGCTCGATGGCCTGGCGGTCAGCCTGCTTTATCAGGACGGTGTGTTGGTGCGCGGCGCAACGCGTGGTGACGGCACCACCGGTGAAGACATCAGTGTCAACGTACGCACCGTGCGTAATATTCCGCTCAAACTGCAAGGCACCGGCTGGCCGGCGACCCTGGAAGTGCGCGGCGAAGTGTTCATGTCCAAGGCCGGTTTCGAACGGCTCAACGCCACGCAGCTGGAAGTCGGCGGCAAGACCTTCGCCAACCCGCGCAACGCGGCGGCGGGCAGCTTGCGGCAGCTGGATTCGAAGATCACTGCCAACCGTCCGCTGGAATTCTGCTGCTACGGCATCGGCCAGGTTTCGGCGGAGATTGCCGGCACTCACATCGGCAATCTGAAGCAGCTTCAGGCATGGGGCATGCCGATCAGTCGCGAGCTGAAACTGGCACACGGCATCGATGAATGCCTGGATTACTACCGCGACATCGGTGAGCGCCGCAACAGCCTCGCCTATGAAATCGACGGCGTGGTGTTCAAGGTCAACAGCATCGCCTCCCAACGTGAATTGGGCTTCCGCGCCCGCGAACCGCGCTGGGCGATTGCCCATAAATTCCCGGCGATGGAAGAACTCACCGAATTGCTCGACGTGGAATTCCAGGTCGGGCGAACCGGTGCCGTAACGCCGGTGGCGCGCTTGAAACCGGTCAAGGTGGCGGGCGTCACCGTGGCCAACGCGACGCTGCACAACATGGACGAAGTGGCGCGTCTGGGGCTGATGATCGGCGACACCGTGATCATCCGCCGCGCGGGCGACGTGATTCCGCAGGTGGTGCAAGTGGTCATGGAGCGCCGCCCGGAAAACGCACGGCCAGTGCAGATTCCTGAACAGTGCCCGGTGTGCGGTTCGCATGTCGAACGCACACAATTGGTCAAGCGCAGCAAGGGGCGCGAGACCATCAGCGAGGGCGCGGTGTATCGCTGTGTCGGTCGCCTGGCCTGCGGTGCGCAACTCAAGCAGGCGATCATTCACTTCGTTTCCCGTCGAGCGATGGACATCGAAGGTTTGGGCGAGAAGAGCGTCGAGCAGTTGGTGGACGAAGGCCTGGTGAGTTCGCCGGCCGATCTGTACGCCCTGACGTTCGAGCAAATCGTCGATCTCGAAGGCTTTGCCGAGCTGTCGAGCAAGAACCTGCTCAGCGCCATCGAAGACAGCAAAAAGCCGGGCCTGGCGCGCTTCATCTACGCCCTCGGCATTCCCGATGTCGGCGAAGAGACGGCCAAGGTGCTGGCACGCTCCCTCGGCTCGCTGGAGCGGGTTCAGCAGGCGTTGCCGCAAGTGCTCACGTACTTGCCGGATGTCGGTCTGGAAGTGGCTCACGAGATTCACAGCTTCTTCGAAGATGCGCATAACCAGCAGGTGATCGCCGATCTGCTCAAGCATGGCCTGCAGATTCAGGATCAGGGCGAGTTGGGCGCCGAGTTTGCGGCGAGCACCACGCTGGGCGGTTTCCTCGACAAGCTGCACATTCCTTCGGTCGGGCCGGGCGGGGCGCAGAAGCTGGCGGAAAAATTCGGTTCGCTGGAAGGTGTGTTTTCTGCTGACTGGCTGGATATGCGCCAGGCCTTGCCAGAGAAACAGGCCAATTCGGTTCGCGAGTTCTTTGCCATCGCCGAAAATCGTCAGATCGCTGAGGCCGCTGAAAAGCAGCTACGCGATTTCGGCATGCATTGGCAGAGCGAGAAGAAGGTCGTCGAAGGCTTGCCGCTGGCAGGGCAGACCTGGGTGTTGACCGGTTCGCTGGAATTGATGAGCCGCGATGTTGCCAAGGACAAGCTCGAAAGCCTCGGCGCCAAAGTGGCCGGTTCAGTGTCGGCCAAGACCCATTGCGTGGTGGCCGGGCCGGGTGCCGGTTCGAAGTTGGCCAAGGCCAATGAGCTGGGGTTGAAGGTGCTGGATGAAGAGGCGTTTGTCGCGTTTTTGAGTGCACACGGTATTTCTGTGTGATGCCAATCGCGAGCAGGCTCGCTCCCACATTTGACCGCATTCCTACTGGAAGAACGCGGTTACCTGTAGGAGCGAGCCTGCTCGCGAAGGCGATATTCGCCATCACGCAAAATCCGGGAACGATCGACAACCAATCATGATCTAGTCTTGGCAAGCCCAGGGAGAGATCGCCATGCACCGCTTCTTCGAACAGCTCAGTTCACGCATCGCCGCGCCTTTCATTGGCGAAAGCTCGCGCAACAGCAAGGTCTGGCATTGTCGCTGCGGGCAGTCGCTGTTCTTTCGCAACAGCCAGTGCCTGGCCTGTTCGGCGGCCTTGGGTTATCAGCCTGAACAGAGTCGCTTATCGTCGTTACAGCCCGCTTCGCAAGCCGACACCTGGACTCTCGATGCCGACCCCGGCGCGGGTATCTTCCGGCGCTGCGCCAATCTCGACACCCCGGCCGCCTGCAACTGGCTGTTGCCGGCCAATGATCACGAAACCTTGTGCATCGCCTGTAACCTGAATCACACCATTCCTGATTTATCGCTTCCCGAGAATCACGACCGCTGGCGCAAGGTCGAAATCGCCAAGCGTCGTCTGGTCGCGCAACTGGTCAGCCTGGGTTTGCAGGTCATCCCCAAAACCGTGGACGAAGAGAGCGGGCTGGCCTTCGATTTCATTGGTGTCGACCTCGAAGGCAAGCCGCCGACCACGGGCCATGCCAACGGCCTGATCACCCTCGATATCAAAGAAGCCGACGACGCGCACCGCGAGCAGGTGCGGGTGCAGATGCACGAACCGTATCGCACGTTGCTCGGGCACTTCCGTCATGAGGTCGGGCACTATTATTGGGACCGGCTGATCGCCAACAGCCAGTGGCTGGAACCGTTTCGCGACGTGTTCGGCGACGAGCGCGCAAGTTACGCCGAGGCGCTCGACCGGCATTACCAGCAAGGCGCGCCGCTCGACTGGCAGCAACATTTCGTCAGCGCCTACGCCACCATGCATCCCTGGGAAGACTGGGCCGAAACCTGGGCGCATTACCTGCACATGATGGACGCGGTGGACACCGCCCTCGGCTTCGGCATGAGTGCGCGGGAAATGGATTTCGACTACCAGCCATTCCCGTCCAGCACCCTCTATGATCCGCAGCATCCCGGCGGCGCGGCGTTCCTGTCATTCGTCAATGCGTGGATCGAACTCGCCGGCATGCTCAACGAACTGTCGCGCAGCATGGGCCAGCCGGATTTCTACCCGTTCGTATTGCCGCCGGCGGTGATTGCCAAGTTGCACTTCATTCATCTGGTGATCCAGCAGGAGGGCGGCAGGGCGGATGAGGTGTTGGCGCAGTAAAATCAAAAGATCGCAGCCTTCGGCAGCTCCTACATGAATGGGCGTACACCTGTAGGAGCTGCCGAAGGCTGCGATCTTTTAAGGCGCGCCGCATGTCCTTGAAGTCGCTCATATTTTTTAATCCGCCCGAACGGTTGTAACTTCGCCTCAGATAGGTACAATGGCGCGGCTCGCCGTCAGGTGAGCGTCGTTATGGTGACCCCATCGGTCCCCCCGCAACGATTACCCGTGAACCTGGTCAGATCCGGAAGGAAGCAGCCACAGCGGGAACATTGTGTGCCGGGGTGTGGCTGGTGGGGTTGCCTCCAGTTACCTAAGTAGCTGATTCTTAAAGGTTTTTCACCCTTTGCCACGTGGTGGTACAAGGAGTGATACATCCGTGTCGAACATCCCGTCCTACCTAATGTTGTCCCGCCACTCGGTCTATTACTTCCGAATCGTGGTGCCGGATGTCATTCGTCCGTTACTCCCCCAAAGAGAAATCCGCCGCTCCCTGCAGACACGCTGCAAGAGGGAGGCGTTGATTCGTGGGCGTGACATTCTGGCTCAGGTACAAGGTCTCTTTACGCAAGCGTTCCAGGGCATCAGACCATCGCTTGAGTTCATTCGCGGGGCGTGGGAAGCAGGGGGCAAGCGCCTTGCCTGTTGGGCGTCATGGTTGCGTCAGCAGCAATTGGTCGGTACGGCTATGCCTTCGCCTCAAGTCTCTCTGGAGCGGTCCCCAGTAGGCGTTCAGGCCGTTCCGGCTGCACCTTCCGTGATAGCAACAATGCCTGTTCAGCAATCGCCAGGCTTCCTTGTCGTGGTCGACGAGCAACTGATTCAGCAGCGGCGGGAAGGTGTTTCGGTCAAGTCGTTGGACGACAAGCGTGCGGTCGCGGTGCTACTGACCCGAATCATTGGCGACATGCCCATCGACCAGATAACCCGGAAGGATGCCCACCTGTTCCGGGAGACTGCGTTGAAGCTTCCCCCGCGCCTGCACCAGTTGCCCGACCAGCCCCTTGAACAGTCGATTGCGGAGGCGACGACCACCATCAGCGTGACGACCTTCAACAACTACGTGAAGAGCTTGACGACGTTCTTTTCGTATGCGGTGAGGGAGGGTTATTGCAGCCGCAATCCGTTCGATGGCCTACGTGTACGTATACGGCGCAAGGTGAGCGAGGAGCGAAGCGCTTTCAGTGCTGATGACCTGAAGGCGTTGTTTAACACTGCCACGTATGCGCCGGCTCATGGTCGTAAGCCAAATCAATACTGGCTGCCCCTCCTGGGGCTCTACACGGGGGCCAGGCTCAATGAACTGTGTCAGCTTTACACTGACGACGTGGTTACCATCGACGGCATTGCCTGCATCCACATACGGGCTACAAGGCCGGACCAGAAGCTTAAGACGACCTCATCCGAACGACTTGTACCGATACATTCCAGGCTCCTTGCGTTGGGTTTCCTGGAATACGTAACGAAGGTTAAGGCGACGGGGAGCGAGCGTGTCTTTCCGGAGCTGACCTGCCATAAGAAGCATGGCTACAGTGCAGCTCCGTCGAAGTGGTTCACCAGGGTGCGTGAACAATTGGGATTCCGTGGCGATGTCGCGAAGAAGGACTTTCATAGTTTCCGCCATTCATTGGCTGACCACCTGAAACAAAAGGGCGTCGCTGAGTCACTGGTCGGCGGCGTGCTGGGACATCAAACGGGAGGCATCACGTTTGGTCGATATGGTAAAGACTTCAGACCGGACGTATTGGCACCTGTAATGGAATTGGTGACCCTTGAGTCGTTCTAGAGTGTGCTTGGCTGAAATATCTATTGCTCGACGGTAGGGGGGAGGGCGGTGACCAGCTTTCAGAATGGCGACCTTGGAGTACACCTCCTGGTTATACGTCCCATCGAACAGGACGCCCTTGAACTTGGCGTATAGTGCTATGGGGTTGGGCGGGCTGTTCGAAATGACGGTCAACGGGTTTCAAGGGCAGGTCGATGCGATAGGGGCTGAGTTGATGGGCGAACATGGAACATACGTTGTAGGTGTGTCGGGCACACTGGGTGGTTATCACGTACAGCTTGACGTTAACGGAAGTGCCAGGAATGGGTGACTCAAACGGGGAAAAGTTTGCGCAATGGATGGTGGCCGAAACTATGGCGGAGCATTTGGAACCGGTACTTAAGCACCATGATGTCAAATGGCGCGGGTATGGGATCATCTATATCGACCATCAGCACTACAACATCAACACCGCGAACCAGGTACTCGTGGACTTGAGTATCAGTCTCGGTGCACCCATTCAATTGGTGCGCTCCAGGTTGGTTGAATTGGGTTGGCTTAACGACGTCCGCAGCGCTTTGCCCATCCAGAATGATGTCACGCGAGTAGTTGAAAGGTTGGCGTCGCGGGCACTGGATGCTCAAGAGGAGGATGACCCTGAGATGAACGAAGAGTATGGCCGGGATTGATCTTGTGATGTGTCCTGTTCTTACTTGGCTATGAGGTTTTATGCACCCGGAACATTTTGATTTATCTGGCCCTGTGTTCTTGCCCATTACGGACGAAACCTGCGCAAGCTTGTTGGCTACCGATGGTGAAAATGCGCTTAGCGTCTTGACGGATCCGGAGTTGGCGGCGGTGTTGGTCATTCAGAATCTGGCTCAAGCAGCAGAGAAAGACCTTAATGCTGGTGCGGCAGAGACAATTTTGTCCAAGCTCATTGCGTGGTCCGTCGATTCCCGACAGTCAGCGGCTATAGGGTTGTTGTCAGAAGCACGGCGGTTGTTCGATCCACGGAAGTTGTACTTCGGTCTAAACGCCGTCAAAGGTTTGAATCTGCGCTTTCTTCTAGCCGATGAAGTATCGGCGCGGGATTACCTGCTGCCAGATGGTAGGTGGGATGTCGCGTACAAGGTCCGCCATCGTAGAAGTAACGACCCATTCAGCGAACAGGTGGTTACACCTAGACACCGCGAGCGTTGGTTGAGCGCTGCACAAGACAAGTTGGTCAGGATCTTCCGCGCGAATCTGGACGAAGACCTGCATGTTCAGGGTTACGCGGGGATAGGCAAGAGCCACATGCTTGGTGCCTTGATGGAATATCTGCGGCCGGAAAAAACATTGTTGCTGGCGCACACGCCTGGAAAACTGGAGGCCCTTCGTGAGCGCATGGGAGGGACGCGTGATAGGAAAGCAGGCTGGACGTTCGGGAGCTTTGCGCAGGGGCTGCTGCACGGCGCCAGGACTCAACCCGCAATTACGCCGGTCAGGATCCCAGGCAGGCAGACGCTGGCGCAGGACCTGAATATTCTTGGTTTTCGTAGCCACGATGCGCAAGCGACCGTTGATGTTTGCCTCAAGGTGATCGAGCGCTTTTCCCGCTCCAGGGGGCACAGTCTGTCGGCCAAGCATCTGCCTCATTTCAAGCAACCCTTGTCCAGCCTAGATGCCAGGGTGCTTCTTGAGTATTCGAGCCGGCTGTGGGGCTACCTTGAGGCAAACCCAGGCTGGGGCAGCCAGACCGGGTTCGAGGCATTGTTAATGATAAAACGTGCGAGCCTGGCGGGCTGCATGGTGCCCGCTCGCTATACGCATGTACTCATTGACGAAAGTCAGGACGTTCCCGAGTCGCTTTTGCAGATTATCGAGCGGGGGCGTCAGGTGCTGATAACTCTGGGGGACGAGTATCAGCAAGCTAGCGGTGTGCAGGTCCAAAGAAAGCGTGAGGTGCGGCAAAGTAATGTCAGCTACTCCGTGCGCTCAGGTCGCAATGTCGAGCGACTGCTCAACCCCTTGATTTCCCTGCATTCTCAGAAGAGTAAGATTCCCTTCGAAGGCGCTCGTAATGCTGATGTTGGTATCGAAATATATCCGGAGCGCTTCGTGCCGCCTGAAGGTTGTGTGGTGCTGACTGCGTCCCCTTGGGACACGGCGAAGTGGGCCATTCAACTGCACGATTCCAACTGCGCGTTCAGTTTGTCGGACAAAAAGGCGCAGGACGATCTCAGGCATTTCATGAGCACTGCTATCGCATTGTTCAAGCCGGACTTCTACAGTCCCGAACACAGCGAAATGGGACCGCATCCGTACTTCAGCGACATGCCCGACTGGCAACAGGTGCGTGACGCGAACCTGTTCGATGAGTCGTTTCTATGGGTGGAGGCCGAGCTGGAAAAAGGCTTTAAGGTTTCCGATTTGACCCGATTGAACAGGATGGTCGGCCGGTCTGGTAAGCGCTGCATGTTGATGAAGGCAGAAGAGGCGGGGGGGATGGAGTTTGACCGGGTGCTGCTGACGCCTGAGTTGCTCACCAACGTGAAGTTCAAGGATGCCTATGAGTTCGATCAGAGGATTTGTGCCGTGTACATCGCAATCTCTCGCGCAAAGCAGCAGCTTTACGTTCCTTACGATGTGGTCGAATGGATCGAGTATCACAATTATCAGGGATTCCGCGAGTCGCATGGCTACTGATTGAATTCATCCTACGGCCTCCTCGGTTTGCTCGTGACGACTTCGCAATCTTTTGGATGGCGTTGTTGAAGCCCTTCAGGATGCCTTCGACGGTGCGGGTGATGAAGGCC
Organism: Pseudomonas sp. MM213; assembly: GCF_020423045.1. Classification (NCBI taxonomy): domain Bacteria; kingdom Pseudomonadati; phylum Pseudomonadota; class Gammaproteobacteria; order Pseudomonadales; family Pseudomonadaceae; genus Pseudomonas; species Pseudomonas sp. MM213. The sequence goes on from NZ_CP081943.1 coordinate 6,709,928, forward strand.
TGAAAACTCCAGGGGGGCGAAGACACAAGGCCCTGAATCCCCCTGGACGGTTACGTTGTCTTGGCAGTCCTGGTCAACTCCGAAATGTATTCGCCACTGGATCCCCGAATAGCGAGTGCATCAGCGCGCGCGTTGCCGGCATCACCGTTGTGACCACGGACCCACTCGAAAGCGATATCCCGCTCCCGCATGGCTTGATCTATTAGTTCCCATAGGTCGCGATGTTCGACTGGTTTCTTGTCCTACTTTCTCCAGCCCTTAGCCTTCCAGCCCGGAAGCCATTCCATCGCTCCTTTAACAACGTACTGGATGTCGGAAACGATAGTGATAGCAACCCCCGGCTTGCATCGGCGGAGCGCCATCAATGGTGCCAGCAGTTCGGCTCGACCATTGGTCTGAGGTTGGTTAGCAGGGACTGGACCAGCTAGCTCCAAGGTATCGCCATGCGGGTTGGTGAGGTAGGCGCCCCAACCGGCTTTGCCGTTGCTCGGGCAAGCGCCGTCGACGTAGATGGTGTACGTGGTCATGCATTGATTTCCTGATGGAGAGGGTTTATCGGGGGGGACGGAGCGGTTGCTCATTGCTGGGTGTGGATTTGCATGGAAAAGGAGGAAAGGAGGAGAGGGCTGCACCGGGCCACTTCAACGTATATATAAAAGAGGGCTGCACCGGGCCACTTCAACGTATATATAAAAGGGGGGCGCACCGGGCCACTGAGTGACTGAGTGACTGAGTGACTGAGTGACAAGGCACAAGGGCGACCGTGGTAGCTGGCAGTAGCGAAGCTGCTGTCAGGTGTCCGACGAGGTCGACCAACAAGGAAGGGGTCTCAAATAATTATTTTTAGTAGTTGAATCACTAACCATATCTCCCTAAGTCGGTCGTGATTGTTGGTCAGGCTCCATGGACCCATGCAGCAGCTTCGCTACTGCCTGGCTCGCGCCTGCCCTGGATGGCTTAAATGCAGAGAGCATCAATTTCGTCGTCGGATATGAGTTCTGTCTGATAGCTAATGACACTGATGTTGGCCCCAGCCTTGACTGCAGCGCTTCCGCGGCAGCCATGTTTCGCTCGCACCGCCTCTCCACAGGTTCTTTTGTTGCTTGTTTAATCGCAATGCAGATGAGTTCTTCATATACCCTGGCAGTCGATGATTCGGGATAAGCGCTGCAGAACTCTAAGACTATTTCACTTATTCGATCCTGGAGGTGGCTCGCATGTTCCAGCAATGTTTTGAACGCAGTGATAGGTGTTTGTCGGGGCATCCACTCAGGAATGAAAAGGGGAGGTAGGTAGAGAGCCTGAGTCTCTCGTGATTTTTTCTTCAGGTACGATAATTGTCCATCCGACATGTTCAGCTCGCTGCTTCCGTCGTTTTTGTTTCGTCGAAACCCAAAGTGGGCGGCCAGAATGGACGATAGCTCTGAGTTCTTCACACCCTGTGGTCTGATGCTAAGTGCGTGTATAGCTTTCGCTGCGGCGGCCTTTGTTAACCTTTCTGGTTCGTCGCTGAAAGGGTTGTCGTCGGCCGTCTCAATTGTCCCCACTTTAGCGATTTGCCTTCGACTCAAGCCTGTTTCTCTATGGACTGCTCGCTGGGTCATTCCTGAGGCCAGTAGGGTTCTTATTCTTGTGGTTTCGTCGTTGGTGAGTGTCTTTTCTTCGACCACGGTCTACCTCGCCCGCACGACTGGGCCGAGGGCGCACCAGTAAGGCACCTCTCTATCAGGCTGAAGCAGGTCGAGCATGTCAGCTTCGGTCCACGTTAGGCCGCTAACCAGGGCCAGCTCCAGGGCTTCCGCGAGCCGTGTGTCGCGCCCTTTCCGTTTGCTGATAGCAGTAGCTAAACGGCTTAGTCGGTCGAGGTGATCTTTGCGTAGGTGCAGGTTGAGGCGCACCAGGGGGGATGGTTGTTTCATGGGATGGATGTCCGGTGATAGCAAACGCAAACACCCCGCCGTGGTTGCCCAGGCAGGGTCGTTAGGTCGCAGGGAATGGGATGGTCATGCGCAGCCTGGCGGGACGCCGGCTTGGTTGTACATAGACTGGCAGTAATGCCCTTCGGGGTGGCAACAGCCCTTGCTTATACAAGGATGGGCCGTAATTCCTGAGGGGCGCCTCTGGTTTCTCCTAGACTGGCCGTAATTATCTATCGCAGTCGGAGACAGTGCAGTTCAACGTTATTTGGGTCTTCGCCGCGAGTTTTCAGTGGTGCGGCGTCAGGGCTATGTTTCCTCGACGGCCTTGGTAGACGCGCATGCACGCTTGACCGCTGCGGTTGATATACCCCACTGCTTCGCCGTGTCCGCAATGCTTGCTTTGTTTTCTCGTCTCCAAGTTGCGACAGCGTAGTCGTCGATTTTTTTGACTGCCCCTAGTTTCTTGCCCTCTGCTTTGGCTCGCTCGATGCCCGCCATCTGCCGTGCCTTGATGTTCGAGCGCTCCAACTTCGCGACCGCTGCGAGCATGGCCAGCATCGCGTCTCCTATGGGCGTCGATAAGTCGAAGCCTTCGCGTATCGAGACCACCGCCACTCCTTTCTCTTTTAGCATCTCCACAGTAGTCAGTACGTCAATGGTGTCCCGACCCAGGCGGTCAATGGCCGCAACAACGACTGTGTCACCGTTCCTGACGTACTTGTACAGAGCTTCAAAGCCAGGCCGTTGCAGCGCCTTGGTCACTCCGCTAGTCGCCTCGTCGCTGAACCACTTCGCAATCGTGTAGAGCTTTGCTATGCCGTGGCGCTGCGCGTCGGTGGTTTGGTCGTCGGTGCTGACGCGGACATATGCGATGGTTGTGGTCATGGCGATGCAGTCCTGGCTCAATGTGTTGGCTCGGAATTCTATGGGGTGGATCAGTAAATTTCAACACATCTGAGCCGCCTGAAGGCCGCATCTTCTCGTTGGCTAATTCGTGGTCAAGACCTGGCTCGTGGGGTGTACTTACTGAGCCAAGCAGAGGAGCGGGTTATTCCTCGTCTTCGTCTTCGGTGCTATTAGCAGTTAGAGTGTTCTCATTCACGTAATCTTCGCAGCCGTCGTTGAATGAGGGTGAAGGAGTACTACAATCGGATGCGTCATCAATGTCATTTGCTTCCGCCCAATCGTATCCAGCGTCATACCCTTCTCCGGCGGAAGCGATGCTTGGAGCTGTAGTCAGCACTAACAATGCGATTGCGATAGGTTTCAGATTCACGGGTAGTTCTCCAAGGTCGATCGAGGAAGGAGGAAGGGCCATAGAATATTAAGTGCGCAATCTTCACAAGGTAAATAATGGGATGGGGGGCGGGGAGGGGGGGAAGAAATCCGCCTACATGTTTATCTAGAGTGTTCAGATTTTTCACGAAAAAATAGCCGGCTTAACGGTAGGCAGAGTGTGGCTTTTATTAAAATGTTTCTGAATAAAAGAATAATATTTTTTGTTTTCTAGTCACAAGGAAAAATAGATGTCTCTAAGGCCGGATGAAACTATTCAGAAAATTCTAATTTCTACAACAAGTAGATTTGTAGGTGAGTACGAAAGCGCTGATCTTCTAGTGACGCATGCTTGGGGAGGGTTTACTAGTCCGCTAGCGTCCATAAGATGGGAAGAAAATCCAGCTTCACGCAGCGCTTTTATCGTTTCATTTAGAACGCAGCCTTACGAGAAGGCAGCAGGCGTGATGGTTCCCGATTACTCGCCAGTTGGGGATGTAGTATGTTCATATCTCTCGGTTTTGTTCGGTAAAAGATTTGACTGTCATGGTCTCCTTGAAGGCTCAGGATTTTTTCACACGCCAGATTTAAACTTGTATAACGGGATTTGCAATCATCGGCTTTCATTTAACTCCCATCAGAGGCGGATGTGTTTTGGAGTTCCTTTGCGTCTGGAAAACATATCTGTCTTAAGTGCGCTCTTGTATAAGGGTGCAGTAGATGAAAAGTTGACTTCCATTGTGAGAACTGCATGCAAATTTTATCATCAGGCTCTCCAGAGCGCTGAACATGATCCTGAGATTGCATATTTGAACCTCATAACCGCTGGCGAAATAATGTCGAGTTGTTTTGAGTTTTCCGACGAGGAGATTTTGGACTCTGAAACCGTTAATATGTTGGAGGCTATACGGGTAGGTTTGACGGGAGGTGAAAAAATTGCAAGACACCTGCGTGGACGTATGCTTTCCGTCAAAAGAAGATTCGTACGTTCATTAGTTGGCTTGTTGGCCGATGATTTTTTTGATGGTGCGGAGTCTCCGCATGAATTTTCCCGCTTCAAGCCAGATGTGATTGAGTCGAATATTAAGTCGGCATATGACCTCCGAAGTCGGTACGTGCATACAGGTGTTGCATTCGGGCAGTGGATTAGAACTTCGGTTGGTGGGGGGGATGTGCAATTTGGAAAACCTGTTGAACCTGATAGGGACTACGCACGCATTTTGGAGAAGGCTCCAACCTTCCAAGGTCTTGAAAGGCTTATTCGCTACTGTCTTCTGCGGATGATTGAATCAAAAGGGTTGGCGGATTTCTCGAAGTTACCGTTTGGTTTGGAATCTGAGGAGTGATTTGGTCGCAGTAGGGTTCGTTAAAATTGAAGAACCGTATGAAGCTCCTCTGCAAGCAGGCCTGTCAGACAGGCCTAATAACCAAGCTGAATGACAGGCTTTTCAGGAGTTAGGCAGGCGGAGATGCTAAGTAAAGGCTACCGATGGCCGTGGCAAGGAAGTCAGCGTTCTTGTCCAGATGTGACAGACAATCCTGGACGTGGCCAGCGACCGCGTGAGAACCGCGTTCAGCCGCCCATTTGGATAGCTCCTCGACGGCAGCAGCTATGGCCAGTTGGTTTTCATTAAGAGTGCGCAAGATGTCGGGTAGTATGTGGTGGGAAGTAGTAATAGTGGGTTTCCATTCCAGTGGGTGGTCTGGGCAGGTTAGCTTATTGGGAAGGTACGTGCCCCCTCCTAGGAAAAGGGTACGGCAGTCCCTAACTAAAAGCAGTCACAGATTTTTGGGCTGAAAACAGTTGCGTCTCCTGCCCCTTGATACGCCCATTTAGAGGCTGTTTCGAAAATGAACCAACAAGAACTAGCTCAGCACCTTAAGCGCCAGATTATTTTTCTTCGTAACTCTGTAGCAGCATATGACCAAGGGTCCCATGAGGAGGCCCTCCGGATCGCTGTCGTCATCCGTGTGCTTTTCTACGACACGCGCAGTTGTACCTCTCTGCTCAAGCACATGGGCAGGAAAGACACTCTTCAGTTGGTGACCACTGCGAAAGACTTGCCACCCAATTTCCCACGCCCTCTGGAGTTTGGCGAGTTGCTGTCAGGTATGGTCTTTGGCGAGACAATCCACTACGCCCCTATATCTGCAGGCTCACCAACGCTCGCTTGCCCTGATTGGTGGAGTCAGCCCGTCCTTATTCGTGATGACGCGCCATACACCCGGGGAGATGTCGTTCGAGCTGCCGCTCACAAGGATGGCGGCGCTCACGTCGATGAGCCAGATGTACACCTTAAAGCCCTCCGAGAAGGTTTCTGGATGAAGGAGTGGAGGGACGCCCGTGGACTGAAGGTACGTGAGTCTATAGGGGACACTCACTTCAGGATGTTGCGTCGGTTTGCCGACGAGCTACTTCATAGCCCTAATCTACTCGCCTTGATAACGTGACTGAAAGCCCGACCAACACTCCAGTTGGGCGGGAGTAGATGCATAGCACCCCAAGTAAATAATCTTCGCTAGGCAAGTTGCTAAAACAGGTGTGAGGGGAAGCGTATTTGTCACCTTACTTTCATAGTGTGTTTATCATTTTTGCCTAAAAGTAACCCGTATCAGATATGGGTTGCTATGCTTATTATTCTATTAGATGTTGGTAGTGACTTGTGATGTTACGTTGCGGGTAGCAAATAAATTTACAGTTATGGTGTGCAGTCCTAGCTGTTAGGTGGGTTCACGTATTTTCGGTGCTGGCTGGTAACGCGATTTTGCTTGCGTGCATCCTTGAGAGTTGGGTATTGTCTGGCCCATTGGGTCGGTCAAAATTAATTTTCTAGATAAGGATTTTTTATGTCGGAGTGGATAACAGACAGTCAGGATGAACAAAATTTTGAAGGCCTTTTGCGAGATGCGGATCAAATTCATATTCCGATATTTCAACGCAGTTATGTTTGGAGGCAGAAGCAACTTTCTGAGTTGCTGGCTGACATAGATCAAGTTAGATCTGAAGTCGAGGAAACTCAGTTCATGGGGGCGATCGTCGCTTATGAGAAGCCACGCAGCGGGAATACAGTTGGTCGTATGCGTGCTTTAGAGATAGTTGATGGGCAGCAACGTATACTGACTTTATATATTTTTGTGATGGCGGTAGTAGAGTGTATTGCTCCGATTGATAAGGAGGAAGCTCTTGAGCTGGTGCGAGAGTACCTCCTCCTGGCTCCTCGACGAGGCCTCGATATCAATACACGAGTTGTTCCTGCCTTTGCTGATCGAAGTCAATTTCGAATTATTTGGGATCGGATCAATAGCCCCTCTGTTTTACAGAGCGAATTATCGGAAATGCAACTACATTTGCCACCTCCGAGTGGTGAGGCAGATGGTGATCTTGTAACTCAGTACTACCGAATACTTAGGCATCTGAGAGCTGAATCGCATGCGGACCTCGATGAGGCCGGAAATTTTCTACGTGAGACGGTTGCTGTCGTCACTCGCCATCTCTCGTTTGTACACCTTAAACTCACTGATGCTTCGGCAGCGACAAAGATTTTCGAAAGGCTAAATTTTAGAGGTGTTAAAGTTGGAGTCGTGGACTTAGTTAGGAATGAAATATTTGCAAGCTTAGCAGATAATCAAATTAAGGCGCAGCGCATTTTTGATCATGTGTGGAGACCCTTTGAAGAGGCATTTGTTGGTAGGGCTGAGTATTTCTTTTTTCCCTATTGCCTAATTCAAGATAGTAATACAAGAAAGTCGGAGCTTTTTATGCAGCTTAGGGCTTCTTGGAAGGGACTGACTCCCGAGCAGATGATTAAGGATATGAAGCCCCTTCAAGGTCCGTTTTTAGCGATTGACCAGACAGGGCATCAGCCAGGGAGCAAAGAGATTTCCAAACGCCTTGAGCGCTTGGTGAGATTGCGTCGTCCTGCTTCAATATACCCGTATGTTATGTCTATGCTACTTGCATTCGAGGACGCTTCTATAACTGAGAAAACGGTCGTAGATCTGCTCGATGCATTAGAGTCTTTTCTAGTAAGGCGAGCTATAGTAGGGTTAGAGCCAACGGGGCTGCATGCCGTATTCAAAGGTCTCTGGTTGCAGATGAAGAAACATACCGTTAGTGAGTTTAAGCGGCAGATTAAAATTAGGCCTACTGTACAGTGGCCGAATGATGCGGATGTAAGGGGTGCGGTTGAGAAGCGAGCGCTCGGTCGGGCGAATATCTGTAGCTATCTTTTAGTTGAATACGATCGTGATATGAAAGGAGACAATCCGCCGTTGTCACCTACCATTGAGCATGTTTTACCCCAGACCCTGAGTGAAGATTCTGAATGGGCGAATCTTTTTACCAAAGAACAGCATAAGCAGATGAAGGATCTATTGGCGAATGTCGTACCGCTGTCCTCACCGCTTAACTCCTCTCTTCAGGATTCACCGTACTCCGTTAAAAAGACTAGATATAAAAAAGAGTCGATGTTTACCACCCCTAGGGATTTAGCTAGTAAGTGGTCAAGTTGGGGGCCGAAGTCTATCGAGCAACGGTCTAAAATTTTGGCCGAATGGGCAGTGTTCCGTTGGTCGCAGTCGTTGTAACGTATTATGGAGGAAGAGAAATTATCTAGCAGAGGTTTTATCCCTGTCGTAGACGCGAAACTTCGTCCGAAGACAACTACTTGTTGTCGAAACCATCAAGCCGCCTCCTAAAAATAAAATGAGGCTTTAGGTAACGAGTGCCCGGCGGCGAGCTGGGCATCTCAACCTTGTGGGTGTCGCAACTCAGCCTTTAACTGTGTTGAAACCGCCATAGGTTTTGTTTGCTGGGGCGGGTGACTTCCACCCGGTTCGCCACAGATTACGATTCGCGGTGGCATTTCCGTCATGCTTGTACTTTTGCTCCGCTCCTTTGGCCATCAGGTGAGCTGGCAGTACGATTAAGCCGGTCTTGAGATACTCGACCAGTAATGCCCTCGCCTGAGAAATTACCTTCTGCCTTTTCACGTTACCATTTCTTGCTGCAGTGGTTGCTGATCCATTCATTTGCATGCCCTTATGCCTGCATAGCTTGAACAGGAGGCGGTGGGCGTTTTCGGAGCCGGTGATCCGAACTCCGGCAACAGTTAGCTCATCGATCACTGCTTGAAAGGGATGTTGTCCGCTCACATCGATTTTCCTTATGGTTGATTCAGATAACGAGTTTCATGCGACCCAAAGTGGCCGCATTCGATTGCCTGTGTAACCCAACCATTGGTATCTATAAAACGAAAAAAAATAATGCCGGAACCGGATATATTTCCTGGTTGTAATAGGATTTTATTTCAATGCCGAACGGTCTAGGTCCTAGACTCTTATGGTACAAAAGTGGGGCATAAGAGTGGTACAGGCGGTTGCCAAGCGCACACCTTGCTGATTTACAATACCGTCAACAATCATGTCCGCGTCAGGGGTGTGAAGAACCAAGAATAAATGCGGCCTTGCTTTTGTCTTTGATTTATAAAGCCTTTTAGACAGGTGAGCGTCGTTATGGTGACCCCATCGGTCCCCCCGCAACGATTACCCGTGAACCTGGTCAGATCCGGAAGGAAGCAGCCACAGCGGGAACATTGTGTGCCGGGGTGTGGCTGGTGGGGTTGCCTCCATAACGCACCGCGAGCCTTCTCTCGCGTTTTTCATCAAAAAATACCGTCTTGTTGCTCTGCCATGGATTTCGTCCAGGGCGGATTTTTCGTCGTTTCCGTTTTGAAAACAGGCGCAAAAAAGGAGGCCGACCTGTCGAATCACGACAAGTCGGCCTCCTTTTTCATTTCTGCCACTAAGGCTTGGACATGGCCTGGTCAACCGCTGCAATCAGCTTTCCCAGATCCTTCGGGGTGGCTTTGTGGATGACTCCGAACAGGTACGCCCGCTGTTCATCCTCATCGCCCAAATCTGCGAAGAAGGCTTTCAGTTTCACCCCCAGCACGCCGGCAAGCAGGAACAGGGCTTCCACGCTGGGGGTGTAGGTGCCGGTTTCAAAACGGCTGATGGTTTTCGGGTCAAAACCGGTTTTTTCGCCGAGTTCAGCCTGAGTAAGCCCCGCGACCTTGCGGTAACGCCGAATGGCTGAACCCAAACTTGAAATTTGCATCGCTCAATTCCCATTTAGAATCAAGAACTTAACGATAGATTTTTGCATTAGACAACTGCATGATCCATCACCTTGCTTTGCAAAATGTGATGCATTTCGTAGAATTGCCTCCTCCAAAGGGTATTTTGTGACCTGTTTGCGTAAGTTTGGCTGATGCGAAAGAGCCAGTACGGTGCTCCCTTGAACAATATGTGGAGTGCCGAAGCCTCCCTGAAGCCTTGCAAAATGTTATCGAAATCGTTGTTGCTGCCCTTTGTCCGGGTCTTTGAGCCTAGTTGATCTTCGGCGGCCAAAGGGCCATCAATCGCTGTTCCTGGAGTGATCACGTGGCTCTGCGCAGTACGAATCAAAACATCTCTTCCGGGCATTTTGCGCTGGTCGAGCGGTACCACCGCTAGCGACAGTGAGCCTGACTCATGGATGAGAAATACCGCAGGGCCGTGGACGCCGCCGCAATTTTTTCCGAGACCGATCTGACCGGCCGGATTACCTACGTCAACGATCAGTTCTGCGCCGTCTCCGGTTACAGCCGCGAAGAACTGCTCGGGCAGAACCATCGCCTGCTCAATTCCGGCCTGCACTCTGCTGATTTCTTCGCCGGCATGTGGCGCACCATTGCGCTGGGCAATGTCTGGAAGGGCGAGATCTGCAATCGCGCCAAGAATGGCAGTCTGTATTGGGTCGAAAGTACGCTGGTGCCGCTGCTGGATGACGCCACCGGGCGGATTCATCGTTATCTGGCGATCCGTTTCGACATCAGCGAAAAACGCCAACTGCTGCATTCCCTGCAATGGCGGGTCGGCCATGACGTGCTGACCGGGCTGCCCAATCGCGCGTTTCTCTCGGACCTGCTGGATCAGGCGCTGGCGTTCTCGCGTGAGGAAAACATCCCGCTGGCGGTGTGCATGCTCGACCTCGACGGCTTCAAGGCGGTCAACGACGGCTACGGGCATGCCAGTGGCGATCTGTTGCTGGTGGAGGTGGCCAAGCGTTTGCGCGACATTGTTCGCGGCGAGGATGTGGTGGCGCGGCTGGCCGGTGACGAGTTCGTGCTGGTGTTGCGCTATGTGCGTGATGTGCCGGAGCTGCGCGCGGCGCTGAACCGTGTGCTGGGTGCGATTTCGGCGCCGTACCAGCTGCGGGGCAAGACCCTGAATGTATTTGCCAGCATCGGCGTCACCCTGTTCCCCGATGACAATCAAGATGCCGAAACCTTGCTGCGTCACGCCGATCAGGCGATGTACGTGGCCAAGCAGAGCGGGCGCAATCGCTTTCATTTATTCGACGTGTTCCGGGATCGAGAGGTCAAGGCCACTCACCAGACCGTCGAACGGGTTCGGCAGGCGTTGGCCGCCGGCGAGCTGCGTGTGCATTTCCAGCCGAAGGTGAACATGCGTCGCGGTGTCGTCGTCGGCTTCGAGGCGCTCTTGCGCTGGGAGCATCCACAAAATGGCATGGTGCCGGCCCGAGAGTTTTTGCCGATGGTGGAGGAGACGGACCTGATCATCGATATCGGTGAATGGGTGATGGATCAGGTGTTGATGCAGTTGGACCGTTGGCAGCAGGCGGGGCAGGGCTGGCCGATCAGCGTCAACATCGCCGCCCGGCATTTCCAGCGAGCGGATTTCGTCGACCGGCTCAGGCAGGTGCTCGCCCGGCATGCCCGGGTCGCGCCGCAGATGCTGGATCTGGAAATCGTCGAGTCGGTGGCGATAGAAAACATCCAGCATGTCAGCGCCTGCCTGCAGGCCTGTCAGGCGCTCGGCGTGCAGTTTTCATTGGGCGACTTCGGCACCGGTTATTCGTCCTTGAACTACCTCAAGCGCTTGCGCACCCAGACCATCAAGATCGACAAGTCGTTTATCCGCGACATTCTGCATGATCGCGACGACTTGGCCCTCACCACCGCAGTGATTGGCCTGGCCCGCGCGTTTGGCCGACAAGTGATCGCCGAAGGGCTGGAAAGTATCGAGCACGGCGAACTGTTGATGCAGTTGGGGTGCGACGTTGCCCAAGGTTACTTCATCGCCCGGCCGATGCCGGCGGTTGATGTGCCGGGCTGGGTCGAAGGTTTTGTCGCGCCGGCGCAATGGCGAGCGCTCGATCAAACAGTCTGAGACTCGCTCTCGCAGGTTCAGGGTTTGCCGACATAAAGCCGGATAATGTCATCGATCTCCCCGGACATTTTCATCCTCAGCAACGTGCGCAGGATGCGTTGCACGGGCACTTTCGGGTCATTGCGCACGTAACAACCGACACTCTGCACTTGCAGCACCGCCACGCCTTGCAGTTGCTGCTCAGGTAGCAGGCGCTGATTGAACCAGTCCAGCGTCCATTGGTTGCTCACGGCATAGCGGTAGCGTCCGGCCATGAGTTTTTCCAGGACCTGTTCCTGATTGCGCGCGTCCTCGCGAAGCAGGCGCCCGGCATCGAACAGCGGTTGCAGGGTGGGGTAACTGTAGCCGAGCACCGTGCCGATGGATTGTTGCGGCAAATTCGCCGGATCGATTGAGGCCTGCAACTCGTGCCGGCTGATCAGCACGTCCGGCTGGGTCCAGAGCGGAATGCTCCAGATGTAGTCCCCGGACTGGTTTGGCGACCACGTTTGCGCGGCGTAGCAGCGGACATCGATCTCGCCGTGCTCCATGGCATTTTGCACCCGGGCCCGCGGCAGTACGTGAAACTCGGCCGGAACGCCAACCTGGGTCGCGAGGCTGACCATCACGTCATGCAGGATGCCCTGGGTCGGCTGGCCTTGATAAAGCTGCACCATCGGCATCGCCCAACTGTCGGGCACCACGAAGCGCAGCGGCGCGTTGGCAGCCATGACGTTCAGACTCATCAACAGCAGTGCCCCCAAGGCCAGCCGCATAAACGCTCCGCTATCGATGAAAATCGAGCCGATAAAAATCACCGCAAGTGCAGCTTAGCCAGATTAGACGAGCGCGCCGGATGCAATTTTGGCCTTGCTCCGCTAGCATTAGCCGCTTCTGCTTCCCAGTGGCGATGGTTTTCGATGAGTTATCAGGTTCTTGCACGTAAATGGCGTCCGCGCTCGTTCCGCGAAATGGTCGGCCAGACCCATGTGCTCAAGGCTCTGATCAATGCCTTGGACAGCCAGCGGCTGCACCACGCTTACCTCTTTACGGGCACGCGCGGGGTCGGCAAGACCACCATCGCGCGGATCATCGCCAAATGCCTGAACTGTGAAACGGGTATCACTTCGACGCCGTGTGGCGAGTGTTCGGTGTGCCGCGAGATCGATGAAGGCCGTTTCGTCGACCTGATCGAGATCGACGCCGCGAGCCGGACCAAGGTCGAGGACACCCGCGAGCTGCTCGACAACGTGCAGTACGCCCCGAGCCGCGGGCGCTTCAAGGTCTACCTGATCGACGAAGTGCACATGCTCTCCAGCCATTCCTTTAATGCGCTGTTGAAAACCCTCGAAGAGCCGCCGCCCTACGTCAAGTTCATCCTGGCGACCACCGACCCGCAGAAACTTCCTGCAACGATTCTTTCGCGGTGCCTGCAGTTCTCGCTGAAGAACATGACCCCTGAACGGGTGGTCGAGCATTTGACCCACGTGCTGGGCGTCGAAAACGTACCGTTCGAAGACGACGCGCTGTGGCTGCTGGGCCGCGCCGCCGACGGTTCGATGCGCGATGCCATGAGCCTGACCGATCAGGCGATTGCCTTCGGTGAAGGTCGGGTCATGGCCGCCGATGTACGGGCGATGCTCGGCACGCTCGATCACGGTCAGGTCTATGACGTTCTGCACTCGCTGATCGAAGGCGACGCCAAGGCGTTGCTCGAGGCCGTCCGCCATCTGGCGGAACAAGGCCCGGACTGGAACGGTGTGCTCTCGGAAATTCTCAACGTGCTGCACCGTGTCGCCATCGCCCAGGCCTTGCCTGAAGGCGTCGACAACGGTCACGGCGACCGTGATCGGGTGCTGGCGCTGGCCCAGGCCTTGCCGGCCGAAGACGTGCAGTTTTATTACCAGATGGGCCTGATCGGCCGCCGCGATTTACCGCTGGCGCCGGACCCGCGCGGCGGCTTCGAAATGGTCTTGCTGCGGATGCTCGCGTTCCGCCCGGCAGACACCGCGGATGCGCCGAGGCAACCGCTAAAGCCAGTGGGGATCAGCCAGGCCACAGTTGATTCCGCAAACTCAGTGGCTGCCGCGCCGGTTGTTGCGCCGGTAGTCGCTGCGGCAGTTGCACCGGTTGTTGCCGCGCCGGTCGCGCCGGTGGTTGCTCCCGAGCCTGAGCCGGTTGCGGCCGTTGTCGTGCCGGAACCGGTCATCGTGCCGGAGCCCGTTGTTGCGCCGGTAGCGGTCGAAGCCGTCGTCGATCTGCCGTGGAATGATCCGGTCGAACCCGAAGTCGTCCAGCAGCCAGCCGTCGAGCCGGTGCTGGAAACCGCCGCTGAACAACCCGAATTGCCCCCGATGCCGTTGCCGACGCCTGACAGCGTTGTGCCAGACGCGCCGGAATGGGCCGCTGCGCCGATCCCGGAACCTTCCGTGGCCGACGTCGACGCCGCGACACGGGGCATCGACCCCGACGACGAGCCGCCGCTGGACGAGGACTACATCGAACCGGACATGGATTCGGCGTACAGCTACCTCGACGAACTGGCGAGTGAACATGCCGCCGAGCCCGCGCCGGAACCCGAACCTGAGCCGGCCGCGATGCCCGCCACCGGTCTGGCCCTGCAATGGCTGGAACTGTTCCCGAAACTGCCGATTTCCGGCATGACCGGCAGCATCGCCGCCAACTGCACGCTGATCTCCGTGGAAGGTGACCACTGGCTGATGCACCTGGACCCGGCCCATAGCGCCTTGTTCAACGCGACCCAGCAACGTCGTCTCAACGATGCGCTGAACCAGTTTCACGGGCGCACGCTGACCCTGTGCATGGAGCTGATCAAGCCCGAGCAGGAGACCCCGGCCCAGGCCGCATCCCGGCGCCGTGCCAACCGTCAGCGCGAAGCGGAAGAGTCGATTCACGGTGATCCGTTCATCCAGCAAATGATGCAGCAGTTCGGTGCGGTGGTCCGTAACGATACTATTGAACCTGTCGAAGCCCTGGTCAGTCAGGGCTAATAACTGAAGGCGTTCGGCCGAAAGGGCCGGGCGCTGTTTTTATCCAAGTACTTTGAGGTGATTCCCATGATGAAAGGTGGCATGGCCGGCCTGATGAAGCAGGCGCAGCAGATGCAGGAAAAAATGGCCAAGATGCAGGAAGAGCTGGCCAACGCCGAAGTCACCGGCAAGGCGGGTGGCGATATGGTCACCGTGGTGATGACCGGTCGTCACGACGTCAAGCGCGTGACCATCGATCCGAGCCTGGTCGAAGGCCTGAGTGAAGACGACAAAGAGATGCTGGAGGCCGTATTCGCCGCCGCCGTCAACGACGCCGTGCGCAAGATCGAAGCCAACAGCCAGGACAAAATGTCCGGCATGACCGCTGGCATGCAACTGCCACCGGGGATGAAGCTGCCGTTCTGATTCGCCAAAGCGCGTCGGATGAGCTACAAAAAAATGCCAGGCATTGCGCCTGGCATTTTTGTTTCTGTCTGTTGGTCATGCGGCGCCTGATACGCTGCCTTCGCGGGCAAGCCTCGCTCCTACAAGTGCTATGCAATACCTGTAGGAGCGAGGCTTGCCCGCGAAGAGGTCGACTCGGTCTCAAGGTAGAAACATCGAACACCCGACCGCCACAAAGGTCTGCTTCCCTATACCGCCAAATTCATCGATCAAAGGAGACGCTCACATGCCACAAGCATTGACCCTCAACCAACGTATCGTCCTGGCGTCCCGCCCGGTGGGCGCACCGACGCCGGAGAATTTTCGCCTGGAGCGGGAAGCACTGCCGGACCTGGCGGATGGCCAGATATTGCTCAAAACCCTGTACCTGTCGCTGGATCCCTACATGCGCGGCCGCATGAGTGACGCGCCGTCCTACGCGGCGCCGGTGGCAATCGACGAAGTGATGACCGGTGGCGCCGTCAGCCGTGTCGAGCGCTCGCTGAATCCGAAATTTCAGCAAGGTGACCTGGTCGTTGGCGCTACCGGATGGCAGAGCCACAGCATCAGCGACGGTCGCAATATCATTCCGGTGCCGTCCGGGCTGCCGAGCCCGTCGATGGCGCTGGGTGTGCTCGGCATGCCGGGCATGACTGCCTACATGGGCTTGATGGACATCGGCCAGCCAGCCTCCGGAGAAACCCTTGTGGTCGCGGCGGCGTCCGGTGCGGTGGGCTCAGTGGTCGGGCAAGTGGCGAAGATCAAAGGCCTGCGTGTGGTCGGGGTGGCCGGTGGCGCGGACAAGTGCCGCTATGTGGTGGATGAGTTGGGTTTCGACGCCTGCATCGACCACAAGAGTCCCGACTTCGCCGGTGAGCTGGCTCAGGCGTGTCCCCAGGGCATCGACATTTATTACGAGAACGTCGGCGGCAAGGTATTCGACGCGGTGGTGCCGTTGCTCAACCCCAAGGCGCGGATTCCACTGTGCGGCCTGATCGCTTCCTACAACGCCAGCGAGGCGCCGACCGGTCCGGATCGCCTGCCACAGTTGCAGCGCACCTTGCTGACCAAGCGCGTGCGGATTCAGGGCTTCATCGTGTTCGACGACTACGGTGATCGTCAGCCGGAATTCGTCAGCGCCATGGCGCCGTGGGTGCGCGACGGCAAGGTGAAATTCCGCGAAGATGTGGTCGAGGGTCTTGAGAATGCACCCGAGGCGTTCATCGGCCTGCTGGAGGGACGCAACTTCGGCAAACTGGTGGTGCGCGTCGCGCAGGACTGAGTATTTGACGCTAAAGAGAGGCGCGGGTATAAACCGCGTCTCGTTGTTTTGTCGGACGTTTCCCCATGAGCTTCAGCCCTTTGATTCGCCAACTGATCGATGCCCTGCGAATTTTGCCAGGTGTGGGTCAGAAAACTGCCCAACGCATGGCGTTGCAGCTGCTCGAGCGTGATCGCAGCGGTGGCTCGCGACTGGCCCTGGCACTCAGCCAGGCGATGGAAGGGGTGGGGCATTGCCGGTTGTGCCGCACGCTGACCGAAGACGACTTGTGCCCGCAATGCGCCGATAACCGCCGCGACGACACCTTGCTGTGCGTGGTGGAAGGGCCGATGGACGTCTACGCGGTGGAACAGACCGGTTTCCGCGGTCGTTACTTCGTGCTCAAGGGCCACCTGTCGCCGCTCGACGGGCTGGGGCCGGAAGCCATCGGGATTCCGCAATTGATGGCGCGGATCGAAGAGGCAGGCACTTTTACCGAAGTCATTCTTGCGACCAACCCGACGGTCGAGGGTGAAGCCACGGCGCACTACATCGCCCAGTTGCTCAGCAACAAAGGCCTGATCGCCTCGCGCATTGCCCACGGCGTGCCGTTGGGTGGCGAGCTGGAACTGGTGGATGGCGGGACGTTGGCGCATTCGTTTGCGGGGCGTAAGCCGATTGCTTTGTAGTTTTCGGTGTTTGGGCTGACGCCTT
The DNA here is from genome assembly GCF_020423045.1 of Pseudomonas sp. MM213. Taxonomy (NCBI): domain Bacteria; kingdom Pseudomonadati; phylum Pseudomonadota; class Gammaproteobacteria; order Pseudomonadales; family Pseudomonadaceae; genus Pseudomonas; species Pseudomonas sp. MM213. The sequence goes on from NZ_CP081943.1 coordinate 6,726,745, forward strand.
CGCGGGCAAGCCTCGCTCCTACAGGGAAATGTGATCCCCTGTAGGAGCGAGGCTTGCCCGCGAAGGGAGCGCCTCGGTCCATCTGATTCACACAATCCTGTTGAAAACCAAGCAAGCGCTCGGTTAACGTCGCTGAACCCTTCCATGGAGTTCGCCGATGCCTGCCTTCCAGGAATACTTCGACCCCAGCCACCAATTGGTCCGCGACAGCGTCAGACGTTTCGTCGAGCGCGAGATTCTTCCGGACATCGACCAGTGGGAAGAAGCCGAAAGCTTTCCCCGCGAACTCTACCTCAAGGCCGGTGCAGCGGGGATCCTGGGCATCGGTTACCCCGAAACCCTGGGTGGCAGCCATGAAGGTGATCTGTTCGCCAAAATCGCCGCCAGCGAAGAGTTGATGCGCTGCGGCTCTGGCGGTCTGGTCGCCGGGTTGGGTTCGCTGGACATCGGTCTGCCGCCCATTCTCAAATGGGCCAGGCCGGACGTTCGCGATCGCGTCGTGCCGGCCGTACTGGCTGGCGAGAAGATCAGCGCGCTGGCCGTCACCGAGCCCAGCGGTGGTTCCGACGTGGCCAACCTGCAAACCCGCGCCGTGCGTGACGGCGACGTCTACCGGGTCAGTGGCAGCAAAACCTTTATCACCAGTGGCGTGCGTGCGGATTACTACACCGTTGCGGTGCGCACCGGTGCGCCCGGTTTCGGTGGCATCAGCCTGCTGCTGATCGAGAAGGGCACGCCAGGGTTCACCGTAGGCCGTCAGTTGAAGAAAATGGGCTGGTGGGCGTCGGACACCGCTGAATTGTTCTTCGATGATTGCCGCGTACCTGTAGGCCATCTGATCGGCGCGGAGAACATGGGCTTCGCTTGCATCATGGGCAACTTCCAGAGCGAACGCCTGGCGTTGGCGCTGATGGCCAACATGACTGCGCAACTGGCGCTGGAGGAAAGCCTGAAATGGGCCCGACAGCGTGAAGCGTTCGGCAAGCCCATCGGCAAGTTTCAGGTGCTCAAGCATCGCCTCGCCGAAATGGCTACGGCGCTGGAAGTGTCACGGGAGTTCACTTACCGCCAGGCGGCGAAAATGGCGGCGGGGCAGAGTGTGATCAAGGAGATTTCCATGGCGAAGAATTTCGCGACGGACACGGCGGATCGGATTACCACGGATGCGGTGCAGATTCTTGGCGGTCTCGGCTACATGCGCGAAAGTCTGGTGGAGCGGCTGTACCGGGATAACCGGATTCTGTCGATTGGTGGCGGGACGCGGGAAGTGATGAACGAGATCATCAGTAAGCAGATGGGGCTTTGAGTGTTGTGGTGTTGCTGCTGACGCCTTCGCGGGCAAGCCTCGCTCCTACAAGGGGTCGCATTATCCTGTAGGAGCGAGGCTTGCCCGCGAAGAGGCCGGTACAGACGCCGCTTATTTATCGCTCAGGGCAAACTGCGTCAGGCAAAACGTCGGAATCCCCATGTCTTCCAGGCGTTGCGACCCACCCAGCTCCGGCAGATCAATAATCGCCGCCGCTTCATGCACCCGTGCGCCCATGCGTCGAATCAGGTTCGCCGCCGCAATCAGCGTGCCGCCGGTGGCGATCAAATCATCGAACATCACCACCGAGTCGCCTTCACACAAGCTGTCGGCGTGGACTTCGAGGAAGGCTTCGCCGTACTCGGTCGCATAACCTTCGGCCAGCACATCCGCCGGCAGTTTGCCTTGCTTGCGGAACAGCACCAGCGGCTTGTTCAACTGATAGGCCAGCACCGAACCGATCAGGAAACCACGGGCATCCATGGCGCCGATGTGGGTGAAATCAGCCTCGACGTAACGGTGGGCAAAGCTGTCCATCACCAGGCGCAGAGCCGTGGGCGACTGGAACAGCGGGGTGATGTCGCGAAAAATGACGCCCGGTTTCGGGAAGTCGATCACCGGGCGGATCAGGGATTTGATGTCGAAGGAGTCGAAGACCATTGTCTAGGTGTCCTGGCAGGCTGCAAACGTCGCAGTATAACGGCGGCTGAACCGTTTCGCTCAGCCGCCGTGGTCGTAATCAGCCTTCGATCGAACCGCCGGCGAGGGCGCAGAGCTGGATCGGGTCGAGGATGTGGATTTCCTTGCCTTCGGCGGCGATCAGCTCGTTCTGCTGGAAGCGCGTAAACACCCGCGACACGGTTTCCACCGCCAGGCCCAGGTAGTTGCCGATTTCATTGCGCGACATGCTCAGGCGAAACTGATTGGCCGAGAAGCCGCGAGCGCGGAAGCGTGCCGACAGGTTGACCAGGAAGGTGGCGATGCGCTCGTCAGCGGTTTTTTTCGACAGCAGCAACATCATCTGTTGATCATCGCGGATTTCACGGCTCATCACGCGCATCAACTGACGGCGCAGTTGTGGCAGTTGCAGCGCCAGTTCGTCGAGGCGTTCGAACGGAATTTCGCAAACCGAGGTGGTTTCCAGCGCCTGCGCCGAGACCGGATGCTTTTCGGTGTCCATGCCCGACAGGCCAACCAGCTCGCTCGGCAGATGGAAACCGGTGAGTTGTTCTTCACCGCCATCGCTGAGACTGAAGGTTTTCAGGGCGCCAGAACGTACTGCATAAACGGAGTCGAAAACGTCGCCCTGACGGAACAGGAACTCGCCCTTCTTCAGTGGGCGGCCACGTTTAACGATTTCGTCCAGCGCATCCATGTCTTCCAGATTCAGAGAAAGTGGCAAGCAGAGGGGAGCCAGGCTGCAGTCCTTGCAATGGGCCTGGTTATGAGCGCGCAGTTTTACTGGCTCGGACATTTCTTAAATCCTTGTGGGAAAGCACACATAAGACGTAAGGGTACCTCACCGGAAGACGTTCAGGCCAGCGCTGTGCCGATTTGTCACGCCATGGTAAAGCGCCGCTGTCGGTGGCCGATAAACTGGCATCAACCCATGCGCAGGTACTCGTTTCATGGCCACCATCGGCGTGCTCAACCCCGGCAGCAGTGGTGTGCAAACACTGCATGAGCCCGCAAACGGCCTGGCCGGCGAAGACTCGGCAATCGCCATTGGCCCGGGCACTTCGCCCGTGGCTGAAGGCATCAAAGTCTCATTGTCTGGCGCTGGTTTGACCAAGGCTGCCAGTTCCCACGGTGACAACAAGGACATTGAAGAAAGCGGGTTGCCGGAAAACATTCAACAGATCCTGAAAATGATTCGCCGAATACAGAAGCAGATCGCCGAGAAAGTCGCGAGCATGCAAGCGGTAATGGCAGACAAGCGACTTTCTGCTGAAGAACGCAGGGCCAAGCTCGGCGCGCTGCAAGCGACCATCACCACCCTCAATGGCGGGATGATCACGGCCAATATGGTGCTGTCCAAAGCCATCTCGCAGGCGAGCCTGACCCCTGAGCAAGTGCTGAAGACGACTTCCCTGCTGGTGGAGCGTTAGATGACACGCGAAAACCGCTGGCGATTCTGTTGCTCCAGGTACGCGTCGAACACCATGCACACCGAACGCACCAGCAACCGTCCGGCCGGCAATACGGTGATCCGTTCATTGTTCAGTTCGATCAGTCCGTCTTCGGCCATGCGTTGCAGTTGCGGCCACAATTCGCCGAAGTAACCGCGAAAATCGATGTTGAAAGCCTTCTCGATCTCAGCGAACTCCAGGTTGAAACTGCAAATCAATTGTTGAATCACCGCTCGCCGCAGGCGGTCATCGGCATTGCACAGCAGGCCGCGATTGGTGGCCAGTTGTGCTGAGGCCAGGGCGTTCTGGTACTGATTCAGGTCGCTGCTGTTCTGGCAGTACAAGTCGCCAATCTGGCTGATGGCCGAGACGCCGAGGCCGATCAGGTCGCAATGGCCGTGAGTGGTGTAGCCCTGGAAGTTGCGTTGCAGGGTTGATTCTTCCTGAGCAATTGCCAGCTCATCGTCGGGCAGGGCGAAGTGATCCATGCCGATGTAACGGTAGCCGGCGGCGGTCAGCTGTTCGATGGTGCGCTGGAGCATTTCCAGTTTCTGTGCCGGCGTCGGCAATTCGTCGCTGTTGATTCGCCGTTGCGGCAGGAAGCGCTCCGGCAAGTGCGCGTAGTTGAACACCGACAGGCGGTCCGGTTGCAGGTTGATCACTTCGTCGACCGTGCGGGCGAAGTTCTCCGGTGTCTGCCTTGGCAAACCGTAGATCAGGTCGATGTTGATCGAGCGAAATTGCAGCGTCCGTGCGGCGTCGATCACCGCTCGGGTTTCCTCCAGGCTTTGCAGGCGATTCACCGCGCGTTGCACGGCCGGGTCGAGGTCTTGCAGGCCGATACTGACCCGGTTGAAACCCAGTTCGCGCAGCAGGCCCATGGTCGACCAATCGGCTTCGCGCGGGTCGATCTCGATGCCGTAGTCGCCGGAATCGTCCTCCAGCAAGTTGAAGCTTTTACGCAACTGGGCCATCAGTTGACGCAGTTCGTCATGGCTGAGAAAGGTCGGTGTGCCGCCACCGAAGTGCAATTGCTCGACCTTCTGCGCCGGGTCGAGATGGCAGGCGATCAGCTGGATTTCCTGCTCCAGGCGCTGCAAGTAGGGCAGGGCGCGGCCGCGATCCTTGGTGATGACTTTGTTGCAGGCGCAGTAGTAGCAAATGTTCGCGCAGAACGGCACGTGCACATAGAGCGACAAAGGACGCAGGGCCTTGCGGCTTTCGCGCAGCGCATGGAACAGGTCGAAGGTGCCGACATGACCATCGAACTGCACGGCGGTCGGGTAGGAGGTGTAACGCGGTCCCGCCAGGTCATAACGGCGGATCAGATCGGTATCCCAACGAATGGCGTCGAGCATCATGCGGGCATTCCCCCGGATAGGCTGGCAGTGTCGGCAAGTCTATGGGGTGCGGCGTTGGAGCATCTTGATTTGCATCAACGGTCAGGATTTGTGTTGTCGGTGCGGGCCTCTTCGCGGGCAAGCCTCGCTCCTACAGTGGATCGCGCACAACTGTAGGAGCGAGGCTTGCCCGCGAAGGCCGCGCCGCCGATCAATGCCCCATGAGCCAATGCTGATGCGGCCCCGGCAAGGTCCAGATGCCAAACAGCATCACCAGCAAGCCCCCCGTCATGCGTACGTACCGTTTGCGCAACAGCGCCGTGACCCGCTCGGCCGCCAGACCCGTGGCGAGCAACACCGGCCAGGTGCCCAGCCCGAACGCGAGCATCAGCAATGCACTGTCCAGCGCATTGCCCTGGCTCGCCGACCACAGCAACGTGCTGTAAACCAGCCCGCACGGCAACCAGCCCCAGAGCGCGCCGAGCAACAAGGCTCGCGGCAGGCTCGACACTGGCAACAGCTTGTTCGCGACGGGCTGGATATGCCGCCACAGACCGCGACCGAGGCTTTCGATGCGGGTCAGGCCGCTCCACCAGCCGGCGAGATAAAGCCCCATGGCGATCAGCAGCAATCCGGCGAGGATACGCATGAACATCGCCGCCGGGCTGTTCGCCACCGCCCAACCCGCCAGGCCGATCAGCAGGCCGGCCGCTGCGTAACTGAGAATCCGCCCGAGGTTGTAAGCCAGCAGCAATCGAAACCGGCGGCTGCGCTGTTCCTTGGGAATTGCCAGGGTCAACGCGCCCATCAAGCCGCCGCACATGCCCAGGCAATGCCCGCCGCCGAGCAGGCCCAGAATGACCGCCGACACCAGCAGTGGCGCCAGCTCAAACATGCGGGGGCGCCTTGTCGTCCGGTTTGGCCGGATGGCCGCTGGCCTCGTCGACCGCCGCGGTGTGGTTCGGGTCCTGGTCGTCGAACAGGATGCTGTGGGCCGGGCCGTCGAGGTCGTCGTACTGACCGCTGTCGACCGCCCAGAAGAAGATGTAGACCGCGATGGCGACGATCAGCAGTGCGGCCGGGATCATCACGTAGAGAGCTGGCATGGTGAGACTCCATGCCCGCGCGGCTCAGGCCGGCAGCGGGCGGGTTTCTGGCGTGGCGCTGGCGGCCGGCGTGCTCGGCAGGCGAGTCAGGCGCAGGGCGTTCAGCACCACGGTCAACGAACTGATGGACATGCCGACCGCCGCCCACACCGGCGTGATCCAGCCGAGGGCGGCGAACGGCAACATGAGGCCATTGTACAGCCCGGCCCACAACAGGTTCTCGATGATGACCCGACGGGTGCGCCGAGCGAGACTGAAGGCTTGCACCAACGCGTCCAGGCGGTTGGACAGCAGCACCGCATCCGCACTGGTTTTCGCCAGATCGGTGGCCGAACCCATGGCGACGCTGATGTCGGCGGCGGCCAGCACCGGCACGTCATTCACGCCGTCACCGAGCATCAACACCTTGCGTCCTTCTTTGTGCAACTGTTGCAGGACCTGCAATTTGTCGTCCGGACGCAAACCGCCACGGGCCTCGTCGATGCCCAGCTCGGCGGCGACGCTGGCGACCATCGGCGAGCTGTCACCCGACAGCAGCAACGTGCGCCAGCCGCGCGCCCGGCAGGCTTCCAGCAACGCGGGCGCATCGCTGCGCAAACGGTCGTCGAGGACGAACCATGCCAGCGGTCCGGCATTGTCGCCGAGCAGCAGCCATTGGCCGGCTTCATCCGGCATCAGCGGGATGGCAGCGCCACTGAGTTCGCAGACAAAACCCGGTTGGCCGATGCGCAAACGCTGCTCACCGACCACGCCTTCCAGGCCCAGCCCCGGCGTGCTGTGGACTTCTTCGGCGGCCAGTGGCGCGCGGCCAAACGCACGGGCGATTGGGTGTTCGGAACGGTTTTCGAGGGCGGCGGCGAGGCCCAGGCATTGATCGCTGTCGAGTGCGCCGAGCGGGCGGATCGAGCGCAGCGCCAGGCGCCCTTCGGTGAGGGTGCCGGTCTTGTCGAAAATCACCGTGTCGATCTGGTTCAGGCCTTCCAGCACATGGCCGCGGGTCAACAACAAACCCAGTTTGTGCAGCGTGCCAGTGGCGGCGGTGAGGGCGGTCGGTGTGGCGAGGGACAAGGCGCACGGGCAGGTCGCGACGAGCATCGCCAGGACAATCCAGAAGGCGCGCGATGAGTCCAGCTCCCACCACAGCAGGCCAATGCCAGCGGATGCGATCAGCGTCAGCAGCAGGAACCATTGCGCGGCGCGGTCGGCGATCTCCGCCAGTCGTGGCTTCTCGGCCTGGGCGCGGTCCAGCAGGCGGACGATGGCAGACAGCCGGGTGTCCTGGCCGAGGGCGAGGACTTCCACGGTCAGCGCGCCTTCGACGTTCAGGGTGCCGGCGGTGACGGCGTCACCAAGCGTGCGCGGCTGTGGCAGGTATTCGCCAGTCAGCAGGGATTCGTCGATGCTCGACTGGCCGTCGAGGATCTTGCCGTCGGCCGGCAGGATCGCACCGGGATGCACCAGAACCTGATCGCCGACGCGCAGTTCGCTGAGCAGGATCCGCTCGCTCTGGCCGTCGGCGCTCAGGCGCAAACACGAGGCGGGCAGCAGATTGACCAGCTGTGCGGTGGCGGCGGCGGTGCGTTCGCGGGCGCGACGCTCCAGATAACGCCCGGCCAGCAGGAACAGCGCAAACATGCCGACGGCATCGAAATACAATTCGCCGACCCCGGTGATCGAGGTCCAGATCCCGGCGATGTAGGCACTGCCAATCGCCAGCGATACCGAGACGTCCATGGTCAGGTGGCGGGTACGTAAATCGCGCATCGCCCCTTTGAAGAACGGCGCGCAGCTGTAGAACACGATCGGCGTGGTGAGGAACAGCGCGACCCAGCGCAGGATGGTGTGCAGCTCGGGGCTGAGGTCGATGTTGAATTCCGGCCAGGTGGCCATGGTCGCCATCATCGCCTGGAACCACAGCAGCCCGGCAACCCCGAGTTGGCGCAGGGCCAGGCGGTTTTCGCTGGCCAGTTGTTCGCTGGCGCGGTCGGCTTGATAAGGATGGGCGGCGTAACCGATGTGGCGTAACTCGCTGAGCACCTGGCTCAGCGGCAATTGCGCATCGGCCCAGCGTACGTGCAGGCGATGGTTGGACAGGTTGAGGCGCGCTTCGGCCACCGCCGGCAAGCCGCGCAGGTGTTTCTCGATCAGCCAGCCACAGGCCGCGCAACTGATGCCTTCCATCAGCAGCGTGGTTTCGGCGAGTTCGCCATCGTGGCGCACGAAGGGTTTTTGCACGTCGGCGCGATCGTACAGCGCCAGTTCATCCACCAACTGCACCGGCAACGCTTCGGGGTTGGCCGAGGCTTCGCTGCGGTGCTGGTAATAGCTTTCCAGCCCACCGGCGACAATCGCTTCGGCCACCGCCTGACAACCCGGGCAGCAGAACTCGCGGGTTTCACCGAGGACGGCCGCGGTGAAGCGGCTGCCGGCCGGGACGGGCAGGGCGCAGTGGTAGCAGGGGGTTGGGGTGGTCATGATTTTGGATCTATGTCGTCTGGAAGGGCCTCATCGCGAGCAGGCTCGCTCCCACAGGGTTTTGTGAACGCCACAAATCTAATGTGGGAGCGAGCCTGCTCGCGATGCGCGAAGCGCTGGTTGTTACTTTTTCAGGTCTTCGGCGCCCTGCAGCGGTTCGTCACCCAGCAGCAGATCCTTGTCATGGCTGACCAGTTCTTCTTCGAACATACGCCAGATGTGGTCGTCCTGAGTACCCAGCAGTTCGACAAAACGACGACCTTCAACCTTGTCGCTCAACTGGCCGATGTAGCGGCCCTGTTCGGTTTCGCTTTGAGCGAGGGTGATCTTGCGATCCTTCTCCGGCTGGGTCGGCGAGATCAGGTTCAGTTCGAGGGTTTTCGGTTGGCTGTTGCCGCTCAGGCGCAGGTCGACTTCGCCGGTCACGTCATCCAGGTGCACGCTGGCGCGCAGGAGCAGGGTTTGCGCCAGCAGTTCACGGTCGAGGGAGCGGTTGATGCCTTTGCCGGCCTCGTAGTAGTTGTCGTTGACCAGGTTATCCGGGTTGTTCACCGCGATGGTCACCATGGACAAGGTCAAGGTCACCGAACAGGCGAGGATGGCAATGATGATCCACGGCCAAAGATGCTTGTACCAGGGACTTGCGGCGTTTGCTGCGGGCATGATCACTTCTCTTAACGAATTTGTGGGCCGATGAACCGGCTCTTGGCTTCAACGTGGATGCTCTCGTCATCGGCATCCTTGAGGATGAATTTCACCTCGTTGGTGCTCGATGGCAGTTTTTCCGGCGCGATGGACAGTTCCACCGGCTGGCTGAAAATTTCGCCGGCGGCGACCTTGATCTCGCGTTTGCCTTGCAGCTTGAGATCCGGCAGGCCGGCGGCCTCCAGCACGTAGGTGTGGTCGCGCTGATCCTTGTTCATGATCTTCAGGCTGTAGACGTTTTCAATCCGGCCTTCGGCGTTCTCGCGGTACAGCACGCGGTCTTTGCTGACGTCGAAACCGACCAGCGAACGCATGAAGAACGCGGTCGCCAGCAACGCCATCATCGCCAGCAATACAGCGGCGTAGCCGATCAGGCGCGGGCGCAGTTTATGGGTTTTTTGCCCGGACAGGTTGTGCTCGGTGGTGTAGCTGATCAGGCCGCGCGGGTAATCCATCTTGTCCATGATGCTGTCGCAGGCATCGATGCACGCAGCGCAACCGATGCATTCGATTTGCAGGCCGTCGCGGATGTCGATGCCGGTCGGGCAGACCTGGACGCACATGGTGCAGTCGATGCAATCGCCCAGGCCCTGAGCCTTGTAGTCGATGCCTTTCTTGCGCGGGCCGCGGCTTTCACCGCGACGCGGATCGTAGGAAACGATCAGCGTGTCCTTGTCGAACATCACGCTCTGGAAGCGCGCATACGGACACATGTAAATGCACACCTGCTCGCGCAACCAGCCGGCGTTGCCGTAAGTGGCGAGGGTGAAGAACCCGACCCAGAAATACGACCAGCCATCCGCTTCGCCAGTGAAGAATTCGATGGTCAGTTCGCGGATCGGCGAGAAGTAACCGACGAAGGTCATGCCGGTTGCGAAGCCGATCAGCAGCCACATCGAGTGCTTGCTGAATTTACGCAGGAACTTGTTGGCGCTCATCGGCGCCTTGTCGAGCTTGATGCGCTGGTTGCGGTCGCCTTCGGTGACCTTCTCGCACCACATGAAAATCCACGTCCAGACGCTCTGCGGGCAGGTATAACCGCACCAGACACGACCGGCGTACACGGTAATGAAGAACAGGCCGAACGCGCTGACAATCAGAATGCCCGAGAGCAGGATGAAATCCTGCGGCCAGAACGTTGCGCCAAAAATAAAGAACTTACGCTCCGGCAGGTTCCACCAGACGGCTTGATGACCGCCCCAGTTCAGCCAGACCGTGCCGAAATACAACAGAAACAAAAACGCGCCGCCCATCATCCGCAGGTTACGGAACAGGCCGGTGAAGGCGCGGGTGTAGATCTTTTCTCGAGAGGCGTAGAGGTCGACGCTGTTGTTCGCGTTCTTGGCAGGCGGGGTAACGTCGTGTACCGGAATCTGGTTGCTCATCAGTTGCATCCCACGGCAGTGGAAAAATGCCTCGGTCAGTACATGCCGACCGCGGTCAAAAAGGGGTGTTGCAGTGGCGCAATGATACGCCTGTAGCTCTAGATCAAGGGTGCGACCTTTGGTCACGTTGGTGGAAGCCAACTGACGGTGTAATGACTTGAATCAATTGACTGGTGAAATTATGGACGGTTTTGCGGGTGCCGACGTTCAATCGGCCCATGGATTGATCAGTGCAACGCCGCTGGATTGAAAGTCGCCGATATTGCGAGTGACCACCGTCAGACCATGCACCAGGGCAGTCGCTGCAATCAGCGCGTCGCTTTCGTTAGTGCTGTCTGGAACATGCAAGCCGGCACAGCGTAGGGCCACGGCGGCGTCGACGGGCAAGATTCTGGCATCAAAGGCTGGCATGACATGTCGCTTAAGCCAGGTACGCAATACCTTCCCCTGCGCGGGGTCACGACGCTCCATTCGCAGAACCCCGGTCTCCAGCTCCTTTAGGGTAATGGCCGAAATAAACATTCGTGGGGCGATGACGCTTTTGGCCCAGGCGACGACGTTTGCATCCGCCCGGGGTTTGCGCAATTCAGAAATTACATTGGTGTCGAGCAGAAACATCAGGACAGGTCCACGGGTCGATGAATGATCACGGCGCGCTCGGTTTCGAACTCAATGTCTGCCGCTTCCGGCATCACCAATAGATCGACAATGCTGGCGTTGCTGCCGGTGAGATTTTGGTAGTCCTCAATGCTTAGCAGTACATGGGCCGGCTTGCCACGGTCGGTGATGATAACCGGTCCCTGGCGCGTGGCTTTTTTGGCACTACTTGTGTCCTGATTGAATTCGCGGCTCGAGATAGTGGTGATGGCCATCATGGTTGGCCTCCTGAAAGCGGTAATGTAGAAACGTTACTACTTGATCCTCTGCTTCGGCAACCTGAATCCATGGAGAAGGTCGTACCGTTCGTCGTTTCAGTGACGAAGGTTGGCTGCCAGTGCCGAGGTCACTCACTTTGTTCTCAATGTGGCTGGTAATGCGTAGATATTGATAGATATCAGTTTTTATTGATGTGGCGATTGCATTGAAAGTTTGGCGGAGTATGTGGGTAAGTTGGTCGAGTTGGTTTTATAGTTGGTGTTCACAATTATATATATGTTGTTTATTGTTGTTCTGGTGAGTGTTGTTGTAGTTTGCTCTTCGCAGATGTGTTTTGAATGGATTTTGTGTGAGTGCGCTCACTATTAAATATTAGGGAAAGGGACAAGATGGAGTTAAGCAAAGGATGGCAGTTGTTGGTGTTGCTGGTAGGTGTGTGGGTAGTTCCTGTTGTGTCGTCGGCGCAAACGCCACGGCATATCGTGTTCGCTTCGGACCCGCAGTTTCCCTGGACCGATAACACTGACGCCCGGTTGCCGGAGTCCGATTCTCAGAAGCGGGAGCGCTCCCGTTGGCTGATCGAAACGCAGTACGACAGTATTGCCGACTTCAGGCGGCAACAGGGTGGGAGCGCGGCGGTTCCCGTGATGATCAATGGCGATATGACTGCCTTCGGTCATGCGGATGAGCGTTCCTATGTCCAGCAGACGCTGGATGCGAAACTTCAAGGGGATTATGACTACGGGTTGGGTAATCATGACTATCAAAATAACGTGGATGATTGTTTTCTGAATAGTTGCGCCGCTGGAAGCATTGAAAATCTGAAGGAGCGCTATTGGGGAAAAGTCGGCAGTATGGATCTGGCAGCGCGGGCTTCATGGCCGAGCACCACTTATTACGGAAGTCTCGCGTACTCCAGGGATTATGGCGATGTGCACTTGGTGCAGTTACATAACGAGCCAACTTACTCGGTGACCTTCTCTTCGGGGACTTTTTTCAGTCCGACGGTTTTTGAAATTACCCCGGCACTCGATTGGCTTGAGCGTGACCTTCAGCAGGCACGCGCGCAGGGGAAAGTCATTCTACTGAACATGCATAAACCCAATGATTTTATGGGTGACTGGAGTCAGGAAAAACGGTTCAGGGATATGATCGATAAGTATGAAGTGACTGCAATATTCGCCGGTCATCTCCATGGGAACAGCGGCTCCATGTGGTACACGAACGGTGTGCCCGGTTTCATCAGCGGCAGTGCATCCCAGCAGACCTATCTGATCGCCAGTTTTTCCGAGGATCGCAAAAACCTGCACGTCTATGCGGTCGATAACAACCAGTGGCAAAAACGTGAGCTGATAGCGACAGTGCCGGTGTCATGAATTCTGGCCAATAGCCCATAAAAAAGGCCCCGCCAGATCACTGGCGGGGCCGTTTTTTTGCATCAAGCGTTTGCCTTACTGGGCATCCGCCGCCGGAGCTTTCTCACCGTGAGACAAGCTGTAGACGTAAGCGGCCAGCAGGTGAACCTTGTCGTTGCCTTGCAGCTGTTCTTGCGCAGGCATCTGGCCCTGACGGCCGTAACGGATGGTCTGCTGCAGTTGAGCGAAGCTCGAACCGTAGATGAACGCGCCCGGGTGGGTCAGGTCAGGTGCGCCCATCGCTGGCGTCCCTTTGCCGGCCGGACCGTGGCACGCCACGCAGTTGGCGGCGAACAGTTTCTGCCCGGCAGCCGGGTCAGCCTTGGTGCCTTCCGGCAGTTTGCGGCCATCGAGGCTGGTCAGGACGAACGCAGCAACATCAGCAACGCCTTGCTCGCCGATCACTTCAGCCCACGCCGGCATGACCGCGTGACGACCGCCCATGATGGTGGCCTTGATGGTTTCCGCTTCGCCGCCCCAGCGCCAGTCGGCGTCGGTCAGGTTCGGGAAGCCATAAGCGCCTTTGGCGTCGGAGCCGTGGCAAACCGAGCAGTTGGAGGCGAACAAACGGCCACCCATCTTCAGGGCTTGCGGGTCCTTGGCGACTTCTTCGATCGGCATGGAAGCGAATTTGGCGAAGATCGGGCCGAACTTGGCGTCCGACTTGGCCATTTCCTTTTCCCACTCGTGAACGCCGGTCCAGCCGCTCTGGCCGTTGGCGAACGCGGTCTGCTTCTCGTTATCCAGGTAGTTGTAACCCGGCAGCAGGCCTTTCCAGTTGCCCAGGCCCGGGTACAGCACCAGGTAACCCAGGGCGAAAATGATGGTGCCCACGAACAGCATGAACCACCATTTCGGCAGCGGGTTGTCGTACTCCTCGATCCCGTCGAAGGAGTGGCCAACCGTTTCTTCGGTGGCTTCGCTGCGCTGGCCCTTGCGGGTGGACAGCAACAGCCAGGTCAGGGCGAAGATGGTGCCGAGACTGAGGACTGTGACGTACAGACTCCAGAACGTAGTCATTCTTTGTTACTCCTAGAAGCTTGCTCGACGTGCTTGATGGCTTCGGGATCATCCGCGAAAGGCAGCAAGGTCGCGTCTTCAAACTCCGACTTGCGCTTGGGGCTGAACACCCACAGCGCCAGACCGATGAAGGCCACCATCACAACAACGGTGCCCAGGCCACGAATCATCCCGATATCCATCTAAATCACCGTTTGCTTTTGATGATGGTGCCCAGGCCTTGCAGATAGGCCACCAGCGCGTCCATTTCGGTTTTGCCCTTCACAGCATCCTTGGCACCGGCGATGTCTTCGTCGGTGTAAGGGACGCCGAGCGTGCGCAAGACTTCCATTTTCTTGGCGGTGTCTTTGCCGTCGAGCTTGTTTTCCACGAGGAACGGGTAGGCCGGCATTTTCGACTCGGGCACTACGTTGCGCGGGTTGTACAAATGCGCACGCTGCCAGTCATCGGAGTAACGACCGCCGACACGGGCCAGGTCCGGACCGGTACGCTTGGAACCCCACAGGAACGGGTGGTCCCAGACGCTTTCACCGGCAACCGAGTAGTGGCCGTAGCGTTCGGTTTCAGCACGGAACGGGCGGATCATCTGCGAGTGGCAGCTGACACAACCGTTGGCGATGTAGATGTCGCGGCCTTCCAGTTCAAGGGCGGTACGAGGCTTCATGCCTTCGACCGGCTTGTTGGTGACGTCCTGGAAAAACAGCGGAACGATCTGGGTCAGGCCGCCGATGCTGACGGCGATGACCATGAAGAAGGCCAGCAGGCCAATATTCTTCTCGACTGCTTCATGCTTCATCAGTGAGCTCCAACTACAGCAATCTGTTCGGCGGCTTCAGCTTCGGCCGGGTTCGAGGCACGTACGGTACGCCATACGTTGTAGGCCATGAGCAGCATGCCGGTGGCGAAGAATGCGCCGCCCAATGCGCGAACGATGAAGCCCGGGTGGCTGGCTTGCAGCGCTTCGACGAACGAGTAGGTGAGGGTGCCGTCGTCGTTGATTGCACGCCACATCAGACCCTGGGTGATGCCGTTGACCCACATCGAAGCGATGTACAGCACGGTACCGATGGTCGCGAGCCAGAAGTGTGCGTTGATCAGGCCGATGCTGTGCATCTGCGCGCGACCGAACAGTTTCGGGATCATGTGGTAGATCGCGCCGATCGAGATCATCGCTACCCAGCCAAGAGCGCCGGCGTGTACGTGGCCGATGGTCCAGTCGGTGTAGTGCGACAGCGAGTTGACGGTCTTGATCGCCATCATCGGACCTTCGAAGGTCGACATGCCGTAGAACGCCAGCGATACCACGAGGAAGCGCAGGATCGGGTCGGTGCGCAGCTTATGCCAGGCACCCGACAGGGTCATCATGCCGTTGATCATGCCGCCCCAGCTTGGCGCCAGCAGGATGATCGACATGGCCATGCCCAACGACTGCGCCCAGTCCGGCAGCGCGGTGTAGTGCAGGTGGTGCGGACCGGCCCAGATGTACAGGGTGATCAGCGCCCAGAAGTGCACGATGGACAGGCGATAGGAGTAGATCGGACGCTCGGCCTGCTTCGGAACGAAGTAGTACATCATCCCGAGGAAGCCGGTGGTCAGGAAGAAACCTACGGCGTTGTGGCCGTACCACCACTGGATCATCGCATCCGTCGCACCGGCGTAGGCCGAGTAGGACTTGAAGAAACTGACCGGCAGCGAGGCGTGGTTGACGATGTGCAGCATCGCCGTCACGACGATGAAGGCACCGTAGAACCAGTTGCCCACATAGATGTGCTTGGTCTTGCGCTTGGTGATGGTGCCGAAGAACACCAGGCCGTAGGTGACCCAGACGATGGCCAGCAGAATAGCCAGGGGCCATTCCAGCTCAGCGTATTCCTTGGTGGTGGTGTAACCCAACGGCAAGGTAACGATGGCGCCGACGATCACCGCTTGCCAACCCCAGAAGGTGAAGGCCGCGAGGCTGTCGGAAATCAGTCGCGTTTGGCAGGTTCGCTGCACGACGTAATAAGAAGTGGCAAACAGTGCACAACCACCAAAGGCGAAAATCACCAGGTTAGTGTGCAACGGGCGCAGGCGTCCAAAGCTCGTCCACGGCAGACCGAAGTTCAACTCCGGCCAGACCAGTTGCGAGGCGATGAAGACACCGAGCCCCATGCCAAGGATCCCCCAGACCACCGTCATGATGGCGAACTGGCGGACTACCTTATAGTTATAAGCAGTCGGACTGATTGCTGTGCTCATTCTAAGGTTCCACGGTTTGGGTGTTTTATTAGGAGTAAAAATCGGCCGCAAGTATGGAGAAAGCAGGGGGTCATTGCAACGCGCCATGACCTGGGTCAATGCTTTCAAAAGCTGATTCTGCGGCCTTTCCATGCGCCGCGTAAGGACAAAATCGCCCTCGGACAAAATGTCGCAGCGAACGAAAATGATGAGAGGGTCAGGTCAGTTGTAACGGGGTGTGTTCAAACGCAACGATCGGGTGACCGATGGCAATTGGCACGACAGCCGGTATCTACCAGCCTTTGCGGCTTGTCATCGAGCTGATTCGTCGAACACATCGGGTCGGGTCGACCTGGAACCGGCTCAAGCCAGTCCGCATCGGGGCAAGCTTAGACCCGAATCTGGTGAACCGAAAGGCGGACTAACGGAGGGGTGCGACAATGGGTCGCAAAGGGGCAGGGAACTGCCGCATCCGAGAAGAATGCGGCAGCAGAGCGGTCAAGAATTATTCGCTTTTGCCTTCGGCCTGCAAACGCTCTGTATTCAGACCGTGGGACAGGCTGTACACATAAGCGGCCAGCAGTTGCACTTTGTCGTTGCCGAGCAGTTCGTTCTGCGCCGGCATATGGCCCTGGCGGCCATGGCGGATCGTTTGTTGCAGTTGCGCCAGGCTTGTACCGTAGATAAAACCGGCCGGTTGCGTCAGGTTCGGCGCACCCATGGCTTCAGTGCCCTGGCCGTTTGCCCCATGACAGGCTACGCAGGTGGTGCTGAATGCTTGCTGTCCGGCTTGCAGGTCGGCGGTGTCGCCAGCCGGCAATGGCAGGCCGGCCAGTTCATGACGCACATACGCTGCAACGTTTTTCACGCCGGCTTCACCGAGGATTTCACCCCAGGCCGGCATCGCTGCCATGCGTCCACCCATGATCGTGGTCTTGATCATCTCGGCGTCACCGCCCCAGCGCCAGTTGCTGTCGGCCAGGTTCGGGAAGCCGAAAGCGCCCTTGGCATCCGAGCCGTGACACACCGAGCAGTTCGAGGCGAACAGGCGACCGCCCATTTTCAGCGCTTGCGGGTCCTTGGCCACTTCTTCCACCGGCATGGCGGCGAATTTGGCGAAGATCGGTCCGAACTTCGCGTCGGCCTTGTTCATCTCCTTTTCCCATTCGTGAACGCCGGTCCAGCCGTTCTCGTAACCCGGCAGGATGCCTTTCCAGTTGCCCAGGCCCGGGTAAAGAATCAGGTAGCCCACGGCGAACACCAGCGTGCCGGCGAACAGCATGAACCACCACTGCGGCAGCGGATTGTCATATTCCTCGATGCCGTCGAAGCTGTGGCCCATGGTCTGGTCGACGCTGCCCTTGGTTTCGCCCTTGCGGGTGCCGATCAGCAGCCAGGTCAGGCCGATCAGGCTGCCGATGGTCAGTACGCAGATCCACGTACTCCAGAAAGTGGTCATGACCGGGTACTCCTTGCTTCAGGTTCTTGGGTGCTATCGGCTTGTGGCTCATCGGCGAACGGCAGCAAACGTGCTTCGGCGAACTCCGGATTGCGCTTGCTGTTGAACACCCACAACGTCAGGCCGACGAAGGCCACGAACACCACGACCGTGCCCAGGCCGCGAATCAATCCACTGCTCATTACGCTCATTATTTCAAAGGGCATGGCTCACCTCTTGCTCTTGATGGCAGTGCCGAGCACTTGCAGGTAGGCGACCAGTGCGTCCATTTCGGTCTTGCCCTTGAGCGATTCGACCGAGCCTGCGATGTCTGCATCGGTGTACGGCACGCCGAGGGTGCGCATCGCCTTGATCTTGGTTTCGGTGTGGCTGCTGTCGAGCTGATTGGCCACCAGCCATGGATAGGCCGGCATCTTCGATTCCGGCACCACGTTGCGCGGGTTGTACAAGTGCGCGCGGTGCCAGTCTTCGGAGTAACGGCCGCCGACACGGGCCAGGTCCGGACCGGTACGCTTGGAACCCCACAGGAACGGGTGATCCCAGACGCTTTCCCCGGCCACCGAGTAGTGACCGTAACGCTCGGTCTCGGCACGGAACGGCCGGATCATCTGCGAGTGGCAACCGACGCAGCCTTCGCGGATGTAAATGTCGCGACCTTCCAGTTGCAGCGCGGTGTAGGGCTTCATGCCTTCCACCGGTTTATTGGTCACGTCCTGGAAGAACAGCGGGACGATCTGGGTCAGACCGCCGATGCTCACGGCCAGGACCATCAGCAGCATCAGCAGGCCGACGTTTTTTTCGATTGTTTCGTGTTTCATCTCGGACTCCTCAGGCCATCTGCGCGGCAGCGGCGACTTCGGCAGGCTGCGAGGCCCGCACGGTGCGCCAGGTGTTGTAAGCCATCAGGAACATGCCGCTGAGGAAGATCGCACCGCCCACCAGTCGCACGATGAAGCCTGGGTGGCTGGCCACCAGGGTTTCGACGAAGGAGTAGGTCAGCGTGCCGTCTTCGTTGACTGCGCGCCACATCAGACCCTGGGCGATGCCGTTGACCCACATCGAGGCGATGTACAGCACGGTGCCGATAGTGGCCAGCCAGAAGTGCGCGTTGATCAGGCCGATGCTGTGCATCTGCGGGCGACCGAAGATTTTCGGGATCATGTGGTACAGCGCGCCGATGGAAATCATCGCCACCCAGCCGAGTGCGCCGGCGTGTACGTGGCCGATGGTCCAGTCGGTGTAGTGGGAGAGGGCGTTCACGGTCTTGATCGCCATCATCGGCCCTTCGAAGGTCGACATGCCGTAGAACGCGAGCGAGACCACGAGGAAGCGCAGGATCGGGTCACTGCGCAACTTATGCCAGGCACCGGAGAGCGTCATCATGCCGTTGATCATGCCGCCCCAGCTTGGCGCCAGCAGGATCAGCGACATCACCATGCCCAGCGACTGCGCCCAGTCCGGCAGCGCGGTGTAGTGCAAGTGGTGCGGACCGGCCCAGATGTACAGGGTGATCAGCGCCCAGAAGTGCACGATCGACAGGCGATAGGAATACACCGGACGCTCGGCCTGTTTCGGCACGAAGTAGTACATCATCCCGAGGAAACCGGCGGTGAGGAAAAAGCCTACGGCGTTGTGGCCGTACCACCACTGCACCATGGCATCGGTCGCACCGGCGTACAGCGAGTAGGACTTGGTGAAACTCACCGGCAGCTCAAGGTTGTTGACGATGTGCAAAATCGCCACGGTGATGATGAAACCACCGAAGAACCAGTTGCCCACATAGATGTGCTTGGTCTTGCGCTTGGCCAGCGTGCCGAAAAACACGATGGCGTAGGCGACCCAGACGATGGTGATCAGGATATCGATCGGCCATTCCAGCTCGGCGTATTCCTTGGAGCTGGTGTAGCCCAGCGGCAGGCTGATCGCCGCCAGCAGAATCACCAGTTGCCAGCCCCAGAAGCAGAACGCGGCGACTTTCGGCGCAAACAGTTGTGTCTGGCAGGTGCGTTGCACCGAATAGAACGAACTGGCGAACAGGGCGCAGCCGCCGAACGCGAAGATCACCGCGTTGGTGTGCAGTGGGCGCAAGCGGCCAAAACTGGTCCACGGCAAATTGAAGTTGAGTTCGGGCCAGACCAATTGAGCCGCGAGAAAAACCCCGAGCCCCATGCCGACGAT